>NZ_AQXH01000001.1:0-1200000 GCF_000375465.1 Balneola vulgaris DSM 17893
GGTCCTGTACAGTTAACGGTATACAATGTGATGGGGCAAAAAGTAGCCCAGCTCATTAATGAGACGAAAACAGCCGGCAGCTACCAAGTAACATGGAATGCAGCCGATCAAGCCAGTGGTATCTACTANTACCGTTTGAAAGCGGGTAGCCAAGTAATCACTCGTCAAATGACGCTCATCAAGTAATTATAAAAGGACAGATTCATGAAGATATTTATCACAATACTCGCAAGTTTAGCAATGATACTATTACTCTCGGTGTGGACGGTTGCTCAGCCGGGATTACCAAGTGCACCTGCACAAGCCCCAATTGATGGTGGCCTCGGCTTACTAGCCGCAGCAGGTGGCGCGTATGCTTATAAAAAGCTGAAAGGCAACAAGAGTGAATCAGAGCATACCAATCTCTGATCTCTGAACCATAACTCTGAAGCACCCTTACTTTTGTGAGGGTGCTTTTTTTATGTTGGGTTGCCAACGCTTTTTCATTAACCTCCATCATGTTCAATTATATATGAGCTTATTTGCATGATTAAGGTCCATCAGATTACTAAATACTTCGGAACGCAACGAGCGTTGCATCAGGTGAATGTAGATGTACCCGAAGGTTCAACACTAGCCATCATTGGTCCTAGTGGTTGTGGTAAATCAACTTTACTGCGCATAATGATCGGTCTGATTACACCCGATGAAGGTGAAATTCATTTTGGGAAGGATAAGCTTGATAAAAAAAACACTGATGCGCTTAGAAAAAGAATTGGATATGTAATTCAAAAAGGAGGACTCTTTCCACACATGAGTGCTCGGAAGAATGTAACCCTAGCCGCTGAATACTTTGGGTGGTCTGAATCCGATATATCCCATAAAGTAAATGAACTAAGTGAGCTGGTTCATATTTCTACCAATCTATTAGATAAAAAACCTACCCAACTATCAGGTGGGGAAGCTCAACGTGTTAGCCTAATGCGAGCTTTGATGCTTGACCCAGATTATATTCTAATGGATGAACCATTAGGTTCGATTGACCCACTAGTTAGAAATGAAATGCAATCGGAGCTGAAAGAGATTTTCAGTAAGCTCAATAAAACGGTGGTGTTGGTGACTCATGATCTTGGAGAAGCCGCATATCTTGGGGATGAGCTATTACTTATGAAAGACGGAGGCGTAGTTCAGAGAGGCAGCATCAAAACCATTTTAAATAAGCCTGCCAATGATTTTGTAAGCGATTTTATCAATGCACAGCGTAGCTTGCTACATCAAGTGGAGCAAGAGTGATGAGAATTGCATGCATCAGTTTAGTTCTTGGGTTATTTCTTCCAATTGCTATCCTGGCACAGGATAATAACAAGGAAGTGGTAATTGGAAGTAAGCTCTTTACAGAGTCGGTAATTATTGGGGAAATCACCAATCAGCTACTAATAGATAATGGATATCAAACACAGTATAAGTCTCAGTTAGGGGGCACACGCATTTTATGGAATGCCTTGCTAGAAGGGGAAATTGATATCTATCCTGATTATACCGGAACCATTATCCAAGAAATATTGAATGGGCAAAATATAGATTCACATCAAGCCTTGAATGAAGTTTTAAAACCGTATCAGGTACAAGCTACTAAATCATTGGGCTTCAATAACTCCTATGCTATAGGTGTGAATAAAGAAACGGCAACACAAAGAGGTTTAAAAACCATATCAGATCTTGCGAAGCACCCGGATTTAAAGTTAGGCTTCAGCAACGAGTTTTTAGATCGAAATGATGGCTGGAAAGGACTTAGTGAGGCATATAATTTACCACATCAGCAAGTTACAGGTTTAGATCATGACCTAGCTTACCGTGGATTAGAAGCTGGAAATATTGATGCCATCGATCTCTATTCAACCGATGCTGAAATTCAATATTACGACCTTGCCGTACTTGAAGATGATCAAGGATTTTTTCCAGACTATCAGGCGATTATTCTTTACAGAATGGATATCGATGAATCTATGGTATCGCTTTTGGAAAGTTTAGAGGGTACTATAACCGAAAGCGAAATGGTGGCACTAAATGCTCAGGTTAAATTAGAAGGAGAGTCTGATGAGCAAGTTGCTGCAAACTTCTTAGATGATAAATTTTCTATCAAAAGTGAGGTGGTTCAAAGTACCGTGTGGTCGCGACTTTGGATCAACACTTTAGGTCACCTATATCTAGTAGGAATCTCTCTAACCTTGGCTATTATAGTGGCTATACCATTGGGTATCGCAGCGGTAAAGAATTCTTGGCTAGAAGGACCCTTACTTGCCTTTGTGGGGGTACTTCAAACCATACCGTCCTTAGCACTATTAGTATTCATGATTCCATTATTAGGTATAGGTTCTTTACCCGCTATGGCCGCCTTATTTTTGTATAGCTTACTACCAATAGTTAGAAATACTCATTCAGGTATAAAGGAAATCCCTGCCTCTGTGCAAGAATCAGCATGGGCCTTAGGGCTATCCAATCGGTTTATACTGAGGAAAATTGAGTTACCTCTCGCTAAACCAACCATTCTAGCGGGTATCAAAACTTCGGCGGTTATCAATGTGGGAACGGCAACACTTGGAGCGCTTATTGGTGCAGAAGGCTATGGTCAGCCAATACTAACGGGAATCAGACTAGACGATACTGCTTTAATACTTGAAGGCGCTATACCTGCCGCATTAATGGCATTGCTGGTACAATGGAGTTTTGATTTGTATGAATCGAAGTTCTCAAATTAATGGGAGTACAAGGGAATGAAAAAGTTTAGCGTACAACTCCTTGGTGGACTTTTTTGTATCTATTTGATGGTATGCGGGTACTTTTATTTTGTGCAAACCGAATTAATTTTTCGACCAGTTAAACTGCCTCCAAATACCAGTTATTCATATCCATTCCCTTTTGAAGAACGTATTTTTGAAACTCCATCGGGTGCAAGTATCCATGCTATTCATGCTTTTCAATCCGATTCGAGCAACAAATTGGTTTTATTCTTTCACGGAAATGCGAGTACTAATAAGACCTCTGCGCTGAAGTTTCAATTATTCTTAGATGAAGGTTTCGATGTGTTATATCCTGATTACAGAGGATTTGGTTTAAGTAGCGGTGACTTAAACAACGAAAAGGATCTCATTGAGGATATGCAATTTGTGTACTCTGAAATGCTCCATGAATATGAAGAAGATTCTGTATTTGTAGTAGGATATTCATTGGGAACTGGAATAGCTGCCCAAGTAGCTGCCAAAGAAAATCCCCGTGGACTCATGTTATGGACACCGTATACCAGTATCCTTGATATGAAGAATCAGAACTACCCGTTCTTACCCGATTTTCTAGTTCGTTATCCATTGCGAACAGATATAGCCTTATCCCAGATTGAGGAACCTATAACCATCTTCTTTGCTGAACATGACAGAGTACTTCCAATCGAACGCTCACTTTCGCTAAAAAAATATCTGAAACCGGGTGATCGAAGCTATATCTTAGAAGGGCAGGGACACCTTGGAGTGTACAGAAATCAAAGAGTTAAAGAACTACTACCAGATATTCTTAATAAGTAATTATCTATGAACGAATTATTGATCATCGCATCACTTTTAGTTGGCGCAATAGCCGGGTTTGCCATCGCATTTTTTAAAGGAAGATCAGAATCTTCACGATTGGAAGAGAGAAATGAAATGCTCACCAAGCAACTAGAAGAAAACCAATTAAAGCTTGATACGGAGATCAGTAGCTTTGAAAAAAAGATTCAAGAAGTACAGTCTTCAAAAGAAGAAGCGCTAAAAGAAGAGAGAAGGCATTCTTCGGAACTGGATAGAAATTTAGCAAGTTTAAAAGCAGAACATTCAGCACTTAAAGAACGATTAGACGAACAACGTGCCGAATTAGAAGACATGCAGGAAAAGCTAAAGGTTCAGTTCGAGAACTTGGCGAATAAGATTCTGGATGAAAAATCGGAGAAGTTCACCAAGCAGAACAAGGAGAGCTTGGATCAGATTTTGAACCCACTTGGAATTAAGTTAGATGAGTTCAAAAAGAAAGTAGAAGAGACTTATGAAAAAGGAACGCAAGAGCGTTTCACTTTAAAGGAGCAGATTCGCCAAATGGCTGATTTGAATCAGAAGATGAGTGAAGATGCTAAAAATCTAACAAAGGCTTTAAAAGGTGATTCGAAGGCTCAAGGAAATTGGGGAGAGGTGATTCTTGAAAGTATACTGGAGAAATCAGGACTTCGAAAAGACCAAGAATACTTCACGCAGCAAAGCCAGACTATGACAGACGGCCGTCGACTTCAACCTGATGTAGTCATCAAATTACCGGATGAGAAATTCTTGATCGTGGATTCAAAAGTATCATTAACAGCTTACGAGCGCTTTGCCTCGGCTCAAGATGTAAATGAAGCTCAAGCGGCGCTTAAGCAACATGTGAACTCCATACGTGCTCATGTGAAGGGTTTGAGTGACAAGAACTACACTCAATTGTACGAGAACAAAACACCTGATTTTGTCCTGTTATTTATTCCAATTGAACCTGCTTTTGGTGCGGCTCTTCAAACCGAACCAAATTTATATAACGAAGCTTTTGAGAGAAACATCGTTATCGTAAGCCCATCAACGCTGTTGGCAACGCTTTCAACCATTAATACAATTTGGAAGCGGGAATATCAGAATAAAAATGCCTTAGAGATCGCGAATAGAGGGGGAGAGTTACTCGATAAATTCACCTTATTTGTGGATAGCATGAATGATATAGGGAACAGAATAAATCAAACGCAGAGTAGCTATGATGAAGCGATGAAACGCTTGAAAACTGGGCGAGGAAACCTAATTCGTCAAGCTGAAATGCTCCAAGAACTAGGGGCAAAAGCTACCAAACAACTTCCATCTTCAGAGGAAGAATAAAATTTAGAACAATTTTTAGCTTCTTAGGTTTAATACATACAAAACACACTGTATGTATATGTATAGAGCTATATCATCGATTGATTTCAACCCAAAGTACATCCTAAAGGAATGTATCATAGGTACGGCTTGGGCTGTATTGATAATGGGCGTAATTGGATTTTTCACTTTGTGGTCGTTCAAATGGGTGAACCCCACATCAACGGCATTTACCCATAGTACAAATTGGGATGAAGTGGGCCAAGAACCATATTCTTTGGAATCCTATTGGGTGCCAACACAAGATATACCCGAGCATTTGAAATGGGCTGTGGTGGCTTCAGAAGACCAAAGATACTGGGAACATAATGGAATCGACCTTGAAGCAATAGGTAAAGCTCTTCAAGAAATGGAAAACGGTGAACGGGTGAGGGGAGCAAGTACCATCACCCAACAGCTAGTGAAAAATTTATTTTTAAGCTCCAATAAAACTTACTTCAGAAAGGGAGTTGAAGCAGGTTTGGCTTTAACAGTAGAGAAGCTGTGGTCGAAAGAACGTATTCTAGAATTATATTTAAATGTAGTGGAATTCGGTCCTGGCGTATATGGAGTTGGTAAAGCAAGCGAGCATTTCTTTGCAAAGGAAGCACTGGAATTAAAAGCTGATGAAGCCGCTCGATTAGCTGCCGTTTTACCCAATCCAAAGCGTATGCGTTTAAACCCACCATCGCCTTACGTCGCCGAAAGAAAAGATTGGATTCTACGCAATATGATGAACCTAAGCGGCATTGCGTATGTGCAAAAGAAACCACCAAAGCCCGTTTTCAGTGATACAACCTATCAGCATATTGAAGAGGATACGACCACTTCAGATTATGAAATTACCTACTTACCGAAGGCAAATTTCAAACCCTTTAATCTAACAACGAGCGAAGGCCAAGATTCCACTAAAAAAGATTCAGTTTCGACCTACTAAGATCTATTTGAAGGTTAATATGTAGAAGCCTTTCATAACGGGTAATTTCAACCCTGTAGAACACACCAAATCATCATACATCTGCTGGTGAGAAATCTCTTGTTGAAGCGTGTATTGGTGATCTTTCATTAATTGGATGAACTCGGTTCTATTTAAGGGCAGTTTCAGCGTTTCACCTACCATGGCCACTCCACTTGTGAAACTGCTTCGATAAAAGAAGTTGAGCTCCTCTAAGGCAAAAAGAGTAGTTATCAGCTGATGATTAGGTGTCAAGCTCCGTATTTGCTCAAGCACCTGTTTAGTAGTAGACAAGCTTAGATAATCAAAAAAACCTTCCGCTAAATACAGTGTCGGTTTAGTAGAATCGAAATCAGGATGATGTGTTAAAACATCTACTAAATTTTGCTCTTCTACATCAATCGAGCAGACATGATGATTGCTATTCTTATACCCGAAATCTCTTAAAAAATCTTCTTTTTGTTCCACCATGTAAGGTGTATCTATATCAAAAAAAGTAGCTTTTTCATTGGCTTTAAACTTGCCATTATGATCAAAACCTGCCCCTAGCACAACAACTTGTGAAATACCCTCACTCAAAGCTTCATCAATCAGTTGTTCGATATAATACTTTCGGCAAATGATATGCATCAAGTCGCCGGGAAGTAATAATTCTTCAGAGGCTATAAATAGTTTTCGCCAAAAACTCTTGGAGAGTGAATTCTGATACCAGCTCAAATGACTGGGTAGAAAGGCTACCAAATTGCGATAGAAGTTCTTAGTAGCCGTTGAAAAATGATTCCCTATTCGCTCATCTAATGTCAGCCCATAAAACTTAATGGCTATATAGGAGGCCGTGTATGAAAGTTTATGGCTAGCCATTAAAAGTGATCTCGGTTAGATGATTTGATTAATTCGAAGGGGTTTAATAATCAAAGAAATTCCAAGGCTGTAGGTTGGGCGGATCAACTTCAAAAAACATTCTTTTCTGGGTAGTTGGATGGTCGAAGGCTAGCTTGACCGCACGTAAGCCTAAGTCTTTTCCTTTTTTTCCCGGCTCACCATAACGGTAATCGCCCCAAAGTGGAAAGCCTTCCTTAGCAAATTGTACACGAATTTGATGTGGCCGACCCGTTATCAAATCCACTTCCACTAAACTATAATGAGCACTTTGCTTAATTGTTTTGAAACTTAATTTGGCTTCTTTAGCACGACCGCGCTTAGATTTATAAGCAGATACATTGTTAGAATTTTTGTCCTTTTCTAAGTAATGAACCAAGGTCTTTTCCATCGGAGTCATACCTTCAGCCATTGCCCAGTAGGTCTTGTCCATAGCATGCTTGCGAACTTGCTCAGAAAGCCTAGCCGCCGCTTTCGAGGTACGAGCTAAAACCATAAGCCCACTTACAGGACGATCTAAACGATGAACAAGCCCTAAAAATACATTTCCCGGCTTGTTATACTTCTTTTTTAGATATGATTTGCAGAGCGTAAGAACATCAGGATCGCCAGTATGATCTTCTTGTGATAAAACCCCGGCAGGTTTATCAATCACGAGCAGGTGATTGTCTTCATAAATTACATGGATGTCGGGGTTGGTACGCGTCGTATTCTTTCTTTTACTCATGCCTCAAAAATATGGAATTATGCACTCAATTGTGGAATACGATTCGCCCTGATACATCCTATCTATTAATTTGGATTGAGCTCTTTAGGAATACTATCTTTGGGCATGAGTGAAGACCATGTTCGTATAGATGTATCTGAAAAAGTAGCCAATCTACCACTATCCCCCGGTGTATATATTTACAAGGATAAAAATGGAAGTGTGCTTTATGTGGGGAAAGCAAAGAAGCTGAGAAATCGTGTTCGTTCGTACTTTCAAGAATCTAGACCAGTGGATGGGCGTATTAAGACGATGGTTTCGAAGATTGATGACTTGGAAGTGGTGATCACGGACTCTGAAGCAGAAGCTCTCATCTTAGAAAACAACTTCATTAAACAGTATCAGCCTCGATATAACATCATGTATCGAGATGATAAGAGCTACCCATACATTTGCATCACTAAAGAGTCTAAGCCCCGCGTGTTTCCTACCAGAACGGTTATAAAAGATGGGAGTAAATACTTTGGGCCATACGATAGTGTAATCAACATGAAGCGTATGCTCGAGACCATTCGGAAAGGTTTCGATTTATGCACCTGTGCAGTTTCTATAAAGAACATTGATCGAACTCGAAGTATCCCCAAATGGCATTCCTGCTTTGATGATTATCTTCAAAATTGTTCGGGAGACTGGGATGAAGAGGTTTATCAGTCTATCATCCAAAAAGTGGAGCGATTACTCAATGGCCAAACAGATCAGTTATTACGTGAGCTAAAAGAAGAGATGCAGATTGCTTCCGATGCCTTGGCTTTTGAGGAAGCGGCTAAAATTCGCGATAGCTTGGTGGCTTTTGAGCGTTACAGCAAGAAGATGAAGATGGTGGCCGACAAAAAAGTAGACCGAGATGTATTTTCATTGATTATAGATCATGAATTATCGGAAGCATGTGGAGTTCTATTTAAAGTAAGAGAAGGGAAGCTCATTGGTAAATTTCATCGCTTTTTAAAGAATATCGAAGGTCTCTCTCAAGAAGTTCTACTACAGTCGTTTGTTGAAGATTATTACACAGGGCAATACACCGCTGCAATTCCGGATGAGGTGTATATCAGCAATGCGTTAGAAGATGATGAAGCACTGACTCAGTATCTCTATCAAGAGAAGGGTAAAAAAGTACCTGTTCATGTACCTCAAATAGGAGAGAAGGCTCAGCTTATCAAAATGGCTAAAGCCAATGCACGCCTGCATTTAAATGAACGAAGATTAGAGAAAGAGAAGGCCGAACGAGATCGAATTCCTCATGCTGTTAAGGAGCTCAAAGAACACCTTCCCCTAACACGACTACCCCGCCGAATCGAGTGTTTTGATAACTCCAATTTGCAAGGTAGCGACCCAGTAGCATCGATGGTGTGTTTTGTAGACGCCAAACCAAGAAAGAGTGAATACAAACGATTCAATATAAAAACGGTAATAGGTCCTGATGATTTCGCCTCGATGAAAGAGATTCTAACTCGACGGTATTCTAAAGTGATGAAAGATGGATTACAGATTCCGGATCTAATTGTGGTTGATGGTGGGAAAGGTCAATTGAGTTCAGCTGTAGAAGCGCTCAAAGAAATTGGCTTTTATGGTGAATGCGATATCATAGGTTTAGCAAAACGTTTAGAAGAAGTTTTTGTACCAGGAAGGTCCGAGCCATATATGATTCCAAAGAAATCAACCGCTCTTAAACTGTTGCAACAAGCAAGGGATGAAGCCCATCGATTTGCTATTACTTTCCATCGTCAGAAAAGATCTAAACGAACACTAGTTACAGAGTTAACAGATATTGAAGGGGTAGGAGAGAAGACCGCCCAGAAACTCTTAAAAGAATTTGGTTCGGTAAAAGCCATTCAAAAATTAGAGCTTACTGAGCTTCAAAAAGTTACAGGCAACAAAGTAGGCGAAAATATTTTCAACTATTTCCAATCATAGCTCGTCTTAGCCACCGATGTGAGGATGTGACATTGACCTAACATCATCATGTGATGTTGAACTTGGTGTTCAGATATTAACATAAGGACAACCCATTTGGTAAAGCTCTTCGTAATAGCTGTATACAGATGGTTAAATCGTTCTATAGAAGAATGTGAGAATATGAATCAATCGGAGGAAACCAAGGTTCAAATATCATATCTATAGAGCCAAACCCAAAACTACAGGGTGACTGTAATGGAACTACTAAAAAGAAATACAAAGGCATCTTACAAAGAATTAAGAGATCGTGATCTTGTTAAGCTATTTAGAAAGAAAGCTGATGAAGCTGCGTTTAACGAATTACTGAATCGCCACCAAGCGAAGATCTATTCCTATATATACAGTATGGTGAACAACCCTGAGACGGCGAATGATTTATTCCAGGAAACATTCTCTAAGGTTGTTACCAAGATGGATGACACCTACAATGAGCAAGGTAAATGGATCGCATGGGTGATGCGAATTGCGCATAATGCAACAATTGATTATTTAAGAAAACAAAAACGATTTGTTGACGTTAATGGGTGGTACGACGATGGCGACTCACGCTCTGATTACTTCGACATGATGTCGGATGAGAGTTGGGTTGATGCCGATGATCAAATGGTAGAATCTGAAACGAAGTCTAGTTTGATGAAGCACATCGCCAAACTCCCAGAAGAGCAACGCACCGTAGTACTATTGAGGCATTATTACGAAATGCCCTTTAAAGAAATCGCAGAATTGACTAACGTGTCTATTAATACGGCTCTTGGTCGTATGAGGTATGCGTTAATAAATTTACGGAAGTACTTTGAAGAAGAAAGACAACATGAAATCAAACATGCCATTAAATGATGAAGACTGTATTCGGTACCTCATGAGGGAGATGGATCCCTCTGAGGAAATCGAATTTGAACGAGAGATGATGCAAAATGAAAATCTCTTGATCGAAGTTGAAAGTTTAAGAAGCACCTACAACAAAGTTAGAAAACTCCCCCTCAAAGAAACTCCATCGCACTTACTTGAATCGGTTCAAGCCCAAGCGGTTCAAGATCAAAAGAAAAACCTACGTGCGGCCCTTATTCCCAAAGCATGGCACACCAAAGTAGCCGCAGCAGCTGTAGTGCTGATTGCCATAAGTGGAGCATTCATTTATTCACAAAGCGATAACGAAATAAATACCTTCAGTAATCAAGTTGGTACGCAAAGTGCATCGCCCGTTCAGCCATGGGTAGATAGAAATGAAGTGCTCAATATTTCCGATAGAATTGACGAAAATCGAGCTAAAGCGCTAATTCAAGACTTCGAAAATAGCTACAATAAGTTAATGCTTGTAAAAGATCAGAACACCCCAATCACTCCACAACGTCAAGGAGTGCTGTTAACAAGCTCTCCCTCTCAGTAAATATAGAGTTGTGGATAACTTTTCGATTTGATGTGAATAAGTATTTTTGTATCGGAGGGTGCCTCGCTTTATATTGAATTTTATGCCTATGAACCAAAGTAAAGCGAGTATTAATGGGTAAAGTAATTTCTATTGCCAATCAAAAAGGTGGAGTGGGTAAAACTACTACAGCCATAAACCTTGCAGCTAGTTTAGCTGCCATCGAGCATCCTACACTTATTATTGATATCGACCCACAAAGTAACACTACTAGCGGGTTAGGCATTGATGTAAAAACGGTGACCAACTCTATCTATGAAGTAATGATTGGTAGCACTGAAACTCAGGATACTATTCGGTCTACTGAACTTGAGTTCTTAGATCTTGTGCCAGCGCATATCAACCTTGTTGGCGCTGAAATCGAAATGATAGATCGTGAAGATCGTGAGAGAATTCTTGATAAAGCTATAGGCGATCTCAGAGATAAGTATGATTTCATCATCATTGATTGTCCACCTTCCTTAGGCTTATTAACTATTAATGCACTTACAGCCTCTGATTCGATTGTGATTCCAGTTCAGTGTGAGTATTTCGCACTAGAAGGATTAGGACAACTTCTTAATACCATCAAGATTGTAAGGCAGCATTTAAACCCTGAGTTAGATATCGAAGGCGTATTGTTAACGATGTATGATACTCGCACGCGTCTTTCTAATCAGGTAGCAGATGAAGTAAAAAGATATTTTGACGATCGCGTGTTAAAGACCGTGATCTCAAGAAACATTAGGCTTGCTGAGGCCCCAAGTTTTGGGAAACCGGCACTGCTTTATGATTCCACAAGTACGGGAAGTAAAAACTATTTATCTTTGGCCCGCGAGATTATAAAAAAGAATAGAAAGCTGTTTAAAGATAGTCCAGTACTTTCGAATTAGGAGATTAATATGGCTACAAAAAAAGTATTAGGGCGTGGATTAGGTGTCTACTTTCCTGAATACAAAGACGATAAAGAGGCATCACCGAAGAATGAAGAGCCTAAAAAGAAGACTGAAGAAGAAAAAGTAGAAGTAGAAGCAATTGACCCTGCTGAACTAGTAAATGTAGTTCTTCATGTACCTGTAGACCATATTAGAGCGAATCCACATCAGCCAAGAAAAGAATTTGATGAGGAGCGATTAGATGAACTCGCGAATTCTATTCAAGAACATGGCATTATTCAGCCAATTACCGTACGCTATCTTGGTGAAAAGAAATTTGAGCTCATTAGTGGTGAGCGACGTCTAAAGGCTTCAAAATTAGCTGGTTTATTAGAAATTCCAGCCTACATCCGTAAAGCGGATGATGAGCAAAGTATGGCTTTCGCTCTTATCGAGAATATTCAGCGTGAAGACTTAAATGCTCTTGAAGTAGCTTTAGCTTACAAACGATTGCTGGATGAATTCGACTATACTCAAGCTCAAGTAGCAGATAGAGTGGGAAAAAATCGGACTACAGTAACAAATATGTTACGACTGCTAACCCTGCCCGATTTCATTCAAAATGCACTCAAGAGAAATGAAATTTCGATGGGGCATGCTCGTGCTTTAGTAAGCTTAGAGCAGGAAGAAGACCAGCAGAAGCTGCTTAAAAAAGCCATAGCAAACGATTGGTCGGTGCGCCAGATGGAAGATCAAGTTCGAGTTATAGGAACTCCTAAAACCAAGAAAAAGCCTAAACAAAATGATAATGATCCATTCTATGAGGATATTTCATCTAGGCTGAGAAGAACCTTTAGTACCAAAGTTCAGGTTAAGCCAAAAGCGAATGGCGGTGAAATTAAAATTGAATATTATTCTGAAGACGATTTGGAGCGTATCCTTGGCCTCTTGGATACCATTTAAATCGCTTATTATAGCGTTCTTATTGCTGTTGAGTAGCCAAGATGTGGCAGCTCAATTTCAATCATACTCATCTCAAAAATTTTCAGCAGATGAGCGTTATTCAATTAGGTATTACTCTCAAGATAGCACGGTTACTCAGGAATACCCTGATCCCAAAATGGTATTTAGGCGTTCTTTGATTCTACCAGGGTGGGGACAAGTAACCAACAAACAAGTTTGGAAGGTGCCCATCGTGTATGGGTTGATTGGTGGGTTAAGTTATTACAGTGTGTATCTAACAAAAACCTATCACGATTATAGAGCGGCATATTATAATTCATTTGAAGAAAATACGGACCAGCGATTCGGCGCAACCCCAGAATATTTAGCGAATCAGAATGCTAGTTTTTTAAAATCGAGAAGAAATTTTTTACGGAATAGGCGCGACTTCATATATATAACCGTTGGATTAGCCTATTTACTCAATGCAGTGGATGCCTATGTATTCGCACATCTTCGTTCTTTTGATGTCTCTGACGATTTATCAATGAATGGTAGGTTCACTCCTGATGTTATAAGAACGCCTCTTACAGGCGAAGTCCCATCTATTACACTCACTTTAAGATTTTAGTATGAAAGAAAGACGTTATAAAGAAACGGTTCCGGATAATTTTAGCCCAAATAACAACAATGATATTTGGAGTGTTTTTAAAATTATGGGCGAGTTTGTTGATGGGTTCGATAAACTTTATCGAGTAGGACCGTGTATCTCAATTTTTGGTTCAGCACGTACTAAAGCAGGTAATAAATATTACGACCTTGCCGTAAAAACGGGTGAACTACTTGCAGATAAAGGCTTCGGTGTGATTACTGGGGGCGGACCTGGTATTATGGAAGCTGGAAACAAAGGTGCGATGCAAGGAAATGGGAAATCAGTGGGATTGGGAATTGATTTGCCCCACGAACAAGGAATGAATGAATACATTAATAAAGAGTATTCAATTGATTTCAATTACTTTTTTGTACGAAAAGTAATGTTTGTGAAATATGCACAAGGATTTATCGTTTTCCCCGGCGGGTTTGGAACATTAGATGAGCTTTTTGAAAGTCTCACACTTATTCAAACCAAAAAAATATCAAAAATTCCTATTGTGCTCTTTGGTTCAGAGTACTGGGGTGGCTTGGTAGACTGGATTAACAAAACGATGAAAGAAGAAGGGACTATTTCTGATAATGATACAGATTTGTTTCATATCACTGATAGTACCGAAGAAGCGGTAGATATTATCTGTAGCTTCTATAAAAAACACGAACTAAACCCGAATTTTTAAATATAATCGGGAACATGAGAACTTTCTCATCATTTAAAGTAAAAGCAATAATACCCAAAAATTACGTGTTATTGGTTTTAGATATGAAGCTTTTTTATTTAAATTGAAAGCTTTGAATAATTAACAAAACAACAAGTTTAGAAATATGAAGGTTTTTAAAAGAGGAATACTCGTGCTATTTGTGGCATTATTAGCTGGTAGTGTATATGCACAAGAGTCGTACGATGATGCCGTAAATATTTATAATACTGCACTAGAGCAGGCTAAGGCTAAGAATTATGATGCCGCAATTTCGAGTTATGAAAAGGCTGCTTCTATTGGTGCAAGTCTAGGAACACAGCAAGGAACGGATATTAAGACTAGAGCGGAACAACAAATTCCTAAAGTAGCTCTTAATAAAGCCGCTTCTCTATTCAACGGTTTTAAGCAGTCTAAACAAATTGCTGACCTAGATAAAGCGATTGATGCCTTTAAAAATGCTGGTGGAATCGCAAAACAATACAACGATCAGAATGTAGAGCGCACCGCTGTAAGCTATGTACCACAGTTGTATTACCAAAAAGCAATTATGCTATTTAACAGAGAAAACTATGAACAAGCTGATGTAGCTCTAAACGAAGCTATTCGTGCAAATTCAAACTACGCGCTACCTTACTACCAAAAAGGTCTTGTAGTTAAAAAGACTTCTCCAGAAGATTTAGATGGTATCTTGAACTGGTTTGACCAAGCAATCGCTATTGGCGAGCAAACAAACCAGGGCAAAGTAGTTCGTAGAACGAATCAAGCTGCTCATGATGAGTTATTATTTAGAGGCGCTAAGAGCATCGAAGCTAAAAGCTACGCTAAAGCAATTGAGCTTTTAAAACTAGCTCTTACTTATGAGTCTGAATCAGCTGATGTACATTACCGTTTAGCTGAAGCTTATAACAAGAGATCAGAATTCGATAAAGCTATTGCTTCTGCAAACCAAGCTCTTGAGTTTGAAAACGGTGGTAAAACTGACCGTGCGAAAATCTACTTCGAGCTAGGTCTTGCTTACCAAAGCAAAAGCCAAAAAGCTGAAGCTTGTAAAGCATACACCGATGCACTCTATGGTTCTTTTAAAGGTCCAGCTGAGCACGCAATGGAATTTGAATTAAAGTGTAAGTCAGCTCAATAATTGATGACTTATTAACGGAATATAAAAGCCTCTTATCATTTGATGAGAGGCTTTTTTTATGAACTAAACTAATGTTCAAAAATGCTTGAATCAGAGTTATATCTGAGAAAGGCATTTCATATCTTTGATGCCGATCATTTTAGACTGTTAAACTAACTACTACTCTCTTATATGTCTTCCTCTCTCGACCAACTATGTGTTAATACAATCAGAACGTTATCTATGGATGCCGTTCAAAAAGCAAACTCGGGGCACCCTGGTATGCCTATGGGTATGGCTGATGTGTCGTACATCCTGTGGACTAAATTCCTAAAGCATAATCCAAAGAACCCAAATTGGGCAGATCGTGACCGTTTTATTCTATCTGCTGGCCACGGTTCTATGCTTATTTATAGCTTACTCCACTTAACAGGATATGACGTAAGCTTAGAAGACATTAAAAACTTTAGACAGATGGGTAGCATCACTGCTGGTCATCCTGAAAGCCATTTAACTCCAGGCGTTGAAATGACCACAGGACCATTAGGCCAAGGGTTTGCCACAGGTGTAGGAATGGCAATGGCAGAGCATTTCTTAGCAGGAAAATTCAACAAGCCTAATGCTCATATTGTTGACCATTACACTTATGCTATCGTAAGTGATGGTGACTTGATGGAAGGTATTTCACATGAGGCGGCTTCTCTTGCGGGCCATTTGAAGCTCGGTAAGATGATTTACCTATACGATGCGAATTCGATTTCCATTGATGGTTCAACCGACTTAGCCTTTACAGAAGATCCCGTTAAACGATTTGAATCATATGGATGGCACGTTCAAGAAATTGATGGTCATAACCACGAACAAATAGAATCGGCTATTCAATCTGCGAAAGCGGAAACTTCTAAGCCTTCTATCGTGATTTGTAGAACACATATTGGATTTGGTAGTCCTAATAAACAAGATTCAGCATCATCACATGGTTCTCCACTTGGTGAGGAAGAGATTCGTTTAACGAAAGAGAACCTTGGTTGGGTAAGTGACGAACCATTTTTCATACCTGAAGAAGCGTTAGCTGTATATCGTGGTGAAGTTGAAAAAGGGGCAAAGTCAGAGGCAGATTGGAATGCTTTATTTGATTCGTATAGCAAGCAACACGCTGAACTCGCTGCTTTGTTTACTCAATGGATTAACCGTGAGCTTCCATCTAACTTAGAAGAGCTTTTACCAGTATTTGAAGCGGATGCAAAAGGCGTGGCGTCTAGAGGAGCTTCAGGTACGGTACTTAATGCTTTAAAAGATGGAGTTTCCAATTTATTTGGTGGCTCTGCCGATCTTGAAGGCTCTGTTAAAACCAATTTAAAAGATGAAGGTCGTTTTGTGTTGGATGGCCCAACCGGGCGTAATGTACACTATGGGGTACGTGAACATGGTATGGCTGCCGCATTAAATGGCATGGCTTTACATGGTGGAATGATCCCTTACGGTGGAACCTTCTTTGTATTTACTGATTATTGCCGTCCATCTATCCGACTAGCTGGCCTTATGCAAACACCTTCTATCTATGTAATGACGCATGATAGTATTGGTTTAGGTGAAGACGGACCCACTCACCAACCGGTTGAGCATTTAGCAAGTTTAAGAGCGATGCCAAATGTACTTGTACTTCGCCCAGGTGATGCGAACGAAGTATCGCATGCTTGGAAAGTAGCTATCGAGCATAGTACAGGTCCAAGTATCATTGTTCTCACACGTCAAAACATTCCTACTTTTGAAAGAAATGATGCGAATAGTGCATCCCTAACTGCAAAAGGGGCTTATGTACTTGCTGATTCAGACAAAGAAACACCCGATGCAATTTTAATGGGTTCTGGTTCTGAAGTTCATTTAGCGATGGAAGCCAAAGCTAAACTTGCTGAAAAAGGCTTAGATGTTCGAGTGGTAAGTATGCCTTGCTGGGAACTGTTTGAACAGCAAGATGCCGATTATATCGAAAGCGTATTACCTACAGCTGTAACGAACCGTGTTTCTATAGAAGCTGGATCTACTTTTGGATGGCAACGATGGATAGGCAACACGGGAATCGCAATTGGTATTGATACCTTTGGCGAATCTGCTCCTTATGAGGAACTGTATCAGCACTTTGGTATTACAAGTGATCGTGCTGTAGAAGCGGTACTTCAACAAGCAAAATAAGTCATCACTTTGTGAATGTTTGAGAAGCAGTGTTCGAAAGAGCACTGCTTTTTTTATTCAGGCTTGTGGATACATGTAAAAGTAATATCGTCGAGTGGGGCTTCTTCACCTATGAAGGCTTCTAATGAGCTCTGTAGCTTGCGCACAATGGTCTTGGCATGTAAGGAGCCGTAAATCTCCATCAACGACTGTATACGCTCTTCACCGTATTCTTCACCTCTGAAATTACGAGCTTCATTCAGTCCGTCGGTATAGAACAGTACCGAGTCTCCTTTCTTAAAGTGGAATTTCTTCACTTCCAAATGCTTTTCAAGTAATGCACTATTGGTCATACCAAGTGCAAAACCTTCAGCATTAAGGTTAAAAGTGGTATCACGTTCACGGCTGTAAAATATTGGGATGTTATGGCCTGCTCTTACATATGTGAACTCATCTTTGTCATTCGGAAAGTACGCCACACATCCAGTAACAAAGGTTTTATCTCTACTGTTACTCTTCACATAGTCATTCAACTGAATGAATAGATCTTTAGGAGAGGGTTCTTCTTTTCGAACAATCATATTTACTAAAGCCTGCATCCGCACCATGTACAAGGCAGCAGAAAGTCCTTTTCCGGATACATCGGCAATTACCACATAAGTGCCTTTGTCGGTATCTATAACATCGAGGTAATCGCCACCAACTTCTTTAGCGGTATGAGCAAAAGAGTACACTTCCATGTTATCTTTATTGATGGAAGTATTTGGGAGTAGGCTAAGCTGAATATCTCGTGCTAAATCAATTTCTTTTTGGACATCAGATTTTTCCAATAGTTCTACTAACAGCAACAAGAACATGGATGCAAAGCTGAATGGGAGAAGCAGCTCTGAAAAGAAGATAATGCCTGATAGCCCAAATATATCTACGATGTAATGAGCTACAAAACTAACAGCACCTAACCCGAAAGCTAATCGGCGAGTTGGATTCAAGCGTTGAGTTAAGTCAGAGAATAAGCGTAAGAACTTAACATGGCCAGGTAAGTTTTGACCTTGTTGGCGCTCAATATCCTCAACGGCTTCTTTGTATAATAATTTAAGGCGATCGGTATCGGCGGTAAGCTCTTTGGAAATACGATCACGGCTCATGCCCGATACATATTCCTGATAAAATTTCTTGGTTCCGTAACCTGATTGTGCTTCGTTCTTTAAACTCAAAGTGTACTTTCCTTTATTTAAGTAGCGCCTTGTTCGTAATTATACAGAAAAAGTTATATCGGTACATCATCTTACTGATATGCTTCATTAATACGCTTCTTCAGCTTCTCTTTTAGCGAAATATCAATAAAAGCAGCTTTTATTGCTTCAAGATTACAGCAGCGATAATGCTCCATATCCCAACCAAATAGAGCTTTTAAATTTTGATACTCTGTAATCAGGTCAATATCTGAAAGGGAACGACCATCGGTATTAATACTCATTGAAACACCAGTATGATACAGTTTATCTACTGGGTGATCTGACAAAGTAGGGTACATATTGGTTTTAATGTTACTACTTGGGCACACTTCCAGGTGAATATGGCACTTTTTAAGGTGTTCAATCAGGGGCAGGTTTTCGATGCTTCGAACTCCATGACCTATACGCTGAACGTGCAATTCATCCACTACTTCTTTCACACTTTCCGCACCGAGAGCTTCCCCGGCATGACATGTACACGGTAAATTATTCTTGCTTGCGAAATTAAATGCCGATCGATGAGCGTCTATTGGGTAACCTGCCTCATCAGCAGCCAAGTCAAACCCAACTACATTTGAACCACGAAATTGATCCACTAAATGGATGGTTTGCATGCTTTGCTGTTCAGAAAAATGACGAAGTGTACACAGTATTAAACGAGCTTCAATCCCCGTTTTTTTCTTACCCTCATTTATAGCTTCATCAACGGCTTGTACTACTTCTTCAGCGGTTAAGCCTTTCTTAAGATGTTGAAGGGGAGCAAAACGAATCTCTGCATAAATTACATTATCAGCTAAGAGTTGATCAAATAAATCTAAGGTTACTAGCTTTAGTTGTTCCTTCGTTTGCATGATATCGATACTAGCTGAAGCACACTCGATATATTCTTTTAAGTCTGCACAGTTGTTGGGTGCAATGAATTTCTTCGAATAACTTTCTTTCGATATGCCAGGAATTAACTTACTCACCACCTTATAACTTAAAGAGCAGTCTAAGTGGAGATGTAATTCGATTTTAGGAAGTTCTTTAACGAGTTCGGAAAAATTCTTCAATGGTTTGGGAATCTGAGTTCGGAATTATCTGCAAAACCTTTAGTTTCTGAAGGTACAATTTTTGTTAATAAAAGGACTTCATGTCAAAGAAACTTCTCTTTTTGTTAGATGGTATGGCCTTAGCCTACCGAGCGCACTTCGCATTTGTAAATTCTAGACTTAAAAACTCCGAAGGAATAGCAACAGGGCCTGTTCTAGGCTTCGCTAATACCTTGTTGAAGATGTTAGAAGAAGAGAAGCCAACTCACATTGCAGTGGCTTGGGATACTCATGTTCCAACCTTCAGGCATGAAATGGATGATAGCTATAAAGCGAATCGTCCACCTCAACCCGACGAATTGAGAGTTGGGATACCGTTAATCAAAGAGATGGTAGAAAAGTGGGGTATAAAGAATATCGAAAAAGATGGCTATGAAGCAGATGATGTGATTGGTACAATTGCTGCAGGTGCCAATGCAGATGATGTAGATGTACTTTTGGTAACCCCCGATAAAGATTTTATGCAGTTAGTGCATGATCATATCAAAATGATGAAGCCCGATAACAAAGATGGTGGTTTCAATATCATTGATAGGGAAGGGGTGATGGAATACTTTGGAGTATACCCTGAACAAGTAATTGATGTGTTAGCAATTATAGGAGATGCTTCAGATAATGTGCCAGGTGTTCCGGGTATAGGGAAGAAAGGAGCTCCGAAGTTAGTTCAAAAATTCGGCTCGTTAGATGAGGCCATAGCAAAAGCCGATACCATCACGGCGAAGCGTCAGCGTGAAGGACTTCAGAATTATGCCGGCCAAGCTATGCACGCAAAGAGAATGGTAACCATTAAAACAGATGTACCTGATGTACTTGAATGGGAAGCTTTAGCTTGGAATGGTGAAGACAAAAAAGAGTTAGGTCTGTTCTTTAAGCGAATGGAGTTTAGAACGCTTACAAAAAAATATTTAGGGGAAGAACCGCTCGAAATTGAAAACAAAGCGGGTGACCAAGGTGATCTATTTGGTACGTTTGTAGAAGAAGCCCCTAAAGAAAAGCTTGATGCTGAAAACAACGCATATAGCTTGGTAAACACCATGGAAGGGGTAAATGCTTTAGTAGCTGAGCTGAAAGGAGCTAAAGTTCTCAGTTTTGATACAGAAACAGATTCGCCTGATCCTGTATCTGCAAAAATAGTTGGGGTTTCATTTTCGGTGCAAGCTGGAAGTGGATATTACATACCTGTGAATGTGGAAGGTGGACTCGATCAGCAAGAGGTGATGGATGTAATTCGTCCACTGTTCGAGAATAAAGAAACCACACTCGTAGCTCATAACTTTAAATTCGATTACCTCATTCTACAACGATGTGGTGTTCAATTAAAAGGAAAGCCATTCGATACAATGATCGCTGCCTATTTGATTGATGCGAATCAAAAAGTGAAAATGGATGAGCTGGCTAAGAAATTGTTGAACTATGCTCCTGTGCCCATCGAAGAGCTTATAGGTAAAGGAAAGAAGCAAATTTCGATGGCCGATTTAAGCCCTGAAGAAGTATATCTATATGCCGCCGAAGATGCTGATATCACCCTTCGCTTATATGAGATTTTGCATAAGCAATTAGAGAAAGACGGCTTAGTAGAAGTTGCTGATACCGTTGAATTCCCTTTGATGAAAGTATTAGCTGAGATCGAATACCAAGGGGTTCGCTTGGATACGGATATGTTGAATGGGTTTTCAAAGGACTTAGAAACAGATTTAAAAGAACTAGAAGGAAAAATCTACGAGAAAGCCGGTGAGGAATTTAATATCAATTCTCCACAGCAACTAGGCACCATTCTTTTTGAAAAGCTTGGATTACCAGCAGGGAAGAAAACCAAAACTGGTAGATATTCGACCAATGAATCAGTGCTTACCAAGTTAGCAGTGAAGTATGAGATTCCGAGTTTGATTCTTGAATACCGCCAATTAGCGAAGTTAAAATCTACCTATGTGGATGCCCTTCCATCATTGATTAATGAAGACACAGGTAGAATTCATACCGACTTTAACCAAAGTGTAGCGGCTACGGGTCGACTATCGTCTTCTAATCCCAATCTTCAAAATATCCCCATTCGAACTAAAAGAGGACGTGAAATTCGTAAGGCTTTTATAGCCGAAGATGGATATAAGATCATGTCGGCCGATTACTCTCAAGTTGAACTTCGAGTGATTGCTCATATCGCTAAAGATGAAGCCATGATAGAAGCCTTTAAAAATGGGGAAGACATCCATGCGCGTACTGCGAAAGAGATATTTCACTTAGAATCTTTGGAAGAAGTAACTGCAGATCACCGTCGTAAGGCAAAGGAAGTTAATTTCGGTATTCCTTATGGATTAAGTGCTTTTGGTTTAGCTCAAAACTTAGGTATCGAGAATAATGAAGGGAAAGATATGATTGATGAATACTTCAATCGATTCCCAAATATCTTGAACTACATTAACGACACCAAACAATTCGCTAAAGACAACGGCTATGTTCAAACACTGATGGGGCGTAGAAGGTATGTACCTGATATCAACTCTGGGAATTGGAATGTGCGTGGTTTCGCTGAACGCGTTGCCATAAATATGCCTATTCAAGGAACGGCTGCGGATGTTATAAAGCTGGCAATGATCAAAATTCATGACTGGTTAAGCTCTGAAGATCTAAAGAGTCGCATGCTACTTCAGGTTCATGATGAATTGATCTTTGAAATTCATGAATCGGAATTAGAAACTGTGCCTCCAAAGATTATTGAAATGATGGAGCAAGCTGTGGAGATGGCTGTACCGTTAAAAGTAGAAGCCGGTATTGGCGAAAACTGGCTAGAGGCACACTAAGGAGTTAGTAAAATAAAATAGTATGAAATAGTCTCAGGAGTTTTTTTACTCCTAAGAGAATAGGTATCGTGGAAATGTAAGACTCATACTTATTTCAATATTTTATAGAGGAGACTGTATATTTTTAATTGATCGTACTAAAAAAACTACCAAAAAGACGTCATCCTGTACTTATTTCAGGATCTTTGTAAGGATTTATTCTTTGATCTGTCTTACTAATCATGAGCAAAGGATACGTCTATTTTCTAACCAATTTTCAAAGAAGTACGCTATATATAGGTATTACTTCTAATCTCACGAGAAGAATCTGGGAACACAAACAAGGGAAAGGATCAGCATTTACTACTAGGTATAAGCAAACAATTTTGATTTATGCAGAGGAATTTGATTCTATAGTTGATGCTATTGACCGCGAAAAGCAATTAAAGAACTGGCATAAAGAATGGAAATGGAATTTGGTAAAGCAACATAATCCAAGATTGGAAGATTGGTATGAGACTTTAAGGGCTTGACCTGTGGTAGCACATAAGATCCTGAAACAAGTTCAGGATGACGTCATATCAACATTGTGTAAAAACGGCACCGTCATTCCATAGCTCAATCAATATCTACGATTCAGATTAATAAAATAAGCTTCAATTAAGGAACATTTTAAGTAGGTGAAGTGGTTCTACCCACATGCAGATAAATAAAGATAATGATGTCATCATCATCGGCTCAGGAATGGGCGGGATGTCGACAGGAGCCCTACTTGCAAACAGCGGATTTAAAGTACTAATACTAGAAGCAGCGGCACTTCCAGGTGGCTGTAGTTCCTCCTATTACAGAAGAGGATTGACCTTTGAATCTGGGGCTACCACGCTAATTGGTTTCGATGAAAACCAACCCCTTTGGAAACTTGAACAAGAGACAGGAATTCGAATTCCACGCGAAGAAATTTCACCAAGTATGTCGGTGTGGATTGAGGGGGAACAAGCCACGCGTTATAAAGATCGCGATGAATGGATAAAAGAAGCAGGACGTGTATTTGGTAACCCCACAGCTCAAAAAGCATTTTGGGAAAAAGCATTTCAAGTGGCAGATACAGTATGGGATGTCTCGCTAAAAAACCCATCCTTCCCACCACAGTCTATATCAGATTGGGGGCAATTGTTTACTTCCAACCACCCCAAAGATGCTTATGTGTTGCCTTATGCATTTAAATCAATGCGGGAAATAATGCAACGCTTTAATGTGGACACCCCTCGATTTAGGCGTTTCGTAGATGAGCAGTTAATGATTACAGCACAGTCAAAAAGTGAAGATACCCCTTTTATTTTTGGGGCAGCTGGAATCACCTACACCAACTATTCCAATTACTATGTGCCGGGTGGACTCATTGAAATGATAAACACCATCCGAGATTTTATTCATAAAAAAGGGGGTGCTCTTTATACTCGAGAACGGGTAACTGATGTGAGTTTCTCCAATGGATGGTATACCCTTGAAACTCAGCGTGGGAAATCTTCTATACGAAATAAGTACCAAGCACCTATCGTTGTTTCTAATATCCCAGTTTGGAATATGGGAGAGATTACCAGAGGTACGATGAGTCAATATTTCGTAAATGAATCCAAGAAATATGATAAAGCATGGGGTGCTATTTCTGTAGGGATAGCTACCACCGATACTTACACAGATTCGATGAGCTTGCATCATCAAATCCATTTAGGCGAAGAACATGTTCCTTATACAAATTCCGAATCTATCTTTGTATCTATGTCACAAAAAGGGGATACCCAGCGGGCCCCAAATGGATTCCGAACTTTAAATGTGTCGTGCCACGCCTCTCCAGAATATTGGTTTAATCTTCAGGGTGAATATGATGTAGCAAAGCAAGAAGTTGAAGATTACATCGTTCGCACATTACAATCTAAGCTTCCGGGTTTTGCCGCTTCAAATATAGAAACAATTCATACAGCAACGCCTATAACTTGGCAGAATTGGGTGTACCGTAAAAAAGGCAGGGTAGGTGGCATACCCCAAAGCATGGCACGGAGCTTGCTAAATTGGACACCCAATCAGACACCATTTACAGGTCTTTACCTCGTAGGTGATACAACCTACCCAGGACAGGGAATTCCTGGCGTAACTTTAAGTGGTATCAACGTATATTGGCGCATCCTAAAAAATCACAAATAAAGAACTTCTTTTGAATCAGTTTTCTCCGAACACGCAGTTTTCAGTTTTTCCACCCGCAGTAAAATACCTCCTTATTTGGAACGGTATTTTCTTTTTAGCAACCGTAAGTATTACGGGCGGCGGTTGGACTCCATTAGGGAATTTACTTGCTCCATTTTTAGTGCTTCAGCCTTTAGGTGATGGTTTCTTACCGTGGCAATTAGTTTCGTATATGTTTCTACATGCCGACTTCTCGCACATCTTTTTCAACTTATTTGCATTGTGGATTTTTGGGCAAGCTCTAGAAAACTTATGGGGTACCAAACGATTTCTCCTGTATTACTTTCTAACAGGAATTGGAGCTGGAATTGTTCAAATACTAGTAAGTGATGGTTCAACCATTGGGGCATCAGGATCTGTATTTGGGATACTTTTAGGCTTTGGAATGATGTTCCCAGATAATCGCATCATGTTGCTTTTTCCACCCATTCCAATTAAAGCGAAATACTTTGTAGCTATGTATGGGTTGTTTGAATTATTCAACGGATTAACCAGAACCGATTCAGGAGTTGCACATTTTGCTCACTTAGGAGGATTGGTGGTTGGTTTCATCCTTATTAAATTGTGGAAACTTAAAAAGCCTCAATCTTACGCTTAATCATCTTCGCATTCTATGATGAATAATCAGTCATACGACTCTTTTTGGAATACAGCTAAACGTGGGTTTATGCGTATGCCCACGGCCATTCGATGGATTATAGGTTCAACAACTATAGTATTCCTTATTCAGATGCTTGGTGGCAATTTTGTAAACAATCTATTGTTTCAAGCCTTTGCGTTCGATCCGAGCTTCCCAACGGTATTTATTCAGCCTTGGCGCTTAATTACCTATGCTTTTTTACATGTTGGTTTTCTACACTTTCTATTTAATATGCTTTGGTTGTATTGGGTTGGACGATCAGTAGAAGAAACAATCGGCCCAAGATCATTTACCATTGTATATTTTTCAGCTGCCATATTTGGAGCACTTTTAGATGCCATATTCGCTAATATTTTTGGCTTAAACTTAGTAATAGGGGCATCAGGTGCGGTTACAGGAGTGCTAGTAGCTTTTGCAATGCTTTATCCAAGAGCTCCCATCATGCTATTCTTATTGCCACCCATCGAAGCTCGATACTTTGTGGTAGGTTGGGTACTTATTGATGTGTTGTTTATTGGTAAACAAGATAGCGTAGCAAGACTAGTACATATTGGTGGAGCTTTAAGTGGTTATCTATTGTTGAAAGCCTACAAAAACGGTACAGACCTAAGCGTTATCATCCGATATTTTGAGTATCTTTTCGGCAAGCTTAAACCATCACGAAAACCACGAAATAATAACATGAGTATTGTTCGTGATGTGGAAGTTGTGGAAGAGGTAGAGCAATCTGAATTAGATGAAATTCTTGAAAAGATTTCAAAGGATGGCTACGATGCTCTTACCAAAGAGGAAAAACAGAAATTATTCGAATTAAGTAAAAAGAAGTAGGGCAATACATGGCTTCTATTAATAGAAGAAAGTCGATACAAGTAATGGTAGGAGATGTTCCTGTTGGTGGGGGAGCTCCTATTGTTGTGCAGTCTATGACGAACACCGATACTGCAGACATTGAAGAAACGGTAAATCAAATTGATCATCTTCATCAATCTGGGTCAGAAATTGTTCGAATTACCGTGAACAATGATCAAGCTGCGAAAGCGGTGCCTCATATTAAAGAGAAGTTGATGAACCGTGGAGTTCCCGTTCCTATTGTTGGCGACTTCCATTACAATGGTCATGTACTACTTACTAAGTATCCAGATATGGCAGAGTCGCTTGCCAAATTCCGCATTAATCCGGGGAATACAGGCACCAAAGCACGTGATGAGAACTTTACCACCATTGTAGAGCAAGCCATTAAATATGACAAACCGGTGCGTATTGGTGTAAACTGGGGGTCGCTTGATCAACAGCTTCTTGCACAGAAAATGGATGCTAATAACGACCTAGCCAAGCCTAAGTCGGCCAAAGAAGTTATGCTTGACACCATGGTTGAAAGTGCAAAGCGTTCATCAAAGCTTGCCGAAGAAGTAGGCCTTGCTTCCGATAAAATTATCATCAGTTGTAAGATGTCGGGTGTACAAGATGTAGTGGAAGTTTACACTCGTGTAGCTGAAGTAGTGCCGTATCCATTACATGTTGGACTTACAGAAGCAGGAATGGGTATGAAAGGCATGGTGGCAAGTTCTGCAGCGCTATCAGTGATTCTGCAACGTGGCATTGGCGATACCATTCGTGTATCCTTAACCCCACAACCGGGGGCAGATCGTGCACTCGAAGTTCAAGTAGCACAACAAGTATTGCAATCATTAGGCATTCGTAGTTTCATTCCTCAAGTAACTTCTTGCCCCGGATGTGGACGTACCAAGAGTACCTACTTCCAAGAACTAGCCGAAGACATTCAAGAGTATATCAAAGAGTCGATGCCTGTTTGGCGACAGGTGTATCCAGGCGTTGAGGAGATGGATGTAGCCGTGATGGGTTGCGTTGTTAACGGACCGGGTGAATCGCGAGCAGCCAATATTGGAATCTCACTTCCTGGAACTTTTGAAGAACCGAAAGCTCCGGTGTACATGGATGGTGAGCACTTCAAAACCTTAAAAGGGGATGGCATCGGTGATGAGTTTCGCAAAATCCTCAACGACTACATCAAAAAGAATTACGGAAAGAACTAAGGTTCACATTCCATTGGGTAGCAATAATCCTTTCAATTTAGAATGCTAAGGCACAAGCGGTCTTTCAATTAGTATGAAATTAGATAACAAACATTTCCCTTTATTTATGGTGGTTATAGCCATCATAGCAGCACTTTCTATCATTTATTCATCTATAAATTATAAGGGCACTCAAGCAGAGCGATTTAAAGAAGGAATTGCTGAAAGTGATTCATTACTTACCAAAGAATTGCAGTATGTATTTGAAGATGATTCTCTTTCCGTTCAGCAGTTTAAGGGAAATAATGTAGTGCTTTTATTTTGGGCTACATGGTCTGAAAAATCACAATTCATGATAGATGAAATCTACACCTTAGCCGATCAAACAGATTCATTAGTTGTATTAGCCGCTATAGTGAAAGATGCTCGCGAGACAATCGACGAGAGCAGTTTAAGAGATGGTCTTTACTATGTAGACGGGGCAGATTTATTTAATGATTTAAAAGTACCAGGCATACCTTCATACATTTTATTCGACCCAACTGGGAAAGTGAAATATGTTCACATTGGATATCAGGAAAATGCAGGATATGGATTACTGCGCGATAAGATAAATGAGTAAACATGATTACATCCTAATAGATGGAGAAATCCATCTCAAAGAAGGTGCTACCCAAAAAGTAGCTACGTCTTCATCGTTTGAGGAAGTAGGGTGTTTTGAAACAATCCGTTCCTATCAAGGGAAGTTCTTTTTATTAGAAGAACACATAGATCGACTGAATAAAGGCATGGAATATTTGGGCATAGAAAGTGTTGTAAACGTGCAAAGTATTCGAAAATATATCCTAACATTATTGAGTCACAATGCCTTACTAGCACAAGATTGTGTGGTAAAAATTCAATGTACGAGTTCGGTTGATAGGAGTAGACATGTAGTTATTTCAACTCGTGATTTACCCGAAAAGCTACCACATTGGAAGTTAGCATTGGTGCAAACACCTGTGGCTTCTAAAAAGAATATTGAGACTAGCTTAAAGCTTTCAAGTCGTGCACACTATGATCGAGCGGCCGAGGAAGCGAACAAGCTCGGCGCAGATGACGCACTCATGCTAAATGAAGAAGGCTTTATAAGTGAAACTACCATAGCTAACCTTTTTTGGATTAAAGATCACACACTCTATACACCCTCAGTGCAATGTGATCCCCTTACAGGGATAACTCGCAATTTCATTCTACAAAGTTGCAAAAGTGAAAGCTTGATCGAAGTAGAAGAAGGAGCTTATACACTGAATGAACTGCTATCGGCTGAAAGTGTTTTTGCATGTAATTCAGTTCGAGAGATAATCCCCATTCAACAGATAGGCGATACTCTCTTTGATACCGGCCACCCAGTTCTTACACAGATTTCAAGTTTGTATTCTACAAATAAAAAGAAACGATTAAACTAATGGAAGGCTTCAGAAACATAGAAAATGTATGGACTTATCTTGAAGCCATTCCAAAGTTCCAAGATAAGGGCGCTTCAGCGGCTAATTTCGCTTTAGAAAATATTTCAACATTTTGTGAAGCTATCGGGAATCCACAGGATAATTTCCCAACCATTCATGTAGCGGGAACCAATGGCAAAGGCACAACCTGTCATTTATTTGAAGAAGTGTATAGGCATGCAGGGTATAAAACTGGCTTATTTACCTCCCCACATCTAATCCATTACAACGAACGTGTTCGTATAAACGGTCGCCCAATTGATGATGAACTCATTCTAGCTTTCTTCCAAGAAACAGAAGAAGTATTGGTAAATACACTCCTTACTTTTTTTGAAATAAGTACGGCGCTAGCATTTTGGGTGTTTAGTAAACTAAAGGTAGATATCGCCATTATAGAAACCGGGCTCGGTGGTCGACTCGATTCCACAAATATTATCACTCCCAAATTATCTGTAATAACCAGTGTTGCCTTAGATCACATTGAAATTTTGGGTGATACCGAGGAAAAAATCGCTTTTGAAAAGGCGGGTATCATCAAACAAGATGTTCCAGTTGTAGTAGGGAAGGTCTCGAATTCTGTTCAGTCAGTCATTCAAGAAGTAGCGTTAAAGAAAAATGCACCCATTCATTGTATAGATTTAACAAAGGTACATTTTGATAAAGGAGAGATTTGCTATAAGGATTCAACACTAGTACTTCAAACGAATTTTATAGAATCGGTGAATGCCTATAATGTTGAAGTTTGCTTACAAGGAGTGAAGTTATTGCAAAATAGCTTTCCTGTAGAAGTAACAACAGCCCATGAAGCCATTGTAAATTTCAAAGGGGCACCGGGCAGATTTGAACAACTACTGCCCCATAAACAATGGTACTTTTCAGGTGCACATAATGTAGAAGCTCTAGAATCATCACTACGCGTTATAGAAGACGAATTTCAGCAAGAAGCCACGCTCGTTCTATCTTTGATGAAGGATAAAGTGCATGAGCAGAGTCTATCGCAATTGAGGAAACATAAGAATCTCTTTTACTATCAACAGAAGGTGGATAGGGCGGCTAGCTATGAACAAGTTAATGACTTACTACCCGTTAAAAAGATCGATGATTCTACCGCAGAAAGTATTTTGAATGAATTGGATACTTCATTAGTAATTTTTATCGGAAGTTTTTACTTTTATCCCATAGTTAAGCGGTGGATAAATACAATAGCAGATCCAACCGATTCTTTCCTTACCTGATTGAGTGCCCAATAAAGTTTCTACAACGATACTATGGCATTCACCCCAAACTCAGTAAGAATTTCATTATTTATACCAAATAATAGCCACAATTTTTTATGTCAGAAAATCAGACCGTAAACCTAACGGCTGGGGAACTGGAGTCCTTAGAAAAAAAGAAACTGCCTGAATTGCAAACACTTGCAAAGATGGTAGGAGTAAAAAGGGTTACAGGAATTAAAAAGAAAGATCTTATAGAAAAGATCAGAGAGACCTCAGAGTCGAAGCCGAAAGGTATCACTGTAAAATTACGTCCGAAGAGTACAAGAGCTAATTCAGATAAGAAGAAGGAGCAGCAATTATCACTGTTAGAAGAAGACGAAAAGTCGAAGAATGAAGTAAGTGAAACTCCAAAAGACGCTCACCAAAACAATAGCCAATCTTCAAAAAAAGAAGATGAGCTAGCTACTTACGGTGGACAATCCCATATCGTTTCCTATAAAAAGAAAGACGACGATAAGGAAGAGGAGAAGAAAAAACAGCAGCAACAGCAGCGAAATAACAATCGCAATAAGAACAGTAAGCGTCGCCAAGAACACGACCAGTTGCCAGAGTCTAATGCTGAAACACTTCAAGAGCGTATTGCGGAATTAGAGCCTCAATTAGGACCATTTTTGTTTAATGAGGGTACGTTAGAAATTTTGCCAGATGGCTATGGATTCCTTCGCTCAGTGAATTACAACTACAAGGCGAGTCCTGATGATATTTATGTATCGCCTTCACAGATTAAGCGTTTTAGATTAAAACAAGGTGATTGCGTTATAGGAATCATTCGTCCACCTAAAGTTGGAGAGCGATACTTCGCACTGTTGAGAGTGGAAGGAGTAAACGGACGTATCCCACGGGATATGGATAACCGTCAAGATTTTGACGATATGTTACCTATTCACCCAGATAATCGCTTTGTGATGGAATTCACGCCAAGTGATTACTCAACACGATTCATCGATTTATTTGCCCCAGTAGGTAAAGGAACACGTGGATTGATAGTAGCTCAACCAAAGACAGGTAAAACTACTTTATTACGTGGTATCGCCAATGCCGTTGCTACCAATCATCCTAATGCCAAGATATTAATACTTCTAATTGACGAACGTCCTGAGGAAGTAACCGAAATGGAGCGTTCAGTGAAAGGTGCTGAAGTAACAGCTTCAACCTTCGATGAAAAGCCAGAAAATCACATTGCTTTAGCCGAATTAGTATTTGAAAAAGCAAAAAGATTGGTTGAAAGTGGACACGATGTAATTCTCTTATTGGATTCAATCACGCGTTTAGCACGTGCATATAATGTAACGGCTAGCAACAAAGGTAGAACCATGACGGGTGGGGTAGACTCTGAAGCGTTAAAGAAGCCTCGTCAGTTATTCTCATCAGCGCGTAACATTGAAAATGGTGGTTCTTTAACCATCTTAGCTACCGCTTTAGTAGATACGGGTTCTCGCATGGATGATGTAATCTTTGAGGAATTCAAAGGTACGGGAAACATGGAGATCGTGTTAGACCGTAGAATCTCAGATCGTAGAATGTATCCTGCTATTGATATCTTTAGAAGTGGTACTCGTCGTGAAGAATTACTTGTAGCCGAAGAGGAGCGCGAAAAAGTAGTGCTATTACGTCGCTATCTAACCAATATGAATGCATTCGAAGCGATGGAATTCTTATTGAAGCAAATTAAAGGAACAAAAACGAATGAAGAGTTTTTGATTTCCATGAATAAGTAAACAACTTATTTAATTATTAAAAGCGAATCTGAGCAATCAGATTCGCTTTTTTTATGGAATAGAAAAAGTGACTAAAGATGTAATTAGGCTACAAATTTTGTTTGTAATCCTACTACTCACTTGGTTGCAATGCATTTATAATGTGGCTCGCACTTTCTTCAGGTGCATCTAGCCATGGTAAATGTGAAGCGTCTTTAATGACATGAATGGATGCATTGTTCATATTTGAAACTAAGTAGTTTGCATTATCGATCGTATCCCAAACATCCTTATCACCTACAATAAATGTGACTTTATGTGGTAGATCGAACAAGGCATCTTGAATCAAAAACTGCTCTTCAAAACCACCAAAGCTGACACAATTTTCTATCAATGAGTTGAATGCTCGGGCGTTTCCAGGAATCAACTGCGCATTAACATCGTTTTGCCAATAAATATCGGATAGCTTTTCAGGTTGATGCACTAACATCATTCGATGAAAATCTTTACTTCCTTCAATAGATGGGGGACCGATGAGTTTCAGCAATAGCTTGTTGACACCTTTTATACTCATTAGCATTACTTGTGGTGGGATTTCAACATTGCTGCCCGCTGGATGCCCAATTAGGGCAATATTATCTACTCTGTTTGGATACATATGTGCAAAGTTTACCGTAAATAAACCTCCCATTGAATGCCCTACAAAGTGTGCTTTTTCAAGTCCTTTAGCATCCATGAATGAACGCACGAAGTCAACGCTATGCTCTGTAAGATTTACATCTTTGTAATCAAAATTATCGGATAAGCCACTTCCCGGGCGATCTAGTATGTATAGGTGAAAGTTTTGAGCGAGTTCATCTAATATAGAATACCATTGCGAGGCATATCCACCGCCACCATGTATAAGTACAAGAGGTTCACCTTCACCCATTTCATAATAATGAATGCGTTTTATAGGGCCATCAGTTTCAATGAAATTTGAAGTTGGGGATATGCCTTCAGCTTCAAATAATGCCACACTACTTTTTAAATAGGCATCACTGCTAGTTTCTGTAAACTCCTTTTCCATGAGTGATACCCAAATCACAAAAATGCCGATGAGGCATACGACCCCTAATAAAATTTTACTCCAAAGTTTCATAACCCTTCAATGTTTTGTTTATAAATATGATATGGTTTCTATTACCCCAAAAACCTTTTGAATTACGTCAATATATTTCGGACAAAAAATTAGAATGTTGAAGTAGAAACCCGCTTGGAACCGAATTAGTTGGATACAATTTTCAACCCTATGATGGATGCAATAAGTGTAGTCAAAAAGAATATTCGCCAAAAAGTAGCAGGTTCGTCAAAAACGAATATTCCTAGTAAAACGGTACCAACAGCACCAATACCTGTCCAAACCGCATAAGCTGTTCCAATAGGTAAATGTTGGGTCACGCGAACTAGTAGAGTCATGCTAATAGCTAAGCAAAGTAGAAATCCTCCATACCATCCATACATGGCCGAACCTGTAGCATCATTCGCTTTTCCAAGACAGGCAGCAAATGCTACTTCAAATAAACCAGCTACAATTAGTAATGTCCAATTCATATCAATCCTTCTGCTGCTTGAACATGACTTCAAGAGCATGATACACAGCGATGTGAAGTGCATCACCGTGAGTTTTATCTTCCAGAAATTCAAAATGAACCTGAGAACGGTTCGATTGAGTAGAAAGTAGTTTTTCGTAAAGTTCTCGTGCCGTACGCTCCATAACGTCACCTTCTTTCCCCACAGCTATATAAATTGATTTCTTACTTTGATAGGGTGCAGTAGGTGCATCTAATAATCTTTCATCATTCCACCATAAACTTGGGCTTACAATTATGTAATTATCAAATAGATGAGGTTGAGTGAATAAAACGTGAGTGGCCAAAAGTCCACCTAGAGATTGTCCGATTAGAGTTTTTTGATTCGTTACTCTAAAATTATTTTCAATAAAGGGCTGTAATTCTTTTTCAATGAATTGTACAAAATGTGAGGCTCCGCCAGAGGTAGGAAATTCTTTTTGGTCTAGCTCATTTTGTGATGGGGTCGTGAAATCTCTTTTTCGATCTACATTTCCAATACCAACTACAATCGATTCTGGAATGATATTAATCCAAGGGAATGCTGCGAATTGTGTAATGCCTGCAATGTGTATAATGTCTTCATCTATTGAGCCATCCAATAAATAAATAACTGGGTATGATTGATCTTTATTCGTTTCGTAATTGGAAGGGAGATATATGTTAAGGTCTCTAGCCTCGCCTAATAGTGTCGATTGAATTTGAATTGACTTACCTATTGAAAACTCCGACTCAGAAATTTTATCTGGTATATCTTGAGCAATACATAATAATGGTGATAAAGAGAATAGGAGAGTGGCTACGTATCTAATCATGGAGGGCAGTACGAATGATTTGTGGTTATTACTGCGAAGAATTTAAGGCCAATTCAATGAATGTTCCAACTAGCTAACTAAAAGTGAAAGGAATCTTAATTATCTATAAAACAAGGGAATACAACTTTATAAAATTGTAGTATTAAAAGTTTATATCCCTTATTAGAAATACTAAAAAAAGCCTCTCACTAGTAGTAAGAGGCTTTAAAATAAAAGAGGGCTTTTGCTTAGTTACTCAACATTGCAAAAAGCTTTTCAGCAACAGCCTCAGATGAAGCAGGATTTTGACCAGTTACAAGGTTGGTATCTTGTACGGCATAAGCTTGCCAGTCATCAGCTTTACTATAGTTTGCACCACGTTCTTTCAGCATATCTTCTACTAAAAATGGTACCACTTCCGTTAATTGAACGGCAGCTTCTTCTGAATTAGTAAAACCGGTTACATTTTTACCTTTCACAAGGAATTCGCCATCAGAAAGCTTCACATTTTTTAAAGCAGCAGGGGCATGACATACTAAACCAGTTGGTTTATTTGCTTCATAAAATTCTTGAATCAAACGAATCGAATCTTCATCATTGGCTAGATCCCATAATGGACCATGGCCTCCGGGATAAAATACCCCATCAAAATCATCCATCTGTATTTGTGAAAGCTTGATACTACTCGCTAGTTTTTTCTGAAGAGCTTCATCTTCTTTAAAACGGCGTGTAGCCGGCGTTTGATTATCTGGAGTATCGCTGGATGGGTCGATAGGAGGTTGTCCTCCCATAGGTGATGCAATGGTAATATCGGCGCCTTTGTCGGTTAAATAGTAATAGGGCGCAGCAAATTCTTCAATCCAGAAACCGGTTTTATTTCCAGTGTCGCCTAGTTCGTTGTGTGAGGTTAATACAAATAAAAATTTCATCTCTTTATCCTTTATTTAAGTCTATTTATTAATTATGAATAGTTCTTTTTGAATGGCTTAGTCTGCCTTTACAATCATTTTTCCTTGGTTTTTCCCTGAAAATAGATCAATAAATGCTTGTGGGGCTTGATCGAATCCTTCTACAATAGTCTCTTTATGGGTTAACTTACCTTGGGTTAACCATTTGGCTAGTTCACTAATACCTTCACCAAACTTTTGGGCATAATTACCAATGGTAAACCCTTGCATTAGAACGCTCTTTTTGATCAGTGTAATCTCAACTCTTGGGCCAGTTGGTTGTTCAGTTTTGTTGTATAAGCTGATGGCACCACATGCTATAACTCGGCCGAATCGGTTAATGTTAGCAAGTGCTGCATCTAAAATCTCACCTCCAACATTATCAAAATAGACATCAATGCCATTAGGAGCGGCTTCCTTAATAGCAGCATTCATGTCTTTGGTAGTTTTGTAATTGATACCTTTATCGTACCCAAATTCATTGGTTAATAGCTCAATTTTTTCGTCGCTTCCCGCAATACCAATAACTGTACATCCTTTAATTTTACCAATCTGACCTACTATGCTACCTACGGCTCCAGCAGCACCAGACACTAAAATAGTTTCTCCTTCCTTAGGTTTTCCGATATCCAATAAACCGAAGTAAGCAGTTAACCCAGTCATTCCAAGTACGCCTAGATATGCAGATAGAGGAGCTTGATTGGGATCTACTTTGTTGAGCTCAGCTCCATTATGAATCTGATATTCTGACCAGTTCAACATGCCAGATACAAAATCACCCTTTGTATATTGATCATTATTAGATTCAATAACTTCGGCTACCATGCCAGAACTAATGGGTTTATTTAGCTCAAAGGGTTCAATGTATGACTTCTGATCAGTCATTCTGCCTCTTAAGTACGGGTCAACAGAGATATACTTTGCTTGAAGTAAGATTTCCCCATCTTTTAAATCAGATAATTCTAAGTTCGAAATTTTAAAGTCAGATGTTGTGGGGGTGCCCGAAGGTCTATTGTTTAATAAAATAGTCTTTGTAGAATTCATGTCGCTTTAGGTTTTAAAAGTTCATTCCTATTGTTGTTCAACATTGGTATTAAAGATGCCTTGAGAAGAACAACACTGTAATTGGTTAGTATATATCTGACTAGAGAATCTCAGAGATGGGATTGTTGCCGCTAAGGATATCAAAGTGTTCTTTATTGCGTTTTGATGTCTCTAGTACTCCAACTAATGTTTTCGCAACATCAGCTCGAGGAATTGAACCACTTGAGTTAATAGTTTCTTCGAGCATAATTTGATGCTTTGGATCATCATTTGTAAGTGATCCAGGGCGAACAATAGTATAGTTTAATGAACTGTTTTGAAGGTATTCGTCGGCTTCTTTTTTAGCATTTAAGTAATCCTGTAGATCTTCACTTTTGGTAGGATCATCTGCCCCCATAGAGCTTAACATCACGAATTTGTCTACACCGTGATTTTCGGATGCATCAATTAGTTTTATAGCTCCATTTTTATCAACCGCTTCTAAGTTTTTTCCTTTACTTCCAGCAGCAAAAATAACCTTATCTGCGTTTTTAACCGTATTGTTAATGTCTTCTGTTAAATCTCCATAAACCGTTTCAATACCCTGGTCTTCAAAAAATGTTTTTTGTTCTTCTTTTCGAACCATAGCAATGGGTTCATATGTAGAACTTTCCACTAGTAGATTAATAAGATGTTTTCCTGTGGTTCCGTGTGCTCCTGCAACTAAAACTCTTTCTTTCTTCATTTTCATAATTCAATAATAACTTTATTAAGTATTCTATTAAGTGAACAGAACCCCACAGAATGAGTTCCTATTACCGTATAGTTACTATTGATAAGACTGATTGAGAAAGAGTTACGTAATCAGAGTACCTGTATCAATGATAGACACAATAGATCGCTTAGTCTAAAAGACAGTTTTATAAGAAGTAATTGTTCACTTAGTAGAGACAAGCCTCACTCTTTAGGAATTGCCTATTACTCATTTTGATAAGCACCTGAAGAATAAGTTAATTCATAACTGTGAGTATATATTTCAAATACTACACCAAATGGATCTTCAACATACACCATCTTATATGGTTTTTCGTCGGGTTAATATTCTCGAATTGGCATTCTTTGCTTTCCGCCTGCTTCAACAATTTTTTTGGTCAAGTGTTCTATATCTGGGTCTTGAATGCAAAAATGAAATAGACCGGTATTGAATGGATTAAATTCAGGTGCTTTTTTATTTCCAAGAGGAAAACAAAATAGCTCAATACCGATTCCATCAGACGTAGACATATGAGCTATTTCAAATTCTTCCCAATTCTCGCCGAATACATCTATGCACATCTTTCCAATGGCAGTTTCTGATTCTTTCTTTACGGTAGAGGGTTTCATAATTACGTACCAACCCATTACATCTTGATAGAAGTCTACGGCTTTGTGAATGTCTGGAACCGTGATACCTATATGTGAAAACGATTTAGGATATCTAGGAGTACTCATAGGTCAATTATTTAAGTGGAAGGTTTACATATCTTCAACCTGACAACTCTACTTAATGAGTATCTGTTCCATTTTTAAGCTATGCATTCAGAGAATGAGGGTGTGGAATTGAGTGAAGCGAATTAATTAAGTCCATATTGACCTAGTATACTTTTAAGTATTGTGTCTGGCTCGTAACTCATTCCGTTTTTATAGACTTCATTTACGTTATGAATTACGTCCTCATTCTTTTTTAGATCGCCTTCCAATAAAACGAAGTCAGCTTTTTTCCCAATCTCTATGGTTCCAATATCATCTCTACCTAATTTTACCGCTCCATTTTTAGTCATAATATGGATCGCTTCCTCAACGGAAAATCCTGCTTCTAACAACAATTGAAAATTTCTTTGGTCACCAAATCCAGGCAATATATGGCGACCAGCATCTACACCTGCTGCAAGAATTCCTCCCATTTTATAAAACCTATATTCAAACTCCATTATGCGCTTTAATCTTCGCTCTCTAAGCTCACTTACATCTTTCTTAGTGTATCGATTCTCATTTAGATCTTTAAAATTTCCTCTAAATGTGTCAGACATAACTGTGATGCTTCGCACATCTAAATAACTCCTCGAAGGTATACTGGCTTCATAAATACTAAGTGTTGAAGTTAAAACGGTGCCGTTATTTATCAATAATTGGAGTAATTCATCTACTTCTTTAGCATCTAGTGGCAGTTCATCGATATAATTTCTTGACCCTGAGCATTTACCATATTCTTTACCCTCTCTAAAATCAGACACACTATTAAAACCATGTTCAATTGCATCTATTCCTAAATCTGAAGCTTCTTGGAATGTAATAGAACAGAGGTGGCCTGTTACTTTCATGTTGTTATTATGCGCCTCCTCAATAACGACCTCTAAAAAGTTAGGATCTACATTCCTATAAACTTTGATCCATTTAGCACCTTTATTTGCCCAATACCTTATAGTGTCGCGCAATGCACTTTCATCTTGAGGGATTATCATATTGGGATTCCCTCCATCACCCGTTATGTATGGACCACTTGGGATTATTTCAGGGCCAATAAATTCACGAAGTTCTATTTGTTTTGCTAATTCTATCTCTTCATAAGGGTATGCAGCTCCTGCGGTTTGGATAGTTGTTACACCTGAAGCCAAATATAATTTTGAAGCAATCTTACCGATAAAAGGGTGGCGAGGAATGTGAAGATGATTATGCACACCTATAAGTCCCGGTATCATGGTTTTACCAGTTCCATCAACAATTTCTGTGTTCTTTGATGGCTGGAATGATTGGGCATTACTGATTTTCTTAATTAATCCATCTACAATTAATACAGATTGGCGCTCTCGAGCGGGCTCTCCTGTTCCATCGATAAGTTTAATATTAGTAATAAGCACCGATTCAGGTTCGGAATCGATTACTATTACTATAGAGATGATCAAAAATATTGGGGCGAGAAGAAGTAAATGTTTCAATACTTAAAAAATAGTTCTAACAATTAATATTGGTGTGAATTGAAAAAGGCCTATCAAATTAATCTTCTGCCATCGAGGCCTTGTTTGTTGTGTTAGGTATAAATAACCAAACATATAAGAGTACAATAATTGGAGCGATTATAAGACCGTTTGCAAAGTTAAATAGAGAGGTAAGTCCAGTGAGTTCAACTCCACCTCGGGAAATAAGGATTAATTCACCTAATGGACCATTCGAAAAAACTGTGTTGTAAGTGAAATTCCAACCTAAATGAAGTGCAATAGGAAGAAGTAGAGATTTGGATTTTGAAAAAGATAGTGCAAATGCATAACCCATTAGTCCAGTTCCAATAAAGATTAGTAGCATAGCAAAAGTATTGCCGAATACGCCAAATGAAAACCAATGATATACGCCAAAAGAACAAGCAGAAATCAGAATGCTTTTTTGCTCACCAATTTTTTGAATTAAAATGTACAATAGTGCTCCTCGAAACAATAATTCCTCTGTTAATACGGATTTTATATCCCAGAAAAAGCCTTTTACAATAGTAATTCCTGCAATACTATCATTAATAAACCATTCAGAATCAGTTAAGATTAATTCTATGTATTGTGTTGCAAAGCAGAGTAAGGAAGTCACTAAAAAGGCTGCAAAAAAATGTACAACTCGTTTTTTCGTTGGGTAAACACCTAATACAGATAAATTTTCTTTTTCTACATAGTGTAGGATTAACCAAGAGAGAGCTAATAAAACTAAGATTCCAATCATATTTTTTTGAACCTGCTAAAGTGCTGAAGGTTAAAGACTTCAACATCACATTATTTGATGTATTAAGCTGGGCACTACTTACAGTTGATAAAATTGTTTCAATGAAATTTCTGCATTCTGTATTCGCAATAATGATTGAGTGTAGTGATTGAACTATGCTCAATAAATAAGAAGGAGTGATGAGTAGTGTATAATCTTGGGATAGAGTTTTATAAAAGGAAAATATATATGAAGCTTATATATAAGGCGATAAAAGCGTATCTTATAAAGGTGCTAAGCCTTGGAGGATCTTAACATGAGGGCTTTTTAATAATTGTTATACCCGTTGTTGCTTACCACTAAAAAGCTTATCTTAGCAAACTATTAAATCGATTTAAAGTTATAACAGAAATTGTAATGAGCATTACAGCAGAAGAAAAAAAAGATATTTTCAAGAAGTTTGGCGGAGAAGAAGCCAATACCGGTACTACTGAAGGCCAGATCGCCCTATTTACTCACCGAATTAATCATCTTACTGAGCATCTTAAAGATAATCAGAAAGACCACGCTTCTCGTCGAGGTTTATTGAAATTAGTAGGTAAGCGTCGTCGTTTGCTTAACTACCTTATGAAAAACGACATTCAGAAATACAGAGAGCTTATCAAAGAACTCGGTATTCGTAAATAATTTCAAAGGCTCCGTGTACCGCGGAGCCTTTTTCGATTTATCCCACCTTTTATACCACGCATTCCAAACGCCTATCAATACAGGGTGGGAAAAAGCAGTAAACAATAGAAAAGACAAAAATAAATGAAAGAAGATTTTAGAAGTATAGAATTCGCACCCGGAAAAACGCTATCTGTAGAAACAGGTCGCATAGCAAAACAAGCCGATGGTGCTGTTGTTGTAAGAATGGGGGATACCATGGTACTCTGTACCGCGGTTAGCGCTAAAGAACCTAGACCGGGGCAAGATTTTTTCCCGCTCACAGTAGATCATAAAGAGAGTTTCTCGGCTGCAGGACGTTTTCCTGGCGGTTTCATGAAACGTGAAGGACGCTCTAACGAAAAAGAGATCCTATCTAGTCGTTTAATCGACCGTGTATTACGCCCACTTTTCCCAAAAGGATATGTGTGCGACACTCAAGTAATTTCAAGTGTTATTTCTTCTGACGAAGAAAACGATGGTGATGTATTAGGAGCCGTAGGTGCTTCATTAGCTATTCACCTGTCTGATATTCCTTTTGACGGCCCAATGGCTGAAGTTCGTGTTGGACGCGTAAATGGTGAATTCATCATTAACCCAACTATTACAGAGCTTAAAGATAGTGACATCGATATGGTTGTTGGTGGTACTGAAAACAGTATCCTAATGATTGAAGGTGAAATGGAAGAAATCTCTGAAAAAGAGATGTTAGATGCTATTAAAGCCGCTCATGAGTCTATTAAAAAACTTTGTGCATTCCAGAACGAACTACGTGAAGAGTTAGGAAAGCCAAAAAGAGAATTTGTGGCTCCTGTAACTCCAGCTGATATTGAAGCGAAGGTTAAAGAGCTTGCTGAAGACAGAATTAAAGAAGTGGTTAACATTGGTCTTGGAAAAGAAGAATACAATGAGAAAATCACTGAGATTAAGAATGACGTTGTAGCTCAACTAGAAGAAACTGAGTACGACGAAGATCAAATGAAAGAAGCGAAAAAGATCTTAGGCGGCATCGAGAAGAACGAGCTGCGTAACATGATCTTAGAGCAAAAACGTCGTATCGACGGTCGTTCTCCTTCCGATATCCGTGATATCTGGACACAAGTTGGATATATCGCTCGTGCACACGGTTCGTCATTATTCACTCGTGGCGAAACTCAAGCATTAGTATCAGTAACATTAGGTACTAAGCGTGATGAGCAATCTGTAGATACCCTATTCGATCAAGAAGCAAAGCAGTTTATGCTACACTACAACTTCCCTCCATACTCTGTTGGTGAAGCTGGTTTCTTACGTGGTCCTGGTCGTCGTGAAATTGGTCATGGTCATTTAGCAGAGCGTTCTTTAAGAATGATGATGCCTACTTTTGAAGAGTTCGGTTATGTGATTCGCGTGATTTCAGATATCACTGAATCAAACGGTTCATCTTCAATGGCTTCTGTATGTGGCGGTTCAATGGCCCTTATGGATGCTGGAGTGCCTCTTAAAAAACCAGTTGCAGGTATTGCAATGGGTATGATTGTAGGCGAGAACAATACAGTTGTTCTTTCTGATATCCGTGGTGAAGAAGATTTTATGGGCGACATGGACTTCAAAACAGCAGGTACTGCTGATGGTATCACTGCTTGCCAAATGGATATGAAAGTTCAAGGTATTAGCTTCGAAATTATTGAAGAAGCTCTTGAGCAAGCGCATGCTGGTCGTATGCACATCTTAGGTAAAATGGCTGAAACCATTTCTACTCCAAGAACTGAAATCAGCAAATATGCTCCTCAGTTTATTAAGATGGAAATTGATGGTAGCGACATTGGCGCTGTTATCGGACCTGGCGGTAAAGTTATTCAAACGCTTCAGAAAGAAACGGGCACTGAAATTATCATCGAAGAAGATGCTAATGGAAAAGGCCAAGTTACAATCTCTGCAAACGACTTAGACAAAGCAGAAGAAGCTAAGAACCGTATTAAGATGATTGTTGGTCATCTTGAAGAAGGCGCTACTTATAAAGGTGTTGTGAAGTCGATTAAAGACTTCGGTGCATTCATTGAAGTAGCTCCAGGAAAAGACGGTCTTCTCCATATTTCAGAAATCGATCACAAACGTGTTGAAAAAGTGACCGATTACCTACAACTAGGTGATGAAATTGAAGTGAAGCTGCTTAAAGTAGAACATGGTGGAAAACTTCGCCTTTCTAGAAAAGCACTCATCGAAAGAGAAGATTCATAATCTTTTTATTCCGATTATTATTTAAAGAAAGGCACTCCCAAACGGGGGTGCCTTTTTTGTCGTTATAGCACTACCTAATACAATCCAATTTCATAGTTGTACCTTTTTAGAAACAGCGTATATTCGCCGGTACAATACCTGAGTCCCATTTGATAATTGAACAGATCCATGGAAAATTTAAAAGAAATCGACTTCATCAATAAAACAGTATTACCTAACGGTTTACGTATTGTAACCGAGCATATCGAAAGTGTAAAAAGTATTTCGGTGGGTATTTGGGTAAAAACTGGTTCAAGAAACGAAACTAAAGACCAAGCTGGAGTAACGCACTTTTTAGAGCATATGCTCTTTAAAGGTACAGATACTCGCTCGGCGTATGATATTGCATTGAGTATGGAATCGGTTGGAGGCTACCTTAATGCTTTTACCTCATCCGAGTATACTTGCTACTATGCTCGTTGTGTAGATTCACAACTAAATAGAGCCTTAGATGTACTTTCTGATATGGTGTTAAATCCTGCTTTTCCAGGCGAAGAAGTTGAGAAAGAAAAGAAAGTAGTAGTAGAGGAGATGAAGATGTATCGTGATTCTCCAGACGATTACTTATTTGAAGAATTTACCTCAAAAATGTTTGATGGGCATCAATTAGGGCGTCCAGTATTAGGCTATGAAGAAACGGTAAATGCCTTTACCAGAGAGGATTTATATCAGTACATGCGTGACCGCTATAAAGCAGGTAATTTATTGGTATCGGTTGCAGGTAATGTGGATCACGAACAAGTTGTAGAGATAGTGAGTAACTACTTTGGAGATTTACCTGCTGAGCAAGTAGAAAATGAAGAACAACCGCTCACACCTTACAACGCTCAAAAAATTGAACTTACTAAAGCTATAGAGCAAACTCATTATGTACTTGGGCGTCGTGGTATTCACTTCGATCATTCTGATAAGTATTTATTGTTGCTAGCTAATACAGTACTTGGTGGTGGAATGAGTTCGCGTTTACACCAAAACGTTCGTGAAAAATACGGCTATTGCTATTCCATTCAGACCTTCAACCAATCGTATACTGATGCGGGATTATGGGGCGTATATGTTGGAACAGATAAAGACTATGTAGCTCACGTGAATGAGTTGATTGTAGCGGAACTTCAAAAAATATCAAATGATATTGTTCCTGAGAAAGAACTTGTTGAAGCCAAAACGCAGCTGAAAGGGAAACTGCTCTTGTCGCAAGAAAATACAAGTAACCGTATGATGCGATTAGCAAAAAGTGAACTTTATTTCGACCGTTTTGTGACTTTAGATGAACTAGTAGAAAATATAGATTTAGTTACGGCTGAAGATATGCGTGATTTCTCATCTAATTTCTTTGATCAATCTTCATTTACAGAAGCGATATTAACTCCTGAACAAGGTTAAAAATAGTTTTACCTTACTTGATAAGAACCTCAATTAACAACTGATTTTTGAAATGATTTATATCAACAAACTTAGTGATCATGTTGATGCAAAAGTGACACTAAAAGGATGGGTATATAACATCCGAACAAGTAAAGCACTTGCTTTCATCGAGCTTAGAGATGGTACTGGAATTACACAATGTATAGTGGCTCAAGATGATGTAGATACATCGGTTTGGGAAGCTGCCAATGCTCTTAAGCAAGAAAGTTCACTAGAAATTACAGGTACGGTTAAAGCCGATGAGCGTAGTGTTGGTGGGCATGAGATTCATGTATCTGATTTAAAGATTGTTCAGATTGCAGAAGATTACCCAATTACGCCTAAAGAACATGGTGTTGAGTTCTTAATGAACAACCGCCACCTATGGTTGCGTAGCCAAAAGCAATGGGCGGCAATGCGCGTTCGAAATGAAATCATTTTCGCTATCCATAGTTTTTTCCAAGAGCGAAACTTCGTTCAAATGGATTCTCCAATTTTTACGAGCAATGCGGCAGAGGGGAGTACTACACTTTTCGAAACCGATTACTTTGATGAAAAAGCTTATTTAGCGCAAACAGGTCAACTTTATGGCGAGGCCATGGCAATGGCTCATGGGTTAATCTACACCTTTGGCCCAACATTTAGAGCTGAGAAATCTAAAACTCGTCGCCACCTTACCGAGTTCTGGATGATTGAGCCTGAAATGGCTTATTACGATTTAGATATGAACATGGATTTAGCGGAAGATATGATCCGGTTCATCGTACAGCGTGTTGTAGATAAGAGACGCAATGAGCTAGAAATTTTAGAACGTGATATCTCGAAGCTTGAAAAGGTAGCGGATAATTCATTTAAGCGAATCACGTATTCTGAGGCTGTGGAAATTCTAAAGAGCGATGCTACCGCAGAAATGCTCGATAAGATGATGGCCGATAGAAAGGAAGAAGAGAAAGCGCTGAAACAAGAACGTGAAGAGATTAAAAAGGAGCACGGTTCAGCGAAGAAATGGCGTAAGAAGCAAATTGAAGCACGCCAAATCGAAATATCTGCTCGTCTAGATCAAATTGAAGAAGATTACAGAAACATACCGAAGTGGAAAGAATCTGCTCAAAATTTTGAGTGGGGTAACGATTTCGGTGGCTCTGATGAAACTGTGTTAATGATGCAGCAAGAAGTACCAATGATGGTGCATCGCTGGCCAGCTGAAATCAAAGCCTTCTACATGAAGCGCGACCCTGAAGATGAACGCCTCGTTCTGGGAGTGGATGTATTAGCTCCAGAAGGCTACGGTGAAATTATTGGGGGTAGCCAGCGTGAAGATGATCTCGAGTTCTTACAAAATCACATCGAAAAGCACGACTTGCCGATGGATGTATTCGGCTGGTATCTAGATCTTCGTAAATATGGTTCTGTACCTCATTCAGGCTTCGGACTAGGTTTAGAACGTACTGTGGCTTGGTTATGCGGCTTATCTCATGTGAGAGAGACTATTCCATTCCCACGTATGATGGGAAGACTTAGACCTTAAATAAGGGTCTAATAAATTTAAAACCTCTGATTATTCGTTTAGTCAGAGGTTTTTTTATGATACCATTTTGCGTTTTCATCTCGTCCTTCAGTAGTCGTAATTCGGCGACGTTCACCGGTGTCTACGTGAATAAGATATATATCGTAATTCTCTCTATTGCCACCTGTATAGGCAATCCATTCACCATTAGGTGACCAACTTGGTGAATAAGCTTCTAATGAATCATTGGTTAGGTTGTAGAGGTTCGAACCATCAGCATCCATTATAAATAGGTCGAAAGATTCATTCGCCATACCATAGAAGGCAATCTGGCTTCCATCTGGAGAAAATGCAGCTCCTGAATCATAGCCAGTTTTTTGGGTAAGCCGCTGAACCTTGCTGCCATCAGCATTCATTATAAAAATCTCCCCATTACTAACCAGAGTAGTGTCTACTTGTTCTTTGATGAGTCGAGTAAATGCTATTTTTGATCCATCAGGGCTCCAAGCAGGACTTTCTTCATAAAGCTCATTGTTAGTTAAAGCTCTTTTATTCGTTCCATCGGCATTCATGATAAATAGATCTCTGCTACTTCCATTGCGTTCACTCATGAAGAGAATTTGGTTACCGTCGGGCGAGAAAGTAGGCAGTACATCACTAGATTCGTGATCAGTAAGTCGTATTGCAGAACCCGTTGAAATATCAATGTGATAAATTTCGTTATTCCCATCTCGATCTGAGTAGGTAACAAGGGAATTTCCATCTGGATGCCAACTCCCACCAAATTCTAAACTTTCAGATTGGGTTAAATTCATTGGGTTTGAACCGTCAGCCTGCATGCTATATAATTCATAATTGCCATCGCGGTTGGTAGTGATTAGCATCTTCCCGGAAGGTTCGCTGATGGGTTTGGGTGATTTCGAGCACGCTATTAAAAGCACGATAAGAACAAGTACTAAGTTTTTCATAGTGTCTATTAATATATATGAACCAATGAATTAACTCAGTTTTATCTAATCATCCTAATTCTGCTAGGTATATTTTTTCTTAGCAATACGATTATTTGTGGTGGGATTTTGAGCGGCTGATTTAAATCTTTTCACTAAATCGCTTCTTAATTTTCGGTGCTTTGTGGCACGCCCAGAAACTCTCTTTCGCCATCTCTCCCAACTTTTATGCTTCAAGTTGGAGCGCATAAGTGAGATTACTTCTTGTTCAGATAGTCCAAACTGATACTCTATAGCATCAAATGGAGTTCGGTCTTCCCAAGCCATTCCGATTATACGATCTACTTGGTGATCGTCGAGTTGATATTTCTCTGTAATGTGGTCGCTCATATTCTCTCATTTTGCCTGATAGAAAGCTTTTCAAAGTTCAAGCGTTCATTCACACTTAAGATTCTATTTAATGCATAATTTTTTGAATTGAAGTGGAGAACTGGGTTTCACTTTTTGTACCTTCAATCTTCCATGGCGGCAAAGAAAAAAAATAGCACAGATTTATATTTAGAGTTGGTTAAGCAGGTAGAATCACGCCAGCTAAAGCCAATCTATTATCTTTATGGAGAAGAGGAATTCTACCTTGATCAGCTATTAGATAAGTTTTCTGCCGTTTTACCCCCGCATGAGAAAGACTTTAATTTTGACCTATTATATGGGCAAGATGTAACCCCTGCCAAAGCTCTGAGTATTGCACGAAGCTATCCTATGATGGCTGAACGCCGAGTTCTTGTAATCAGAAACTTTCTTCAAATAGGAAAGGGTGCAGGAGGGGAAGGCTCAATTCAAGATTTTATTCACTATATAGAGAATCCCAACCCCACTTGTTTACTGGTATTATTTGATACAGGAAAGCCTGCTGGGAATACCAATCTTGGTAAAGCGCTCTCGAAAAGTGAAAATGTAGGATATCATCAATTCGAAGCTTTATCGGATTATTTGATTCCTGATTGGGTAATAGCTTGGGGGAAGTCTCATCATAATAAAGCAATTGAGCCCGGAGCAGCTCAATTATTATCCCAATTTGTTGGGAACAATTTACAGCTTTTGTCTACCGAAATAGACAAAGTGTGTACTTTTGTAGACACTTCTGTAAGGGTCTCAGAGTCCGATGTAAAAAAAATAATCGGCTCATATCGCGAATATACGGCGATTGAGCTCAAAGAAGCCCTAATTAAGCGAGATCTTGGCAAAGCACTTTATATCTCGGAACAAATGTTGCAACACACTAAAACAGACACGGGAGAAATTATTCGACTCGTGGGGTTCTTTAACAGTGTGTTTACAAACATTTGGCAAATTCGAAGACTCGCCGAAAAAGGTTTCGCTAAGAATCAGATTCAAAGCGAACTGGGTATTGCTAGTGCCTGGTACTTCAACAAACTTTGGGATGATGCTTCGAATTTTCGCTACAGCGATATGCCTCGTGTTTTCGAAGCCCTTTTAGATGCTGACCGCTCTATTAAAGGTTTTACCACACTCGACTCCACCTCGATTTTATTTCTCCTTGTGAAGCGAATTATCGGTTAATACCGACTCGCTGTTTTAACAAGAACAGAAATAAAATTTAGTGGATTGATAATGGACTCGTTTAATACTACAGCCGTAAAAAATTATAGCGATGAAGATTTAATGGAATACTTCCAGAATGGAGAAGAAATCGCATTTAACGAGCTTGTATTCCGTTACAAAGATAGATTGCACAATTTCCTATATCGTTATACTCACAACCACCAAGATTGTGAAGATTTAGTGCAAGAAACTTTCTTAAGAGTTCATAAAAGTAAATCTTCTTATGAGAGAATCGCTAAGTTCTCAACTTGGATGTACACCATCGCATTAAACTTGGCGAAGAGCTTGTACAAGAAGAAGCAAAAAATGCACAAAGTATCTATTCATAAAGATCCTAACGATTCTGAGGATTATGAAATGCATATCGAGGATACTAACATCCTACCCGACCAAGAATTACACGAGAAATTAAGCCTAGAGCAGCTTGAAAAAGCACTAATGGCATTGCCAGAAGACTTTAGAGAAGTAGTGATGTTACGTGACTTACAAGAAATGACTTACGAAGAAATTTCTGAAGTAACGGATATTCCAATGGGTACGGTGAAGTCAAGAATTAACCGTGGCCGTGCACAAATTCAACACATGATAGAAAGTTACGTGGATTTGGGAACTTCTTTCTAAAAGCAGACTAAAAGGGTAATGAAGACACACACTAGCATTACCCTTTATGAAATTTTTAGAAAAAGAATACCATCCGGTAATTGAAAATTATATTTCTGACTACGTAGACGAACAGCTTGATCTGGTCGAGAGAGACACTTTCGAAGAGGTGTTGGTTCACGACGATGATTTGCGTGAACTAGCATTCTCAGCGAAAGAAGGAAAAAAGTTGATGAGTTTACTGAAGCAGTACAAAGCCCAAGAAGGTTTTGAAGATCGTTTAAAAGAACGAATCGCAGCAGAGACAAATTAAGTTATTTTGAAGAAGCCATTTCCGATAGCAGGAATGGCTTTTGTTGTATAGCTACACTCAATAAGGTATGGCCTGCAGCCAGCACGGCCATATTCTGCATATTTGTAACTTCCTTTTCTGTAAAAGGCAGCCCCCATTTACCATCTGAGGATATTAAAAAGCCTTCCTCGTTTTTTTCTAAAGGCTCTTTCCCGAATAATGTATGAAATGTATGTTCGCGGACGACCATGATTGTCAAAATCTCACCTTGTAAACTGAGTGGGTCTAAGCCAAATCCTGCAAAGTAAATTTTTAGATCACCATTGGTGGGAGCATTTGAATAGCTTTTAAATGGTTCGGTGCTTTGATAATCAATTCGCTTTCCTTCCTTTTCTTCATACTCCGGCTTATTCGCTAATTCCTCAGCCATTTCTCTCATGATATTATGCCAAAGAGGTAAATCCATTTCAAATCGATCACTTTTATTTAAGGGCTGATACTCTCCAGCAGGGATTACATGCTTTATTCCCGAAGCATAACCCTGTTTAGTACTCCGTTCATGCATTAAAAACCTGAAGTCGTTTTCTTCCTCATTATATATCAGAGTTAAGGTAGAAATACCCCCTAATACAACAATATCATGAAAGGAATGTGGAGTTTTTGCCAATGCCTTGACAGCTTTTTTTCTGTAGTTATTAGAGGACCATTTCACGTAATCTTTGATGGTGAAATGATTTTTAAATCGTTCTTTATTAGAGATTACAGATTTAGCCAGCTCATATTCCATCGGCTTCCCAAAATCGATTTTCGAAAAATACTAATCGGCTTCCCTTGAGATTTGTATGGTATATCTATCTGAATTAGGTTGAAATCCCATTATTCGATATTGCGGATTACTTTTAAAGATGCGTGGTTTCATTAGTTCATAGATGGCATCATGAAAAGTAGGATAGGTGGTTTCTTTATCTTTTAGCGGTAATAATGAATTTGGTGGAAAGACTTTTGGGGATTGATATTCTATGGTTTCTATATCAATTTTGTCTAAAGAGATAGGCTTTGTGGGTAGCCAATCGGAATGCATAAGAAGTGGGAAGGACGGTGATGGTTTTCTGAAATGACTCGCTTCAAGAAGATCAAAATTTAGCGAGTGGGCTAGGGCTGAAAGCAAAGTTCGTTTCTTAGCAATCACTTCTTTTTGAAACCATAGAAACTCATCCTTGGATTCTATAACCAGTCCATCGGCATGCGTTTTGTTTTTGGCTTTCGAGTAGATCCAAAGTACAAAGCTTATTATCGGAGTTAAAACAGCTAAAGCTTGTAAATAGATGTTTGAGTATAACAGATTCGCTACTTCTTCCATGCTCCCAATTTATATTTGATCAAACACATTGAATAAAAGAAGTTTAATCTGTTATTTCATAATGAATTTTAATCTAAAGGGAATCGATGAAAATAAAGTACTTAGCTAAATCTATAACGGGTTTAATACTCTGGATGGTGATGTTTACACCATTACTGTCCGCTCAGGGCGTATTAACATTCGAGGATGTAATGAAATTTGAGGACATTCGAAGTCCACAATTTTCTAGCAATGGTAATTGGATCGCATATGATGTGTGGCCTGATCGTGGTGATGGAAAAGTGGTGATTCAACACACCTCAAATTCTACTGAATATGAACTGGATTTAGGGAGTTCAGCTAGAATCACTTCAAACGAAAAGTGGGTGTTCGCCTATAAAAATGTACCACTAGTTGAACAAATCAAAGCCAAAAAAAACCAACCAAAGCGTGGCCTTATGTACCTAAATCTATCTTCAGGAAATACATCTGAAGTAGATAGAGTGGCTTCATATAGCTTATCAAATGACGGGAAATGGGTGGCCATCAAACATTATGCTACTAAGGAAATAGAAGAGTTAAAGCATAAAAATAAAAAATTGGGTACGCCGGTTAAGCTTATCAATTTAGAAAGTGGATCGGAGACAGAGCTCCCATTTGTGTCATCGATGAGTTTTGATAGCCTTTCAACACACTTTGCCTATGCAACGGTGGATACATCGGGTGAACAAAATGGGCTGTTTGTTTACAATCTTAAGAATGAAAACTCAATGAGCGTGGATGCTTCTGAAAATACTTATTACTCCAATATCACTTGGGATAATAAACGAGCAAGAATGGCTTATACGAAGGCTCCTTTTAATGAAGATTATGAAGTTTCTGATGCGGAATTAAAACTCTGGGAAGCCAATAACTCTTCTGCCAAAAGCTTAGTACTTTCTACAGATGTTGACCCTGACTATGCGCTTACTTCAGTTAATTCACTACGGTTCACACATGATGGAAAACGTCTTTTCTTTGGCTTACAAGGTAGAGCTATGGCCGACGTTGGTAAGAAAGAAAGTGATGATAGTGAAGAAGATATTGATATCTACAGTGTTGAAGATATCGTTGATGATAGGGAAATGGATCTATGGCATGGAGACGACCCTCGTATTAAAACGCATGAAATCGTAACGTGGAATAGCAGGAAAAACCACCTTTATACATCAGTTTATCATTTAGATCAAAATAACTGGGTTCAACTTGCTGATGTACGCATGCCTGAAATTAGAATAGATCATTCATCAGAAACTGTACTAGGTTATAACAGTGACCCATATCTGATTGAGGTTACTTGGGATGGATCATATAATGATTGGTATATAGTTGATCTAAATAATGGTAAAAGAACTCGCTTTGTTGAAAAATTGGGTGGTTTCACCTATCAGTCGCCAAATGATGCTTATGTAGTTTACTATGATGATTCCAATTGGCATGTATATGATACTCAAAGCAAAGAAACGAAATCATTAACAGCATCAATTGATACCCCTTTCTACAATGAAGACCATGATTATCCATCGGATGTCCCCGGATATGGAGTTGCGGGTTGGGTTGATAAAGGGAATAGCGTACTCATCAACGATAAATATGATGTATGGCACTTCAATCTAAGCAGCGGGAAAGCAACCAATATCACCAATGGTGAGGGTAGAACCGAGAAACGTATTTTCAGAGTAACCAATCTTGAGGATAAAGATTACTTCAAAAATGGTGAAGAAATACTTTTAACGGCTTACCATGATTTAAAGAAAAACTTTGGTTTCTATAGCACTAAAATCAATGGTTCAGGTGTAAAACAGATTCTGGAAGAGGATAAAAAATTCACTCTTGTTGCAAAAGCTGAAGACAGTAATAAAATTCTCTATAAACGCGAAGCGTACGATGAATTTCCGAACTTATGGGTAGCGAACGACAAAAGTTTTAAGCGTACTAAACAAGTTTCTCAGCTGCACATGGACTTAAAGCAGAAGTGGAATTGGGGTACGGCGGAATTGGTTGATTGGCTCAGTCTTGATGGAACCTACATGCAGGGTATTATCATCAAGCCGGATAACTACGATCCGAAAAAGCGATACCCAATTATGACTTACTACTATCGCTTCTATTCTAATCGATTACACGATTTCAATGAACCCAAAACAAATCACCGTCCTGTATTTGCTCAGTATGTGAGCGATGACTATGTGGTGTTTTTACCAGATATTCGTTTTGAAATTGGTAGGCCCGGATTCGCAGCTACTAAGAGTTTAGTGCCGGGTGTTCAGAAGTTAATTGAAATGGGAATTGCTGATGAAGATAAATTAGGGCTTCATGGGCATTCATGGAGTGGGTATCAAACTGCTTTTATCGTTACTCAAACCGATATCTTCGATGCTGCCGTATCAGGAGCTCCAGTGAGTAATATGACCAGTGCATATTCTGGAATTAGATGGGCTTCTGGTTTAGCACGTCAATTCCAATACGAGAAAACTCAAAGTAGAATTGGTCAAAGTTTAGTAGAAGCACCAGAAAAATATATTGAGAACTCACCGGTGTTCTTCGCTGATAAAATCACTACACCTATGCTTATTCAGCATGGTGATGCGGATGGAGCGGTGCCTTGGTATCAAAGTATCGAGATGTACCTAGCGATGCGTAGATATAATAAAGATGTGATTTTTCTACAGTATCACGGTGAGCCACATCACCTTCAGAAATTCCCGAATAAATTGGATTACGCAATTCGTATGAAAGAGTACTTCGATTATTATTTGAAAGGAGAGGGGAGTCCAGAATGGATCCTAAAAGGTGAAGCCTACCAAGGTAAATAATTGAGATAGCTTAAAGCGAAAAGGCGGTTAATTGATAACCGCCTTTTTTTATGCTCGTTTAATCAAGAAGCCTTGATTCTCCCAAGTGAATACTCTTAAAGACCTGAATCAAGACTGAAAAAACCGTTATTTCACAACCTCAAGTACATACTTTTGATCCACATCTTTAAGTAAACGACCTGCCTTAGTATGTATGGAATGGTAAAATAGTAACACAGCATTTTCTTCAAAGGCTTTGCGCAGTAATAATGTTTTAGCCTTTACAACCTGTAAAGGATCTATATCTTCTTTCTTTGTAGAATACTGATTGATGTGAGAATCATCTGGGATTAAATCCCCAAATATATAAGCTGTTTCACCTTCATCTTGAATCTTTACAATTTGATGCCCAGGTGTATGCCCACCGGTATGAATGAGTTCAATTCCGGGTACCAATTGAGTGGTGTGATCTGTTAAATGCACAAGTTTATACTCTGCTTCTAACTTATATAGTTCATCCAGCTCATACCTGGAAGTGTTTTTCCCGCCATTGTTTTGAATCTGTTCTAAAGCATAAAGCCACTCTATTTTCTGGACAAAGTAATTAGCAAATGGGAGGGTCGTTTGGGTTTTAAAATATGCATCAACATAGGTTGAGCCCCCGGCGTGATCATAGTGTAGATGGGTAAGAACAACGTGCGTAATGTCTTCAGGAGTTAGGCCAAATATATCTAGATTGGTAACAATATTTGAAGCATGTGTATATTCACTGTTGTGATCTAAACCCCATCCTAAGCCTGTGTCTACCAATATATTATGCTTTCCCGTTTTAATTAAAATAGGATCTATACCGATTTTTCGAACCTTCTTATAGTCTTTGTTTTCTTCACTTTGTATATGGTCTTCATAGGCCAATTTATTGAAAGTGCCATCTTTATGGTTTTCAAAAATGCCTTCACTCAAATGTTCAATTTGAAAACGACCTATGTTCATGAATGGTCCTAAATGTTATACGGTTAGATGACTTTAAAAAAGATTCGAAAACAACTTAATAAATCTTAGCTTTTGAACAATTCATTTTATCTTCTTCTATGAACAAATACGACGTAATTATTATTGGTTCGGGGCACAATGGGCTAACTACGGGGTGTTATCTAGCCAAATCAGGTAAAAAGATTTTAGTACTCGAACGCCGCGATACTATTGGGGGCGCTGTTTGTACCGAAACTATGTTCAAGTCGCCTGAAAATCCACATGGTTTTCGAATGGACGTTGGTTCCTCGGTTCACATCATGATTCATCAAACAGGGATTATCGAAGAACTAGAGCTCGAAAAATATGGCTTAGAATATATCGATATGGACCCCATCATGTCGTATCCCGTGCCAACGGGTAAAGGGGTAATACACTTTTTTAAGGATGTTGAACGAACCCTAGAATCTATTGCTAAAGTAGCTCCAGAGGATGTTCAGAACTATAAAGACTTTATAAAGTTCTGGGGGAAGATAAATCAAGGAGTGTTAAAAGCGTTTATGACAGCACCTTCTGCTAAAAATATTTTTGCTGAAATGGCTCTTCAACAAATGAAAGAAGGAGCAATGTTCAATAAAGGGGAACAAACAGCAGGCCTTCAAAAAATCCTATCAAGTTATGGTAAGGTTGTAGATGATGCTTTTGATAACCCATATATGAAAGCGCCATTGTTGTGGTTTGCAGCTCAGTCTGGTCCTCTACCTGATCATTCAGCTACGGGCGATTTTGTTGGATGGCAATCGATGTTGCATGAAAGTGGAGCCAAACACCCAAGAGGAGGGAGTGGTATGCTCACACAAGCCATGAAGAACCTAATTGAAGCATATGGTGGCGAGGTAAGAAGTAATAGTCCTGTTGAGAAAATAATGATTGAACAGGGTAAAGCCATCGGAGTTCGAACCGAATCAGGAGAAGAATTTAAAGCGGATATCATAGTTTCGAATGCCCATGTTCAAACCACTATGATGAAAATGGTAGGTCGGGAACATTTAGAAGATTCGATGTTTAAGAAGGTTAAAAACATCAATGTTGGAAATGGCTTTGGAATGGTAATTCGGTGTGCAGTAGAAGAATTACCGATTTATACTGCCGCTCCAGAAGACCCTTACATACACAATGGTATTCAGCTACTAGCACCTTCAGTTCAGTACATGAAAAATGCGATAGGAGATTACACAAAGGGGTTGCCTCCAGAGAAGCCAGCGGCACTTGCTATGACCTTCTCTGCCATAGATCCAGATGTAGCTTTAGATGGCAAGCATACTATGTTTGTTTGGGCTCAATGGCATCCTTATGAACTAGCGAATGGAGTTCAGTGGGATGATATTCGTGAGCGTGAAGCCCAAAAGATTTACGATGTAGTGGTGGATTATGCGCCAAATATGAAAGGCAAGTTGATAGATTGGTACATTCAATCGCCTTTAGATATAGAACGCAAACATGGGTTATTGAAGGGAAATGTAATGCACGTAGAAATGAGCTTCGATCAGATGTTTATGTTTAGGCCGATTCCCGAAATGAGTCAGTATGAAACCCCGATTAAAAATTTATATCTATCCTGTGCATCTTGCCATCCTGGTGGGGGTGTTTTTGGTGCTGCAGGACATAATGCTGCTCAAGTAATTCTGAAAAAACATAAAAAATCGTGGTTTTAGTAAAACCTCAAAAGTAGACGAAATTCATTGAGATCTATACTCACAATTCATTGTTCTAAATTAGTTCATAATCTAAATGCCGTTAAAGCTCAGCTCAAAGATGGTGTGAAAGTTTATGCTGTGGTAAAAGACAATGCCTATGGCCATGGGATAGAAGGAATTGCCAAATATCTTGCACCTAAAGTGGACGGCTTTTGTGTGGCTAGAGTAGAGGAAGGCATCACTCTAAGAACAATAGGTATTCAGAATCCGATTTTAGTATTTGAGCTTCCAGAATTAGAAAAGGCCAGTTGGTTTAAAGAACACAATTTGATAGCGACCGTTGGGGATATAAATGATTTCGATACTTTGGTAGATGGCACCCAGTATCATATCAATTTTGATACAGGCATGGGGCGACTTGGAATCCCATATTCACAATATGAATTAGCGATTGAGAAGTATAAATCATCGTCTCAGTTGACATGCACGGGGATATACACACATTTTGCCACAGCGGATGTACTAGATAGCGAAGGCGTTGTAAGTCAGCTCGCAAGATTTACAGAAGTAAGGAAGGCATTTCCATCTAATATTATGGCCCACACTGCTAATACAGGAGCCATTTTTAACTATTCAGATTTAGAGATACAGTTCGATGCTGTAAGGCCTGGCGTATGTTTATATGGCTATGCTCCAGGTTCCACTAAAATAGATGCTCTAATCCCCGTGATAGAATGGGAGTCTCATATTCTTCAAACACGTGCAGTACAAAAAGGGGATAATATTGGCTATGGTGCAAGCTGGGTAGCTCCAGAAGACGGATACATAGGAACAGTACCTGTTGGTTATAGTGATGGGATTCAACGGCGTTTAGGAGGGAAAATTCAGCTTAAAGTAAATGGGAAACTATACCCTCAAGTAGGAAGAATAACTATGGACTACATCGGAATATTCACACCTACAAATGACTTCCATAAAGGGGATAAAGTAGCACTTCTAAACGACAAGGAATTAAGTGCAGAGGTATGGGCTCAACTAAATGAAACCATACCCTACGAAGTCACAACTGCTTTAAATAGTAGAATTAAAAGGGTTTTTAAAGACTGAGTCTTTTAGTAAGCAATCTCTACTAATTCGAAGTCAACTCGGATAGTGTCTCCAGAGTTATTGAATTCTGGAGGAAAGATTAACACTCTCTTACCACCTTCTTTCATGCCTACTACACCTTCAGCCATATATGGAGTATTGATGCGTAATTTATTACTCCCAATAGTTGTAAAGCGTGTATCTACAACTTGAAAATTGAAAATAGAAACAAATCCCGTTGTCTCAGTGCTTCCATCTTCATAGGTACTACCAATAATATTATCTATGGTAGTAATATTTCGCTGCCAAGCTGTGAAGTGAAAGGAAACATCGTCTCTAGTTTGAATAGCTAATTCACCACTACCTTCTTGAATGTCGTAATAAATTACACCTGATTCAGTAGTGTCTTTAGTAGCTCCTTCAATAGAAAATGGAGCAGGTACGGTAGTGTAATCTCTACGAATGAAATCATTATTGCCGTCATCACACTGGATAATGAAAATGGAAAGAGAAAATAGAAGTAAGAATGAAATGCGCGTCTTCAAATGACTTTAGCTTTGGTTAGTAAAAATTATGCTCTATAAACTAATGAACATTAGTTTTAGTATCTGCCTAAGATAAAAGGAATGACTTTAAAATACCTATCCTCATTCGCTATTTAATGCCGCTTTTAATGCCTTTTCTCGTTGTTTGAGAGCAACTTTACTTACAAATATTGAGAACTCATATAAAACTGTAAGTGGTATAGCTATCAATATCTGAGAAACGGGATCAGGTGGAGTTAAAAATGCAGCAACCACCAAGCATGCGACGAGTGCATGGCGGCGGTAATGGCGTAAAAATTCGGGGGTCAGAATTCCAATTTTACTCAAGGCATAACTTACAACGGGTATCTGAAAAATCATTCCACAGGATATCACCCACATGCTCAATGAACTGAAGTAAGAGTTAATATCGAAATCATTACGAACCGCTTCAGATATTGAAAAGGAAGCAAAGAACTGCAATGCAAATGGAACCAAAATGAGGTAACCAAATGCTACACCAAGTAAAAAGAATAGGGTGATGAAAAAGGCTGTTATAACCGTTTTCTTCTTTGTTGAAACTTCAAAAGCGGGTTCAACAAACGACCACAATTGATAAAACAGAATAGGAGAGCCGATTACCAAACCTACTATAAACAGAACCCCCCAAAAGGTAAAGAACTGCCCCGGTAAACGCCTACTTTGAAGGGTTAAATCAATAGCATCGATACGAATGATGTCATACATGAAGAAGTCGGCATTAGCAGGCCCCAATAAAATGGTATTTACGAAGTAATCGGAAAATATAAACGCAACTACAACTCCAACTAAAACACCTATCAACCCTTTTACAATGCGCCAACGGAGTTCTTCTAGGTGTTCTAGAAAACTCATCGTTGAGGTGCGGTCCTCGGGCTTGGGAGCCTTAGGAGGGTTTTTCTGCATGATCTGACGTTCGCTCAAGCTACTTCCGCTTTTAGGCCGTTATGAAGTCGTACAGAGGGAATTGCTCACACAATGCCTCAACTTCTTGGGTTACTTTTGCATGCACGGTTTCATTCTCAGGATCTTGAATTACACGATCGATGAGTTTTGCCACTGTACGAAATTCTTCTTCACCAAAACCACGAGTTGTCATAGCCGGCGAACCAATTCTGATTCCTGAAGTTACAAATGGACTTTCAGTGTCAAACGGTACCATGTTCTTATTCACGGTAATTGCTGCATGACCGAGCGCTTCTTCTGCTAATTTACCCGTCACACCTTTATTACGGAGGTCAATAAGAATTAAGTGATTGTCGGTTCCACCACTAACAATGTCATAACCCATAGCCATGAACTCATCAGCCATAGCTTTAGCATTAGCAATCACCTGAGTTTGATAGTCTTTGAAATCAGGTTGTAGTGCTTCACCATAGGCAACAGCTTTAGCGGCTATCACATGCATAAGTGGACCACCTTGAGTACCTGGGAATACTGCAGAATCTAATACTTCACTCCAGTTTTTCACTCGGCCAGACTTTGGAGCCACAACACCTAAGGTGTTTTCGCCATCTTTACCGATTAATATCATTCCACCACGAGGTCCGCGCAAAGTTTTATGCGTAGTAGTTGTAACTACGTGTGCATGAGGGAGTGGGCTTTTTAAATGACCGGTAGCAATCAAACCTGCTGTATGCGCCATATCCATCCAAAGGTAAGCACCTACTTCATCAGCAATGCTTCTGAATGCCTCGTAATCATAATCACGAGAATATGCGGAAGCTCCAATTGAAATCATTTTAGGCTGAACGGCTTTCGCTTTCTCGCGAATCTTGTCATAGTCTAAGCGACCCGTTTCTTTTTCTACACCATAAAATTCAGGCTTAAAATAGATACCTGAAAAATTTACATGAGAACCGTGCGTTAAGTGTCCACCATGAGAAAGGTCAAAGCCTAACAAAGTTTCACCTGGCTTCATAAAAGCTAGATATACAGCTGCATTGGCTGAGGCACCAGAATGAGGTTGAACGTTTACCCAGTCGGCGTTATACAATTTTTTAGCTCTATCACGAGCGATGTCTTCCACTACATCTACAAACTCACAACCACCATAGTACCTTTTACCAGGGTAGCCTTCCGCGTATTTATTTGTGAGTACACTGCCTTGAGCTTCCATCACCGCTTTTGAGGTGAAATTCTCAGAAGCTATAAGTTCAAGGTTTAAATTTTGTCTATTCGTTTCTTTCCCGAGTAAGTCAAAGATCTTTGAATCTTGTTCATTCAGTGATTTCATGTGAGGAGCTTACTTTGTAGTTAGTGATTCAATTTTATTAACTCGGCGTTCATGGCGACCACCTTCAAATTCAGTATCGAGCCAAGTTTTAATAATTTCTTCAAGCTGTTCTTTGCTCAATTCACGGCCTGGTAAACACATGATGTTTGCGTTATTATGAAGGCGTGTCATCTCAGCTACTTTTGCTGAATACACTAAACCAGCACGTACTTTTGGGTATTTATTTGCCGTCATACAAACACCTTGGCCACTGCCACAAACAATGATGCCTTGATCATACTCACCATTATTAACACGTTCGGAAACTTGTACAGCAAATTCAGGATAGTCTACAGAGTCTTCAGAATGAGTACCAAAATCGATGGGAGTCTGGCCTAAATTCTCTAGAATTTCTTTTACTTGTTCTTTAGCGGAATAACCTGCGTGATCGCTCGCAATTGGGATAATCATTAATCGTGATTTAAGGTGAGTAAAGAGACCCAAATATCTCTAAAAAATCACTTAGTTTAAAGCTTTTAAACAAACCAACTATATTTTTTAGTAGATACCAATATGCCACATTCATTACCCTACAAGAATGAACTAAAAATAGCGATGGAAGCAGCCGATATTGCTAGCAATATTATTCTAGATTATCGCAACTCAAAAGCATTTGATATAGAATTAAAGGGTAAAAATGATTTAGTAACCGATGCTGATGTAGCATCTGAGAAAGCAATCATCTCTCATATCTCAAAACAATTTCCAAATGATTCATTTTTAGCGGAAGAAACATCAAATGAATTAAGTTTGCCAAAAGGACGCGTTTGGATTATTGATCCGATTGATGGCACTACTAACTTCGCACACGGGTTTCCTGTGTTTTGTGTATCGATAGCATTGTGGGAGAATGGGCAACCAATTGTAGGCTTGGTAAAAGAAGTAGCTAAAGGAGAATTATTCTATGCTACAAAAGGAGGAGGGGCTTGGCTAGGTGAGCAAAGATTGAACGTCTCAAAATTAACCGATCCATCTCAGAGTTTATTAGGTACTGGTTTCCCTTACACCAGCTTCACTTATGTAGATGAGTATCTGTCATTGTTTAAGAGTTTGATGCAATCAACGCATGGTATTCGACGTCCTGGAGCTGCATCGTACGACTTATGCTGTGTAGCCGCTGGCCGTTTTGATGGTTTTTTTGAACTGGGATTAAGCCCATGGGATGTAGCAGCAGGTGCCCTCATTATACTAGAAGCAGGTGGAAGCTTAACTGACTGGGGCAAAGGGGATAACTGGTTGTTTGGTAAACAAATTATTGGTGGAAACGAAACTATGGTTCAATTTCTACAGCAACAAATTGATACTCACTTTTATAAGCTGAATACTTAATTATCGTTTAACTTTTGAACCAAGAAATACATCAAAATTATTGAGAGGTACGGGGCCGTTGTAATACTTAAAGGGTTCACCATACTCGAAACCTCCTAAATGGCCGAAGTAACGCGCCCTCGCTTCTACTTGCTTGAAGTAATCTTCACTAGAGATATAGGTCGCTGGTTCATCACCTTCATTGTGAACGTTAAACTGTGTGGCAAAAGCTAGAATAGATTCTTTCTTCTGTTGCCAAAAACCAGAGATGTCATAAATGAAATCATACTCAATGGGTCGATCTTGCATATAATGTAGTATATGAGATGGCCTCCAAGGCGATTGGGAAGAAGTTTCTATGTTCTTTAACCCACTATAAAAAAGACTATCAATTAACAAGTTGGTGGCTTTGATATGATCTGGATGGCGATCAAATGGAGCACCGATGAGGCAAACCTCGGGTTGAGTCTCTCGAACAACTTCAATCACTTTAAGTTGATTAGTACGTGTATTTTCAAGGATGGAATCTCCAAGGTTTAAATTCTTTCGGTAACTCAAACCAAGAATTTCTGATGCCTTAGCAGCTTCTTTGGCTCTAATTTCAACACTTCCTCTAGTCCCCATTTCACCTTGTGTGAGGTCTACAACGCCTACTTTTTTACCTTCGCTACTTAACGAACTTATAGTTCCACCAATATTTAATTCGGCGTCATCGGGGTGCGCAGCAAATACTAAAACGTCTAGTTTCATTGTAGAAAATTTAAAGTGGTGATTATTTTCAAAGAGAGTGCAACGTAATTAATTTACACCCGTAAAGGTCGCCGAACTTCATCAAAATGTCTATGAGAATATTTACTAGCCTCACCGAAGGACTTAGAATTGCATTTCGAGCTCTGAGTATCAACAAAGTACGATCTGTTTTAACGGCTCTTTGTATCATTATTGGAATTACGATGGTTACGGTTGTGGATGCCGTAACTACAGGAATGGATGAGACTTTTGATAGAAGTATGGCCATGTTAGGCACTAACGTGGTTTATATCGAAAAGTGGCCTTGGGATGATGATTTAGAATGGTGGGAGATCATGAATCGCCCTGAAATTGAATTATCGTATCGTGATTTTCTACAAGAGCGAAGTAAGTTAGCTTCTGAGATTTCAGCTTATGCTCAAAGAGGCACGAATATTAAGTACAAGGGGGAAACAGCCGAAAGGGTTGGGATTGTGGGTGCCACAGCAAATCATTTGTTAGTACAAGGAATGAACATTGTAAGGGGGCGGATGTTCACAGAGCAAGAAGTTCGAAATGTTAGTAAAGTAATTGTGCTTGGGCAATCGCTAGTAGATGGGCTATTTGAAGAGAATGAAGATCCTTTAGGGAAACAGGTTAAAATTAGAGGACGAAAGTTTACTGTTATTGGAGTGCTTGAAAAACAGGGAATGTTTTTAGGCTTAGGGGATGCCGACAACCAAGTAATCATACCGGTTAAAACATATGGTACTCTTTTTGGATTGAAAAATGATGTGCGATTAGGAGTGAAATTTCCCGATGAAGAAACATTTATTGACGGAGAATACGAAATTGAAGGTTTGATGCGCCAAGTGCGCCAACTGGATGCCGCAGAAGACAATGATTTTGCTATCAACAAACCTCAAGCTTTCGAGGAAGTTTTATCTCAGTTCAAAAACGGCTTGTATATGGGGGGCTTTGTGCTAGTAGGCTTGTCGTTATTAATTGGAGGGATCGGAATTATGAATATCATGTTTGTTTCCGTTCGTGAACGTACCAAAGAAATTGGGATACGAAAAGCTGTAGGAGCTAAATCATGGGAGATTCTCAGTCAATTTCTAATTGAGTCTGTTACTATCTGTGTGGCTGGAGGAGTAATTGGAGTGATAATTGCAGGTATTCTAACACTCATCATTGATCAATTTTTTACAGCAACTATGAATGTGAGTGTGGTGGCTTTTGCCTTTATACTTTGCTCACTGGTTGGAGTCATATTTGGTTTTATACCCGCATATAGAGCAGCAAAGTCGGATCCTATTGAATCACTAAGGTTTGAATAATGAATATTAAAGAAACGTTTTCACAGGCAACTGATTCTCTAAAGGCGAATAAAATTCGTTCGAGTCTTACACTTTTAGCTCTAGTAATAGGAGTATTCTCTGTAATTGTATCTACTACAGCCGTTGCTGTAATTGATAGCTTCTTTACCAACACGATGAGTATTCTTGGCACCGATGTAATAACGGTGCAGAAAAATCCAGCGGTGCAATTAGGTCCCGATGATGCAAGTAAGAGAAACCGTAAGAACATAAAGTTTGAAGATGCTGAAGAACTAGATGAACGAATGAATATTGGGGAGGGCATGAGTCCTGTGACCTCTTTTAGCTTCACAAAAGTATCTTTTAACAACGAAGAAACAGATCCTGATAAATCCATTCGTGGAGGTAATAGCGAGTATATAGCGAACAATGCATACAACTTAGAAGATGGAAGAAACTTCAACGAAGAAGACATTCAGTATGCTCGCAAAGTAGCTATAATCGGGAAAGACATTCAAACTGAGTTATTCAAAAGTGAATATCCGCTTCAGAAAACCATTCGTATAGATGGGCAGCCTTATACGGTGATTGGAGTTTTGGAATCGAAAGGGCAAATCATGGGGCAGTCGTTCGATGATTTTGTACTCATTCCCTATACCACGGGTATAAATGTGTACGGTGGAAATAGGGGAATTGGAATTCAATTGCGTGCTCCAGCTATAACTATGATGGAAGAGACGATAGATGAAGTTACAGGAATCATGCGGGTAATTCGTGGTGTATCTCCAGTAGATGATAATGACTTTGAAGTAGTGACCAACGATAGTTTAAGTGGCACCTTTGATGCTTTTACCTACATTCTTTATTTCGCTGGATTTGCTATCGGTGGTATAACCTTGTTAGGAGCTGGAATTGGTGTAATGAATATCATGCTGGTTTCTGTTACGGAACGAACGAAGGAAATTGGAGTAAGAAAAGCAGTAGGAGCCACTCGTAAGGCTATTGTGAATCAGTTTTTAATGGAAGCTGTATTCTTATGCCAGCTAGGTGGTGTTATTGGATTGATTGCCGGTATTGCAGCTGGAAACTATGTAGCTGTGTTAATCGACTCTGAACCTGTAATACCAATATGGTCGGTAGGCTTAAGCTTTTTTGGGATGCTAATTATTGGTCTAGTTTTTGGTGTATACCCAGCATTTAAAGCTTCAAAGCTTGATCCAATAGAGAGTTTACGCTACGAATAACTTTCCTTAAAGGAATGATTTACGCTTCGGTTCCTATTTACTATCTTAGTATCAAAAAAGGGCAAACCTATGAACGACGAAATCATTCGAAATCTAAACGACAAGTTAGATGTGGCTTTTGAAAGAGGCCGCGAAATGCTTGCTGATGAAGATATTCAGATGCGGATTCAAGAAATCCGCAACCAAGCTGAAGACACTGTACGTGCCAATCCCGTTAAGAGCGTACTCCTGGGCTTAGCCGTTGGTTTCTTAATTGGTAAAGCATTCACCTCAAACGAGGACTAACATGGATCAATTAGGGCAGCGTATCAAGCAAGTAACAAATGAGCTGAAAGAGTATGTAGAGACTCGCATTGAGTTATTGTTACTCAATGTGAGTGATAAGGCATCTCTTTGGGTAGGTAAACTTGTTCAGCAATTATTTGGTTACACCATATTGGGCACAGGCCTTCTGTTCTTGATGCTCGCCTTAAGTTTTTATTTAGGTGAATTACTTAATAACACCGCTCTCGGTTTTTGCATAGTGGGCGGGTTTGTGTTTTTAATAGGCCTGATTTTAGTACTATCCCAGCCTAAAAATCTTTCTCGCAAAATTCAGGCTCAAATTATGCATGATATCATCGATGCACTTGACTCAAAGAAAGAAGAACAACTCAAATATATTGCCGAAAAAACGGTAGAAGAGGAGCTAAACCATGGCAACTAAAGTATCTGACATAGAAAAGAAGAAGCAGGAATTAGAAAATCAGTTAGTTCGCATTCAAGAAGGTATCGATCGCTCTATCGATGATGTAAAGGATGAAGTGGTGGAATCACTCGATCCTAAAGAAATTATTAGAAAGTACCCACTGCATGTTGTAGGAGGAGCGCTCGTTGTAGGCTTTCTTCTAGCCCGCCCAAAAGGAAAGAACCGATATAGCAGTTCATCAGGAAGTTCTTTGATTGCCTCAGAAATCAAAAAAGCGATTACAAAAAAGGGTTTATCGCTGCTCACCGACTTCATAGATGGGAAAATAAATTCCCGCGAGAAATAAGAATACTTTTCGCCTAAGTAAGAAACGAAGGAAGTTCAAAAAAACTTCCATCTCATTGAAACTATCATTGAATGATTTCGTGGAAGCGAATCATCAACCAAATTGTATATTAAATGAAAAAGTTATTCTTACTGACGGCATTTGGAGCTTTATTTCTAATCAATTCTATTCAAGCTCAGGAGACGCGAACTATAACCTTACAAGAAGCTATCGATTTAGCTCTTGATAACAACTACTTACTTAAGCAAGCGGAGAACAATTTAGAATTATCCGACAAGCGCATTCTAAGTGAAAAAGCAGATTTCTTACCAAGCGTGTCTTCGAGTATGCGATACTCTAAAACAACTGGACGTCAGTTTGTACAGGAAACCCTTTCTTTTACCGACGTTACATCAAGTAGTACCAGCGGTAGTATCAGTGCAAACATGCCAATTTTTAATGGGTTCAATAATATTTTAACCCTACGTGCGAGTGAGTCGGGGCAGAACTCAAGTGAAGAAAACTTCAATCGTACACGTGAAAATGTAATTTTTGACACAGCCAGTAGATACCTTCGTGTATTATTGGACATGCAATTGCTTGAGGATGCTAGAGAGAATTTAGAAACTACCTTAAAGCAGTTAGATCAAACAAAAGCTCAAGTTGAAGTTGGTTCTCGTCCAAATGTGGATTTATACAACCAAGAAGCAACAGTTGCTAATGCAGAATTAACCATCACTCAACGTGAAAATGCATTAAAGCTATCGAAGCTACAGTTAGTGCGTTCCTTGCAAGTTGATCCTTTAGTTAACTACGAATTTGTAGTTCCTAACTTTGATCCAGAAGCGGTAAAGTCGTCGCCAGTAGCTAACTATGATGCACGTGACCTTATCGAAGAAGCTCTATTAAATAGATCGGATTTGAAGAGTGCTGAATACAACTTAGAGTCGTTGAAGTACCAGCTACAAATTGCAAAAGGAAGTCTACTTCCAACTGTAAGTGCCAATGCTTCTGTTTCTTCGGGTTATAGTGATCAATACCGTTTAGGTGGACAAGACGTAAGCTTCAGTGATCAGTTCTTTGATCAACGAGTTAATAAGTCGCTTGGGATTAGCTTATCACTACCAATTTTCAACAATTGGAACCGTATGTACAACATACAATCGTCGCAAGTAAGCTTAAAGAATGCTGAGCTTGGCTTAGAAAACACGAAGCTGCAAATCATTCAAGAAATTACACAAGCGTTTAATGACTTCACTTCATTAACAGCACAATTAGAAGCAGCAGAAAAATCACTTGTTGCCTCAGAAAGAGCCTTTGCTACTCAACAAGAGCGGTATAATGTAGGAGCGAGTACACTCATTGAATTGAGTCAAGCTCAAAACCAATACCTACAAGCACAATCATCAAGAACGAGTGCCCTTTACAATCTAATTTTCCAAGAAAAACTATTGGATTACTACTTAGGAAAGCTCACGGGTGAGGATGTAAGGTTCGACTAAACATTCATTTAGAGAATAATTAAAATTAATAAAACGGGATACTGAAATGGCCAAGAAAAAGTCATCGACTGGAAAGATTCTAACTTATTTAGGGGTTTTCTTAGTACTAATATTCGTAGTAGGCTTTGGCTTAAGAGCTGCTGGAATTATAGGGGGTGAAACCGAAGGGGTAATGGTTGAAACCACCAAAGCGAAATTAAAAACTATCACTCAGCTGGTATCAGCTTCTGGTAGAATACAGCCTGAAGTGGAAGTAATTATTCGTCCAGATGTATCGGGTGAAATCATTGAGTTAGCCGTTAAAGAAGGTGACTTCATTAACAAAGGTGACTTACTGGTTCGTATTAAACCAGATATTTATCAAGCTAGAATTGATGAGTTAACGGCCGCACTTCTTACTCAGAAAGCTAGACTTGAGCAAACGCGAGCTAGTTTGATTCAAGCTGAATCTGCATTCAAAAAGAATGAAGAGCTTTATAAGAAAGGCGTTATTTCAGAAATGGATTATGTGCAAAGTAAATCAAATTATGATGCACAAAAGGCGAGTTTAAAAGCTTCTGAATATCAAATTCAAAGTGCGGAAGCTCAGATTCGTAGAGCGGAAGAAGAGTTAGAGCAAACGGTAATTCGTGCCCCTCAAGATGGTACGGTTACAGGATTAACGGTTGAAGCCGGTGAGCGTGTTCTTGGGAACTCTCAAATGGCTGGTACGGAGATGATGCGTGTTTCATTACTAGATCGAATGGAAGTATTGGTTGAAGTAAACGAAAATGACATTGTTAATATCGACTTAAACGATACTACACGTATTGAAGTGGATGCATATCCTGAGCGTAGATTTGATGGTATTGTAACAGAAATTGCAAACTCTGCACGTGTAACAGGGGCAGGTTCTAACGAGCAAATCACAAACTATCAGGTGAAAGTTCGCATTGTTACCCCACATAACCTTGGTATGAGTGGTAGTAAATTGGTAAAAGACGAGATTGCTGAAAACCCAGCTGCTTCTTTTTCTCCAAACTTTAAGCCAGGAATGTCGGCTACCGTTGATATTGAAACAGAAACAGCTATCAATGTGGTATCTGTGCCTATTCAAGCCGTAACAGTGCGTGATTTTGCAAAAGATAGTAAATCAAGTGCTGGAAAATCTGGAGATGATAAAACAAATGATGACATTCAGTCGTCTAGTACTTCGGATGACGAACTGATTGTAAAGCAGGAAGACATCAGAAAAGTAGTATTTGTAGTGGAGGGTGGAGTAGCAAACCGTCGTGAGGTAGAAACCGGTATTAGTGATAACACACACATACAGATTCTTTCTGGAGTTCAAGCTGGCGATGAAATTGTAATCGGTAGTTATCGTACATTATCTAAGAACTTAAAAAATGAAGATAAAGTGAGTGTAGAGTCATCAAACACTGACGCATCTTAAAAGGGGCAATATGTCATCAAATGCTGTAATTCAGATTCGCGATCTAACTCGTTTCTACCAAATGGGTGAGACCTTAGTGAAGGCTTTAAATGGGGTATCACTTGAAGTAGACAAGAATGAGTATATCGCAATTATGGGGCCATCAGGTTCAGGTAAGTCGACCTTGATGAATATGATTGGGTGTTTAGATACCCCTACATCAGGCGAGTACATCTTGAACAACAATAAAGTTAGTGAAATGGATGACGCTGAGCTTGCTGAAGTTCGAAATCGTGAAATCGGTTTTGTATTTCAGACTTTCAACCTCTTGCCTAGAACTACTTGCTTAGCTAATGTTGAACTTCCACTTATTTATGCAGGTATTAAAGGTGCTGATCGGCGTGAAAGAGCTACCGATGTACTTACTAAGGTTGGCTTAGGCGATCGACTTGATCACAAGCCTAACGAATTATCTGGTGGTCAGCGTCAACGTGTGGCTATTGCACGAGCACTTGTTAACCGACCTTCTATTATCCTAGCGGATGAGCCAACGGGTAACTTAGATACCAAAACAGGTGATGAAATTATGCATTTGTTTGAAGAGCTTTATCGCCAAGGGAATACCATAATTTTGGTAACTCACGAGAATGAAATAGCAGAGTATTCTCGACGCATAGTTCGACTTCGTGATGGGGTTATCGAATCAGATCAGAAAGTGGAAAACCCTGTTCTAGCATAGAATTAGGCTAATGTATTTTAAATAAAAAAGGCACTTCCAAATGGAGTGCCTTTTTTGTTTTATCGATATCTAAGATTCGATTATCTAAAACTGATACCAACACCAGCGTTAGCAGTAAAGTAACTTGCTAAGGTAGCTTCACCATAGATAGCAAGAATTCCTAAGCGAAGTCTAAAACCACCTAATAGGTGCATGTTAGATTCGCTATCTATAGAAAATCCGAATGGATCAGTAACAACGTTATAATCTTGGGTAGGTGTGATTGGGTTAAAAGATTTAACCGGGTAGTCACCTTTCATATCAAGATCAAAAGTTGCTTGTTGGAAGCCTACACCAGCGTAAGCACTGATGAACGGAAGTGATTTACCAACTAACGCATTTACTACAAACGTATTCGTAGTAGTTTTTACTTGTTGATCGTCGAAATTAGGATTCGGGTTTGAACCTAAATTAGGGTCATTAGGGTCACGAGTACCAACTGGTTCTAAATTTAAATCAGCATTAGCTGTGATTTGGTTGAAACCAACCATTACAGAAATATCTACAGGTAGTAACTTGCCACCAGGAACATATTGCGATAGTTCATGCTTGATAGCACCACCAAGAATACTGATATCGCCGAAGTCGCTAATGTTAGTTTCAGGTAAGTAACGTACGGTTACATCTGTTTTCTTAATTAAGCCAATACTTGCTTGAACTATAGGAGCGGGCACATAATTGAAGCCCGTACCTTTTGGCATTCTGAATTCACCTAACTTATTTCTGTTTGGATCATTAGGGTCATCGAAGATTTCGAGTAGTGGTCCAGCTTTGTCTTCACCAGCAATAGTTGGGGCTATAGGGTCTTCGCCAGCGGCCACTCTGATTTTTTCTAAATCTAGAGTTGAGATGTCGAAGCTTTGATCGGTACTTGGTACCACCGCCACAGATGGACGAATCTGAATGCTGAATCCTAAAATCTTTTTAGGTGCTGCGCCTTCAGTAAAACCAGCATTTAAACCAGATCCAAAACCTGTTGGAAAAGGCTTTAAATATTCACGAGTTAATAACTCTGCATCTTTAGCACCTGCTTCTAAGAAGGCACCGATGTCACCAAATTGAGCTTTGGCAGGGGTAATGAGCAATACGCCAAGTACCAGAGTACTAAGTAGTGCTTTTATACCTTTATGGTAGCGTTTATTCATGGGATCTCCATTTTATTTTGATTTGTGCGTAATATCACGAATTATTTCAACACTATGAATACCCTCGAAGAGGTATTGGAATTTCTTAATCAACAAGAGATTCGAGCATATTCATATAAGATCGGTATCGGTTTGCATCAATTTCACCTGCTTCAAATGCTGCCATTACACCACATCCGGGCTCATGAACGTGAGTACAAGTATTAAATTTGCATACTTCTCGAGGTTCTAACATTTCGGGGAAATACAAAGATAACTCCCATGGTTCGATATTTACGAGTCCAAATTCCCGAATGCCAGGCGTATCCGCGAGATACCCACCAAAATAAAGTGGAATAAGGCGAGCATAGGTAGTGGTATGTTTACCCTTATTGGAGAAGTCAGATATTTCACCAATTTTGAAATCGTAGTCGGGATCAACCACATTTAATAAACTCGTTTTGCCTACACCCGATGGTCCGATGAATGCAGAGGTTTTCCCTTTCAATTTAGTCTGTAAGAATTCAATACTCTCTGGGTCTTCAATACTGGTTGGTATAACTTCATATCCGAGATCTTGATAAACGGCCGACACATCCGCCAAAAAGGCTTTATCGCCCTCGGTAGCTAAATCCATTTTGTTAACAATGATTGAAGGCTTCACTTCATAGGCCTCACAGGTAACTAAAAAACGGTCTATAAAGCCTTCATTAAGCTTTGGTTTACGAATGCTTTGAACCACAAAGGCATGGTCTAAGTTTGAAACGAGAATATGTTCGCCACGTTTACCATGTGTGGCTTGGCGGGTAAGGTAATTTTCACGTTCATGAATTTCAGTAATAGAACCCGTTTCATCTGAGTTGATATCCAGACTCACCCAATCGCCTACGGTAATAGGGTTGGTTACTTTTTTGTCTTCAAGTCGAAACTTACCGGGCAAACGACTTTTAATAATTTCGTTTCCTGTATCAACTTTATACCAGCTACCTGTAGATTCTATAACTCTGCCTTTTTTCATGCCCAATAATAAGAAACTAGTTGGGATAATGGCATTAAATAAACCATTAATACAATTAGGTACATAAAAGGACTAACTATGGAGTCATCAATTCCTGAATGACTTCTTTTGTTACCCGCTCGATATAGCTATTAATTTTCCAGTGCCCAGGACTCCATCCCTTTAAAAACCGATGGAAGTCGGCCCAAGCTACTTTATATAGTGAGCGCCATTCTTCTTCTAGGGCGTCATTTTTCGTTCCTAAGGCTTGATGTAGATAATTGAAATATGTGGTAAGGATTTGATCTTCCAACTGTTCACAGTCATCCTCGTGAAGGCAACTCCCAATAAAGTAGGCCACATCTTTCATCCCACAACCACCACCAACGTATTGGAAGTCAACACCTGCTACTGCTCCCTGTTCAGAAAAACAAAAATTAGCTAGCTTAGCATCACCATGAACAAAAGTTTTGTATATACAGCTATTTAGCTTTTTATCAATGAGGTGGGCAGCTTCTTTTAATGGAATGTCGGTTAACGCTTCAAGTTCATTAGGACGAGTATTTAAATGCCAATAGGTTCCAGTATCCCAAAGTCCAGCAGGTTTCTGATTTAGATAACTGGCATGAAATTGAGCCAACCACTTCAAACAAGCGGAAATTTCATCCCAACTCACATGTGTTTTTCGAAGATGGTAACCTGCTTCATTAAGATCTTCGAGAATCATAACCACCTGCCCATCCATGGTTTCTATCGCTAAACAATGGGGTAATCGAGCTGCACTTTCTCTACTGTAATGTTGGTACCAATTAGTTTCTACCTCATATGATTTCAACTTTCGATTATGGCCGATATCAGTATTCCAACCACGAGGATGTTGTTTTTTCGATGTTAATTGAACGTGTTTTACTACTACGCTATTTGATGTGGCACCTTTTAAGCCTACACGAAGAATCTTCCCATAGCCACTCCATAACTCTTGGATTATTTCCTGTTGAAGGATTGCCTTTGCGCCTGTAGCGTTTAGTATGATAGAGTTTAGTTGTTCGTCCATAAGCTCCAAAGATAAGGCATAGTAATTAGACTTTGCTAGAGAGGAATTGGAATATGGCTGGTCCATCGGGCGGATGTCCCGTCCGATGGATGGGTGAGGCCTGGAACTGAGTTGTTTGCCAGTGATGAGATAAAATAGCTCGTCATTCAACCACCCGACGGGCAATCCGTCGGATGGTTAAGAAATGGATGGAGAATTTGGCTAGTCCATCGGGCGGATGCCCCGTCCGATGGATGGTTGAGGGCTGGAACTGAGTTGTTTGCCAGTGTTGAGATAAAATAGCTGGTCATTCAACCACCCGACGGGCAATCCGTCGGATGGTCAACAAAGGGATGGAGAAAATGGCGAGTTCATCGGGCGGAGCCCCGTCCGATGGATGGTTGAGGGCGAGATCCGTGATGTTCGCCAGTGTTGAGATAAAATAGCTCGTTATTCAACCACCCGACGGGCAATCCGTCGGATGGTTAAGAAAGGGATGAAGAATATGGCAAGTCCATCGGGCGGATATTCCGACCGATGGATGGGAGAGGGCTAGATCCGTGATGTTCGCCAGTGTTGAGATAAAATAGCTGGTCATTCAACCACCCGACGAGCAATCCGTCGGATTGTTAACAAAGGGATGAAGAATATGGCTATTCCATCGGGCGGATGCCCCGTCCGATGGATGGGTGAGGCCTGGAACTGAGTTGTTTGCCAGTGATGAGATAAAATAGCTCGTTATTCAACCACCCGACGGGCAATCCGTCGGATGGTTAGCTAAGGAAGAAGCGGATGCCCCGTCCGATGGATGGGTGAGGGCTAGATCCGTGATGTTCGCCAGTGTTGAGATAAAATAGCTCGTTATTCAACCACCTGACGGGCAATCCGTCGGATGGTTTACTTAGGAAAGCAGAAGGCTAGGATTTGATTTCCCCATCCACCTTATCGAGCATCTCTTTGAGCTTCTTAGCCTGTTTAGCCATAGTTGTATTGGTTAACCAAATCCCAATTTTTAAGGAGTCGGTTTGGATAACGATACTCGAAAATTTATAACTATCGGCATCTGGAAAGAAGGGCACTCCATTTAAGAAGGTTGTAAATACTCGCATCCATACCGAAAGTCGGGGAAACCACACTCTATGTAATACTACAGATTGAATTTCTTGATAGGAGTAAAATCCAGAGTTTAATGCTGTTTCGGTATCATTTAGTTGAAAGCCGTGCTCCAAGAAATGAAATTCGATATTAGGCTTCTTTTTTAACAGGAGGGAGTTGCTCATGAGAAATAGCGTTGTTACTTGTACAAATTAGATAGTTAATCGTGGTGCAATAAACAAACGGTTGGTTCTAGGCGGGCATATATCTGGATAGGTACAAACCTTGTAATTTGAGGATTACAACGAGGTGAAGTAACTGTCTCCTAATAATTTAAGCCGATGACAATATGAAATGAATCAGCCTCGAGCGTTCAAATTTTATTTAGACTCAACATGTGCTTTGATGTCTTCTAGGTCTTTGAGGAGTGCTTTGTCCATAGATTTCATAATCATAGAACTCATTAATTTCGACATCACTTTAGCAAAAAAGGAAATAGCTTCTCCTGCAAAACTCATCGTTAATCTAGTTTGATCGCCTTCTTCCTGAATGGATAGTCGCGAGGTATAAATAGAACCATGGCTTTCAGCACGGGCTTGGTAAAATTCATTTTCAGCAAATGCCGTAATCCACATAGTTTCGGTAGATTCCTTTCCGAACATCACACGCGTTTCTTTCCACTTGAAGCCAAGTAGAGTGTCTTCAGGATTGTGTAATATTTCTAGGCTTTCGATGGCTTCAATATAATTTTGACAGTTTTCGAAGTCGGTAATAGCTTCCCAAACATCTTCTTTTGGCTTATTAATTAGAATCGATACTGAGGTCTCCATAGTGATACTCCATTTTTGAAAGCCAATTAACAGCATTTAGGAAGCATTTACAACTACTAAGATTTAACGAGGGTGTGATGGTAATTGCTCGAATTTCAGGCATAAAAAAACCCTGCTTAAATGAATAAGCAGGGCTTAATTTAGGTAATTAACTATTAGGTGGTTTGTTCATCGTGAACACCTTCACGTAGCTCTTCGAGCATCTTATCGTTAAAAGCAGGTAAGTCTTCAGGACTGCGACTAGTTGTAAGCCCTGCGTCTACTACTACTTCTTGGTTGAGCCAGCGAGCACCTGCATTTTCAATATCGGTTTTAATGGATGGATAAGAGGTGATCGTTCTACCTTCAAGTACACCTGCTTCAATGAGTATTTGGGGACCGTGGCAAATTGCGGCTACGGGTTTACCAGCGTCAAAGAATGCGCGTATAAAATTTAAGGCGTCTTCATTCATACGAAGTTGGTCGGGGTTTATAACTCCACCAGGTAGTAGTAATGAATCAAACTCTTCGGCTTTAGCATTTTCAAGCTTCACATCTACTTCAAATTCTCCACCCCATTTATCTGAATCCCAGCTACGGATAGTCTCGGCTGATGGCGCCACTAAAAATGTTTTTACACCGGCATTATCGAGTGCTTCTCTTGGATTGGTAAGTTCAATTTCTTCGAAACCGTTGGTAGCTAAAATGGCAACAGTTTTATTACTTAAGTCGGTATTCATCTTATTTAATCTCTTGAATTAATAGTTTGTAATTACACTATTTATAAGAGATGATTGGGGGCTTAGTTCCGACTTCTAAGAGATAAATAAAAAAAGCGAAGGAGGGAAGTCCTTCGCTTTTCTAAGTTACTTGTTCACGGTGACTTGTGAACTTCCAGCTCCATTTCCAGAAACTGTATTTTTATAAGCATCGCTTACTTTAAAGTATTCAGTAGGGTCGTTCATCGTCTCTTTCTCGAGCATCAGATCGAGCACTCCATCCATACGTTCTAGGTAATTTACTTTAAGATCACCGATTACATCTTGTTCGATTTCAGCGACGTCTTTCTCATTCTTTTTCGGTAACAATACCTGCGTGATACCTGCACGTTTTGCAGCCAATACTTTCTCTTTTATACCACCAACAGGAAGTACTAAACCACGTAGGGTAATTTCACCCGTAAGGGCTATTGTACCTTTAACCTTACGCTGTGTAAAGATTGAAGCAATAGCCGACATGAGTGAAACACCGGCTGATGGTCCATCTTTGGGTACAGCACCTGCAGGAACGTGAATATGTAGGTCCCAATACTTAAAGGCTTCCTCTGGAATTCCTATAGTTTCGGAATGAGCTTTGAGGTATGAAACAGCAAGCATGGCCGACTCTTTCATAACATCGCCAAGCTGACCTGTGATATTCAGTTTGCCAGAACCTTTTGAAACACTAGCCTCTATAAAGAGGATATCACCGCCGTATGGGGTCCAAGCTAGGCCTGTTGCCACACCAGGAACGGTTGTGCGTTCAGCAGCATCACTAAAAAACTTCTGTTTTCCTAGAAACTCTTCAATGTCGTCTACTTTCACATCAAAATTTTCGATTTCGCCAGCGGCAACTTTTGCAGCTACCCCACGGCTAACACCTGCTACTTGGCGTTCAAGGTTACGTACGCCCGATTCACGAGTATACTGGTCGATGATGCGTTCAATGGCATCGTCGTGGAAGCTAATTTGTTCTTCCTTCAAGCCATTTTCTTTTACCTGCTTTGGAATCAGATATTTTTTAGCAATCTGAGTTTTTTCCTCCAATGTGTACCCACTGATATCAATGATTTCCATTCGATCGCGTAGTGGGGCAGGGATAGTATCTAAACTGTTCGCTGTTGCGATAAAGAGTACTTTTGAAAGATCGTACTCGAGTTCGAGGTAATTGTCGCTGAAGGTATCGTTCTGCTCTGGATCTAAAACCTCAAGTAGGGCAGAGGTAGGGTCGCCGCGGTAGTCGGCACCAACCTTATCAATTTCATCGAGCATGATAACAGGGTTACCTTTTCCGGCTTTCTTCATAGAACGGATAATGCGACCTGGAAGGGCTCCTATATAAGTTCTTCTATGACCTCTGATCTCAGCCTCATCACGGATTCCACCTAAGCTGAAGCGCTCAAATTCACGATTTAAAGCACGAGCAATCGACTTACCTAACGATGTTTTACCAACACCCGGAGGGCCGTAAAAACAAAGGATAGGAGCCTTCATGTCTTGCTTTAACTTAAGAACGGCTAAGTATTCGATGATACGCTTCTTAACTTTTTCTAAGCCGTAATGGTCTTCATCTAAAACTTCCTTAGCGTATTTTAGGTCGAGTTTGTCTTCTGAATATTCATTCCAAGGAAGATCTAAAATCCATTCTAGATAGCTGTGTATGATTCCATAATTCGGAGATGAATTTGGCGTCATTTCAAGTCTACGAAGTTCCTTTTCTGCTTCTGTTTTAGCGTGCTCTGGAAGATCTTTGGTTTTTAGTTTCTCGCGCAGTTTTTCAATTTCTTGGTGTTCTGCATCTTCGCCAAGTTCTTCTTGAATGGCCTTCATCTGTTGGCGTAAGTAGAACTCACGCTGTTGGTCATCGATATCCGATTTCACTTTAGTTCGGATTTTTTCGCTCATGTCCAACACTTGAACTTCTTGCTCCAGAAACTCCATCACCCTCTTTAGGTTTTCAGAGAAGTTTTGGATTTCGAGCAATTCTTGCTTCTTATTGATACCAACATTTAAGTTAGATGAAATGAAATTCAATAGAAACGATGGACTATTGATGTTGTTCACCGCTATGGTCGCCTCTGTTGGAATGTTTGGCGACAGGTTTATAATTCGAGTTGCGGTCTCCTTGATATTGCGAATGGATGCATCTAATTCAACGCCTTGGATATCCATTTCTTTAGGATAGCTTTTCACCTTGGCTTTGAAATAAGGATCACTTTGTGTGAATTCTTCTACTTCGAACGCTGACTTTCCTTGAATGACGATGCTCTTGCTACCATCAGGCATTTTAATCAGCTTGATGATACGAGCCATAGTACCTACGGTATGTAAATCAGATGCTTCGGGTTCTTCAACATCTTCATCTTTTTGGGTAACAACACCGATTATCTTATCACCGGCATAGGCTTCTTTTACGAGTGCTAATGAGCGATCTCTACCTACAGTAATAGGAACAACAACACCTGGAAATAACACGGTGTTTTTTAGAGGTAGAATAGGAAGCGACTCAGGGATTACAGATTCCGTGAGTTCACGCTCTTCCTCTTCAGACATCAGTGGAATAGCTTGTTCAAAATCATCAAACCCATGATCTGATTCGTCTAAGCGTTCAAAAATATTAAATCGGTCTTTCATAAAAGGGATTATCTCAAAATTTCTTTATTGGTATGCACATGGCAAATACAGAGCCAAACTATAGGCAAACACAAACCGTCATAGTTTTATGGAGAATGTCAGGCTGGTCGGGCAAACTGTCAGTTTAACTTCTCTAACTCTATAAATGAAACTGTAAAGCCGCTACGCCAATTCCCGAGGTATAAGTGCCATTCGTAAAAGCTCTCGCTGATACGCCCGCGGATAATGACAAGTCCCACTTCTTAGTTTCAATGGCTGTACCCACATTAAATGAGCCCGGGAGTCCTGGAATTATTTGTATTCCACCTCGAAGAGGTAAGAACTTAATGGGACGTAACTCCATACCTACTGAAGTTACTAATTTTGTTGTATTAAATGCATTATTTGATAAGCCTACACTGAAATCGCCCATCATTTTAATGCGATTTAATTCCAACATGATGCCGGTATTTACAGCCGTAGGTAACATCGTTGAAAAATATTCTTCTGAATAATCAAAGGTATTGAAGGGATTAGTGTTGCTTTGATTCACTAAGTAGTTTAAGTATTGGCCTGGAGCCCCAACAAACATTTCAGTGGCTTCATCGGTTGCATAATGTGAACTTGATGAACCTGAACTTGGACTTGTAGTAATAGTGGTATTTTGGCTTTGCTCATCGTATACAATGCCTTGTTTGTTGTATTTCACAAATCCGATGTCGGTAATTGAAAATGAAACACGAAGTGATTTTCGCGTCTGTTCAACTCGATCATTTAAAGTAGAGAAATCACTTCCGAAGGTAAGTAAATAAGTAAAGCCTACATCTAGCCCTACACCATAGCCATATACATTTTGAATCTCATTCTTAAGTGAAGGTAAAAGATTTGTAGTAGCGTTATCAGCAGGTTCACCTTCCAAATATGCCTTAGTTACGTCTGAGATACTGCCTACCGCTCTACATGAAAATGTCTGGGAGCGATTTACATCATCTGAAGTAGCCGCTTTGTTGTAAGTGTTTTTCCACTCAGCATTTTGATAGGCACCAGCTATGATAAATTTGGGGGCAATACCAATCATAAAACGATCTAGGCGCGAACTGAGGCCGTTAAAAAGAGGAAGTGTTTCAGCATAGCCAAAGGAAATCTCGTGGAGGATCTGATAGTCGTGATTCAACGATTGATTCCACATAGATACATTATCGCGGACAACAGGTTGGCTTGTATACCAATTTCTTCCGGTGCCTATGGTTGAACCCACTCTACTTCGCATTGCGATAGAGTATGCTTTATCACTACGCTTCCAGCTTAGGCCAAAAAGTGTAGACTGCATATTGGCTTGATGAACCGATAGAAGGCGCTCTCTTTTGTAATGATCTTCTATGATATCACGCTTTTCAGTCATGCTAACATCATAGCTGCCTTCGTCATAATTCTCGAAATAGAGCCGGTAGTTATCGAGTTGGTTAAATAAGTTTTCGTGATTCCGAACAGCGTTGAAGGAGGTGGTAGTAGAGAATAATCCAATGTCGATAGATCTCTTGCGATCTTTTATCAACAGGTTTGCAGGATTAATGAAATTGGCATTGTAATCGGTGATATAGGTCACACCGCCGCCACCCAAAGCCATATTCTGAGGTGTAACTACAGGCTGTGCTATAGTTGCACACCATGCTAGTGTGCTAAGTAAGAGCGTAAATAACAATGTCCTCATAAATCGAATGCCGTCTGTCTGTAAAACTGTACTAACCTATAACCTGTAATGGGGCTGCTTTAAGCATTAATTTCTTTTGCCCTCTGGATTTAAAAAATACAACAACTTTGGTGTCCAATCCTAATCCAGACCTACTAACGATTTTACCTACTCCAAATTTTGCATGTTCTACAACCGCACCAACTTGAAAGGGATCTTCGCCATCGCTGTAATCATATTGAATGGTACTACCTGAGGCTGACTTGTAAGTCTTTTTGCTGATAGGTTGTTCCCAGTCATATTCAACTTGGGTTCCGGATGAGGTAGTTGATTTTGGTGGTTCGTCGTTTAATGTAAAGCGATCTTGTCGCTGTGAGATGGTAGCACCTGTTTCTGTACGAACTACACCAGCATCTACTTCATCAATAAAGCGAGAACGTATTTGACGCTGTTCTTCCCCAAACTTATAGCGGTTTCTACAATGGCTGAAATACAAGCGCTCTTCTGCCCGAGTGATAGCTACATAAAAAAGTCGACGTTCTTCTTCGATGTCGGCTTCAAATCCTTCACGGCCACCAACAGGGAATAAATTTTCTTCCATGCCTACAACAAATACACATGGGAATTCAAGTCCTTTTGAGGCGTGCACAGTCATTAAGGTGATTGCTGGTTTATTCTCATCAAATTTATCACCATCAGTGATTAAGCTAATTTCTTGGAGGAATGCACTGAGAGAGGCTTTTTTAGCACCTTTTTCGTAATAAGCGATGGCATTCTGGAATTCAAGAATGTTCTCGCGCCTCATCATCGACTCTTGCGAGTTTTCTTCCACTAATGCTTTCATATACCCCGATTGCTCAAGCACATTACGAGTGGCATCGGTAAGGCCAGCACCATTTTCTAAGTCAGAACGCAATCGATGAATCATATTCACAAATTCACGAATACGAACCTTGGCAGGCTTATAAACACTTGTGGATTCTACTTCTTGTAAGATCGACCATACACTTTGACCTGTATTTCGAGCTTCGGCACGCAGATCTTGGATGCTTTTGTTGCCTATGCCACGAGATGGTTCATTGATGATTCGAATTAGATTCGTTTCATCATGTGGATTTACCAATAGTGTGAGGTAGGCTATAACGTCTTTGATTTCTTTCCGTTGGTAGAAGGATAAACCACCCACAAGTTGATAGGTGAGGCTTTTTCGACGTAAGGCTTCTTCAAATACGCGCGACTGATAGTTCGTTCGATACAGAATGGCGAAATCGTTATTTTTGTAGCCATGCCTCATCTTCAAATTGATGATATGATCGGCCACACGATTCGCCTCATCACGTTCATCAAAATTGTCTAAAAGAGTAATGGGATCCCCGTAATTCTTTTCCGTCCACAGGGTTTTATCTAATTGCTTGCTGTTCTTTTTGATGATGGAATCAGCACATTGTAGAATAGACTTTGTAGAGCGATAGTTTTGTTCTAAGGGAATCTGAGTGGCATTCTCATAATCTTCTTGGAAGTTTAGAATGTTAGAAATATCAGCGCCTCTGAAACTGTAAATACTCTGAGCATCATCACCTACCACACAGATATTTTTGAATTTATCTGCCAGCATTTTAGTCACTTTATACTGGGCATGATTGGTATCTTGATACTCATCAATCATGATGTACTTAAAGCGATCTTGATAGGCCTCTAATACCTCTGGATGGTTTTCAAATAGCTCAATAGGTTTCACTAGCAGGTCATCGAAATCCATGGCGTTGCTCTGCTTCAAACGCTTGATGTAAATCTGATATACCTTAGCTGTGATGTCGTCGAGGGTGCTGCTTACAAAACGATGCTGAAACTGATCTGGAGAGATTAACTGGTTTTTTGCATCACTGATTTTATTTCGAATCGTTTTTGGTTTAATCTCTTTAGGATCAAAATTAAGCTCTTGAAGAATGAGCTTTATCACCGTTTCAGAATCACTGGTATCGTAGATGGTGAAGTCTTTGCCGTACCCTAGTTTGTCGGCTTCAAAACGCAATATCTTCGAGAAGATAGAGTGGAAGGTACCCATCCATAACTTCTGTGCTTTATCACCAATTAAATCTTTGATACGCTCTTTCATTTCTCGAGCGGCTTTGTTGGTGAAGGTAAGGGCTAAAATCTCATTGGGGGCTGCTTTAAACTGCTGAAGCAGGTAAGCAATTCGAAAGGTAAGTACACGTGTTTTACCACTACCTGCACCTGCAATTATAAGCAATGGGCCGTCGGTATGAGTTACTGCTTTATGCTGTTGCTCGTTAAGCCCTTTAAGGAAATCAGGGGTTGCTTTAGGTGTCTCTGGTTGTAGTGAAAAGGTCTTCAATCCAACGTGGTTTAAGTGATCAATTTGCTTGAAGTGTTAGTTCATTGAACCACCTTCATATATACCAAAGTTTGGGAAGAAGGAGCGCCTATGTGAAAGATTCATTTACTCATAGCGGGTCAAAAACTAAGTTTAGAATATAGGAAGAATAATAGAGTATTGAGGGAGTAGATTTTTGAATTTTTAAGAAGGTACTTATCCCTAGTTAGTGGCAATATTGGTGCTACAATGATATTTCTGTTGTTTGTCACTTCGTGTGAAATGAGAAGTCTAAAGATCTAATAAAAAAGCTATCATTCTTGTAGATGTTGGGTATTTCGTTGACATTTTCCCTCGTTCCCAACGTCCTCATTGGGAATGCATTCTAGAAGCCCCAGCTTCGCATATGGCGATGCTATCTCTTAATTTTACCCACCCATATAATAACGACGTCATCCTGAACAGCTGTCCGCCAGCTGGCGGACAGGATCTTAAGTTGGCTATGATTACTCTTACAAACGATTCTCTTCCCCTTTTGTGTGGACAAAAGGGGAGCAAAAGCCACCGGCAGGAATTTATTCGGGCCTTCCTTAGCCGCGCCAGGCACAACATGCAATTCCTCACCCGACAGTTGTCGTGTTCGGCGCATGTTCTGCTTCTCTGTCGCTATGCGAAATGAAGGCAACTCCTGCTCAACTCCAACGCCGGAGATGGTTGGAGGTGTTTAAGTTAATTCATCTACAACGATTCTCAATTTTGCTGTCATTCTGAGTAGGAAAGGCTGCATTGAGGCTGAAGGGTGTTAACACGAAGAATCTCAAATAAGAGAACTACTCATAGCTAGTTCATAGCTTGAGACTCTTTGCAACCGATTGACTTTATTCCCAAAGTCCACGTTGGGAATGTTAGAGATAAGCTCCAGCTTCGTAAACAACGATGTTATTTCACTAATTTACCCACCCAAATTATAACGACGTCATCCTGAACAGCGGAACGCAGTGAAGCGTGATTCAGGATCTTAAGCTGGCTAGAATTGTGTGATAGGATTGGGTCACGGAGCGTTGAGAAAAGTCTAAGCATTTCAAAAATGTTTCCCTTACAGATCCTGAATCAAGTTCAGGATGACGAAATTAATTAATAGTGTCATCCTAAGCGATAGCGCAGGATCTTAGGGGATAAGAGGTGGGGCATTATTATATTGTATTGATATATATCAAGGGACATAGGGAAGTTGTTCACATCATTAAATAGATTGTTAATTCCCAACACCCAACAAAGGGCGTCATCCTTGTAAGGGTTATGACCCTCTATAAGGATATTTGAGGATACATAAACTTAGTGGTTGTAATTCAAGCTGTATACTCTTTAATTCAGTAATTAACGTATATACAACAACTTATGCGCTTTATTACAACCGTACTTTTTTGGTGCTTACTGCCTTTGCTATTGTACAGCCAGAATGCCCGAATAGAGTTCACTTTTGAGAAGAACTTAGAATTAGGGTCAGAAAATGACCCAGAGTATCTATTTGCAATGCCCACAATAGTAGTAGCAAATTCCGAGGGTGATATCTATGTGGCAGATGAACGACAAGGTTCCGTCTTAGTTTTTGATAAAGAGGGTTCGTATATAAAATCTATTGGTAATAAAGGGAGAGGACCTGGAGAATTTTCAAAGATTAGTGAGATGGCAATTTTGCCAAATGATGAAGTTTTGGTATTTGATTTCTTTCAGAGAAGATTTACTACGTTTAGTAACAAAGGAGAAGTACTAGAAACGAAAGTACTCCCTAAAGATGTGTATATGTACCCAGACTACTTGATGTATATGGGTGAGAATAAAATTCTTTCTTACAATCGGTTAATGGAGGGTGTAAGAAAGCAGATACCTCCGGAAAAAGATTTTTTGATGCATGAAGTATCACTGAATGATTTTAAGGTTGTACAAAGCTTTGTGCCAATTATACATACAATAGATGTCAATAAAGATTTTGAAAGGTATTTTGAAGGGAAATTTTATAAAGGTTTAATCACTTATAGAGATAATATATTAACCTTAGCTCCTTTTTTTTATAGAGGTAAAATTTTACAATACAAAAAAACAAATGGGGCTTGGAAATTGAAGAAGGTGTTTGAAGGATATCGGGAAACAGAGAGAGTTTATGTTGAATATGAAAATCCCAGAGAAGTAATTGGAAAAGGAATGGCATCAAATCCTAAACAATATGGGCCCTTGGCGGGAATAATGAAGAACGAGAGTCTAGGTATATTTCAAAAGCAAAACGGAGACTATTTACATTTAGGTTTATTAGAGATAGGTGATGGCCAAAAGCTGTATGTGAATCTATTTGATGAACAGGGGGAATTAAAAGCTCACGGTCCGGTGACCAACTTACACCCCGGAATTCAAAAGAATGACTTTTATCGCCGAATGAGATTCTACTGGATGGATGAGCAAGACCAGTTATATGTGATTGATGGGGCGGAAGATGGATTTTACGTGTATCGTGGTACCATTGAGTTGAAGGAATAGGGTAAGGTTTACCCTCATTCCCAACGTCCTCATTGGGAATGCATTCTTATTCTAGAAGCTCCAGCTTCGCATATGGCGATGCAATTTCACTAATTTACCTAACACCCAACAACGGACATCATCCTTGTAGATATCAACACATATAAAATGGCCGCTCACTCTTCTAAGGTATACTTATAAATTCTTGGTACATCATCAATGCTATTCAATAGAAAGGCCGAATTCCCTACAATCTTAAGCTTCATTGCAGCACGTGGTAATTCAATTTCATCAATAAAGTTCCCCGTTTCTCGATCAAAAATGAGTAAGCGTTTTGAGTGTGAAATTTTTTCAATGAGTTCATCAAAGTTAAATGTATATTTTATCTGTTCCCATTTACTGATGGTTTCGCCACTAAATGTTATATATACATGATCCTTATTAACTGATATATCACGAGCACCTTCTGGGTGTTTCCCCATTACTGGTAAACTGTAAATACCACCTTCGTCTTCATTCATTGGTAGAGGGATATTATCAGGTCCATCTTGAAAGTATTTAATACCATTTTCATCAATCGCTACAAGAAGTGATGAAAATTCAAAGGCTAGATATAGTACTCCATCATAATTTGTCAGGTATAGAGTTTGCTGTAGTATGAAATTTTTTAATGGTGCTAATTCCTCATACTCATCGATGGATATACTCCATAATTCATTCCTATTTAATATCCCATTATCCTCTATGCGCCATGCACTTATAAAATTTGATGAATTTTGCATTGTGAATAACGTAGAGTCGTTAATTAACCCTACCTGAAAAAACTTTCTTCCTTTTCCATCAAACCTTAAATCGGTTATATAATCTAAGCGCTTGGTGTATTTCATTATTCTATTGGCACCCGCATCCCATAAAAGAAGATCACCATTAGAAAAAGCAGTTACTCTTTTATAGAAAGTACTAGTTACTTCACCTGGACCTCTTCCTTTTCTCAAAGTTGAGATTAGAGTGTCGCTGTTAAAATCTATTAGGCTAATAGGGGAAGATTTAAAACCATGGTCATTTACAAGAATCTCTGACTCATTTATTATCCAAATATTTTCAGGGTCAAATATAGAATTTTCAATTTGTCCAGATACATTCCACGGAAGTTGAGAGAAAAATAGTAAAGAGATGCCTAGTGTGAATACAGTACTAATTAAATATTTCATATGGGCTGATCTTGCTTTTCAAAAGTGAAGAAAGAGTTTCAATGTTTGCCTCATTTGATAAAAGTGTAAATAATCATCTACCGTACGAGGACATTTATCGGACAATCAATATCTATTTAATACTCTTACTAAGTGAATATAATTAAATATATATCTATAAATCGAAACACTTAAAAGTGTAATTAATACAATATTCATAGCACTTCTAATTCACTTTACCCTTATTCCCAACGTCCACGACGGGAATGCATTCTAGAAACTCCAGCATCAGTAGTATCAATGCAAATTCATTCAATTAACCAAATACCCAACAACGGCGTCATCCTTGTAGATGTTGGGTAACTCTTTGACACTTTTGGCTTGACCTCCCGTTCTGCAACGGGACAGGCGCCAGTGCCCAAAAGGTCAATAAGATTCCAAACTCCTCCCATCGGATTCTGAGCAAGGCGTTGATAATAATCCATGCCGATGGTTCGTCAAACAGGGAATCTTAGGTTGTTCTTCCTTTTACTAGAATAGGTGGATACAAATGGGCTATGAATGATTATTTCTAACTCCGGGAGTGCTTGGAGTCTTGTAGTTCTATTAGAATAGTTGAGTCAAACTTTAGATATCTCCCTCTGGTCGATATGACAAAGATAGAGATACTAAACATTTTGTCACTTCGCGTGAAATGAGAAGTTTAAAGATCTAATAAAAAAGCTGTCATTCTGAGTAGGAAAGGCTGCATTGATGCTGAAGGGTGTTAACACGAAGAATCTCAAATAAGAGAACTATTCATAGCTAGTTCAGGGGTTGAGACTCTTCGCAACCGATTGACCTCGTTCCCAACGTCCCCGTTGGGAATGCATTCTTAATGCTCTTCTATCTGACACTGTGCGAAATGAAAGCAATGCCTTCATTTCGCAAACAGCTTTACTCGAAGTCTTTTAGTTGTGCTTTAAGCTTCTCTAAGTTGGCTTCGCCGTCACGCTTTTTATTACGTTCATTTTGAACAACCGCATCAGGGGCGTTGTCTACGAAATTAGCGTTATTCAACTTGCCATTTACTCCCTTAAGGAATCCTTCAACCCGAGTGATTTCCTTCTGAATACGCTCCTTTTCCTTATCTACATCGATAAGGTCAGCAAGTGGTACATAGAGTTCATCTTTGTCGATAAGTGCAGAAGCAGAGGCCTTAGGCTTTTCCATCACTGAAGCAATATAGAGCGACTTCACCGACTGTAGCTTACGAATAATCCAGTAGTTGTCATTGAGGCGTTCTGCATCATCCGACTTAATCTGAATTTCAATATCTGCCTTTGGCGATAGTCCCATTTCAGCACGGATATTGCGCAACGACGATACCATTTGCTGAATACGCTCGAAGAGTGCGATATCATCTTCAAACACTTGCTCTTCGTTGTAGCTAGGCCACTCGGAAATACAAAGTGCTTCTTTGTTAGAGCGCTCGTCGATGTACTGCCAAATTTCTTCACTAATGAATGGCATGAATGGGTGTAATAACTTCATCAGTTGCTCGAACATACCAAGGGCGATGTTCATTTTAGCAACATCAAACTTGTCGCCATAGTTATTAGGCTTCGCAAGCTCGATATACCAATCGCAGAAGTCATCCCAAATTAAAGAGTACACTTTCTTGAGTGCATCATTAAGGCGGTAGTTTTGGAAGTCATCTTCCACCTCTTTAATAGTTTGATTGATACGGCTTAGCATCCAACGGTCTACGAGGTTATCCTCATCAATAACCATAGTTGGTGTGTAGGTCTCGTTCTCATCCATATTCATGGTTAAGAAGCGGAAGGCATTCCAGATTTTATTACAGAACTTACTGCCTTGTTCACAAAGCTTTTCATCAAAGGGGAGGTCGTTACCCGCTGGTGTTGCGAATAGCATACCCATACGAACACCATCAGCACCATATTGAGCAATGAGATCAAGTGGATCTGGGGAGTTCCCCAAGCTTTTACTCATCTTGCGACCTTGCTTATCTCGAACAATACCGGTGTAATACACATTCTTGAATGGCATTTCACCACGGTACTCATAGCCGGCAATAATCATACGCGCTACCCAGAAAAACATGATTTCAGGAGCGGTAACTAAGTCGTTGGTTGGGTAATAGTAGTCAACTTCGTCTTTTTCATAGAAGCCATCGAATACAGAGATTGGCCATAACCACGACGAGAACCATGTATCGAGTACGTCTTCATCTTGCTTGAGGTCTGCCGCAGTTAAGGAAGCATTCCCTGATTTCTCCTGTGCAAGTTTCAGCGCTTCCTCGGCTGATTTAGCTACTACAAAATCGTTTTCACCTTCACCGTAGTAGTAGGCAGGAATTCGATGTCCCCACCAAAGCTGGCGACTGATACACCAATCACGAACATTTTCCATCCAATGGCGATAAGTGTTTTTGAACTTAGCCGGGTGGAACTGAATGTTATCGTTCATCACATTCTCTAAAGCAGGTTGGCTCAATTCTTTCATAGCGACCCACCACTGCAATGATAGGCGTGGTTCTATAACCACATCAGTACGCTCGCTATAACCTACTTTATTTTGGTAATCTTCAACTTCAACTAGATTTCCAGCTTCATCAAGATCTTTTACGATTTGCTTACGAACGTCGAAACGATCCATACCAACATAAAGCTCGCCTTCTTCACTAATGGTACCATCCGCATTCATCATGTTGATGGTTTCTAAGTTATGGCGTTCACCTAAGTCATAATCGTTAACATCATGGGCAGGAGTTACTTTAAGGCACCCTGTACCAAATTCCATATCTACATAATCATCCAAGATGATAGGCACTTCACGGTTTACTAAAGGCACAATGGCTTTTTTACCATGAAGGTGCGTATAGCGTTCGTCGTTAGGATTGATACATACAGCCGTATCGCCTAAAATCGTTTCAGGACGAGTAGTAGCAATAGTAACATACTCGTCGGTACCCTCTACTTGGTAGCGAACGTGGTAAAGTTTAGAATTTACTTCTTTGTGAATTACTTCTTCATCACTGAGGGCCGTTTTAGCAGCTGGATCCCAGTTGATCATTCTAGCACCACGGTAGATCTTCCCTTTGTTAAACAGGTCGATAAAAGTATCAATTACGCTTTCTGAATACTTTTCATCCATGGTGAATGTAGTGCGATCCCAATCGCAGCTAGCCCCTAATTTCTTAAGCTGCTCAAGGATGATGCCGCCATGTTTGTGCGTCCATTCCCAAGCATGTTCCATGAACTCATCACGACTCAAATCTGATTTCTTAATGCCTTCTTCACGAAGCTTACGAACTACTTTTGCTTCGGTAGCAATAGAGGCATGATCGGTTCCCGGTACCCAACAAGCGTTGAAGCCTTGCATTCGAGCTTTTCTAACCAATACATCCTGAATAGTATTGTTCAGCATGTGCCCCATGTGAAGTACACCCGTTACATTAGGTGGGGGAATTACTACCGTAAATGGTTCACGATCATCAGGTGTAGAGTGAAAATAGTTTTCCTTCATCCAGTAATCGTACCACTTGGTTTCGATGTTGGAAGGATTGTATTGAGCTGGAATTTCTTTGTTCTTAGCGGCTTCTTTCACTGTAAAGAGCTTTAGTCGTTCAGGGAATTAAAAGAGTTCTAGAATATCTAGAAGAATAAAAAAGTGACAGAACAAAAGTCCTGTCACTTATAAAAAGGATAGTTGTGTTATTTCACACGTTTTAGCAGAACGCCAAAGTGCCCATCACAACCATGTTTGTGTGGATAGGTTTGATAAGCTTTGCCGTCTTCAGCTAAGATCTCTTCAGGTACAAAATCTTCAAGCGATTCAAGTACGAAGTTGTCTTCCATTTTGTCGAGAAGCTTATGCACTTGGTCCATGTTCTCTTCTGGCTCTAGTGAACACGTACTGTACACTAAACGGCCACCAAGTTTAACCATGTTCGCTGCTTCTTCGAGCAATTGCTCTTGCAGCTCAACAGCTTTTCTTAAGCCTTCTTCATCACGTCTCCAACGTAAATCGGCACGTTTGCTTAGTACACCTGTTCCTGTACATGGTGCATCAAGTAAAACAGCATCGGCGAGGGGTAATGAAAGTTCGAGTACATCACCACGACGGATTTTGATGTTTTCAGCACCGAAGTTGAGAGCGCTTTCAGCAAGTTTTTCTAAACGCTCTGCGGAAATATCCACAGAAAGTATATCGCTTTTTGCTTCAGTTAAATCAGCAATCATGATACTTTTGGTACCTGGAGCGGCACACAAGTCGTAAATTTTCTCACCTGGCTGAGGATCGAGTACAAAGGGTGCAAAACCAGCCGCTAGATCTTGAACATGGCAAAGGCCTTTCGCAAATAATCCTTTTTCGATGAATGGCTGCACGCTGTCTACTTTGTAGAAATTTGGTAACCAATCGCTCGCTTCAAATTCGATGCCCATTTTATCCATGCGCATTTCAAAATTCTCAGGTTTAGTACGAATGGTGTTAACACGCACAAAGTAATTTGGACGCGTATTATTCGCTTGCATTAACTGGAAAGCTTCACGCTCACCATAACGTTTACTCCAACGAGCTACTAACCACTCAGGGTGTGAAAATGTAGTAGCTACTAACTTAGTACGGTCTTTAAATGCTGGCTTTGGTAAGTTTTGTTCTTCACGCTGAAGGTTGCGAAGAATTGCGTTTACAAGGTCGCCTGTTTTTGAACCTAACATGTACTTAGCGATGTCTACCGCTTCGTTGATAGCTGCATAATCTGGAGTGCTATCCATAAATAGCATATCGTAAATAGCTAAACGAAGGATGTTCTTTAGCTCAGGCTTCATATCCTCTAAACTCACCGACGAAAAGTGGTCGATTAGGAAGTCGAGGTAACTTCTTTTGCGAAGAATATTCTGAACATACTCGCGTACCTGAGCTTTCTCTCTTGAGTCCAACTCATTGGCAAGGGAGTAGTCTAAAATTTTTTCTCTATCGAATTCTAGTAGAATTTCTACACTGACGGATCTTTCTGATAATTCGGGTTCCAATGGACTCAGGTTTTTAATTGATGTTAGGTGCTTATAAAAAAAGGTGATCGAGCCACCTTTATTGTTTGAATGCTTCAAAAGAAACAAGCCGGTTTCTAGCCGGCTTTATTTCCTTCAAAGATAAAATATTGTGAGGGGAGTTGCTAATGCAACTATATCAAAAATCACAGAAATATTTCGTGTTTTAACACCGCTAAATCAGTATATCACACGCTTACCTTTAGGATATTCCATTTGATAGCTCAATCGTAGCACCTTTTGTTCGCCCGCTTTCAAGTTAAGATTCCAGCTCACAATTCCCGACTCTTTATTGAGCGTACCATCGCTCAGATCTCTAACCGAAATCTTGATGCTTTCATCGGTGGATAGTGGTACTTGATCTTCTATTTTTATACTAATAGGGGCTTGTTTGGTGTTTTTAATGGTGATTTCATACACCAATGTTTCACGTGTTTTATTGCCAAAGAAATTTCGTTCTTCAAATTCTTTAAGTTTTTCCCGACTAATAAGAATGCGTTCATCTTTCCCTAAAGAAAGTTGAAGTGAATCTTCGATGGTGTAAGGATCAATCGTTGAATTCCCAATAAATTGATTATTGAAGAATATTTGAGCGTCACCATTTATTAAATCAAGGGACTCCCAATCCTCAATATTTCCCGTTAAAAATGCGTACTTAGCATGCTTAGGTACGGCGTAGTAGTCGTAACTAGTGTTGGCATCTTCGGTTCTAATGGTTGTGGTATGCCAGTCTCCATCGGAAGGCACACTAAACGGTTTGTCTAACTTATAGTTGAAGTTGGTTTGATTCTGAACAATACTAACTCCTGGGGCTTTAGCTTTGAGTTGATCATTTCCATATCCCGTAATTACGACCTCCTCTAATTGCATATCTTGAGCCACTGGAGCTTGGCGACGTGGACGAGGAATGGAAGTATAAAACTGAGCATAAGCTGGGTTCAATTCTGGCAACTCAAAACCTACACTTGGGTCTGCAGAGCTAATGGTAAAAGCGATATTCTCCCAGTCGAATCCGGTGTTTTGGTAAATATTGGCTTTGTAGCTTAGGGTGATGTTGTCGGTAATATCAGGGGTTCTGATTTCATAACTTGGTTCCCTTCCCGCCCCATGAACCATATAACTTAAAGTGAAATCTACCTTCTGTGCATTATTAGATTCTACTATTGCTATCACTTCCTGTGCTGTTTCGCGGCCATTCGCACCTAACACATTTAGTTGATTATTAACCTTTCGAATCTGTTCGTTTAGTTCTTTGCTGGAGTGATTCAACGCTCGTTTGTCACCTTGCAAGCGCTTGAACTCAGTTCGATAGGTCGTTAAAACCTGAGTAAGTTCTGATGCATCTAAAGCTTCATTTTTAAGTCCTTGTAGAGCAGCTTGAATCACTTCTAATTCTTGCTCATTAACGATGAGGTCAGATTTATTTAGCTCTAGTTTGTCTTGAAGAATTACTTTTTGGCGCTCTAATGCCTCAATTTCTGCTCGTTTAACCGAATTACTCAGATAATTCATTCGGCTGTTTTGAGAGTAGAGGGTGAAAGAGCCGTTAGATTGAATACTTATAGAATTGGCCTGTAGATAGCGTGAGAGTTTAGGGAAGATGAGTACGGTTTTACCGGGCTTCAGGGTTGCGGTGCCCACGCGTACAATCTGTGCTTGAGATCGATAAACCGTTACATCTTCAATGTTAGTGGATACTGTTACGGTATCTGCTTGAGCGTTTGCGCCCATAGGTGCGCTCAAAAATAGGAGGAGGAGCAATAGCGTATTCATAGGGAAGGGGTTGTTTCATGTTTCTACTAACTATGATGAATAACGAGGAATTGCTTGTTTATTATTCAATAACTGTGCTCATCCAATTCAACACGACCTCTAAATACCCAAAAAACAAAGAGTGAATAAAAGATAGCAAGAGGTGCACCAATCGAAGCAATTGTAAGCATTATACCCAATGACTTCTGTGAAGCTGCGGCATTATATATATTCAATGTATTAGCTTCTGCCACAGTAGATACCAAAATGTTTGGGTACAAATTCAATGCAGCTACTATCAGCAGTAAGCAGATGGTTATACCCGAGAATAGGAAAGCCGGGAAGTATTTTCGGTGTGCTATCAATCGGGTAATATTCGAAATGGTAAGCACCATAAGAATAGGGACTATGAATAATGAGGGGTGCTCTTTAAAGATTTGTGTTTGCTCGGGTAGATAGAGCATGGTATAAAACGAAAGGATGATGAACATGATCACAAATCCAATTACAGTATAGCGCACAAAATGGGTGACCTTTGTTAACAACTTCCCTTTTGTTTTCAGGGATAAGTAAATAGCTCCATGCATCATAAATAAAGCCAGTGTTGTAAAGCCTACAATGATTGCATAAGGATTTAAAAATCCAAGCCAATGCCCTGCGAACTCAAAATCAGAATCAAGGGGAATGCCCTGCATAACATTTCCAAGAAGGATGCCCAGGATGAATGCGAGTAAAATACTTGATATACAATAACTCACGTCCCAAGTGGTGCGCCACCAACTCATTTCTTCTTTACTGCGGAATTCGATGGAAGCGGCTCTGAATATGAGCAACACTAGAAATAGAATGATAGGGATATAAAAAGCGGAGAATAAAGTGGCATACACTTCAGGGAAGCCGGCAAAGAGGGTTCCTCCTCCAATAACTAGCCAAACTTCATTTCCATCCCAAACGGGCCCAATAGCATTGAAGGCAATACGTCTGTTTTCATCTCCTTTAATGAATAGATGAAGTGCTCCAGCTCCCATGTCGAAGCCATCTAAAATGGCATAGCCTGAAAACACAGCACCCACAACAAGAAACCACCAAGTATTGTAATCTAGTCCTAAGAAATATTCGAGTTCTGTCATGGTCTTATTATTTAGCAGGTGATAGTTTATCGGTATACATATCGGAGGTGTCGGTATCGAGTTCCTCAGGTCCGTGTTGAATTTTCTTATTCAAAAGATATATAAACAGTAAGAAGAGGATGAAATACACAATACCAAAGAGGATAATGGAAAAGAGCACTTGTCCTGCTTGTACCGACTTAGAAAGTGCATCAGAAGTGCGAAGTAGGTTATACACGACCCATGGCTGTCGTCCCATTTCAGCGGCGAACCATCCCGCTTGATTCGCAATTTGAGGAAACAACACCGATGGCACAAAAACCCAAAGCAGCCATCGTGTTTGAAATAGTTTGCCCCTCCACAGATAAAAGCAGGCACAAAGTGTGAGTGCTATTAAAATCATACCAATGGATACCATAATATGATAAAACTGAAAGACGGCATTCACAGCATCGGGTTGATCTTCTCGGGCGAAATCATTGAGACCTGTTACAGGAGCGTCAAAATTTTGGTGAAGTAGGAAACTCGTTCCTCCAGGAATTGCAAGGCCCGTTACTTTTTGTGCTTCCCGGTTCACCCAACCAAATAAGTAGAGGTCGGCCGGTTTAGAGGAATCAAAATGGCCTTCCATTGCGGCTAGCTTTGCAGGTTGATGTTCTGCTACAACTTCTGCGGAGGAGTGTCCGCTTACCAATTGGAGTAATGAACAGGTTGTAGCTACCATCAAGGCAATTTTGAAGGCACTTTTGGAAGACTCAACATGGCGTTTTTTAAGCAGGTACCATGCACTTACACTCAACACCATAAAAGCACCCGCTAATAAAGATCCATTCCAAACATGAAGCACACGATCTACACTCGAAGGATTAAAAACCATGGCCCAAAAATCAACGATCTCGGCACGCGCATCCATGCCTTCCCCTACAATATGATACCCCGTGGGGGTTTGTTGCCATGAGTTTGCAACCACAATCCATACCGCTGAAAACATACTTCCTATCCAAACTCCTACCGTGGCAATAAAATGGACAGGTGGACTGGTTCGGTTCCACCCAAATAAAAGTATACCCAGAAAACCCGATTCTAGGGCAAAAGCAAAAAGCCCTTCGGCAGCAAGTGCACTACCAAAGATATCGCCCACATACCGGGAGTAGGTAGCCCAGTTGGTACCAAACTCAAACTCCATCACAATGCCTGTAGCTACACCTAGGCCAAAGGTAACGGCAAAGATCTTGGTCCAGAACCGAGCTAATTGTTCATACTTTTTATTTTTAGTGATCAGATAGTTTCCTTCAAATAGAACCATCATTAAACCAAGACCAATACTAAGAGGAGGGAAGATGTAATGGAAAGCGATAGTGAAGGCGAACTGTATGCGGGATAAAATTTCTACATCCATGAGTGCAAAGCCATTGTTATTACAAGTAGATAAATACGCTGTAATAAAGTGAGCATTTATGAAGAGAATGTGAAGGGTGATTTATTTTACACAAATAAAAAAGAGATTATTTTAAGTGCGAAAAACGATTGCCTCTGTTTCTATATCTGCCTATCTTTACCAGCCTTTGCAGGAGTGCAAGTTTTAAGAAACTCAACCCACTTAAAATTTTTAATATAATCGCGATTTAGCACATGAATAAAGGAACAATTGCACAGGTTATTGGACCTGTAGTAGACGTTGACTTTTCAAACGGCGAAACTCCAGCCGTACTAAATGCCCTTACAATTCAAAACCCTACTGATGGTTCAACACTTTATCTCGAGGTTGCACAGCACCTTGGTGAAGATCGTGTGCGTACTATCGCGATGGACTCAACCGATGGTTTAGTTCGTGGAATGGAAGTAGTGGATACTGGCAAAGCCATTTCAATGCCAGTTGGTGAAGATATCCGTGGTCGTCTATTCAACGTAGTAGGTGAATCTATTGACGGTATCTCAGCACCTGAAGGAAAACAGAACTACCCAATTCACCGTGAGGCTCCGAACTTTGATGAGCTAGCGACTTCAACAGAGATGTTGGAAACAGGTATTAAAGTAGTAGATCTTCTTTGCCCGTACGCTAAAGGTGGTAAGATTGGTCTTTTCGGTGGTGCCGGTGTAGGTAAAACCGTACTTATTCAGGAATTAATTAACAACATCGCAAAGCAGCACGGTGGTCTTTCAGTATTCGCTGGTGTTGGTGAGCGTACTCGTGAAGGTAATGACCTTCTTCGTGAGTTCATCGAGAGTGGTGTAATCAACTACGGTGATGAATTCAAAGAGTCTATGGAGAAAGGTGAGTGGGACCTTAGCAAAGTAGACAAAACTAAATTAAAAGAATCACAAGCAACGCTTGTATTCGGTCAGATGAATGAGCCTCCTGGTGCTCGTGCTCGTGTAGCATTATCTGGATTAACTATTGCTGAGTACTTCCGTGATGAAGTATCTCGTGATATCCTATTATTCATCGATAACATTTTCCGATTCACTCAGGCAGGTTCTGAGGTATCAGCACTTCTAGGGCGTATGCCTTCAGCGGTAGGTTACCAGCCAACGCTAGCAACCGAGATGGGTGCTATGCAGGAGCGTATTACTTCTACTAAGAAAGGATCTATTACTTCTGTACAGGCTGTTTATGTACCTGCGGATGATTTAACGGATCCGGCTCCAGCTACAACCTTTACTCACTTGGATGCAACTACAGTACTAAACCGTGCATTGACTCAGATCGGTATTTACCCTGCGGTAGATCCACTAGATTCAACTTCACGTATTGTTGATCCTAAAGTAGTAGGCGAAGAGCATTACAACACTGCACGTAAAGCTACTATCTTACTTCAGAACTACAAAGACCTTCAGGATATCATCGCGATTCTTGGTATGGACGAACTTTCTGATGAAGATAAACTTATTGTAAGCCGTGCACGTCGTGTTCAGCGTTTCTTCTCTCAGCCATTCTTCGTAGCTGAGCAGTTCACTGGAGCTCCTGGTAAGTACGTTAAGATTGAAGACACTGTGAAAGGTGTTAAAATGATTATCGACGGTGAGCTTGATCATCTTCCAGAAGGTGCGTTCTACATGGTAGGCGACATCAACGAAGCGATCGCGAAAGGTGAAAAAATGTTGGCTGAAGCGCCTGAAGCTTAATCAAGGAAACTATGAGCATCTTTAAAGCACAGATATTAACTCCGGAAGGTTCTTTATACGAAGGTGATGTTACCGGTGTAAAGATGCCTGGAACTCAAGGTAGCTTCGAAGTTAAGGCCAATCACGCGCCTATCGTATCTACTCTTGAGAAGGGTGAAGTGTTAATCCGTAAGAATGACGGCGACACGAACTACACCATTTCTGGAGGTTTCGTTGAAGTAGCGAATAACAAGCTTACTCTTCTAGCTGAATCAGTAGTAGAAGAAGAAAAATAATCCTGTTCTCCAATTCAATTAGGGAACGTAGAAAGCCGATCTTCGATAGAAGGTTGGCTTTTTTTATGGCCACTATTCAATATTATTGGTAACTACGACTGCTTGAAACGAGCTTTGTACCATAAACGAGCGATGATCAAATGATCATCGCTCGAATATAGTTGAAAGAGTGAGCTACTTGCTTAAGATTTCATCAAGCGTATCAAAGATCATACTAAGCCCTTCCTTAACACCCATATCAATGATTTGTTTTAAATGCTCTTCAGATGCATAAACAGAAACTATAGTAACATGGGTTTTACCGGCTTCATCTGTAAAGGTATTGGTGAAGGTTGATACCGGTAGCTCTTCATTGATGGTTCCCTCTTCATTACAAAAAGCATCTTCCCCAGAAAACGATAATTTTGGAGTTATGCGAGTATAAGTAGCTAAACACCAATGCTCTTCGCCTTCGGGACCACACATAGCATATAAACGGCGTCCACCTTCTCTAAAATCCATTTCTTTGGTTTTTGAAACCCAAGGTTTAGGTGCCCACCAAAGGTCTAACAGTTCAGCTTCGGTCCAATAGGGCCACACTGTGTCTAAGTCGGCATCAAAAGTTCGTTCTACCGTTAACGTGTTACCATCTTGGGTAAATTTAGTATCGTTCATCATTAAAACTCCTCATCCTATTTTTTGTTTTTTAATAATTGGTCTAGTTGATTGAATCGTTGTTCCCATAATTTTCGGAATGGTTCTAACCAATCTGCCACTTCAGTAAGTGCTTGAGGGTCAAGCATACAGAATCGTTCACGACCTTCCTTTTTTATGGTAATCACACCACATTCATGTAGATATTTAACGTGTTGAGAAACGGCTTGTCGGCTCATATCAAATCTATCTGCTAAGGCATTTACGTTGTGAGGGTCTTCTGTTAAAGTTAGAAGGATATCTCTACGTGTAGGATCGGCGATGGCATTAAATACGTCTCGTCTCATATCAAAGATGATTAATGTGCAAGTAATTGCTTGCTAATATATACGCAATAATTTACTTGCGCAAATATGTAGGTATATATTTTTAATGAAGGCATGTTGATATAAGAAAAAGAGGAGGAAATAAGGCTTAGTTATTTCTCTAATTCCCCAACAAATACATAGTTATCGTGGTATCTACCTATATATTTACCGGGGTGTAGATTTTCTAGACGAAGCATCATGCGTTCATCTGAAATACCGGCATAGAAAGGTTTAAAGAGTTTGCGAATGCCTTTTTTGTGGGCGAACATCCAAAAGAAGAACTGATTAAGCTGACCTACAAGAATACGAGCGCAAAGATGGATAACATTCTTATTCTTAGAATTATCCATTTCAACCCCTAATAGCTTGAAATTACATTTTGCAAAGAGTTTCTCCATCGTATTATGAGAAAAATAGTGGAGATGTTGAGTAGGGTTGATATAAGTCCAGTGTTCTTTAAACAGCTTATATGTGATGGAGTCAATCGACATTGTGAGCGCAAAGATCTTGGTATCTTTGTGGGCAATTTTTTGAATGGATTGTAGCAGGGAAGAAGGGCTTTCAACGTGTTCGATTACATCCCACATCACAATGATGTCAAATTTGTCCTCACCTTCAAAGTCGTCCACATTCATGCAGGCAATTTGGTGGTCTTGTAAATTATGAAGTGCTTTACCCTTAGCAACACGATCTGGACTTAAATCTACTCCCATGGCATCATAGCCACGTTCTATGGCATCGTGCACAAATTTCCCATCTCCACACCCTATATCTAGAAGTCGTAGTTTTGAACCTTGTTTACCTTCCGGCTTCCCACAATACTTTTCAATGATATCAAACTTCCATTGATATAAATTAGGATTGTATGTCTCTACGCGTTCACCGCTTTCAAAGGCATCTGGAGCATTAGAATCGAACAAATACCAAAAATTTCTCCAGTTTCCCCCTATAATTTTTTCGGAAGAGTACACTAGGTTTAATTCCTCTGTATTGAATCTAGGATTGGTGTACATCAGTCCGCAATCATCGCAGGTAACAATAGTTTGAACTCCCGTCATTTCCTCTTTATTGGGGATATTTCGAGCATACCTGTAATACCTTAATACTTGATCTGAAACGTTTATTTCAAACTTTGTGGTGTAGCTCTTTGAGCCACAATAATCACAGCTGACGGTTTCCATATAATTGAATTAATCGAGAGCCACGAATGCGTGGCAGTGTCGTTTTGGTATAAAATATTGAGTTGAAGTACGGTAAATTATGGGTGGTCTACAACTATGATTAATTACTGTTTAAAATCTATTGGAAATACATACATCAAAAGGTGAATAACCCTATTATTCCTTTTTATAATGGCTTGTTTAATGGCAAAGAAAAACTCCTCAACTTCATATAAGAAAACCAAAAAGCCGTGGCCAACCAAAAAGGCTATGGAGCAGGTGTATGCCATTAATCTTTGGGGTGGGGAAGAAGGTGAATTTTACTCGGGAGATGGCTCACATAATCCCGATATCGTACATCCCTACCTAGAAGTGGTGACATCTTTTCTTCAAGCTTTTGAACACCCACTTTCTGTGTGTGATTTAGGATGTGGAGATTTCAATGTAGGTCGGCAGCTTCTTCCATATGCTTCGCACTATCACGCGGTAGACATTGTTGAAGTTTTAATTAGGCACAACAAGACGTTATTTAAAGCGGATCATTTAGAATTTCATTGCTTAGACATAGCCAAAGATGAACTACCTAAAGCCGATTGTGCGATGCTGCGACAAGTTCTACAGCATCTTTCAAATGCGGAGATTTCAAGCGTGGTAAATAAACTTCCCACTTACCAGTATGTGATTGTGACCGAACACCTTCCAGAGGGCAAATTTGAGGCTAATACAGATATAATCTCAGGGCAAGGCACTCGCGTGAAGAAAGGGAGTGGGGTAGAGCTCACTCAACCTCCTTTTAACCTAAAACCAAAATCGATGCAGACTATGCTAACGATAAAACCCAATGAGGGAAAGGGGATTATCGTAACTACCATGTATCAGATGTTCTAAAAAAATTCTATGCTCAATTCCTACATGTTGTATGGTATGTAGTGTTCCCAATACCAAGGGGTGTAGGTGTCTTTGATGCCAAGTTCTAGCAATTCTTTGAAGATACTTTCCGCATTGTCGCTATTTGCCATGAGTAACATGCCAATTCCTGCTTCTGGAAAGATGATGGAGTAATGTTGAAATCCTTCACTATGACCTTCTTTGAAGTATCCTTTTCCATATGGGGAATCTAGTATGCCCCAACCTAGTCCGTAATTCAATCCGATGGTTTTATTAGCATCTGTTTTTTCAAGGGAAAGTGGGCCAAATTGCTTTTTCGAGTTGATTTCAATATTCGGTTCAAATAAGATATTTGTGATTTCGGAGTCCTTACTGGCTAAGGTCATAACATGCGTTAGAAATTTGGCATAGTCTTCTGGAGTCGTTTCCATAGAGCCCGCCGCACCAGCTTCGTCTTCAATATCCTTCTCAAAAATTTGTTGGTCTTTGGTATGCCCATTAACATATACATCCTCAAATCTATCCTGCCATACATAACTGCTCATATTCATTTCTAGAGGTGTGAATACTCGATCTTGAGCTAGCTCCTCCAAGCCAACGTCTAGGTGTTTTTCCATCACTTTTTGTAATAACCGAATACCTTCTCCCGAGTAGCTATACTCAGTGCCCGGGTCGAAATAGATTTTAATTTCACCATCAGGCGTAAATTCACCTTCTCTACTCAGCCATCTCCAGTTTGGTAAACCGGTTGTGTGAGCCATGCACATACGGGGAGTGATTATTTTATATCGGGGATCATCTGCTATTTTTGAGAAATTTCTCCATTCTCTTTTGAAAGGCATTTCGGGAAGGGGGACCTCCAAATAGTGTTCTAACGGTTTGTCTAAGTCTATTTTACCCTCGTGCACTAACTCAGCCACAATGTATCCAAATACAGCTTTACTTAAGGAAGCGCCATAAAATACCTGATTGGTTTGCAAGCTATCGTTAGAAGCCACATTTGAGTACCCAAATGCTTTCTGATAACGCAGGGAGTGCTCATTAAAAATACTTACCGTTAACCCTGTTACATTGGCTGAATCTACTAACGCTTGAATGTGTTGAGTTAACTGCTCTTCCTGCATGGTTGAATCATCTAGTCGTTGAATTTCGTTTTGTGAATTGGGAGGGGCACAGGAAAGAATGATAAATAGGCTAATTAAGATGGATAGATATTGCATTATGTAGTTTTTGTGAGTTGTAAGAGGAAATCATTAACACTTTAGAGATGTTCATGTAGCTTCTAAACTAATGGCCTATAGGGAATTGAATGTATTTTGTTACATCCGAGCAGAATCATACACGTGAAGTACTTCGGGATAAATAAAAATCAGTATGTATGGGTGAAAGGTTATGGAGCTTGTCTGCGAATTTAGAGTAACCTTAGAATTACCATAGATGTTGTGGAAAGCTGATTTTCATTGCATAAAAGGGTAATTTTGGCCACGTAATTTTCCCAATGCACAAACGCGTAGCATGCAAGCCAAGCTCCTTCTTATAACACCACCTTTTACACAGCTGAATACCGCCTATCCTGCCACGGCGTACTTAAAAGGATTCTTGGAAGAACATGATGTTTCGGTATCTCATTGCGACTTAAGTATCGAGTTATTTACTACCATCTTCACAAGTACATTTTTAAATGAGATTTTTGATGAAGCCGAAGCATTGGGCAATAACCATTTTCCAGAGCTTCATGCCCATAGAGATGCTTACATCTCTCAAGTTGATACAGTCATAGCTTTTCTACAACAGCACGATATTGCAACAGCACGTCAAATTTTAGAAGAGGGTTTTCTGCCGCAAGGGCATCGACTCAAAAATGTGAATAAATACATTGAATGGGCAGAAGGTGATGAGGGCATTATTGATAAAGCCAAGCATTACTCAACACTATTTGTGGAAGAGATAGGGGATTATATACAAGCGAATGTAGATGAGTTTTTTGCCTTCACGAAATATGCTGAACAAATTGGATCATCGGCTAGCAGCTTTGATCAATTGGATGAATTTTTGAGGTATCAGCCTACCTTGATTGAAGATGAGATGCTGAACATCTTAGAGGAAAAGATTCAAGCATACGCTCCAACGCTTGTTGGTTTTACCATACCTTTTCCTGGGAATCTATTCGCTGCATTGCGATGTGCGCAGTTTATCAAACAGTTCTTTCCAGATATACAGGTGGCTTTTGGTGGGGGCTATTGCAACACCGAACTTCGAAGTTTGGAAGATCCTCGCATCTTCGAAATCGTGGATTTCATCTCCCTAGATGATGGGGAAGGCCCCCTACTTAAAATGATTGAGTTCCAAGAAGGGAAAGTGGGCCTAGATGACCTTGAGCGAACCTATGTGTTGGAAGATGAGAAGGTGGTGTACAAGAATAAGATTCCGAATACCATCTATCACCACAACAGCTTGCCAGCACCAAACTATCAAGGCTTGCCTTATGATAAGTATGTGTCATTTTTGGATGTTGTGAACCCGATGCATCGCATGTGGACCGATAAGCGCTGGAATAAACTAACCATTTCGCATGGGTGCTATTGGCGACAGTGTTCCTTCTGTGATGTGAGTTTAGATTACATTGGCAATTATCAAAATTCGACTGCGGATCTCTTGGTAGATAAAATTGAAAAAATCATTGAGGATACCGGTATCACAGGCTTCCATTTTGTGGATGAAGCCGCACCGCCTAAAATGTGTAAAGCGCTTTCTAAAGCCTTGCTAGAAAGAGGGGTTAAGATTACTTGGTGGACCAATATTCGTTTCGAAAAAACATTTAACTTTGAGCTTTGTGAGCTGATGGCCGAAGCAGGGTGTATTGCGGTTACGGGTGGACTCGAAGTGGCTTCAGATCGCCTGCTTGCCAAAATGAATAAAGGGGTGGATATCGCTCAAGTGAGTCGTGTAACGAATAACTTCTCGAAAAATGGCATCATGGTGCATGCCTACTTGATGTATGGTTTCCCAACCGAAACACAGCAAGAAACCATCGATTCCTTAGAAGTAGTTCGTCAACTCTTTGAAAAGAACTGCATTCAATCTGCTTTTTGGCACTTGTTTACAACGACTGTACACAGTCCGATTGGCAAAAACCCTGAAGAGTTTAGTATTGAAGTAACAGGTCCTGAATTCCAAGGCTTTGCCCAAAACGACCTCTGGCATGTTGATCCTGAAGGCACCGATCATCCAATGTATACTAAAGGACTAAACCAAGCACTGCATAACTATCTTAACCGCACAGGCTTTGATGTCGAATTACAGGATTGGTTTGATTTCCCGGTTACCCCACCTAGTCACCCTCGTAACTTGATTGAAAGCTATTTGAATTAAGGGGGTTGTAGCATTACCACTTTTACTCGATCCCAACGTCCTCGTTGGGAATGCCTTCTAGAAGCTCCAGCTTCGCATATGGCGATGCTCTCTAAACTACCGACCAACGACGTCATCCTGGACAGCGGAACGAAGTGCAGCGTGATTCAGGATCTTTTATGACTACAAGCCACATTCACTTCTTCTCTTCCCCTTTTGTGTGGACAAAAGGGGAGCAAAAGCCACCGGCAGGAATTTATTCGGGCCTTCATTATCCGCGCCAGGCACAACATGCAATTCCGCTCCGCAACCCTTGCGTCGCGGCGCATGTTCTGCTTCTCTGCCGCTGTGCGAAATGAAGGCAACTCCTGCTCAATTCCAACGCCGGGAGTGCTTGGAGCCATTAAGGTATATTAGGGGCATCTACTTACATCTATAGATATCTCCCTTCGGTCGATATGACAAAGAAATAGAATCCACCTGTTTTGTCACTTCGAGTGCATACGAGAAGTCTAAAGGTCTTAGATAGAAACAAATTTCCTTTTTCAACCTCGATAAAAAAACAACGGCGTCATCCTGAACAGCGGTCCGCCAGCTGGCGGACAGGATCTTAAGTTGGCTATGATTGTGCGTTAGGATTTTGGATGAAGCGTTGCTTGAGATTCATGCAGCGCAAATAGGTTTCCCTTACAGATCCTGAATCAAGTTCAGGATGACCAATTAATTTTAAGCTGATTCATATTATAAATATTGTCACTCCTACCAAGCCACATTCACTTCTTCTCTTCCCCTTTTGTGTGGACAAAAGGGGAGCAAAAGCCACCGGCAGGAATTTATACGGGCCTTCCTTAGCCGCGCCAGGCACAACATGCAATTCCTCTTCCGCCAACTGGCGGACTCGGCGCATGTTCTGCTTCTCTGACGCTATGCAAAATGAAGGCAACTCCTGCTCAATTCCAACGCCAGGAGTGCTTGGAGTTTTTTAGGTTAATCCAGTAAGTGTTACTTAACTCTTATCTAGCAACCAAACAAAAAACAACGACGTCATCCTGAACAGCGGAACGAAGTGCAGCGTGATTCAGGATCTTAAGTTGGCTATGATTACTCTCACAAACGTTTTCCTTCGTTCCCAACGTCCTCGTTGGGAATGCATTCAAGAAGCTCTAGCTTCGATTTCTCGCCCAACTCAAAGATTTTAACGAGCATATTGCGAGTACTGCAGCGAGTGAATTGAATAATATATCCCGTAGATCAAATACACGATTGGGTAGGAAAAATTGAATGCATTCATCAATGCTTCCAAATAGAATTGTAAATAGGATAGCTAAAATTGACGGATATGTGAGGGTGTTTAAATGCCGATTTCTCTCTATTAAAGTGAGATATAAAAGAGAAGTAAATATACTGTATTCAATAATATGTGTTCGCTCTTCAGGTATTTCTATTCGCACAAGTACAAACAGGTAAACAGCAAACACTCCTATAGATACACCTATAATAGAAATGTCAGGTCGCTTTTTTAATCCAAGTAATACAAGAGCAAGTAGTATGAAAATAAAACTAAGGATAAAGAGGGGAACCAATAACCCTGAATCTTTTAAAATTGAATTTAGCGGACGAGCGATGCCTATGCTAATGTAAATTGCTAGTAGGACCAAAAATGTGGAGATCCAAAGTTTCTTCTCTAATTTCGAAGTAAATAACGGAGCTTTTTTATTCATCGATGTACATTGTGTAGTCACTATGTCTATTTAATAAGCTTAGCTCAGTTTAGAATAGCTATAATTATATTATTGAAGTACGTATTATTTTTAGTTTTGATGCTTGATGGAGGTTTAGAATTTATGTTTATGGCGCATTTAAATGTTAAAATTTGATACTTGACAAATAAATTTAAATCAGACTTTGCATAGAAGTTTCTTATTTCTCATTTTGCAAGTCATGCAAACAACACTTGCACATAGAATTGATCAACGTTCATTACGGCGCACTCTCCGGCGGCAGTAACGTCTTAGGGTAATCGTTTATACACGAATACCTCTCTCATCTTATACGCTTTTTTAAGCAGTTCAATTCTAATTTGTCTTACGAGACAACCATTCAATAACATGTCGGTTTCTATTTATTTTGGTACGTCCAAACATGCGGTATATGCAGCAGAAATTTGTGCTTTAATTGAAAAAGCTGCACAACAAAGAGGCACTGGTATTGCTAAACGTGACCCAGAGTACATTAAGAATAAATTTAAAAATGAAAATGCTGTAATAGCATTAGATGGGAAAAAACTGGTTGGGTTTTGTTATATCGAGATATGGGAAAATAAAAAGTATGTAGCCAATTCAGGACTTATAGTACATCCAGAATACCGGAATAGAGGGTTAGCCAAACAAATTAAATCTAAGGCATTCGAACTATCGAGTAAGAAATATCCTGGCTCAAAGCTTTTTGGTATTACTACGAGTTTGGCGGTTATGAATATCAATTCAGAATTAGGGTATAAACCCGTCACCTTCTCTGAACTAACTCAGGATGAAACATTCTGGGTAGGATGCAAAAGCTGTCCGAATTACGATATCCTATCTAGGAATGACAGTAAAAATTGTTTGTGTACTGGCATGCTATATAACCCTCAGGTTCAGTACAAGAAGCCAAAAGCACAAGAATATGTAAACATGAAGAAACTATACCAATGGGTGCAAATGAAAATCACTTTAATTCATAAAGGTCTAAAACCTCTAACGTTTTTTAAAAGCTTTGTAAAAGGGATAGTGAATAAAGCTTAACTGAAACCTTACTCAGGAAATAAAAAGATAGTAATCATGAAAAAAAATAAGAAAGTAGTATTAGCATTTAGTGGAGGATTAGACACCAGTTTTTGTGCAATTCATCTAGCAAAAGAAAAGGGGTATGAAGTACATACAGTAGCTGTTAATACGGGTGGTTTTAATGATGCAGAACAAAATGCATTAGCAAATAAAGCTACTAAACTGGGTATAAAACATCACACTTGTATAAATGTTGAGCATACATTCTATGAGCAAGGAATAAAATATCTGTTGTATGGGAATGTGTTAAAAAATCATACTTATCCACTTTCGGTAAGTGCGGAACGTGTTTTTCAAGCTATTGCTATAGCTGAATATGCTAAACAAATTGGGGCTGATGCTATTGCTCATGGTAGCACAGGAGCTGGAAACGATCAAATTCGCTTTGATTTAATTTTTAATGTAATGGTTCCTAACTTGGAAATTATTACCCCCATTCGTGATATGAAACTGAGCCGTGAAGAAGAAGTGGGTTATTTAGTTCAACATGGAATTAAAGAAGAATGGGAAAAAGCCAAATATTCTATTAACAAAGGATTGTGGGGCACTAGTGTTGGGGGTGATGAAACATTGACCTCAAATCTACCCCTACCTGAAGAGGCTTGGCCTACGAAGTTAACCCGCAAAGATTCAATTACCCTTGAAATTGGTTTTAAAAAAGGGGAACCGGTTCGTTTAAATGATACACTTCTATCTCCAATTCAACTTATTAAAAAGTTACAAGCCCTTGCACAACCTTATGGCGTTGGCAGAGATGTGCATGTAGGCGATACCATCATAGGTATAAAAGGTCGTGTAGGCTTTGAAGCAGCTGCACCTATAATTCTAATCAAAGCTCATCAACTTTTAGAAAAGCATGTATTGGGCAAATGGCAAATGCACTGGAAAGATCAACTAGCTAATTGGTATGGTATGCTTATGCATGAGGCACAATTTTTAGATCCGGTTATGAGAGACATAGAAGTTTTTCTAGAAAGCACTCAAAACAACGTAACGGGCAGCGTGAAGATAAAATTAGAATCAAAGCAGATAGAATTATTAGGAATAGAATCTGACAACGATTTAATGCAAACCAATCAGGGTCAATATGGTGAAATGAATAACGGATGGAGCGGTGAGGATGTAAAAGGATTTACGAAAATCTTAGCGAACGCAACTCAAATCCAAAACGCGGTGCACCAAAATGATTAAAGTTGGAATTATAGGAGGAGGAGGGTATACAGCGGGTGAATTAATACGACTCTTAGTAGCACACCCGAAAGCAGAATTGGTGTCAATAATGAGTAATAGTCATATTTCTAAAAAAATATATGAAGCTCACCCAGACCTTATAGGTGAAACTGATTTAGTGTTTGAGTCCGAATTAAAAGATGATGTAGAACTAGTTTTTATTTGTTCGGGGCATGGAAAGTCAAAAGAAATACTAGCCTCAGGTATAATACCTACACAAGCAAAAATCATTGATCTTAGTACGGACTTTAGATATAAAGAAGATCATGGATTTATTTATGGCCTACCAGAGTTAAAGAGAAAACAGATTCGTACAGCAGATTATGTAGCCAACCCAGGTTGTTTTGCCACTTGTATACAATTATGTCTGATACCATTAGCAGCTGCAAAAAATCTTAATAATGATATACATATTTCAGCCATAACAGGGAGTACGGGTGCTGGGCAGAAACCCACAGCGAATACCCATTTTAGCTGGAGAAGTAATAACGCTTCCATTTATAAGGCATTTAAGCACCAACATTTGGTAGAGGTATCTCATAGTATTATAGAGCTTCAACATAGTTTTAATCAATCCATTCATTTCATTCCATTCCGAGGTGCTTTTACTAGAGGTATCATAGCTGCGTGTTACATGCATACATCTCTTACTCTTGAAGAAGCTACTCATTTATTCAGTACATATTATGCCCACCATCCATTCATAATTATTTCAGAAAAAGCGGTTGATGTAAAACAAGTAGTGAACTCGAATAAATGTATCATTCATTTGCAAAAAGAAGGCCATCAATTACTAATAACAGGTGTTATTGACAATTTATTAAAAGGAGCTTCTGGGCAAGCAATTCAAAATATGAACCTAATGTTCGCTATGGATGAATCTTTAGGTCTAAAATTAAAAGGGAGTGCATTTTAATGAATTTACTACCTGTGTACTCCTTATTTGATGTGGAACCTGTTGAAGCTAAAGGCCAATATGTATACACAATTGATGGCACTAAATATCTAGATTTATATGGAGGCCATGCCGTTATATCTATTGGTCACTCTCATCCACATTTTGTAAAGCGCCTATCCGAACAACTAAGAAAGATTGCATTTTACTCAAACTCCGTTCTAATAAGAAATCAGCTAGAACTAGCTAAGAAGCTAGGAGCAATGTGCGGTTATAAAGATTGGAATTTGTTCATGTGTAATTCGGGTGCAGAGGCAAATGAAAATGCACTGAAACTCGCTTCAGCGTACAATCAAAGAAAAAAGATATTGGTCTTTGAGAAAGCTTTTCATGGACGAACCTCACTGGCAGTGGCAGCTACAGACAATTCAAATATTGTATTCCCAATTAATGAAGGAGCAGAAGTTGTTCGTTTACAAATGGAAGATTTTGAAGGGACTGAGGAAGAGATATTAAAACAGGATATATGTGCTGTGTTAATAGAAGGTATTCAAGGGATAAGTGGAATTCATACACCTTCTGTGAAGTTTCTAAAACACCTAAGAAAATTATGTTCGCAAACGAACACAGTTTTAATACTTGATGAAATTCAATCTGGTTATGGGCGAACGGGTAAATTTTTTGCACATCAACAGGCTAGTATTGAAGCCGATATTGTGAGTATGGCAAAAGGTATGGGCAATGGTTTTCCAGTTGGGGCTATTATCTCTCAACCTAAATTCGAAGCCTCCTTAGGAATGTTAGGTTCTACATTTGGCGGTAATCATCTAGCATGTGCTGCTTGTTTAGCAGTGTTAGAAGTTATTGAAGCCGAAAACTTAATTAACAATGCAGAAAGTATGGGTTCATTCTTGATGGATGAACTCGGCAAACTTCCAAGGGTAAAAGAAGTGCGTGGTGCAGGTGTTATGATTGGTGTTGAATTTGATTTTGAAATCGCAGAATTGAGGAAAAAACTACTCTATTTTCACCAAATTTTTACTGGATCCTCTTCAAATAAGCATACGCTAAGATTATTACCCTCCCTGAGTATTAAAAAACCAGATTTAGAAATATTTATATCAGCCTTAAAAATGGAATTATTATGAACGGATTTTTTTCAATCGATGATGTTGACGATTTACCTAACCTCATTAAAATGGCTAAGGATATTAAAAAGAACCCCTATAAACAGCATAAAGAACTACAAAATAAATCGATATGCTTGTTATTTTTGAACCCAAGTCTTCGCACCAGATTAAGTTCACAAAGGGCTGCACAAAACTTAGGGGTACACGTTACAGTATTTGATGTAAGTGCAGGAGGTTGGCAGATTGAATTTGAAGATGGTGCGGTTATGAATGGGAACAGTGCTGAACATATAAAAGAAGCTGCTGCTGTGATTGGGACCTATTTTGATATTGTTGCAGTTCGAGCTTTCGCACAGTTACAAGATCGTTGTTTAGATTATTCCGAACAGGTATTGAATCAATTTATAAAGCATTGCCCTGTACCTGTAGTAAATTTGGAGTCATCAACACGACATCCACTGCAAGCCTTTGCTGATGTATTGACTATTGAAAGTCATAAAAAGGTCGAGAAGCCAAAGGTGGTATTAACGTGGGCACCACACCCAAAAGCATTACCTCAAGCTGTAGCGAATTCTTTTTCTCTTTGGGTTCAAAAATCAGACTACCAGTTAACAATTGTACAGCCCAAAGGCTATGAGCTTGCCCCTGAGTTTGTTGGTAATGCAAAGGTTGAATATGATCAATTAAAAGCCTTTGAATGCGCAGATTTTATTTACGCAAAAAACTGGAGCAGTTATTCGGACTACGGTAAAATTCTAACGAATGATAGAAACTGGATGGTTGATGTGGCTAAGATGCAAAGAACCAATGAGGCTAAATTCATGCATTGTTTACCCGTTAGAAGAAATGTAGTAGTGAGCGATGACGTAATTGACAGTGCGAACTCCCTTGTAGTTGAAGAAGCCTCAAATCGAATTGTATCTGCACAAACTATATTCAAAAATATTCTTGAACAATGAGTGAAATAAAAGTTATAAAAATTGGTGGGAAAGTAATTCAAAGTGAGGCAAAACTAGATCAATTTCTGCACGATTTCGAAAAGACTGGAGGAAAGAAAATTCTAGTGCATGGTGGAGGCAATTTAGCTTCAGAGATTGCGGATCAGCTAGGTGTACAAAGTAAAATGGTTTCTGGTAGAAGAATAACTGATGCTAAAATGCTAGAGGTGGCTACTATGACTTACGCAGGACTTGTAAATAAAAAAATTGTAGCTAAACTTCAGGCTCTACGATGTAATGCTTTGGGATTAACGGGGGCAGATCTAGATTTGATTCGATCGGTTAAAAGAAGCTCGAATCCTATTGATTTTGGTATGGTAGGAGATATTCAATACGTGAATTCCGAGATTTTAATACAATTATTAAATATGGGGATAACACCAGTTGTTGCTCCACTAACGCATAATGGAAAAGATCAATTATTAAATACCAATGCGGATAATGTGGCGAGTTACATTGCCTGTAGCTTAGTAAATCATTCAATCGTTTCACTAGATCTATGTTTAGATCTCCAAGGGGTTTTGAACGGAGATGAACTTGTAACAGAGATGAATTTATTACTCTATCGCTATTTAAAAGGCATGGGTAAAATAACTAACGGAATGATACCTAAAGTAGATTTAGGATTTAAAGCTTTGAATGAGGGGGTAATAAATGTTCGAATTCTAGGCTTTGATACCTTTAAAAATAAGAAAGCCGGAACTAGGATAGTGAAATAGAAAAATTAAGACTGCATTGATTAATACTAAGGGGACACCTTTCAAGAAGGAGATTGAATTATGATGAATTTAAACCAGCAGGCAATTGAACTTTTAAAAGAGCTAATTGCAATTCCTTCCTATAGTGGTGAAGAAGATAAAACCGCTAATGTGATAGAAAACTATTTAAAAACTTTGGGTTTCAGCACTCAGCGAAAAAAAAATAACGTTTGGGCATGGTCAAAAGAAAGAGACCCTCAAATGCCTACATTATTATTAAACTCCCATCACGATACTGTAAAAGTCTCTTCAAAATGGACTTATAAACCATTTAGTGCCACACTTGTGGATGGTAAACTATATGGGGTGGGGAGTAATGACGCAGGTGGTCCGCTTGTTAGTTTACTTCACACATTTCTTCATTTGGCGAAATTTGAACAGCCATATAATCTGGTATTTTTAGCTTCTGCTGAAGAAGAAACATCAGGAAAAAATGGGGTTCCTATTGTATTAGATGAATTGGGCTCCATTGATCTAGGTGTTGTTGGAGAGCCCACTTCAATGAAAATGGCCATCGCAGAACGAGGCCTTCTTGTACTGGATTGTTTAGTACATGGAAAAAGTGGACATGCCGCACGAGGAGAAGGAGATAATGCACTTTATAAAGCAATGGATTACATCAAATGGTTTAAAGAGTATGAGTTTGAAAAGGAATCAGACATATTAGGTAAGGTGAATATGACAGTGACTCAAATTGAAGCTGGTAGCCAACATAATGTGGTGCCTGATGAATGTAGTTTTGTTGTAGATGTGCGTCCCAATGAGTATTACACCAATTCGGAAATTTTAAATGTGATTAAACAACACATTGATTGTGATGTTGTTCCTAGGTCTACACATTTAAAAGCCTCAAGTATCCCCAAAGATCACCCCATTGTATGTAAGGGTATGGAGTTAGGAATTACAAGCTACGGCTCTCAAACAATGTCTGATCAAGTTCATATGCCTTTTCCTTGTATTAAATTAGGTCCAGGTGATACTCACCGTTCTCATACAGTAGATGAATTTATTTACTTAAGTGAAATTAAAGAAGGCATCGATTTATATATACAATTATTAAGTAATCTAGAGTTTTAGGGAGTTATAATGGCAAAGAAATTATGGGACAAAGGGTATACAACTGATCAAATTATTGAGCAATTTACCATTGGGAAAGATCGAGAGCTAGATATTGAATTGGCAAAGTATGATGTTATCGGTACCATCGCTCACATTACAATGTTGGAGTCGATAGGGCTTATTAAGCCAACTGAGTTAGAACAGCTGACCAAAGAATTAAATAGAATTCAGGATGAAATTACTACTACTAATACATTTGAAATTGAAGATGAAGTAGAAGACATTCATTCACAAATTGAGTTGTTACTTACACGAAAACTCGGAGATTTAGGTAAAAAAATACATGCAGGTAGATCTCGTAATGATCAAGTATTGGTTGATATTCGTCTATACTTGAAAGATCAAATAAAAGAAATCCAATCATTGTCGAAGGCATTATTTGAGGTACTTATACATAGTGCAGATGAGTATAAAAAAGTATTAGTACCCGGTTATACTCATACTCAAGCCGCCATGCCAAGTAGTTTTGGGCTATGGTTCTCGGCGTATGCAGAAAGCTTAGTTGATGATATGGAAGTGTTGAAGGGCACGTATAAAGTTGTGAACAGAAATCCTTTAGGTTCTGCCGCTGGTTATGGCTCAAGTTTCCCCTTAAACCGACAAATGACCACAGAATTATTGGGCTTTGAAAGTATGGTATATAACTCAGTGTATGCACAGATGGGACGTGGTAAAACCGAGCAAGTGGTAGCCTTTGCTATTGCAAATATAGCCTCTACTTTAAATAAGCTAGCGGCCGATGTTTGTTTATATAATAGCCAGAACTTCAATTTTATACATTTACCTAATGAGTTAACTACGGGATCTAGTATTATGCCTCATAAAAAGAATCCTGATGTTTTCGAATTATTACGTGCTAAAACAAATGTTTTAAAAACACTACCGAATCAGATAATGATGAGCATAAGTAATTTAACTTCAGGCTATCATAGAGATTATCAGCTACTAAAAGAACTATTATTTCCCGCTATCACAGAGATAAAAGATTGTTTAAGTATAACTTGTTATGCGGTCTCAAAAATCGAACCTGCTAAAGACGTTTTAAAAGATCCTAAATACAAACTTATTTTTTCTGTAGAAGCTGTTAATGATTTAGTTATTAATGGTACACCATTCAGAGAAGCCTATCTTCAAGTAGCGAAGATGATAGATAAGGGTGAATTAAAATCTCAAACAAGTAAATTGAATCATACTCATGAAGGGAGTATAGGAAACTTAATGTTAAAAGATATTCAGCGTAGAATGGAGAACGTCTTAAATTTAGAACATTGACTCAAAAGGGAAGGAAGTAGTTTATATATGAGTGTTTGTTTATGAAACTCTGACTATATCGAAGCTCTATATAATAGGAGTCGTAAAACGAGAACATTAAAGATAAGGAACAACGATGCAATTTCTTTTATTTATCCACCCATATAAAAACGCCGTCATTCTGATCCGCCAGCTGGCGGACAGGATCTTAATCTGGCTATGATTGTGCGTTAGGATTTTGGATGAAGCGTTGCTTGAGATTCATGCAACGCAAATAGGTTTCCCTTACAGATCCTGAATCAAGTTCAGGATGACCAATTAATTTTAAGCTGATTCATATTATAAATATTGTCACTCCTACCAAGCCACATTCACTTCTTCTCTTTCCCCTTTTGTGTGGACAAAAGGGGAGCAAAAGCCACCGGCAGGAATTTATTCGGGCCTTCATTATCCGCGCCAGGCACAACATGCAATTCCGCTCCGCAACCCTTGCGTCGCGGCGCATGTTCTGCATCTCTGCCGCTGTGCGAAATGAAGGCAACTCCTGCTCAATTCCAACGCCGGGAGTGCTTGGAGCTTTTAGGTTTATCCAGCAAGTGTTACTTAACTCTTATCTCGCAACCAAACAAAAAAACCAACGATGTCATCCTGAACAGCGGAACGAAGTGCAGCGTGATTCAGGATCTTTATTTGCATACTAAGCCACGTGAAACTACTCCAGTCATCCTAAGCGTAGCGAAGGATCTTGAGGTATTTTTTACTGAATTGATGTAAATCAAGGGCCGTGGGTATATTGTTCACAGCATTCAATGGATTGTTAATCCCTAGCTATTTTCCCGAAAGATCCCACAATGCAAACTCGCAGATCGGTAAGACTTCACTCTAATCACTACGAATAACTTCAAACTGACCGGGGGATACCTTAATAGGGTGGGGGAAGCCTTTCCCAAGTACTTTCATATTATCTTCGTTCAATCCATCTACATCATCAAACCCACTATTCACTACCTCTTGGAATGATTCGTACGAATCCCAAACCACGATATTTACAAAATCGAAGGTGTTATTAGCATTGATAGATTTATAGAAGGTTGAACTCACAAATCCTTTTTTAGTCTTGAAATACGCGATATAGATATCTCTTACTTTGATGGCTTCCTCTTCAAAGCCCTCAGGTACTTCAATTGAATTTATTACACTAATTGGTTTCATAAAGAAATGGGAATAGATTGGTTTCCATGAACTAATTGCCGATTAGCAGAAATGATACGAATTCCAGAAATGATGAGTACTTTACTTATGTGTTGAACCCCATTTTGCCATTTCGATTAAAATGTGTTCTAAGGACTTACCTTTATCGGTTAACTCATATTCAACTCTAGGTGGTACTTCAGGATAAGAAATGCGATTAACTAAACCATCTACTTGGAGTTCTTTCAATTGGGTGATAAGCATACGTTCTGATATACCAACTAAGAGGTTTTTTAATTCACTGTATCGAAGTGTCTTTTCGCTTAATAGAAATGCTAATATGTTTAGCTTCCACCTCCCGCTTAAAATGGAATTGGTATAGGCTATACCACAATTTTCTTCTATCTGTTTTTTATTAATTGTATTGGTAGAACAACTCTTTCTCATTTCTTACTCATTTGTTAGTACCATACAATTTTGTAAGTACTGTTTACTCATGCTTATAACCTCTAGTTTTTGAAATAAACATTCAATATTAAATTATTATTTATGAAAACATTATTTCAAATTATCAATTGGGGCGCATATAGTTATCTAGTTTATGCTTTTGGTTATGCAAGTCTATTTAAAGTATTTCAAAAGCAAAGTATGATGGAGAATATGAATAATTTTGGCTTCGGTAAATTATGGACTTTATTTATTGGGTATGGTGAATTATTAGGAGTAGTTGGCTTGCTAGTTGGCTTCTGGTATCATGAAGTTAAAAACATATCTGTTCTTTGGCTTTTTCCATTTGCTGTTGGAGCACTAATGGTTCATTTCGCACATCACGACTTTAAATACTTTTATACAGCCTTTTATTGTTGTATCGCTTGCGTGCTATTACTACTAACAGACAAACATTTTAAGATCCTCGTGTAATAATAGGGAGGAGTAAGCGAGGATTAGGGATCCTGATCCGTAAGCTGGCGGACAGGATCTTAAGTTGGCTATGATTGTGCGTTAGGATTTTGGATGAAGCGTTGTTTGAGATTTATGCAGCGCAAATAGGTTTCCCTTACAGATCCTGAATCAAGTTCAGGATGACCAATTAATTTTAAGCTGATTCATATTATAAATATAGTCACTCCTACCAAGCCAAATTCACTTTCTTTTCCCCTTTTGTGTGGACAAAAGGGGAGCAAAAGCCACCGGCAGGAATTTATTCGGGCCTTCATTAGCCGCGCCAGGCACAACATGCAATTCCGCTCCGCAGCCCTTGCGTCGCGGCGCAAGTTCTGCTTCTCTGCCGCTGTGCGAAATGAAGGCAACTCCTGCTCAATTCCAACGCCGGGAGTGCTTGGAGCTTTTTAGGTATATCCAGCAAGTGTTATTGAACTCTTATCTAGCAACCAAACAAAAAAACCAACAACGTCATCCTGCGAGCCAGCTGGCGGACAGGATCTTAATCTGGCTATGATTACTCTCACAAACGTTTTCCCTCGTTCCCAACGTCCCCGTTGGGAATGCCTTCTATAAGCTCCTACTTCGCATATGGCAATGCTATCTCTCAATTTTACTTATCCATATTATAACGCCGTCATCCTGAACAGCGATTCGCCAGCTGGCGGATCCGCCTTGAAACGCTTGTTATGCGAATGTACTAAGTTTATGTTTTGAATACGTCTCGCATTTCCCATTGCTTTGAGGCACCAATCGCTATTCCCAATGGAAAAAGAGATGATGATAGAAAAAAGAATATTCCAAAGGCATCACTACTATTGAAAATGGAGATCATTGCTCCAGTTAGAAAAAAAGAAGTTCCAAATAAGCCAAAAACCCAGAAAAAGAAAACCGCCGAATCATAGAGTCCTCGTTTCATATGACCTGAATTCTTTTTTTGAAAATGAAGTACATGCTGAGTCATTGGAATTGAAACCGCAGCCATAACGCCGCCCATAAGAGGTATTATAAGTCCATCTGGTAATTCAAAGAATATCAATCCGATCAATACAAATGCCGAATACCATGAAACTAGAACTCTTGGGCCCCAATATTCGGTAAGCTTGTATCGATTTGGTTTTTCTTCCATTGATCTCTTTTGTTCGCCTAACGACCCGGCGTTTAACCTGTTCGCCAGCTGGCGGCGCGGCACGGGGATTATGATTTGGTTGAAATAGCGAAATATATTCCTGTCAATCAAGTTTCATCGCACCCCGTCCACATCCGATTAAAAACGCATAGTTATACCGCGTTGTTTAAATCTACGGGAAGGCCAGCGGCTTTCATTTCTTTTGCTAGATCTAATTTCCATGCTTGGCGTGTATCAATTGGAATGAACAAGACTCCATTATAGTCAGAAGGTATTTCAACACCTTCTTCGTATAAAACGCATACTCGATCCCTACCTAAAGTTCCAAGAAAAAAGCCAAGTTCTAAAATCACGTTTTGTCTCGCTCTTGGTTCTTGATCTTCAAAACCAGTATCTATAGTTCCTCCACGATCATCTCCTGTCAAGAGAACTACAGCGAAACCAACATCTGAGTGATCTATAAATTTTTCTAAAATGGTCATTCCTTTATTTGGCTGTTCTCTGAGAATGGTAACAGGTAATTCTAATTTTTCTAGAAAGCGTGCGCAGGTTTGAATTGCGGATTCATCATGCCCATGAACTAAAAAAACTCTATTTCCATGAGAACTTTCTGAATCAGAGACAGCACCTTTTTCTACTAAAGTCTTAACAGCTCCAATCACTTTGCTTAATTGTGTTTTGCCTTGGTGAGAGTGTATTGATCTTCCTGAAAGAAAACCTGCTTCAAAATAGTTTGGATAAACAGCTTTTCCCATTCTAATTGGAACGACAATTTCTTCTTTTCCAACAATTTGATCAAAAATGTCTGCAACTTCACCGTAGACTTCTGTTATTTCTGTGTGAAGTTTTTTTCCTTCATCAGTAGACTGGTACATGATGGGGACGTACTTTTCCACTAAATCACGTAGATGTTCAAGTCGGTTAAGTTTTTCTTGTAGATTCATCTTTGTTAATTAGCGGTATAACGACCCTGCGTTTAAGCGGCGCAAAGTTTTAGTTTTTGTTGAATTAACTGATTAATTCTATTTCTCACAAGCTTTCCAGCGAACCCTAACTGCGACCGCCTTGAAATGCTTGTTATACAGCACTTTAATGTTTATAAATTTGTAAAAGATAAACTCGAGAATCAATTTCCACATCATCTAAAATTAACGTGTCACCACTAAAATGAAATATTTGTGTGATTGGCTCTCCATTTCCTATCATGGTTAGAGAATCTAAATTAATATGAAAACTCCCACTTCTTTTATTGCTGGAACTATCGACCATAAAAGCTATCGCTTGGAAAGTTGAATCGGATTTAAATGAGACCTCAATTTTTGTGATGAAATCTCCGCCATCATTTCCTCCAAATTTTACGCTTTCCCATTCTCCAATAAAATCATGACTCGATTGATTGCCATTATGACAACTAAATGTAGTTAAGGAAATGATAAGTAGAATTATTGATCTCAATTCTTGTTGCAGCATAACGACCTGGCGTTTAACCTGTCCGCCAGCTGGCGAAGCGGCCCCGTTATAATTTAGGTTTTAGTTAAAAGTAAAATAGAGCGAAGTCCCGACCACTGTCGGGATCCGCTTGAAACGATTGTTAGCAAAACGGTTTTTAGTTTAAAGTGCATAATTATTAAGAGTATCTCGAATTGAGAAATTAATCTTGTTTGCTGGACTCAATCCTTCTATAAAATCCAATGAATGTTCCAATTTCAAAAATAAAGGGTATAAATCGTTTTCATGATCTGTGAAAAAACTTAATTCAAGCCCATTATCGAAAAAAAGCTTTGTATATAATACTTGAGCATGCATTGTGATACCATCCAACGACTCTATGTATTCGGTTGGGATTGATGAAACGATTAAAGATAGATCACTAAAAAAAGGCTTGGCTTTATTGCTTTCAAAAATTGTATCGACATTTACATTTTCTACAGGTTCATAGTAAAAATACCCTGAACTGTCGATGATTATGTTCCTTTGCGGGCAACCTCCGTAATAACATTCGCCAGAAGAAAACTCTATTCTAACCAACTTTGGCTGATTCCAAATTGGTTTAAATCGCCTGAATTCATATTCAACCGTATCAAATTCAAAGTCATTTACCCTTCTTTGCTGTCGTTCTAGAACCGACTCAAAGGTAAATTTTGAATCTGTTAGTTCAGTGATATAGAAGATATGCTGAGAAACTTCTTTATAAGTAATCCGTGATTTATAGGGGGAATCTAATTCAACCACAATAGAGTCATCATAAACTGTATACTTTTGATAAAAGAAACTGTTGAAGAGAAGACTATCACCAGATATATGCATGTAAGATTTATTTTCTCCTGATCCTTGCCAATCTCCTTGTAAATTTTCAAAATTAGTCTGGTTTTCAGAGCAACCAATCACTAGAACTATTAAACAAGATTTGAAAAGTAGTTTCATTCTGTAAGTTTGGCTAACATAATATTATCAGAGAAGGTCTTCGGAAAACATTACACAAACAACCCTAACAACCCCAATCCCTGTTGGGCTTAAAATACCAAAAGATCCCTATAAATCAATTACTAATGGTTAACTGCTAATGGTGAGCGGTGGTAATGGGTAGGCGTGCTTAGTCACTAGCGAAGTGGGGGGGGTAGTCCTACAAGTTTTTTAATGTATGTCGAACTACGGCGAAGGAGTTTTTAGCTACTTCAGGGAGGAATTCATTGAAGTTGAGAGAGGCTTCTTCGTTGGCTTTGTCGGAGATGGTACGCACTACTAAAAATGGAATGTTGTTGATGGCACACACTTGTCCCACTGCCGCGCCTTCCATCTCAATGGCATCGCCTTCAAGTTCTTGAGTGAGGTAGGTATGACTGTCTAAAGCACTATGGGTGAAAAATTGATCTCCCGTTAAAATACGTCCTGTATGAATATGCTGCTCTGATTGAACACCCTGGGCAATAGAAAGTAGTTCATTGTTGGCTTCAAAGACTTTGAAATCTGTGTAGGGAATTCGACCGCGTTCAAAGCCTAAAGCACGTACATCCATATCGTGTTGTACACAATCTTTAGATAGCACAATATCGCCAATTTCGTAGGTGGTGTTCAGCGCCCCAGCAACACCCGTAAATAATAAATGGGAGGGAGCATAGGTGTCGATCATGTGCTGGGCAATCATAGCTGAAAACACCTTACCTATACCCGACTTCACCAACACCACGTTTTTGCCTTCTAACAGTCCATGAAAGAACACAAAGTGATTCCATGCTTCTTCCTTCATGTCTTCAAGATGGTGAAGGTATTCTTGAATTTCGGCATCCATAGCACCAATAATGGCAATAGGGGAAGTCGTAGGGCTCATACTTATTGCTTTAACCTTTAAGGAATACGAGTATTACCAGCCAATACGGCCTTTGTTTTTATCACGAACTAACTCGTTGTTTACGGTATTTGGATCTTCAGGCATCACAAAACCAGGAGGCGGTGTAAAGGCATCATTTCCCCAAAAAGCATCGGGATCGGCAGAGGCGTAGTTAATGAATGTTCCAACGATTGGTAAGGCCGTTCGTGCACCTTGACCAATACTATTTGGGTCATCTTTAGGGAATCGAATACGGCGATCCGCACCACCTACCCACGAGCCCATCACCATATGAGGAGTCATACCTATGAACCAGTTATCGGAAGAGTTATTAGTAGTTCCTGTTTTACCGGCAATATCTTGGCGCACACCATACACGTTACGCAGACGAACTCCAGTACCATGGTAATCTTCACCACCACGAATTACCCCACGCATCATATCTAGCATGATGTAGGCTGTTTCAGGGCTGATTACTTCTTTGCGGTATTCCGGTACATATTCTTTAAGCACATTGCCTTCACGATCTTCAATACGGGTAATGGCTATAGGTTCAATATGAACGCCATTGTTTGCGAAGGTGGTATACGCCGAAGTGATTTCCAAGAGAGAGACTTCCGCTGTACCTAATGCAATAGAAGGGAAGGCTGGTTGATCCGACATATCGATGCCTAAATTGGAGGCCATGTCTTTGATTTTTCGTGCAGCGCCATCAAGTTCCCATAGTTTGTTGGTGCCAGGGTATCCCGCAAGTTCGGGTAGCAGACGAATGGTAATATTGTTCAAACTACGAGCTAACGCTTGGCGAATCGGTATCATATCCGGACCAGATGCCACCGTAGCATCTTTCGGGGCCCATACCTTGCCGTTTCGATCTCGGAATGAAATAGGGTATTTCGAAAATTTGTGATAGGGCTTAAATCCATTATCGATGGCTACGGCATACACAAAGGGCTTGAAGGTTGAACCCGCCTGACGTTGTGATTGGTATACATGATCGTACTGAACGTCGCCATAGTTAGAACCTCCAACCCATGCCAAGATGTTACCGTTAGAAGGCTCAATGGCTACAAAACTAGCTTCAAGTCGTGTTTTAGCTCGAAGCACAGAATCCATAAAGGCTTCATTGGCCTTCAGGCTATCTAACACCACCTTTCGTATTTTGGTGTTATAATTCTGAAAGCCATTTTTATACTCGTCGGTTTCTTCCAAAAAGCTGTCTTTGAAGAGGGGGTATTTCGCCCATAGTTTGTCGAGGTATTCACCACCGGGTGTGGTCCATTCTGCTTCGAATTTACTTTGAATGGAATCAAGTTTGGTTGCTACGGCCGCTTCGGCATGCTTCTGTAAACGAGAATCGATAGTGGTGTAAATCACCAAACCATCTTTATAAATATCATATCCATTTTCTTCGGCCCAACCTGTTACACGCTGACGTACATATTCCCCAAAATATCGGCTTACTCGTCCCGCTTTTGATGGGGGCTGGTAATCAAGAGCAATGGGTTCTGCTGTTAGTTGATTGTATGTGTCATCGTTGATGAATCCTTGATTTCGCATCAGGAACAACACCACATCACGGCGACGTTTAGAGCGTTCTGGGAATAATCGTGGGTTATAATAATATACCGCATTAACGGAGCCTACTAGAGTAGCCGCTTCGGTTACGTTTAATTCTTTAGCAGATTTGTTGTAGTGTGTTCGTGCAGCCGCTTCAATACCAAAGGCACTGTTACTGTACTCAACGGTGTTTAAGTACATCTCAATGATTTCGCGCTTGGTATAATTCTGCTCAATCTGAACGGCGGTTATCATCTCTCGGAATTTACGGGAGATGGAAAAAGCGAGACCAATTTCTTTGTAAAGGTTTCGGGCTAATTGCTGACTTAGAGTAGATCCACCTTCAACACGGCCTCTCAATAGGTTGATAGGGATGGCAAGGGTTCGAAACATATCGATACCCCAGTGGTTGTAGAATCGGTGATCTTCGGTAGCAACAAGCGCGTTTATAACATTGGGTGAAATTTCAGAATAAGGCACCCAAGTACGGTTCTCCGTAAAGTATTTGTCTAACACCACCCCGTCTCTACTACGCACTTCAGTAGCTATAAAAGTATCGGGGTTTTCTAATTTCTCGAGAGGAGGTAAGCCTTGAATGAGGAAGTAAAGGTATCCTAAACCCGCAAGTACAAGCACCCCAGCTATACTGCTTGTCCATACAATGATTTTCTTTTTCAAGGAATCAGATTCAGAGCCGTACGAACTTTTTTTAGGGTCAGAGCCTGCCTGCTTTTTCTCTTTTTGTTGAGCTAAAATCTCTTTCCTGTACTCAGGATCGTTAAAGTACCGTTGGTGATCTATAGGATTATTGGTATCGCTCATTCTGCTGTAGTTGATTCTTTGAAAGGTACGAATTCTTGGGTGGATGCTTTCCAACTAACGAGATGAAATCCATCTTTGTTATATAAAACCAGACTCCTATGGTGAAAGAAAGTTCCGAGGTTTATATACCGTCCGCCAGTAAAAGTTTCCATTCGTGGAATATGATCGTGCCCGCTTAGAATATAGTCAAAATTCGTGGAGTTAAGCACTTGTTCTGCATGTATATTTAATGCAGTGGCTGAATGAATATCTCTCACCTTCGATGCTTTGGAAAAATGCTTCATTACTCCAATTCCCATTTCCGGAGGAAGTAAGGATTGATAGAGCTTTATAAATGCCTTACTTCTAAGCATTCGATGAAATAGTGGACGTTTTAATGGCTTCTGATCATCTATATAATGTCCATCTCCGTGAATCAATAGTACCTGAAGTCCTGCTAAGTTGAGGCTTCTATAATCCGTTTCTACATCAAAGCCCATCGACTCAAAGTAGCCAAAGTCCCAATTATCATGATTCCCTGTGATGTAAACAATGGGTTCAACCTGCTGATTATATCGCTTTAAAACTTCCAGTACATCGGGGGAAATATTCGGTACCCATTGTTTTTTGGGATACTCCATCCAGTAATCAAATAAATCGCCCAGTATGAATAACTTCAGCTCGTAGGCAATACAGAATTCAACCAGAGCTATAAACTCTTGTTCAATTGCTTTCGCTTCGGTGGGTTGAAAGGCCCCTAGGTGTACATCAGAAATAAAAACATATTCCCTGTGGGGCATACTTATTTTTTTCGTGTGATTACGTAGTGAATGAGGTCCACAAAATCTTTTTTAGCCTCTGAATCTGGAAGTTTTTCTAAGCCCTCAATGGCTTTATTGGCATAGTCGTACATGCTTTCTTTGGCATATTCCATACCTCCACTTTTGTGCACGAATTCCACAATCTCTTCTACATTCGCAGATGACTTTTTACGCTTCTTCATGAGCGCACGAATATGAGCGGCCTCTTTTTTGGAAGCATGCTCCATCGCCTTAATGAGGGGAAGGGTAACTTTGCGTTCTTGTATATCATTTCGCTTCGGTTTGCCGATGTCATAAACGCCGTAGTCGAAGAGGTCATCTCGTATTTGGAAGGCAATGCCTATACATAGACCAATTTCAGCCATTAAATCGTGCATGCTTTCATCATCCGTAGCGGATACGGCACCACACTCGCAACAAGTTGAAATCAAGCTGGCCGTTTTTTCGGAGATAATCTGAAAGTAACGGTCTTCGGTCATATTAAATAACCCAGCCGTTTTAAGCTGACGAAGTTCGCCTTCACTCATCTTTTGCACGGCTTGCGATTGCACTTTCAACAGTTTGTACTCTTCGTTCTCAAGGGAAACAAGTAAGCCACGCGAGAGCAGGTAATCGCCTAATAAAACTCCGGCTTTGTTCTTCCATATTTTATTGATGCTCACAAATCCACGGCGACTATTCGCTTCATCTACTACATCATCATGAATCAAAGTGGCGGTGTGCAGTAACTCAATCATCGTAGCGGCAATGTGGCTACGGCGTGTAATACCACCAAACAAGTTCGCCGTCATAAACACGAGGGTAGGGCGCAGCTCTTTTCCTTTTTGGCGATGAAGGTAATTCAACACTTGATCTAAGAGGAACACATCGGTTTTGATGGTATCCTTAAAAAATGATCTAAACTCATCGAGGCTATCGGATACAGGAGCCGTTATTTCCTTTAAGGATTTCCTCGTAACAGTTTCGTTACTTATGCGCGGAAGTACAGAGTTATCGATCATCAAATGTGTTTAAATTTTCTTAAACTTGAGAAGTCTAGAATTTAGTTAATATCTACAACAATATTTTAGCGATAATATTCAATTATAAAACCAATCATTGTGCTGAAACCTGTAGTAGAAATAAAGAATATTGGAGTGCTCACTAGTGGTGGTGATTCCCCTGGTATGAACGCGGCTGTTCGCGCAGTAGTTCGCTCAGCCACTAAAAGCGGTATAGAAGTTCTAGGCATCAAACATGGATATCGTGGATTGATATCGGGCGAGATTGAACTAATGGATACTCATTCGGTTTCAAATATCATCCAGAAGGGCGGTACCATATTGAAGTCGGCACGCTCTGATGAGTTCAGAACAAAAGAGGGGCGCGCAAAGGCGGCAAAGAATATTAAGAAACACGGCATTGATGCTTTAGTGACTATCGGGGGCGATGGGACTTTCACCGGAGCCAATATACTTAGCGAAGAGCATGGGGTGAATGTAGTGGGTGTGCCGGCTACCATAGATAATGATATCATCGGAACGGACGAGACCATAGGTTACGACACGGCACTGAATACCGCCCTAGAAGCAATGGATAAAATCCGAGATACCGCAGATGCCCATGAGCGTATGTTCTTGGTGGAGGTAATGGGACGTGACTCTGGATTCATCGCCTTACTTACTGGGATAGCAGGTGGCGCTGAATTGGTATTGTTGCCTGAAGAACTCACCGACGTGAAGGAAGTAAAAGCTCAGTTGAACTCAATGTTAGAGAATCAGGTGCGTAGCAGTTTAATTGTGGTAGCTGAAGGAGATGAAATAGGCGGTGCTATAAAATTAGCCGAGCAACTGAAAGGTGATTTCGATAAGTATGACATGAGAGTATGTATACTTGGGCACATCCAACGTGGAGGCTCGCCTACCGCACGTGATAGAGTAAATGCAAGTAGAATGGGGGCCGAAGCGGTAAAGGTGTTATTAGAAGGGCATAGTGATGTGATGGTGGGTGTAGTGAATAATCAGACAAAAATAACCCCCATACGTGTAGCGGTTTCTAGAAAAAAAGAATTAGATCAAGGATTATTGGAACTAGCGAGGATATTACGATAAATGATAAGAGTAGATCTAACAAAGGCTACAGAGGTTTTCGAGGAAGGAGTTTTAGAGGAAGCTTACAGAATAGCCAGCGATGCATTTACTGAAGTACAGCAGGGCACTGGCAAAGGAAATGAATGGCTAGGGTGGAGAGATATTTTAGCAAACCCCAATGATGCACTTCTAGAGATGATAAGTTCCACCGCTAAAAGCATTCGCTCGGATGCAGATGTAGTAATTATATGTGGAATTGGTGGTTCTTATTTAGGTGCAAAGGCTGTGATAGAAGCACTGAGCCCCAGTTTCAAGAAACGAGGTCCTGAAATTATTTTTGCGGGGCACAACATCGATGGGCGTTATCTAGATGAGCTATGCCAATACATAAGTGAACCCAAAGCCGACGGTACCGCAAAAAGTGTGTATATTAATGTGATATCGAAGTCGGGTTCTACCTTAGAAACAGCTATCGCCTTTCGTGCACTATTAGCCGAGTTAGAACATCATGAGGTTGATCTTAAAGACCGTGTGATTGTAACAACCGGTGAGGAAGGTGGGCTATTAAATAGCTTTGTTCAACACTACGGCTTTCGAAAGTTTGTGATTCCAGAGGATGTTGGTGGTCGTTTCTCTGTATTAACGCCTGTGGGTTTGTTACCCATCGCAATTGCGGGCTACGATATTAGAACACTTTATTATGGAGCGGTCTCAGTCTATAGAAGCTATGAAGAGCAACCTGAAGATATTCTACGATATGCCGCGCTTCGAAAAGCGCTTCATGACGCAGGTTGGAGGGTAGACCTCTTTAGTTTTTTTGAACCGAGAATGGTAGAATTTGGAAAATGGATTCAGCAACTCTTAGGCGAAAGTGAGGGTAAAGAAGGGAAGGGGATATTCCCGTCGGTAGCCTGCTACTCTACTGATTTACATAGCATTGGACAGTTTGTACAGCAAGGTACGCCTTCTGTATTTGAGACCTTGATATCAGTGGAGCAAGCAAGTAGTTCAAAGAAAATTGAAGAAACTGTAAATAATATTGATCAGCTTAATTATTTATCCGGTAACTTATACCACGAGGTAAACAGACTTGCGAAAGCTGGAGTCGTGGAAGCGCACAGCAAAGGTGGAGTCCCGATTATAGATATTACAATCGGATCAATACATGAAGAAAATTTAGGCGAACTCATCTACTTTTTTGAATTGTTTACGGCCGTTTATGCGTATAGCATGGGCGTAAACCCATTTGATCAACCGGGGGTTGAAGATTACAAAAAAGCGATGTACCGTTTGCTCGGAAAAGAATAAAGATACTATGACAAAAGAAAACGGAGCGAAGTCTCAATATATAGCGGTTGCGGGTAATATTGGTGCAGGTAAATCTTCACTCACAAGTTTATTAGCCAAGCACTTTCAATGGGAAGCTTTTTTTGAATCGGTAGATGATAACCCATACTTAGCCGATTTTTATGAAGACATGCGCAGGTGGAGTTTTAATCTGCAGATCTACTTCCTGAGTAGTCGATTTCGCCATCAAAAAGAGATGCTCGAAAATAGAGTGAGCTTAATCCAAGATCGTACCATCTATGAGGATGTGGAGATTTTCGCGAAGAACTTACACGAGATGAGTTTAATGAGTGATCGCGACTTCACAAACTATGAAGCGTTGTTCCACGAGATGAGCTACTACCTTCGTCCCCCAGATCTTCTTATTTACTTACGTGCGCAAGTACCTACACTGGTGCGTCAAATTCAACAACGTGGGCGCGATTACGAGAACACCATCCGCATTGATTATCTAGAGCGCTTGAATCGCCTGTATGAGGATTGGATCGACCGTTATCCGCACGAGAAGTTGATTATAGAGACCGATGATCTCGATTTTGTGAACAACAACGAGGACCTAGGAAAGGTTATAGAGCAAGTAGATAAGCGATTATTTGGCTTATTTAATTGATTGTACGCAAGTGCTATAATCCTTATATTAGCAAGCTATAGTGGAGACGTTCTATGTTGAAGTTTAAGATCTTTGAAATTCCTGAAGGCCAAAGCCAGAGGACTGTTGAAATCAGCAGTGATGATATCGATACAGGTGAACTTCCTTTTAAAGGAGGAACAGTTGATATCGACTTCTATCGGACCCCTCATTTCATTCAAGCTAAGTTTGAAGTGGAAGGCACAGTTGAGTTAGTCTGTGACCGTTCGCTCGACACCTTTGATCATACCGTGAATACACAGTATGAGGTGTTATTTAAAGCTGAAGAAGTGGAAGAGTCTGCCGAGGAAAGTGGAGCCATCAGAAATATAGATATTAATTCGAAGCAAATAGATTTAGAGCAAGATGTACTTGATAGCATTATGCTCAATCTCCCTGTAAAGAAATTACATCCCAGATACTTGGATGATGACGGAAACCCAAAAGAGTATGTGAACCAAAAGTTTGGTGAAGATACCGAAGAGGAAGAAGACACAATTGATCCGAGATGGGAAGCATTAAAGGAACTAAAGAAATAATTATTTAAGTAAATAAATGGCACATCCAAAGCGAAAAACCTCCAAATCACGCAGAGACAAACGCCGTTCACATCATGCTATTTCAGATGTAACATTGGCAAAATGCTCAAATTGTGGAGAGCTACACCGTTACCATCACGCATGTTCAGAGTGCGGACATTACCGCGGTCGTCAAGTTACAAAAGCTGCTAACTAAACTAGCTATATCATGATTGTTGCCGTTGATGCAGCCGGAGGTGACCACTACCCAAAAGCTCCTGTTGAAGGGGCTTTATTGGCTATAGAGGAAAACTCTGAACTTACTGTACTACTATTGGGGCCTAAAGCTCAAATAGAAAAGGAACTGGAAGGAAAGCAGTACGACTCTAAGCGCGTACTAATTCAAGATGCTCCACAAGTAATCGGGATGGAAGAATCTCCGTCTTCAGCTGTAAAAAACAAACAACAATCATCTATTGTAATTGGTATGGGGCTGCATAAAGCGGGCAAATGCCACGCTTTTGTTAGTGCCGGGAATACCGGGGCGCTATTAGCGGCTTCAACTTTTATTTTAGGCAAACTCGAAGGAATTTTACGCCCTACTATAGGTGCGTACTATCCTACCGAAAAAGGATTCCGTCTTCTTATTGATGCGGGGGCTAATTTGGAATTAAAACCAGAAGTAGCTCAACAATTCGCAAAGATGGGGCAAGTATACTGTAGCAATGTGCTTGGTATCGAAAACCCAACCTTTGGTTTACTAAATGTAGGCGAAGAAGAAGAAAAAGGGACGGAGTCTTTAAAAGCTATTCATCAACATATCAAAGAAATGCCAGGCTTTGTAGGTAATCTCGAAGGCAAAGATATTTTGCCGGGTAAAGCCGATGTATTTTTAACTGATGGTTTAGTGGGTAACATACTTCTCAAATTTGGGGAATCTATACCTGCCACTATCATGAAGTTGGTGGAACAAGCAATTGCTCAACTCGATGTGGATAAAGCAGAGTTGGGTACCGCCATTAAGATACTGAAAACCTCTTTAGCACCATTCGATTACGAACGGGTTGGAGGCGTGCCCTTTTTAGGAGTAAACGGGGTTAGTATTGTAGGGCACGGCGGAAGCTCTCCATTGGCCATCAAGAACATGATTAAAAGTGCTGTAACTTGCGTTGAAAACGACGTGAACGGCAAAATCGTAGCATCTCTAAACTGAAAAACTCCTTTATGGAAGTAAAACGAGCAAAAATTACTGCCGTTGGGCATTATTTACCCGAGTACAGAATGACAAACGCTGAACTCGAGACAATGATGGACACCAACGATGAATGGATCAGAACACGTACAGGGATTCAGGAACGTAGAATTCTAAAAGACGAAGACAAAGCTACCGCATTTATGGGTTGTGAAGCGGCAAAAGAAGCCCTTCAAAGAGCGGATGTTAGTGCAGATGAGATCGACTTAATTATCTTAGCTACAGTAACACCCGATTACTTTTTCCCAGCTACGGCTTGTCTTGTTCAAAATATGTTAGGTGCTAAAAAAGCTTTTGCCTTCGATTTATCTGCGGCTTGTTCGGGTTTTCTATATGCCCTAAGTACTGGTTCTATGTACATCGAAGCAGGCAGAGCTAAGAAAGTGTTGATTATCGGTACGGATAAAATGAGTTCGATCTTAGATTACACCGATCGTACTACTAGTATCTTATTTGGCGACGGCGCAGGTGCTGTGGTATTGGAAGAATCAACCGACGAGACTGGAATCATTGATCAGATTCACTACACCGAAGGGGATGTGAACTGCGCATTATATCAGCATGCTGGTGGAAGTTTAAACCCAGCTACTCAAGAAACTTTAGACAGTCGTCAGCATTACCTCACGCAAGATGGTCGTGCGGTTTTCAAAAAAGCGACGATGGGTATGGCCGATGTATCTCTAGAAATTATGGAGAAGAACGGCTTAACTCCTGATGATGTGGCATGGTTAGTTCCGCATCAAGCAAATTTACGTATTATCGAAGCTACCGCTAAAAGAATGGGGCTTTCATCTGAAAAAGTGATGATTAACATTCAGAAATATGGTAACACCACCGCAGGTACTATTCCTCTGTGTTTATACGATTGGCAAGATAGACTCAACTATGGAGATAATTTAATACTATCTGCCTTTGGTGGAGGATTCACTTGGGGATCAATCTATTTAAAATGGGGAATTAAGTAATGAGTACAGCTTATTTATTTCCAGGACAGGGATCACAGTTTGTGGGCATGGGAAAGGATCACTACGTTTCAAATCCTGAGTTCGCTAAGTATGTAGATCAAGCAAATGAAATTTTAGGAATCGACTTAAAGTCGGTGCTATTTGAAGGACCCGAAGAAAAGCTTAAGCAAACTGAGTATACTCAGCCAGCTATTTTCTTGCATTCAGTAGCTCTTTTTAAAACCCTTGATGCCAAACCAGATATGGTTGCAGGGCATAGTTTAGGTGAGTTTTCTGCTTTAGTAGCATGTGGAGCTGTGAGCTTCGAAGATGCATTAAAGATTGTACGCCGTAGAGGTGAATTGATGCAAGCAGCTGGTACTTCAAACCCAGGAACAATGGCGGCCATTATTGGAATGGACGACGACAAGGTTGAAGAAGTATGCGCTCAAGCAACAGAAGCTACCGGCAATGAAGTGATTGCAGCTAACTACAACTGCCCCGGGCAGTTAGTGATTTCTGGTTACATCGATGCAGTTGAAAAAGCAGTAGAGCTGGCTAAGGAAAACGGTGCTAGAATGGCAATGATGCTTCCAGTTTCAGGAGCCTTCCATTCATCATTAATGCAACCGGCTTACGACGGATTGAAAGAGTCGTTAGAGAATTTGGAGATTAAGACTCCTAATTGTCCTATTTATAGTAACTATACCGCTCAGCCTACAACCGATGTAGAAGAGATTCGATCTAATTTATTAAATCAATTACTGAATCCTGTGCGTTGGACTCAAACCCTCCAGAACATGATGGAGAACGGTGCAGATGCATTTGTTGAAGTAGGTCCGGGTAAAGTGTTACAGGGATTAGTAAAAAGAACGAACCGAAAGGCTCAAATTTCGGGTCATCAATAAGGAAGTATTATGGGTTTATCATTAGAAGGAAAAGTATGCTTAGTAACAGGTGGTAGCCGTGGCATTGGCCGCTCTATCGCGCTTCGTTTAGCTGAATTTGGTGCAGATGTAATTATCACCTATGCTCGCTCGGCCGACGCTGCTAATGAAGTAGTTGCTGAAATGGAAGCAAAGGGAAGTAAAGTAAAAGCGATGCAAGCTGATGCTGTGAATCTCGCTCAAGCCGAAGAAGTAATTGCAAGTATTACTGAAGAGTTTGGTAAAATCGATGTGATTGTAAACAATGCAGGCATCACAAAAGACAACCTGATTTTACGCATGACCGAAGAGCAGTGGGATGATGTAATCACCACAAACCTTAAGAGTGTATTTAACTATTCGAAGGCAGCAGCAAAGCCAATGATGAGAAATCGTGGCGGATCAATAATCAATATTAGTTCGGTTGTTGGAATCTCAGGAAATGCTGGCCAAACAAATTATTCTGCATCAAAAGCAGGTATAATCGGCTTTACAAAGTCGTACGCGAAAGAATTGGCATCTAGAGGAATTCGTGCAAATGTAATTGCTCCGGGTTACATTCTAACCGATATGACTGATCAACTAGATGAAAAAGTATTAGAGGGAATAAAAGCAGAAACGCCATTAGGCCGTGCGGGTAATGCCGACGAAGTGGCCGATGCGGTTGTGTTTTTAGCTTCCGATATGAGTACGTATATCACCGGAGAAACCATCCGAGTTGATGGCGGAATGGCAATGTAACTGCTTGTTGCAGATGCTGTCATGAATTTTTAATTTCAATAACTTTAGTTAAACAAAACTACTAAAACCTAAAGGACACAATATGTCACAAGATGTAGAATCAAAAGTAAAAGACATTATCATCGACAAGCTTGGCGTTGATGAATCTGAAGTAACAGCTGACGCTAACTTCACAAACGATCTAGGTGCAGACTCATTAGATACCGTTGAGCTTATCATGGAATTTGAAAAAGAGTTTGATGTAAGTATTCCTGACGAAGACGCTGAGAACATTGCCACTGTAGGAGATGCAGTAAGCTACCTTTCTGGTAAACTCTCTTAAAATACTTATTACTTTATGACAACACGTAGAGTCGTTGTAACAGGAATTGGCGCTCTTACCCCTATAGGTAAGAGCGCACCTGATTTTTGGAATGGTTTAATTTCTGGGAAAAGTGGAGCAAGGCCTATCGAACATTTCGATACTACTGATTTTGCTACCAAATTTGCCGCTACAATCCCTAATTACGATACTTCCGATTATTTCGAAAGAAAGGAAGGACGTAGATTAGATAATGTTGCGCAATATGCAATCATTGCCTCTGATGAAGCTATCGCAGATTCTAAAGTAGATCTTGATGCTATTGATAAAGACCGTGTAGCCGTAATGGTGGGTACCGGTATTGGTGGCATGAAGACCTTCTATGACCAGTCCATATCTTTAAACGAGCGTGGACCTCGTGGAGTGTCTCCATTCTTCATTCCAATGTTAATACCAGATATCATTGCTGGCCAAATCTCAATACGTCATGGCTTTAGAGGCCCTAACTATTGTGTGGTTTCAGCCTGTGCTACTGGTTCTCATAACATAGGTTCTGCTTACGATGCTATCCGATATGGTATGGCTGATATGGCAGTAACAGGTGGCTCGGAAGCCCCTGTAACCGAAATAGGAGTGGCTGGCTTTAACTCTATGAAAGCCATGAGTACTCGAAATGATGACCCAGAAGCGGCATCACGTCCATTCGATAAGAACAGAGATGGTTTTGTACTTGGTGAAGGTGCAGGTATCTTTTTCTTAGAAGAATATGAAATGGCTAAAAAGCGTGGAGCTCGCATTTATGGTGAAATCGTAGGCTATGGCTACTCAGCTGATGCTTACCACATTACTGCACCAGATCCTGATGGCGGTGGAGTAATGTTAGCTATGAATACTGCTTTAAACGCCGCTGGCATCAAGCCGGAAGATGTAGACCATATTAATATGCATGGAACTTCTACACCTCTAGGCGATATTGCTGAAACCAATTCGATTAAGAAAGTATTTGGTGATCATGCTAAAAACATCAATTTGAATTCTACAAAATCAATGACTGGGCATACTTTAGGGGCTGCTGGTGCTATTGAAGGTGTGGCTTCATTATTGGCTATTTACCATGGTATGGTTCCTCCAACTATCAATTTGGATGACCAAGACCCAGAGTGCGACTTGAACTACACAGCGAATAAAGCTGTAGCTAGAGAAGTGAGATACTCATTAAACAACGCTTTCGGATTTGGTGGACACAATTCCACATTGGTATTTAAGAAGTTCGAAGAATAATTTTTTATGCCTTCTTGGTTACGACGCTTATTTAAGAAGAACGAAGTTCAGTTAGATTCGGATGTAACACAACGGCTAAAAGCTATTGAAAGGATCATCGGTTTTACAATCGATGATCCTTCTTTATTTTTAAAAGCGGTTCGTCACCGTTCCACTCTTTCCCAAGAGCAATATGCCTCTCACGACTCTTATGAAAGACTTGAATTCTTGGGTGATGCGGTACTCGATTTAATTGCCGCTGAAATCCTATTCGAAAAATTCCCCAAAAAAGACGAAGGGTTTTTAACAAAAACGCGTGCTAAACTCGTTAAAGGCGATACTTTAGCGAAGTTCTCAGAACACTTAGGCATCGATAAGATTTTAGAAGTAGGCGAGCGTAGCCCTAAATCGGATGTATCTAAAAGTATATTAGCCGATGTATTTGAGTCGCTAATTGCCGCAATTTATATCACAAAAGGTTATGAAAAAGCCTTCCACTTCGTTTCCAATGTAATTGAGAAACAAGTGAACTTTGATAAGCTTGTAAACACGCTCGACAACTATAAGAGTGCGCTTCTGGAGCTAACCCAAGCGGAAAAGAAAAGCCTACCTAAATATAAACTCGTGTCTGAATCGGGACCGGGTCATGATAAGATCTTTGAGATCAAAGTTATTGTGGATGATATCGAACTGGGTGTAGGTAAAGGCAGAAGCAAGAAAAAGGCCGAACAAGAAGCGGCAAGAATGGCTTTAAAAACTCTTGAACACATCCATAACTGATTTGTTTTTTGGCTGATTTACCACGATTCTTAGCCGTTACTAAGATAAAATGTTCAACGGATCAGGAATGCTCGTGCAGCTAATAAAACCAGAATTTGAAGAGCTTATCCAAGCTAAAGATTGGGTAGGCCTAAAGGACGTACTCTCAGACGTTCCTCCTGTAGATATCGCTGATTTATTAGTTGAGCTAGATGGCGATATCGCGGTAGTTATTTTCCGACTCCTCAAAAAACCAATTGCCGCCGACGTTTTTTCGTACTTGCCTTCCAATAAAGGTGTGGAGTTGCTTGAGCTTTTTAACAAGCAACAGCTGAGTGATGTAATGGTAAACCTTGAGCCTGATGAGCAAGTGGCTCTGATGGAAGAATTGCCAGGGCACTTAACTCAGCGTGTAATGAATTCCATGAACTTGGAAGATCAGAAACAGGTGAAGAAGCTACTGGGCTATCCGGAAGATAGCATTGGTCGTTTGATGACTCCTCGCTATGTGCGGATTAAGTCTGACTGGACGATTGAACGTAGCATGAAGCACATCCGTAAGTATGCAGAAGTAGCCGAGACCTTAAACCGTATTTATGTAGTAGACGACAATGAGTTTTTGATTGATGATCTTCGGTTAACAGAATTTATTTTAGCCGATCCCGAAGATGTTGTTGAGTCTATCATGGACCGTTCTTTTGAAGCATTGATGGCTTATGAAGATCAGGAGGAAGCCGTAAAGATGTTTGCAAAGTACGATCGTGTGGCTCTTCCCGTAGTGGATACCGATGGTATCTTAGTGGGTATAGTAACGGTTGATGATATCATTGATGTTGCTGAAGAAGAGACTACCGAGGATATGCAGAAGATGGCCGGTATGGATGCACTGGATGATTACTATTCGCAGACGTCCATTTTTGGTTTAGTGAAGAAAAGAATTGGCTGGTTGATCGTTTTATTTGTTGGGCAGATTTTAACGGCCTTAACGATGAGTGGGTATGAAGAAATACTTAAACAAATTGTACTCTTATCTTATTTCGTGCCTCTTCTTATTGCCAGTGGAGGGAACTCAGGCTCACAAGCTGCAACCCTAATTATTCGTGCTTTAGCTACCGACGATATTAAATCAGATGGGTGGAGGAAAGTGCTTTCTCGAGAAGTACTCTCTGGTTTATTGCTAGGTACACTCTTGGGCATACTGGGCTTTATCACACTCATAGCATGGGGATTAATTGGTGGCGACCCTTTAAATCAAGAACTGATACTGAAAGCTTCAGTAGTAGGTTCAAGTTTATTACTCATTGTTCTTTTTGGGAATATCACTGGAGCAATGTTACCTTTCCTATTATCGAAAGTAGGTTTGGATCCCGCCGTTTCCTCGGCTCCTTTTGTAGCAACTTTAGTGGACGTAAGTGGGATAATTATTTACTTTTCGATTGCAGTGTTTTTACTAAGTGGAATTTTACTTTAATAGCGTATAACAGATGAAAGCATATCTCGATCTTGTCCAAAATGTATTGGAAAATGGAGTCAAAAAAGAGAACAGAACTGGAACCGATACAATCTCAAATTTTGCTGAATTCTATAAGGTTGATTTGTCAAAAGGTTTTCCGCTATTAACCACTAAAAAGGTTTTTTTTAGATCTGTAATTCTTGAATTGCTTTGGTACTTAAGAGGTGAGGACCATATTCGCTGGCTAAGAGATGAAAACGATTGCCACATTTGGGATGCTTGGGCCGACGAAGACGGACATGTAGGACCTATCTATCCTGTGCTTTGGAGAAGATTCCCTTACTTAGAAAAAGAAACGGTTCGTTTAGAAGGTAATGGTTGTGCTTTTGAGCATGAGACTTGGGTTCGAAAAGAATTTGATCAAGTACAGAATGCCATTCATATGCTTAAAACAAATCCTAATAGTAGAAGGATTGTTGTAAGTACTTGGCACCCTGGATTGTTAGGCGAAATGGCCTTACCACCTTGCCATATCATGTACATCTTTAATGTGGCGAATGGAAAACTAAACTGCCATTTAACGCAACGTTCAGGTGATATCGCATTAGGTATCCCATTTAACTTGGCATGCTATTCAGCGCTGACGATGGCCATTGCTCAAGAAGTGGGTTTAGAGCCTGGTACTTTCGCCCATACTATTGTTGATGCTCACATCTATGAAAACCACGTGGACGGACTAAAGGAACAATTGAAGCGTGAACCCAAAGAGCTTCCAACTTTAGAAATTGCAAATAAGCCTATTGATGAGTTAACATTTGATGATTTCAAATTACATGGATACGACCCTGATCCGCTCATCAAATTTGAGGTTGCAGTATGATTTTAACCATAGTTGTTGCCCACGATCCAAATCTAGTGATTGGGAAAGAGGGAGGCTTACCTTGGCGTTATCCTGAAGACTTAAAGCACTTCAAGAAAACAACCCTTGGTGGCACTATGATTATGGGTAGAGGGGTATTTGAAGAGCTAAACGAAATCCCATTACCCGGCCGTAAGAACATCGTGTTGTCTACAACTAAGACCTATGATAACATAGACACCTTTACGTCCTTAGAAGCCGCGCTAGAGTCTTTAAATGAAGAGGAAGTGTTCATCATTGGAGGCGGAGTGCTTTATAGACAGGCCATTAAGATGGCAGATAAAATGGTAGTGACGCAAATCAAGAAAGAGTATGACGGCGATACCTATTTCCCCGAATATAGAAATGAAGTAGGAAAAGTTTGGTTGGAAGTGAGTCGTGATGAAACCGACGACTTAATTTTTCTAGAGTATAAAAGAGCCGAGTTATAAGCTATTAACCCATTCGGTTAAAGTTCTCAAAAGACTTTAACGCACATAATAGGAGAAGTTCAGAGTCGGGATGATCTGTAACTCGTACCGTTTTTCTTTTAAAATTTTCTAGAATGCACACGCCATTGGAGTCGAGTAGAAGCCACCTTCGGCTAAAGGCACTAAATTTCTTCCAGTAGAAATAATGGTGTCCAATTTGTATGGTTGCCTTTTTTTGGAATCCACTGTACTGAATCTCGCCAACTATTTTTTTAGTCTTACTATTAATTATCAAACTAGACGGCCGAATGATGCCCTCCGATTCAAACAAGTATTTATTGCCGTTTAATGTGGCTAGTGTAGTAAGCGTTATATTTAAAGTCTTCAACTGTCCAGCTAAAGCATCGTTATGAAAGATGTAGGTATATTTTGACAGAAAAGGCTTCTTCCACGTGTAGATGGTACTCATAGAATAAATTTCAGTTACTTAGGATTCTTGTCAATTCTATGATTCTCAAACATTTCACCAGCAGCTTTCAATAGTCCTAAAAGTCCAATACCAAATACAATGGTACCAAACGACATCTCTTTGATAATGCTTTCCTCACTTTCTATATATAATCCAGCTATTCCAATTCCAATAAAATAGAGGCTCATAACCGCAATACAGATTAAAGCAATTTTGCCTTTTTTGGGGTCTTCCCAAACCCGTTGAGAGATTTTATTTTGAGTAGTTGTGGTGTCTTGAAGAGTAGAAAGGCTGATTGCCAATCCACCGAAAATAAGTGCGTTGTTATAAGGCTCCCATATGCTTTCAAAGCCGTTAAAATAGGGTTGAAGTACATAATACATCGCTACCACTAAAATGGGGTATTGAGAGTAGCTAATAGTGTGAAAGAGTTTAGTGAAGTTCATGCTATTCAAACGTCTAAGTATTTACTTTAAAAGATTTCCCTTGCACTTTCCAAAGTACATACCCGCAAAATATTCCTTGTAGCGTGAAAATGAATACATTATTTGTGATATGGCGCTGAACGTCATGTATTTCAAACGAGAATGGTGCTAACACGATATATAATGAGGCTAGCAAGAAGCTACACATCAACCCAAAAATGATAGAGCCTTTTAAGGTTTTAAGTGCCGCATCATGATTTAAATAAAGCCAATAAGTTGGAATAGCTCGTACTATTTCAACAATAAAAATGATCAAAGCCTTAGAAGATGAAGCTTCTTCGCTGCTTAAATCTGGTATACCTATTATATCTTGAATAAACGAAGATGTGAAAAAGCCAATAACAACACCTACAAAAAGGGATATGGCTACAAGTAAAATGTTTAATAAATGTTTTGGCATAGAACTATAATTAAGGGGTGATTATAGACTCATAGAGGATTCCGTTAAAATCATATTTGGTGATGCATTTCGATACTTTCTTTGCGTTTGCGGAAGAGTTGATATGCATAGTTATAGAAAATATCTCGTTATTGATCATCATTTTAGTAACCCGGTGACTCTATAAATCCCATTATTTTTAAAGGATTAATTAACTCCAAAATCTTGTAACAGACAAATTGAAAATTTTGTGAGACTTATGCTTAGCTTAAACCGTCTATAGCAATGATATTATGAATTAAAGAAGGAATAGAATGCCAAAACTTGTCCGCTTAATAGGTTTATTGTTTGTAGTAGTTAGTATGAGTTCGCCTATGATATTGGCTCAACAAAATGCAGAATTCAGTATGATGGAGATTGAACAAGCTACTCTAGAGATACTTAAAGGAACGGATGAAGTAGAGGTGAAAGAATTCGTAGCTAAGTACCGTTCTATTAATTCAAATTTGTCGGAAGATGCCTTTCAACAACGCGTGACCCAAGTTCGCACAACTCTTCGGCCATACTTAGGGGGTGTTGGTATTTCAGGAAGTCCTGAAGGGTTAACCTTCGAATTTTCGAGTGATAAAGGATCAAAGAATTTAGTATTGCTCATAGACGGAAAAGGAATTCTGAATATGGAAGTGCTTGAGCCAAAGCCCTTACCGGTTGTTACCGAGGAAAATATTCATAGTGTAATAGATGACTTGGAAGCGCAAGGGGTATCGGGACTTCTATTTGCTCGTAAAAGGGGAGAAGAGATTATTGCGCGACCTTTTGGTTACGCGAATGCTTCTTTAGGAATAAAAAATAATAGAAATACCATTTTTGGAACGGGTTCTCGTCCCATCGACTATACCGTTGCTGCCATTTTATTGCTCGACCAACAGGGTAAATTAAATGTAGAAGACCCAATTACATCCTTCTATGAAAATGTACCTGATGATAAAAAGAGCATGACGGTTCAACATTTGATGACTGGTAGGTCTGGTCTGCCTGATTTCTTTGATATCGAAAGTGATTGGGATGCCGATCTAGCTTGGATTGATCGAGAGACGGCGGAACAACGCTTATTAAACATCTCATTAATATTTGAACCGGGTACTAGCCGTGAGCACTCTCATGCTGCTTTTGGGTTACTTGCGGCGATCATTGAGCGTCTATCAGGGATGAGCTATTATGCATTTATCAGAGAACATTTCTTAGATCCAGCTGGAATGAGCCGCACAGGAGAGTATGGGGAGCATCGAGGTTTAGCACTTGAGGATTTTGCTGTGGGTGGGGGACCTGAGATAGTTGGTATTCCGAATATTCCACCAAATTGGGGCCCTACATCTTGGTTAATAAAAGGCAGTGGTGGTATGTATAGCACTCTTGATGACCTTAGAAAATTCTATGACTACGTGTTATCTGGCAAGGTATTGGATAAAGAACATCAACGAAGGTTTCTTGGTGAATCCATTCAGTTAGATGGATCGATGCGAGGCTTTGAATTATTTAGTATTCATGCACCTCAAAAAGACACTGAGCTTTACCTATTTCTTAACAACATCGTGGATATGGGCATGATGCGCGACTATATGCGAGCTTTAGAGAAAATGGTGATGAGCGATGGGGAATAACTAAGTAGTTATTTACTGTTTCCAGAACGAAGGTGAGAATATGATTAGCACGGTAAAGATTTCTAAACGGCCAATCATCATAAGCATAATCATTACCCATTTTCCTAGATAAGGCATTTTTGCAAAGCTATCGGTAGGTCCAAATTCTCCCCAACCCGGGCCAATATTACCCAGTGCAGCAATACTTGCGCCCGCTGAAGTCATGATATCGTAGCCAAACAGGGCTATGATAAAGGCACCAGCTGCAAACATGAACATGTACAAGATGAAGAAACTAAGTACGGTTCGTTGAATATTTTGCGAAATTGCTTGGTCGCCAATTCGAACCGGTAAAATAGCTTTAGGATGGATGATTTGTTTAATCTCACGTCCTGAATTTCGAATTAGGATCATCCATCGTGCCATTTTAATTCCACCACCGGTAGACCCAGCACTACCTCCTGTAAAGAAAAAGAGGAGGAGTAGAAAAGCTCCGAATGAATACCAGAGTTCGTAGTCATCGGTGCCAAAGCCTGTAGTAGTAATAATGGATACGGCTTGGAAGGCGCCATAGCGGATGGCTTCAAGAATACTGTATCCATCGAAGAACCAAAGAGAGAACGATACTCCGATAATTCCAATCAAACAGATCAGGGTATAAAAACGAGTTTCACGATGAGCAAAGAATGGCTGGAATTCACCGCGTAGTAATCTAAAGTGCATGGCGAAATTGATACCTGCCAAGAACATGAATACGGTAATCACAGCATCGATGTACCCACTGTTGAAGGCTTCTACACTGGTGTTCTTAGTAGAGAACCCTCCTGTAGCTAAAGTAGCCATAGAATGGTTTATAGCGTCGAACCAGTCCATACTAGGATGAATCCATAGTAAAAGGAATTCAAGGGCTGTAAAGGCCACGTATGCAACCCATAACAGCTTTGCAGTCTCTTGAACACGTGGGGTTAGTTTATCGGCAGTAGGCCCGGGGGACTCGGCTTGAAATAACTGCATCCCACCAATTCCAAGTAAGGGAAGTATAGCGATGGATAACACAATGATTCCCATACCACCCAACCAGTGTGCTAGTGAACGCCAAAACAGAAAACTCTTGGGTAAGTCTTCAATGGATGGGTTAATGATACCTGTAGTGGTGGTGCCTCCTAAAATGGTAGATCCGGTGGTGGATAAACCACTCATGGTTTCAAAAACGGCATCGGTGTAGTTCGGGAGGATTCCAGAGATTGTAAACGGAAGAGCGCCTACCAATGAAAGCACGAGCCATGTTAAACTTACAACCAGAAATCCTTCACGTATTCGAAGTTCTTCTTTAGGCTTGAACATATACCAAAGTCCGCCACCAAGGGTGAAGGCTATACCCGCTGAAACCACAAAAGAGAACCAAGTGTCTTGCCCATAAATTAAATCGATGCCCGCAGGTAATAGAAGTGCAAAGCCCATAAAAAAGACGAACGCACCTAGTACCCCCATAACTACCAAAAAGTCGATGGTAGGACGGTTAAAAGCATTGATTGAACTCTTAGGCATTACTAAAGAGCTTAGTTACTTTATCGATAGCATCAGGTAAACAGAACACCATAACACGATCGTTTGCATTAATTACTGTGGTACCTGTGGCAATTTCAACCGATCCATTACACAGAATTCCACCAATGATACATCCTTCAGGAAGCTTCAATTTTTGAATCTGTTTTCCAATTACTTTAGACTTTTCTGAAACCAGTAGTTCTATCACTTCGGCTTTGATACCCCGAAGTTCAGTAACTGAAATTACCTGTCCACTGCGTACATATCGGTGAATTTCGTTGGATGCGGCTACTTTTTTGTTAACAACTGCATCTAGCCCAATGGTTTGACTTAGAGGAATGAAATCGGGCTTTGAAACTAAGGCCACGGTCTTTTTAACATCTAAGTGCTTTGCCATTAGGCAGGAAATGATGTTGGATTCCTCATCATCGGTTACAGCTATAAAAGCATCCATATCTGTAATCCCTTCAGCAGCAAGTAAATCGGGATCCGTTGGGTTACCATGAAGAATCATGGCATTTTTAAGTTCAATAGCGAGTTCTTCAGCCGTATCGTAATCTGGTTCGATGAGCTTAATTGACCAATTTTTCTTCTGATCGCCACATAATAGACGAGCAATCATAGAACCAATGGCTGAACCACCTGCAATCATAATTCGATTCAGCTCCGTCTCATTCTTTCCAGTAGTCTCAATAATTGCAGGAATATCTTCGGTTTTAGCCAGTATGAATACCTGATCAAAGGTTTGTAGACGAACTGGACCACGTGGCATCAAAGTTAGTCCACGACGGGCAATAGCAACAATACGAAAGGTGATATCTGAATGCTCTGAGGCATAATCGATAAGGGTTTTGCCGATAAGAGGGGAGTTGCGATCTAAACGAATTCCCACTAACTGCATTTTATCTTCGGCCAGGTTGATAACATCACTAGCAGCCGAGCGTCTTAGCAGTTGAGCAATTTCATGAGCGGCACTCAATTCAGGGTGAATCATCACATCAATGCCTAAATCGGTTGCTTTTAGAGGCGAATTGCGGTGCGAAAATTCATCATTACGCACTCGAGCAATTACCATCTTAGCACCCAGTTTTTTACTGATCATTGAGGCAATCATATTTACCTCATCAACACTGGTTACGGCAATAACAATATCGGCATCTGAAACTCCAGCATCGGCTAAATCTTTAGCGGATGTCGCATTTCCTTCTTTAACTAAAACGTCTAAGGTATCCGATGCTTTTGATAGGCATTCTTTCTCACGATCTAAGACAATGACATCGTGTTTTTCTTTTGAAAGTACGCTAGCCAGGTCATAACCAATTTCTCCGGCACCAATTATAATGATCTTCAAAAGATGTGATTTTGAGTGATTAAATATGAATCAAAGCTACTATGTTTTTAGGTGAAATGAAAGGAATCACCCAAGTACGCAGCAGCCTAGATTACGCTTAAATGTCTACTCAGTAATGATAATAATATCAATGGAAATAGGGGTAGATCGAGCTACTTTCTCGTCTGATACTTGAACGGTAAATCGGTTTTCCCCTTTCACAAGTTCTACACCAAGCTGTTGCCCAGTTCCAATGGTTTTACCTCTTTTCTTCCAAGTGTAAACTACATCGGTAGATTCTCTATTTACATTTGGTGCTCTTAGTATAAAGCTTGGGTTAGCTGGGTTCCATTCAATGGTGCGAGTTTCCACAGCTTCAGTAAAAGCGAGTTGTGGCACTACTTGAATAGGGAATACCTGAGCAGTGAGTTCAACACCATCCTGAATGTATGCAAGTGCTAGAGTCTCTTCACCGGCTCTTTGTGCAGTCCAAGTAAGCTCATAACGGCCTCTATTCTTAAACCTCCAAGGATTGTTCATTCGGATATCAGGTAAAGATAGTGCACCTCCCTCGGCAATGAGCTTTGGAAGATCAGGGTTCGCTACAGGAAGGGGTAGTGGTATAAATTCAACAATGGCTGAATCCACTGAATTTGGTAATCCACGTCCATCATCCTGAATAAGCGTTACGGTATATCCTTGTGGATTCACCGCTTTGAATGTTGGAGTAGGGATTGGCTCGCCATCCAACAACCACGTAGTACTCACTAAGTCACCATCACGATCTTGACCTAAACCGCTTTGGAATGATACCGTCTGGTTTAAGTACACTTTTTCAGGTGCAACAATAGAAGGAGAAGGCTTACTGTTCGCAAAGAACCTTTTTTCCTGAACTACCTTATTGTTTGATGCAGAACTGTTGTCGGTGATTTCTAAAGTGATAACATGCTCACCTGGCTCAATAGCTTTGATGATTTCAGCAGCATTATTACTTACATAGCCATCATCCAAGTACCATTTGTATTCTTTGATATAACCATCTGGATCTGATGATTGTAAAGCGTCTAGTTTTAAGTCGGTTCCAGCCGCTACATTTTCTGGTAATTCCCAAGCAATTACAGGAGGAGCGTTTACTTTTATTGATTTAGTTACGCTTACCGTATTACAAGTGGTTTCCTCGTTCGTTTGAATTTCTAGGGTAACTAAGTATTCACCCGGTTGATCAAATCTATAGGAAGAATTAAGTCCTTCAAGAGTTTCTTGTCCGTTCTCTGAGTCAATAATCCATTTTGCAGTCTTCACACCGCCCGCAGCTTGTGAAGCAGTACCGTCTAAAGTAATAACCTCACCTGGTTCGGTGTACTCTGGTAGCTCAAATATGGCCTCAGGGCCTTCAACTACATTTATGGTTGTAGTGGTTTGGCTAACGTTGCTACAGCGTCCTGAACCAGAACCTTCTACGGTTAAGGTAACACTATAAATTCCTGGCTCAGTGAAGATATGATCGATAACCGGACCAGTATGTGATTTGCCATCACCGGTATCCCAACTGAATGAAGGGAGGTTTCCAGATGGATCGGTACTTTGTGAACCATCAAATCGAATACTCTTATTAACACATACCGTTGTTTCTGAAGCAATCAATTTAGCTACTGGCGAGCCTTCAATGATAACTGGGATTTTGGTAACAGACTGCTGGCCAGAGAATCCGTCATCAAGTGTAAGTTTAGCTTCATACACACCCGGTTTCTCGTACACATAAGTTGGGTTGGCTTCTTCAGAAGTCACTCCATTTCCAAAGTCCCACTTAACGGAAAATGGATCACCGTCTGGGTCAAAACTCTGTGAGCTGTTAAATAAAACGGTTTGTCCAGTACATGATGCAATTTCAGGCTCAACCACAGCTTTAACTGGGCGATTGATAAGTACTCGAATCGACTCTGTAGTCACACTATTTTTTAACCCTAGTCCATCATCAACTGTTAAGCCAATAAAGTGAACACTAGGCTCAGGTGCTTGCCATGTAAATGAGGATTCATTTCGCTTACTACCATCTGGTAAAGTCCACTCGTAACTCAGTGGGTTGTTATCTAAGTCGTAACTATTTGTAGCATCAAGTTTAATCGACAGTGAATTAGATCTAAGAACCGTTTCGGTGATAATAAGTGGTTGGTGATTCACTTTTAACTCACCACGAATGGATGATGAGGAGTTTGGTAGTTTTTCACTATCTACAACCGTTAAGGTAAATCCTTGTGGACCACTTTCTCTGAATATCCTCTGAATTTCACGACCTCTTAGGGTTATACCGTCATCAAACTCCCAAATATACTGGCCAATTTCTCCATCAGGATCATAAGATTGGTCGGCATTAAATTTGATCTCTGTATTTGGTGACACAAAGTCTAAGTCGGAAGTCCATACTGGTACAGGAGGGGTGTTTACACGAATGCGCTTTGTTTTGATGCCTTCAGCTAATTCGTAACCTGAATCATCCTTAACTCTTAATGAGATATTCGCATTACCGGTCTTATTGAGTTGGGTTGTAAGCGTTCTACCAGTTCCAATCAGTTCACCTTCGTTATACCACTCATAACTTGTAATAGTCCCGTCTTCATCAAAACTTGCACCACCATCTAAAGTAAAGGGTTCATTAGGCCCTACAACTACGGGTGCTGTGAAATCTGCTTTAGGGTACTTGTTGATGATTAACACATGTTCTGCAGATCGCACACTATTTGAGAGACCTTCACCATCATTTACTTGTAATGTAACGCGATACTCACCTGCTTTAGCAAAGGTATGAACTACACGAGCTCCTGTTGCACGATTGCCATCCCCAAAATCCCATACATAATTATCTAAAGATGACTCGGTGTCTTGGCTTTGTTCAGCAGAGAACACAACCTTCGAACTTGAAGTCATTTTAGCGGCTGTAATCACCGGCATAGGAGGGGTGTTAATGCGAATTTTCTTTGTTAACTCTTGAACAGAATTACTTACACCTCGACCATCATCAACTACAAGCTTTACATCAAATATGCCTGGCTCACTAAACTGAAAAGAGGCAAGTGCTTCATTCGAGATGAGGTTATTGTTTACAAACCAACGGTATTGTAATGGGTTTCCATTAGCATCAGATGATTCGGTGGCATTTAGAGCGATTCGATCACCAGGAGCTGCTTTTTGCTGTAAGGTAAATACAGGTATAGGTGCAGCGTTCACCTCATAGTTTTTGGTAACCGTATAGATGCTGTTACTTGATCCAGAACCATCATTAAGGGTTAGACTGATTGGGTACGTACCTGGATCAGTGTGGTTAATGGTAACCGCATTTTGATTTTTAGCTCCTGTTAAACCAACCCCAGACCACATAATTTGAAGATTGTCGTTATCAGCATCCGTTTGATAGGCAATGGAAGCTTGTACTTCTTCGTCGGTACCAATCAGTGGGGTTACATTTATCTCGGCATAAGGCTGCGTGTTAACACGAATAGTAATTTGTTTTTCGTCTACTGAACAGCTTGGATTTGAACCACCATCAGAAACACGAACAGTAACGGTATAATTACCCGATATAGTACTAGAAAAACGATACGTAGGGCTATTGCCACGAGGCGAGCCATTTACAAACCATGAAAAGGAAAGAGGTTTACCTTCAGCATCAGATGATCCATTTGCATTAAGCGTGATGCTTTCAGAAGGGGAGATCACCGTTTTAGGAGCACTTAGTACCGCTACGGGTGGAGTATTGATAAGTACCTGTTTGCTATACTCAAAATACTCAGGTAGTAGAGAACGATTGTTAGGAATTAGAACGGTAAGATTGAATGTCCCAGGGCGCTCAAATCCAATAGAAGGGGTTCTACCGGATGCAATTTGAGTATTGTTAAGCATCCATCGGGCATTGCTTAGCTCAGCGTTTGTAAAGTTGTTCCCTGCTAATTCAAAATTCTTATCAACGCAACCCATTGTAGGCACTTCATTGATATTCAATAATGGCTTCGTTTCTTCATCGGTAATGAAGGGCTCCATTAACCAAAGTACAGGCTCTTGAAAGCCATACACAGTAAGCGTATTAATACGATCTCTCGATCCTGAGATGGTTAAACCCCAAGAGTTTTCAATACCATATTTTTGGGCAGGAATACCTGATTTATTTAAATCATACTCCTCGCCAAAGGAATCCATTTTTCGAACGCGAGAATCTTCTTGTCCACTTACCACTAAACGTGGAGATTCGCCTGCATTTAAATTGTAGGGCTTTAATTGAAATAGAGAACTGTTTCTAGAATTGAAAACACCAATACTGAGATCAACCGCGATAATTTTCCAACTATTTCCGGAGAGTATTTCACCTGTTGGAGAAACCACTCTAAAACTGAAACTGTTTACATCATCACCACCATCGGTGCTTACTCTAACTATAAATCCATTTGAGTTCGATGCGGGTAAACTTGCGAGTGTGCTCCATCTATTTATATAACGTTCTTCGTTTAAAGTAGTGAGAGACTGGAGGGGGGAAGTAGTAACTTGTTTTGATCGGATGCCATCATCTATGAGATTATATGCGGCATCAAATTCATATAAACTGAAAGTGGTGTTGGTATTTGGAGTGTTCTGTGTAACCACATCTACCGCGCCACCTAATGCGGCATCATAAACTTCTAGGCGGCCTTCAGGAGCACCTGCTAGAGGTTTAATCCAAATATCGTATACGTTTCGAGTGTCCCCACTTTGAACGGGGGTATTTTTACCCGAAATAGATAAATACACTTCTTGAGCAGAAGCTGCTGTTCCAATACATAAAAAAGTAAGAACGAGTGTTAATCGTTTTATCATATGGACCCAATCCTTATTACTGAACCGTATAAATTTTATTCAACGTAGCCGTATCCTTTTGATTGGTTTTAAATGTAACGGAAAGTTTGCCTTGTTGCACGCTCATTGTTACCCCCCATCTACCCTGAGAATCGGTTTTTACGATTTTAACATTATCTTCATTTTTTAGCTCAACTTCCATCTCCGGATATGCTAATCCCGTAATTGTTACCGGCGAAGTTGATGGCCTAATGGTAGAAGATATTTTTGAACCATTCAATTTAATATTAAATAAATAGTTTTCATTCAACTCTGCGATTCTTAATCGCTTGGTTGTGGTGTTTTTTGAGTTGTCGGTCGCCTTAATTTCTACCGTTTCATCATTACTTGCAATTTGAACAATCGTTGAAAAACTACCGGATGTAGACACATTTATTGCTTTACCGTCTACCGTAACTTTTGCATCGGGCTCGGTAGTACCTTCTAGGGTCACCGTTTTAGTTGAAGTGAAGAATATATTCCCTTCAAATGCCGATCCAAAAATAGGAGGGGCTTTGGTGTCTTCGTTACGAATAACACGCATCACTTCCGAAAAAGGCCCTTTCAATCCAAGGTTATCAATCGACTGTACTTTTATATAGGTAATACCCATAGGTAAGTTGTTGAGTTGAAGACGGTTATTGCGCGTTTCCACCTTCGTTACATTTTGATTGAAACCATAAGCGGTACTGTATTCAATATTATAGGAAACAGCGTTTGGTACCGTTTTAAAGTTTAACACATACGAGTTGGTATATATGATGGTGTCTTTGCGCTGTGTGAGGTATTCAGGAGCATCTAACAATTTTACAGGCGCAATAGGAGGGGCATTATTTCGAACTATAGTCCCTTCGTTCTTACCAATAGTAACGATTACATTATTTGCAGATACTTGAGCACTTCCGTCATAATTGGTCAACTTCACATCATTATTACCTGGATTCTCGGCATAAAAATTTTGAGAATTTAATTCAGTAGTAGAGCTTCCTGCATTTAGGATATAAGTACTTCTTTCTTTTCCTGCAGCCGATAACTTAGAAAGCAACCCACCTTCAATAAGTGTGATTTCTGTATCAGCACTTTCATCTAATTTATCAATCCTTGATTTTCGGATTACAGCCGTTGTTTGCGGGTTGATAATGATGCTACTTCCATCTGTAAAGGCAACGGTGGCGTAACTTTTCTCAGCGGTCTTAACCCCATCTGATTCTTCAAATAAGTCACCGATGATAGCTTCTTGCCAATCAGCTAATAGACCTTTTCTTTTATCTACTTCACCATCTTTGGCTGTAAGCTGTGCTTGAACGGCAACTAATCGATTGGACTGAATGGTTTGCTCTAGGGTGTCAACCATGCCAACTAAGGCGGTTCCTAAATCTACAGCTTCATCTAAATTACCATCCCGTATTGCAGCTAAGTAGCTTGATATAGTCTGATTTACTGTATTGAGTTGTTCACGAGCAAAAATAGAAGCGCCTTGAGCTATTAAATCGTTTACTCGTTCTTCTTGCTCTTCGAATCTAAGGGATACACGAGAAAGGGCATTAAGCCTGATGATATCTGCCGAAGATAGAGTGAATTTATTCTCGGATATATTGTGGTCTGCCACGGATACTAATACAGGCCAGTTTAATGAATTGCCTGCATAACGTTGTGCCATTTCTTTGAGTTGATCGGCTGAAAAGCTCACCTCTTGTTGAGCTGTACTTGTTTGAATAAGGAGTACTGAAAATAAAAGGGCTAGTACAAATTTCATTAATTCTTTGAATGTATTCTTGGGAAAATAAGAGTGAATTTACTTCCTATTTCTGGGGTAGACTCTAATTGGATATCACCATCATGGCGCTGCATAATTTCTTTCACATAAGCTAAACCAAGACCAGTACCTTTTTCGTTGGCGGCTTTAAGATTAGATTTAACACGGAAGAACTTGTCAAATACTTTGTTTTGATCTTCCACACTTATACCAAAGCCGTGGTCCATTACACCGATAGATATTTGTTCTTCTTCAGCTACGATATCGAATTCAATTTCACGACCCGGATCACCATATTTAATGGCATTACTTAATAGGTTTTGAACTGCATCAAATACTAGATCTTTGTCACCTTCAAATACAAAATCATTTCCTGTTGTATTTACTTTTGTAGTGAGTTCTTTACTTGTGAGTAAAGGCTTGGTTAATGATCTAACTTCCTTAACAATATTCAGCATGTTCACATTGCTAATATCAATGCTAGTATTTCCAGCTTCTAATTTCTGAACTTCTAAGAATCTATTTACTAGTTCATTCATTCTTTCCCCAGAATTAAATACTTCTGAGATAAGAACTTTAGATTCTTCCATACTCATGCTATCACTGTCCATAATTAGCTTAGATAAGCCAACAACACCAGTAATAGGATTTTTAAGTTCATGAACAATCACATTAATCATATCATTACGCTTGATATCTAGTAAGCGATCTTGAGTCTTATCGTGAATAATCACATAAGCCCCAATCTGTTTTCCATCTTCATCAATAATGGATAGATATTGGTAGTCGTAGTAATAATTTACCCCGGTATCTGAAATATGCGTGAGCTGTGCTTGATCAACTTTAATGGTAAAAGGGTCGGGGTAATGAATACTTTGCGATGATTTTTCAACCTTTATATCGGTATGCCCAAGTACATCTTTGAGTGTTGTGTTATTAGGATTGAGTTTTAAATTCTCAAGTAGACTAATGAACTGATTATTTAAGAAACTGAATTGATTGTTGTCGTCAATAATGGCTACTAAATCTTCCGAATAGGTAACCATATATTTATTCTTCCACTCTTCCAGAATAATTTTTTCGACATTCAATTTTTGATAACGCTTTAGGGTCTCTCGAATATTTTCAAGCGTATCGTGCATAGGTTGAAATTCGGGGAGAGCTACCGCTTTAATTTTGTGGTCGAATTCTAATTTCGCTAAGTAGTCAATATCATCAAGTAGTTGCTCGATAGGGCGGTTAATGCGTTGGCTTACATACCAACTAAATACAAGCATAAATAGAAGAACAGCCCCAGCAGTAGCAAGAGAAAAGGCTTTAAGCTGTTGAACTGGTTCAAGAATAAAAGTCTCTTCAATGGCGATAAGGTGCCAGAATGGGATGGTTTCAAATCTTGAAGATAGGATATACCAGTTTTTACCATTTAGTGGAATTTCTTTTTCATTACTAAAGCTAGCCTCACCAATCAGTTCTTTTGGGAAATCGAAAGTAGCGTCATTAATTATGTTTTCCCCTGAGGCACTTAAAATATTCGCTTCATACTCACCACCCAAAGGAATTGTAATCAGATTTTCACGCAACCTTTGGGCATTAAAGTACATGGTTACCCTAAATATGTTATCTCCAATTTGAAAAGCGCGATCTGCTAGGAAAAAATCAACGGAGCGATTTGGAGCATGATGCCAAGCGGTATTGATAGAAGGATTAATTCTCGAGGAATACCACGATACTTCATTAATGGTGAAATCAATTTCAGAAAATTGAGCTTTAACTACATTTACAGTCTGGTCGCTTTGAGTGTCGGAAATAAGAACCCGCATTAAACCGGGTGTGTAGTTAATAGCTTTGTTTACAATTTCAGCGGTTTGAGCAGGGTTTTGTGCAAGGTCTTCTGACAATCGAAGGGTAGAGTTTAGCCAAATTCTAAGAGTGTTATCGGTTTGCCTTAAAGTGTACTCCTGTAATTGTGAAACGATGGTAGTACGCTCTTTAACTACAGCTTCTTGGTATCGCGGAAGTACGAAAATCCAGATTAATGCAACAGCCGCTAATATCAGTATAGATGATATTAGAAATATGCGATCTCTTAAAGTTAAGTTTTTATACATCTTATAGTATAAATTGAAATAATTTGACTAAACAACAAGTTCTTATTTTAAATACAATTTTTGTATTAGAAACCTATCATATTCAAACACACCTATTTTGAGCTATTAATAATTAGATAACATTCAGGTAATGATATCTTGAGCTAGGATGATGATCATCAATCACAGCAAATGTAGTATGATGATTATTGGAAATGATTTTAATAGCAAGGCCAAACTAGTACTTCAACTCATTCTCGAGTTTAGTGAGGCAGAAATTGATAAACGGGTATCTGTGGCCGACATTTCAGAAGCATTCTCATCAGATAAGACAGAAATTAAGAATATAATCGAATACCTCGATTCAAGAGATTGTATTAAAATAGAGACTTTTGGTGGACCGTATCTATACGGTGATGTCACTATTACAAAAAAAGGCATTGTTAAAGCACAGAAATAGAAAAGGCTCCCGAAGGAGCCTTTTTTGTGATAGGAATAAAGTGATTATTCTTAATCAATATTTAAGATTTCATCAATACGAGAAAGCGCATCATTTAAGTGCACGCGTGTTTCTGCATTAACACTTGAACTTCTTACACCTTTGATTGTCTTCTTTAGTTCATTCAATTCGAATCTTAAAGAAGGACGAATGTCAGAGTCTTTGATATCAAGATTTCTGCCAAAAGTATCTTCTTCAAACATACTTTGAACTGAGCTTAAGTACTCTCGCTGAAGGTTTCGGCGGTAAGCATCAATATTCTGAGGCTTAGAGCTGTAAATTTCACTCCAAAGTCCTTTGCGAATATCTTCAAGCGCTTCTAATAAGCTGTAAGCTTCACTTTCAAATTCAGCTTGTTCTGATAAACGAATCATAGAACCCGCATTCATCGTTGAGCGAAGAATACCTGATTGCAAACTCTTTACTCTATTGGTAGCTCCTTGAGCTTCGATTCTGAAAAGAATCTCTTTATCCAATAACCAGTGTGGAGTAGTAAAGGCATGCTCGTTTAAGAATTCCATAGCTTTTCTTTGGTAGTCGCCATCAACAGGAGTATACACCCAGCCTTCTTGGTTAGATGCTTTTCTAGTTTGATAAACACCACCTATGTTCGTTGCAACATGGCGGGCATAACGCGACCACTGACCGATTAACTCTCCATAGATTTCAGATAAATCGCTATAGTCTTCACCTGGAGTAGAAGTCCATTCAATTAAGTTAGGCACTACACGCTTTAAGTTCATTAAACCATAGGTACTAGACTTTACAGGGTCATCTCCTAAGTCTTCAGTTTGAGCTGAAGGATCATATCCTGTTGATGAAGCAAAACGGTATACAGGATCACCGGCTTTTTCTTCAATCCATTGGTCCAATACTGGTAGTTCGTCTTCTGGAGTTTTAGCAGTAGGAATTACGCGGTATCCCCAGTTCACAGAGTACAAGTCGTATGGCCCAATTTGACGAATATAACGAATGCCTTCATCGCCTGGCTGAGCTACATAATTCTGACGTGCATATTCCATGATGGTAGTTGCAATACCCCATTTCTGAGTGAATTCACCTGAACGTAGGGAATCGGTAGGGTATGCCGAACTTGACTGCATGTTATGCGGTAAACCAATAGCGTGGCCAATCTCATGAGAGATTACTCTACGCATCGTTTCACCAATTAAGTCATCGTCTAATTTTAGTTTACGAGCTTCTGGATTCGAAGCGCCTGTCTCAATCATTAAACGATTACGGTATGAACGCATGTGGTTATGGTACCACACAATATCACTTTCAATAATCTCACCTGATCTAGGATCAGAAACACTTGGCCCAGTTGCGTTACGAACAGTACTAGCAACCCAACGGATGGTCGAGTAGCGAATATCTTCAGGGCTCCAATCTGGATCTTCTTCTTTGGTAGGTGGGATTTTAGCTTGAACAGCATTTTTAAAACCAGCTGCTTCGAAAGCTACATTCCAGTCTAATACACCTTGTACAATGTAAGAGCGATACTTTTCAGGGGTAGCAGGGTCTAAATAGTATACGATTGGCTTTACTGGCTCCACTAGTTCGCCACGAGCATAAGCTTCTGGATCTTTAGGTTCTAGTCTCCAACGACGGATATACTCTTTGCTAGCTGCTTTTTGTTCATCTGAACCGTAATCGATTTGACGAATGCTGAAATAACCTACACGGTAATCGGCATATCTTTTGCGCATTGGTTCTTCAGGTAGTAACACTAAACTTTGGCTCACATTCATGGTCAAGGTTTGAGTATTCTGGCTACTTGGTGGGTTAGCCGCAATGTAGGTCATTAATTGACGTACTTCGATGTTCTCAGGGAAACTTCTAACCGATTCAATTAAGCTTCTATCAGTATCTAGTCTACGTACTTGATACTGACGGCGTAAGTACACCGGAATACCACTGATAGCTTCTACATCTTTAGAGAAGAGGTCGGTTACATCAATTACAACACCGGATGAATCTTTGCTCAATGCTTCAATGTCGAAGGCTGCAATAACAGGTTCAAGGTTGTTGGCCTTCACAGAGTTGTATACAGGGAGGTCTTTGTCAGCGATTGCGTTATAAGACTTTTTTCGCATCAAGATACGATCCTGAACACGCTCAAACGTAAGTACTTGCTCCGCTGATTTTGATCCAGCTGAAGAGAACCCAGAATACCCAGGAGGTACACCCGCTACACGGCTTACCATGAGCATCTCACGGCCTAATAACTCGTTAGGGATTTCGAAAAAGTATTTCCCGCTTTGCTCGTGAACTGTAAATAATCCAGTATCTGATTTAGCGTCTTTAGTTATGACTTTTGAAAAAGCTTTGATGCCATCTTTTGAAGATGGTCGAACAGATGAAGAACTCGTACTTTTAGTCGAATTCTTCGAGGAGGTATTCTTTGCACCGGTACAACCCGAAATAAGTAATCCGGATGCTAGAATAAACGAAAAGTATAGTAAACGTTTGTTCATACTTAGTAGTTAGTTGGATAAAAATTGCCCATAAATGTAGATAAAAAAAATAAGTAGTTTCGTAAAATGCTTTAATAAATAAATGAGAGCGGTTTGTACTGGTTAAAACTCAAAAAAATGAAACCGTTTTTTCAAAAAAAATACCTACCTTTGGGGCTCTAAAATTTCAAGTAATTATTAAAATTTCGGCATTATGATTATTGGTGTACCAAAAGAAATTAAAACTCACGAAAACCGTGTAGCTATACAACCTGGTGGCGTGTTACAGATGATTCGTAACGGACATGAGGTATTGATTCAAAAAAGCGCTGGGGTAGGAAGCGGTTTTAGTGATGAAGATTATATTAATGCCGGAGCTTCTATTATTGAAGATGTTGAAGAAGTTTGGAAGCGTGCTGATATGATCATGAAAGTGAAGGAGCCTATCGCAGAAGAATACCCACGTATGCGCGAAGGTCAAGTTATCTTCACTTATTTCCACTTTGCAGCCGATGAAGCTCTTACTAAAGCTGTTGTGGATTCAAAATGTATCGCTATAGCCTATGAGACCGTTGAAAAAGCTGATCGTTCACTTCCACTTCTTATTCCTATGAGTGAAGTAGCAGGACGTATGGCTGCTCAAGAAGGTGCTGTGTACTTAGAAAAGCCAAAAGGTGGACGTGGCGTGCTAATGGGTGGTATCCCAGGTGTAGCTCCTGCTAAAGTATTGGTTCTAGGTGGCGGTATTGTAGGTGTAAATGCGGCTAAAATCGCAGCGGGTATGGGCGCTGATACTACTATTATGGATATCAACATGCCACGTTTACGTTACCTCGACGATGTGATGCCTAAAAACATCAACACTGTATTTTCTTCAGAAGCGAACATCCGCGCGATGCTTCCAACCGTTGATATGATTATCGGTGCTGTTCTTAAGCCAGGTGCAAAAGCCCCTCACTTGATTACAAAAGAGATGCTGAGCGAAATGCGTCCAGGTACCGTACTTGTTGACGTTGCTATTGACCAAGGTGGATGTTTCGAGACTTCACGTCCAACTACTCACAAAGATCCAGTTTACGTAATTGATGATGTAGTACACTACTGTGTTGCTAACATGCCAGGCGCAGTTCCTTACACTTCTACTCTAGGTTTAACAAATGTAACGCTTCCGTACGCAGTTGCACTTGCTAATAAAGGTTGGGAACAAGCACTTAAAGACGATGCTGAACTCCTAAAAGGACTAAACATCGTAGAAGGTACTATTGTTTACAAAGATGTTGCAGAAGCTTTCGGTTTAGAATGGAAGCCTGTTGATACCGTATTGAACTAACTAACAATTCGATGATTAAAGGGGATGTATTTCCCCTTGAATTGAGATTCAGAAGCCGATTACGAAAGTGATCGGCTTTTTTTGTGGAGAAGTTTTAACGACCGAAAGAAATCACTTTTAGCGGATCAGTTTGGGCAGCAACTCGTGCAGGAACCCACGATGCTAAGCCACACAGGAATAATGTGACGAGAGTTACTAAGAAGAAATCAATAGCATGAAGTTGAATGGGTACATATTGCATGTAATAGTTCTCTTCTGAAAGAGGAATCAACTGAAATTCAGTTTGTAGAAAGGCGAAGATTAAAGTGATACCTATGCCAATTACTAACCCTATAAACGACACCATTAAGCCTTCAAGAAGAAAGATCTTTCGAATGGTAGAAGATGGAGTTCCCAAAGTTTTTAGTATGCCAATATCTTTTGTACGCTCTAAAATCATCATTAAAACCGTACCTATCAGATTGAAGGCCGCAACTATGATCATCACACTAATTATGAGTGGTGTCATTTGTTCTTGAAGTTCCACCCATGCGAATATATTCCCAAACTTTTCAAAAATAGATTCAGTGAAAAAGGGGAAGGGTAGGTGGTTAATCAAGGTTTGTTGAAAGGGCTCAATCTGTTCATTATCAGCGAGTTTCAACTCAATAGCATTTGCTTCATGTTCACTGAATTGAAAGAGCGATTGAGCTTCTCTGCGGTCCACAATCACATAAACATCATCAAATAAGTCAATGCCGGTTTGGTAAATGGCTGTGACAGTAAACTGCTTAATCTCTGGTGAATTCAGGAGTGAAGGAATCCCATTAATGGTGTAGGTAGTGATTACATCACCAACTTCAGCCTTCAATAATTGAGCTAATTGTACTCCGATGATTGCCCCGAAAAGACCGTTTTCTTGTGGGCCTAAATCAAAGGTGCCCTCTGAAATGTATTCAGGTAAACTAGATACTCCACCTTCTGAATTTACGCCTTTTAGAATGGTCCCACTGATGTCATCCTTCGTCTGTATCATCACCTGACCTTGAACTACAGCCTGCTTTCTATCAATTTCGGAAAGCTGATCTAGATAAGTGAGTAGCGTGTCAGATCGTTCAATGGTGGGGGTAATAAACGATTGTGTAGCAATGGTATAGTGTGGAGCAAAACCATAAATCTTATTGTTTATGGTGGATTTAAAACCATGCCCTATAGACAGTGCTATTAAGAGGCCTGCGGAACCAACGGCTACGCCAGTAATCGACATGATTTTTATGAATGATAGAAACCGGGAACCCTTTCGGCTTCCATTAAAATATCGGAGTGCTAAATACCATTCAAATTTCATGTAATGTAAATAAGAGAAGTAAAAGAGGTATGCTCGGCGAATCTAAGTATTAAACTCACTAACTACATACCTCTCTATAAATTGTTACTCAGGCTTCATTTGAGGGAAAAAGAGTACGTCTCTAATAGAATCTGAGTTGGTCATAATCATCGCTAAACGATCAATTCCAATTCCGATACCAGCCGTTGGAGGCATTCCGTATTCAAGTGCTCGAATGAAGTCTTCATCAATAGTCATTGCTTCGTCATCACCATCAGCACGTAAACTAGCTTGTTCTTCTAAGCGCTCACGTTGATCAATAGGGTCGTTTAACTCGGTGTATGAATTGGCGATTTCTTTACCATTACAAATACACTCAAAGCGCTCTACTAAGCCTTCTTTTGAACGGTGTTTTTTGGTAAGTGGACTCATTTCGATAGGGTAGTCGGTAATGAAAGTAGGCTGTATAAGCTTGCCTTCAACATACTCACCAAAGATCTCATCAATGATTTTTCCTTTTCCGAACGACTTATCTACTTCAACATGAAGCTCTTTGGCAGCCACTCTAAGCTCTTCAACCGATAAACCGTTTAAGTCTTTACCCGTTTCATTCTTGATAGCATCTAGCAAAGGAATTCGAGGCCATGGTGCTTTGAAATCGATTTCATGCTCACCAACGGTTACTTTGGTGCTTCCATGCATATCAATGGCAACACGTTCAATCATTTTCTCCGTGAAGTCCATCATCCAATGGTAGTCTTTGTAGGCAACGTATAATTCAACCTGTGTGAATTCAGGATTGTGGAATCGCGATAGTCCTTCATTTCTGAAATCTTTTGAAAACTCATATACGCCATCAAAGCCACCAACAATAAGTCGCTTGAGGTACAATTCATTAGCGATACGAAGGTAGAGGTCCATATCTAATGTATTGTGGTGCGTTACGAAAGGACGTGCAGAAGCGCCACCATAAACAGGCTGTAGAATCGGAGTTTCAACTTCCAAGTACCCTTTTTCATTCATCACATTTCGCATCGTTTGAACCATTTGGGTTCTTTTGCGGAAAGTGTCGCGTACTTCAGGGTTCACAATTAAATCAACATAGCGTTGACGGTAGCGTAGTTCTTTGTCGGTAAAAGCATCATACACCACTTTTTCGCCATCTTCGTTTTCCACTTCTTTTGGTAGAGGAATAGGGCGCAGAGTTTTAGTTAGAAACTCAAACTCATTAGCATGAACAGTAGTCTCGCCAGTACGTGTTTTAAACACAAAACCTTTGATGCCAACGATATCACCGATGTCCACCATTTTCTTGAAAACAGTGTTATAATTTTCAACGCCAACGTCATCACGACGAATATACACTTGAATAGTGCCCGCCGAATCTTGAAGGTTGAAGAAAGCGGCTTTACCCATAATACGGCGAGTCATAACTCGGCCAGCAATAGCAACTGTTTCGCTATCAGGGTTAGATTCTTCATCACGAACCAGTTCTTCATTCCCCTTAATGTCTGTGCTTAAGTGAGTTACATCAAAAGAGTAGGGGTAAGGATTTACACCCATTTTCTGTAGTTCAGCGAGTTTCTCGCGTCTAATTTCTTCTTGTTCAGAATGTGTAAGTTCCTGGTTCGACATGTAAATGTTAAATTAAATAGGTTTTTTGCGAATCAAAGGTTGCAAAAATACCGAATTGTGCAGAAAATTGTGTCATTAACATCCATACTTTATCTATTCTTTTGCAACTCATATCTACAGATCAAATTTCTGGGGCACCCAAGCAACTAATAATCGGTGCTAGTTCCATTCAAAAATCGCTGGATACTTCCATCTTAAGCCCTCTTGAATTAAAGGAGTGGAATGAGTTTAAGCATGACCATAGAAAAGCGGAGTTTCTAACTACACGGCATTTGTACCATGCTTTGGTGAGAGAGTATTTGGAGGGGAGAACCATTTCTTCCAATGAATTGTGTAAGCATGAGCAGGGCAAACCTTATGCGTTGATAAATGGTGAGGAGTTATATGTTAGTTTTGCACATACCAGAACGCATGTATTTGCTGCTATTTCTAAAACTTTAGATATCGGTATTGATGCCGAAAATATAGGCAGGAGCATACATCCTCGTTTACTGGATCGAATCTTAAATGAGCAAGAGTATGCATTAAAAGAAGAATGTGATCCTATTCTTTTGTGGACGGCTAAGGAAGCCGTTGTAAAGTTATTGGGTACGGGACTTCGAACGAATTTGAATGCTATTACCTTAAAAAAGTGTACAGAAAACGAATTCTTAGTAAGAATTAATGATGAAAATAGTTTTCAAATTTGTAGTTTCCGTGAACTGGATCATCAAATTTCTATTGCTTATTAAGGCTTTAAAATACGGTTCATTTATTATTGGCCTGAAGAGACTTTATCTCCTCAAATGGAAAGAGTGTCTTCAGGCTTTTCTATGTCATCTACGCATTCTTATTAATAAATCATCAGCACATGCCATTTACTAATATTACTAAGGAAGAACTCCAAGCATCCCTGAAAAATTCAAAAGCGGCTACAAATACTCCACAAAAAATTAGATTGTTGTTTGTGCCTACTCATATGGATCCTGATAATCCAGAAGAGATTACATCCATCTATAAGAACATTTGCAGTTCAAGTTTTGATACGCTGGTAGTAATTGAATCGTACAAAGGCGAATTAGAAAAGAAACTCAGTATTCCATCAAACCAAGTGTTTAACACACCATTTGGTGAAGTTAAAGTAGATGATAAGCTTAGAAATGAATTGTGCGATGAGGAAGATGATTTCTTTATCAACGATGGGGGGATGAGTGATGAAATGAGCTTGTACACCCAACTCATGATGATGCAAGCTTGCCAAAGTGATTTTGAAGTTGTGAGTGTTCAAATCGGCGATTACGATCCAGCTATTGTAAAGGAACTTGCTTTCGCTCTTGATGAGTTATTACAGTACCGAAATGCATTATTGGTATTCTGTTGCGACATCCCAAGTGATAATGCTGAGGAGCTTCAAAAGCTTAAAGATTTAATTGAATCAAACAATGAATCTGGATTGCATCACTACTTGAACAGCAACGAAAAGAATGTAGAAGGAGCTCGTGCATTTATGACGGGTGTTTTAGTATCTAAATATTGGAACTTAGATATTTGGTTTACTCCCGTAACAGCTCAAACTAAATTTACAGGTGGATTCGCACATACTCGCCAACATCAGTTAGCCTAGTATGCAATCAAATAGAATAACCATTATTGGCTTAGGCAACGTAGGGCTTACATTAAACAAAGCCCTACCCAAAGCGGGTTATTCTATACATGGTTTATATTCTAGAAATAAGGGGGCTCACCCCAATGTAATTGACCGCCTTCCACGCACATCTGAAGAGTTAGGTGATATTTTATTTATTACCGTCTCTGATTCCGCACTAAAAGATGTAGTAGATGAACTCTCTCAACGAGATCTGAACTTTGAAGGAGTTACGGTATTGCATTGCTCGGGCAATGAAAACTCGGAGTTATTGCAGCCATTTAAGGATGTAGGAGCCTCGGTTGGGGCGTTCCATCCAATGAAAGCCATATTGAAAGGGCAGGACTCATTTGAAGATGTGTATTTTGATATTGAGGGTGATACACTAGCGGTGAAGAGGATGTATGAGTTAGCCAAAAAGCTAAAAGCACATGCATTTGAAATCCCATCCTCGGCAAAGAGTTTAATACATGCGGCCTCGGTAATGGCATCGAATTACGTAGTTACATTATTGAATGCTTCTTCAGAAATGGCCGAACTTAGTGGCGTTTCTAAAGATGAAATCGAAAAGGCGCTATTAAGTTTAACGCGTAGTTCATTAAAAAATATGCTTGATAAGGGCATTGAGCATAGTTTAACGGGACCTATTGCCAGAGGGGATCTTTCAACAATCGAAAAACATTTGGAAGATCTTTCGGTAAATCCGAAATTGGTCGAACTTTATGCAAAACTGGGTTTACTCACTATCCCTTTAGCTAAAGATGTTGATATAGATACTCAACGAAGCTTGAAGGATTTATTTAATGGCAAAATCAAAGATTAGTACACAGGATTTTTATAACCGTGTGTATGAAATCGTAAGTAAAATTCCTGAAGGGAAAGTAACTACTTATGGTGCAATTTCGGCTTATTTAGGGGTAGAATCTGGAGCTCGCATGGTTGGCTACGCACTCAACAACTACCTTGCTAAAGATTTGGGTTATCATATCCCGGCTCATCGTGTTGTAAATCGCCTCGGGCAGCTCACTGGTAGAGCATATTTTGAGGGTGACTCAATGCGAGAACGATTAGAGCAAGAGGGCATTGTTTTTAAAAGCCCTTATACCGTCGACATCGACTTACATTTCTGGGATCCTTTATCAAATTCATAATTTAGAACCCTTTGGTATAGTAGAATGGGTTTTCTTACCTTCTAACTATGAAAAGAGCGACTTCGAAATTACTATACCTTCCTGCAATTGCCCTATTTGTATGCCTGAGCTTCAGCTCCATGAATGTGATTGCACAATCTCTTCAATTAAATGGAACCTTACCGGCTAAAGACATCAAAGTAGAAGATGTATCTGGAAGATCGCTTACCCTAGGTGAGATTGTTGAAACTAATGGTTTGATAGTGATTTTTTCCTGCAATACTTGTCCTGCGGTTTCTCAATGGGAAGATCGTTTAGTACAGATTTCGAATATTGCTAAGCTGAACAACATTGGTATGATTGCATTGAATCCTAACGAACGAACTCGAGACAGAGGGGAGTCGTTAGAGGATATGAAGAAGAGAGCTGCTAAACAGAGTTATAACTTCTACTACGCACTCGATAAAGATCATCAGATTGCCGATGCATTTGGCGCATCACGTACTCCTCAAGTGTTTGTGTTTAACTCAACGGAACAGCTAGTATATATAGGGGCAATTGATGATAATCCCCGGAATGCCACTCAAGTTCAAGAAAAGTACTTAGAAGACGCTATTCAAAAAATGGTTGCTGGCCAAGAACTTATACGAACCACTACCAAATTATTAGGCTGCCCTATTAAGAGAGTGAACTAAAGTCAGGCTCCTTAAATCATAATCCTATTTATGAGTTCGATTGGAAAAGCCGATACGGTAATTCTCTAAAAAAACCTGTATTTTTAAGGCTAGCTTTTTTGCTAGTAAGCAAATTCAGAAATAGACACGTTTAGATTAGAAAATCAGATGCCAACTTGGACGCTTCATACAGAATTTAAATTCGATGCTGCCCATTATATCGATGGTTACAATGGGAAATGCGGACGCATGCATGGACACTCATATAAAGTGAAGATGTCTGCAAAATCTCACAAACTGAACCCTTCTCTTTATCTAAATACTGATGATATGGTATGTGATTTCAAAGAGCTTAAATGGGCGGCAAAAGATTCAGAGAAAGGTGGACTTGATCACGGTGTATTAAACGAATTGATGGAAGTGAATACTACAGCTGAACGTATTGCTGAGTTTATTCATAATGAAACCATGAAGAGAATTCCAGAAGGTATAGAATTGACTGTAACCGTATGGGAAACGGATACTTGCTGGGTTGAGTATACTGACAAAGATGTCTAATCTTATTGAAACACATAGCGATTCTATCACTGATTATTTATCCGTTGAATACCCTATAGTTGAACATTTCTATACGATTCAAGGAGAAGGTGCACACACAGGTAGAGCTTCTTACTTTATTCGTACAGCTGGCTGTGACGTAAATTGCTGGTGGTGTGATGTTAAAGAAAGTTGGGAAGAAGAAGGTCACCCTTTAATGAAAGTGGGTGAACTTGTAGAACTTGTTAAAGAAAGTGGGGCACCCTTCGCTGTAATCACAGGTGGAGAACCTTTACTGCACGACTTACTTCCGCTTACCGTAGCACTTAAAGAAGCTGGTATAAAAACGCATATCGAAACAAGCGGTTCGTCGCCTCTTACTGGGCATTTAGATTGGATTACTCTTTCACCGAAAAGGTTTAAAGAGCCTACCGACGAAATATTCGATTATGTTGATGAACTAAAGGTAGTTGTACTTACCAATAAAGATCTTCAGTGGGCTGAAAAGAACGCAGCTCGTTGTCCTGAAGGCACACAATTACTATTGCAACCAGAGTGGGATACGCCTAAATCAATTCCGCTTATTGTAGACTATGTAAAGGAAAACCCTCAATGGGGAATAAGTCTACAGACCCATAAGTTTCTAAAAGTCCCATAGTGATGAGTTATGAGCAAGCTTCGGTAATAGTTACCGGTGGAAGCAAAGGCATAGGCCTCGAAATAGCGAAGTTCTTTGCATCTAATACAAACCGCCCCATTGTATTACTTGCTCGAAATGTAGATGAGTTAGAGCGCACCAAAATAGAATGCGAAGAAGCAGGTGCGAAATCGGTAGATATTTTATCTGTCGACTTAACGGACTTAGAAGCTTTAAAAGCTATAGACTTTCAAAAATTAAATCCTGCAGTGCTTGTGAATAACGCAGGTACGTTTTTGTTCAAGAAGCTTGAAGATACTACTCAAAGCGAATTCATAAATCAATTTGAGATAAACACGCTGTCAGCTTTCAATATGACTAAAGTGGTATTGCCTCTTTTAAAGCAGCAGGAGAGAGGGCTCATTGTTAATATCTGTTCTCAAGCTTCACTAAAGGGTTATGCAGATAGCGGAGCGTATACCATGAGCAAACATGCACTACTCGGGTATACACGATCTCTTCGGAAAGAATTGATGCCTACAAATGTAGCTGTTTCAGCTATTAATCTAGGCCAAACGTACTCAACTTCTTGGGAAGGCGTTGATATTGATCCTAATGAATTGATAGACCCTGTTGACGTAGCTCGTATTATTCACTCTCTTACCGAGTTAAGTCCACGAAGCGTAGCCGAAGAAATCAATTTGATGCCCAAAGCAGGCGAAACAAAGCCGATGTAGTTCGATTCCGTTCCCGAACTGGAATTAGAGATTATTCCACCATTCCGTTAGTGCAGGAGCTTCCCCTAATTCAAAACGTTGACCAATCATTGGGTGAGTGTAGTTTATATTTTTTGATTTAGCACTTTCTACAAATGCTGAAACAGACTCATCCCAAGCATGTGGTGCTAGCCTAAAAGCGCCCCAATGAATAGGCATTACGAGTGTTGCGTTAAGGTCTAAAGCAGCTTGTACTGTTTGATCAGGAAACATGTGAATTTGATTCCATGCAGTGTTGTATTGCCCACATTCAAGCATGGCGAAATCAAATGGACCGAGTTTAGTTGCAATTTCTTGGAAGTGATTGGCATATCCGCTATCACCACTGTAGTAAAGATTGGCTGAGGGTGATTGAATAACCCAGCTTGCCCACAAGGTGGCATCACGATCGGTTATACCTCTGCCCGAGAAATGTCGTGATGGAGTTGCGGTAAATGTAATATCCGATAGCTTAACATCTTGCCACCAATCTAACTCTGTAATATCCTCTTCTGGTATTCCCCAAGATTCTAAATGAGAGCCAATCCCTAGTGGAGTAACAAAATGTTTTATTTCATCCTTAAGCTTTTGGATGGTTGGATAGTCTAAATGGTCGTAATGATCATGGGAAATGATAACAACATCAATGTTTTTAATAGACGCTATAGGTAATGCTTGATCGTATTTAAACCTCTTAGTACCAAAGGGAACTGGTGCCGCAACCTCTCCAAACATAGGATCGATGAGTATTCTTTGCCCATGTGTTTCAATGAGAAAAGTAGAATGCCCATACCAAGTAATGTAGGTTTTAGAAGAGTCCACTTCATTAGGTATGTCACTGAAGATGGTCGGTAATGGCTTAGTAGGATTTCCACTGCTCCCAAACAGCATTTTAGGCATTGATTTTAGCGCCTCCAAAATCTCACCCGTGGAGGTATCAACAGTGTTTACAAAATTCTTGCCGTTAAAATTGGGAGATTGTTTGAGTTGCTCGAGCTTATCACCTGTAGGTGCTTGACCAAATTGCGGACTTACATTAACGAAGATAGTGGTACCAATAACTAGTAGAAGTAGTAAAGCTACAACTGTAATTGTGATGCCCATAATTAGTTTTTTAACTCGTTTGATCATGATGAATAATATTTGGGGCACGAAGTTACTACAATTTGTTAACCTATACCTTTAATAAAATAATGTATACTCAATGGTTAATTTTTTGAACTTAGTTCAAAAGGTGAGGTTAAAAGTAAACTGAATTAGATTGTCATTTAATCTGATTGCTGTCTAGTTTAGTAGTTCACTTCTAAAATTTAAATAACCAATACATACTGATGAAAGTTTTGATGATAGGTGCCGGTAACATGGGGCTTACATTCGCAGAAGGAATGACCGGCTCAACCCAAATAAAACCTGGGGACCTATTAATCTATGATAAAGACCCAGAATTAAGAGATACGCTTCGTGAAGACGAGCGATTTAATATTTTTGATTCCCTAACACCTGCAGTAGAGATGGCTCATGTCATATTCTTAGCTGTTAAACCACATCATGCGGAATCGTTATTAGCCGAAATGAAACCACACTTGAATGATCAGCAAATCATTGTATCTCTGATGGCTGGTGTGACTACTGATTTTATGGTGAAGCTATCAGGTATTCCTAAGGTTGTACGAGCTATGCCAAATTTACCAGCCAAGGTAAGCAAAGGCGTTACCGCTTTTACAGAGACGGAAGCTGTTTCAAAAATTGAACAAGTAGCCATTAGAGATTTATTGGATTCCACAGGCATAGCCATTCACGTTCAAGATGAGTCTTTTATCAATAAATCGACGGGAATATCGGGAAGTGGCCCTGCATATGTATTTTACTTTATGCAGTCTATGATGGAGGCCGCCCTTAAAATGGGGTTCTCTCAAAATGATTCGAAGATTCTAGTAAGTAACACCTTTGAAGGAGCGATTCAGTTGTTCAAAGAATCTGAATTAGCACCAGATGGTTGGATTAAAAGAGTAGCCTCGAAAGGAGGGACAACCCAAGCCGCATTAGATTCTATGGACGATAATAATGTGAATACCCTTATTAAAGATGCAGCTTATGCTGCCTTTGATAGAGCAGTTGAGCTTGGTCAAGAACATCAGTAGCTAGATGTTTCGAAGTTGATTAATCTTGGTTTTTAGCATCTAAGATTAGGTTCACAAGCGTACCAAATTCACTGCTACTTACACGATTATTGCGAATATCCGTATTTACACGATGTACCAAAACCATATCGTAATCAGGTATGATGAGAACGTAGTGCCCTCCAGCTCCTCGAGCAGAGTAAGCACCCTCATTCAGTTTTACATTGGGTAAATGCGGATATTTATTGTGATCACGAACCACCCACCACATATACCCATACCCATCAGAGGAATATAAAGTGGCATCAGAGTGGTAAGAAGTACTTTCCTTAACCCAATCAGCGGGGATAAGTTGCTGATTTTCCCATTTTCCATTACGAAGCATAAGTAACCCAAAGCGAGCTAGATCTCTAGCATTAATTCGAAACGGATATGCTTGGTGAATAGAGGCATCACCGGTTACATAGTTGCCATCTTCAGCGGTGAACTGTTCCATGCCTATAGGTTTAGCGATTTCTTCTTCAATCGCTTCAAATACACCTTTTCCAGTAGCTTGAGTGAATATGGTGCCCGCTACATTGAAGTCCCAATTATTATAATACCAATGAGTTCCTGGGCGCTGAGTAAACCGTTCTGGTTTTAAATCCTTCATGCCTTGAGATTCATATAGGGCTGTATGATAGATTCCAGAGCGAGCTTTTAAGTTATCACGTACAGTAGCTTGTTTTTCTTCCTCTGAAAGTGGAGGCACATCATCAATGCCAAGCTCTTCCATCGTTTGCTCCATATCGATAGTACCATCGGCTACATAGTTTCCATAAAGAGCACTAAGTACACTCTTACGGATGGAATGAGTGTTGTATTTTTGTTCTACTTCACCCCATTCATATAGGATTTTCCCGTTTACAACAATGGTAACAGCAGCTGTATTTATTTGGTTGGCATAGGACTTTGCTAATTCAAGTTTTTCTATGCTGTAGCCTAGTTCAGATACATCGTTAACGATTTCCCATTGTTCTGCGGGATAGGTTTGTTGTACGGGGAGGTCTCGAATACATGAAAACCCAACTAATAGTAAAGTACTGAGAAATAATCTTGTGGTAATGATTACGGAGAACCGTTTGAGTAACATAATCCCTTATTTACTGTTTGTTTTTACGAAGTACTTTACCTGCTTTAATTCCTTTGAATTCTCCATTATCAACGGCTACGGACCCGTTAACGAATACATACTCGATACCATCTGAATATTGGTGAGGTTCTTCAAAAGTGGCATTATCTTTTACCGTGTTGGGGTCAAATAATACTATATCCGCTTTTTGGCCTTCTTTAAGAAACCCTCTATCTGTGAGGCCTAAAGTTGTAGCTGGTAAGCCTGTCATTTTATAAATGGCATTCTCAAGAGTTAAAGTGCCTCGTTCACGTACATAACGTCCTAATACTCGAGGAAAAGTCCCATACCAACGTGGGTGGGGATGACCATCGCCAGGCGTTACTAAGCGCCCATCCGATGCTACCATCGTGAAAGGGTGCTGCATAATTCGCTCTACATCTGCTTCATCCATTGCATGGAATACACAAGAAGCACCTCCGTTAACTTGAGCTTCTATCACTAAATCAGCGCCGTTACTTACATTAGGCTCCAATCCTTTCATAATAGCCCAATCTTTGAGGGTCTTACCTTCTAGTTCAGGCATCCATGATACCTTTGCAAACTGAACACGAGATAAATCTCCGCCACCACGATCTGTAATCAAGTTAAACTCAATGCCCGCTTTGATACTGTCGCGCAGGGCAGGGGTGTTTACTCTGCGCTTAAACTCATTATTGCCACCAGCTCTTGCCCACCCCGGTATCAGCACACTAATACCAGTGTAACTCGCGGTGTAGGGATATTGATCGATTTTTATATCCAGCCCTTCGTTTCGTGCCGAATCGACCATAGCAAGTGTTTGCACACTTTTGCCCCACATGGGTTGCCCAATCACTTTATGATGTGTTAGTATTACGGGTATATCTGCTTTCTCTGAGATGGTAATGGCTTCTTTTACTGCTGCCATCAGTCCTAGCCCTTCTTCCCGTAGGTGAGAAGTATAAATACCGCCTTCTTCAGAAGCGGCTTTTGATAATGTGATTACTTCATCAATTTCAGAAAAGGAACCCGGGATATATTTTAACCCCGTTGAAATACCAAAGGCACCTTCCTGCATTCCCTGTTTTATTTGATAGGTCATTTCTGCTAATTCATTAGCATTAGGTTGGCGGTTATCCAGTTTCATGACATTGCGACGAACAGTATTATGCCCAATTAAATAGGCTACGTTCATACCAACACCGATTGTTTCCAATGAGTCTAAATATGGACCAAAGGGCCATGGACTCGTGCCATCGGGACCACCTAGGGATGTGGTCACGCCTTGGCGTACTGCACTTTCACTTTCGGAAAGACGCATTATTGGATCAATGTGGGCATGCATGTCGATGAAGCCTGGAGCAACCGCCAAGCCTTTTGCTTCTACTTTGCGCTTACTAGCGCTCCTAGATAAATGACCGATTTCGGCTATTTGATCGCCGATAATTCCTATATCAGCAGTGTATGGTTTCTCACCACTGCCATCATAAACAGTACCATTCAGTATGACTATATCGAATTCTTTGTTGTTCTGTCCACACCCCACAATTAGTACACCTAAAAGTAAAATGGTATATGCTCGAAAAGAATGCTTCATACTGTTGGTTGTTGTGTTTATTTAAAATTATTTCGTGTTAACTAATCTTTATATAAATAATGTTAGTTACTGCTAGCCATAAACTTGCTTAGTTTCAGTTTCTTAAATGCTTTTTGAAGTTGAGCCGTAACTGCCCCAGGTGTTGAGCCTTCATAATAGAAGTGATCATTCACTTTTTTTATGGATGCAATTTGGGTAGTAGTACCTGTTAAAAATGCTTCATCCATTTTATACAGCTCATCTACGGTAATGGCTTTCTCATTTACTTCAATGCCAATTTGTTTACACAAATCGATTGTTTTCTGGCGTGTTATTCCATTCAATATGTAATCATCAGCTGGATGGGTATACACCACATCGTTCTTTACAAAGAATACATTACAATGCGAGCCTTCTGTGATTTTATTCTCGCGATATAACAGCGATTCATACACTTTATGTTCTACGGCTATCTGGTTTGCCAATACATTACCAAGTAGCGAAATCATTTTGATATCACACTGTAGCCATCTTTTATCCGGTGAAGTAATGACGGATAGTGGACTTTTATTAATGCCAGGTAATGCTTTTTTCAAGATGTACATCATCACTGATGGAGATGCGTCTTGAGGGAAATTGTGTTTCCGTGGGGCAATACCACGTGTAATTTGAATGTAGAGCAAGCAAGCCTCATCACGAATGCTACAGCTTTGTAATAGTGCATTTAGATGAGGGAATAGGCTATCCACTTGGAAGTCTATTTGAACCTTAGCTAAGCTATTTTGTAGACGCTTAAAATGATCTTCTATAAAATAAAATTGTCCATTTTGCCCTACCATAACCTCATATACTCCATCACCAAATAGAAACCCTCGGTCAAAAACCGATATTTTAGCCTCCTGAAGGTCGACAATGCGACCATTCAGGAATACTTTGGTGGGATATTGAGGTTGTGCTGATTGCATGTTTACGAAAGGTATCCAGGTACTGAAATGGTTGACATGGTTTGAAGGCCAGGATTTGCTTTCAATACACTTTTAATACTGTTAATAGTGATTGCGCAGGTAGCGATATCGCCATTGATGCCCCCATCTATTTCAGATACAAAAGAGGGCTCACCCTTAACGGTTACTTTATCATAAGAACGGGGTTCTCCGATAGCCGCCTTAAAGTGCATCTTAATTTTAAGCACTCCATTTTGGTACCCATGTGAAATTTGTTCAACCCCACGCGCATCCCCCTTTTTGATGTTCATGGATGGCACACTGATGTCATTATCAGAAACTACAGGATTTAACTCTTCTGTAACTTCATCTAAATCTATTCCCACACAGGATGCTAAGAAGTACACAGACTCCTTCAATCCAACATGGCGTAATGTGCCTTCTGCTTCTTTCTCTTTAAAAGAGGATAAATTTAACCCGGCTCCAATTTTTTTCTGAAATGGCACTCTTCTTGGTGTAGCGTCTTGAATGCGTTCAACAGTGATGCTATCAACATCTTTACAAATTGAAGTTAGGGTAGAAGGGAGGTAATCCATTAAGAATCCTGGATTAACACCCGTACCTAAACACGCTACTTTATATTTCTTGCAGATTTGATCTATTTCATTGCTTACTGCTTCATTTTCCTTCCAGGGGTAAGAGAGTTCTTCACAAGTAGAAACGATAGGCATCCCATGTTTGGCTACGGCCTCAACTTGCCCTACTAATTTCTTAATACTCGATACGGTTGTGATTACCGCCACATCGGGTTTTTTATCTAATTTGGCTAAAGCTTCATCAACCGATGATGAAACGGTAACTCCTGTTTTATCTTTGCCAAGTAATTCACCTATATCCTTCCCAATTAAATCAGGATCTAGGTCAACTACCGCGATGGTTTTAACGTTTTTTTTGTCTGCGATGTAATGGGCAATCTGTTTTCCAAGAGGCCCGAACCCCATTTGTAGAACTCCAATCATAATTATTTAGGTATTTTTCCTAATAAAAGTTTTAATTGGTACGCAATCTAATTGCTGATAATTAAAAAATAGCATACCAATTTTAAGTTTTAAGGCAATACAATCTTGCAGAACAAATTAAATGGCATTTTAGCTACCAACGGATTCCCCGAAAATAAAACCAAAATGAGTGTGTATAGGGCGCTTGCTGAGGCACTCATGGAGGCGGTACTCTCTAAACAGCTTGTTAAAGGCGAAAAACTACCACCCAGTAGAGTTTTAGCAAATGATATTGGAGTGTCGCGCTCTACCGTAATTAAAGCCTATGAGATACTTTGTATAGAAAAATATGTGAAGTCGGTACAAGGCTCAGGCTATTATGTGGAGGATGTGCAACGAAAAAAAATCAAGCATCGACTCTTAAGTATCAGCACAAATGGTTCACGCCCAGAGATTTCTGAGCGCGGTAAGAGATTTAGAAAGTATGTGAATCTGATGAATCGCACATCGGGAGGAGGTACGGCCTTTAGACCTGGATTGCCCCCATTAGATATATTTCCAGTTCGGCAGTGGCAAAGTCTAACTAACCGCTATTGGCGTGACGTTACCTATTCAGAAATGTCGTACGGTGACCCACAAGGTCTGCTGAGCTTACGGAAGAACATCACCGACTATCTGCGTATTTATCGAAATATTCATTGCCACCATGATCAAGTAATTATTGTTACGGGCTCAATGCATTCAATCTCAATCATCGGTGATTTATTGATTGATGCGGATGATCAGATCATTGTTGAAAACCCAGCCTACGCCAATGCCATAGCTATTTTTAAAAGTCTCAAGGCAAAATTACTAGCGGCAAGCATAGATGATGAAGGTATAGATATAAAAGGGGTTCCATTATCAAAGGTTCAAGACCCAAAATTTATTTATACCACTCCATCGAACCAATATCCTTCGGGAATTAAGATGAGTTTGGATAGAAGGTTGGAAGTTTTAGAATGGGCTCAGAAGCATAATTGCTTAATTGTTGAAGACGATTATGATCATGAGTTTAGCAATTGGGAAGAGCCTATAACTTCCATATTTGGCTTAGATAAAAGTGAAAGTGTAATCTATCTGGGTACCTTTAATAAGCTTCTTCATCCATCTGTTCGGCTCGGTTATATAATAGTGCCTCCTTATCTAGTGAATGATATAAGAGCGTCCCTAGAGCAAACACTCAGGTTTGTACCACCCATGAATCAAAAAATAATGTCGACCTTTATTGAGAAGGGTTATTTGAGTACCCATTTACGAAAAGTAGTAGAGGTGTCAAATACACGTCGATCTTACTTCATAGATCAATTTAATCGAGAGTTAGGTGCTATCATGAGCTTGAGGCCCCTTACCCAAGGCTTACACGTAATTGCCGATTTACCCAAATCGATTGTCGATAATGAACTTGCTAAGTTTCTAACTGAAAATGGAATTACCGTTTTCCCTTTGAGTAAGTACGTAGTTAAAGGAAATATGGGGAATGGCTTAGTAATGGGATTTTCTTCGGTAGATAAGGCCAGTATAAAATCCAAAATTAGAGAGATGGGTGCTTTATGCCGACAGTTCATAAAGCACCAGCAATCTCAATAAAAGCGAAGTGAATATTACTTTAGGTAAGGTTCAAATAAGTCTTCAAGCGACTGATTGATGTTCTTGTCGAGCTTTGGTTCAAAAGCTTTACCAGTGAGTAAGCCAAACAATTCAGCATATCGCTCATAAACTTCTATTCTAAACGAATCGGGAAGGTCTGGTAAAGTTTGCCCGTCTAGTCCTTGGAACTCATTTTCCATTAACCACTCACGGAGGAATTCTTTACTTAATTGCTTCTGATTTTCCCCTTTAGCTTGGCGTGCTTCATAGCCATCTAAGTAAAAGTAGCGACTACTATCTGTGGTGTGAACTTCATCAATTAAGGTGAGTTCACCATTGTATAGTCCAAATTCATACTTGGTATCCACTAGGATGAGTCCTTGTTTCGCAGCTACTTCAGTTCCACGTTCAAATAATTTGAATGCCGTTTCTTTTATGGAATTCCAAAGCTTTTCTTCAACGATACCGCGCGATAGTATTTCTTCTTCAGAGATATCTTCATCATGGCCTTCGGTGGCTTTAGTAGCAGGGGTAAGGATGGGTTGTTCAAACTTCTGATGTTCAACCATTCCTTCTGGAAGTGTTACCCCACATAACGTTCTCAATCCCGATTTATAGGTACGCCATGCATGCCCAGTGAGATAGCCTCGAATCACAACTTCAATAGGAATCGGGGCGCACTTTTTTGAGATCGTCACATTTGGGTGTGGGACTTCTTTGATATGAGTAGGCACTATGTCTTTCACCTTTTCGAATGAAAAAGCAGCCATTTGATTAAGGATTTGTCCTTTAAAAGGAATGGCTTGGCGCATGATATAATCAAATGCTGAAATTCTATCGGTTACAACGATGCCTAAAGTGTCATCATTAAGCGTATAAACTTCCCGAACTTTTCCTTTATAAGGTTCAGGTATATTCGAAACGTTGGTATCAGTGATACAATGATTAAGTGCTTCTTTTAAAAGGGTACTCACAGAGTAAGTTGATTTAAATTTTGTTGGTTGAACCGCGTTCAATAAGAACAGGGTCGATAGTTTGTTGAAGTGCTTTTTGAGCAGGGTTTTTAATGATTTCACCCAAACGCTGCGTGGCTTTAACACCTATAGTATGCATCTGCTGATCTACCGTGGTAAGATCAAGATACTTCGATAACTTAATATTATCGTAGCCCATTAATGCGATATCGTCTGGTACTGATAATCCCAGTCCATTGAGGGCATGAATAGCTCCAAGTGCTTGGGTATCGTTTGAACAGAATAAGGCTTCCGGCATTTCGCCTTGATTGTGCAATAAATGAATGGCTTCAAAGCCCGCTTCTTCAGTTAAGCCACCGTGTTTTGAGGATTTACCAGTTATAAAAAAACGATCCTCTATTTCAATTCCATTCGATTGTAGGGCATCTTTAAAACCTTTTTCACGAGCTATTGCTGCACGGTTTTTAGTGAATGCTCGAATCATTCCTATTTTCTTGAAGCCTTTTTTAACCAGATGCTCGCCCGCTATAAAACCACCATGATAATCGTTCATCATAAAGTAGTTGTAGGCCGGATGATGAGAATTAACGAGAACTACTGGGGTTTGGGTAGCTTGAACCAATTCATGGATATCCGTCGTTACTTCAATCGAAAGAATAATCAGTGCATCGGCGGTTCCGCGATCAAAAAATGAAGGCACGGCATCTTCAGGATTACGTGAGCCTGTATTGTAGATGATGATATCTAAATCCATTTTCATGAGTTCATCCTTCACTCCCTTCAATACCTCGTTGAAGTAAGGGGTTGTGAATGATGGAACAGCAATAGCTAGCATCTGAGGTTCTTTTCGAGCTAGCTTCCTCGCATTCGCTTGGGGTCGAAATTTCAGTGACTTGATCGCATCATCTACTTTATCTCTGGTTTCCTGAGAAACATTCGGCGATTTATTTAAAACACGCGACACCGTAGAAATAGCCACTCCAGCCTGATTGGCTACTTCATAAATCGTAATTTTTTTATTCATGCAATATTGATATCAAGTCGGTAATAGTCGTTATTGAACTTAAACAAGAATAACTTCTAAGAAATAATTTATCTGCAAAAGATAATGATCTTTTCCTAAGATGTATTCTGTTGATAAAATTTTCAAATGCAATCGGGAACTTTTAACACTTGGTTTGTGATTTTAGCTCATATCTATGACAAACTTAATGAACCTCCCATTTTCCTTAATTCGCCCTTTCTATGAAAAGACCTCATTCCACCGTTCGGTAATTGAGGACATTCGTGATGAAGAATTGCGTCATGCATATAGCCATTGCAGAGCTATTACGAAATTTCATGCAAAAACCTTTTATATGGCCACGCGTTTTTTACCCAACGAGAAGCAACGTGGGGTTTTTGCCATTTATGGAATGTGTAGATACCTAGATAACTTGGTAGATGACGCTGAAGATTTGATATATGGTGATTCGTTAAGCGAGGCACAAATTCAAGAACGTCTAGATTTATTTGTTGCCGATTTGAAAAAAATATACAAAGGCATTCATGTAGATCATCCAATTCTCATAGCATTAGCGGATACCATTAATTCCTATCAGATTCCAATAGAGTATCCAATGCTTTTGGTTGAAGGGGTCCGACAAGATCTAACAAAAAATAGATTTCAAACTTTTCAGGAAGTGTACGACTACAGTTTTAGAGTAGCATCTGTAGTTGGACTTATGACAAGTGAAATATTTGGCTATTCAACAAAAGATGCTTTAGATCAAGCCGTGGATTTAGGAATAGCTATGCAGTTAACAAATATCCTTAGAGATATTGGCGAAGACCTCAGCCGAGATCGCATTTATTTGGCACAAGATGAGCTCGTCGAGTTCAATGTTACTGAAGCGATGATCATCAACAAAGTGAACGACGATTCATTTAAGTCGATGATGAAGTTTCAAATTGAACGTGCGAAGAGTTATTACGACTCCGCTTTTCAAGGCATTCAGAAGCTAAATAAGGATAGTAGACTGCCAGTATACTTAGCCCATCGTAACTACAGCCGTATTCTTGAAAAGATTGAAGAGAACAATTACGATGTGTATTCACAACGTGCTTACCTGAACCAAAGCGAGAAACTCTCAATTCTTCCCCAAGTATTTCTGGATTTACAGAAAGCAAGCTAAATCGGCTTGGAGAATCATACTTTAAAGCAGTATTATTGCTCCAAATTGAAATTAGCTTAACTATGCCAGAAATAAAGAAAGTTTTAGTCGCCAATCGTGGCGAAATTGCCCTTAGAGTTATTCATTCATGTAAAGAGCTAGGTATCAAAACGGTAGCTGTTTACTCACGCCCAGATGCGGCATCTCCCCATGTTCTTCATGCCGATGAATCTGTGTTTATCGGTGAGGCAGCTTCCTCAGAAAGTTATTTAGTAATCGACAAGATTATAGATGCCGTAAAGCAAACTGGAGCCGATGCGGTACATCCGGGATACGGGTTCCTAAGTGAGAATGCATCTTTTGCGGAGCGTTGTGAAAAAGAAGGCATTATCTTTATTGGCCCAAAGCCTCACGCAATTACGGTAATGGGCGACAAAACCGCTGCACGTGAGTTGGTAACTCAGTTAGGAATACCAACCCCTCCAGGGCTGAAATCTGAATTGAAAGATATTGAAGAAGCTTCTCGTGTGGCTGATGAAATTGGTTACCCTATACTAGTAAAGGCTGCTGCAGGTGGTGGTGGTAAAGGGATGCGTATCGTTCATAAGAAAGATGAATTTGAAAGCAGTATCAAAGCGGCTAAATCGGAAGCGAAGAACGCATTTGGAGACGATCGTATTTATATAGAGAAATACCTCGAAGAGCCACGCCATGTTGAGTTTCAGATTATGGCAGATACGCATGGCAATGTAGTTCATGTTTTTGATAGAGAGTGTTCAGTACAACGTCGCCACCAAAAAGTGATTGAAGAAGCACCTTGCCCACTCTTAACTCCTGAGTTGCGTGAAAAAATGGCTGAAGCAGCTATTAAAGCCGCAAAAGGATGTGATTATGTTGGCGCAGGTACTATAGAGTTTCTAGTAGATAAGCACCTTGATTTCTACTTCCTTGAAATGAACACCCGTTTACAGGTAGAGCACCCGGTAACCGAAATGATTTCTGGAGTGGATTTAGTAGCTACTCAAATATTAGTGGCCGAAGGTAAAGAACTTCCTTTCACTCAAGAGGACCTTGCTATAAATGGACATTCCATTGAGTGTCGAATCTATGCAGAAGATCCGGCTAATAACTTCTTACCAAGTACAGGTATGCTTCACAAACACAGAGTGCCAACAGGTGATGGCATCCGTGTAGACAGTGGGGTAGAAGAAGGTCAAGAAGTAACGATCAACTACGATCCCATGATTTCTAAACTTACTGTGCATGGCAAAGATCGAAAAGCTGCTATTCATAAAATGCTTCGTGCTTTAGAAGAATATGAGATTGCAGGTTGTAGAACGACTATTCCATTCTGTGAATACACCTTAAAGCACCCCGCTTTTGTTGAAGCTAAGTATGACACTCATTTCGTAAAAGATCATTTTACGGAAGAAACATTAGCACCAAAAACAGAAGATAATGTGGTTGCACTTGCCGCTGTATTATTGAGAAAACAACAAGAGTCGGATTCAAAGCCAAAAGTACTCAATGGTTCAGTAAATGCTGAGTCGGAGTGGTGGAGACAACGTAGATAACTTTTAACGGACCTCGAGCCGTGAATACTCCCGAACAAGATTTATTCGATCAGCTAAAAAAATTAGCAACCGAACAACGTAATCCTAATAGCACTGATATCGATTTAGCCGATGCAAAACGCATTGCCGAAATTATAAATCAGGAGGATAAGAAGGTTGCTGATTTGGTTGCTCTACGCTTAGATGAAATCGCTGAAGCTATAGAGCTCATTAGCGAATCATTTCAACTTGGCGGAAGGTTGTTGTACTTAGGTGCCGGCACTAGTGGACGTTTAGGAGTTGTTGATGCCTCAGAATGCCCGCCTACCTTTGGATCAAATCCCGAGCAAGTGCAAGGTTTCATCGCAGGAGGGAAGGAAGCCATGTATGCAGCCCAAGAAGGAGCTGAAGACAGTGAAGAGTTTGGGCAAGAGGAATTACATAAAGCCCATGTAACTCCTCCCGACATCGTATGTGGAATAGCGGCCAGTGGTAGAACCCCTTATGTAATTGGAGCCATTAAAGAAGCTAGCAAGCGAGGATGTAAAACCGTTTTTATTACTACGGTTCCAAAAGAACAGCTTAATGTTGAAGCGGATATCATCATTGATGTTCCTGTTGGGCCAGAGGTCATAATGGGTAGCACAAGAATGAAAAGTGGTACCGCTCAAAAGATGGTTCTTAATATGCTTACAACGGGCGCTATGGTTCGGCAGGGTAAAGTGTATGAAAACGTGATGGTTGATCTTCAGCTATCCAACAAAAAGTTGGTAGAGCGTGCAAAGCGTATCATTATGATGTTCACAGAATTGAATTATGATGAAGCTTCTGAAGTGTTAGCGGCTTCAGGGAATCATGTAAAAGTAGCATTGGTTATGTCGCTTGGTAAAACCAGTGCCCAAGAAGCACAAACACTATTAAAAAAGCATCAAGGATTTATAAGAAAAGCGATTGAGGAATTGAAAAACTAATGAGAGCGATATTTAGTCTATTTGTATGGTTGTATTACTGTGTATTGTTTTTGGTCTTTTTCATACTCATAGCCACCGTATGGGTGTTTACCTTTCCATTCGATAAATATCGAAAAGTCCCCAATAAAGTACTTTCATGGTTAGCTTGGTTTTTACTACAAGCCAGCCCCGGTTGGAAAGTCAGTATTCATGGGGAAGAAAAATATGACCCTGAAGTTCCTACGATATTCATCGCCAATCATCAAAGTTTTTTAGATATGGCATTAGCCTATCAATTACCATGGCAAATGAAATGGGTATCCAAAAGAAGCCTAGCTTTGATTCCAGTGATGGGTTGGTTGGTATGGCTCACAGGGCACTTAACCATTAATCGTAAAAGTAAATCAGCCATTAAACGTTTAGGTAATCTAGTTCAACCACTGCGCGATAATGTGCCTGTTATGATTTTCCCAGAAGGCACACGCTCTTTGGACGGAGAACTCAAACGCTTTAAAAATGGTGCGTTCCTATTAGCTATGGAGTATGGTTTCCGCCTTCAACCTATGGTTATAGATGGAGGATATCATGCCATGAAGTCTGGGGCTAAAGTGCTAAACCCAAAGGTTAATTTTACGGTTTCAGTATTAGATCCAATCGAGACTAAAAATTTTGAGGATCTCAACACATTAAAAGACCATGCATATCAGTTAATAGACGAGGAATTGCAACGAATACGAACTTCTTGAAATCAATTAATTTAAATAAGCTGTACAAACAACTTCATTATCGCCATAAGATGATGAGTTGTATTATACTCTCTCAGCTCATTTTAATTGGTGTATTTAAGTTCTGGCCCGCCATGGAATTAGATAGTCCAATCTCATCTTATGAGATTCAAGATCAAGAGATTTTTTTAGAACAAACTATCGCTACTCGACACGAAAATACGCCAGCTAGTCCTCCAAAACCTCAGATACCCATTCCTGTGCCAACGGATGAAGTAATTGATGATGAACTAGAGTTTCTAGACTTCGAAAGCTCATTGAACCTCGAAACAATAGGAGAGGGCGACGTTGGACAAACGGGGAATTCAGACGAAATAGTAGGAAGCCCCCAACGTGCGCCTGTACCAGTTCGAATCATAGAACCATCGACGCCAGAAAGTGCCCGTGCTGCAGGAATTAAAGCTGAAGTATTTGTGACCTTCCTTGTAAATGTAGATGGGAATGTAGAGGATTTCTTTATATCCAATATTCGCCAGTATGATAAAAATGGGGATCGGTTCACCAATGTAGAAAGTATCGGGTACAATATTATGGAAACTACTTTGAAGGCGGCTCAGAAGTGGCAGTTTAGGCCTGGAATGAATAATGGCAAGCCTGTTAAGACTTATAGCGTTCAGGTATTTTCGTTTGGCTTTTAATTGTATTGAAATCGGGCAATAATAGCTCTATTATTGCCAATCTATTTTGCTGACAAAAACGGAGAGGTGCCGGAGCGGTCGAACGGGCTCGCCTGGAAAGCGTGTGTGCCTCACAAGGGTACCGAGGGTTCGAATCCCTCCCTCTCCGCATATTTAATGGAGTATTGGTGAGTTTATAATGAGTTCATTATAGGTTGCCTTTACAGAATGAAAACTCCAATAGAAAAGGGATTTATGTTGGAGTGGTGCACTGTTTCAGAATGAAACAGATAGAGAGCTAGGATTAGGGATCTTATCAAAATGGAGTGACGTACAGTTTTACCAAAAACGGTACTGATGATACTTTATAATTAATTGTATTGGCCGAAAACTTATAGGTCTTTTAGGAATACTACCTAAATGGGCGTTTAATTTTCAAACCAGTTTTTTAATGTTCCTACCGATAGAAAGACGTATACTTTTTTAAGAATTATTACCCATTTCACAATTATCAACAAAACGGCAACAGATGACTAGAAATAAGCTTAAGGTTTGTCTCATTGTGGCTACACTTATCATTACAGCATGTAATGTACCTAACGAGCCAAACTTTACCACATCACACACTATAGAAGCCCCTATACTAAATAATAAGACCTATGTTTTCTTAGGCGATAGTACAGGTGCACTCATCGACACTACAGCAGAAGACATGGATTCATTGTTTACTGTAGGTGGAGATGGCCTCATTACAATTTCAACGGAAGAAGATTTTGATTTTGGCGATCTGAACGATGCCATTCCTGAAATCGATGGTTCTACAACTTCATTTTCATCCGCTGTTGGTGAAATTGAATTGGGTAGTTTTTCATCAGGCGGAGGAGACCTTGGTTCAACGAATTTCGCAACTATTTCAGGTGCGTCAGAGCCTCCTGCGGGTACACCAATTCCAGCTGGTGATAACTCTGCTCAGCCGGTGAATATCCCAATCGGGAATAACACCGATTACTTTGTTAGCGCAACTATCAAAAGTGGTCAATTGGATATCACAGTAACCAATGAGCTTGGCTTCGATATCTCAACGATGACCTTAACACTATTGGCTAGTGGAGTTCAAGTAGGTAGCACGGCTACTTTCAATAACTTAACGAATGGTGCCACTGAAACGGGATCTATTGCTTTTAGTGATGGTGATGCCTTAAGCGACCTATCTGTTGATGTAGTAATTGCTTGGGATGCTTTTACATATCCAGCAACTTCTGGCGATTTAATTATTAATTCAGCAAACGGTACAAATCTTTTTGCCTCTTCTGTAACTGCCAACTTAGAGCCACAAGATTTTAGTACTTCTAACACTTCAACATTTAGTACGAGTGAGTTTGAATTCACCGATGCTTCTCATTATGCAGAATTAAGTGGTGGTACGATTTCTATTACCAACCTTGCAAACAACATGGGTATTGGTATTGAGTCAGCTACTATTTCATTCCCGGGTATTAGAAATGATGATTTCGGCGCTGAAGATTCATTAGTGGTAACATTGCCAGCACTTCCAGCAAACACTATAGGAAGTAACATCAATGTTGATTTAACAGGCTATAGAATTTATGCACTCAATAACGAAGTTGAGTATAACATTGTAGCTGCTACCGAGAATACTCAAACAGGACCGGGCGCAGGTGCAGTAACTATTGCTGAAACGGATGCCATTGGAGCAACCGTTGAGATTTCAAGCCTAAACCTAAGCAGTGCACTAGGTATTGTAAAACAACAAAATGTTTTACTAGGGGATAACGACCTTTCAAATGACGGCGCTTCGGAAATTCTTGATGCATTCAACGATAATGAAGCTGAGTTAACTACAATCGACGGCTTAGATGAGTTATCTGAGCAAGTAGATGGATTACAATTTTCAAATCCGGTAATTAATATCACTTACTCTACCAATATCGGTATTGAAACAACGGTGTATGGTGTGCTAGTTGGGGTCGATTCTGAAGGAAATGAAGTGTACTTAAGTGGAGAAGCCGGAAGTCCATATGAAGTTACAGGAACGGATCCTATTGATGGTTTATATGCCAACGGTGTACAACTTGATGCAAGTAACCTAATCAAGTTCAACATCAGTACTTCACCTGACGGTAATCCGATCAACGATCAAATTACTTTTAACACCACTACTACTAACGTAGATGATTTCCTGAATAATTTACCAAGTGAAATCAGGTTTGTGGGACGTGCTATCGTAAATGAAAGTGAGGCGGAAGGGATGATTTCTGCTCCATTAAACTTCGATCCTAGTATCGTTGTAGATCTGCCATTGGCATTTAGCACGGATGTGAATAGCCCTGCTTCAGTAACGGATACGTTGGATATGGATCTTGGCCTAGATGAAGAGCAAACGTTAACGGAAGGTCGCATATTCTTGACCTATACAAACGATTTACCTCTTGGTGTAGACATCGACTTAATTTTCATGGATGAGAATTATAACCAAGTGTTTACGCTACCTAATGCTGGTGATCAAATTTCTATGACGGCATCACCAATTGATGCAGGTACAAGATTTAGCACTGGAGGAACAGAAGACGCTATCGTGATTAACTTCAATGAAGATCAGTTGTCTCAAATTTCAAACATCGCTTTTGTGGAGCTTTCAGCAAGTATGCAAACCACAAATAATGAGTCTGTTAAAATTAGAGCTACCGATTCGATTACGTTAAGTCTTTCGATTCGTGCTAAACTCGAAACTGAAGTTAAATAGAGGTAAATAGAATGAAGAAATTATTAGTACTTACGATTTTTGCTTTGCTGTTTACCTCTGCTGAGGTATTCAGTCAATCTAGACATTACAACTCCATGAGTTTAGGCATGGGTGGAGGTGGAACAGCTATCGTTGATGGTTACCACGCTAACTTCATCAACCCAGCTAACCTTATGATTAACCCTACTAGAAAACGCCCAAAGCGTAATGTTGGAATTCTAGGCGGTATAGGCCTTAGAGCCGGTGGTACATTGATTAATATCGATGTATACAACGAGTATCTAACCAAAGGCTTAACTATCGAAGGCCAAGTTGCTGAAGATATGCTTACCGATTGGTTTGGCGCAGATGTGGAAAACACTAGAGACTTTTCAACAACCGCTAATATCATCCCATTTGGTTTCTCAAATAGAGGGAAGAAATCAGCGATTAGTGTTGCAACTCGAGTTAGAGTGACCGAAAAAATGACGGTTAACCGTGGCTTAGCTGAATTGGGTGTATATGGTATCGACCCCGATAAATTCGGTTCAAGAACACCTGTTAACTTCGATTTAGGCACTATCGCCTTTACAGAAGTATCAGTTGGGTATGCACGTCAAATTTTGTCGTTACCTAATTTACTATTCGCTAAAAATGTAAAGTTATACGCTGGTATCGCTCCTAAATACCTTATTGGTGTTCAGTACATGAATCTAGATTTCAATTCTGATTTATTGATGGAACAAAGCACTGTGAATGGTGAGCAGGTAACTACTCGCATTCTGCAAAACTTCAATTATCGTTTAGATGCAGTGGGCGCACTTGCTCAAGATCTTCGTGCTTTCGAGCGTGCAAACGAGCAAGATGAAGATGCTAAACTAGATGATTACTTAGTTAGCGAAAGCGAGTATGCGGATGTTAATGCAACTGGTTGGGGCTTTGATATGGGTGCTACCCTTGAAATGGATATTTCAGGTGTGCCAATCATTGATAGTTTCTTCGGTAAGAAGAAAACACTTCGTGTATCAATGTCATTAACTGATTTAGGTTCAATGACATTCGATAAAACTCCAGTGTCTATTTTCGCTGATGGTCAATTTGATTACTCAGGTGCAGGAAATGATGATGAGCCAGGCGATTACTTCGAAGAACTAGCGGATAGTTTGATGAATGATGTATATGGTGACTTCGATTCTGAAGAGACTACTGGTTATGAATACGAATTACCAGCTATGTATAACTTTGGTGCCTCATTAGTGATGGGTAAACTTACTACAACCTTAGATTATGGCGTTGGTTTTAATGAAAAAGGAAATAACTCTAAAAGAAGCTCAATGAACTTAGGAGTTGAGTACCGACTATTAGGATTTATTCCTATTCGCGGTGGTACTAGAGTGGGTGGTTACTCTTCACAGGCATATTCAGCTGGTATTGGAATTGATCTGAATTTCCTTGAATTCTCTGTAGCAGGTTCCTTTGTTGGAAACAATACAGAAAATGGTGGTTCAGTAGCAGCTGCTTGGAGTGGCTTAGTTCTCCGCTTCTAATTCATTAATTCATATACTGAATTAAATTTTTTCAAAGCTCGTTATTTCATGAAATTAAATCATGAGATAATGAGCTTTGCTATTTATGAGATCGTAGGATTAATCATTGCGCTACCATTAAGCTACACTATGGCTGCACTTGCGAAAAAATTTAGTACGATCACCTATAAAGAAGAACTAGATCACTTATTCTACTTTTACTGGAATGGCGAAGCCTATGATGAACAGAATGCTTGGTTAAGAGTACTTCAGTTAATTAGCTCAAAAAAAGGTAGTCGAAAGAAGATAAAGTACATTATCAATAAGCTTCAGTTATTGAACAAGCAAGATTATCAAAGCCACTACATTGTAACGGATAGTGGTGAGCTTAAAATAGCGGATGATTATTCTAGAAAACGAGTAACGGACACCTCTTCCGATAGTGGAGCTCCAGAAACAATATGACGAGCTAGATCATATCCCAAAAGTCCGCTATAAAGCAATCCTTTTGAACCCAGCCCAGTTAATACGAATAAATTACGATATTTAGGATGTGCCCCTACAATTGGCATCCGATCTGGAGTGGAGGCTCGAACACCTGCCCATTGTTTCTCAAGTACTATCTGATCCATATACTCTGGCATTACTCTTTTCATTCTTCCAAGTATATAAGCAAGTCCTTGTTCATCCGTTTCAGTATGATCAAAGTTATGCTCATAGGTACTGCCTGCAACCATGCTATTCGTATCTAAGGATGCAAAATAGCCAAGAGCTGATACTGCCGATTGATATGGAAAAGGGGATGTACACTTCAATTCAGCAACTTGACCTTTAACGGGGTGTAAAGGTAATTCATTCCATACATCTAGGGATGTACTTTCTATACCTGCAGTTACAATAACACAGGAAGCTTTAATTTCTGAACCATCGGAACAGGTGATAGTCCAAGTACCTTCTTTGCTAGTAGGTACACTTAAGGTGTAATCAGTACCTAACTTAAACTGTAGATTTCGGTGGGTTAAATAATCCTTTAAACTCATTAAATAATCTGGAATGCATACCGTGTAGGCTTCGTGAACATATACAGCTCCCTCAGTACAACTTAAATCGGGGAACTGGTCCTTTATTTCAGCTTCATTTAGCCAGCTACACCAGTTATCAGGCCAACCGTCTTTCACGAAATTTTCCTGCATTCTCCGGGCAATTTTTTGGTCCATTGCTGGACGAATCACCCCGGTTTTTTTGAAAAAAGAGGTCTCAGAAAAGGACTGAGCTACTTCTAAATTTTTAACGGCTAGATCAACGGCTTCTTCAGCTCTCCATGTTTTATGAGCAAATCGTCCTGTAGCAGGGTTAATTAACCCCATAGGCGTTCCCGATGCACCTGCAGCTACGTCGTTAGGATCTAGAATAAGTATAGATTTTTGAGATAAATCAGAGAGGTTTTTAGCTAAAGACAACCCAGCAAGTCCGGCTCCTAAAATGCAATAATCAACAGTCATTAATAAGTGGTCATATTGCTTACAATATCATCAGAATCAATAAAGGAAGCGCCTGCATCAACCATTTCTTTAATAGCTTCATTAACTGATTGATTGATATCAATTCCTCTAATGGCATCATTTATAACAAAAGTAAAAAAGTCTTCTTTAATGGCATCAAGTACGGTCCATTTCACACAAAAGTCGGTAGCGAGTCCACAAACAAAAACAGTTTCAACCCCAACCGATCTTAAATATCCCGTTAAGCCGGTAGATGTTTTTTTATCGTTTTCATAAAAAGCAGAATACGAATCAATGTCGGGTCTGAATCCTTTGCGAATAACTAATTTAGTGCGAATAGTGTCTAGTTTAGGATGAAATTCAGCGCCTCGACTTCCCATTACACAATGATTAGGCCACAGTATCTGCTGCCCGTAAAAGGTTTCAATAGAGTTAAATGGGTTTCTATTCTCATGATTGGACGCAAAACTTTTATGCGTGATAGGGTGCCAATCTTGAGTTTGGACTATGTACTTAAACTTTGGTGTTAGCTTATTTATTACGGGAATTATAGTGTCGCCGTATGGAACAGCTAGTTCACCTCCAGGGCAAAAATCATTTTGAACATCTATAATAATAAGAGCATACATATTTTATCTTTTGTTTGACGTGATAAGTTTGTCTCTTAATGTTTTTAATGCATTCGATACTCCAACTTTATATACATGGGGATTATCGAATCGTTTGTACTCTGGATCTAATTTCTGATACTGTTGCTTAAAATAAGTAGCACTTTGTACCGCCGTATTAGGTTTTACAAGTATAGTACCTTTATCTACCACTTTCTGTAAAAGTTCTTGGGCTACATAGTCTTGAACCTTGGTTCGCTTGGTTGGGAAATAAGGATGTTCAATATGTGTTGGCAACTCTTCGTCTTTCAACATGATACCATCTGCGTAAATAGAACCATCTTTGTTAAAATAACGCATAACCTTTTTTGATCCTGGAAGCGTTATTTTTTCAATATTCTCTGAGATTTTAAGCGTCGGATTGCCATTTATACTAGCCAACTTATAAACCCCATCTAAAGCAGGGTTATCATAGGCTGTGACCAATTTTGTGCCTACACCAAAAATATCAATAGGGGCTTTTTGATCAAGTAAACTTTTGATTAAATGCTCATCTAACTGATTCGAAACTGCAATTTTAACATCTGGAAAACCAGCTTCATCAAGTTGTTTGCGCGCTTTTTTGGATAGATAGGCTAAATCACCACTATCTAATCGAATGGCTTGTAGAGCAAAACCTTGATCTTTTAATTCCTGCGCTATAGTGATAGCATTAGGGATGCCTTGTTCTAGTGTATCATATGTGTCTACTAGTAATACACAAAGCTCAGGATAATACTTCGCATAGGTTCTAAAAGCGGTGAGTTCATCCTCAAAGGATTGAATCCACGAATGCGCCATGGTCCCACTTATATTAAGACCATAGGCTAATCCAGCATAAACATTCGAGGTACCATCAAGTCCTCCAATAATCGAGGCTTTACTAGCTTGAACGCCACCAAAGCCTTGCGATCTTCGTAACCCAAAGTCTAATACAGTACGCTCTCCAGCGGCATGTTTGAGTCTGGCCGACTTTGTAGCAATCAGAGATTCAAAATTCACCAAATTGAGTAGAAGGGTTTCTATAATCTGAGTTTCAATCAAATTGCCTTCAACTATGATGGCAGGGGTGTTATTAAAGATAATTTCGCCTTCACGTGCGGCTCTTATAGTTCCTTTGAATCGGAAGTCTTTGAGGTAACTAAGGAATGCATCGTGAAACCCGCGTTCTTTCAAATAATCCAATTCTGCTTCATGGAAATGGTAATCAGCAAGGATTTCTAGAAAATCTGAGATACCTGCAAAAACAACATAACCGCCTTTAAATGGGAGTTTTCTAAAAAAATAATCGAATACTGCAGTGTCGTTTTGCCGTCCCGATAAAAAATAGCCTTGAGCCATAGTGAGCTCATATAAATCGGTGTAGGTAGCTGGGTAGTTATGAAACATAAAGGAGTTTTATTGACTCAAAAAATAAAAAAAGGCTTTCAGAATATGAAAGCCTTTCAAACTATAAATAATATGAAATAAATCGCTTAAGGTTGACCTCTATAGTTTCTTCGTTCAACCAACTTCTTGATCTTTTTATTGCCGATCCAAACCTTTTGATTGGTCTCAACATTCACGAATTCTAAGTTTACCGTATAGAATACTGCAAGAGTACGGTTATCAACAGTTTCATCAACTATAGAATTTATATTGCCAATAAGCATAAAGTCGGCACCAAGTTCGCGAGCCATCTTTTTTGTACTCTCGTACGATGCATTGCTTTGTTGATCTAATCGCTCATCTCGAATTTGTTCTCTTTCTTCAGAGTTTGCTACTACCGATACTTCCCCAGAGTTTACAAAAGCACGTTCCATCTCTTTTGTGAATACCTCTGTATCGATATGCTCCATGCTTTCATTGCGTACTCTTCCAACTATAACCACTGGAGGCTTTTGATTCGATCTATTGAATCGATTCAACCATGGCTTGCTTAAAGCATCTGCAATCATCTCTTCGGCTACTAATCGAGCATCAGTGTCGTTCCAACGGCCTGAAAAGTCGGTAGTGGTATCCGTATCGATGCGAGTTATTTTTTGTGAGGGTCGACATCCTATCACTAAAAAAGCAGTGATAAAACTTAGTATTATATATTTCTTCATAATGGTGTTTGTTTAAAAGTTAAGTTCTTAATTCGCGTAAATAGATTCGATCAATTCAAGTTCAGTAGTAGGGGATACCTTTATGATATATTCATCATAATAAAGTACTCGTCCTCGATGATTCAGGTGTTCTATACGTACTGTATGTTCACCTTCAGGCAGTTGAATAACTTGTAGCCAAGCTTGGCCCGGCATAGTTTGCCATCCTCTTAAATCGGCTTTCTCACTTACTTCCTGTCCAATAAATCCGAGAAGCGAGATAAGTTCTCCTAACCACTTTTTTTCTTTCTTAACCACATTCGATACCCATTTAGTACCTGTTGCTTTGGCTAGAGCCCGGGTAAGTGCGCGTGCATATATGATTGGTTCTTTAGCTGAATATACTTCTGCAGCAACTTTATCCATTTCTTCAACTAAATCTAAATGAATATTTAGGGTGTCGTTTATTACTGCTCGCACAAACTGCACTTCCGATGGTTGTACTTGAATACTTGGGAATGCGAACTTGATATAAAAATCATCATCACTGTCCTCTTCGTCATCATCAATAAAAATACGTGCGGTGGACTCTACTTTAACGGGAGCACGACCTGTAAAGCCTGCAAGTAGTACATTATAATTATTTGGGGAGATTAACTTTGTGTGATCAATAGAAGAGGAGCTTCGTGAGACTGAAAGCAATTCCTGTTCTTGAAGGGCTATGCTTAATTTTTCACTTTCAATGCGAGCATCATCAAAGTCTCCAGATTTAGCATACAATACAGCCGCTAAGTAATGGCTTAAAGCACTGTTTTGAATGTTTATCTTTTTCGAACTCCAATCAGTGGTTTTATTCGAGTCTGATTTCGCAAACGCTTCGGCAATACCTTTTATCTTGATATCGAGTTGCTCCATTTTGTACACCATTCTGCGCGTCTCAACAAGTGCGGCGTCCCAATCTTGCAACTGAATATAATTGAGTGCCTTAAAGCTGTTTAGGTATATATCTTCATACGGCTCGCCATCATACACAAGGTTATTATCGTTGCCTAAAAAACTAGCTACGCCTCTACTGATGCTTTTTGTGTAATTCTGGTCAATTAAGTTCTCAGCTTCGGTTAGATACATGCTGCTAGAATCATATTTGCCTGAAAAATGATAGATAATGCCGCTTTCAAGGTTATATAGTACCTGATCTTTGCTTCTGTAAATGTCATCTTGTTTGTACTTCTTCAGCAGCGCTTCACTTTCGAGATAATTTCCCTCTTCAAAACTTCTCCTTAAATCATCTTGGGCATGATCTAACATATAAGAATGGCAACCACTTAGTAAAATAGACACCCCTAGAAGCAGTGAGAAAAAGGCGCTTTGCTTGACCAATGATAAATTTTTATATGAACTTGCAATGACTTTCAAATCAGATACAATAAGTTGGTGCCTGCTTAGTATATTCAGCAGAGTTTTAATTTTAGACTAATAGTACGTTAAATCTTTGAGACGGATATATCACATAAACGTGTTACTGTTTGTAGCACTTATACTTTCTTGCGCAACGCCTACTCGGCCTACAGGTGGACCACCCGACAAAGAAGGACCTAAGATAGAGAAAACTGTACCAGAAACAGGTACGATTAATTATACCGACCAAAAATTTGAGTTCCATTTTTCAGAGTTTGTAAATCGAAGTACGTTTGAAAAAGAGCTGTCGATAGAACCTGATTTAGGCATTGAGTACGAGGTAAATTGGAAGCGTAAACGAGCTACCGTCGAGTTTAAAGAAGCTTTTCCTGATTCCACTACCATTATTTTGACCGTTGGTGCCAATACCACCGATATGAGGAATAATAAAATGGGAGCCCCCATTCAGTTGGCCATTTCAACGGGAGATGACATTGATGATGGAAGGGTATATGGGCAAATAAAGAATGCCGAAGATGGTAAGGCAAGAGCAGGTCAAAAGGTTCTATTGTATAGAAGCCCAGTAGACTTAAACAACGCAGCGACCTATATAGCTGAAACTGATACGGGTGGTGTATTTAATTTTGGTTATTTACGCGAAGGTACCTACAAAGCCATTATGGTGGATGACAGAAATATAAACCGAACTTGGGATCGAGGTAGAGAAAAGGCACTTCCATTTAATATCGAGTTCTTGGAATTAGAAAAAGGCGCTACCGATACATTAGATGTAGCCTATTGGGTTGATGCTGATACAACTCGTCCTGAATTGCAAGGTGTAGGCCTGCTATCTACAAACAGACTACGCTTACGATTTAGTGAAGAAGTGCGATTTACTCCTTCAACCAATATTCAAGTATTAGACACTCTTGGACAAACATATACCACGGCATTCCCACTGTATATTCCCCAAGACGAGGCCTATATCGCTTTTGCTTATGCTAGAAATAACTTAAATGCAGATGAGGTTTATAATATTCAAGTTGAAGGTATTATGGACCTTTCGGGTAATGAAGCTATAGCGGATTTAGATCCATTCATGGGTTCAAACCAAGCAGATACCGTTAGGCAAGATATTATCACATTCAATGGTGAAAACGGCTTATATCCTAATCAGCCATTAGTAATAGAATATACAAAGCCTATAACCGACCCAATGGTGACCGATTCAACGGTTATAGTGGAAGGGGAAGTGGATTTCAAAAACTGGCCCAATGTTTCTATACTCGATAATAAATTAACCATTCCTCCACAAGAGAATTGGCTTGAAGGGGTAGATTACAAGTTTTTAGTTTGGAACCCTGGGACTCAAAGGCGACAATTGATAAGCATTGATATATGGGATGTGGTAGATTTTGGTAGCGTGGAATTAAATATTGAATCAGCTGATAGTAGTGAGTCATTTCGAGTGTTGTTATTCGATGAAACTAACTTAGTAGATGTCGATACTTCAACAACATCTACCTTATTCTTGGATAATTTGCCTCCCATCAGTTATACACTCGTTGTTTTTGCAGATCAAAATGGAAACGGGATTTGGGATGCAGGTTCTGTTGATCCCTTTATTAAACCTGAGCCTTTTTACATTCAAAACTCCTTAAATGTACAAAAAGGTTTTACCTCAGATGTAAGCATAGATTTTAGATGATAGAAGAAATTAAACAACTCATTCTCGACAATTATACACTCCTATTGAGTATAGGTGCCATATTTTTGGTTACTGTACTTGGAGCAATGCTTTCAACTCGATTGTTTAGAATGGCTATTAAGAAATCAGAGGAAGTAGGGGATTCAAACCTTACCAATTTGAAGTTCTTAAAAAGAGGTATAAATGTACTTATATACATTGTTGGGATAGGTTTAGCGATATATGTAATTCCATCGCTTCGTTTTTTAGCTAAGTCGATGTTTGCCAGTGCTGGGCTTTTAGCTATTGCCATTGGTTTTGCGGCTCAACAAGCCCTCTCAAATATTGTTGGTGGAATCTTCATTGTAATATTTAAGCCTTATAAAATTGGCGATCGTATTCAGGTAAAAACAGATTTAATGGGGGTAATTGAAGATATCAACCTTCGCCACACGGTAATTCGTAATTATGAAAATAAGCGCATTATCATTCCTAACTCTGTAATCAGTAACGAAGTAGTTATTAATTCTAACTACGCTGACAGTAAGATTATAAAATGGATTGATATGTCTATTAGCTATGACTCTGATATAGATCTAGCTAGAAAAATCATGCAAGAGGAAGTGCAAGCTCATCCAAACTTCATTGATGGGCGAACACCTGAGCAGTTAGCTAATGAAGACCCACTAGTGCCGGTAAGGGTTATGTCGATGGGAGAATCATCGGTTAACCTACGAGCATGGGCTTGGGCCGAGGAGCCATCCAAAGCTTTTGTGATGGGAACTGAACTCCTAGAAAGCATAAAAAAACGATTCGACAAAGAAGGGGTAGAAATTCCATATCCACACCGAACCATTGTGTATAAAGAAAAGCCGGGTAGTGACGGATAAATAGGATTAAGCTTCAGAAAAATTACATCTACCCTAAGATTTCACTATTTTGTGGAATCGCTTCCATAAAAGATAATTTAAAGTAAAGTATGTCAGTACAAACCGAAAAATCTGTGAACGATTCTAAAGACGATAAGTATCCATTTAGTTTAACAGAACCACATAAGCCCACAAATAAAGTGCGCTTTGTAACCGCTGCAAGTTTATTTGATGGGCATGATGCCAGTATTAATATCATGCGTCGCATTTTGCAAAGCTCTGGTGTTGAGGTTATACATTTGGGGCATAACAGATCTGTTCATGAAATTGTAAACTGTGCAATTCAAGAAGACGTGCAAGGGATTGCCATCAGTTCTTATCAAGGTGGTCACGTTGAGTACTTTAAGTACATGATTGAACTCCTCAATGAACAAGGTGCGGGCCACATCAAAGTATTTGGTGGTGGAGGTGGTGTAATTGTTCAGGATGAAATTGACGATTTACATGCAGCAGGCGTTTCTAGAATATTCTCTGTAGACGATGGAAGTGATATGGGGCTTCAGGGAATGATTAACTACATGATTCACGAATGTGATTATGACCCTGTAAGCTTAAAAAATGTAGACTTAAGTAAAGCTGTAGAAAAAGATCCAGGCGCGCTTGCAAGGGCTATTACAGCCTTAGAAAATGAGAATGAAGAGGTTCTATCTTTTAAAGATGGTCAACTCATATTAGCTGACGGTACAGAACTAGCATCCGAAGCTGCAAAGACAATCCCTGTGTTAGGTATTACAGGAACAGGTGGTGCTGGTAAAAGTTCATTGACAGATGAAATCGTTCTAAGGTTTTTAACAGAATTTGAGGAGATGAACATCGGTATTATCTCTGTGGATCCTTCTAAAATTAAGACAGGTGGGGCTTTATTAGGCGATAGAATCCGGATGAATAGTATAGACACTGAACGTGTTTATATGCGAAGTTTAGCCACCCGTGCATCTAATCGGAGTACAAGTGCAGCGCTTAACGGGGCTATAGAGCTGTATAAGCAAGCGGGGTTCGATTTAATCATTGTTGAAACGAGTGGTATTGGTCAAAGCGGTACAGAAATCGTTGATATTGCAGATATTCCGATTTATGTAATGACCTCAGAATACGGTGCAGCAACTCAGCTTGAAAAAATTAACATGCTGGATTTAGCCGATATCGTAGTACTAAACAAATTTGAGAAGAAGGGATCATTAGATGCTATTCGTGATATTAGAAAGCAAATGATTCGAAATAGGGGAGAATGGCATGCAAAACCTGAAGAAATGCCAGTTTACCCAACAATTGCTGCTCAATTCAACGATCAAGGAGTAAATAACCTATTTGCTGCAATAGTTGAAAAGATCAATGCGAAGTATTCGTTTGAATGGGCACCAAAAATCTATACTGATCCTACTCCAGCCGAGAATATTCAAGCACAAGCTATCATCCCAGGAAAAAGAGTTAGATATCTATCTGAGATTTCAGAAACTGTTAGAGGCTATCATGAATGGTCTGAACAACAAGCGGAGATCGCAACGAAATTAGATCAGGTAAGAGGGACTTTAGATCAACTAAAGAGCTGGAAACCTGATAATAAAGAGGTTCTAGAGAACGACCTCACCAAGATGGAAGAACATTGGATTTCTGAATTAGACTCAACTCCGAAAAAGATTCTTGATGGTTGGGACGAACTGTATAATCGTTACAAGCAAGAGACTTTTGATGTTCAAATCCGTGATCGAGTGATTAAAAATCAATTGTATCGTGAAAGCTTAAGTGGATTGAAAATCCCAAGAGTAGCCCTTCCAGATACTAAAAGTGCTGGTGATCGTCTCAAGTTCGCTCTAAAAGAAAACTTACCAGGCTACTTCCCTTACACAGCAGGTGTGTTTCCATTCAAAAGGGAAGGAGAAGACCCCACACGAATGTTTGCGGGTGAGGGAACTCCAGAAAGAACCAACAAACGATTCCATTTTGTAAGTGAAGGTTTAGAAGCCGCGCGATTATCAACGGCTTTTGATTCGGTGACTCTGTATGGTGAAGATCCTGGATACCGTCCTGATATCTATGGAAAGATTGGTAATTCTGGGGTAAGCATCTGTACACTCGATGACATGAAGAAACTGTATTCTGGATTCGAATTAACAAAGCCGACTACTTCTGTTTCGATGACCATCAATGGTCCGGCTCCAATGATCTTAGCAATGTTTATGAATACAGCTATCGATCAAGAAATAGAGCGCTACTTGAAAGCCGAAGGGAAGTGGGAAGAAGCACTTAAAAAGATCGAAAAGAAATACCAAGAAATTGGAGTGCCTGTTCCTAAATACTCGAATGATATTCCTGCTGGTAATGACATGTTTGGTCTTGGGCTACTTGGAGTTACAGGAGATGAGTTAGTGATCAGTGAGGTGTATAATAAGATTAAAGCTCAAACTCTAAGTGTAGTTAGAGGAACTGTTCAGGCGGATATTCTTAAGGAAGATCAAGCTCAAAATACCTGTATTTTCTCTACTGAGTTTGCGCTTAAAATGATGGGTGATATTCAGGAGTATTTCACAGAACACAAGGTGAGGAATTACTACTCCGTTTCAATCTCTGGATATCATATTGCTGAAGCGGGCGCCAATCCTGTAACGCAGGCTGCACTTACACTCGCAAACGGCTTTACCTACGTAGAATACTATTTAGCACGTGGTTTAAGCGTTGATGACTTCGCGCATAACCTGTCATTCTTCTTCAGTAATGGTTTAGATCCTGAATACGCCGTAATTGGTCGTGTTGCTCGTAGGATATGGGCCGTTGCTATGAAGAATAGATATGAAGCCAACGACCGTTCGCAAAAGCTGAAATATCATATTCAAACTAGTGGACGTTCATTGCATGCTCAAGAAATTCAGTTTAACGATATCCGTACAACACTACAGGCATTATTAGCGATTTATGATAATTGTAACTCATTGCATACCAATGCTTATGATGAAGCAATTACCACACCAACTGAGGAGTCAGTACGTAGAGCATTAGCCATTCAGATGATCATTAATAAAGAAATGGGAACGGCTAAAAACGAAAACATAAATCAAGGTTCGTACTTTATTAACGAACTTACTGATTTAGTGGAAGAAGCTATTTTGGCTGAATTCGATAGAATCACGGAACGTGGTGGCGTACTCGGTGCTATGGAGAGTATGTATCAGCGTGGCAAGATTCAGGATGAAAGCCTCTATTACGAAACGAAGAAGCATACCGGTGAGCTTCCTATTATCGGTGTGAACACATTCTTGAAAGAAGGTGTGGAAGAGGAGCAAAAGCCAATCGAGTTGATCCGTTCTACGGAAGAGGAGAAAAAGCAACAGATTGATAACCTCGAAGCATTCTGGAAACGCAATGAGGATAGAAGTCCTGCAGCTATCGAACGATTAAAAGAAGTGGCTAGGAACAACGGTAATCTCTTCGAAGAACTAATGGAGACTGTTAAAGTGGCTTCATTGGGTCAAATATCCCATGCATTGTATGAAGTAGGTGGTCAATATCGCCGAAATATGTAACAAGCATTACATTTCAATAAAAAAGGCTTCCACATGGAAGCCTTTTTTGTATCAAGTAAGTAATGTGGTGATATTTTACTTCTAAGCTACTGAAGCTTTGTTTTGGTAGTATTTGTCTTTTAACCAGAATGAAACTCTTACAAGTAGAATTAGGGCGGGTACTTCAACAAGTGGACCTATTACTCCAGTAAATGCTTGGCCCGAGTTCAAACCGAACACGGCAATAGCTACAGCAATGGCTAATTCAAAGTTATTACCAGCAGCAGTGAATGAAATCGCGGCGTTCTTATCATATTCAGCTCCTAAGGCTTTGCTAACAAAAAACCCGATTAGGTACATAACTGTGAAGTAAATAAGCAGTGGGATGGCAATTTCAACAACATCCATAGGAATCTGAATGATCATCTCACCCTTCAGAGAGAACATTACCACAATGGTAAATAGGAGTGCGATAAGCGTTAAGGGCGATATGCGTGGTAAGAATTGGTTTTCATACCACTCACGACCTTTCATTCTAACTAATACTATTCTACTTAAAGCGCCTAAGGCAAAAGGAATACCCAGATAAATAGCTACACTTTCAGCGATGGTAATTATGGATATATCGACGATAGCGCCTTCGAAACCAAAATAGGGTGGAAGAATGGTTATGAATATCCACGCATAAAAACTGTATGCGAATACCTGAAAGATGCTATTCAGTGCAACCAGGCCGGCACCATATTCACTACTTCCTTCAGCTAAATCATTCCAGACTAGAACCATGGCAATACACCGTGCAAGGCCAATTAGTATTAAGCCTATCATGTATTCAGGCTGGTCGTTTAAGAATATAACAGCCAATGAAAACATTAAAATGGGGCCTACTATCCAATTCAGGAATAACGAAATGGACAATATCTTAACATTACGGAACACTTTGGGCAACAATGCATAATCCACTTTAGCTAATGGTGGATACATCATCAATATCAGCCCGATTGCAATTGGGATATTAGTTGAACCGCTTGAATAATTGTTAATTGTATTTGGGAAGTCGGGGAAGAAATATCCGATTCCAACTCCTACAAACATGGCTAAGAAAATCCATACAGTTAGGTAAGAGTCTAAAAAATTTAGTTTTTTGGAGGCCATTCTACCGTTGAAAATTTATAGATGATAATTACATTGCAATATTACGATTAAATAAGCTTGAAGTAAACCACGAAAAGGAGATAGTGTTGATTGATGTTGTAAAAATTTATGGACTCCTATGAAAAAGATATATGACGTGATTGTAATTGGATTAGGCTCGATGGGTTCTTCATCCATTTACCATTTAGCCTCAAGGGGACTGGAGGTGTTAGGGATTGAGCAGTTCGGTATTGGAAACAGCAAAGGGTCTCATTCAGGGCAGAGCAGGTTGGTTCGGAAGGCATATTTCGAACATACCGACTATATCCCATTATTAAACAGGGCCTATGAAGGATGGGATCATTTAGAGGCTATAACGGGCAAGCAATTGTACTATCCTACCGGAATCGCATATTTCGGAGATCCCGAAAACGAAATCATAAGAGGGGTTCGGGATGCTGCTACCCAATACAATATACCACTTGGTGATATTCCAGGTGATTTTGAGCGACTAATAGATACCCCAGCTCACTACACATCATTTTTAGAGGGCAATGCGGGCTATGTTTTCACGATTGAAGCTATACAAGCTTATGTAGAAGCCGCAAAGTTAAAGGGTGCGAATATCCTTAATCATGAGAAAGTAGAAGAGGTAACAGAATCGAAGGGTGTATGTGATGTGATTACCAATAAGGGGGTTTACAAAGCAAAAAAGGTGGTGTTTACAGCTGGAGCATACATAAACGAATTATTAGAAATTCCTGCTTCAAAGTTTGAAGTTACACAACAAACGCTTTGTTGGGCTAGCTCAGATAGACCTGACTCAGAAATTAGTGATCTGCCGTGCTGGGTGATAACTGATGAAAATTACGATGGACTCTTCTATGGTTTTCCCTTATTAAATTCGCCGTTTAAGAAAGGTGAAAAGCTAATTAAGATCGCACATCATGTAAATGGTGAAACCGTTGAACAACATGATGATAAAAGAATTATATCAGATAAAGAATTAAATAAAATTGAGTATATAGTTAATAAATACATGGGTAATTATATAAATCAAATAAAATCAGTATCTGAATGTTTTTATACCTACTCAAAAGATGGGCACTTTGTATTGGATATTATTCCCAATTCAAATGAAAAGTTTGTGATTGCTTCTGGGTTTAGTGGGCATGGGTTTAAGTTCATACCCGTAGTTGGTGAGATAATAGCTGATCTTGTGATAGGTGGTAGCAGTAGTTTACCCGTTGAGTTCTTATCATTACAGCGTTTCAATTCTTAACGGGTATATATGCCGTCACCACAAAGTATTTTAATTCTTGGCTCTGTTTGGCCCGAGCCTAAATCATCGGCCGCTGGCACACGAATGATGCAATTAATCGAGTTCTTTCAGGAGCAAGGAGTAAAGGTGTTCTTTGCGTGTTCTGCTTCAAATATGGAGTTTTCAGAGGATTTACCAGCATTAAACATCACTACATACTCCATTAAGCTTAATGATTCTTCTTTTGATTCATTTCTTGTAAAGCTGAACCCAACCTATGTGTTGTTCGATCGGTTTATGACGGAAGAACAATTCGGGTGGAGGGTTGCTGAACATTTACCTGAGGCTATCAGACTATTGGATACTGAAGATTTACATTGTTTGCGGTTTGCGCGTGAACAAGCATTAAAAGCTAATGAGGATTTTGATAGTCAGTCCCTCTATAATGAAAAGGCAAAAAGGGAGATTGCTAGTATTCTTAGATGTGATTTAACCCTTATGATTTCTAAATATGAAATCAACATTTTAAAGGATGTGTTCCATGTTTATAGTTCATTATTAGTGTATGTACCGTTTTTGTATTCAACTGAACAACAAGGTTTTAATTCATTTAAATCGTATAGTGAGAGAAGTGATTTTATAAGCATAGGTAACTTTTTGCACCCCCCAAATTGGGATGCAGTTCGTTATTTAAAAGAAACGATTTGGCCAGCAATTCGAGCAAAATTACCATGGGCAAAGTTGTCGGTTTTTGGAGCATATACCTCCCCAAAAGTGGAACAACTTCATAATCCAAAGCAAGGGTTTTTAATTAAAGGTAGAGCAGATTCAGCATTGGAGGTCATACATGATTCAAGAGTCATGTTAGCACCTCTTAGATTCGGTGCTGGACTAAAAGGAAAGTTGTTTGATGCAATGTTGTGTAGCACGCCTTCTGTTACAAGTACTATAGGGGCTGAAGGGATGATTGTAGAAGGGCAGCAATGGCCAGGGTTTATTGAAGACGAAATCGATCTATTCGTTGATAAAGCTGTTGAATTATACGCGGATGAACCACTATGGAACAATAAAAGTGCACTGTCCAATTCTATTTTGAAGGCTAATTTCGATAAAGATGTTCACTATCAAACACTTAGTTCAAGCTTGGACAAACTAAAACAGAACCTGAAACGTCATAGAGATAGAAATTTTTTAGGTCAGATTTTGCATCACCATACAGCAGGGGCCTATAAGTATTTGTCGAAATGGATAGAAGAAAAGAATAAAAAATAGTAGGTCTTTTAGTACATTTGGTAGAACTATTATATGAGGGTTATAGAATAGATGAGTAGATCAAGACAAAATCGAACTAAACTTACCAACGATTTGAGTAGAGGTGAGGATGATTTTGAGTCAATCAATGAGGAGAATACGGATAAAAACGACTATCAAAATCCGACTAAGGAATTTTCACTGAGTGAAGATCAAATTCAAAAGAGAAACCGATGGGTGCTCACCATCTTTTGTATTGGAGCTGCATTATGGTATTTAGATCTCAATCCGTTCAATACCACGGCTAAGGTTGCAGATAACATTGCTAGTAATGTTGAAGCCCGAATCTCGGAACGGGCTCAAGCAAGAACATCTGATAGAACTGAATTACCAATCATTCCTTCTCAAGACTTTGATCAAAATTTTGAAACATACAGCCAAAGTCTTGAGCCTTTATTTGAGGAATTTGATTTTAGTGCTGCTAACCTTCAATCCTTTTATTCTAGCCAAATTCCTCAAGCCTATTTAGAAGGACTTCAAGATCTCGATTACCTTAGTGAAGTAAGTGCAACTGAAGTCACAGCACTATATACCAATGGTGTACCCATTGCATATTTGTCGGAATTATCTGACCTAGATTACCTAGACGTTCATTCACCTACAGCCATAATAGGATTATATTCGAATGGGGTTCCTACGCAGTATATGAGCGAATTAGAAGAAATTGATTATCTAGAAGACTTAAGCTTTGCCCAACTGATAGCTATGTATTCAAATGGGGTGGAATCAGATTATATCGCTCACTTAGAGGAGTTAGATTACTTAGACGAAATCAATTTTGCGGGAGTTATTGGTTTATATACCAGCGGTGTACCCAAATCATATCTCACCGAGCTTGATCATGAGGATCTATTAGATGAGCTAAGTTTTACGGACGTCATCAGCATGTACCACCAAAGCAACTGACCTGATTGAAGGGCATAAAAAAAGCCTCCAATTAGGAGGCTTTTAATTCAATACATAAAAACTAAAAGTTTCAGCTTAATTAACAGCTAAAGACCCTTGAAGCTTAATACTTGTAGTAGCTTCAGCACTTTGAGGATACTCTTCAGTAATGGTTGTTAAAAGCGAGCTAGCTTTATCTTCATTACCTAGTTCAATATAAACTTCAGCAGCTTTCAGAAGATTAAAAGGAGTAGTTGAGTTGTTTACATCCCAGTTAGCAGCTTCTTCGAATTTCTTTGCTGCAGCTTCTAAGTCGCCATTGAGTTCTAAAAGGGTAGCGTGGAATGATTTTGATCCAACACCCATAATACCTTTTGAATGCTCATACTCATTGATGTATGCTAAGGCATCTTGGTAGTTATCTAGCTTGAAGTGAGATACAGCAGCATAGTATGTTGCTAAGTTGCCTGCGTTAGTGCCAGCATAGTCGTCAGCTATTTGAATAAAACCAAAAGCTAGTGTGTACTCGTCACCATTTAATGCAGTTGCGTAATCACCTTCAGAGTAACTCTTTTCAGCTGTAGCAAGATAGTTTTGAGCCTCAGCTTCTTGATTGCCTGAGTAATAGTTATAGCCAATGTAGATACCAATAATGGCTACAAATGAGATTAGAACAGATAGAATAGTCGTTTTATTCTGATTGTAGTAACCAACCGCTTGCGTGTATTTATCAAGTAACGGATCGTGTTCCAACTCTTCTTTTGTGAAATTCTTAGTCATGATTTTATTCTAGTTAATTTTTTGCTTCAATTTTCAAAAATAAGGCTTTTATGGTATATCCAAAATGGAATTAAGAGATAGTACCGCTTTTTATTTCGAGTAGTATATCGGATCGCTGGGCGATGCTTTTTTCATGGGTAATCAATAGTACCGAAACCCCATCACGATCACGTAACTCAAACAACATATCTAAGATAATCTGAGTGTTGGCATCATCTAAATTACCAGTGGGCTCATCAGCTAATATCAGTTTAGGCTCATTCATCAAGGCCCGAGCCATAGATACTCTTTGTTGTTCTCCACCCGAGAGTTGAGTAGGGCGATGATTCCGTCGTTCGGCCACTCCAAATCGCTCCATGAGCTTCAATGCACGTTCAGTTGCCTCTTCTATCGATTTGCCGGATATGAGAGCTGGCATGGCAATATTTTCTATTGCTGTGAACTCAGGTAGCAAGTGATGAAATTGAAATACGAAGCCAATGTTCTTGTTTCTAAAGGTAGCGAGCTCATTATTCTTCAATGAACTAATATCTGTATTGCCCCAAAGTACCGAGCCAGAATCAGGTTTGTCTAGCCCACCAACTATATGGAGTAGGGTGCTTTTTCCACTTCCACTAGAGCCTACGATGGAAGTGATTGTTGCTTCTGGTACATCAATATCAACACCTCGAAGTACTTCTAAAGGAGCTCCACCGTTTTCATCTTCGAAACTCTTATGGATGCCTTTGGCAGATAGAAGTATTGAGTTCGACATCTTATTCTTCGCTTGAATTAAACTCAGGGTAAGTCACTTGTTCGATATGAACGCATTTACCCGTTTCTGTATTCACTTTCGCAAATACTCCACATAAATGATTATCGCCATTTGCTGCTTGGTATTTTTGGTGAACACCTGTCATGAACCGCTTAATGGCCACTTTCTTGTCCATGCCTATAGAAGAATTAAATGATCCCGTCATTCCAGCATCAGTTTGATATCCTAAGCCTTTTGGAAATATTCGTGCATCTCCGGTAGGGATGTGGGTATGTGTTCCCACCATCACAGAAGCTCTTCCATCAATATGCCAAGCTAGTGATATTTTTTCTGCAGTTGCTTCCGCATGCATATCTACAAAAATGATGTTCGTTTCTTCACTAATCTTCGAAAGCGCCCAATCGGCGGCACTAAAAGGATCGTCAATTGGCTTCATGAAGGTTCGACCCTGTAAGTTCAATACACCAATCTTCAAGGAAGTGTTTGGGATAGTATATACTCCGTAACCAAAACCTACATTTCCTTTTGGATAATTGAGAGGGCGAAGGATGGTGTTATTCTCTCGCATGTAATTGAAGACTTTCCATTTATCGAATGAATGATCGCCTCCGGTTATAACATGTACACCCGTTTTATGTAAGCTTTTAATAATAGAGTCGTTGATGCCATGACCTTCATGCGAATTCTCTCCATTCGCTATAACAAAGTCTGCATCGTATCTCTTAATTATACTGGGTAAAACGGTTTCTACTAAACTAAGTCCTGGAGAGCCAACAATGTCTCCTACAAACAAGATGCTGATAGTTTCAGCCACAATAATTTCCTTCTATTTATAATATTACTCGTCTTTGATGCTTTCTAATAAACGTTCAAGACTTTTATTCACTCTCTCCATCATGTGATGTTCGTTTTTCTCTAATTCAGAAGTATTACTTCTAGCTTCGAAAAGCTCCTCGGCAATACTCAGAGCGGCTAACGACATCACTGTTGATTCAGGTTGTTTTACTAATTGTTCTCTATACTTTTTGAAGCGCTCATCAACATAATTACAGATTCGAATCATGTTTTCTTCTTCGCTGTCTTCAACTTTAAGCGGGTACTGCTTGCCTAAAATGGTGACTTTAATAGATTTCATGACTCAGAACTTAGGTGATGATCGATTTTCTGGATAAGTCCATTGATATGCTGTCGCATAGCCAATCTTTCAGATTCATTAATAGCAGAAAAGATATCGGTTTGTTTATCCTGGGCTTCAACTAACTTGGATCTTAACTTTGCATTCTCACGCTTCAGTTCTTTCACCTCGTTCTTCAACCCTGCAACCTCTTCACTAATAGATTCTAGTAGCTCCCTAAATCGTTCGCTTTGTTTACCAAGTTGATTCATGCAATTTTAAACCTATGATCTAAGTTTAGCAGAAAATTTCTTTTCCATTGATTTAACTATACGTTGAATAATAGGTTCTACTTCTTTGATATTCAAGGTTTTGTTAGGATCAATGAAATTCAGCCTGAAGGCAATACTTTTCTTTCCTTTCCCTATAGATTCACCTTCAAACACATCAAAAATATCAATGCTCTTAAGGGTGTTTCCTGCGTTATTTTTGATGTCACCCATCATGCTATCTGCAGGTGTGTCTGTATCCACAACAAAGGCAACATCAAAGTCGAAACTAGGGAATTTTGGAATAGGGGTAAAGGTAGATTCTTTAATGGTGCTCAATGCATCAGTGATAGCATTTAAACTAAATTCACCAATATATACCTCATGCTTAACATCATAAGCATCACGAAGTTTCTTATCTAATACATTAACTCTACCAAGCTCACGCTTTTTATATTGGTAACTTAATGTTTGGTCATCAACTCTCTTTATCTTGATAGACGAAGCTAATCCTAATTTGGTGAAGAACGCATCTACCAGAGCTTTGAGATCAAAGATACTATATGGTTCTGCTTTTCCTGTCCAATGTTCTCGATGCCTAAAACCTGATAGCCCTAATAACACATGAGTTTGCTCATTGATACCATCGTGGTAAGAAGCGTTTTCTGAATTAAGGAATACATTTCCTACTTCAAAAAATCGAATATTCGATGCGCTTCTATTAAAATTGAATTCAGCTGAGCGTAAAAATCCATGCTTTAAAGTTGGTCTCATCGTGCTCATATCACGATTCAAAGGATTCAATGAAACTATAATTTCATCTTCACCCACAAAATTCATGGCCTCTTTTTCTGAAATAAGAGAATTCGTGTAAATCTCTCTAAGTCCTAATGAAACTCCGATTGATTTAACTTTTGAAACTAATAACTCCCAATCTGTTAATGGCTCGGTAGATACATAAATACCATGTCCTGGGGATTCAATTTTGTTGTAATCGAATAATCGACCTACTTCTTCAATTAAATCCACTTCGCGCTCTAAATCAGGGCGGAAAGTAGGAATTCTAAAAGTCGCTGTATCTTCGTTGCTGTTTAGTACTTCTAATTCAAGGCCGTTAACGATATCTAAGATTTCATTTACCTCTAATGAAGTACCAAGAAGCCTATTAACGTATTCCTTTCTGAGCGTGATTTCTTTAGGTTCTGTTTTAATTGGGTGGATATCTACTAGTTCCTTTTCAGCAGTACCTCCACATACTTCTAATATCAAATCGGCCGCTCTTTGAGCTGCAAAAGCCTGTAATTGAGGATCGATGCCACGCTCAAAGCGATAGGAAGCATCTGTTTGCAGCTGCTGAAGCTTTGAAGTTTTTCGTACAGAGCCCGGATCGAAATAAGCACTTTCAATTAAGATATCAGTGGTGTTTTCACTTACTTCTGAGTTCACACCACCCATTACGCCAGCAATGGCAATAGGACCACTTCCGTCACAAATAAAGAGGGTGCCCGCTGCACACTTTCTTTTCACATGGTCGAGTGTTTCAAATTCAATCTCTTCATCGAACTCTTTAACAATAATCTCTTTATTGCTGATTTCAGCAAAATCGAAGGCATGTAGTGGTTGACCCAATTCTAGCATCACATAGTTCGTGATGTCTACCACATTGTTCACTGGACGAACACCTACGGCTTGTAGTTTGTCTTGTAGCCACTTTGGAGAGTCTTCAATAGTCACGCCTTGAATTAACTTGGCTGCGTATCTATGGCACTTGTCACTTTCTACTTTTATAGTGTATGAAGGTGAGTTTGTAGATACTTTGCTATCATTTACAGAAGGTTTTACGAGCTCAAGGTTTAAAGCTGCCGCAATATCTCTTGCAACTCCTAAATGTCCCGTTGCATCAGGGCGGTTGGGTGTAATTGCAATTTCTATTACTGTGTCTTGATAGAGGTCAAATATCTCGTTTATTGGTGTTCCAACTTCGAGATCCTCATTTAATACCATGATACCAGCATGATCGGTACCTAAACCAAGTTCGTCTTCCGCACAAATCATTCCGTATGAATCTTCACCACGAAGCTTGGCTTTTCTTAAAGTTAGGTTGCTACCATCATCTAATTTAATAGGAAGGGTAGAGCCTACTTTTGCAACAGGCACTTTTTGCCCTTCCGCTACATTCTTTGCACCGCATACAATTTGTACGGTCTCATCACCTAAATCTACTTGGCATACTTTTAAACGATCCGCATTCGGGTGTTGAACCGTTGAAGTAACAAGCCCAACTACAACACCATCTAGCATACTGCCGTATTCTTCGATCCCTTCAACTTCTAAGCCAATAAGAGTAAGCTTGTCAGCTAATTCATCTGGGCTAATGTCTAAGTCAATAAATTCTTGAAGCCAGTTATAAGATATTTTCATTAAATCGTAATCGAGTCTTTATTAATTGAACTGTTCTAAGAAGCGGATGTCATTTTCATAAAATGAGCGAATATCATCGATGCCATGTTTGAGTATAGCGATGCGTTCAACGCCCATTCCCCATGCAAAACCAGTGTAAACTTCAGGGTCTATTCCAGATGCTTTGAATACATTCGGGTCTACCATACCAGAACCTAATATCTCTAGCCATTTTCCTTTACCATTGCTTTCCCACCAAACATCCATCTCTAAACTTGGTTCAGTAAAAGGGAAAAACCCAGGGCGTAAGCGATACTTTACATCACTGCCGTACATAAGTTTAACAAAAGTAATTAAAGTTTCTTTGAGGTCGGCTACACTCACATTCTTATCAACATACAAGGCTTCAACTTGGTGGAATAAGAAATAGGATTTAGCACTTACTGCTTCATTCCTATATACACGTCCTGGCATAATAGCTCGGATAGGAGGAGCTTGTTTCTCCATGAGTCTAATCTGAACTGGTGAAGTGTGTGTTCGAAGTACTAGGTCATCAACATCTGGGTCGTCCGACTTCCTAATAAAAAAGGTGTCCTGTTCATCTCTTGCAGGATGGTTAGGAGGGAAGTTAAGTGCGGTGAAGTTATGAAAGTCATCTTCAATTTCAGGCCCATCTGCAATGGTGAATCCCAAACGGTAAAAAATCTTTTTCATGTCCTCTAGCGTCTGCGTGAGTGGATGCAAAGATCCTATAGGCAGAGTAGGGGCGGTAAGCGTAATATCATCGAGTGCAGTTTTGGCGCTAGTGGTTGACGATTCAAATTCTGATTTAAGAGCGTCAAAGCGAGCTTGAGCGATGTTCTTTGCATCGTTCATGGCTTTACCAAAAGCAGCTTTCTCTTCTTTTGGCACTTTACCCATCATTTTGAAGAGCGATTGCACTTTTCCATTTTTTGAGAGGAAAGTGAGTCTGAAATTTTCTAATTCATCGGAGTTGGTTACCGAGAAAGAATTGATTTCATCTATTAATGCTTTTACTTGTTCAAGCATAAAATTTATTTGGGATTCGAGATTATTAGCTAGGTCTGAAAATAAAAAAACCGGTAAACCTAATTTATAAGATTTACCGGCTTTATAATAAGCAAGATTGCAATTAAGCTGTAGCTTCCTTCACAATGGCAGCAAACGCGTCGGCATCGTGAACCGCTAGATCTGCAAGAACTTTACGGTTAATCTGCATGTCTTTCTCTTTCATGGCGTGCATGAGTCGAGAGTATGAGATTCCGTTAATTCTAGCAGCAGCATTGATTCGAACGATCCATAATCTGCGGAATGTACGTTTACGGTTTTTGCGATCACGGTATTGGTACTGTAGACCTTTCTCTACCGCATTTTTCGCTATCGTGTATACATTCTTACGCTTGCCCCAGTAACCTTTCGCTTGATTCAGAATCTTTTTGCGACGGCGACGGGAAGCCACTAAGTTTGATGAACGTGGCATTTTGTATAGATTTTAGGATTAAAATTTGTAAGGAATAAGCTCTTTTACTTTTGGTGTATCCGCATCAGTCACGATGGTAGATTCGCCGAGCTTTCTCTTAGTTTTACTGCTTTTCTTAGTAAGAATATGGCGCTTAAAAGCTTTCTTACGCTTAATTTTACCAGAACCGGTAACCTTAAAGCGCTTCTTAGCACCACTATTACTTTTCATTTTTGGCATTGTTACTACACCTGCTTTGTGAAAATTTAAAGACTACAAAGATAGACAGAATAGTCCGTCATATCAATACGTAAGGTGTCTTTATTTTGGGGTCAACATCATAATCATTCGGCGGCCTTCCATATTCGGCTTTGCCTCAATTTTAGCGATGTCTTCCAAGCTTTTAGCAAGTTGTAATAGAAGCAGTTCACCCTTCTCGGTGTATAGCATATCACGGCCACGGAATTGCACAGTTGCTTTTACCTTATCACCACTTTCAAGAAATTCTTTGGCATGACGAGTCTTGAACTCTAAATCATGATCATCGGTGTTAGGGCGGAAGCGAAGCTCTTTTACCGTTACGGTATGTTGCTTTTTCTTAGCTTCTTTTTCCTTCTTCTTTTTCTCGTACATATACTTACCGTAATCAATGATCTTGCATACAGGTGGATTCGCATCCGGTGCAACTTCCACAAGATCAAGGTTGTACGATTCAGCAAGCTTAAGTGCTCGATCTGTTGTGGTTACTTCATGGCCATTGTCAGGTTTTATTACTCGTACCTGCGCGGCTCTGATGTTCTCATTAATTCTGGTCTTATCAGCAGGTTCTGGCCTGCCCATTGGTCGTCTTGCGATATTATCCTCTTCGGTTTAGTTAATCTTCAGGAAGTCTTTTTTGTTCAATCTCTTTCAACGTATCAGAAAGAAAATCAGAAAAAGTGAAAGTTCCAATATCTCCTTTACGATGTCTTCGTACAGAAACCGTGCCAGCTTCTTGTTCCTTAGCACCTACTATAAGCATGTACGGCACTTTGTCAGTTTCGGCATCTCTAATCTTACCGCCAATCTGCTCGCTACGGTCATCAAGGGTTATTCGAACACCTTTTTCTTTAAAAGCTTCTACACATTTCTGTGCATATTCGTTCTGATCATCTGATATTGGAAGCACACGAATTTGTTCCGGAGAGAGCCATAATGGGAAGTTTCCAGCAAAATGTTCAATCAAGATACTCGTGAATCTTTCCATTGATCCAAATGGAGCACGGTGTATAATAACCGGGCGATGCTTGTCATTATCAGATCCCACATAAGTAAGATCGAATCGTTCTGGCATTACATAATCTACTTGAACGGTACCTAGTTGCCATTTACGGCCAATAGCATCTCGAATTATAAAATCAATTTTAGGTCCGTAGAAACTAGCTTCGCCTGGAGCAATGGTATAATCTAATCCCATTTCATCGGCAACTTCTTGAATCTCACTTTGTGCGCGTTCCCAGTATTCCATTTCTCCACCGTATTTTTCGTCATTTTCATCACGGAAAGAAAGACGAATGTCGACAGGCATACCAAATGTGTCGAACACGTAATTGGTTAGGTCAATGGTGTGTTTAATTTCTTGCTTCAATTGATCGTGAGTACAGTAAATATGAGCATCATCTTGAGTGAAACCTCTTACACGGGATAAGCCACTTAATTCACCCGACTGCTCATAGCGGTATACCGTGCCAAACTCAGCTAAACGTAGCGGTAGGTCTCTATAACTACGCATTTCATTCGAATAAATACGGTGATGGTGAGGACAGTTCATCGGCTTCAACATGTACTCTTCGTCATCTACTTCAATAGGATCGTATTGAGAGTCTTTGTAATACGGGTAATGCCCTGAAGTTTTATAAAGCTCTAAACTTCCAATATGTGGGGTGATTACTTCTTGATAACCACGCTCGAATTGTTCGTCTCTTAGAAATTGTTCTAGAGTTCGGCGTAGTCTTGTTCCTTTTGGTAACCAAACGGGCAAACCACTACCAATCATCTTATCGATCATATAGATGCCAAGCTCTTTCCCTAGTTTTCTATGGTCGCGCTTCTTAGCCTCTTCAACCATGGCTAGGTGTTCTTCTAACATCTTTTGTTTAGGGAAAGAAATCCCGTAAATACGAGTTAGCTGCTTGCTGTTATTATCGCCTCTCCAATAAGCACCGGCTAAACTAGTTAGCTTAATGGCTTTCACAATGCCCGTATTAGGGATGTGAGGACCTCTACATAAATCAGTAAATGAACCTTGAGTATAGAAAGTAATTGACCCGTCTTCTAAACCTTCAATCAAGTCAACCTTATACTCATTGCCTTTATCTTTGTAGAATTCTAGAGCTTCTTGCTGCGTAATTTCTCTTCGGTCGAACGTATTTTTATTTCTAGCTAGTTCAATAAATTTCTTTTCAATTTGAGCTAGATCATCTTGAGTGATACTCTTGTCACCAAAATCAATATCGTAGTAGAACCCACTTTCGATAGGAGGACCAATGCCAAACTTTGCTTCCGGATAAAGTTCTTGAATGGCTTCAGCTAAAATATGTGCTGAAGAATGCCAGAAAGTATATTTACCATCTTCCGTATCCCATGTATTGATAGCGATCGTTGCGTCTTCATTAATAACATGATCTAGATCAATAATATCGCCATTAACGGTAATGCTAAGTGCGGCTCTCGCTAGTCCTGACGATATAGATTCTGCAATTTGATACCCCGTGGTACCTTTTGGGTATTCACGCTTTGATTGGTCGGGAAGGGTGATAGTAATATGTTGTTCAGACATTTATAATGATTTATAACTGCTTTAATTAGGCTTCTAAGATAGGAATAATATGCATTGGGGCGAAGAAAATTGTTACATATTCAAAAGTAAAATTGGATTAAATAATGAAGATAATGCATATTCACAGCACTAAATTAACTGGACATAATGGGTATATCTTTTTTTGAGTCGCAACCAATGTTTGTTTGCGACCAATTAACACTAAAGATATTGTGTGCAAATGAAGCTGCAGTATCTAAATTAGGGTACAATTTAAAAGAATTAGTGGGACGTCCACTTACGCTACTGGGAAAGCAAATTGTTCTAACTGAAGATCAAGTAGAGGATAGCACAATTATTTCAAATGAAACCTGGGAGATTAAAACTAAAGATAAGCAGTTACTTTATTTTCAGTATTCATCGCATCTAATCAAGCATTTGGGCCAACCCGCTAAAGTTGTGGTTGCTCATGATATCACTGATATCATCCGAGAAAAGGAAGTAAATAAAGTGCCTTTCTCGTACCCAATAGGGTTTCATGATTTCCCACTTGCCGAGTTAGAATGGGATATGAGCCTCAAGATACTACGTTGGTCTAAAAAATCATCCGAACTATTTGGGTACACTCAAGAAGAAATACTCCACAATCAATACGTACTCAAGGATATTCTTAAACCAGATTTCGAATTACTGGTTAAAAGTATAGAAAAGGATTCAACCTATTCGAATCGAAACACTAGAACTATTCGATTAAGGAATCGCAATAAGCATGGGGATATCGTCGAATGTGAATGGTATAACTCCTATTTACACGACAAAAATGGAAAAATTTCTTCCATTTATTCAGTGATCAAGGATGTGACGGTTGTGCGGGCAGCTCTGCGGAAATATGAGCAGACCATGGGAAGTTTTCGTGATCTCTATAATTCTATTAGCGACGCTATTTATTTGCTGAATTTCGAAGGTACTATCATCGATGCTAATACCGGAACGGAGGAAGTGTTTGGGTATTCTAGGTCGGAGATGCTTGGCCAGGATATTCGTTTCCTAGGTGCAGGGGGTAAGTTTTCAGAGGAAAAAGTTCGAAAGTATTTAATTAGAGCCCAAAAAGGTGAATCCATCAAGTATGAAGGATGGGGTAAGAAAAAGAATGGAGAGGTATTCCCAACAGAAGTTCTTATAAATGCGGGTTCGTTTTTAGATGAAGAGGTATTGATTGTAGTGGAACGGGATATCTCTGAACGGCTGCTCTCTCATGAAGTTTTAAAACATCGAGAAAGTTTATTTAGCAATCTATTTCATTCTAGTCCAATTGGTATAGCATTACTGAATAACCACCATGAAATTGATCGCATTAATGATAGCTTTGCGAATATTTTTGGGTATAAGGAAGAGGAAATTAAAGGACTGGAATTAGATAAGCTCATTGTGCCTGATGATGGGATCGATGATGCCACAGAGTTATCTAACAGCAAAACGGCAAAGGTATACACTGGAAAACGAAAGACTAAAGATGGCTCTATTATCGATGTAATTGTATGTGCTGTTCCTGTAATAGTAGATAATAGAGTAATAGCCGTTTATGGTATCTATGTAGATATAACCGATCGGAAAGATGCTGAGGAAAAACTAAAGCGAAATCTTCGGGAGAAAGAAGTATTACTTGCTGAGATCCATCATAGAGTAAAAAATAACTTGGCAGTAATTACAGGCTTGTTAGAATTACAATCGCTTACGGTAGATAATTCAAGTGCTCAAACGGTGCTTAAAGACAGTCAGATGAGAGTGAACTCAATTGCAATGGTGCATGAGCTGTTGTATCAAAGTGAAGATTTCTCTCAAGTATCTATTCAGAACTACTTACGTGAATTAAGTAAGGTTATTTCATTATCACTAATGAATCGTACTGTCCCGATCGATATCGCCTTTGATTTAGATGAGGTTGAATTGGAGATCACCCAAGCTATACCATGTGGACTACTTTTAAATGAAATTTTGACCAATAGTTATAAGCACGCATTTCAAGGTAAGAACGAAGGTCAAATTTGGGTGAGTTTTAAGAAAGTTGGAGAGGACTTGGTCTATTCAATTCGTGATAATGGAATTGGGTTGCCTTCGAATGAAGAAGAGAAGAAGCGGAAATCACTAGGTATGACGTTAATCAGAACCTTGGGTAAACAGCTTCATGCTGAAACAGAAATTCGAAGTGAAAATGGAGTACTTTTCGAATTTAGGTTTAAAAAAAAAGTGATTCAGCCAAGGGTTGAGGTCTAAAAGGAGTAGGGCAAGTTGTGGAGGGAGTGCGTCCGGCTGGATTCGAACCAGCGACCCCCACAATGTCAATGTGATACTCTAACCAACTGAGCTACGGACGCATTTTTAAGAAAGTGCCAAATATAGATAAGTTTCTTGCAATCCTTCAATCATTATTCTTTTTGATTGCGTATCTTTGCAGCCAATTTTAAGTTATTTGGCATGATCAACCGCAGACACGTAAGAGAAACTGTTCTACAAGCGCTATACGCATATAAGCAAAGTGGCGATAGCGTACAGTATATCACAGACACTATCATCAAAGAGCAAGCAGGCGGTGAGAAAGAAGCACGTCGTTTTGCTGAGAAACTATTTTTTACCACGCTCGAATCTGAGAACGAGCTTGACGAAATCATCAAAAAACATATCAAAAACTGGGACATTGAACGATTAGCACTCATCGATACGCTCGTGCTACGTATGTCGCTTTGTGAATTTTTGAATTTCGAAGAAATACCAACCAAAGTAACCATTAACGAGGCTATTGAAATCGTTAAGAAATTTTCGACGGCCAAATCTAGCAGATTTGTTAATGGTATTTTAGATGCATCCTTAGAGGAATTAAATAGGGAAGGCAAAATATCTAAAAAAGGCCGAGGTCTGATCGACCATTCCGTGAATAAATAGATCATCAATTTTATAATATCTTCAATTTCTGAACAACTATGAGTTTAAAGTGTGGCATCGTAGGTTTACCAAATGTGGGTAAATCAACATTATTTAATGCATTAAGTAACGCAGGCGCTGAGTCTGCCAATTTCCCATTTTGTACAATCGATCCGAATGTAGGTTTGGTTTCTGTACCTGATGAGAGATTAACAAATCTTGCCAACCTAGCTCAATCAGCTAGTGTAATTCCTGCAACCATAGAGTTTGTTGATATCGCTGGCTTGGTAAAAGGAGCAGCAGAAGGAAAAGGAAAGGGAAATGCCTTTTTATCTCACATTCGTGAAGTGGATTTAATCATTCACGTAGTTCGTTGTTTTGATGATGATGACATCATTCATGTTGAAGGTGGAGTAGATCCAGAACGTGATATTGCAATCATCGAAGAAGAGCTGATTTTAAAAGATCTAGAGAGTGTTGAAAAGCGTGTAGATACGTTAAAGAAGCAATCTAAAAGCGGTGATAAAGCCTTTAAAGCGCAATTAGCGGTAGCTGAACGATTACGCGAGCATTTAGAAAATGGAAACTCAGCACGATTGTTTGAAGCAAACGAAGATGAAAAAGAAGCATACAAAGACCTTATGCTATTGTCATCTAAGCAGGTGCTTTATGCTTGCAATGTTGGTGAAACAGAATTGGATTCTGGGAATGATTATGTTGAGACGGTTAAAAAAATTGCAGCTCAGCATGATGACGAAGTGGTAATGTTTTGTGCTAAAATTGAAGCAGAAATTGCTGAACTAGATGCGGAAGAAAAAGAGATGTTTCTAGAAGAACTTGGATTAACAAGTGCTGGACTAGATCGCTTGATTAACTCTGCTTATAAAGAATTGGGCTTAATTACCTATTTCACTGTAGGGCCAAAAGAAGCTAGAGCTTGGACTATTAGAAAAGGAACTAAAGCTCCTCAGGCTGCAGGAGTAATCCACACCGACTTCGAAAGAGGCTTTATCCGCGCAGAGACTATAGCGTATAATGACTTTGCTGAACTTAAATCAGAAAAAGCAGCTAAAGAAGCGGGCAAAATGCGTCAAGAAGGTAAAGAGTATGTAGTTGCCGATGGTGATGTGATGCTTTTTAGATTTAATGTTTAAACCCATATTGCCTAAACTTCTAATGTTGTAGGGGTTTATTTTTTAGTATTCTGAACCTAGGGGAAAGATTCTTTTAAAAATCTATTATGAAGGTTCGGAGTACATTTAGCAATTTGAGTGTAAGTGCACTTGCTATTTTTTTGGGGGGATGTTCAATAACTGAACCCCCTAAAATGACAGCGAATCTTGGGAGCGTCTTTGTTTCTAGTGTGGATAACCAAGCACTTACTAGCTACGACTTTTCAAATCCTCTTGACGTCCAATCCATATCTTTTAAAATTCCACATAATAAAGCCACAGGCTTAATGTATGATGGCGACGTGGATGCAATATACCAAGTGGATGCAAGCTCGAATCAGTTAGTGGTATTTGCAAATTTAGCTTATCAAGATACATCTGAAACCATTTTACCCTTTAGCTATTCCAGAACTGAGATTACAAAAGTTCAAGGTATGACTGGGACTGGGAGTGTTGTCATTCTAGCTCAAGTAGCAAATGCAGCAAATAACTTTCAAAATCAGTTGATTACGTATTACACTTCCTTTAATGAGCTAAAATATTTGAACACTAAAAACATATCCTTTGAACCATGGGATGTTTTTATTTCAGGGAACACTCTTTTTGTATCTGAAGTAAATTCAGATTCCCTTTCCATTTTTAATTCATATCCCTATAAAGAAGAGTCTAATATCGAACCAGATTTAAGAGTTCAAATTGAAGGCATTCAGAATATGAGTGGAGTGTTTTACGATGCCTCATCTGATATCATGTTTATATCTGATTCTGGGGATGTGCTATCTGATTCTGATGGCTCTATTCATGTAATCGAAGGGTTCTATAACAAGTTTACCCAAGCCATTTTAGATACGAGAAACATATCGCTATTAGATCAGAGTGTGATTGAAGGAACCAATACCTTTATAGGTAATCCATGTGATATCGTATTTGATAAAAGAAGCAATCTAATAGTGGTAGCTGAAAATTTAAATGGGGGAGGGCGCATCTTAGGATATAATTTAACTGATGTAGTGGGTTCTAATAGCTCAATAAATCTAACACCAACTGTCAATATATTTCATAAAGCAGCTTCAGCTTTATCTGTTCCAAAATGATCCATTATATAGGATAATTCGTAATAGGTGATGTTATTTGTAACTTTGTACTCAAATAATATTATCAACCATTCAATTATCTAAAAAGACTAAGTAGGACACTAAAAAGGTATGGGATCATTTATCAAACAAATTGGATTAGTAATAGTTACTTCATTAATATTTATATCATGTGGAAGTAATTCTAGTAACGATGAAGGAACGAATGGCGAAGATATCGGAAATATCTTTGCTTCAAGTAATACTACATCGATAGTTAGCGTATTTAACTTTTCAGATTTAGAAAATATAACTTCTGTTCAATTTGGAACGGCTTCAAATGATGCAGATGGTATCTATTACAACTCAACCACTGATCGTTTATATCTAGTATCGCGTTCAAATAACCGGTTAGAAATTTATGATGGGTTAACTACCTCATTAAACGGGACGAATCTTAATTTGCTGGCTAGTAGTGCTGCAGATTTTACGAATGGAAGAAAACTTGCGGTATCTGGAAATACGGTACTAGTAGCTCAAGATGCAGCGGCTACTAATGATCAACAGAATAGGTTTTATGCCTATGATGTTACCGGTGGTACTATTCGATTAATCACCACTTACGACCCTCAAATCAATTTATGGGACATGCAGTTTCACGGGGAAAAGCTGTATGCAATCATTGATAATTCTGACTCACTTGCCGTGTTTAATAATATTTTAGCGAATCAGGGTGGAGCTGTGAATGCGGATCAAAAAGTTCAGATTGAAGGTATACTTAGAACTCACGCCTTGTATTATGATGAAGTAGAAGACATCATGTTTATGACGGACATTGGGGAAGCAAGTAGCGATTCAGATGGTGGTATTCATATTATTCAGGACTTCTCTACTAAACTATCGGCTGCTGGAGATAGAGGTACTATATCACTTTCAGATCAAATTGTAATCTCTGGATCCAATACTGAGTTAGGTAACCCGGTTGGAGTGTCATACGATCGATCTTCGGAGCTAATCTATGTAGCAGAGCGAGCGGTAGAAGGGGGCAAATTAGTAGTGTTTAGAATGCCCACAGCAAGTGGTAATGAAAACCCACTTCATACTGAAAAAAATAGTGGAACTTCTGCAATCTATATAGGCGACTAAAACGAAACTTATACCCATAAAAAAAGCACTGGTGTAATCATCAGTGCTTTTTTTGTACCAAAGGAGGGAGTCGAACCCTCACTTCCGAAGAAACACGAGTTTGAGTCGTGCGCGTCTACCAATTCCGCCACTTTGGCTAATAGGACCGCAAAGATACGACAGCTTTGAGGTAATTCACAAAGTTCATTTTAGAAAAACTGTATAATTCTTTAGTTAACTGTTATACCCGTTTGGGTTCTCAGATTGCCATTTCCAGGCATCGTTACACATCTCTTCAATGCCTCGCTCAGCTTTCCATTTTAATTCTTTTTCAGCTTTGGCAGGATCTGCATAGCAAGTTGCAATGTCACCAGGTCTTCTAGGAGCAATTTTGTAAGGCACTTTTTTACCAGAAGCTTTTTCAAAAGCTTGTACCATATCCAAAACGCTTGTGCCTTTGCCTGTACCTAAGTTGTAAATTACTAATCCCGGATCTTCTTCTAATTTCTCAATGGCTTTTAGATGACCAATGGCCAAATCTACTACGTGGATGTAATCTCTAACACCTGTTCCGTCAGGGGTAGGGTAATCATTCCCGAATACAGAAAGCTGCTCTAATTTTCCTACAGCAACTTGGCTAACAAATGGCATTAAATTGTTAGGGATATCATTCGGGTCTTCGCCAATTAAACCACTTTTATGTGCACCTACGGGGTTGAAATAGCGTAGCAATGCAATATTCCAAGTGTTATCCGATACATATAAATCTCGGAGTATGTACTCAATGAATAACTTAGTTCTTCCATATGGATTCGTGGCAGAAAGGCGAGATTCTTCAGTAATTGGTACCGTTTCAGGATCCCCGTAAACAGTAGCTGATGAACTAAAAACGATGTTTGTTACACCATGCTTTTTCATTGTTTCACAAAGAATAAGTGTACTATCAATATTATTCTGATAATACATCATAGGTTTTTGAACCGATTCGCCTACGGCTTTGTATCCAGCAAAATGAATAACGGAATCGATATCGTGATTTTGAAAAATGGCATCTAGCTTTTCTTTATTTAGTATATCAACTTCGTAGAAAACGGGCGATTTACCTGTAATTGATGCAACTCTGTGTAAGGATTCTTGACTACTATTAGAAAGGTTATCAACTACAATAACTTGGTGGCCAATTGATAAAAGTTCAAGAACGGTGTGGCTTCCTATATATCCAGCCCCACCTGTTACGAGTATTGTCATAAGAAGTGTTTTGTTGTTTTTAAGGAAGGTTGTGATTTTTAATCACTAATAAAACAACAAAATAGAATTAATCAGCCGTTACGATATTGTCTAATTCCATGAGCACTTGAGTACATAACTTGTCTATTTTTTTAACAGACTCCTGTATCTCTTTATCACTTTTCTTATCCCAGATTAAAGCTTTACCGCTTTCGTATTCATCTATGATAACTTGCAGACTCAACATTTGAGCAACAGGTTTAATCTTATGCCCAGCTTTCCGAAAGTTCTCTTCATCACGAGCTGTTAAGTGAGTTTTATAACTCTCATTAAATTCATTGAATGAAATGATAGCCGCTTCGGCAAATTCTTTGATATATCTATCATCGCCGTAAAGCATTTCATTTAAAGAGGTAAAATCAACTAGAGTACTCACGTCATACTTATTTAATTGTTAACAGCTTGGTCAATGAAGTGAGGGGTAGGTTTACCAAACTCATCTACATGAACGAATACGATCTCGTCTATAGTGATAATGGTTTTCTTTTCGAATTTCGTTCGAACTTCACATTTAACTGTAATTGATGTCCGCCCGAATTTAACAGTTTCCATACCAATTTCAATAACTTCACCTAAAGGGGCTGAGTTAACAAAATTAATCTCTGACATATATTTAGTAACAATATTTCCTTTACCGAGCTGGCAAAGCACAAATATTGCAGCCTCTTCATCAATCCAGCTTAATACCGCACCACCAAAAAGGGTGCCATGGGCATTTAAATCTTGAGGCTTGATTAATTTGCGGCTGAAGAATCTCATATCATTTTTCACTTAAGTTACGATGATTCTAAAAACAGAACCAATATTCCCTTTTTTTTATGATGATTCTAATAAATCACTTAATTGTAACAGTAAATTAAAAGCGCTTCCTTTTTTGTCGAAATTAATTAGATTAACACCGTTCACATAATTAGGGGTAACATGGGGCTTTGTAACAAAGCAAGCTATTATTTCTCTATTCACATACCATTAATTGCAACAATTGGCATAATACACGGCTTATAAAATGAGAACCATCGCTTTAACAAATCAGAAGGGCGGCGTAGGCAAAACTACTTCCACTATTAATATTGGAGCAGGTTTAGCAAAGCTTGGAAAAAAAGTTTTATTAATAGACTTGGACCCACAAGCTAATTTAACCTACTCACTTCGAATGCATTCGAATAGAATGGAAAAGAATATCTATCATGCATTAAAGGGACAAGTGAAATTACAAGAAGCGGTTATCAAGCATAATGGGTTCGATTTTATTCCATCCTCGCTTGAATTATCTGGGGCTGAGTTAGAATTAGCAAATGAACCAGCAAGAGAAAGCTTATTACGTAATACTTTAGAGACGCTTAAAGAAGGTGAATACGATTATGTATTGATTGATTGCCCGCCAAACTTAGGCCTATTAACTCTGAATGCATTCACGGCAGTAGAGGATATTTTTATCGTTTTGCAGTCAGAATATCTAGCACTTCATGGTTTATCGAAATTGCTAGATTTGATTAAAATTGTTCAGCAACGATTGAACGATAAACTCGCAGTAGGCGGAATCATCTGTACGCTTTACGATAATCGTAAAAACCTGAACAAGGAAGTTGTAGGGCATATCAAAGATTATTTTGGAGATAAAGTATTTAAGACCATTATTAGAGATAATGTAGCTTTAGCTGAAGCCCCAAGTCATCACAAAACAATTTTTGAATACGACGGCAACAGTAATGGTGCAAAAGATTACTTCGCTTTAGCAAAGGAAATTAAGAACGGCCATTAAACAATGACCAAAAAGAAAAGCATGGGGCATAATCCTTTAGCCTATAGCCTAAAGGGTGATGCTTCATTTGATTTTATTCGTAGTACTGAAAATCAGGAGTCTACACCTGATATGGAGAAAAATACGCCTCAAAAAAAAGTTGCCAGTTACTATCTCGAAGAAGATATCATTAATACAATTCGTGCTTTAGCTAAAGAAAAAAATGACTCATTCAGTCATATAGCTAATGATCTTCTCAAACATGCACTAGAGCAAAAAAACAAAGAATCTGAAGAGGAATAGTTCGGAAATAGCATACTTATTTTGTTATACTTCGGCCAGATAATTGGCCTATGTTTTACGATACTCGTTCACCTTCTTCCACACATTTATTAGATCATTTTTTAGACAGCTTTACTAAAGCTAATCCAAGTGATCCATTTCAAAAAAAATGGGTGATTGTTCAAAATAAAGATGTGGCAAGCTTTTTGAGTTTTCAAGAAAGCGATAAGATTAAAGTTAGTGCAAACAACGAGTACATCTTCCCCTCAGAGTTAATTTGGAAACTTTATCGTTTAAAAAACCCTGACGTTCCTCAAAAACTACCATTTGATTTAATCTCCCTTCAGTGGTCTATTTATCATGTACTGATACAAAAACCTGACTTACTTTTACAAGTAACGGGTAAAAGTGAATTAGAGGAATTAGTTCTGCTTCAACTTGCAGGACAAATCGCGGATGTATTTGATTTGTATCAAGTATATAGACCTGAAATGATTGATTCGTGGCAAAGAGGTAGCTACGAAGGACTGCCAGATCATTTACATTGGCAAGCAATTTTATGGAATGCAGTTCGAAAAAACATTCCACAAAATAACTCACTTCCTAAATCGCGAGCAGAGGCTTTTACCGAGTTAATCAATTGGATAAAAAACGATGAATTTCCATTCTTAACGTTGCCTACAAAAATTTGGATATACCGGTTGCCTCAGATGTCTAGGCCGTTTGTTCAGTTATTAAATGAACTATCACAACACATAGATATATATTATTACAATGATGTAAATGGGTCTGAAGGGGAAACTGATTTAAAAGCTTATCATGAGTTTTTAACAAAACCAGCTATCGATTCGGATCATTTAATTAGGGAGATCATTCAGACCAAAAAAGAAGAAGTGATTGAGGCTTCAAGCTCTTCTAACTCACTACTGAAAAGCATTCAGAGTATCTGCAACGGGAATAAAGCAGTGAGTAATTCTCTTGATAATAGTTTTACTATTCATTCATGTCATAGCATTAGAAGGGAAGTAGAGGTGCTTCGTGATAACATATTAAGAGAGCTAGAAAACAATTCAGAATTAGCGGCAGAAGATATATTAGTGCTAGTACCTAATCTGGCTGATTATGCCTCACTCATTGTACCAATTTTAGAAGGATCAGATCAGGAAGTCCCTTTACCCGTTTCATACATTCATCAAAATATATCTGAACAAGTTGAAGAAGCATTTATTCAGTTAATAGGCTTATTGAGTTCAAAGTTCAAAGCCAATGATTTCATCGATTTCCTAGATATGGAGATCATTCGAGCCAAGTGGAAACTCACAGATGAACATATCCAACAACTTCGAGAATGGGTGATTCAACTAAAAATTCGAAGAGGCTTTGATGGTGATGTTTTTAGTTGGAGAGAAGGAATTGATCGACTTTTATTAGGCTACTGTATGCTTGAGGATAGTTACCTCGAAGATTATGAGCTATCAGCCTTCAGTCCTGGGAATCAAAATGAAGCGGTACATTTGTTAGCTACCATTTCAGGTATTCTAGATCAGTTATCACAGTTCAGAGATAGAATAAGTGCTAAACAGGGACTTTCGGAGTGGTTGAATGTGTTCAAAGATTTAGCGCTTCAGCTATTAACTGTACCTGCAAAAGTCGATTTTAATTCTCAATCTTTATTGAAGAAACTAGAGGATTTAAAAGATTATACTAAACTTTCAATAGCTACTGATAAAGTCAACTACTTCACCGTAAGTACCTGGCTGAAAGGCGTTATAACGAGTGCTAAAGCCGCTTCTACGGCTTTTGGGAATGGAATAAAGATTGGTGAGTATGTTCCCAATAGAAGGAATCCCCATAAGTTTGTAGCGATATTAGGTTTAAATGAATCAGCTTTGCCACGGAAGATTGTTCGTCCAGATTTTGATTTATTACATCAAAAACCGAGAGTAGGAGACCGTATACAAATTGAAGAAGATAGGCATGTATTCTATGATCTAATCCAGAATGCAGAGCAAACACTATACTTAAGTTTTATTGGGCAAGACCTCTATTCAGAAAATAAAAAAGCACCATCCATTCTACTCGATCAGTTATTAGATATCACTCAGAATTATTCCATTGAAGTTCCTATTCATGAACATAGTTTACATGGGTTCTCTTCGCAATATTTTACAGGGGAAAATAAGAGTTTCAGTAAACTGAAAAAGAAGATCAGTGAACGTTTAGCAAACTCTGGAGACAGCTCACTTAGTTTTATTCAAGATTTTACCCCTTCAGTAGAACTAGTTGATGAAGTAAGTGTAGATGAGCTCATTCAATTCTACACACATCCATCCAAATATATGTGTGTTAATTTACTGGGACTAAATTTTTATGAGGAATTTGAAGTCATTGAAAACAGAGAACCATTTAATATAAATCATTTAGATAAATATAAGATAAGGTTTGAGTTAGTGGATGATATTTTAAATTCAAACCAGCATAAATTAACGATCACGGAGTTGCATAGTAGAGGAGTACTACCTAGTGGATTTCCAGGTGAGTTAGAATATGAAAGAGCTGTTCACATCCTCGATTTGTATAAAGATGTACTAGCAGAGTATCCAATAGATCAAGAGAAAGAATTAGATCTAACGTTAGATTTAAATGAGACAAAGCTGCTTGCTAAAATAAAGGAGATTTATCCTAATGCTCGCTTAGAGGTGCTTGTAAGTTCATTAAAGGGCAAACACCTAATGACAGCTTGGATTAAGCATTTAGTATTGAATACTCAGGATAATAGACCTACAGTAATTTACTATATCGAAAAAGATGAGTTAAAAAGTGTCCTTTTCGAAGCCGTTGATGATGCTTCTATATATTTGAATGAATTAGTTTCTAGATATAAAGAGGCCATTCAAAATCCAGATTCTTATTTTGTGCCAATAGAAACAGCTTATATATATTCAAAAACGTTGAATGAAAAGAATATTCAAGCAGCCATTAAAAAGGCAGAAACTCAATGGTTAGGGGATTCTTTTTCAGGGGTTTATAATGTTGAATCACAAGACCGTTACCACGCACTATTGGTAAGTGATCATCATTTTTATGCGAAGAGTGATTTTCATGCAATTGTGCAAAGTCTTTGGGAACCACTGCACAAACATTTGGTGACTAAATGATGAAAGCACTGCAGATTTTTGAGGCTCCACTACAAGGCTTGAGTTTAGTTGAAGCGGGTGCAGGTACAGGTAAAACCTATAACATCACATCTCTTTATATAAGAGCCATTGTTGAACATGAGCTATTACCAAAGCAAATTCTGGTGCTCACCTATACGGATGCGGCTACTATTGAACTAAAAAGTAGAATTAGAAAGAGAATAAAGGATAGTCTTGAATCACTCAAAAGTAATAAGGCTAAAGACGACGATCCATTTTTAGTTCAGCTATTAGAAAGAAAGCAACCAAATTGGATTGATTTATTAACTACAGCGCTTCAGGCATTTGATGAAGCCTCTATTTTTACCATACATGGTTTTTGCCAAAAGCTGCTCCGTGAAGAAAGTATCTCGTTTGGGGTGCAGCCTGATTTTGAGGTCTTAAAAGATCCACTTGAACTATATCAAGACGCTATAGATGATTACTGGAGAGAAGTTGTACAGCAGTATTCGTCTGATAGAAAGGGTAGGGCCTTATTGAATTTTCTGATTCAACAAAAACTATCTATGGATGAATTATCCCAGTTTGTGTTACCCATACTCAGTAAGCCCTATGCTATTATTGAACCACAGAACATTGAACAGAATAAAATTGATCAAGTAATAGAAAACCTGTTTGGCTTATACCATCAATTAAGAGCAGAGTGGCACAACGATAGAGCTCTATTACAGGATATTTTGAATAGTGGGGTGCTCAATGGAAATGTGTATAGGGAAAATGTTAGGACAACGGGTCTAAAGAAAATTAATAACTGGCTTGAAGGCGAAAACGAGATCTTTTGTCTTCCAGAAAAGTTAAACCTATTTACATCTAGTGTACTGTATGAGAGAGTAAAAAAAGGGAAGACGGTAGATCCTCCACCATTTTCTTTCATACTAGATGAGTTCATGCAACAGTACGAACAATTTCTTTCCTATAAAGAATGGTTCATTTTAAATGCACTTAACGAAATTAAAGTAAAGATTACGGCTTATAAAAAAGCGATTAACGTGCTTAGTTTTGATGACTTCCTTCAACTCGTAGATCTGAATTTAGATAAAAGGTTAAGTACAAAATTAGCTCAGAAATACCCAATTGCTCTGGTAGATGAGTTTCAAGATACAGATCCAATTCAGTATTCGATTTTTAAAAAAATATACATGAATAGTAAAAGTGCACTATTCATGATTGGTGATCCAAAGCAAGCCATTTACAGTTTTAGGGGTGCCGATTTATTTACCTACTTCGAAGCAACAAAGGAAGTGCCGGATGAACAGAAATATTCATTAAGTGCGAATTTCCGTTCAGATGAACACTTAATTAAAGGAGTGAATAAATTATTTAGTGTTCAAAAACATCCATTCATATTAGAAAACCCGGCATTTCGTAAAGCTAATTTTCCAGATAGTAAAACGTCATTAACTTTAAAAAAGGGCACCGAAACTCAGGCGTCTACTCAATTTATCGAAATTGATTACGATGAAGACCGAGACGGTAACAGCATTGGTGATACAAGGGGAAGAGTTAGTAATTATGTAGCTCATCAGATATCAGATTTGCTATCTGGTGATTATCAAATTGGAGATAGACCTGTTCAAGCAAGTGATATTGCTGTATTAGTAAAGAAGAATGCAGAAGCTGAGTTAGTTCATCAAAGCTTATACGATCTTGGCATCCCAAGTTTATTGAAATCCAAAGAATCTATTTATTCGAGCCAAGAAGCCATTGAGCTCAAAGATATTTTGAAAGCAATGCTCAACTCATCGAATGATGGGATTGTAAAAGTAGCACTTTCAACAGAATACATTGGATATAAGGCGAATCAAATTTCAAATCTGAATGATGATCCTGAGGCTTTAGGTGAATTAGTAAATTGGTTTAAAAGCGCTCGAGAAACGTGGAGTAAAAAAGGGATAATAGCGGCTTTAGAACTTCTGAATACTGAATTTCACATTGAAGAAAAACTATCAGTATTGAGCTTCGCTGAACGAAGACTTACCAATCATTATCATCTCCAAGAATTGCTCATAAATATTGAAAAACAGCACAAATCATCGCCATCTAATCTCTTTAGAATTTATTTGAATAAGTTGAATAATGTAGGGGAAATCACGGATGATGAACTATTACGCTTAGAAAGTGATGATGATTTAGTGACTATTACAACCATGCATTCTAGTAAAGGGCTCGAATACCCTATTGTAGTATTGCCGTTTTTGTGGGATGACATGTTGTACTCTTCCAACAAAAATAAAGTGTCTCAATATCACAATGATGAAGATGATTTGGTCATCAATATTGGCTCTGTTAGTGAAGATGCTAAAGAACAACAAAAACTAGAAAGCATAGCCGATGCAATGCGGTTGGCATATGTAGCCCTTACAAGAGCAGAGGTGGTTAATATTATTCCTCTGTTGGATATGAACATGTATAAATCCACCATAGCTACGTTGTTATTTGGTGCAGAAGCTTATTCATCATCCAAAAAAGACCCTGCATTTAACTATGAAGCTTGTCTGTCGAAACTTAATGAACTTAAAGACCTTGCTACATTAGTTATTAAAAAAGAAGAAGAGTTGGTTTTAAAAGAGCATGTTCAAAAAACTTCTTACTCAACCTCAGATTTAAGCACTGAAAGCTTTACTCGAAATGACTTAGATAGACTAACCAAAGTTGTCAGCTTCTCATCACTGTCTCAACATTCGAAAACGGATTCAGACGGTTTTGATTTCGACTTTGATGAACGAGTATCGATTCATGAAACCCAGGAGGATCAACAAATTGATCGTTTTTCCTTCCCGCGTGGGGCTGATGCAGGAAATCTATTACATGACATTTTTGAGTATATAAACTTTGATGATTCATCAACCAACATTAATCAGGTTATAAAAGAGAAAATGGGGGAATGGGGCTTTGCCAATAAATGGGAGTCCATGTTACAAGAATGGGTAAGTGAAGTTCTAACTACGTCTCTGAATGATGAATTACAGCTGTCCAATCTATCTAAGGAAGATGTATTAAAGGAAATGGAATTTCATTTCACAATAAATGAATTAGATCCAGCTGAATTGGCGACTACAATACGCGAACAAAATCAGTTGCCCCTTCATACTCAGAGTGTAATTCGTGGTTATATGAAAGGCTTTATCGACCTAATATTTAGGCATAATGGGAGATATTATATTCTCGATTATAAAAGTAATCACTTAGGCGATACTTATGATGATTATAAACCTGAACATCTTAAAACAGCGATGGAACATGCAGATTATGATATTCAGTACCATATATATGTGTTGGCACTAAAGAAATATTTGGAGGCCAGAGACCCAAATTTCGATTATAAAAGAGACTTTGGGGGCGTGTATTATTTGTTCTTGAGAGGTATGCATCCAGACAAACGATTAAATGGTATTTATTTTGATGTTCCGAATGCGTCTAAGATTCAACGGTTAGATGAAATATGTAACCGGGTTCATCAATGAAAAAACTAATTCCACATTTACTTCAACTTAAAAACGACGAACATCTCACCTCGTTTGAGATTGAGATGGCTAAGTTTTTCAAACGAAGAGACTCCACCATTACTGAGAATGGACTTAAAGCAATAGTATTGGCCATTCATGATGAAATAAATGGAAATATATGTGTGGACCTTTCAGAACTAGAACAACACTCTTTATACAAACACCTAGATTTTCAATTTGATAGTATAGAAGCACTCACTCAGGAATTAGAAGGCATTCAATCTATTGGGGGTGTAGGTGAGCAAACACCATTTATTCTTGAGGGAAACCGGTTATATATTCAAAAATATTGGTGCTACGAAGTTGAGTTGGTTGAATGGTTACTCAATAAAATGAAGGATATTCCAAAGGAGCAGCCTGTTCCAATTAAAGTAGGTGAGGAGTTGGATTTCCAAAAGGTAGCCATCGCTTTAAGTCTTTCAACGAACTTATTGATTATTTCGGGTGGACCAGGTACGGGGAAAACGTATACAGTTAAGAACATACTCAAACAACTACTTCATATCGATAATGACATGAAGATTGCCCTAACTGCTCCAACAGGTAAGGCAGCCGAAAGATTGTCTGAATCTATCGAGGAATTAAGTGATGATATTGAATCGATGACAGTGCATCGATTACTAGGAGCTAATAGGAAAGGAGAATTTAGATTTAATGAAGATCACCAATTACCCTATGATGTAATTGTAGTTGATGAAGCCTCCATGCTAGATCTAAAAATGTGGATACACTTAGTCCGTGCAATAAAAAAAGGCACGAAACTCATTGTATTGGGAGATAAGGATCAACTCTCTTCTGTAGAAGCAGGCTCCATATTAGGGGATATATGTTATAAAGCAGATACGGGTTTTTCACAAACAATCTTAAATAATGAATTGTCGTCATTCGTCAATCTGCCTAAGAGTGATACCAATAACTTATTGAACGACCATATTGTTCTACTAACAAAGTATTATAGAGCCAGTGAGCACTCAGGGATTAATGAATTAGCCACAGCCATTAATAATCAACGTCTAAGCGAAGTTAGGCCCTTGATGAGTACTTTGCCCTCAATTGAACATCAAGAGCCTTCAAAAGGTAAAATAGAGTCACTTCTTGCGAACTATGTGGATGAGATAATTCGTGGTGATATGAATGCTCAAATATTATGCTCCAATAGAAGTGGAAGGCTAGGGGTAGATGCTATCAATGATTGGATAGAAAAAAGTATGAAGCAAAGGTATGGATTACCGGTACATCGTGAATGGTATAAAGGGCGTAGGATCATAATTACCAGAAATGACACAAGTATTGGTGTAAGAAACGGTGAAGTAGGCACGTGCTTTGTTCATCAATCGGGAGAGTATTATTTGAGATTTGGGCCAGATAAAGAAATACCAATAACAAGGTTAAAGGATTACAAGCCAGCTTATGCTATCACCATCCACAAGAGTCAAGGTTCTGAATACAACTCGGTAATTATCATGTTATCAGACTATATAAATCCTGTATTAACAAAAGAACTTTTATATACAGGTGTAACAAGAGCCCGGCAAAATCTTCTTGTTATTAGTTCAAACGAGGTTTTAGACTATTGTATTGAAAACTCAATTAAACGTAGTAGCGGATTACGCGAGAAGTTGTTGTCATAAATCGTGTTTTCATACAAGTATGATTAACCTTGAATGTACCCCGAAAAAGCCAACGTATTTATAGGAAATTGGAGGATATCCAGTTTCCTATTTGTTTATATGCCCCCTATATAAGGTGATTAATACGTATATGGACTAGAAAGTGGATTTCTTAAGAAAATTCGGAACAACAGAGGAGATGTTTGGTTAAAAAAAGTGAATTAACAATAACCAAATAATCAATTATGTTGACTAATAAATTACTAAAACTTCCAATTCTGGCACTCGCTATTGCTACTTTAGGGCTTGCATGCTCTGACTCTAACAATAGCGGCGGCTCGGCTACGGTAAACGGTAAAGTTGAAGAAAGTCAAGCAAAACAAAAATCAGCAGACCTCGAAGGAACAGTTGTAACACTAGCTACTGTTGAATCTAACGGTTCAATTAATAAGATTAGTGATATTGAGACAACGACGAATGCGTCTGGTGAATTTAATCTTTCTTTTGATGCTAACACTGCACAACACTATGTAGTTGTAGCTCAAAATGGTAGCTCTGAAACAATGGGCTTTGTATCTGCATCGCTTGAAAACGGTGATAATGTAACCATTAAGCCAATCGACTTTGAGTCTACTGCAGAGTCTAACGTATATGCTGAACTTGTAGCTAATGGTAGTGCTGATATCGTAACTAAGAATGATATCGAAGCTATGATTACATCAAGAGTAGCATCTGAAATTAATAATAGTACAAGTGCTGCTGCTAAATTTGCAACTGCACTTAAAAGTTCTGCAGAAGCAAGAGCTGAATTCTTCCGTAGTGAAGTAGAAGGAAACGCTGAAGAAAAACTTGAAGCATCATTGCAAATTCTTGCTGACGCTCAAGCACGTTTAGAAGCGGATCTTAACTCTGCATCAACTGCTGAACAAGAAGCTGCTGCATACGAATTATTCGTAGAAACTTCTGCAAATGCATATGCTAATGCGGATGTTGAAGCAAATAAAGCTGCTCAAGCTATCGAATTATGGGGTAGACTTGCAGTAAACAATGTAAGCTCTGTATCTACTGAAGCTGAAAACTCTGTAAGAGAACAAACTTCAATGATGGCTGCAATCGCAATTGATGCTGCCGTAAGAGCTGAAGCTGAAGCTTCTGAAATGAGTAGTGAATCTAAGCAAGCAATTGCTGACGCTGGTGCGACACTAAAAGCAAATATTAGAACTGCTGCTGGTGTTAAAGCTGATGTAGAAGCTGCTTTTGAGAGCTATAAAGAAGAAGTTAACACAACAATGCAAAACGACGCGAACGTAAGTTCTGAATTTGTAGTGAGTGTTGATACTGAAATTAATGCAACCACTGGTGCGAAAACTATCTTTGATAGCGCAGTAGCATCTGCAGTAACAGCTGACGTAGCACTTGATGTATATACAACTTTCTTTAGTAGTGTAGAATCAAGCGCACAGAATAATGATACCCAAACGATGAGTGATGCAACTCTAAGTGCGGTAACTAAGATTATTATTCTAACTAGCCTACAGTCGTAAGCAATAGAATAAATTACACAAAAAAAGCCCTATTCATCGAATAGGGCTTTTTTTTATATCAATAAGTTATTGAATTTTATTTCACTGAAATAAGCTCAACTTTAAAGATTAAGGTATGGTTTGGTTTAATTACACCACCTGGACGTGGATTTTCGCCATACGCTAAATCAGAAGGGATGTAGAACATGTAAGTTGCACCTTCTTTCATTAATTGAACGCCTTCAGTCCATCCTGGAATAACTCGGTTCAACGGAAATTCAATTGGCTCACCTCGGTCGTATGAACTATCAAACTTAGTACCATCAATTAAAGTACCTTCATAATGTACTTCAACAGTGTCTTCAGCTTTAGGAGATTTACCCGTGCCTTCCTCAACAACTTTATATTGAAGACCCGATTCTGTTTCAACAACACCTTCTTTAGTTTTGTTTTCAGCTAAAAATGCTTGGCCTTCTTCTAAGTTTTTTGTCTTGATAGCTTCTGTAAGTTGAATACGAAAATCATTGATAAGACTATTTCTTGTCATTTCATCAATGCTTTCATTGCCTTCCATACCGTTCATAAAACCTGCTATGTATGCATCATAATTAAAATCAGTTGCACCTTCAGCTGCTAAGAAGTCTCCATTTTGAAACCCTAAAACAAAACTTATACTATCTTGTTTAGTCTCAAGATCAACATTAGCTGAGCTAGTTTTATTAGCTGAATCATTACATCCTGTAATCACAAATACAGCTAAAAAGATGGAAAGAATGGTTGATGTGTTAAATCTCATAATTGTTTTTTGTTATTGTTTAAAATTCGAATACTTAAAAGTAGTGTAAATAAGTGCCAAAGTGGAATATAAATTCTGCAGTTTCTATGTATATTATACTTTTTGGAACATTTAAGTTATTAGCACTTTGACATTTAAAGACTTTAAGCTCCAGGAATCTTTGATGATGGGTTTGAACGATGTTGGATATACAAGTCCAACGCCCATTCAAGAACAAAGCATTCCTCATGCCTTAGAAGGCAAAGACGTATTAGGAGCGGCACAAACTGGTACTGGAAAGACAGGGGCATTTGTAATCCCCATTATTGAATTAATTCTACGCAGCCCAAGCACGGGTACAAAAGCACTTATATTATCACCTACTCGCGAGCTCGCTCAGCAAATAGATGAGCAGATTTTTGCTCTCGGATATCACTCTGGGATTAGCTCAGCAACAATCATCGGCGGAGAAGATTTCTCGCGCCAAGCCGATGCTATAAGAGCAGGCGTAGATATTATTGTAGCAACGCCCGGTAGGCTCATTGATCAAATGAAAGTATTAGACGTTGATTTCTCTAACATCAAATTTTTGGTATTAGATGAAGCCGATCGAATGCTTGATATGGGTTTTTTACCGGATGTAAATCATATCATAGACACTTTACCTAAGGATCGGCATACGATGTTATTCTCGGCTACTATGCCTAAAGAATTACAGAAGCTCATGAAGAGTGTAATGAATGATCCCATTAAAGTAGAAATCGAAGTTTCTACTACTTCAAAGCAAGTGGATCAACGTGCATACTTTGCACCGCCTCGTAAGAAACTTGGTCTTGTACAGCACATATTAGACGATTTAGATTGGCAAAGCTGTATTATTTTTAGTGCTACTAAAAAGGGTACTAATGAATTAGAGCGCCTATTAAAAGGTAAGGGCATTAATGCTGGAAGTATTCACGGTGATCGATCTCAGGAAGAAAGAACCGCTTCTTTAAGAGCATTTAAAAATGGCACGGTTCCTGTTATTGTAGCTACGGATGTATTGGCACGTGGAATCGATATCGATAACGTGTCTCTAATCATCAACTATGATGTACCCAAAGCAGTTGAAGATTACATACATCGTATTGGTAGAACCGGTAGATATGACAAAGAAGGCATCGCCATTACCTTTGTTAGTAAAGCCGATGAAAAATTCTTTACTCCAATAAAGAAGAAAGTAGGTGATGATTTAAAGATAATTGATTTACCAGATGAGAATGATTCATCTCAAAAATCAAAATCTGAACCTTCTTCTGAAAAGTCGAATTCAGAGAAAAAGTCTTCTGTAACAGTAGTTACCAAAGAAGCAGCTAAAAAGAAGGCAGATGCTCGCCTTAAGCCAGGACTCATCAAAAAAGAAACTGTAGAAATTGAAGTTTCTAAAGATGGGAAAATTCGCATAGCCATTAATGGCGAAGGGTTTAAAACTCCGGAATCTAAACCAGAAGAACCGAAGAAAGAACCGAAGGCAAAAAAGGAAGCTCCCAAACCGGTTAAACCTAAAGCAAAGTCTAATAAGTCTAAATCAAAGCCTAAAGAGACTAAAGAGTCTAAAAAGGGTTCTAAACCTAAAATGAACTTTGATCAAATTGAACGTATTGAACGAGCTACGGAAAGAACTAAGAAAGTTCGCAAGCCATCAAAAGGGTTATGGGGTCTTATTAAAAGTATGATTCCTAAATTTGGTAATAAGTAGTTCACAATTTGCTTATAAACAGACTATATCTTTTTTCTTAAAAAATGAACACCATGAAACGATTACTAAGTCTTATAATTATTGCAGTTGTAGCTGCTAACTGTCAACCAAAATCACAAGTAGAAGTACCTATTTCTAAAGGCACTAATACTGAAATGTTACCTTTGGTGGCAGATAAGCCAATTAAAAACGTCATACTATTAATAGCTGATGGAACTGGGTTAGGACAAATATCTACAGGTCAACTAAATTTGGTTGGTGCTGATGATTACCTAGCTCTACAAACAATGCCTATTACTGGTATAGTAAAAACCCATTCATCCAGTTCATTAATTACCGATTCTGCAGCAGGTGCTACGGCCTATTCATGCGGACAAAAAACAGATAATGGTATGATTGGTTACCTACCTGATGGCACTCATTGTAAAACATTACTAGAGTTAGCTATCGACAAGGGGATGAAAACTGGTTTAGTTGCTACCTCTACTATTACTCATGCAACGCCGGCAAGTTTTGCAGCTCACGTAGAATCTAGGCGTGATGAAGATGTGATAGCTGAACACTTCCTAGAATCTAATACGGATGTATTTTTAGGTGGTGGTCGTTCGTTTTTCATTCCACAAACGGAAGAAGGCAGTAGAAGGAGTGATGATTTCAATCTTGTAGAGAAATTTGAAGAAAAAGGTTATAGCTATCTCCAAACAGCTGAAGAACTCAAAGCTACCAATGGTGATAAGCTTTTAGGTTTATTTGCCGATGGTGGACTAGATTCTGAAAATAGAACTCCAACTCTAGCTGAAATGACAGATAAAGCCATTTCTACTTTGAACAACAATGAAAATGGTTTCTTCCTAATGATAGAAGGGAGCCAAATTGATTGGGGTGGTCATGGAAATGATTCTGAGTATGTAATCCGTGAAGTTAAGGATTTTGATGATGCCGTTAAACGTGTACTAGAATTCGCCCAAAAAGACGGTGAAACACTAGTAGTATTAACTGCCGATCATGAGACCGGTGGACTTACCATGATGACAGATTCAGAAGACCCACATACTTTACAAGTAAATTGGGTTACCGATTATCATACTGGTGTTCCAATTCCATTAATGGCTTATGGTCCACACGCGATTAAATTCACTGGATGGCAAGACAATACCGATGTAGGTATTAAAATAGCAGAGTTAATGAACTTCGGTGAATTTCCAATTAATCTAGAATAAGCGTCTTAATGGTAGTTTGCCCTTCCTCATTTATATGAGTGTAAGTTGCGATTAAATTACCATTCGACTGGGTAATACGAGGAAATCCACTTTTTCTACTAGAAGACATTTCCGCTATATCGTATTCGTTTAGTAAAGTCCCATCTTTTTTATAATGCTTACCAATGAAGGTCGCCTTAGTGCGATCTTCTTTTCTTTCAACCCAAGTAACAAAAAAACTGTTATCGTCGAAGACCTCGAGATCTACACGTCCTAAAGGGTTTCCTTTATCAACGATTATGGGTGCAGAAAAAGAATCTCCTAAATCCTCCGAGATAGCTACTTTAACTCTTGATTCATTGTTAGCAGCAGTAAACCAGCTAACAGCAACGATCTCTTCATTAGCTTTTATCATAGGTCCATTAACAGGACAAGCGGCTATTTTCCAGTTGTCGTTATGAACAGCTTTAGACTCTGTCCAATTACCATCAACAAATTTTGAAACATAAATGTCTCGAATCTCATCTTGAGTTCTGTTTCGAAATGCTGAAATAAAACTACCGTCTGGAAGTACTGTTGTGCTAGTACCACAACAATCGCATACACTTGCATCAATTTCGTGTTCTTCAATAACTTCTAAATTGTTGTTTAGAACGGCTGATCTAATCGTCATTGCATGATCAAGTTTATTATCAGCTTGCATACCATGACCTGCACCATCAGTGTTTCTACCATCAAGCCAAACAGCAAGAAATGTAGAGTCGCTTAAGGATTCCATACTCACAAAACCATGTTCCGTTTTTGTACCATCCGAGTGTGGTGCTTTAGCATTGGTCCAACCCGCTTGTGGAGTTGCAATATTTACATCGTAAGCATAGGTGCTTTGTCCACTTTTATTTAACCAGTGTGCTGCTTGGATTTCACCATTTCGAGCAATTACTGAAGGAAAGTCTGCCCAATTCACAAACCAATTATCTGAAGATGAAATTAAAGTAGGGCTCGACCATCTGTTACTATCAAGTTTTGAATAGTACAATGAAGCTACTTTGTCATTTGTTTCAACCCAACTTAAAAATACATTTCCATCTTCATCAGACATTATGTTTGAGAGTGCGGCTTCGTTTTGTGAAGGAGCCTGAATAGCAGTTATTTCAAATGTATTATTAGTAGTTGAGGAACATGATATAATGAATGAAATCAATAAACTAATCGACAGTATTGGTAGAAATCTCATTTAGTTGGTAGGTGTATTTAGCTGTGAAAATTGCGAGTATAGAAGTAATGGGAAAAGTAATTAAATACCAAGCAGGGAGTACACTAAATGAGGCTAAGGTTTCAAATGCGATCCATAAAATCTGTATTACTAGTAGGATAGTAAAAACCTTTTGAGTCTTATTTTTAGCAAAACTAAAAGCTAACATAGATCCTAGCCATGAACCCACAAAGGAAACAACAAAAATAACAATTACCCAACTAGTTGAAGGTAATCCAATGGTTCCGAAAAATGAGAGTTCAGTTTTGTGAAAGAAAGTGATTATGATTCTGGAAAATCCTTCAACAAATAAGCCAAAACAAAATCCAAATAATGATATTAGTAGGGTTTTCAAATCATCCATAGTTAATTAAAAAAGCCATAGAATATAAGAGATATTATTTCTTCGTCTTTGTAGTTTTTAATTAAATATTTGAATGTGCATTGCCTATTTTAAAACAAATCAAAATGGAGATTCTTATGAGAAAACTATTTATCACTTTAACCTTATTCATGCTTCCAGTAGCTTTATTTGCTCAAAGTGAATCAAAAGAAATTCGTTTATCTGAACCCGTTGAAGTCACTGAAAATTATGAGGTGTTTGGTTCTAAATTTACACTAGTTGATAAGCCACTTTCATTGAATTCTGTTATTTCTAATAGCAATCAGTACAATGAAAAAGAAGTATTGATCACAACAACTATTAGTAAAGTTTGTCAGAAAAAAGGCTGTTTCTTCATTGCACAAGATGGTGAGTTAACAGCTCGAATTACCTTTAAGGATTATAGTTTCTTCGTACCAACAAAATCATCGGGAAAGAATGTGACAATTCAAGGTGTATTTGAAAAGAAAATAATCACAGAATCTAAAGCAAAACATTATGCAGAAGATGCAGGGGCAGACCCTGACGGTATTAAAGGCGACCAAGTTGAGTATTCAATTGTTGCCACTTCTGTAAAAATTGAAAAATAGAAAAAGATATAAATGAACGATAACGACTTATTAAAGCCAGTCGAAGTAACATCAAGCGAAAAACAATTGATGGAATCTCCTGAAGTGGAGTCTATAGCTAAAACAGTAATCGAAAAGAATAAAATGGAGTTTGGTCCAGCTGAGATAGGATACTTTTTGGTATACCCAAATATCTCTAAGCAACGAGCTGCAAAGTGTATGAAAGCCACGAGAGAGGTGAAATACTACTCGGGCAACGACTACCTCATCGAAATATCTGGTGAGCTATGGGATATGCTGGATAACGAGACTAAAGAGATGATGCTGTATCATGAGTTATTACACATCGACCCTACCTTCAAGTCCAAAACTCAAGAGTGGAAAATGAACTTGAGAAAACCTGATTTCTCAGATTTCTACACTATAAACGACAAATACGGAAATGAATGGTATAAAACAGTGCAAGCTACTGCTTCATCGTTATATGATTTAGATCCAAGGCAGGAAAACAAGGTTTCTCTCTAAAAAGAGAAACCTTCCTTTTCTAAAATCTCTTTTATTTTAGGGATGTGACTTCCCTGAATTTCGATAACCTTTCCCTTTACGGTACCACCAGTACCTAATTTACTCTTCAACATCTTAGCTATTTTTTCAATGTGCTGAGGGTTGTGTTGAATGTTCCGTATTACAGTTACTTGTTTGCCACGTCGGCCTGATTTTTCAACGCTGATACTAAGTTTCATATCGTTATTAAACTTTTGTGAGTTTCCATGTTCCTCGCTTGAATAATATATAGCCAATGATAGCCAAAAGTGTTTCAGCAATTATAATAGAATAAAACACACCTTTTTCATCAAGCCCAACAATTAATGCTAAGTAATACGCTAAGGGGATTTCAACAATCCAAAAGCAGATAAGGTTAATAAGGGTAGGGGTAAGGGTGTCTCCTGAACCATTGAATGCTTGAGTTATAATCATACCAAAAGCATATGCGATATACCCTAAACTCATTATTCGCAAACACTGAGAACCTATTTCAATCACAGCAGGATCTAGGGTGAAAATACTCATCAAGAATTCTGAATTGAAAAATATGATAACCCCTAATAGTCCTAAAAAGATCATATTAGCGATGGCCGTAATCCAGGTAGATTTCTCAGCTCTTTCAGGTTGATTGGCCCCTAAGTTTTGGCCAACTAATGTAGCCGCGGCATTGCTCATTCCCCATGAAGGCAAAATTGAAAAAATAAGTATTCTTACAGCAATGGTATATCCCGCTAGAGATACACTACCAAATACAGCAATGATTCTTACTAAGCCAATCCAACTACTGGTAGCCACTATAAACTGACCAATTCCACCAAGGGATACTTTTATCAGATTCCACATGATGTCCCACCTAAATTGCAGATGCTTAAACATAAGATTGATGTGAGTTTTGCCATCAAATAGTTTATATAGCTGAAAACAAACTCCAATGCCTCTACCTATAGATGTGGCAATTGCGGCCCCTTTAATACCCATTTCAGGGATAATCCAAAAACCGAAAATCAATATTGGGTCAAGAATTATATTAATACCATTTGCTATCCATAGTGCATGCATGGCAACAGTTGCATCCCCTGCACCACGAAATATGGCGTTAATAATAAAGATTAACATTATTACAGAATTGGTACTGAATAGGATAGAGGTATAAACTGAGTATTCTGTAATTATATCGCCTTCTGCTCCCATTAAACTCAAAAGCTCAGGGGCAAAGAATCCTCCTAAAAGCGCAATTGGTGTTGATACAATTAACGCTACAGCAATAGCTTGAACAGCCGTGATTGAAGCTGCGTCATTATTTTTCTCACCTATTCTGCGAGCAATTACTGCGGTGGTTGCCATCGAAAAACCTATAGCAACGGCGTAAATCAGTGTAAGTAATGATTCTGTGATACCAACAGTAGCGATAGCTTCGGCTCCCAACTTGGATACAAAGAAGATATCTACTATAGCAAATATGGATTCCATGAGCATTTCAAGCACCATCGGAATCGATAAAACAAGAATGGCTCTACTGATACTTCCTTTGGTGAAGTCTCTAGTAGAGCCAGATAAAGATGATTTTATATCAGACCAAAAACTGAGTTCAGTGTTTTGGTCTTCTGTAGTTTGCGACATCCATTAAACCGGTCGCTGGGAGGGTAAATTTGAACCGTTTATTCTAAACTGAGTGATTGCAAAAAATATTCTTTCTAATAAAGATGAAGGAACAGGGAAGCGAATCACAGCATCAGCTTCGCGAATGATAGCTTTGTCTAGATGTTGTTCGTTGTTAAACTCCAGAATTGCCGGATTTTTTAATTGTTTAAGTTTCTGAATGAAATATTTCTCCTGTGGAGTAGCATACTTTACCACAGAATAAGTATGGCCTGTATATACTCCACAAAGCTGTTCTGCGTCTTTAAATACGATTAGTCCATTCACCTTTTGTAACTCTTCGAATAGAGCGTCAATTTGCTCGTATGACTCATCTTCAAACTTAGTGATATAACTAGCTAAGGAAATTTCATGAACCTCGCTTAGGGTCTCACTTTGGAATTGTGAAAGGGCGTAGGTTCTATTTTCTTTGAAATTCCCAGCAAGTACAATGGTTCTTTTTTGATTGGGATTATTTCTAAAGTCCTCTAAAAAAGAATTGTAGTTCGCTGAATTAAAGTCAAAAATCTTATTGCTCATCTAAGTAGTGAAGAAATTATTTGTTTATACGTTTTGATCTGAAACCTGATATAGCATAGGATGCTTGCTTACCAGAAGGAGTAGTTACCCTAATTGTAATAGTAGTACCACCTCTATCATTTGCATCTTCATCTGTATCTGAGATGGAGAATGAAAATTGAGTAGACCCAATACCGGGAGAAAGATAATCACCTAAAGTGAATTCTGCATCACCCGTTGCATCTAAACCTTCACCTACTTCAACTTTAAACTGAGTTCCTGCAGCTAACGGATTTCCATTTTCATCAGTAGCTGTAAACGTAAAGTTCTCACCACCATTCGGAGGTAGATCGAAGGTGGTTGGAGATACATTTGAAATTTGTGGGAATCCTGAGAAGAGAACATTGGTAGATGTCGTAATCTCATTGTCGTTTTTATCGAATGTTTTTGCTGTTACAGTTACTAAACCATTAGCAGGACGTGGATTTGCTGTAATTAATTGTACGGTACCAACACCATTTTCATCTGTGGTAGTTGAACCTTGAATAACGCCACCGTCAGTTTCAAAATAAACTACAGTTCCAGGTTTCACGGGGTTACTAAATTCATCCCCAACAATTACAGTAATGTTATCACGGATATTATTGATATTGAATCCCTCAATGTTATTAGTCTCTGCTGAAATACTAAAATGATTAGCATCAGGGAACCCGCCATGGATGGCAATTAAAACAGGAGTAGATTTAATGGTTAAGCCAATATCCGATCTAGTAATACTTGCTTGAATTTTAACTGGACCAGCTCTATTACCACTAAATAGTGAAGTGGTTACTTTACCATCAGCATTTGTATTAATAGAGGTTGGAGTAACTTCTTCCCCGCCTCCTGGACCTGATAAAATCTGAAAATTAACAGTAGCTTGGTTCGATAAGGTTAAAGGTCGGCCAGCTGAATCCTGTACTTGGAACGTGAAAGTACCACTAATTTCATCACCAGTTTCTGCAATGTTAATGGCTTGCTTAGGAATACTTGTTAAAATGATTTGGGCAGGTCCAGATGATGGGCCAGATACCTGATCACCACCAGTATCGCCTCCACCGTCACCACCACCAGTATTTTCAGGAATTAATGAAATAGGAGAATCTATAGTAACATCTTGGCCAGGGGTGCCAGGAACAGTAACCGTTACTCTATCGAATCCAGTTTTTCTAGCCTCTATAACAAAGTCTGTTGCTTCAGTTATCGTTAGCCCTGAAAAAGTGAAAGATCCATTTTCATCGGTTAATTTAGACTCATTGGTATAAACAGCAGGTTCTAAAATTACGACTACTGCTTCATCAATAGCATCGCCGTTAGTGTTATTAACCACCTGCCCTGTGATGGAAACATCTTTACTTGTTGACTCGCATCCGGTATAAACAAATAAAAATGATAATAGAATTGAGAGGCTTAGTAGATGATACTTTTTCATAGCTTTTTCCTATAGAGATATTATAAGGTGTGCAAAGTTACACATAATTTTTATGGTCATGAAAGAAAATATCGGCAGATATATCTATTCAATAAAGGATGGATCTATAACTGGTTTTGTATCTAACTTCGGTTCAGGTACAAATTTCCATACAATTAATGCCATCACTAAAATAGAAATAGCACCAAAAAATGTATTACTAGCATATCCCTTTAACGAATAAAGAGGTCCTGCAACGGTACCCCCAATTCCATAACCTATTTGACCAATAGCTACTAACAAACTCATTAAGGTTCCACGATTATTAGATTTTACTAACTCAGAGGAGAGAGCTTGAAAGGGGCTAATTCTCATGGCAATTAAAATCATTGCTGCTGGAAAAAGCAAAAAAGCGTGGCCTACATTTTGAACTATATAAGTAGTTGATGCCATTAATAAGGATAATCCTAGGCAAGAAAAGATAATCATATTCTTACGGCCTATTTTATCAGAAAGCCAACCAGAACTTGGCCCAGCAATTACATTAGCTACACCACCAACAGCAAATATATAGCCAATTGTACTCAGATTGACTTCAAAACTGTCCTCTAACCAAGTTGGTAGGTAAATTATAAAGACGGATAAGCTCAAGAACATTAATAAATAGGAGAGAGCTACAAATGAAACCTCAGGACGCTTTAGCAGCTTCACGTATTTAGAAAGAGAACTGAATACGGTTAATTTATCGGTATGCAATTCTACATTCGGTTGAGGTACTTTAAAGTAAATGATGATATATGTTAAGGTCATTACCACACCGAATACAATGAATGGTGATCTAAAACCAAAATGTTCAGCCATAAAAGTACCTAATGGTATACCCAATATTTGCCCAACAGCAATACCACTCATTACCCAGCCATTTGCCCACCCACGTTTTTCATAGGGGAAATAATCGCCCACATAGGCAACGGCAGCACCACTAAGTACGCCACCAGCCATACCCGTCATAGCTCTAATTATTAGAAAACTTTTAAAATCGTAAACTAATTGATGGCTAAATAGGAATATAGCCATACCTCCAGATCCTATTAATAATATCTTTCTACGACCAATTTTATCAGAAAAGGGCCCCATAATAATGGCAAATATTCCAACCATTATTGCATAAACTGTAATTAGATTCCCGAGATATTCAGTAGGGGTATCTAGCATTTTGCCTATTTCTGGTAGTATTGGGGCTAATATCATTATCTGACTACTAGCAGAAAAAACCAGCAGCCACAGAGAAAAAAGAATAAAATAAGACGTGCTTTTCTGTGAATTCATATAAAATTATTGCCGGCTAACATAACAACTAAAGTTGTACAAAAAAATGTCGATAAACTTTGGCGTAAGAGGTTAACTAATTATTACATTAATCCAATAATTGTTTGTTTGGATTTTTTTTTGTGTAATATGTACGCAGTCAGTTACTCTTACTGACAAAGAATATAACAACGGCTAAATAATTTCTAATTTTCTTTTAGGCATTGTTTTCAGAATTTTGAACAAATAATAATAAACAAAACAATAAATAGGAGCTCATTATGGGTCAACAACAATTACTTCTAGTAATTCTAGTAACAATCATCGTAGGTATCGCAACTGTAGTTGCAATTAACACATTCTCTTCTGCATCTGATAGTGCAAACGTAGACGCTGTAAGACAGGATGTTGCAACTTTTGCATCTTCAGTACAAGGATACTACATGAAGCCAACTATGCTTGGTGGTGGTGGTAACTCATTCACAGGACTAACGTTTGCTAACGTTTCATTCCCTGCTGATTCTTACGCTGGTGATAACTTATCAGCTATGAACTCAAACGGTGTTTACGTTCTTACAACTGTAGGTGATTCTGCGATTACTTTAACCGCTCACCCAACTTCAAGAATTGCAGGTACTGTTTCTTTAACTGCTACTGCAACTGAAGGTAACGCTGAGTTAGTAGCTGAGATTACTCCAAACGGACTATCTTGGACTGACAACCAGTAATGTAGAACTTACATTATCTAAAAGGCTCCACTTTGGAGCCTTTTTTTTTACGGAGAGAAAAAAATGGCGAATAAGGAGTTACTATTAATGATATTAGTGTTGATCGTCGTTGGAATTTCCATAGTAGTTGCATTTAATGTACTTCAGGAATTCAATAATGAATCCAATAAAGATGCAATACGGCAAGAAATGCTTGTTGGCGCTTCAAATGCTCAATCTTACTTCACAAGACCAGTAATTTTGGGTGGTGGACAAGGAAGTTTTGAAAATATTACATACAGAGAATTAAATATTGATACGCTGGCACATAATGGATACTATTTTATATTAAATACAGAAGTATCATCTTTTACAATGTCAGCAATTACGCGAGATAGGGCGGATACTATTTCAGCCACTGTTACTAAATTTGGATTAACCTGGAATTAACGAATAAAAAATGCCTCAGTTTAGATTAAAAGCAGTTTCGGGTAACGGTCGAGTTATTCAAAAAGAGTTTGAAGCGGAAAATAAAAAAGATGCTCAGCTAAAAGTAGATCGCTTGTCTAAAGCCAATGGACTTAATGTTCAGGCTGTAGATCAGAAAGTTACCTTCATGTATAAGGTAAAACGTCCAGGTAAACCCGCATTAACGGGAGAACAAGAAGCATATTCAAAAGATGAAGTAGAAAAGGCACTCGTAAAACTTGGGTATCAGGTAGTTAGTATTAACAAGAAATTCCTTGCCATGAAAGGCGGGGTACCTCATACGGAAGTTGTTACATTTATTAGTTTGTCTGCCGATCTACTAAAACAACAGTTAACTTTTGATGAAATTCTAAATCTTCTTTATGAAGATACTGGTAATAAGAGGATGAAGGAGGTTATTAAGACCATCCAGAAAGATCTTAAGGACGGTAAAGAAGGTTCTGAGGTGTATGGAAAGCACGAAGATGTATTCGGTAAATTTGCTGCCTACATGCTTAGTGTAGCTTCTACTTCAGGTAACATGGGACTTGTTTTTGAAAGTACAGCCAAGTTTCTAGAACGGGATGCTGAATTCAAAAAGAATATGAAGCGGTCATTAATGATGCCCGCAATTACGGTAATGGCTGTAATTGGTGTAGTTCTGTTTTATGTGGGGTATATTTTCCCTTCTACAGCTGAGTTATTTGTTGATATGGGTATTAAACTCCCACCAATGACTGCAAAAACATTAGCTATTAGTTACTGGTTAGAGGCAAATTGGATTATGCTTTTGATTGTAACGCTCTCTCCAATTATTGGTTTTATCTATTGGGGTAAAACTAAAAAAGGAAAACTCTTCATTGATAAGTATATCATCAAGATCCCTGTAATTGGTGACTTATTACATAAAACCAGTATTGAGATTTTTGCACGAGTATTTTACACACTTTATAGTGGATCTGGGCAAAATATTGAAGTTATTAAGGTAGCCAGTGAAGCATGTAGAAATACTTACATGGAAAAGCAGATTAAAGATATTGCTATAAAGCGAATGTTAAAGGACGGTGCGGGACTGATTGAATCTATGGAAGACACTGGCGTGTTTACAAGAACAGCTTTAAGTAGATTTAGACTTGGAGCTGAATCAGGTTCATTAAGAGAAAATGCTAGACAATTAGCAGAATATTACGAGGTACAAACCACTTATAAAATGCAATCGGTTATTGATACAATTAGTTTATTTGTAAACTTATTTATTATGATTGCATTGATCGGAATTACTGTCGTTTCATCAGAATCAGCTGTAATACAACCAAATGGGTAAAATAAATATACGTAGACATATTGGGGATATACTTGTTAAAAAGGGTATTATTACCTCAGACCACTTGCAACAAGCACTTGAAATTCTTGAACAAGAGCCAGAAAACAGTTCAAGAAGGCTAGGTCAAATCCTATTTCAAGATCTTGGTATGAATCGTCATACCATTATGAAAGAAATTGCGGATATATACGCGTTCCGCGAAGTTCTTGAAGGTGTAAATGAAGTTCCAAGCGATATTGTAGATCATATTAATAAGAATGTTGAGGATCTCAATACCGAGGTAATTGATGAACTCGTAGTTCATAAAGCTATTCCATTTCATAGAACGGCTTCATCTATTACTATTGCTGCTGCAGACCCATCAGATCCTAACATTCAAGGGGTAATTCAAAAACTAAACTTCAAAAAAACAGAGTTAGTTTATTGTAAATATGAATTGATTGAATTCATTCTTTCTAAAGTTTACGAGCAAAAGAATGAATTCTTAGACTTGCTTGAAGAGATTGATTATGACGAGACTCAACTAGAGGCTGAAGAAGAAGAGGCTATAGATGAGGAAGAAATTGATGCAGAGATCAATCAAAGTATGCTTAACTCCCTTATTGAAGGGATGCTCGTTGAATCTGTTCGCCAAGGGGTAAGTGATCTTCATATTGTACCAAGTGGGCCTACAACTACAGATATTAGATTCAGGATTGATGGTAAACTACAACTGTGGTATCAACAGAAAAATGTTAAGCCTGAAGCCATTTCAGCAGTAATTAAGGATAAAACACGAAACGTTGATAGATTCGAAAGAGACGCATCTCAGGATGGTTTCATTCAAAGACAGATTGATGGCGTAGGTATACGTTATCGTGTGAGTATCATGCCAATTGTAGGTAACCAATACGATCGAAAGTTTGAGTCGATTGTGATTCGAATTCTTGATGATAGAAAAGTAATTCGAGACCTGGACCTTTTAGGTTTACAGCCTATTGCTAAAACGAATTTTGTAAAGTCTATTAGCCAACCTTCAGGTATCGTAATTATAACAGGTCCAACGGGTAGTGGTAAGTCTACAACTCTAGTTGCTGCATTATACTCTGTTATAGATCCTACAAAGAATGTACTAACCATTGAGGAACCGGTAGAATATATCATTGAAGGTGCTCGTCAGCTAAAGATTAGTCATCATATGACCTTTGACCAGTCTATTAGAGGTATCCTTCGACATGATCCTGATATTGTACTTGTAGGTGAGATGCGTGATTTAAAAACGGCTGAGGTTGCAATTAAATTAGCAAACACGGGTCACTTAACCTTTTCAACTCTTCACACCAATGATGCACCAAGTGCTGTATCTCGTTTGTTTAAGATGGGAGTTGAGCCTTTCTTAATTGCAAATGCTGTGAATTTAGTAATGGCACAGCGATTGATAAGAAGATTATGTAGTTGTAAAGAGGAGTATAAGCCTCACCCAGAGATAGCAAAAGGAATTGGTTTTACGGAAGAAGAAATCGAAGAAACTACTTTCTATAAAGCCGTTGGGTGCGAAAAATGTGGAACTTCAGGATTTAAAGGAAGATCGGCCATCCATGAAGCACTCTATTTCTCAAAAGAAATTAAAAACCTGATCTTAGAATCAGGTGGAGATATTGATGAAAACTCAATTAAAGAGATTGCTGTGTCGCAAGGTATGCTTACATTGAGGGCATCAGGGCGTGAAAGAATTAAAGAAGGAATTACTACTATTGAAGAAGTAATAGCCGGTACAATTGAAGATTAATTTGTAATAATGATTATCTTATTAAATATTGAACAAATGTTTTTAAAAAACATTTTTGCTCGAAGGGGATCATAAGAATGGATATGCAAAATAAAAACAATGAAATGATGTCGGAATACTTGAAAAAGTTCTTAAAGGAACCACCACTTCTTTTAAGAAATTTTCACTATGAAGACGTCTTAGAATTCCTACAACTAGGGGTTGAAGAGCGTTACATTTCTGGTGATGCTATTCTTAACGAGTCTGAAAATGTAAATTCTGCATACTTAGTTGCAGATGGAAAAGTAGCTATCTGGAAGGATAACATACAGTTAGCAACTTTATCTGAAGGTAATTTTCTAGGTGAAGCTTTTCTATTTAGCAAAAATAGTAGAATGGCTAAAGTAACAGCCGAAGGAGATTGCATTCTATTACGCTATGAAAGATACGACGCGCTTAATTTTTTCCGTAAAAAACCCGAAAAGCTCTTTAATATCTTTACAAAAAATATCATCGAAATACAGCAGCGTAAGATCAGTAATATGAATGTTCAATTATTGAATCTTAAGAAGAGATTATTAAACGATAATAATTGGTAAATAATCTTAAATAAAGTTATTTACGTAACAATTATCGATTAACAGTATCTATTAATTCAAGCATTCTATTAGAATGTGAATTTATGCAGACGACGGCTAACAAAGAACATACCTTAAGTGCAATAACAGCGCCACTTATCGAGCAGATACCATTTACTGCCCGTGGAGATGAACTGTTTATTAAAATTGCAGAAATCTTAGATCAACAATCTGAAGAAACCAGAATTGCATTGAAAGATGTATTAGACAGTTTCTTAAAACGAATGCTTAAAAACCAAGCTTCAGATATTGATTTAGGAGGCGCTGGATGTAATGGTAGAGTTTGGTACCGTATTTTTGGTGATAAAAGGCCAGATAAAAAAATACCTCCATTTACTGTAGATGAAACTGATTTCCTATTAGTAAACATCCTTGTAGGTAGCCAACTAAAGAAACTTATTAAAGACCGTAATCTTGATTTTTCTTACGGCATTGAATTAGATGGCGGAGCTAATCAAAGGTTTAGGGCAGATCTTTACTTTGATATGGAGCACCTCGCATTAAATATGCGTCGCATTGATAATACCATTCGCCCTTTCAAAAGTTTAAATGTTCACCCTGAAGTTGCTAAAGCATTAAGCCTTAAGTATTACAAATATGGCTTGAGCTTAATTACAGGTATTACAGGTTCTGGTAAGTCCTCAACACTAGATACTATCATTGATGCAAACAACAGAACCGTTGATTCTCATATTGTAGTAATTGCTTCTCCTGTTGAATTAATACATACACCCGTTCGATCTGTTGTTAGGCATAGAGAAGTTGGAAGAGATGTTGAGTCGTTTAAAGAAGGGGCCATTCAAGCATTACGACAGGATCCTGATATAATTGTTATTGGTGAGCTTAGAGACCCTGAAACAATTATGACCGCACTCGAAATTACAGATTCTGGGCATAAGACATTTAGCACGTTACACACCTCTAGTGCTATGGATAGTATCGATAGAATTCTTGGTGAAGTACCTACTGAAGAACAAAACCGTGTAAGAACACGATTAGCGGATGTTTTAACTTGTGTAATTAGTCAAAAACTGGTTCCAAGTTTAGATGGTAAACGCGTGCTTGCAAAGGAAGTTTTAATTGCGAATTCATCGGTAAAAGCAGCCATTAGAAATAACAATATTGGCGAAATTTATCAGATGCTTATGGAAGGAAGTGAAAGGGGCATGAATACTTTAGAGCAAGATTTAAAACGATTGTATACTGAAGGAAAGATTTCAAAAGAAAATGCTGTAAATTATTCAAATAATAAGACTAAGATTCTTCAACTTTTAAGTGAAGTGAACTACTAATTATATGGCAGGCAAAAAATTATATACCAGTCTTGTTCTTGAAGATGACTTCATAAAAGTTGCTAGAATAGAAGTGTCTGGTAAAAAAGCGAGTTTAGTAAAACTTGATAAGATTAAACTTGTAAATACCTTAGAAAGAGATACATCTAGTGAGCCTGTTGATGATGGTATATTCGATGCTTTTGATACTGAATTAGAAGATGAAAGCATTTTTGGTATTGAAGAAGATACCGATGATGAAATCGAATTTGATACCGACACTGATGATGATGATGATTTAGATCTCGATTTAGATTTAGGAATTGATGAAGGAGATGAGGACAATGATTTTGGCGACATCACTGATATGGCGGATGCCGATGGAGATGATGGGGCTGCATCCAATGAGCTACTTCTATACAATCTGTTAAGCGACATCGACCCTAAAAAGGTCAAATTAAGTATTAATGTGCCATTTGGTTCTGCCTTTGTACAGATTCTAAAAGATGTCGACTTTAAGAAAACGAAGAAAAAAGACCTTCAAATCATTATTGATGACCGGTTAGAGTCACTTTATGGAGCTCCTAAAGGAAAAGATTACTATTCCTATGTAGTTCGTGAAGATGGTTCTCTTGTACTTGTATCGATAGAAGATGAAGCTCCTTTACTCTCGTTATTAAACAATACGGAAAACATATACTCTGGTAAGGTCTTCGTAAATGAGGTTCAACCAGACGAAGCTGTATTAATAGGTCTTTATAGAGCTAATTATGAAATCGAAGACGGTACTATAACCGCTTTGATTCAATACGGTGAAAAGAGTTGTAGAATAGTATTCATGCAAGGCAAGGAACTGATGATTCTTTCATCAGTTATACCTGAAGGAACAAGTTCTAGAAAATTCTTAAATACATTATTTAGTAAGATTCTTTTCCAATTAGATACAGGAGAAGTTCCGAACCTGGATAGAATTATTTTATGTAATAATTCACTAGGTGAAGAATCCATTGAGTTTTTCGAAAGCAGATTCCCTGATATTGAAGTAACAGATTTTCAATTTGATGAAGAAAAATTCGACTACGAAAATTTTGATCATTCAACCGTATCTACGTTCACAAGTGCTATAGGCGTAGCCTGGGCAGATGCGAACTTCGAACAAGAGTACTTCCCACAAATATCATTTGTACCAGAGTACATTAAAGAGCGCCAAAAGATATTTAAGCTACAGTGGCACGGTTATGTGCTTTTAGCTTTAATTTTAGCGGTATTCCCAATTTCCAATTACTTTTATTTAAAGAATTCAGTTGAAATTGAAACATTGAATGCAAGTGTGTCTTCAACAAAGGCTCAAATAGCTTCTATGGAGTCTACCGTTCAAAATTATAACAGAATTAATGCCGAGTTATCAGGTATTCAATCTCAGTTAGAATTACTAGATGCATTAAGTGGTGAAACGTTAAAATGGACGGTGAATCTTGATCTGATCAATAGAGGTATTGATAATATTGATTCAATTTGGTTCACATCATTGGTTGTGGATGAAAGTACAGGCAATGTTGAGTTATCGGGTTATTCACTTTATAGAAATCGTATCCCAATGGTAGCTGATATTTTTAGTTCAGCTGTATTAGTTGATGTGACACGCACATTGATAAGAGAAAAAGAAGTTTATGCTTTTACGTATAGCATAAGCAAGGTAGTGCCTAATGAAGATGTTTACACTCCTGAAAGTGCTCAAGGCTTGAAAGAAATTTTAGGAGGTGCTCAATAATGTCGTACGCACTAAGAAATACAATCATTTTACTAGTTACTTTATTTTTGTTTGCAGGATCAGCTTTTGCATTCATAAAATTTGTACAGGAAAAGCAAATAGAAGAGCTACAAACAGAGCTTGAAGTACAGCAACAAGACTATAATACAAAAGCTGAAATACGAGATCAGTATCCGGCATTGCAAGAGCGTTATATTAAAGCTCGTGATATAGTTCAAGGTTATGATAAAATGTTATACACCTCGAATAATCCAGATGATGTATACGATTACTTATCTGAACTTAACGACAGTGATTTAGAGCTTTTTTATGACTTCACTTTTGTTGATTCTGTTCAGAATGATCAATATGGGGTTGTTAATTCTATTATTGCTGGAACGAGTTTATATACAGATCTGGTCACATTCATTAATCGAATCGAGAATAGCGCGTTATTGAATAAGGTGGGTATTAACCAAATTACCCCAGCATCAGGTGCTAGTTTAGAAGGTTTAGAAAATGAAAACTATGTGAACTTCTCGTTAAAACTACAGAGTTTTTATCAGCGCACAACCTTTGATACTAATGTATTGGAAGAGGATTTGGTTAGGTTTAATCCAGATATATCAATATTTAATCCGTTTAAACCATTAATACTGAATGATATACCTGAAAATGTCGATAATTTAACAGACGTTGAACGTTCAAGATTATTAGGTTACACAGGTACACGTATTTTCTTAGTTGATCAAAATGGTGAACGTAAGACATTAAAAATTGGTGATAAGGTTTACTTAGGGTACTTAAAATCGATAGATACTAAAAACAGACAGGTTATATTTAGTTTGAACAAAGGCGGTATACAGGAATTATTCACTTTAGAGGTGGAGCAATGAAATCAATAATGAAGAAATCAGTATTTATAGTAAGTTTTCTAGTAATCTTAATAGGACAAAGTTTTACTAGTGCTCAACTCTTCGCTCAAGACGGTGCACCATTCAGGGAATACGTGAACCCTGATGAAATCGTCATGTTTGATCGAAATACTTCCTTTGTGGAAGCTTTGGAAATTATCAACCAATTTATGCAAGAGTACGAGAATAAGTTTCTCGTTGATCAATCTAATTATGAAGGGGAAATTGGTGTTTCATTGCCTGCCATGCATTGGAAAGATGCCTTAAAGTATATCTTAAAGGTTAGAAATTTAGAGTTAGTTGAATTCCCTGAATACTATGAAGTAAGAGTTCCTGTTCAAACAAATAACAACAATGTTGTTGCTCAAGAAGGAACAAATGCGGCACAAAATAACACTCCACTTAATCAGCTAGCTAGTACTAAGACACGTGAAGTTCGAATCAATGCTACTTTTTTCGAGGGTAATAGACGTGCTTTACAGGAAATTGGAATTGATTGGTCTACATTAACTAGTAATGTTCCAGAGAACATTGATGATTTTGTAGGATCTGATGGGGGAGAAAGTATTCCTCAGACAACATTTAGTGATCAATTTGTGTCGATTAATTCACAAAATGCGAATCAAGTATCTCAAAACGTATTTAATGCACTAGTAAATCTAGGTGAAATTGGTCCTGGAATTAGTGTTCAAGCTTTATTCAGTACATTCGAATCCAATAACATGGGTAGTGTTATTGCTACTCCATCGGTGAAAGTTGTAGACGGACAAGAAGGTAAAATTCAAGATGGTCAAGATTTCTCTGTTAAACAGCGTGATTTTGCAGGTAATGTAACGGATGCTTTTTTCAGTACAGGTACCATCTTAACAGTTACTCCAACGGTTATCGAGTATAATGATAGTACATTCATTCATTTAGATATTCAGGCGGAACGTTCTTCTGCGCAGCCTGATGCCGTAAGTACCATTATTAACAAGCAGCAGGTTACAACTCAGACTTTAGTTCTTGATGGGGAAGCAACGGCCATTGCTGGTTTATATAGAACTTCAGAAGTCAGAGTTCGACGTGGTATTCCTTTCTTAAAAGATTTACCAGGTTGGTTCTTAGGTCTTAAATATCTATTCGGTTACAACTCTACGGATATTATTGAGAATGAATTAGTGATTATAATTCAGGCTGAACTAGAAAAAACTCTCCAAGAGCGTATGGATGACAAAATCCGATCAAAAGGAAATGTATTGTCTGATGAGCGCAATCGATTTAGAAATGAAATGGATTATGTAATAGATAAGGAAGAAGAAACACCTGTAACACTAGTTGATGATAAAGCAGGTTTAATTGAAGCTGAAGACTCTGTAGTAACTGAAGAGGAGGAGATGGTTCCTGTTCAAAAAGAAGAACAGCCTAAGAAGGAAGAGAAGCTAACACCTGAACAGCAAAGAGAATTAGAAGACTTGAGTATGCCAATTAAAGATCCTGAGTTAATGGTTGTGGTTCCTCAAGCGTTTGATTTAAATGAATACCTCCGTAAGAAAGAAAATGGAGAGCTTACCGTTGAAGAGGTATCTGTGGAAAGTAATGCGAAATACTTTGTAATTGGTGGTTCCTTCATCGTTCCAAACAACGCTACTAACTTTGAGAAGGTATTAGAAAACCAAGGCTATACTCCTCGAATCTTATTTCATGAATCTTCAAGATTCAATTATGTAGCATACTATGCTTTTGATAACTATGAAGAAGCTGTAGCTACTACGAAGAAGTTAAGGGCGGAAATAAACCCAGAGACTTGGTTATTTACCTTACCTAATAAGTAAAAAAGATTACTTAGCGATTGAATGTGATTTTAAAAACCTGATGGACACTTCATTGAAGACATCAGGTTTTTCTACATTACAGACATGCCCACAATTTTTAATTACCTCTAGAAAAGCCTTTTTGTGAGAGGCCACAATGTTTTTAACTGGTTGAAGGAACATATGATCTTCTTCACCCATTACGTATAGCATTGGAATAGACACCTCTTTCTCCTTAAAATACCGGAGTAGGGGATTAACCTCATTGGTTAGTTTAAACCATCTTAAAAACTCTTTTTGATAGAGTTTTTTAGCTTCCCTTATAAACAGGTTCCTTGATTTTTCATGTCGTTTTCGAGGCATGATAATCCAAGCAAAAAACTTGTATAACCACATATATGGAATAAATCGCTTAAACATATGACCGAGAAAAACTAGAATTCGGCTTCTAACATTTAAGCGAGTTATAGCTCCACATAAAATAGCCGATTGAACACGTTCGGGTGCGATTTCACTAATAGTACGTATGATAATAGTACCCAATGAAACTCCTATAAAGTGAGCTTTCTTTATGTTCAGGTGGTCTACAACTTCAATGATGTCTTTACTGATATTTTCGAAAGAATAATTCTCTTCGTAATACTTCTGTAGTAAATCCTTAGACTTCCCGTGTCCTCGTAAATCTATTAAGAGAACATTGAATTCTTTACGAAATGATTTTAATTGGCTAAACCAGATGCTAGAGCTTCCGCCGGCACCGTGAATAAACACAACCCAATCTGAATCTTTTGATTTAATATATTCCTTATAGTAAAGCATAATAGACGGGTAAGGTATCAAACATTATGCTTTCAATCGATTAAATTTGAATAACAATATTAACTGAAATTTCAGTTTAGATTAGACAAAAATCTAAGATTTAAAATTACTTTTATTACCTTTTATTCATGAGGAAAGTTAGGGCAGTTTTTAAGCTTATAGCATTTATTATAGTAACTGTTATTTCATACTTATTAGTACTAATAGGTGTAATCGCCGATTATCTTGGACTAAGAGGAAGAAGGTGGTCTACTTACTTTCTAAGTTTTTGGGGGAAATGGACTTGTAGAATTATGGGTTTAAAAATACAAGTGCATGGGGAGGCCCCAAAACCTCCTTTTTTCTTCATTTCAAATCACTTGAGTTATGTCGATATCATGATGCTGATCTCTAAACTTAGGTGTGTGTTTGTTGCAAAAAGTGAAGTGATGAGTTGGCCTATTTTTGGATTTATGACAAAAACTGTGGGCATGTTATTCGTGAATCGGTCTAAGAAAACAGATGTTAAAAGAGTTAATGATTTGATTCGCAAGAATATTAGCAAAGACCAGGGAGTGTTACTTTTCCCTGAAGGCACCACTAGTGCCGGTGTGGAAGTGCTACCATTTAAGGCATCGCTTTTAGCTTACCCTGCACAAGAACCCATACCCGTTCATTTTGCTTCTATATCTTATCAAACACCAGAAGATGAAGTCCACGCTCATAAATCGGTTTGTTGGTGGGGAGATTCACCATTTTTACCACACTTCCTTTCATTGCTTCAGTTAAAATCAATTGAAGGGACCATTACATTTTGTGAAAAACCAATTTTAAACACAGATAGGAAACAGCTTGCTACAGAATTACACGAAAAGGTTTCGGAGCATTTCACTTCAGTTATTGATGCTAATGAGTTTGTTTCATTGTATGAAACAGAAATAACGGTTTAGCGCTTTTTAGCAAAGAATTCTTTTAGTAGAAATTCACAGTCATTTTCAAGAATACCTTGAATGATATTTACCTGATGGTTGAGAGCGTTATTAGAAGTGATATTAAATAAAGAACCACATCCACCTGCTTTAGGATCTGTAGCTCCAAACACAACAGTATCAATTTTACTCCAAACGAGAGCACCACTACACATAGAACAAGGTTCGAGTGTAACATATAGAGTACAATCGGTTAAATATTTGGTGTTGAGCGTTTCGCAGGCTGCTGATATGGCAATCATTTCAGCATGTGCAGTAGGATCATTGAGGCGCTCCACTTGATTGTAACCTTTCCCAACTATTCTATTTTCTTTTACTACTAAAGCCCCAATTGGTACTTCATTATTCCTCGCAGCTTCTTCAGCAAGAAGGAGAGCTTGAGCCATAAATTGTTGATGTGGTTGCCAGAGCAGTGGATCAATTGGGTTCATGAATAAGTAAAAAAAGTATTAGATTTGCAGGAGCATTAACTCATAAAATAAGACACCCATTAGTGGAAAGCACAAAAGAATACTTATTGTCGGTAATTCGAAATATTCCTGATTTTCCTAAACCAGGTATTCAGTTTAAAGACATCACAACATTACTCGCAGATCCAAAAGCTTTAAAGTTAACAACGGATTTACTCACAAAGCCTTATCAAAATGAACGTGTAGATGTTGTAGTTGGCTTAGAATCACGTGGCTTCTTATTTGGAACTAACTTAGCTCAAAGCCTTGGCGCATCTTTTGTTCCGGTTAGAAAGCCTGGGAAATTACCAGCTAAAACAATTTCTGAATCTTATGAGCTTGAATATGGTACCGACCAATTAGAAATGCATGCTGATGCTATTAAAAAAGGAGACCGAGTGATCATTCATGATGACTTGATTGCTACCGGTGGGAGTGCAACAGCTGCAAAGAAACTAGTTGAACGATTAGGGGGCGAAATAATCGGGTATTCATTCATTATGGAGCTTTCATTTTTGAATGGCCGTGAGAATCTAAATCATCAAAAAGTCGAGAGTATTTTAATTATATAATAGGGAACATAATTCTTCTTCAGAGATTAAAACTGGTAGAGCACTATCAAGTAATAAGGAGAAGATTATGACTGCCGCAAGATTATCCCTGTTGAGTTTTGTTTTAGTTCTGTTTTTTGGAACCGCCTGCAAAACTTTCGTTGTAAAGAATGTTAATTATGCCCAACAAGTAGAAAGTGTACTTACACCAGACGAGCAAGGTGAAGTAAAGGATACAAGGTACGGCGTAGCGTTTAATATTTTACCGTTTCAATTTCAGGAACTCAATGACTCTAGTTCTGTAATGGTAGATAAAGTTCGACTAATCAGAAATTCTAAAGGCTTTTACTTTATCACAGCTGATGGATTTTCTAGTGTATATGTGATGGAGCCCATCAAAAGTGGACTGAAACTTAAAGAAAAAATTGAAGTGAGTGAGGAAGGATTAATATCACCCGCCTTTAATCTACGCACTCCTTACATAGAACTGGTAGATACTGAAACCTCTCAGGTTTTTACATTGAATGAAAAAGGAATTTATAATCAGGAGAACGCATCATGAAGAAGTTAAGCACAACTCTAGCGGTATTTTTAGCCCTATTTAGTATACAAGTTTCGTTTGCACAGCAATCAGATTTTCAAATAAAGGAAGCATTTGAAGCTAAGCATGAGACCTTATCATTAGCCATTGAAGATGCTCAAAGTGTAGATACTATTGATAGTCTACTTTTAGCTATCGATAACTTTCAAGACGAATACAATGAGCATCAAGAGATGTTAGATTATGCACTCTATCCTGAATCTTATGAATCTAAGATTGCAGATTTACGCAGTAAAGCGAGAACCGCTGAACACAAGTTACTCGTGATAGAGAATCAGTCTGAAAAGCTCAGTATGCTAACGGATGAGTTAAATCAGTACAAATCTGAATTAGCATTACTTACCCAAAGAAGTGACTCATTACGATTAGCCATTTCAAATTCGCAAGAAAGCGAAGAGAATCTTTCTAGACTCGTTCGAAATTACCGTCAAAGTGTTGAACAAAGAGATCAATTTATCTTTGATATGGTAGACTCATTATTCATCACGTACAAGCAGTTAGCTCCTGAATCAATCGATGAGCTATCCAAACAAAATGAAACAGGAACTTTAGCTTCTGGAGATAATCCACTTGAAACTATTGAGTTAATCTTAGAAGAAAATGTCGAGACCTTAAAGGCTGAAGCGAATACTCTTAATACAGAAGACTATCTTCGAATTTATGCTTTACACCACAAAGTAGAAGAGGTTTGGAATAGCATTGGAGACGACTTAATAGCTATTTATGGTGGAAAGAATAAAAATAAGTGGAATGCACAAATCGAAAATAATCTCAAGGAATGGAAAGCTAGTGCATCATTAAGTATGTGGAAGTCGCTAGATAATTATCTTGAAAATAAAGATGTAGATTTAGGCGCATTCGACAGTAACTCTAGCTTCTTTAAATCATTAGATAGCTTTGTAAGTAAAGCTAGAGATCAAAGTGAAGGTGAAATCCTTAACAACACTACTTATGAAGACTATAAAACCTTTAGAGAATTTTGGAGCACTAAAGTCTTAAATGACTGGAATCAATATTTAGTTGAAGCAGAAGTACTTACAACTAATCAAATAGCGACTATTGATAATAAAGTGGATGATTGGGAAGATAAATCAAAACCATTATCTACAACATTCATAATACTATTTGGAATCGCAGTATTAGCAGTTATAGGTTTCATAGTGCTTCTAGTAAAGCAAAATTGACCGAAATATTATTTAATAAATTAAGGCTAGCCAATAGGTTAGCCTTTTTTTATACTGAAAAGAAAATATTATGAAAAAACTATTCGTCTTATTAATCACAGTATTTACCCTATCAAGCGTTGGATATGCTCAAGAGAAAGAAACTACCACGCTGCTGTTTGTACGCCATGCTGAGAAAATGGCGGATGGTACGAAAAATCCATCTTTAACTCTTGCAGGCGAAGCTAGAGCAAAACGTATAGCAAACTGGATTCAGAAAGAGTATGGACAGTTATCTGCAATATATTCTACGAATTATAAGCGGACCTTAGAAACTGCACAGTTTTCCTCCAACTTATTTAATGTCCCAATCACAAAATATGGACTTAAAAATCCGCAAGGTTTGGTATCTGGTATTATCGAATCATATAAAGGAAATACGGTACTTATTGTTGGGCACTCCAACACAACGCCAACTTTAGTAAACTTTGCAATTGATAAAGAAAAGTACTCCGCATTAGATGAAAGTGACTATAGTAAATTATTTATTGTAAGAATTTCTGAGGACGGGGAGGCAGAGGTATCCATTCACTCCACAGATGTTGAGGATAACTAAGGAAGGGCAAATTTCTTACGAAGAATCCATTCTACCGAAAGCAGTGTAACTACTACTAAGAACCAGATGAGTGAGTAGACTGGATAGATAAAATACTCAGATAATTCTGTTCGTATTGAAAAATCGCTTTGACTTGATAATTGATCCCAGAAGCTATCTATCTGTTTATAACCGATAAAAAGCCCATTACTATTGGATGCAATCGATCTGAGAAGTAAGTCGTTGCGGACAGTATTGGCTAATTCTAAATTTGTTTCATTGATAAGGAATTGACCAGTTTGAGTGTCAATTTCTCGAGACCCTTTGGAAGCAATGGCCGTGTAATTATATCTGCCAGGGGATAGGCTAGGTAATTCTAGTCTGTAGCTACCATCGCCTTCGCTATTCATGGTAAAGTCCGAGTTGTAATCATCACCTTGAATATTTACCTCAATGATTCCATTACTTTCTAATTCACCTGATTCATTAATCAAGGTTCCATTTAAGAGTGGGTTTTCACCGGTGGAATAATCATTTTTTGTAGAGCGAATTTTAAGTAATCGATTGTCTGGATTAGTAGATGCCCAATTAACAATATTGGTGATTAGTTCTATAGTGAAATTTCGAATATCCTCATTCGTACTCTGATAAAGTCTGTAATAACCCGATGCGTTCAGGTGTGCTCTTCGAATATTAGCCGTTTCGGAAATTGCCAATAATGGAGAATCAGTCTCGATTCTTTGGAATGAGGTGTTTAACAATGAACGAACTAAAAGGTCACTTTTCTCAGCTCGAATTGGAGCTATTAAACTCGGTAATCGTTGTAAGTCAATTTCACTTATATCAAGTATTGGGTGGTCACTCTGTGAGGCATTTATGGATAGTGTAACATCAAATAAATCAACAGCATTATTTTGTATGATCGTAAAATTAGACTCGTAGTTGATACTCCCTTGATTAGGAAGTAAAACGTATAAAGTGGATGTTTCACTTAATACCTGTTGGTATTTAGCTACCCAGCTTGAAGGCAGTGCTCCATGAACAATGATTAAGTCATATTCAGAATTAGGGTCTACTGGAGGATCCAAATTTGAATTGCCAAGATACGTTCTCTCCTCTAATTCAATATTTTCATTCGTAGCTAAAATTGATCTGAACGCTTTTATGTCTGGATGAATAGCTGAAGCTAAATGCAGTATTCTTGTTTTACTATCTAAGACTTCAATAGAAAAAGATGCGCGGTTATTATCATTATTCCATTCGTTGGATTCTGCAGGTATTTCTATTTGATACTGGTGTAGCCCTGCCTCATTTAATGGAATAGTGAATTCAACTGACTGAACGGATTGATTAGCTAAATTAATTGACTTCCGATCAATTTGAGTGCCATTTTTCTGTAGAACAACATCAATGTTGTAGTTACTAAACCCATATTGGCTAATATCAATGTTCACTAAATGTTCGGTATTGGTAAAACCAGTTTCATTCGATATTAAATCAGAAATACGAATATCCTTAACCTGTTGAGAATCACCTATAGCAATGGTATGAATAGGGAATAGGCTATTACCAGCTTCAACTACGGGGTTTTTACCACGAGTTATGATTCCATCCGACACTAAAATTGCTGATGTGTAATCTTGATCAGAGGTATTTAAATAATCAATCGCTTCATATATATCGGTTACCGCAGAAGTATTAGTAAAATCTTTGATACTTACAGGGCTAACTGAATTTCCAAAACTATAAGTCTCAAGATTAATATCGTTGTTTTGACTATAGGTGAATATCTCGTCAATTAACTCTAAGTAGGTCTGTGTTCCGTTATAATCACCTTTGTTTATAGATGTACTAACCGAAGAATCGAGAAGTAAGGCTATTTTCGGTTTTACCTGAACAGTTTTATTAGAAGTAAAGAATGGGTTTAATAGTAGTACAAATACGATTAGTAGAGCTAATGCCCGAAGTGAGCTTAATACTACTTTGTAAAGAGGAGGGATTGAAGAATAGTTACGATAACTGATCCAAGAAATTAAGACAACAGAAACTAAGATGGCTAAAACAAACCAAAACGAAATTCCTGACTGAAATCCTTGAAAATCCACTTTACTTCAATTGATCTAGAATCATTCCAATAATCTTTTCAGTGGTATAGCCTTCAGCTTCGGCAGCGTAATTGTTCACTATACGGTGTCTTAACACAGGAACGGCTAAAGCGTCAATGTCTTCGATGGTAACGTTAAAGCGCCCCTTAGATAAAGCTCTGGTTTTACCACCCAAAATTAGGTACTGAGAGGCTCTAGGGCCTGCACCCCAGCTAAGATACTTCTTTACAAATTCAGGAGATTCTGATGCATTTGGGCGAGTAGCTGATACAACTTTAACAGCGTAATCAAGCACTGAATCAGGAACTGGAACTTTTCTAACCAATTCTTGAAGATCGTTGATTGTTTGTTTGTCTAATACCGAGTTAACTGTTGCTGTAATGGAAGATGTAGTTTTGCTAACAATTTCTTTTTCCTCTTCAAAAGAAGGATAATCAACCCAAATATGAAACATGAAGCGATCTAATTGGGCTTCCGGAAGAGGGTAAGTACCTTCTTGTTCAATTGGGTTTTGTGTAGCTAACACAAAAAAGGGTTGGTCTAAATCGTAGGTAACACCTGCTGCAGTAACATGGTACTCCTGCATGCCTTCTAAGAGTGCCGCTTGAGTTTTAGGTGGTGTACGGTTGATCTCATCAGCTAAAACTATATTCGAAAAAATAGGCCCTTTTATGAATTTAAAAGCCTTTTTGCCTGATTCTTTATCCTCTTCAATAATTTCGGTTCCAGTTATATCTCCAGGCATTAAATCTGGAGTGAACTGAATTCGATTAAAGGATAGTCCAAGTGTTTGAGCAAGAGTTCTAATCAACAGAGTTTTGGCTAATCCAGGAACGCCAACTAATACACAATGTCCTTTCGAGAAAAGACTAATAAGGAGTAGGTCAAGAATATCATCTTGACCTATCACCACTTTGTGAATTTCATTTTTTACAGCTTCAAATGATGCTGTAAACTGTGTAGCTTGTTCGACTGAATTAACGGTATCCTGCATATTAGTTTCCTTCTGCCATCATTTTAGGAATGCGATATTCGATATAGAATTCTTCACGTAATCCATTTAACCATTCTTGGAAAACACGTGTTTGTTTTTGCTGTAAAGCAATGTTTTTCAACCGCTCGTAATCCATTTCCATACTTGCGATATGTTCTGGAATTTGTTTGTCTAAACGAACAATTCTGTAGGCTTTTCCAGCATTAGCATTGTTCGGATTGAATGGCTTTGGCTCGGAGATCTCACCAACTTCTTCCATTAATAACACTACACGATAAAGGGCAGGGTCTAATCGAGATAATGGGATAAGGCGTTCACCCGTTTGTGGATCAATAATTTTACCACCTGAAGTAGCCGTAGATGGATCTTCGCTATTACGTTTAGCTAGATCACTAAAAGAAAGGTTGTCTTGCGTCAGTAAACTATCTCTGATGCTTTCTAATTCTGCAATTGCAGTTGCATCATCAAGTTGTTCTGAATCTACTCTAATTAGAATATGACTCGTTTTAATTTGGTCGCCAACTCTTTCATCTAGTCGAATGATATGGAAACCAAATTCAGTTTCAACAACTTCTGATATTTCACCCGGTTTCAGCGCTGAAGCAGCAGCAGAGTACTCAGCCACTAATTCATTTAAGCCCATCATAGGTAACTGGCCGCCTCGTTGAGCCGAACCATCCATACCATGTCGTTTTGCTAAATCTTCAAGAGGTACGCCATGATTTATAATGGAATCTCTTAATGAAACTGCGAAATCATAAGAAGCTTTTTTTGCGTCTTTCTTAGGTTTAGGTAACCTAACAATGTGTGATAATGCAACCTGCTCTGGAATAGTAGGGAGGGAGTCGGTTGGAATAGAATCAAAAAACTCTTGAACTTCAGGACGAGTAATTTTAATACTCTGATATTTTGTTTGACGCACGCGCTCTGTAAGCATTTGCATTCTGAATTCTTCTCTAAAATCAGCTTTTAGCTGTACTATACTTTTACCGAATGCTTGTTCAACTGCTTGCTCACTACCTGCTTGTCGAACTAATTGGTCGATACGTCGATCCATTTGTTGATCAACTTCGCTATCTGTTACAGTGATTGAATCTACTCTGGCTTGTTCAAGTAATACGTAGTTATCAATTTCTGCTTCAAGAAAGGAATACCAAAGTTCTTCTGAGAACGGAATTTCTTGGTTATTGAATTGTGCCTGACGAATATAATCGGCAATACCTTGGTCAATCTCTGATTTAAGGATAATGTGATCGTTCACCATTGCCACAATTCTATCGGCAGTAGTAGGGGTATTTTGTGCGTTTAGAGAGGTAAATGCGAGTCCTGATAACAGGAATAATAAAAATGCTTTCTTCATTATCTAGTTTGTATTCAATGAGTCGGAGGTAGTATCCGTTTTAATTTGTTCTGGTAGAACGTTATAAATCTCTATTTCATTATTAGCTTGAGCTGCAAGATAAAGATTCTTTATGTAGGTATTGTAAGCGATCCTCTTTTTTTCCATGATTAACCAATCTTGTATTTGTTCGGTTAACCAATCTAAATCTGGATGCTCCCCTTCAGTGCGTTCTTCTAAAAGTTGAACGAAGTGGTAACGTCCATTAATCTCTTCTATTCTTGAAATTTCTGAAAAACCTATAATCTGTAAATATCTATTTAAGGTTTCAAAATCACTCAGTGCTGATCTAGCAGGCCAAAAGCGATTGGATTCTTTAATTGCTAATTCAGGGTAGATAGAATACCGATTTGCCACTGTTTCCCAATCAATTCCTCTCATAAGGTCTCTTTTAGCATTTTCAGCATCCGATTGTGTGGCTGCAATTACATGTCGAAAACGAATATAGCGATCGTTTAATAAGAACTTTTCTTTATTGGCTTGATAGTAATTACGAGCCTCTTCAATGGTAACGGCTACATTTAATTCTGGAGTACTTACAATAGCCTCTTGAAAACTACTGATCAATACTTCTTCTTTAAGTCTAGTTAACTTTTGTTGAACCGATTCAAGTTCCTCTAAATCGAGTCGTTCCACTTCTTCTAATATCAATTGCTTTCTTATCCAAGATTCACGGTAATCATTGAGAGCACTTACACTATCTTGCATATATATGGCATCAGGTATTCGAGCTTTAGCCTCTTCAAGTGTAAGAACTTTGTTTCCAACTTTAGCGAATTGAACACCTTCAGGTACAGGAGCATCTAAGCATGCTATAAATGCAATCATTAAACCTAATAAGACTTGAACAGGTAATCTTCTCATGAATGATCCTTCATATATTCGTTATAGGCTCTCTCAAGATTCTTAGTGTAGGTTTTAACGGGGAATTGTTTTTCGGTATTAATTAACCAGTTTCGTTCACGTTCAGGCTGATATTCGCTGAGTAATCGTGAAAAAGCCTCTTTAAAAGTCATAGTTCTTGGCTGTAAAATATCATGCAAAATTAACAGTGAAGGTCTTTTCCGATATAAGAATTTATCAGATGTCTCACCAATTTTCATTTCGGTAAGTTTAGTTAATGGTTCATCTGATATATAAGAAGTGGAATCGGTTGTAATAGCTATTTCAGGAACAAGTGATCGCAAACTATCTATCGATACGCCATTAGAGAGTGCTTTAGCAGCTTGATGTAGAGTACTGTCATTTACTGCATTAATAAGCGTGTAATGGTATCGAGTAGGGTAGGAGTAGTCATTCTTATTCCGTTGGTATATATCCACAAGTTTGGAGGTGTCGACGGTGGCAGCACTCCAGAGTTCTTCATCATTCACCTTATATACAATTAACCCTTCTCTGTAATTGTTTAAATCCTGGTTGAAAGCATCAAACATTGATCGAGTAAATTCAACAATATGGTTACTTACTAACTTGGTATAAAAATTCTGCAGAATCTTATCGTTAAAATTTTGCCCTTGAATGCTGCTGTATTCTGCAATTAAATGACTTCTTAAATCAGAAGCTTTGTATTCATTATCTATAAAAGTGAATACTATTTCAGAGGTGAATACATTATTTGGTAAATCCTTTAACGTATTTGACCCAAGTGATTTAATGTAGTTACTTAATTCGTTTATCAATTCTGTATTAACTTTAGCATAGTCGTTATCAATTAACCACTGTGATATAAAGGCATTACTTTTACTAAAGTTTTTAGAGTCGAGGAACTCTTGCATTAATATACTTTTTCGGTGTTCCTCTGAAGTAAAAGTTTGAACAGAATCTACTTTAAAGATGTGGTAGCCATAGGCTGTTTGAATAGGCTTAGTGAATGGCAGAGTGGGATCGATTTGAGAAACTTGCTCAACAAAATCGGGTCTAAATTTTCCATGTTGAACCCAACCTATGTATCCATTATTTGCTACAGAAGGTTTATCAGCGGAGTATTGCTTTACAGCATTATCCCAATTACCTGTTGATTTCAGCTCGATATAGGCCTTATTCATTATAGAGTCAGCTTTATTGGTATTCGGCTGAAATATATGTGAAACCATTCTGGGTGATGTTCTTGGTCGAATCTCATCAACCCTGAGTACATGGTAACCAAACTGGGTTTTAAAAGGTTGAGAGAGTTCTCCGGCTTCCAATGAGTATAATTGATCTTCAAACTCAGCGACCGTTGTACCGATAGAAACCCATGGTAATTTCCCACCCATTAAACGACCATTCTTCTTAGATGAATATGTTTCGTTTAATTCCTCAAAAGTTTTATTACCAGAAAGCCATTCATTTCTTGCTTCAGTTATCTGATTATAAGCAGCGAGTGTGTCGTTTTTGTCTATTTCTATTAAAATATGCGAGCTTTTAATTTCTTTTAGTGCTCGTTCATAATACTTATTGAACTCAGAGGGTTTAATCTTTTGCTCAACCAAAAAAGAGAAAGCTGCTTGTTTAGCGTACTGATCGAATTCGGTCTTCAATTCTGGATCGTTATCGTATCCTCTTTCATAAGCAAACTGAAGTTTTAACTGGTATTCAATATATATACCTAGAAATGTACTCAATTCATCTAGGGTAGGGTATTCAGAGGTCCCTGTTTGATAACGATCTAATAAATCTTGAAAAGTAATCTTTACTTCACCTACTTCTCCTACAACTGTACTAGTGTAACTCTGAGCGTTTACAGTTTTATTCGGTGTTAAAATAAGTGCGCAACAAGCTATAAAAACTACTTTCAAGAATTGATGTATCATTTCATAAAATGGTGTAGTTGTTTAAAATAACATACCTGCGATTGTAGCTGTCATCATAGTGGCCATAGTACCTGCAAAAACGGCTTTAAGGCCGAATTTAGCTAAATCAGATTTACGGTTAGGAGCTAATCCACCAATTCCACCAATTTGAATGGCGATAGAGGAGAAATTTGCAAAGCCACATAACGCAAAGGTAGCCATAGCAATTGTTTTTGGAGATATATTAGATGCAGCTACTTCATCGGCTAATTTGAGATAAGCCACAAACTCGTTTAAAACGATTTTAGTACCAATCAAAGAACCCATCGTTGTAGCATCTGCCCAGGGTACACCAATTAACCAGGCTATAGGTGCTAATGCCCAGCCTAATACCATTTCAATACTTAATGGAGCACCAAGTAAAGATGTAAGTCCTGTAAGATTACTAACCCATCCAAAAAAGCCATTAAACATTGCTAGTAATGCAATGAATGCCAATAGCATAGCACCAACATTTAAGGCAAGCTGTAAACCAACTGAGGCCCCTGAAGCAGCGGCATCAATACCGTTTGCATCGGTCTTTTCTACAGAGATTGAAACGTCTCCAGCGGTAGCTGGTTCTTCAGTTTCTGGGTAGAGAATTTTCGCAATCACTAAAGCGGCTGGAGCTGCCATCAAACTTGCTCCTAATAAACGTTCAGCAAATAACTGCTGAGCTACCTGTATTTCAAGTCCATTGGCAGCTGCGAAAGAGGTGCCAAGCATAGCTACATAAGCGGCCATTACGCCACCGGCTATCGTAGCCATTCCTCCAGTCATTACTGCTAAAAGTTCAGACTTGGTCATCTTTTCAATAAATGGCTTAATAACAAGCGGGGCTTCAGTTTGTCCCACAAAGATATTTGAGATCACTGATAAGGTCTCAGCACCGGAAGTGCCGAGTAATTTTTGCATACCTTTCGACAGTATTTTCACAATAAACTGTAGAACACCATAGTGATATAAAAGCGCTGTTAACGAAGCGAAGAATATAATGGTTGGCAGTACCTGGAAAGCAAAGATAACCCCAAAACTTTCTTCATATTCTGGCCCTTTACCAAGCATACTAAATAAGAAAGAAGCACCTTCAGTAGTATATTGAAGTACGATTACGAAGAACTTTGCTATAAACTTAAACAGTAACTTTGGCCAACCTAATGGGCTGAAAAAAGCCGAAAGTTCTTCAGACTTAAGAATAAAAATTGCTAGCACAAACTGAATACCAAGACCTGTTCCTACAAGTCGCCAGTTTATTCTGCGTTTGTTATTAGAAAGCAAAAAGGCTATTCCGATAATAGCCGCCATGCCTAGTAAACCACGAAGTATATTTTCCATTAGGACTGTTCTATATTGATATTTTCTTCTTCAAGTGGAGCCACTTTTGGGGTGGTAAATGGCCTTATGGGGCGACCTCTTCTTCGATCTATCGATGGGCGGAAGCAATGCCGGGCTCTAGGCTCATAAGAATCGTATTCACCCACTAACACTTTTTCGGTGCTTTCAACAACACGCTGGGAGAAATTAGCCATTGCACCACTTTCAGCACAAACAGCATGCAATTTTGTTACGTACTCCGCAATTGCAAGCAAGTAGGGCATAGGCCCAAATGGTTTGCCCTCAAAATCCATATCGAGTCCAGCTACTATAACTCGTTTGCCATCATTTGCTAGTACATTTACTACATCCACAATGCGCTCATCAAAAAACTGAGCCTCATCTATACAAACTACTTTTGCGTTCGAGGTAAGTAAAACTATTTGATCGGCAGTGTCTACTAAAATACTTGGAAGGGCTGTTTCATTGTGAGAAACTACTTCTGTATCGCTATATCTTTTATCGATTGCTGGCTTTACCACTACTACATTTTGTCCAGCAATATGAGCTCTCTTTGCTCTACGTATCAATTCTTCAGTTTTACCACTGAACATCCCTCCACATACTACTTCTATCCAGCCGTAATCTTTAGGAGCAAATGAGGGTTCGTTAATCATCTAAAATTTCTAGTCGGTTTAATATCAAAATGAAATGGAATATATCAGGGGTTCGAACAAAAGGAAAGGTGAACTCCCATTTAAAAGTGGGTTTTGTATTTTATTTCGAACAATTAAATAAAGCTATATGAATACAAGAACAGAATCTGAAGAATTATTAAAGGAATATGTAGAAAATGAAAGCTTAAGGCATCATTGTTTTATGGTAGCAGAGGCAATGGAGCACTATGCACTTTTACAGGGGAAGGAGGCAGAAGAAGTTGAAGAGTGGTGGACAGCTGGGCTTCTGCACGATCTCGATTGGGAGAAATTTCCTGATGAGCATCCCCATAAAGCTATCAATGAAATACTGCCAAGCTATGATTATCCAGAGAATGTTCTATTGGCTATTAAGGCTCATGCACCTGAACGAACGGGAAAAGAGCCCGAAAGTGAGATAGAACGGTACCTTTTTGCTTGTGATGAGCTATCTGGGTTTATGCATGCGGTTTCTTTAATGAGGCCAAATGGTTTTGAAGGGATGAAAGTGAAGTCTGTTAAAAAGAAGCTAAAGACTTTAAAATTTGCTGAAAGTATACCTAGAGAAGACATTCGGAAAGGTGCTGAGTTAATAGGAAAAAGTTTGGAAGATCATATCCATACTTTGATTGATGTATTTTCACCTAAGTAGATAATTAACATAGTTTTTAGTTTAAATATTAGGCTATGTTTTTTACAAACTAGGTATTGATAATTATTGACTTATATAAATATGGGGCGTGTTGTAATTATCATGCACATTTATTTTACATATAGGCGGATATCTATTATCATTCGACATGAAGAAGTTCACTTTAAAAAAATCAGAGCCGAGGCGACGTCCCGAAGATTATAGTATTCCGTATCAGGATCTGCTAAATGCTCAGCAGTTAGAGGCTGTATTTCATGATAATGGTCCTGCATTAGTTGTTGCAGGGGCAGGGACGGGTAAAACAAGAACTCTTATTCATCGAGTAGCGCGGTTAGTAGAGAGCGGTGTTAGTCCTGAGCAAATACTATTGCTGACCTTCACTCGTAGAGCAGCTAAGGAAATGATTCATCGAGCCAGTGAAATACTTGATGATCGATGTAAAGGGATAAAAGGGGGGACCTTTCATTTTTATTGTAGTCAATTACTGCATAGATATGCTGATAGGATAGGTTTTCCTAACAATTTTACCATTATTGATACTGCCGATGCATTAGAGGTGATTCAGTTAGTTCGCACGAATTTGAATCTTCATAAAAAAGCCAAGCGTTTCCCGAATAAGAATACCTTGCTTAGTATGATCAGCACCTCGATAAACAAACATTTGGATATGCGAGTGGTTGTGACAGAAATGTATCCTCAATTTTCTGAGCTGATAGATAAAATTGAAGCCGTAGCGGATGGGTATAAAGAGTACAAAGAGTTGAACTTTGTAATGGACTTCGATGACCTGCTCATAAGAACAAAGGAACTGCTTGAACAGCATGAAGATATACGTCTTCAAGTGGCCTCAGGAAACAAGCATGTTATGGTGGATGAATATCAGGATACCAATAAACTTCAGGCTTCTTTAACGGCATTATTTTCAAGCGTTCATAAAAACATTATGGCAGTGGGTGATGATGCACAAAGCATATATTCTTTTAGAGGAGCTGATCATCAAAACATTATGGAGTTCCCGGTTTTATTTGAAAACACAAAGCTCATTAAACTTGAAGAGAATTATAGGTCAACACCTGAAGTTTTGAATGCAGCGAATCAATTATTAGATCAAGCCACATTCAAATTCAATAAACAATTATTTACCAATAATGAGGAAGGAGAGCTGCCTGCAATCGTTCAGGCCCCGAGTGAGCATGATCAGAGTCGGTTTGTAAGCCAGGTTGTGTTGCAGTTAAGGGAGCAGGGGTACGAGTTAAGCGACCTTGCCGTATTATTTAGAAATGGGAGGGATTCATTCGATCTAGAGATTGAATTGAATAAAAATAATATCCCATTTGTTAAGTATGGAGGGCAAAAGTTTACGGAAGCTGCACATGTTAAAGATGTATTAGCCCATATTAGAGTTTTAGTGAACCCATTAGATACCATTGCATGGAATCGGGTATTATTATTAATGGAAGGAATTGGACCTAAAACAGCACAAGATTTATTCGAATGGATACGATTGGCTAAGAATCCTTATTCATTAAATCCTCAAGATGCGGTAAGCAAAGCCTACTATAAACAAGTTCAAGCGTTAAGTGAATTATTGGTTTCATTAAAAGAAAATTTACTTTCTGTATCGCAAACGGTAGAGCAAATTGTAGAATATTATAAGTTGTTTTGTGAAAAAAGATATGATGATTACCCTAAGAGGCTCAAAGATTTGGAAGCTTTTGTTCACATCTCAGGTAACTACACTTCACTACCTAAATTACTTGAAGAACTAGCATTAGATCCCATTTCTACTTCGGTTATCGATGTTGAAGAAAAGCAGAAGGAGGAAGCTCCTTTGGTGTTAAGTACCATTCATTCGGCAAAAGGATTAGAGTGGAAGCACGTTTTCATCATTCAATGTTTAGATGGGATTATTCCATCTGCCTATAGCGTTGATGATACCGAACAACTTGATGAAGAATTAAGACTTCTTTATGTGGCTACTACACGCGCAAAAGAGATGCTGTATTACACATATCCTACGCTCGCACAATCGCATTATGGCGATTATTTCACCAAACCCACTAGATTTATTGCAGAATTAAATAAAACTGTTGTTGAGCCCTGGCTGTTGGAAGAGGAGAGTACGCCGCTCTTAACAGATGAAAATAGTAGCACTGAGTTAGACTTTTAAGTCGTTTTCTCCTTTTTTAAGAAACTCTCTTTGGTGATACATTTCATAAAAAATCCAAGTTACAGGGTATATAGGGATGAGAATAGCGCAAATAATTTGCCATTTAGAACCTCTAGGCTTGCCACCATCTACAGGTAAAGTGATACCTGCAATACCGGCAACCCAAAGTATAAAAAACACAAAGAGGCCAAGTGATAATAAAAGTGCACCAAAAAATCCGAGGGAACTATAAAAGGCTTTAAGCATAGCTTATAATGTGCGAATAATTGTGTATTTTTGCGACCTTAATTTATAAAGACGGATTGTTAAATGCTCCCAGTAGTTTCTATAGTAGGTAGACCCAATGTTGGAAAGTCTACCATTTTTAATCGATTAATTGGCAAGAGAAAGGCCATCGTTCATGATGAATATGGTGTTACCCGAGATCGGCACTACGGCCAGACCTATTGGAATGGAATAGATTTTAATGTAATTGATACCGGCGGTTACCTCCCCGACGATATGGATGTGATGGTAGTTGGTATTCGAGAGCAAGTTCATATTGCTTTAGAAGAATCGGATGTGATTTTATTTGTTGTAGATGCAGACCATGGTATTAATACCTTAGACAAAGCAGTGGCCAATTTACTTCGCCAGCAAGATAAGCCTGTGCTTCTTGTAGCTAATAAGGCCGACAATGAAGAGCGTAGGATGGATGCTGTTGAATTCTACGAACTAGGCGTAGATGAATTATTCCCAATCTCGGCCATTAGTGGAACCGGAACAGGGGAGTTGATGGATAGAATCACGGAATTACTTCCAGTAATAGATCCTGAAATTGAAGACCCTTCTCCTAAATTGGCATTCATTGGTAGGCCTAATGTTGGGAAAAGTAGCTTAGTTAATGCACTGTTAAATGATGAAAGGTCTATAGTTACCGATATTGCGGGTACTACACGCGACACGATCAACAGTAAGTTTAACTACAACAACAAGGATTATATCCTAGTTGACACTGCGGGACTTCGAAAAAGAACCAAAGTTAAAGAGAATATTGAGTTCTATAGTACAGTTAGAACCGCTCGTGCTATTCAAGAATGTGATGTAGCCATCTTAATGTTAGATGCCATGCGTGGTTTTGAAGATCAAGATAAACGCGTATTAAGAGAAGCTGAGAAGTACAATAAAGGGCTCATTATCCTATTAAATAAATGGGATTTGGTTACAGAAAAAGACACAAATACAGTTCGTGATTTTGAACAGTACATTTATGAGTCGGTACCGATGTTAGATTATGTTCCGATTTTGACCATTTCTGCATTGAACAAACAACGCATTCACAAAGTTATGGATGTAGCTGAGCAAGTAATTCAAGAACGTAAAAAAGAGATTACAACCTCTGCATTCAATGATTTCTTAGAAGGCATATTAAGAGAACGACCGTTGCCAATGAAAAGAGGGCGACAGTTGAAAATTCAGTATGCAACACAGGTTAAAACGAACCCACCTGTATTTAAGTTTTTCATGAATACACCCGAAGATTTACCTGCAAACTATCGTAGATATCTCGAAAATAAGATTCGGGAACGCTATAAATTTACAGGTGTTCCGATAACGATGGTATTCCGTCAAAAATAATTCATAAAAGTTAGAATAAACTTTGATGGTGATGGTACAAAGGTTTATTTTTGCACTTTAATTCGAACCACATTTCTAACCAATTTAGATGGCTAAGAATCTCGAAAAACCAGTTTTAAACGCTTTAAGTAGCAACTATAAGAACGAAAGAAAGTTAAACTTTCTAGAACGTATCTATTTACCAGAGATCTTTAAAGGGCTCGCTTATACATTTAAACAAATGTTTAAGCCAAAGTTCACTATGAACTACCCGGAAGAAAAATGGACTCCACCGGCCATCTTTAGAGGTCGACCTGTTTTAGTTGAAGATCATGGTCGCGAGCGCTGTGTTGCTTGTGGTTTGTGCGCAAGAGCATGCCCACCTTTAGCTATTAGTATGCAAGCTTCAGAAACTGAAGATGAAAAGGAGAGATACCCAGACTTTTTCGAAATTAACATGTTACGCTGCATTTATTGTGGCTATTGTGAGGAAGTTTGTCCGGAAGAAGCTATCGTAATGAGTAAAGATTATGATATCGTATTCGAATCTAGAGAAGATGCAATATATGATAAAGATCGTTTATTGGTTCCTAAAGAAGATTTAGAGGAACGACTAGAGTATCTAAAAGAGTATAAAAACGCACAGTTTGGTTCATTCTGGGATTTCCAGGAAGAAAATAATATTCATTCAGTTCGTGATAGAGACAGAGATTGGAACACTGGATTATCGCTTGTGGATATGATTCAAACACAAAATGAAAATGATGCTACTCCAGCGTCAAAAGTTTGGAAATAAACCAATTACCACATCTATTTTGATCACACAAGAAAAGGTATCTAATCTTATTAGTGATGTTGCATATCTTGAACATGAAGCCGAAGCTTTAAAATATGTTATCGACAGCGTTCCATTAACGGATGAACCCCTTGACGGTATGTCTATTATTGAAACGCTTCTTTTCTTAGATCATTCACAACAACAGTATTATAGAAAGATTGTTGACGACTGCATAAACAGTCATAGGCCTATAAATTCAAGGTCATATATAGCTCCAAGCGATTCATTTGAATACTCAAAGTCTGATGAACATGATGTGCAAAATGTATTGCACAAGATTGCTAAACACAGAGCTGCTTTTATTACAACTATTGAAGACAAACCTATCGTTGTTTGGGAGAAAGAGGTTATTTCAAATGAAGGAAAAATTACATTGTTTGAATTTATCCAATCGATGGTGAAGCAGGAGAGAGCACTCCTTAAAAAGATTGCTGATCTTATATTGACTTTTCAGAACGAAAAGCAATTTCAACGTGAGGTCGCTCAAAGAAAAGGTAATTGATCATGGCAATACTTGATTGGACAAGTATCTGGTTAATACTTTGCTGTACCTTTCTCATTTTCTATACCGCTAAATTATATACGCTTAAAAAAGCCTTAGCCGATTTATTTATCTGTCTTGGGGTTATAGTTCTATTAGGTACCAATATTGTATACCTAGTTGATAGCGAATTAGTACTCTATATCAGATGGGGAAACATACTTACCACTACGTTTTTAGTCTCTTCAATATTTAGTTTAATTCGCGAATCTAAGCCAGTATTTGCACGCTTCCCACTTTATTTAGTATACCTGCCGTTTATTACATTGATATTTTATCCATTAATAATGAATACCCACGTAATATCTAATATTGTATTGGGTACATTTCAAGCAGGGGCTATAATCACAAGTTTGTTAATCTACGCTTTAAAGCAATCTATGGGTGAGAATTATGGGTATAGAATAGTGAGTATTCTAGTCCTATTAATTGCTTTTATCATTTTCTGGTTTCCAATTAGCTTTGAATTCAGTACACACGTAACTACTGAATTATTAATAGGATTTGCGAGTTTAATTTTTAGTTACGATATATACAGAAACAATTTTAAAAGAATAGCCGATGAAAATTAGTGTAGGGGATAAGGCGCCAGATTTTACTCTTAAGAATACCAATGGAGAAGATGTCACGCTTTCAGGTTATTTTGGTAAGAAAAATGTAGTGCTATTATTTTTTCCATTAGCATTTACTGGCACGTGTACAGAAGAGCTTTGTACAACACGAGATAATCTGAAAATATATAACTCATTAAACGCCGAAGTTTTAGGCATTAGTGTCGATTCATTTTTCAGTTTAAAACAATTTAAAGAAGCGCAGAATTTAAACTTCCAATTGCTAAGTGATTTCAATAAAATAGCCTCAGAGTCATATGGTGTTTTATATAAAGATTTCTTTGGGATGTTTGGAGTATCTAAAAGATCAGCATTTGTTATCGATCAAGATGGGGTAGTGCAGTATGCTGAAGTCTTAGAAAACGCATCGGAATTACCAGACTTTAAGGGAATACAAGATAGTTTATTGTAAAGAAACTATCTTAACTTTACATAATATAAATTATATGACAAGAATATCGTTTGTTACTTCAGATTAGAACTATCTAATTTAGATGAGCAACACTTAACATTGTTTACCAATGTGGTTTGCTATCTTCGGTTAAATCAAGGTGTTTATAAAATGGATGTACTTATTGTAGAGGACGACAAAGTTCTCTCGTTGCTTATAACAAAAATGGTTGAAAAGTTGGACTACAATGTAGTTGGAACAACTGCGCGTGGTTCAGAAGCAATTGAAATGGCTAAAAGTTTAAAGCCAGATCTTATATTAATGGATATCATGTTAGAAGATGATATTGATGGAATTGCCGCAACCATTGAATTTCAAAAAGATGAGTCTGTACGATCCAAAGTTATATATGTAACGGGGAATTCCGACAGTTATAACAAGAATAGAGCTAAAGAAACTATTCACGAAGACTACTTAATTAAGCCAATAAGTTTTAGAGACCTAAAGCAGTCTATCGAGAATATTGAGTTTCTAGACTCTAATCATAGTGTCGCACGTTAAGTGCAAACTTTCCGTTATCGTCTCTTCCAATTTTGATTCGATCGATAATAGCATCTAATGCTATGGAACCATGAATAAACACCATATTCCAAGAATCCTTCTTTCCTGCCTTAATTGATTCTTGAATTCTAAGCGGATCAATTACTACTAAGGTTAATTCCTTGCCTTCAAATTTATCTGAGTTTACATAATCAGATAACTGGTTTTCAGCTATACACTCAATTTGATTAGTACCTTCTTCTAATTCTGGCGCAAATCTGCCTTCAGAAGTTCTTGCTTTCCAGGTGTTTTGCTCTATTACGGTAAAAAGTAGATCGTATTCCACTGTTATTTATTAAATGAATAATGAATTATTGCATCGCCCTTATTTACTACAGGACAATAGTTTATGCCAATCACACAACTTGATTTGGGAGCTATAATTTTAGAGTTTAACTCTCCATATGGATCATTGATATATCCAATTAACTGACCTTTTTCTACAAAGTCGCCTAATTTTATTTTTGGTAAAAATAGTCCGGCATACTTTGAGCGAATCCAAGCTGAGGTATTAAAGATATGAATACTTTGAGACGATGGTTTACTTTTTTTCATTCCAAGATGATGCATCAACCTTAAAGTACCATTGATACCTTCTTGAATACCTTGCTCGCTAAATCTTAACGACTCTCCCGACTCATATACTAAGATTGATTTATTCTTCTTTTGAGCCGCACTTCTAAACGATTTAGGAATCACTTTAGAGTTTATAATCAATGGTGGTTCAAATGCTTTTGCTAGTTCTAGTGCCTCAGTGTTTGTAAAGTCTACTCTTAACTGCGGATAGTTAGATCTACTAGCACCACCAGTATGGAAATCGATTCCATAATCTATTTGTGGTACAATTTCATTCAGAAGCCTATAGGCAATTAGTTTAGCGAGGCTCCCTCCTGTTTTTAGTCCAGGAAAACTTCTATTGATGTCTTTACCATCTGGAAGACCTCTAGAGTTTTGAATAAATCCATACACATTTACTATAGGTATAGCTATTACCGTACCTTTTTGTGGAATGATTTTTTCATTGGCAATCATTCTACGGATGATTTCTACACCATCAATTTCATCACCATGAAGCCCACCGGTTAGTAATAAAGTAGGTCCTGGTTCTTTAGCTCTATACACATGAATGGGTAAGTCTATATCTGTGTAGGTAGGTAATCGAGCAATATTGAAACTCAACTTGGCGTGTTCACCAAGTCTAATTTTCTGTTTATTGATGATAATTGAATCAGGCATCACTTTTTATTTTACGACGCTTTGTAGGCTTAGCTTTTACAGCTTCAACCTTAGATATTACATACTTAATTACACTGCCTGCAATATCTTTACCGGTGGCTTTTTCAATTCCTTCAATACCGGGTGAAGAGTTAACTTCTAAAATAAGTGGACCACGGGCTGATTGTAACATATCTACACCCGCAACTGGAAGTCCCATTGATTTAGCGGCTGTAAGAGCGGCCTCTCTCTCCTTTTTAGTTAGTTTGATCAAACTTCCGGTACCACCTTGGTGTAAATTGGATCTAAATTCACCTTCTTTACCCTGTCGCTTCATAGCTCCAACTACTTTTCCATCTACTACGAATGCTCGGATATCGGCTCCTTTACTTTCTTTTATGAATTCCTGTACTATCACTCGTGCTTTCATACTATGAAATGCTTCGATAATGGACTGAGCTGCTTTCTTGGTTGGGGCTAGTACCACGCCATAGCCTTGAGTACCTTCCAACAGTTTAACAATCAGAGGCGCTCCTCCCACCGAATCGATTAACTTATCAACTTCTTTAGAGTAGTTTGTGAAAACGGTTTTTGGCAAACCAACTCCAGCACTAGCCATAATTTGAAGACTACGTAGCTTATCTCTTGAACGAACGAGTGCTTGAGACTGAACGGCAGTAAAGATATTCATCATTTCAAATTGGCGAACTACTGCAGTTCCATAAAAGGTAACAGATGCCCCAATTCTTGGAATAACAGCGTCTAGATCGTCTAGGTTTTCCCCTTTGTAGTAGATAGCGGGTTTGTCCTGTTCAATTACGATATCACATTTTAAATGATCTATTACTTTAGCTTCATGACCTCTTGATTCAATTGCTTCAACTAATCTTTTTGTTGAATAGAGTGCGGCATTTCTGGAAAGGATTCCAATCTTCATTATTTACTTCCTTGATCTAATTGTTCGGAATTTGATACATATTTTTGGGAAACATCTACCAGAAATTTGTTCTTAAGAAATTTACGTCCTAGTAGTAACGGGTATTTCATTTCTGAGCGATCTGTGAGTGATAGTTCAATATCGTAGATAGTGGAAAACAACGTAATTGTTGTTTTAATAAAAAATCTATCTTGAGCGATACCATTTGAACTTTTTACCGATCGAATATCATGGATAGGCAATTGAATGAGTTGCTCATTATAAGCCTGATGATCGGGATCTAAAAGGTTAAACCTTACCCAATTCTCTTGATGGTGTTTAAATTGTTCAATTTTATGACAGTGTAAACTAGAAGAATAGGCTCCAGTATCAATTTTTGCGTCAATTTCATCAATGTTCCATTCAGGTAATGACACACTTTCTACGCGGCCAATAACATGTTTATCCAAAATTTTCATAGCTAAAAATAAGAGATTATCCGGTCACCTACATATTATCTAAGCAATCATTTTAAAGGTAGGTTATATTCACGAACTAATTGATAATACTGTTATATGCCAAAGCTATTACTACACACAGAACGTGCTCTAAATAATATTCAAATGATGGCTGATAAAGCTTCAGAGAATGGACTAAAATTTAGGCCACATTTTAAGACACATCAATCGCATGAAATTGGGAATTGGTTTAAGGAATACCCAATTGATGGAATAACCGTTTCATCGGTGAGTATGGCTGAATATTTTGCACGATACGGCTGGCAAAGTATTACCGTGGCATTTCCGTTGAATATTAATAAAGTAGGTCGCATTAATAAATTAGCAAGCAATATTGATTTACGTGTACTTGCTGTTTCTGTTGATGCCTTGAAAATAACTGAGCCAGTAATAGAACATGAAGTAGGTATTTACATCGAATTGGACCCTGCTTATGGCCGAAGTGGAGTTGATATGAACGCGAGTTCTGATATCATTTCTATCATTGATTATATAAAAGCTTCTAAAGCATTCCGTTTTGAAGGTTTTTATATGCATGCCGGACATTCATATAGAAATAGAGGAAAAAAAGAGCTTGTTTTGTTTTCAAATGCATTAGTACAAAGAATCAAAGAGTTTAAAAAGGAATTCCCCTACCCTATCTGTTTTGGTGATACACCCTCATGTTCTGTGTTAGATGATTTTACTGATATAGACCAAATAAGCCCGGGTAATTTTGTGTTTTATGATTGGATACAAACTCAAATTGGTTCTTGTGACCCTTCAAAAATTGCAGTGGCCATGCAATGTGATGTGGTAACTAAATATGAAAATAGAAATGAAATATTGATTCATGGTGGTGCCGTACATTTTTCTAAAGATTCCGATATGCAAGCGGTAGGATTACCTTATTTCGGACAAGTGATAGATCAGAATTGGGAAGTAATTCCAGGAGTGATATTAAAATCTGTATCGCAAGAACATGGAATAATTCAATGTACGCCCGAATATTTTGACCAAACTATAATTGGAGAATCCATTCATATTTATCCCATTCACTCCTGTTTAACAGCTGATTTGATGGGGCATTATTATACTTTAGATGGGCAACATATATCCCATTTGTCAGCAAACTATAAATAAGGGTTCAAAAAAAGAGGCTTCGAATTGAAGCCTCTGTAATTTCATAGATAAATAAATTAGGTCATTACTTATCCATTCCTGGTATACCTTGTTTAGCAGGATGAGTTTTATTCCAATCAAAAACCGGTTTTTCTTTCTTCTCTGGATAGATTTCTCTAAGCGAATCCGCTTCATACAGTCTGCCATTTTTCATTACATGAGTAATGGAGTTTGTATTTCGTAAATCATCCAAAGGGTTTTTAGATAGAATTACTAAATCAGCTAGTTTCCCAGCTTCAATAGAACCTAAGTCTTGATCTAGTCCAATTGCTTCTGCCCCTATAATCGTAGCCACTCGAATAGCATCTAAGTTATTCATACCGCCGGCTGCAACGGCCCATAATTCCCAATGAAAGCCCAAACCTTCTAGTTGGCCATGACTGCCAACTCCGGCTAATGCACCTGCTTCCACTAGTTTAGTCATGCTTTCTGCGTGTTTCTGGAATACATGTTCATCATCTCTAAACCAACCTGGTCTTCTACGAGATTTACTAGCTAATACCTCATAAGGAGTGAAGTGAGCTAGTTTTGGATCATTAAAAGGGTTTTCTCTAGAGTAGAAATAGTTTTCAGCCCAAGGCCCACCATAGGACACCAATAAGGTTGGAGTAACGGCCATTTTTGTCTCTGCTACAGTTTGAACTACATCTTTATAGATTGGATAAATTGGAAGCGAATGTTCATGACCTGGATACCCGTCAATTAATTGAGTCATGTCTAATTTCCAATCAAGTGCACCTTCTGTTGTGGGCATGATTTTTTGTTCTCTAGCAGCCATCAATATCCACTGGCGTTGTTCACGATTACCAGCTAAATACATTTTAATGGTCTTAGTATCGTAATACTTGCTGTACTGCTTCATAACTTCTCTGGCTTCATCTAGGTCTTTAATATTGTATCCCCAGAAGCCGAGCCCCGGTCCTGTAGAGTAAACTCTTGGACCTAGCATTTTGCCCGCATCTACCATATCAGAATAGGTTAAAACATCTGTGGTAGCTGTTTGTGGATCACGTGTAGTTGTAACACCGTAAGCTAGATTTGCAGCATAATTAAAGATCTCTTGCTTATGAATACCCCAGTTTGGCCACATATGAGCGTGAGTATCCATAAAGCCAGGTACAACGGTCTTGCCCTTAAGATCTATTACTTCAGCACCTGATGGAGCATTTAAATTAGCCCCTACTTCTTTTATCCTATTATTCTCAATAAGAATATCACCACTTTCAATTACTTCATTTCCTCGAGCAGTAATAATTCTAGCGTTGGTAAGTAGAATAGTGCCGCTAGGGATATCTTTTGTGTAAGTAACCTTGATCTCAATTTCTTGAGGTTTATAAGTGGCTTCTTCTTTTTTCTTAGAGTCATCTTTTTTATCTGAATCGTCCTCTTCAGATTTAGAATCATCTTTTTCTTCCTCACTCTCTTTCTTTTCAGCCTCCTCTTTCTTGGCTTGTTTTACACTATCCTCGAATGCTTTAGCTTCTTCAAGGTCATAGATCACATGAGCGTTACCAATTGACCAGTGTACTTTATTGGCATCAGCACTCCATGATGGAAATTCACCACCAATGGTTGTTAACTTTTTAGATGGAAAAGCAGCATTTGCGGCATTTGCTACTGAAATAGAAGGCGTACTTCCACCAGTTTTAGGCACCGTAACAACGTAGATATTGTTATTAATTTGAGCCATTGCTTGATCACCTTTAGGAGCCATGTAAATTACAGAAGCCCTAGATGGTGGGTTATTCTCTTTAGCATCATGCTCTTCAGGATGTAGTAATTCCATAGGAGTTTTCATGCCATTAGCCTTTTTAACATCATCCTCTAAATCAGCTAAGGAATAGGTCTTAATTCCAGAAATGCTCACATGATCTTTTTCATCGGTGCCATCCCATCGCATGGAGGATAAAGTTCCAGAACGACTAAAATAAATTCTATCATCAGATTCGATAAAATGTGGGTTTGATCGGCCATCTGCTTTAGTAATCAAAGTAGATTCGCCTCCACCAGATGGAATCCAAATCAGTTCAGTAAGCGCTGAAAATGAACCAGGTCCATATGAATCTTTATATGTTTGTTCGCTGCCTTTATAGGCAACGATTCTATCACCTGCAGTATTAAATACTGGGTTTGTATAGATACCAGGTTCTGAGGTGAGTTTTGTAGATTTTGGTCTACGAGCAAATGGATTTATTGAGTTTATTGCTCCACCATTTTCTTCATCCCAAGTCACATAAATCAAGCTTTTACCATCTGGTGCCCAAGCAGGTTGTGCTTCTGTTACGTCAGAATCGGTTAATTTTTTTGGAGTACCATCGGGCAATTCTTGAACGTATAGATCATTTAAAACCGTAAAGGCCAACCATTTACCATCTGGTGATGGAACAGCATCTCTAATTTGAGTTGCTACAACTTCTGTTTCATCGCTTATTGGATATTTGAATAATACTTCAGGTCCCACTTCTAACTTTGTTGAAACACTAAATGGAATGTCAGTAGCAGGAGAACCATCTATCGGTATACGCTTGATTTTTCCGTCATAGGAAGCAATCACGGCTTTGTTATCGGGTGTGAAACTCATTCCTGGCAAAACACCCATTGAGGCTATAGACTCCATTTCATCGCGTTGAACGGGATACGCTAACCAGCGTTCATCGCCCGATTCCATATCACGTAATACCAAGCCCGTTTTATCTTCATAACGGCTACCATAAACCATCCACTTTCCATCATCTGATAAGGTTGGGGTGAAAGCAGAACCATACCTTGAGGTTACAGATGTTGTTTTACCGGTCTCACGATCGTATCTACCAATTTGGTATTGTGGAAACTGAGCATTGTAATTCCAAGCTCCATTTCGTTGAGAGTAATAAATATATTGCCCCGTCGGGTCCACTGCTAAATCAATGGTTTTTAAATTGTTGGGACTTGAAATTAACTGTGCACCACTTCCTCCATCAACATGGTATAACCATAATTTTGGTGTACGCTTACCCTTTGAGCCTACAATATACTTGCCGTCAGGTGTCCAGTCAGCATTAGTATATCCATTCGTTTTCCCTTTCGTAACTTGTGTCACGTCAGAGGTATCTTCTAAGTTTATATAATAAAGGTTTTCACCTCCATCAGCATCAGAGGTATAAAGAATGTATTTACCATCTGGGCTATACCGAGGATGCGTATCGAAGGCCATCCCATCAGTAACTTGCGTTGCTTTTCCACCAGTGATAGGCAATTCATAGATATCACCTAATAAGTCAAAGGTGATTTTAGATCCATCAGGGCTTACATCTACAGAAATCCATGTCCCCTCTGATGTTTCGATATCTATTAACCTGCCTGGATCAAGCGGTAGTTTTTTAGATTTCTTTTCAATACCAGAAGAATCTGAATCAGCTGCATCTTGAGCAACAAGAAGATTAGGCATTGTACTACTTATAAGGAATATCCCAATCAGTAGTAATTTACTGGATAGATGTTTTTTCATAGTGAGAGCATTAAGTGTTGAACGGAATAAAAATCGACAGTTTGTTTAGCGAACGGCTACTTCTAAAGTACTGAATGTACCTGTAGAAGCATCCATGCTAGCACGAATACCAACAGGTATGGTTACGTTTAAATCTTCATGACTTATCATAGCTCCATAAAAAGCTGGAATATTTAATGGCGCAATATGGTCCTCAAATACTTCTGCAAGGGATAAACTATTTGAACCTGCATCACAATTAGTGCATTTCCCAAAAATAAAGCCACTTATTTGATCTAGTATACCGCTTAACTTCAGTTGAGTGATCATTCGGTCTATTCGGTACACATCTTCCCCAACATCTTCTAGGAACAAAATAGAGTCTGTAAAGTCGGGTAAGTAATCAGATCCTATCATAGCAACTAACACGCTTAGGTTACCGCCTAAGAGCTTACCTTCTGCGTCCCCAGGTGTTATAGTAAAAAAGTCGTTTTGTTTAGGAGGTAAGTTATAGATGCTTTTTTTGCCATCAATTACAATGGATTGAAAGCTTAATTTTGTGAATGAATTCCAATCAGATTTACCAACAGGTCCATGAAAACTTACCAACCCTGTGTGTTGATGAATGGCCATATGAAGTGAGGTAATATCACTGAAACCAATTAAGGGTTTGGGATTGGCTTTAATAACATCATAATCCAAAAGAGGAAGAATTCTGTTACATCCCCACCCTCCTCGAACACATAGAATAGCATCGATTTCTTTGTTCTTGAACATAGCCATTAAATCTGATGCTCGTTCTTCATCGGTGCCAGCTAAGTAGCCATTTCTATTTCTTACATGTTCCCCTAATACAAGATTAAATCCTAAGTTGTTAAGATTAATCAACATTTCATCAAACTGGGATGAGTCATACACTGGACTAGCAGGTGCGACTAAACCAATGGTACTATTCCAATCTATTGAATTAGGTAATAGTAAGGATTGTGAGATTGGTGATGATTCTGGTTCATCACAATAAGCGGAAAGTACACCCGCCATTGAAACGGAGGCTAAACTAGCCTGTTTAAAAAACTGTTTTCGAGATATAGACATAGAATTTATTTTCGCTGTATTTAGCGATATAAATTCTCTTTATCAATAATGTTAAGCACCTTTGGTGGAAGTAAATGCTCTACTTCAATGTTATTATGAAGTTTATGTTTGATATCTGATGACGAAATATCAACGGGATGGTGGTCTACAAATGTGGTTTGAGATAAGATCTGCGAATCTACATCTTCGTGATTAGAATCAGGTCGGTGAGCTACCAATAAGTCAACTTCTTCTAGGATCAGCTCATAATATTTCCATAAGTGAAAATTGGTAAGACTATCCTCCCCCATACAATAGAAAAACTCGTACTTCGGATGCTGTTTTTTTAAATGCTGAATGGTTCTATAGCTATAGGAAGGCTTGGGTAAATCTCTTTCTACGGTAATAATTGTAACGGGATCTTGTTGAAATGCCGCATTCAACATTAAGAGACGGTGTTCAAAAGAAACTTTATGTTCTTTCTGTTTATGAGGTGGATATGGAGTGAGAATAATCCACAATTCATCTATATAGGAGGACTCAAAAAAAGAACGGGCAATAGAAACATGCCCGTTATGAACGGGGTCGAAAGTACCCCCTAATAAACCTACTTTTTTCAAAACTATTGGTTGGTTCCGTCGCCACTTTGATCAGCTAAGATCGAAATAGCTTGATTTTGACCACGCTCCGCTTGGTCGCGTAAGTCTTCCACTTGTTGACGGTATTCACTGTTTGGAAATAATTGTACAAAGGTCTCGTATGCAGCTATAGCTTCACCATAACGCTCTTCTTGGCGCTCTACGATACTATTATCAGCATAACGCACAAAAGTCTCAATCTTCTTAACTAAGGCTAGTTCAGTCCATTTAGATTCGGGATACTGATCGATTACTTGATCGTAATAAATAGTAGCAGCTTTAAACATATCTGTTCTAGCATAGAACTCAGCAGATTCAAAAATTTTACGAGCTAATTTGCTACGTAATTCTGTGATACGATCTGATGCTTCACTAATGAATTCAGAATTTGGATACTTACTTATATAGAGTTGAAAGAGTTCAATGGCCTTTCGCGTCTGTGTTTGATCTAAGCGATAACGTGGGCTTTGCTCATACACACTTAAAGCGTGCTTGTAATCAACTTCTTGTCGACGTTCATCCTGCGGGTAATAATTTGAAAATCTTTCGTATTCAGCCGCAGCTAAAATATATCTCCTAGCATTAAAATAGCTTTCTGCTAGGTAGTATTGAGCATCTTTAGCGAAGTTTGTTCCTCTTCCCGATCGAGTTACAACTTCAAATATTTCAGCAGCTTTATTGTAGTCGCCACTTTCAAATTGATTCATCCCTTTTTGGTAAGAAACGTTTATAGGGTCACCAGGGCGTACTAATTCAGAATTTTTGCAAGCAGTAAAGGTTAGTAAAAGGGCAAAAAATAAGTAAGAGTATTTCTTCATTCTTGGAATAATAAGATCTATTAGTGATCGCGATTTTGGAGGAAGATAAGGAGATTTTTAAGCTCATGTTTGTATTCTGAGTCATTAAAATCATCTAGTTCATGCAGTGCTGAATTGTAATGTTGATTCACCTCTTCAGCAATATCATCGATTACATTTAATGAGTGCATGATATCTAATACTTTATCTACATCCGTTTGTGATGGTTGTGTTGAATCTAAAACTTGTTGTATGAACGAGCTATCTGATTCATTTGCACGTTCTAACGCAAGGATGGTAAGATATGTTTTCTTGCCTTCAAAAATATCTCCCCCAACCTTTTTACCAAATTTCTCAGGGTCGGCGGTAGCGTCTAACAAATCATCTTGAATTTGAAAAGCTACTCCCATTTCCATGCCAAAATTAAATAAGGCTTCTTGTTGAGTTGAAGTAGCATGCGCTGCAATAGCTCCTAATTTTAAAGCCCCAGCAAGAAGAGCAGCCGTTTTGCCTTGTATCATTTTTAGATACTCCTGATGCGAAACTTGCTCGCGTTCAACAAAATCCATGTCTAGGGCTTGTCCTTCGCAAACAGTTACTGTGGCCTGCGTAAATGTTTGGTGCACATTTAAATATTCGCTTTTACTAAAATCACTTTTAAGTCCATAATATTCTAAATGCGTAAAAGCATCTGCAAACATTACATCCCCTGAAAGTATAGCTATGTTTTGATCCCACTTTTTAAATACACTAGCCTTTCCTCTTCGGGTATCTGCACTATCCATGATGTCATCATGAACCAAGGTGAAATTATGTAGTATCTCAACGGCTAAGGCAGCGGGTAAAGCATCTTTAATTTTGCCATTACATAGCCCACAAGCTAATAAAGTGAGTAATGGCCTAATTCTTTTGCCACCAATGTCTAACGAATACCTATAAGGTTCATAAAGTGATGCGGGTTCTTTGGGAATATCAAGCTCATTTAATCCTTCGGCAATGAGCGTCTGTAATTGTAACTGTAAGTTTGTAGGTGCCAAGTGCGTTCTATTCTTGATTTAAGTGCCTAATATAATGGATTAGCTAACAGCATTAAAGCTAAATACGCTCCATTAAATGAGAGCGATTTAATTCAGCTAAATTAGAACAGCCAAGGAGTAATAGTATCATTTTAAGTTCATTACTCCAGGTATTAAAAAGGGATTCCAACCCCTCATACCCATCCTCAACAACGGCTTTTATAATAGGCTGAGCGGTTGCTGAAAAAGTAGCACCTAAGCACATCGCTTTTGCAATATCATGGGCTGAACGTACTCCGCCGGAAGCGATTAGTTCGAAGCCACGTTCCCAATGCAGGCCTGAAAGATCTTTTAAGCAATCTACTGTAGGTATTCCCCATTCATTGAAGTGATTATAACGGTTTGAGTCATCAGTTCTACCGTTTTCAACCCTGGCCCAGCTTGTACCGCCAGCACCGGCAATATCAATTACTGAAACTCCGATATTTAGTAATCTCTTAGCTACATATTTTGATATTCCTGCACCCGTTTCTTTTACGATAACAGGTACTTCACTTCTTCTTACCAGATCTTCAATGCCATTTAGTACACCTTTAAAATTTCTATCACCTTCTGGTTGTACTAATTCTTGAAGTGGGTTTAAGTGAACGATTATCGCATTGGCTTCAATGCTTTCAACTAGTCTTTTTAAATAATCGTCTGAGAATCCATCTATGAGTTGAACACCTCCAATGTTTGCGCATATAAATGCCTTTGGTGCTTTTTTACGAACAATTGAAAAGGTAGAAGTCAGTTCAGGTTGTTCTAACATAGCCCTTTGGCTACCAACTCCGAAAGGAAGGTTGTGCTGATTGCAAAACTCGGCAATAATGCCATTTACTGGACCCGCATCAGCATATCCACCTGTCATAGATGAAATAAATAATGGTGCTGAAAAGGTATGACCGAGTAATTCTGCCTCTATAGATATATCATTGAGGTTTACTTCTGGAAGCGCATTATGAATAAATCTATAGCGTTCAAAACCCGAGCTTAACTGGTACTGGGTTTCATTGGTAACAGTAAGATTTACGTGGTCTTTTTTTCTGTTTTGAATCTTGCTCATGCTAGAAGTTCCGACAATTGTTGGAGAACACAAAACAGAGATTTAAAATAGCTCGATTGATTGACTAAGCTAGAACTAAACTAGATAACTGCCCGAGTTGACATGAAAAGTTTGACCTGTGGCATGAGTTAGTTTACCACTAGCTAATAACATAACAATTTCGGCTATTTGTTCAGGGGGAGCAATACTATTGAGTGCTAAGTCTTTTGTGAGATGATCCTCTCCATACACTTCAATGGAATTTTTAGCCATATCTGTATTTACGAAACCTGGTGCTATGGAATAGGCTGTTATACCTGCTGATCCCAAGCTACGAGCAATGCTTTTTGTGAATGCAATCATTCCGGCCTTAGAAGCTGCGTAGGCGGCGTACTCACCTGTATCGCCTCTAACCCCTGCCCTACTAGCTACATTTATTATACGGCCATTTATCCCTTTCTCTAGCCATTTATTGATTGCCCATTTACAAATGAGTGCGGTTGCTCTGAGATTAACTTGTTGCGTTAAATCCCAAGTTTGCATCCATTCTTCATCAGTGTCGGTAAATTGAGCTTCAACAAATATTCCTGCATTATTTATAACAACTTCAGGAATTTCATTTTCTTCAAAAAGAGGCTTTATTTTGCTTTTTAACTCTTCCTCTAATTCCAAGTTACAGACTAGGTGCTTGTATGAGTGATTTGAATTAGATTCTTGAATCTCTGAAGTAGAAGTTCCAATTACAGAGTATTCATGTTGCAATAAAAGATCTTTAATTGCTTTCCCTATACCCCTAGACGACCCCGTTAATAATACCTTTGTACTCAATGTATTCCCCTAATAACTTGAATATTTAACTTAATGCATTGTTGTATCAGCCCTTCCAAACTGGCACAAAACTACATGCTTCACCATACATAATCTTTTTAGATAAACCCATTAACTTATTGGTAGCCAGCAAATAAATAGAATCAGGAACGTGGATATTTCCACATCCTTTTAAGAGTACAAATTTATCTTGGTATACCGACCAGTCGAAGTTTTCAATGTTTCTTCTAAAAAGTTCATGGTACACCTGGCTCTTTGTTAAGTGAAAAACTTCTTTTGCAAATTTTGAAGCATGAGCGGTTAACACCATCCAAGCCCAAGGGGCAATAATAGCATCTGTTGAACAGATTAGTGCCAAATTCTTTCCTTCGAATTGAGCCCAATCAAAGTCTTTAAGGTGTTGCCTAAAGTCTTTCTCCTTCAGTAATAACTCCATATGCAAGAATTGCTTGATATCTAATTCTACAATGGGGGTATCATCATGAAAAAGCTTAGCTAGATCTATAGTCACTAGCTTTGTATTGGCCTTAACTTTGTTAACGATTGGTTCTTGCATCACTATTGATAGCTTGATTTAAAAATCACTTTAAATCTGTTAGATAGAAAAGCTTTCTCCACATGAACAGGTTCTTGAGGCATTAGGGTTATTAAAGTGAAACCCCTGCCCTTCTAAACCATCGGTGTAGTCAAGTTCGGTACCGGCTAGATATAAAAAACTTCGCATATCAACGATGATTTTTAAATCGTTGATCTCAAAGGTTTTATCATTTTCTTGCGGTTGTAGATCTTTTGCGAAATCTAAATCGTAAGTAAGCCCCGAACAGCCGCCACTAACTACACCAATTTTGAGGAAAGCATCTCTAGGAACATTTTGCTCCTCTCTGATTTGGTGAATACGTTTTGCAGCTCTGTCGCTGATCGAAATTTCCATAATTACCTATACTGAGATCACTTGAATTTCAGGGTCAACACGCTTTACCATGCTTTCAATAGCATATAAAGTTCCTGTTGTTGCTGTTGGGCAGGTACCACATGCACCTTGATAGTGAACTTTTAAACGGTTGTTTTCAAGACCTAATACTTTCAATCCACCACCATCAGCTAGTAGGTATGGTCTTACCTGTTCGTCGAGCATTTTATTAATCTCGATTAAACGAGGGTCGTTAGACTCTTGAGCTTCTTTACTTACATGAACTTCAGAATCTTCTTCAATATCTGTAAGTGGTTGTGCTTCACGAATTGGAGGAGCGAGTTTACGTAGTAATTCCGACCAAACTGCTTTACCGTTTTGAGTAACGGTAACATATTTGTCTACATAGTAAACATTGATTACGCTATCGATTGCAAATAAAGCACTTGCAAGCTCATCACCTTCAGCTTCTACACTATTTTCAAATGAACGAGTTACCCCATTGGTAAGTGGTTCATCCAAAACAAAGCGCATTGCGTCAGGATTTGGAGTACGTTCGATTTCTTTAATTTTAGCCATTTTGTTCTCCTAGTTTATCCAAAAAATTCTTTTACAGTTTTAATTCCTTCAACCAATCTATCGATGTCCTCTTCATTGTTATAGAACGATATAGAGGCTCTCAAAGTACCTGGTATGTCATAATGCTGCATTATAGGTTGAGCACAATGATGACCTGTTCGAACAGCGATCCCTTCTTGATCAAGAATGGTGCCAGCATCGGTTGGATGAATACCATCCAGTAAAAAAGATATTACAGATGCTTTGTTTTTAGCTGTTCCTATAATTTTAAGTCTTTCAATCGAACTCATTGCTTTGGTAGCATATAGTAAGAGTTCCGCTTCACGCGCGGCAATATTATCCATTCCTATCTTTGACAAATATTGAATTGCTGCTGCGAATCCAACCCCGGCTGAAATAGGTGGTGTACCTGCTTCAAACTTAAATGGAAGGTCATTCCAAGTCGTTTTCTCGAAGGTTACCTTGTCGATCATATCACCACCACCACGATATGGAGGCATATTGTTTAATAGATCCTTTTTGCCATACAATACTCCGAAACCTGTAGGTCCACACATTTTATGAGCTGAGAAGGTATAAAAATCAGTATCTAAAGCTTGTACATCAACTTGTGAGTGAGGTACTGCTTGCGCGCCATCCACAAGTACTGGAATATCTCGCTTATGAGCTTCTTTAATTATCTGTTCAACAGGATTAACGGTACCTAGTACATTCGAGATATGTACAACCGCTACCATTTTTGTCTTATCAGAAAGCATTGAGGAATATGCATCCATATCGAGTTCACCACTATCAGTCATTGGTATGACTTTAAGGGTAGCTCCTCTTTCTTCAGCTATCATTTGCCAAGGCACAATATTGGCATGGTGTTCCATTTCTGAAACTATAATTTCATCCCCTTCTTGGAAGAATTTACGGCCATAACACTGTGCTACTAAATTTATAGAATCGGTTGTTCCTGTAGTGAAAATAACCTCTTCTAAACTACCTGCATTGATGAAATCACGAACAATTGAACGCGTAGCTTCATAAGCATCGGTAGCTTTTTGGCTTAATGAATGGATACCTCTGTGAACATTAGCATGTTCGTTTTTATGGTAAGCATCAATTCGATCACTTACGCTGAGGGGCATCTGGCTTGAAGCACCGTTATCTAAGTATACTAGTGGTTTCCCGTTGATAGACTGATTTAATACAGTAAAATCGTTACGGATTTCGTCCCAGTTAATACTTGATGATATGTCGGTGATGGTATTACTCATAATCTAATGTCACCCATTAAGTGAGGTATACTTAAATGGGTGACTTCTAAAAGTGCTTATTTATTATCTCTGTTTGTGTACTTGATTACTTCATCAAGAAGTAATTTTTCTACAGATTCCACGGCCATGCTTTCTACACTTTCAAGTGCGAATGCATAAACAAGAAGTTCACGTGACTTTTGCTCAGTTAACCCACGACTTTGTAAGTAGAATACTTCTTCGTCCTGAAGTTGACCAATAGTTGCACCATGTGAACAACGTACGTCATCCGCAAAGATTTCTAACTGTGGCTTGGTATTCACTTTACCATCTACTGAAAGCAATAAGTTTCTGTTTTCCTGGAATGAATCAATTTTTTGAGCGTCTTTAGCTACAAAAATCTTTCCATTGAAAATAGAATGAGCACTGTCATTCACTACTACTTTATGAAGCTGGTGACTTGTAGCGTGTGCAAATCTGTGATCCATGATTGAATGGGTATCAGCTATTTGCTCGCCATCAATAAGTACTAAGCCATCTACTGTGAAATCAACTTCTTCTGCATCCTGAATAACTCGAGGATCATTTCTAAAAAGTTTAGCGCCTAGACAAATTGTATATGAGTGGTACTCAGCGTTTTTGTCTAATTGTGCAATAGGTCTAGAAACGTGAGACGCTTCTTTGCTATCACGCTGGATTCTTGCATGGTGTACATTAGAACCCGTAAACATCTTAAATTCAGTTACCGGTACATTTAAGTACACATTGTTTGCAAGGCCAATATGCTCTTCAATGATGGTAGACTTACTGAACATTTCACCAACGTATAATAAACGTGGTGTTGCATAGAATGCTTTATCAGCGTCAGTAAACACATTCAAGATATGAATAGGTGTTTCTACTACGGTTTCTTTTGGTACATAAATAAAGGTACCATCGTTGAAATTCGCGTCATTTAGTGGAGCGAATACATCATCTTCGTAGTTGGTAATAGTACCTAAGTGTTGCTTTAAAGCATCATTATCAGCGTGTTCAGCAATATTACCTACAATTACATTCGCAGGTAAGCCTTCAACAGCAGACAACTCAGCATTGTATACACCGTTCACGAAAACGAGTCTACTTTGCATTGCTTCAGGTAGGTAATGATCACTGATATCACCTAATTCAGCAGCATTCGCGTTTTCTAGACTTACAAACTGATTCTTTGTAATAGATTTTAAATCTACGAATCTCCACTCTTCATCTTTTCGAGTAGGAAAAGCAGTATTATTTAATGCTTTTAATCCTCGTTCATTAATCGATTTTATTGCTTCCGCATCGCTGCTACTTTCGATAGCTCCATCGATGTAAGAAAGCATAGTTTCTTTCTGTAATACTTCACTCATTACTGAGCCTCGCCATTTAGTAACAGTTCCTTTTCTAGTTGATCGTAACCGTTTGCTTCTAGTTCTTCAGCAAGTTTGATATCACCAGATTTGATGATACGGCCGGCCATCATAACATGTACATGATCAGGCTTGATGTAGTTAAGTAAACGCTGGTAGTGAGTAATCATCACAATTGCGTTCTCTTCGCTAGCAATCTTATTTACACCATCAGATACTACTTTAAGAGCATCGATATCTAATCCAGAATCTGTTTCGTCTAAGAAAGATAATTTTGGATCTAGCACTGCCATCTGGAAGATTTCATTCTTCTTCTTCTCACCACCAGAAAAACCAGTGTTGATAGAACGCTCTAAGAATTCATCCTTCATTTCGATTACTTCTAATTTACTAGTGATGTAATCTTCGAATTCTAATGGATCTAATTCATCTCTGTCATTCGCGCGAGCAATAGTATTGTATGCTTCACGAAGCAGAGTTTTGTTAGTGATACCTGGAACTTCAACCGGGTATTGGAAAGCTAAGAATAAGCCAAGGTGAGCTCTTTCGTCAGCATCCATTTCAGTGATATCTTCGCCTTCAAATAGGATTTCACCTTCTGTAATTTCATACTCAGGGTGACCTGACACAACTTTAGAGAGCGTACTTTTTCCACTTCCATTAGGCCCCATGATTGCGTGGATTTCACCCGCATTTACTTTGAGGTTAACGCCCTTAAGGATTTCAATGTCTTCGCCTTCAACTTTGGCGTGTAGGTTCTTGATTTCTAACACGATTGTATAATTTTACTTTTGTATGATTTTAATTTCTTTTGATGTAACTGGTTATTAATTAACCAACGCTACCTTCTAACTTCACATCTAGTAGCTTATTCGCTTCCACGGCAAATTCTAGTGGTAGCTCTTTCAATACATCTTTTACGAATCCATTGATAATCATGGAAATGGCATCTTGTTCACTAATACCACGTTGCATTAAGTAAAAGATTTGCTCCTCACCTACTCTTGAAGTTGTAGCTTCATGCTCTACACTACTAGTAGGGTTTTCGGATGAGATATATGGGAAGGTATGGGCGCCACACTCTTGGCCAATCAGCATTGAATCACACACTGAATAGTTTCTTGAGTTGCTGGCTTTCTTACCAATTTTCACTTCACCACGGTAGCTATTATTAGAACGGCCGGCAGAAATACCTTTTGAAATAATAGTACTACGAGTATTCTTCCCTAAGTGAATCATCTTAGTACCGGTATCTGCTTGCTGTCTTTTCGTAGTAACAGCTACAGAGTAAAATTCTCCAACTGAGTTATCACCCTGAAGAATCACACTTGGGTACTTAAGAGTTACTGCAGATCCCGTTTCTAACTGTGTCCAAGAGATCTTAGAGTTTTTACCCTTACAGATACCACGCTTGGTTACAAAGTTATAGATACCACCTTTACCATCTTCATCGCCTGAATACCAGTTCTGAATGGTTGAGTATTTGATATCCGCATTATCTAAAGCAACTAACTCTACAACGGCAGCGTGAAGCTGGTTCTCATCGTACATAGGAGCAGTACAACCTTCTAAGTAACTTACACTTGATCCTTCTTCTGCAACAATAAGTGTACGCTCGAACTGCCCTGATTCCATATTGTTAATACGGAAATAGGTAGAAAGCTCCATTGGGCATTTTGTATTCTTTGGGATATAACAGAATGATCCATCTGAGAATACAGCAGAGTTTAAAGCTGAGTAGAAGTTATCACGGGCAGGTACAACAGAACCTAGATACTTCTTGATCAATTCAGGGTGCTCTTTAATTGCTTCCGACATAGAGCAAAAGATTACACCTGCTTCCGCTAACTTTTCTTTGAATGATGTAAATACAGAAACACTATCGAATACAGCGTCTACAGCAACACCTGCGAGCATTTTCTGTTCCTCAAGAGGAATGCCAAGCTTTTCATAGGTTTCACGGATATTCGGATCAACATCATCCATACTGTCTAATTGTGGCTTCTTTTTTGGAGCCGAGTAGTACAGAAGGTTTTCGAAATCAGGTTTTTTGTATGTGGCATTGAACCAGGTTGGCTCATCCATTTCAAGCCAAGCACGGTATGATTTGAGACGGAATTCCGTCATCCATTCTGGTTCTTCTTTACGAGCTGATAATTCACGAATAATATCTTCACTGATTCCTTTCGGAAAATCTTCGTATTCAACATCGGTGGTGAATCCATATTTGTATTCTTCACCGATCATCGACTCTAAAGCCTTAGTTTCTTCACTCATTAGCGATCTTAGATTTTAACTTTTTCAATGTTGTTAGAACCATCCTAATTGGTAGCTCGTTCAACGATTTACATGCTTATTTAGATTCTGTCAAAAGATAAGAAATATTGTCTTCAGAACTAAATCAGAAGTGATTGAGAATACCTATCACATATATTGATAGGTATTCAATGAAACAGTACTAGTAAAAGTGCTCTTAAGAAGGGCTATTCGCTAAAATAGAGCATACACAGACCGTATTTACGATATCCTCCCAGCTACAACCTCTGGATAAATCCATCATTGGTTTAGCTAATCCTTGAATAATAGGACCCGTTGCCGTTGCATGGCCAAGGCGTTCTGTGATTTTGTAAGCAATATTACCAGCGTCTAGATTTGGAAATATGTACACATTGGCTTGTCCAGCTACGGTTGAATCTGGAGCCTTACGCTTCGCAATTTCATCCATAAATGCGGCATCAAACTGAAGTTCACCATCAATATGTAGATTAGGCGCTTGATTCTGGGCTTTTTTACAAGCATTCGATACAAGTTCAACTCGATCGTGTTTCGCACTTCCTTTAGTACTGAAGGACAGCATAGCCACTTTTGGGTCATTACCAATAAGTGTCTGATGCGTGTATGCTGAGTCTACACAGATACTAGCAAGTTGATCTTCATTAGGGTATGGTACTACTGCACAATCGCCATAGGTGAAGACCTTCCCATTTTCAAAGCTCATTAAAAACACACTAGACACTACCTTTGAATCAGCTTTTAATCCAATAGCGTGAATGGCGGCTTTTATAACATCTCCAGTTGTTGCTATGGAACCCGCTACGCAACCATCGGCATCATCATGTGCAACCATTGAAGCGGCAAAATACAGAGGGTCTTGTATGATTTTTTCTGCTTCTTCAAGGCTAAGGCCTTTATGCTTTCTACGCTCATAAAAAGATTTAGCGTAGTCTTTTAAGTGAGCATCTTTTTTGGGATCAATCATTGTAATCCCCCCTATCTCAGCTGCTAACTCATGATCTTTGATGAGTATTACATCCGCTAAACCTTCGGTAGTTAAGTGAAGGGCTGCCTTAAGTACTCGTTCGTCTGATGCACGAGGTAATACAATGCGCATCTTATTTTTGCGCGCTAATTTTCTAAATTTTGAGATGATATCCATTCTATACTACTAATAAAAGAATTGCAATTGAGGCTACAAATAAGCCAATCCATTGTCTTTTTTGAGGGTTATCTTTCCACATCCATACACCAATCAATGTTCCAATAAACATGATGCTTAAGTTGACTACAGGGAATGTTATTGACCCCGGTATTTCTTTAAGTGCTAATAGAATGAAGTAAGATGAATATAGATTAACGATACCGAGTATCGTTCCAAATGCCCATTCTTTCTTTCTAAAGTTAAATTGTTTTCGGGCTAACAATACAACACTGCCTGTTAAAAAAGCAAAGAAGAAAAGAGCGGTTAGAAACTTTGGTTCATCAAAGAATATGGAAAATTCCTGTTCAAATACCTTTAACCCTGAATCTGTTATCCCTGATATAAAAAAGAGAAAAACAGGTAACAGCATATATTTTAATTGAACTTTCTCCCCTTTCTTAGATCGCGGTATTAATAAGATTAACGCTACAAAAGTAAGTAGAATCCCTATCCCCAAATGTAGAGTAAAGGGTTCTTGGTATACCCACAGACTTAAAAGAATGGGGAATACTAACGACATGCGCATTGCAGTGATGCTAATACCCATTCCATTTTTGTCGATGCTTTTACTGTACAGCAGAAAGTTTACGATAAATAGCACACCCAAAAATGAAGAATGTAAAATGATAGGTAGAAAGGCTTTCTGTTCAGCAATGTTTGACCAGTCGGTTGATAACGCACTCACTACAACCGCAATTAGGTAGTTAATAACGAGTACATTCAACACTCGCAGTGACTTTATTTCTACTAATTTTAATATCTGCGCAACACTGATAGAAAAAAAAGCACTTAAAGTGATGAATAAATAACCCATCATTTAGTCGATTAAATCAAGAGTAGTAGAACCAAAATACTGAATGTCTTGTGGCCTATTGAATAGGCTACGGGAAGTAAAAGCCACATTTCTTTCCACATAGGATAGAATATCTTGCCAGTTGGTAAGACCTGTTTTAATTGCATCAGCGATGTAATAACTAAAAATGGAATGCCGCTTCTGAACCCCATTTGGTTCAGAGTATATATAAGACTGTTGATTTACATTTGAAGCAAAAACCACCAAAGCATTTGGCTTTTTAACAGTGATAGTTGCTGCTAGCACTTCCAGGGAGGCTGCTTTTTCAGTTTGATCTGTGAAATCAAGATCTGCAATCACCGTTAATTTATTGGCTGGCAAATTGGCAAGGCCGTCGAATAAAGAGTTCAAATCAATGAGTGCACTTGTTGAGTCGGAAGTATCAGTACCTAAGAAGTATATGCGGTCTGTTTGAGGGTCAATTTGAGCATAGCCCGAAAGGTAAACCACTAATTCAGAATTCGACTTCTGCATGCGAGTACTCAATCTATTAAAGCCGTTTCTAGCCGTTTGATTACCGCTTACATCCAAAAATTTAATGGTTTGATTGGTAACAATACCTAAGGCATTATTCATATATCGCTCCATTAATAGTGCATCTCTATGCGCAAAAGATTTCTCTGGATAGTCGCCTTTATAATTCTGGTTTGCGATGATGAAACCCCACCGATCTCTATTATCAGGAGATAAACGCGGGATGTCCCTTTCCACATCTACACTTCCGAAAGGTACATTAGGAATGGCGATAACAGACAGTTGTTGAGTGAATTGAGAGGGACGCCAAATTTGTTCAACATCACTAGCTGATACCCAATTTTCAGAAATACCATACAGAACCTTATACCAGTCACCTTGCTTTGATACCAGCTTTAATTGGCTACCCTTGGCTAGGTCTGTGAGGATGTTAGTGGAACTAATTTCAGCTTCGTTTCTCAAGGCCGTTATGTTATTAGTTACCACAACAAAAGGTTCGAAAAAGTCGCTGACCTTGAGGTTATAACTATATGTACTGTCTTGAAAACTTATATCTAGAGCAATTTCTGGATTTTCATTTTCTTCGAAGATTTCAGGGTTGATTTCTTCTGCTAAATTAATGGATAGAATGTTATCTGTTAATTCGCGTTGTGTGGGTTCAATAATAAATTCGTCGTTATAGCGAATGTAATAAGTGGCATTTGGAACCGAGCTATTATTGGCATCCAAAGTATCGGTTTCAACAAAGGAACCCGTTTTCCTAAGCAATCGACTCTCTCCTGTTGGCTGAGGTTCGCCTACCGGTTTCATATTTAAAAAAGAGACCCCTGTTAAGGCTACAGCAGCACCTAACAATGCTACTTGTTGGCCCACTTTATCATCATCAGTAAATTCTAGAGCTGAATACCCAGCTAAACCCGCACTGGCTAACCCAAAGGCTACATAACCTGCTCTAGGCCTATATTTTTGGATGTATCGATCCGTTTTAACACGCTGAACATATTCATAGGTGTTGGCAGACTTTAGCCTGATTTGAATAACAGGCTGTTCAGGAGATAGTTGATCGGTTTGCTGAAGAAACAATTCCGAATTCAATAATTTATAATCTCCCCTGTCTACTTCGGCTGTACTTTCAACGATCCATGTAGTTGATGAACATCCTAAAAGTAAAAATAACCCAACGGTTAATAATGTGATATGAATGTATGATTTACTCATTAAGCCCATGGGGTTTGCTTCGCAGCAGTTGCAATTTTAGCCGCATCAATAGCGATTACCAATTCTTCGTTGGTTGGAATTACATAAATGTTGGCAGATGATTTCTCTGTGCTGATATCTTCGTTAAAAAGACCTTCTTGGTTCTTTTCTTCATTCAATTCAATGCCTAGTCCTTGTAGATCATCTAATATTTTTTTCCGAATTAGTGAGGCATTCTCACCGATTCCGCCAGTAAAAATAATCGTATCGGCTCCATTCAAACTAGCTAAATAGGAACCAATGTATTTTTTAGCGCGATAGCAAAATACATCGATAGCTTCTTGGCATCTTTTATCGCCATTTTCAGCTTCTTCAATTAAATCACGCATATCGGCTGCATAACCACTCAAACCCAACAAGCCGCTGTGCTTATTCAATAGAGCATGCACATTAGCTAGTGACAATTCTTCTTTTTCAATAAGGTAAAATAAGATGGACGGATCTATATCTCCTGATCGTGTACCCATCACTAAGCCTTCTAACGGAGTAAAACCCATACTGGTATCAATAGACTCCCCATCTTTAATAGCGGCTATAGATGCACCATTCCCCAAATGGCAAGTAATTAACTTTGAGCCTTCTTTAGGTTTCCCAGTAAGTTTGAAGTAGCGCCTACTAACGTAATAATGAGAGGTGCCATGAAAGCCATAGCGTCTAATTTTATACCTTCTATATAATCTATTCGGTATACCGTATAAAAATGCCTTCGATGGAATGGATTGATGAAATGCGGTGTCGAAAACTGCAACATGCGGAACATCCGGTAGATGTTGCTTCGCTGCTTTGATTCCTTGCAAATTTGGTGGGTTATGTAATGGAGCTATATCAAATGCTTCTTGGATGGCGTCTTCTACAGCTTGATCAATAAGTACAGAATCTTTGAAGGTCTCGCCGCCATGAACTACCCTATGGCCTACAGCCTCAATTTCATCTAATGACTTCAAATGATCGTTATCTGCTTCTAATAGCAATTCCATTATCATTTTGAGTGCAGCTGCGTGGTTATCAAGTGCAACCGACTTCTTTACAGCCTTCTCTCCCTTCCATTCTTGTTTGATAATGGATGTTACTGCACCAATCCGTTCAACAAGTCCTTTACATAAAGTTTCTTGTTCTTTAGAATGAATCAGTTGGTATTTGATAGAAGAGCTTCCGCAATTGATAACAAGTACTTTCATATTACAAAGCTATAACTGCACCGAAACCAATTACATTTCGGTATTTAAAATTCGATTCACCTAGATCGGGTTCCGAGATCCAAAAAGGCACTTCATATCTAAATGCAAAACCTCGAGGTTTTCCCAAGAAGTCAGGAATATTGATAGAAAATTGTAATCCGATGCCTGCATCAGCTAAAACAGGTTCACTTTTAAAAACAGTACCTATATCCGTAAATAGGTAACTCTTAAGAAACACGAAATCACCTAGTATTCCTTCTGAAAGTGAGGAACTAATAGGGTTAGGGAATTCAAATTCATTATTAAAAGCTAATACTGTTTCTGTGCTAAAATTTTGAAGATTACCGTATTTAGTGTCAGTATATCCCCGCAGATTGGCTCCTCCAGATACTTGAACTATTCCATTTTCTATCCAAGTTTGAGGAATGGTTCCCTTTGCACGACTTATACCATTCGACAGCCACGAAATGGGAGCCGCATGAGAAGCTGTGTACTGATATTGAAGGGCTAATGGGTCAGAAACCGTACCAAAGAAAACTCGATTGCTTAGGCTCACATTTTTCATGAAGGAATGCTGATTCCAAACTTCAATTTCAGCGTTAAAGAATTGAGGTGATTGATCATTGAGCTGTTGCTGAACTCTAACATTGGCTTCAAATTGATTCTGCTCGTCTTGAATATGATTTCGATAGTTTAAGCCAATAAGTCTATTCCAATTCGTATTCCATGTAGTAGGAAAGGGCCTGTATGCACTTTCATACATCTTTTCTTGAGAGATAAAGAACTGAATTTCTTGATACTTCAACTCATCAAATCCCTTCTGCCAACGTTTGTTTAATGCTAACATATGCTTTGAAAAGCCTGTACGAATACTGCTTCTAGCCTCAATACTCCCTTCATTCCCAAATGTGGAAATAGCTGGAATAGGTTCAGTATAGTTTAAATAATAAGAAATAGGATTAGACGGAAAGTTGGTTCCAAGCCATACACCCGCATCTAGGCGATGAGGCCCATCTTTAAATGAATCCTCCATTTCCCCAATTACTCTCACTCCTACTCGAACTCCGTCAATGGTGTTATACCAGAGATCGGGTGCAGGAATTAGTTGATAGGAGTTTTTTTCCTGTGCGATTGTATGTACAGGTATCAGTAATAAGACTATTACGATTAATAAAGGCGTTCTTCTATAATCCACTCGGGTAGGATTTGTTGGTTAGATATAATAGTATCTATTAGCCTAATTAGCCTTTTTTGTTCGGGCCAATTGATATAATCATCTATATCTGCTGCATTCACCCATTCAAAGCCAGTATGTTCATCGTCTAGGCGAATCATCTGATCTTCATTTATTTCAGCTGCAAAAGCAGGAATATGATGAATGGTATCAGACTTAGCTTCATAAAATGTATTTACTGAAGGCACCGTCCAAAATAAAGAAGGAGATGCATGTATCTCCTCTTTAAGTTCACGAAATGCTGCTTGCCAGTAGGCCTCTCCATCTTCAACTTTACCGCCAATCATTCGCCATTGATTAGCATATATCTTCTTCTCAGATCGTTTAAGTAATAAAAAAGAAATGGTTCCGGCTTCAATTCGGTATGGATATACATCTATAAGTTTCTTCATACAAAGCCGATTTTCTTTAGATTTCTATATTCTTGATCTCTAATTCTAAGGTGCCAGCAGGAACTTTAACTTCCACTACATCGCCAATGGCTTTACCCATAAGTCCTTGACCAATTGGAGATTCGATGGAAATCTTACCTTGTTTGAAATCTGCTTCATTTGGAGATACGAGGGTATACTGCATTTCTTTATTCATCTTCTTATTCAGAATGGTAACCTTTGTTAACACTCTCACTTGAGATAAATCTAAATCTTTAGCATCCAATACACGGGCATTGGCTAAAATGTCTTCTAATTTCGTAATACGGTCTTCTAAATGCCCTTGAGCTTCCTTTGCTGCGTCGTACTCTGCATTTTCACTTAAATCCCCTTTAGCACGTGCTTCAGCAATATCAGCTGCAATTTCTTTTCTTCCACGTGTTTTTAAATCCTTTAACTCAGCATCTAATTTATCGTAACCTTCTTGAGATAAATATTGAATATTGCTCATAACTCTGTTGTTTCTTCATTTTCTGAAATAAAAGAAGAGCATGCCTTTAGAGCCGCTCTTCATACTTCAGTTAAAATAAGAGTAAGTGAAGTGTTTTTCTAATAAATAATGGAAATTCTATTCTTCTGTATTAGCCTCAGCTGATACCCTTTTAAGTACTGATAACTGATAATAAGCTAAAATAAGTGCTAGTAACATCAGAATTCCTCCCGCTAAAAAAGGAGCTCCTGGAAATGAAATGGGTGATGCTGAGGAAGTGAAGTACCCAAACAACCCTGTCATCATAGGTGGACCAAAAATGGAGGTAAAGCTTACTAAACTCGTTAAAGCTCCTTGTAACTCACCTTGTTGATTAGCGGGGACTTTATTTGAAGCTATTCCTTGCAGTGATGGACCGGCAAAGCCCCCTAAACTAAATGGCGCAATCATGATTAACATGAATAAACCTGTTGGTGAAAACGCAAAGCCGATATACCCTAAAAAGTAGAGCAATAGCCCAAAATAGACGGATTTAACTTCACCAAGCTTTGGAATAACTATACGCGTTAACCCACCTTGAACTACCGCCACACACAAACCTACCACTCCTAATGAGATACCCACCATTTTCTCGTCCCATTCGAATTTCTGCATGGTGTAGTAAGTCCATGTACTATTTGTAGCATGGCCTGCTAAGTAAATGAGTGCAAATACACCTACCAATCCCATTATCCCAGGGAATTGTTTGAATTGTTTTAATGAACCAAGCGGGTTCGCTCTTTTAATATTAAAAGGTCTTCTCTCTTCTTTAGGAAGCGATTCTGGCAATACAAAAAATCCATACAGTACATTAACTAGTGTAAGCGCAGCTGCAGCAAAAAACGGAACTCTAGTTCCATACTGACCTAATAACCCTCCTATCACTGGGCCAATTATAAAGCCTAAGCCAAATGCAGCACCAATTAATCCGAAGTTCTGAGCTCTCTTCTCAGGAGCACTAATATCTGCTATATACGCACTAGCCGTTGTAATACTAGCTCCTGTGATTCCAGATATTAATCGTGCAATAAACAGCCACACGATATTTGTTGAAAGACCTATTAGTATATAATCGATGCCAAAGCCAAATAACGAAAACAGTAGTACAGGTCTTCGGCCAAAGCGATCACTAAGTCCACCAATAATAGGCGCGAATAGAAATTGAGTTGAAGCATACACGAACATCAACCAGCCACCATATATCGCCGCTTTACTTAAACCCTCTCCTGTTAATTCAACAATGAGCGCGGGAATAATCGGTATGATGATACCTAGTCCTGTGACATCAATAAGTACGGTTACAAATATAAAGGCTAAAGCGGCCTTACGGGGTTCTTTTGACATAGGCTAAATTTAAGCTCCAATGATACCCCTTATTCATTCTAATGTGAAGCTTAAAGGAGTAAAAATTCGAATTAAAAACCCACTGATGATCAGTAAAACATTGTTTACCTTTGCGCCAAAGATTTAAATGTATTCATATGGCTCAAAAATTATCTACAAAAGAGATTCTTGAAGAAAACCTAGCTAATGCAGCTCCCGAAAAGCTCCAAAGGGTAAAGGTGGTACTGCATAATATTAGGAGTTTACACAATGTAGGGTCTGTATTCAGATCCTCGGATGCCTTTGGGATTTCTGAAATCATCATATCTGGCTACACACCCACTCCTCCACGACCTGAAATAACCAAAACGGCTATTGGAGCAGAAGAGTTTGTGAATTGGTCGTATGTAGAAGACCCAACCGATACGTTTTATGAGCTTAAAAAGAAAGGCTATACCATATTTGGAATGGAGCAAACTACCAATAGTATTCCTCTAACAGACTTTGACACTCAGCAATATGAAGATATATGCATTGTTATGGGAAATGAGGTAACCGGCATTGATGAGGACATTCTTAGTCATATAGACCAATTCATAATGATTCCTCAATTCGGCCAAAAACATTCCTTAAATGTATCGGTAGCTGCCGCAGTGATGCTGTATGCATTGCTTGAAAAAATGAGTCATTAAATAATCTGATTATGAGATCAGCCTCATAATTCTGTTCACCATTCTTTATCTTCCACGAAATAAAAAATTTTATACCCCGAATGTCAGATAATAAAAGAATTCTAGTTACCTCTGCCCTCCCTTATGCAAACGGCCCCTTACATCTTGGGCACTTAGCAGGAGCTTACTTAACAGCAGACTTCTACGTAAGATATAAACGACTAACTGGAGCTGATGTAGCCTTTATTTGTGGTTCTGATGAACATGGTGTTCCAATTACTATTGCAGCAGAAAAAGAAGGTGTTCAACCACAAGATATTGTAGACCGTTACCATAATATCAATAAAAAAGCCTTTGAAGAATTCGGAATCTCATTCGATTACTATGGTCGTACTAGCTCTAAAGTACACCATGAAACCTCTCAAGAGTTTTTTAAACATCTATATGACAAAGGCTTCTTTAAGAAGAAGACTGAGCAACAGTTGTATGATCCGAAATCAAACATGTTTTTACCGGATCGTTATGTAAAAGGAACATGCCCGAATTGTAGTTATGAAGAGGCCTATGGCGATCAATGTGAAAAATGTGGCTCTTCCCTATCCCCAACTGAGTTGATTAATCCAATTAGTGCACTTTCAGGCGAAAAACCTGAATTAAAAGAAACAGAACATTGGTATATGCCACTAGGTGACCTTCAACCAAAGCTTGAAGCATGGTTAGAAGATAAATCTGATTGGAAACCTAACGTAATGGGCCAAATAAAAAGCTGGCTCAATGATGGATTAGCAGATAGAGCCGCGACTCGTGATTTAACTTGGGGTGTACCTGTGCCAATTGAAGGTGCGGAAGGCAAAGTACTATATGTATGGTTTGATGCTCCTATTGGATACATATCTGCCACAAAGGAATGGGGTCAGGAACAAGGTAATTCTGAGCTTTGGAAAGACTACTGGCAAGATAAATCAACCGAGTTATACCACTTTATAGGTAAGGATAACATTGTATTCCATTGCATCATGTTTCCTATCATGTTAATGGAACATGGAGATTATGTGCTTCCTAAAAATGTACCAGCGAATGAATTTTTAAATCTTGAGGGCCAAAAACTTTCAACATCTAGAGGTTGGGCTGTTTGGCTGCACGAGTATTTAGAAGATTTCAGTCCAGATTTACTACGCTATGCTTTAGGGGCAACATTGCCTGAAAGTAAAGACTCCGATTTCTCATGGAAAGATTTTCAAGCACGTGTTAATAATGAACTAGCTGCTGTGCTAGGAAATTTCGCATTTAGAGCACTTTCGTTTACATCCAAATATGCCGACTCTAAAGTACCCAGCAGCAATGAGTTAAAGCAGATAGATAACGATGCTCTTAACGCTATCGAGGTTCAAAAAGAAAAAATTACTAAAGCTTATGAAGCTTTTAGATTCAAGGAAGCGATATCAGAGACTATGCAGTTAGCTCGTATTGGTAATAAATATTTTACCGAAACAGAGCCTTGGAAAACGAGAAATTCAGACCCTCAAGCATGCAACAATTCTTTATATGTAAGTTTGCAAATCTGTGCAGCGCTCTCTGTGTTAATGGATCCAATTTTACCTGATTCAATGAAGGTGCTTAGACAACAACTAGGCTTTGAAGGTGAAGTGAATTGGGATGCGGTTAATAGCTCAATGCTAACAAGCGGAAATGACATTCAGCCAGGCGAAGTATTATTCTCTAAAATCGAAGACTCTGAAATCGAATCACAAATGACCAAATTAGAAGAAAGAGCTGCGGCTAATAACCCTGCATCCAAGTTCGAGCCACTTAAGGAAAACATTGAATTTCCTGATTTTATGAAGATGGACATTCGTGCTGGGGAGATTTTAACTGCGGAGAAAATCGAGAAGTCAGATAAGCTCCTAAAACTCACCGTTGATATAGGTGTAGAGACTCGAACTATAGTCTCAGGTATCGCAAAGCACGTAGATATAGATCAGCTCAAAGGGCAAAAAGTAAGTGTGGTGGCAAATCTTGCTCCTAAGAAACTTATGGGTGTTAAAAGCGAAGGTATGATTCTAATGGCTGAAGATTCCGAGGGTAAGTTATGGTTTGTAGAAACTGCATCTGAAGCAGGTAGCACGATTACTTAAACACATTAAGAGTATTCTTATAAGCCTTCATTCATCGAGTGAAGGCTTTTTTTATACGCTACATTCTATTCTGTTTACAAAAATTTACCACCCACTTCAAAAGGATTTTATTGCCCTCTATTTACAACTGATCCATTGTGGAATTCAAGAATATATAAGGCATTAGGGTGAATAAAACAGTCATATATAGGAAACAAATGGTGATAACATAATTCAACAGAAACTAGAATTTCGTTATTAGGAGCAAAAATGAAAGGGTCTTAAATAAAAATAGATTAAGTATTGAAAATTCTTATACTCTGCCTTCATCAATAGATGTTATTTGAAGACTGTTGCTAATCAATCATTCTTCAAATATTTTAGAAATTTAAAACAACCAAATAGGAGGACAACTTTTGGCCGGTACATCATCAACTGAACGTGGTTCATGGAATTCAAAATTGGGATTTATCTTAGCTGCAGCAGGTTCTGCAGTAGGTTTAGGAAATATCTGGGCATTCCCAACAAAAGTAGCCACTGAAGGTGGTGGTGCATATTTATTAGTGTATTTGGTTTGTACATTTTTAATCGGCTTCCCTGTAATGGTAGCAGAATTAGCTATCGGTAGAAAGTCTGGTAAAAACCCAGTTGGAGCATTCAAATCATTGAGTTCCAACAAATTCTTCCCTCTTGTAGGTTTATGGGGAGTAATCTGTGGTGTAATGATTCTCTCATTCTACACCGTTATTGCAGGTTGGGCTTTTGGATATGCTTTCGAAGAGATTTTCTTTTATTTCGGATGGGATGCTGGAGCTAATTGGCTTACAGACACGAGTAATGGCTTCAGAAATGCTATTATAGCTGCTGTATTTATGATTGGTACCATCAAAATTATTGTTGGTGGTGTAAGTGATGGTATCGAAAAAGCTACCAAAACTATGATGCCTCTTCTTATTGGTATCATCATCATCATGATTGGTTATGTAATGACTCAACCAGGTGCTACTGAAGGTGTTCGTGAGTATTTACTACCTGACTTCTCTAAGATTACAACTGGTTTAATCTTTTCTGCTATGGGGCAGGCTTTCTTCTCTCTATCATTAGGTATGGGTGCACTTATCACTTATGGTTCATACCTAAACAAAAAAGAGAATATTCCACAAGCGGCGGCAATGGTAACATTAGCTGATGTTGGGATTGCTTTCCTAGCCGGACTATTGATTATTCCAGCTATGTATGTGGCTAAAAATGCTGGTATCGAAATTTTTGTAGGTGACCAACTCGCTTCAAGTACTGATCTTGTATTTCAAATTCTACCTGCTTTATTCCATTCTATTGGTGGCGCTGCAGGCTTAATCCTCGGTGTTGTATTTTTCTTACTGTTAAGTATCGCCGCATTAACTTCTACTATCTCTCTACTTGAGGTTCCAGTATCTTTTGTAATTGATGAATATAAAGTTCCACGAAAGAAAGCATCTTGGGGCGTTGGCCTTGGAGTATTGGTAGTTTCTACCATAGTGGCTTTTAATACTTCACTAATCGGAACTTTTGATTACATCTTTAGCAATCTGGGATTACCAATTGGTGGTTTGCTAACCTGTATTTTTGTTGCCTTTGTATGGAAAACAGACTCAGCTATAACAGAAATGGAATATGGTTTCGCGGGCATTCGTCAAACTTTGTTTTCTAAAGTTTGGCCAATGTTTATCTATGTAATCTGCCCTTTGGCAATTTTATATAATATCATCACCAATTTTATTTAATTAGCTTGTTATCATAATAGACTCGTAGTATTTTTGGGCAATTAATAACGGAGATCTTATTTAATGGCAAAAGTATCAACATCCGATTTCAGAAACGGATTGGTTCTGAATATGGACGGCGAGTTATATTCAATCACAGAGTTTCAACATGTTAAGCCGGGCAAAGGCCCGGCCTTTGTTCGTACTAAACTTAGGGGAATTGTAAACGGTAAAAACATCGATAAAACCTGGCGTTCTGGTGAAAATACAGAAGCCGTTCGTGTTGAGAACCGTGAGTACCAATTTCTTTACCAAGATGGTGAGATGTTCTTCTTTATGAACAACGAAACCTTCGAACAAATACCCGTGAACTCAAATCAGGTAGAGCGCCAAGACTATTTAATTGAAGGGCAAACCTGTTCAATACTTTTTAATGCAGATGATGAGCAAGTACTATACGCTCAGCCACCCGATCAATTAGTGCTTACAGTAAGCCAAACAGACCCCGGTGTAAAAGGTGACACAGCCCAAGGTGGTAGTAAGCCTGCAACCTTAGAATCTGGCGCTGTAGTTAATGTGCCTCTATTCATTAACGAAGGTGAACAAATTCGAGTAGATACTAGAACAGGAACTTATATAGAACGAGCTAAATAATATATTATGGATTTAAAACTAATTAAAAACATCATTAATCTAATTTCTGATAGCGACGTAGATGAAGTAGCTATCGAAGAAGGTGATTTTAAAATTAAAGTTAAGAAAACAGGAACTGTAGAGCAGGTTACATATACACAACCAATGGCTGCTCCTCAGATGCAAAGTGCTCCCGCTCAACCTGCGGCACCTGCTACTCCAGCTGCGCCTGCTCAAGAAGATAAGGCACCTACAGCAGCAGGCGAAACTGTTACCTCTCCTATTGTTGGTACGTATTACCAAGCACCATCTCCAGATTCAGATCCATTTATTAAAGTGGGCGACAAAGTGGCTAAAGGTCAAACTTTATGCATCATTGAAGCCATGAAGATTATGAACGAGATTGAAGCAGAATTCAACGGTACCTTAAAAGAAATTCTTGTATCTGATGGACAAGCAGTTGAGTTTGATCAGCCGCTTTTCATCATCAGTAAAGACTAGACAATTATGTTTAAAAAAATATTAGTTGCCAACCGTGGCGAAATCGCATTACGCATCATTCGAACATGTCGCGAAATGGGTATCAAAACGGTCGCGGTTTACTCAACAGCAGATAGAGACAGTTTACACGTTAAATTTGCCGATGAAGCCGTATGTATTGGCCCTCCTACTAGTAAAGACAGTTATTTAAAAATCCCAAGTATTTTAGCCGCTGCAGAAATTACCAATGCAGAAGCTATTCACCCTGGTTATGGGTTCTTAGCAGAAAACGCTGAGTTTTCAAGAATATGTTCTGAACACGACCTTAAGTTTATTGGTCCATCACCTGAAGCCATTAACTCAATGGGAGATAAAGCAGTAGCTAAAGCAACAATGATTGCTAATAACGTTCCTGTAGTTCCTGGTAGCGATGGTGTTGTAGACTCATTTGAAGATGCTAAGAAAGTAGCTGATGAAATTGGCTACCCATTAATCATCAAAGCATCTGCCGGTGGTGGTGGCCGTGGGATGCGTGTTGTAGAAGAAGCTGAACAGCTTAAAAAGAGTTACGAAATGTGTCGTAACGAAGCTGAGACTGCCTTCAACAATCCTGAAGTATACATCGAGCGTTTTGTTCAAAACCCTCATCATGTTGAAATCCAAGTAATGGCAGATCAACATGGCAATGTTATTCACCTAGGTGAAAGAGATTGTTCGTTACAACGTCGCCATCAAAAGATTTTAGAGGAAGCTCCTTCCCCACTGATGACACCAGAACTTAGAAAACGCATGGGAGATGCTGCAATTAATGCTGCTCGTTCTGTGAATTATGAAGGTGCTGGTACCGTTGAGTTTTTGGTTGACGACAACCACAACTTCTACTTCATGGAAATGAATACTCGTATTCAGGTAGAGCATCCTGTTTCTGAAGAAGTAACGGGTTATGACTTAATTGAAGAGCAGATTAAAGCTGCAGCTGGTCATAAGCTCGAAGAGCGTGAAGTTGAAATTGAAGGCCATTCTATCGAGTGTAGAATTAATGCTGAAGACCCTGAGTTTAATTTCAGACCATCAGCTGGCGAAATTACCGTATTCCACCCTCCTGGTGGTTTAGGTGTTCGATTAGACACTCATGCATATTCAGGCTATAGAATTCCGCCTAACTACGATTCCATGATTGCAAAGCTCATCGTAAAAGCTAAAACGCGTGATGAAGCGATTGCAAAAATGAAACGTGCTCTTCAAGAATTCATCATCGAAGGTGTTAAAACTACGATTCCTTATCACATTCAGTTGATGGATGACCCGAATTTTATCGCTGGAAAATTTACAACCAAATATCTCGAAAACTCTTTCAAATTTAACGTGGAGAAATAACAATGAATGTACCTGCTGATTTAAAATACACACGCGAACACGAGTGGATTAAAGACAATGGTGATGGTACCGCCACAATAGGTATTACGGATTTCGCTCAAGGCGAATTAGGTGATATCGTATTTGTAGAGATTGAAGATGAAGGGTTTGAGTTTTCAGCTGATGACACTTTTGGAACCGTAGAAGCTGTAAAAACAGTATCTGAATTATTTGCCCCTGTAGATGGTGAAATTTTAGAAATCAACGAAGAACTCGAAGATAATCCTGAAATCGTAAACGAAGACCCATTCGGCAACGGATGGATGGTTAAAATTAAAGTATCAGATCCTTCTCAAGTAGAAGGACTACTATCTGCAGACGATTACAAAGAAATAATAGGTTAAATAGTTAGAAATTAATGAGTCGACATAACGAATGGATTTTAATCCTTGATTACGGATCTCAATTCACACAGCTAATCGCTAGGAGATTACGTGAGTTCAACATTTACTGTGAAATTCATCCTTACAATGTCGATCTCAAAGAAGTTTCTAAACCTGTACCCAAAGGAATCATCCTTGCAGGTAGCCCTAAAAGTGTAAACGACACTGACGCCCCTCACCTTCAAACTGAAATTAAGGAATGGGGCGTTCCTATTCTTGGTGTGTGCTATGGATTACAACTTCTTGCTCACACCGAGATTCCAGGTTCCGTTGAAAAAGCCGAAAAGCGTGAATTTGGTAGAGCACATCTAATTATTGATGAAGAAGGTGGTCTTTTAAAAGATGTAGACGACCAAGCCGTTGTATGGATGAGTCATGGTGATCATATTAAAGAACTTCCCTCCTCCTACAAGATTATAGCTCATACTAATAATGCGAGTGTAGCTGCTGTTCGCCATACAGAAGAGCAAATCTATGGTGTTCAATTTCATCCAGAGGTTGCACATACAGCTTGTGGTAAGCAAATTCTGCATAATTTCGCATTTGATATCTGTGGACTTTCCGGCGACTGGACCGCATCCTCTTTTATAGATGAACAAATTGAAGCAATACGTGAAAAAGTAGGTAACGATAAGGTGCTTTGTGCCTTGTCAGGTGGTGTTGATTCTACTGTTGTGGCTACCATCATTCACAAAGCCATTGGCGATCAACTCGAGTGTGTATTTGTTGATAATGGCTTACTTCGGAAAGGTGAATTCAACGAAGTGTTAGATCTATATATCAAAGATCTAAAGTTACCCGTTCGTGGTGTAGACGCTTCAGAATTATTTTTGAGTCGCTTAACAGGCGTTTCAGACCCAGAAAAAAAGCGCAAGATCATCGGTGTATCTTTCATTGATGTATTTGAAAAAGAAATTGGCGACGATGCCGACTTTAAATACTTAGCACAAGGAACTCTATATCCGGATGTAATTGAAAGTATTTCCTTTAAAGGGCCTTCAGCTACCATTAAATCTCACCATAATGTGGGTGGACTTCCCGAAAAAATGAAGCTGGATTTAATCGAGCCTGTTCGTGAATTGTTTAAAGATGAAGTGCGTGACGTAGGTAGAGAACTTGGCATCCCTGAGCACTTTATTTCGCGTCATCCTTTCCCTGGTCCTGGCTTAGGTATCCGAGTAATCGGTGATTTAAGTAAAGAGAGATTAGACTTATTGCGCAATGCAGACCGTATTTTCATTGATGAGCTTAAAGACAATGGCCTATATGATGAAGTATGGCAAGCACTAGCTGTATTACTTCCAGTTCAAAGTGTAGGTGTTATGGGTGATGAAAGAACCTATGAATTCACCGTAGCCTTAAGAGCTGTAACTAGTATTGATGGAATGACTGCAGATTGGGCGCATCTACCCTACGAGTTCTTAAGTCATGTTTCTGGGCGAATAATTAATGAAGTGAAAGGCATTAACCGCGTAGTTTATGATATCAGTTCTAAACCACCCGCTACTATCGAGTGGGAATAACTGTGAACATTTTAGCTTATCTTAGGTGTAAGCTGGTGTATCAATCTTAAAGCATTATGAAAAGAATACTACTCCCTCTCTTTTTATCACTATTCTTGTGTTCAATATCTCAGGCTCAATCATTGGATTCGGGCATTGAGTTATACAGAAATGGAGATTACGAAAGAGCTTTACGCATATTTGAACAATCTGAATCAACAGAAGCGCATTTATTCGCCGCTAAAAGTTTATATGCCCTAGGTCGTTATTATAAAGCCAACGCATACCTATCTGCTATTAATGCAGAGACCAATGATTCTGAAGTAATTGCTGAGGCTGCATACACAAAAGCTCTGGTTCAATTTCAGCTAAAGAATTATGCTCAGGTATTAGATCACTTATACTACATCAACACTACTTATACCCAGAGTAGAATTTATGCTAGATCAGCGACGCTGTATGATGAAATTTTAAATTATTTAAGTGAAGATGATTTAAAAGAAGTGATAAATCAGTCTGTTCAATTGGATGTTAAAGTAGATGCACTTACTGCCTCATTAGGCCGAATTGACTACTCTTCTGCAAAAGCAGTACTTGCTCAATTAAAAGAGATGAGTCCACCTAAAACAGAAGTTGATCTATACCAGATTGAGTCGCAATTAAGAGATTCTGTTACCTACAATAGTCGATATGCTTCTGCTCCTAAATATCCTACTGCTCCTAAAGGCATGGCTTACCATCTAGGGGTGGCCTTACCTGCATTTGAGATGAATGAGCAGGAATATGAAATTGCTCAGCACCTATATTTTGGTATTCAACTAGCCGTTGAAGAATTCAATTCTGAAGAGAGCTATAAAAAAGCATTTTTACATTACAAGAATACCAATCAAGAATCTATTAGCCTCGATGAACAAATAGCTGATCTAATTTGGAATAAAAATGTAGATGCTATCATTGGTCCTTTATTCTCGGAAAAGGCCAAAGTTTTTGCTGAAACGGCTCAAAAGTATGAAGTTCCTGTAATCACACCATTAGCCAATTCTGATGAGATTAACGAGTCTAATAATTACCTCTTTCAATTGAACCCTACCTTCGCAGCACGTGGGAAAAAAATGGCTCAATATGCCGTTAATACTTTAGGCTTTGATACACTAGCTGTGTTAGCTGAATTAAATTCATTAGGAGAAGCATCAGCACTCGCTTTTAGGCATGAAGCCGAACGACTAGGTGCCGTAATTCAACATTTCTTTTTAGAAGATCTTGAATCGAATGGATATGATATTTTTGAATACACCGCGTATTTATCAAAAACTGATACCTTGAACCCTGCCCCTGGCCTAGATGCAGTATATGCGCCATTTACGGGCTCCGCAGCCCCAACCCTAATACGTAACTTACTTACCGATTTAGAAGCCACACGAAGCGATTATACGCTACTTGGTTCACAAGAATGGGAAGACACTGATGTAGAAGGAATTCGATTAGAAAATACTTCCATTCATTATTCTCAAGGGTTTGAAGTGAAGTATGAAGACTCCCCTACTCAAAATTTTGAAAGTAATTTTAGAGTTCGCTTTCAAACAGACCCAACTCGCTTTGCTTATATAGGGTATGATGTAGGAAAAGTAGTTCTGGATACCATTAAACGCGTCCAAAATCCTAGAAACTTGAAAGAAGGATTAAGAAACCTACGCAACTATATGGGTTTAAGTACCGATGTAGATTTTAATGGCTATCAGGTTAACCAAGCAGTGAAAATTAAATCTCTTCAAAAGTCAGATTTTTAGTTTCTGACTTTATAGGTACCTGCTAGTTATATTTGTTTTTTAACTATCCCTTTAAACAATAGGTAGAAATTTAATCCAGAAACTATATATCTGAAAAACAACCAACCTCTACCCGCCCGTTGCTTCGCGTTCTCTTTGCCTCTTGATTCTGTATTGCTCTTGTATCCATTTTCTCCATTTTTCAGAATCGGCTAAATGACCTTGGTAAGTTTTGTTGAATACATGTCCACCCTCTGGGCTAGCAACCATGTAGATATAATCATGGTCTTGTGGATTTAATGTTGCTCTTATCGTAGATAACGACGGGTTTGTAACCGGTCCTGGAGGTAAGCCATAATGGATGTAGGTATTATAGGGATGTTCGACCTTATAATCTTTGAGGAGTAATCTTCGCCTCTCACCTACAGCAAAATTAATAGTAGGGTCGGCATTTAAATGCATTCGTTTCTTTAATCTATTCCAATATAAGCCAGCTATGATTGGTTTCTCGTCCTCTATATTGGCTTCCCACTCAACGATACTAGCTAATGCCACTATATCATCTACCGTGTATTCTAAATTTGAAAATTCAGTGGCATAAGCTTCAATAACTGCATCTTCAAATTCCGTCAATACACGATCGATTACATTTGATGCTGAGCTCGTCCAATACATGCTATAAGTATTAGGTAACATCCTACCAAACAATTGTTCCTTACTCAATGCCTTATCATTTAAATACAACGAGTCTTCAAATACCTGTTCTATATCAAGACTATCTAATTTTAACTGTCTTCCTAAATCACGAGCTAATCGGTTTCTAGTTAAACCAGGAAGTATGGTGACGTTTACTGGATCTTGACTTCCATAAGCGATTTTAGTTAACACCTCGTCATAGGAATAAGCACCCTCAAATTTGTAATGCCCTGCTCTAAAGGTACGCCAACCAAGAAGCCTACTTGCCCATCTAAACTCATCTTCATTTATCTCTGCTGAAGCGGAAGTTAACGTGTCAATTAAACCATCTAAATCAGTACTTGATTCAAGGTAGATAGATACGGGTTGGTCAAATTGTAGTGCAGAACTAGATAATCGTAGTGTACGGCTTCCAAAAGTGAGTATACATACACCTACAAAAAGTGAGGCCAGTAGAACTAGCTCTTTTATAGTAAGACCAAATTTCATGAAATAATGCATGCCAAAAGATACTAATGAGTTGGAATAACTACACAATGTTTATGATTTAAAACTTATGAAGAACAAAAAGTATGTAACTAAAGAAGGGTTAGCACGTAATTGTTGCCCACGAAGAGCAATCGAGCTTTTGGATGCTGCACAAGCACCAAATGCCCTAAAGAAAAACCCGTGCTTTGAACGGCACGGGTTTCTTTTTTATTGAATAGTGAAATAGAATGAGTATAGTTAACCCATAATCATTCTCACTACTATTCAAATATATATTGTCATGAGACCCACCAAGCTCTTTATTTCTTGCATTCTTATCATTTCTATGTCTTGCATTAACAATGTTGAAGACCAAGTACCGGATGAAATTACAGAACCGGTTAGCTATAGTGCTCAAGTTCAAACCATTTTCAATGTTAGTTGTGGCGGAAGCTCGTGCCATACCAATGGCGGTAATCAAAATGGAGTTAACCTAAGCAGTTATCAAGCTACGATGGCGAGCGTAGGAGCAAATTATAATCGATTGATTGTGGTACCCGATGATGCTGCAAATAGTCCGCTGGTAGATAAAATAGAAGCCAATCCTGAATTTGGATCTAGAATGCCGTTAGGTGGTAGTTTATCTGCAACTGAAATTGCCCTAATAAAAGCATGGATTAATCAAGGAGCGGAGGATAATTGATATGAGACATTTATTTTTTGCCATATTCATCATTGCACTTGGGTCTACTTCCCTCCAAGCTCAAAAATTCATAACCGAAAACGGTCGAGCTACTTTTTATTCTAAAGTACCATTACACAGTTTTGAAGGAAATTCAGATAAGCTTGTTGGACTCATAGATTTAGATTCACTGATTGTGGATTTTTATATCGATTTGGAGACCTTAGACACGGGCAATGGTAAGCGTGATAAAGATATGAGGTTGACCTTAGAAACAAAGGAATACCCCTTTGCTGAGTTTTACGGTCAGATTCAAAATCAAAATTTAGTATTAGACAATACTCCAACAGTAGTAACAGTAAAAGGTGATTTCACCATACACGGAGTAACGAGAAATATTGAGGTTTCAGGAACGCTGAGCCGAACAAATGAAGGCCTTAAACTCAATGCTTCGTGGATTCTTAATTTAAAAGACTACAACATTGTACCTCCCAAAATTCTTTTCATCAAAGTAGATGAAAACCAAGAAATAGAAATTGAAGCACTATTAAAGCCCTTAGATCAATGAATAAGATAGTTGTAATTAGTTTATGTATAAGTATGCACTTACTTAGTGTTAGCAGCGTAGATGCCCAAATGAAAAGAACAAGAGCCAACCCTAATGCTCCAATACAGGATGCATACTTTGCTACAAATATTGCGGGATTAAGTACTACTCAACTACTGGCTAAAGGCGATCTGAACTCCATGATTATGCATAACTTTGGAACTGTATCGGGTGGAATTGATACCTTTTTTGGACTAGATGAAGGAGCTGCTGTTAGAATCGCATTTGGGTATGGATTGACCGATAAGTTGAATATTGGAATAGGCCGAACGAGTCGGGAAGACAATATTGATTTCACTATGAGGTATGGGCTTATTCAACAAACAAAAAGTAACTCCACTCCATTATCTGTGGTACTTAAAACAAATATGGGAATTCGTACTCAAAAGGAATCTTATTCTTTAAACTTTACAGAACGACTGAACTATTTGGGCTCACTTACTATCGGTAGAACATTTAGTGAGAATGTATCTTTGTTCACCACACCTATGGTGGCCCATTTTAATACAGTGGTACGCGAAGACGATAACTCCGATCTTTATAACACAACCGTTGGTTTGGGAATTGGGGGTGTCATTAAGTTATCAGAAAGAAAGGCCATTTCATTTGAGTTTATCCCTCCTGTTTACAATAAATGGTCGGGTACCCAAGCACACGGAGCCATTGTCTATGAAATAGAAACGGGCGGACATGTATTTCAAATGTTCTTTATGAGTGGTAGATGGTTTACCGAGCAACATTTATTAACTCGTACTACCACAAATATATTTGAACCCGACTTTAGATTCGGGTTCAATGTAAATAGAGTATTTGGTCTATTATAAGAGTGATCTTACTTCGCGAGCGATTTCTCGGTTATATTGGAATGTTAGATCTTTGTAGTTCACTAAATCTACGATAGTACCAATTAAGCATAAACCACCAGTTAAAATATAGAGTATTCCCATTCCAACTTGGTTAAGCAGTATGCGGTGAATACCAGCTACTAAAAACAAACCCAGTAAACAGGTTAAGAGAATAGTTTGTGGGTCTTTTCTTCTATTTCTGTAGATATTTGAAAATTTATTTTTCTCATCATCTGATAGGTCTGCAATTAACTTATCGAGGTATAGAGCTTCGTCCCCTTCTACTTCCGGTAGGTAATCATATATATGTGGCATCATTTACTCCTGTAGTTTGATTTTTTTCTAATAAATTTTTCCAAATAGCTAGTATTCTAAACGATAGCACAGCTACGGCCAATGGACCAAAAAGATGCGTCTTAAAAGACATCAAGAATTCGCCTCTAAAAAAGTATGCGATGGAGTGCCCTAAGCCCTCTCCTGGACAAAATGAAATACCTACTAAGTCGAACAAACAAAATGAAGTTCCTTTAGTAGTGGGATCCATCATGGCTAATGCAACTAAGCCAAAAAAGAATACCATCCATTCAATATGTGCCTTAAACTTTTTCATGAGTCCAATTACGAGATACTTCCTACGATGTTTAGATTATTTCAATGTTTTTCGAAAATAATGAGAGATAGTAAGGAAGATTCTATTGGATTGATAGATTGAACTTGTAGAATATTCCGTTCCAAGCTTTAAGAACCAATAGTTATCGAATTTGTGTTCAATATTTACTCTACCCGTCATAAAATAACCATCCCGTTGAGCATGCTTTCCCATCAGCTCTGCTTCAAATAAAGTTTTATAATCAAAAGTATTTGGTGATCTGTAACGAAGATCTAAGCCCATTCCTTTCAAGAAATAATCATTCTGTGTGAAATAAGGAATGGCATTTAAAAACTCTTTAGAAGCATCCGCATAACTTAATTCGGCTATGGCTCTCATTCTAAATGAACGATTGCTAGGCTGAATATATAGCCTACCACTTACGGTACCATCATATACATTATTGGTATAGTACTGTGTATTCCCAAAAACAGTGGTTAAAACCTTTGAATTGAGCCACGGATCTTCTCTATAGAATTCCAATTTACCTTTATAAATATTCCTATTTATAGCACTTAATGTTAAAACCGGCTCAAATGATAAGGTTGCAGAGGTAAAGGTAGAATCGTAACTGATGGTACCACCAATAAGTGTTGAACCAAATACGCTGGATGTATTTGCAGAAATGGAGGTGCCAAATTTAAAGGTTTTGGTCTGTGAGGAATCTCTATGTTCAAATAAGTAACCCAGTCCATGTAAATTAGATGTAGCTGTAGTATTATTTCTTCTATTTTGCACTATGATTTCCCTAGTACTTAACTGATGAGTGATATCGGTTCTATTCCCCCACTGAATAGATAAGTCTCCTTCTAAAGTTGAGTTATCAAAGTTGTCGTAGAAGTAACTCCCCCCAATACTAGCTTTGAGACCTTCATTCCACCGTAAATCGTCTAATAATCTTGTTTGCTCAGTACTACTAAAGAATGCGGGATATGTATCATAAAAAGCTAAGCGCTCATCATAACTTTTGAATCTTAATTCTTCTGTAATTAGCGTATCCGCTGCTGTATTTTTATGGTCTCTAGCTTCAAATAAGGGGTATAATAATTCATATGCTCGTTGCTGATATCCTTCGTAATAAAGGCGAGTTCCTGTTTGAACCCTCAAGGAATCATTATTCGGGTTTTGCCTCAATTGAGATTTTGATTCTAAATAGTAACGTTCGAATTGTCCTAACTCAGCAATCCAATTAAGTTTTTCGGATACGGGTATATCGGCCCCATAATTAGACCAATACAATGCACTTTCAAAATCACTTAACTGATATGCATAAATATTAGCTAACGAAGTAGCGAATGTAGATAGTTGTGGGTGTGAAGATGGAGGAAATGTTTCTAGTAACTCTATGGTCACATCCGCTGAATCATAAAAAAACGAACGTTGTAAGGTGTAAGCGTATAAACTATCGCTCGTTGCATTCTTATCTATAAGTTCAACAAGCATAGGTTTCACTTCAGGCCAGGTATTTGGAGACTCTATAAGGCGTATATAAGGCATTACATGCTCTTCTGTGAAGCCAAACACTTCAATCTCTCTCTTCGCCCATCTCGCCTCAAAGCCTTCCGAATAAACACCAATTCTATTTACCGCTTCATTCTTAAATGCAATTGTTCTTTGAGTTGGATAGCGCATCCATAGTTGTTCTAAGAAATTTTCGGCTCGTTCTAAATCACTTGTATATCCATAAAAAGTAATAAGCTGGGATTGATCGCTCAGTACCCAATTACCTGTTGAAAGAATTCTTTTTTCTAAAATTTCTATAGCGGGTTTATAACTACCTGTTTCTAAACCAAGATCAATAATCCTATTTTGAAGGCTTCTACTATTCGAATTTTGCGCATACTTATCTAAAGCTTCTTGTAATAGGGTTTCTGGATCAATGAATACTATTGGTTCTGCTATATATTCTTTCGCAATAAAAGGCTTAATATCAATAATGGTTGGTAAAGGTACTTTGATTACATTTTTTGACTCATAAAATTGTACCAGATAACCGTCCCAAATTTTAGAAAATGCCACTCCTTCAACTTGTTGTGATAATATATTTCGGGCCTTCTGAAAATCTTGAGCATGCACATACATAAACCAATGATTTTCGCGATTGGACTTATTCTGTTTTATAGTTTCAGAAGCTTTATTGACCGTAACCAATAACTCATCGTTGTTTCGATAATAGGATGAATTTGAGTTAACAAACGATCTAGCAATGGGTGCACCATACGAAGCTGATACCAATCTAATAAAGGGATAATTAGTTCTTGTATAGCTTAGTCTCTTAAGATATTCATGATATAAACCAGTAGGACTATTTGAACTCGTTTTCCACCCTAATCCATCTGGGTTTCTACTATCAAAAGCATCAGCATCTCTTTGTACTACTTGGAAAACATCATCGGGGTGAACAAAATGATTCCAAATACCCGTTAATAATTGCATCCCATGTTGATCGAATAAGGAATTCTCTTTCATTGTAAAACCAGAGGTACTTCGTGGATAATCAAAAATACCGTAGTGATATGGATCTATTCCAAATTCACGACCTCCCCCAAATTCAACATCCCCTAAATAAAGGGAACTTAAATACTTAATAGACGGCATCCCTGTTTTTAAAGCTTGAACGCCAACTGAATCGATGTAATTTGTTGGGGGAACATAGCTTACAGGTAATGGACCTAAGTCATCTATCTTCCATCTTTTATCAGTGGCCTTTAAACTCGATACCATGAATTGTTTATTAGGCCAATCGGAAGTTAATAATGAAAAATGGTTATAACCGTGAAGTGCTAACTCATGCCTTGTTTTGAGGATGTCTTGAGCAACATAGACACTGGCATCTACTGCTTTATTTTTTACAGTTAATTTACCCGATTCCCATTCACTAAAATCAAATGGTGGAACCACATTGGCATTATAATTGAAGGCGGTCATAGCGGAATATGTAATGTATAATGAATCGGCTACATATTTCATATCAGGCCACCATTCATTTACCACAAATTCTGCTTGTTCTATACCATACTCTGTAGCAATAGGTTCTATTTTAACGTTGTATAGAGGCGCGGGGAAATCATCTAAAAATATAGTGCCTACATTTGCTACTCTATAGGGCATATTGGGGAGGTATTTAATCATGGCTGAAAACATGATACCTCTATACATTTTATCGTAAATAGATAAACTATTCACCACCAGGACATGCCCTTTACCTATCTGGTGTTCATACATAAAGGGATATTGGGTGTTGGTGTAACCCGTAGCTAACACTCTGATGGATGAATGCAGGTTTTCACGCTTTAAACCTTTATGTGCAATCGTATTTGGACTATAAAATGATTTCCCTTTAAATGATGGATATATATCATGAATTGCTGTGATACCCCGTACAGTAGAATCTGTTGAAAATTCAGCTTCTTGTTCTATTCCTTGAAGAAATGCGAGCTTTATATCTGTTATAGGTCCTAGAAATATTAGTTTTCCGCCCTTTCTAATGTAATTTTCGAGTTCTAAAATTTTTGTATTTGGCAGCTCCGATAAACTATAAGCCGTTGAGATCACTAATGGAGTATCTGTGTTAACTTTAAGCGTATCACCTTTATATAGGTCTATAAATTTATTAGGAAACTTTGTATATCTAAATATTTGTGATAACTGCTCAGACAGTTCAAATGAAAACTCATCGTTGGAATCAGATATAACAATGATTTCAGAGTTTTTAAACCGTTCTACCATGCCTTGTGCTTTCGCTTCAATTGAGAAAAACAAAAGTACAGCAACAAGGCCAAAGCTTATTTTGAATACAATATTATTTAAATAAGTCTGCAGCACGTCCCTCCTTCTTAGGATATACATTCATCAGGATCTTATTTAATGAAGATTCACCACGTCGATTAATCAATTCATAAATACGTGCAGATTCATCTTCGTAATAAATTTCAACTTCCCTACCATCCATTGATCTATAGTTTAAAACCCAGTCATCAAGTTGGGTCATTAAGCGTTGAGAATCATATAAAATACCTTGTTGGATCGAGGTATAAGGTGGTTTTTGTACGAACACAAAAATACTAGCAGGTGGTATCGAAACGGAATCACTTCTAAGTTCTTCGGGAACCTCTAAATACTGATTGTATTCTTCATCAATTTCTGAATATGAATTCAGAAAAAACTCATAGTTCATAAAGTAATGACGGTTTTGAGCTAACGCATCATCAATTGGCGGACTTACAGTAGCATATGTATAAGGAAGCCTATCATGAATGATGTTGTAATAAGCATTAAAGAAACCCTCTGGCATGGTTTGAGGAAGAGTTTTTTCAACCTTTATACCTCCCGTAATAAATATACCATTACCTAAAAGTAGTAAGAATGCAACGGGCTGTACATACCTGATAGAATCATTCGCCTTATCAAAAATCTTAGATACAATGGTAAAAAATCCATAGAAGCCAAGACCAAAGAGTACTGATATCAAAATGGCATAAAATGCATTTAATTGATCAAGATCTAAGAAGTAGATATCAATATTAACAAAGGAGGTATATAGCACGGATACCGTTAGAAATAGTGCAAAATAGACCATTTCATCAACGAAATGCTCTTCTTTGTCAATGAGGTTCAGTATGAGGAATACTGTTAACAATCCAATTGCTATGAAAAAATACACTTCACTAAGAGCACTTAGCTCTAATACCAGATGCGGGAAATAACTAAAGATCATCGTATCTAGAAGCTGGCTATCAAAATAGCTAAGTATATTACCACCTTTTAAAAGGAGATGAATGATGTATGGAGCTAAAACTACTGCGTAATTAACTGCTAAATATGAAACTAGTTTTATGAAGTTCTGGAGATACCTTCTACGTGGTATTCCTAACAGGGCATATATTTGGAAGGGTAATAGTACGATTAAGAGTACAAACACATTGGTTAGGCCAGTAGCTATAATACCCATTGAAACATAGAACCAAGGTGCTTTATCAATAGCTCTAATGTTTCTGATAAATATAAATGCTGTTGGAAGTGCAAAGCACAAAGCCAATGATAAACTGTTGGATCCATTCTCGGCCCCTAGCGTAATTGGTAGTAATAACGTGGGGAAAAAAGCATACACACTCGCCCCAAATAATGCAGCAGTTCTTCTCTTCCCTTTGGTAATTTCTAGAATAATCCAATACACAATAAGGGTTAAAAAGAAACTAGTGATACTACCCAAAAGGTTTAATGTCATTTCTGCACTCACTTGAGTTAATGAGCTAAACATATCAACCAAAGCATGCATCCCTCTAGGTGCCGGTAAATCCCCAAAATATTGCTGGAGCCTTATATTTTTTATGGCCTCAAGTTCAAAATACCATGCCCTACTAAATGGTGAGGCATTTATAAGAATAGGGATCAATCGGATTATACAGGCTGATACCCCAATTAGAATTGCCGAGATGGTATATCTACGTTCTATGATTGAATAGTCGAATGATGGCTTAAACTGCTCTTTAAGCCCCTTAAAACTAAAGTCCCTAATGGTTTCTATAAATTTAACAAAGCCAGATACGATTCTATTTTCAAATACATGATGGATGGATCTAATAGATGTACCTTTTTTTAATTCCTTATAAATCGATACGATAATAGGAACGGCAATCAGGAAACTAAATAAACTGATCAAATCATATAGATGAGCGATGCACAATAGGAAGATACAGGTTAGCATTGTACCCCCTACACCCACCCAAGTATAGAGCATCCGGTCAATACCTTTTAATTTACGTGCATGAGGCAAAAACTTTGGACCAACCCACACAAATAGAATCACAAAGCATAACACAATGCGAGTCACCGAAAATAATACTAGTGTCCAATAGGGTAACATTAGTTTTATCTATTTGTGTTATGAATTAGTGGAAGCTTATTCAACTCTATAGTGCTTATAAAGTAATTAAAGCCCGTTGTGTCTAGCCTCTGGGTGATTTGAGTAGCTAAGCTATCAGAGTCTGCAAAATCGATAATTAAGATGGGTAGCTTAAAATTTTCTTGAATAGCTCTAATACTTGCTATAGAAACATTATAGGGACCTTCTTCTTCAAGATTATAACTCGAAGTATTGAAGTCATAGGCACTTGCTATATCTTCTTTTGCATAGCCATCAATTGAATTTTTTACTTCCGAAAGTAAGAAATCTCCTCCATTTTGAATCATCACGATATCGGGGAATTGATCTCTAATTTCATTAATCAATTTCACCATAACGGTTTTGTACTCTGAACGCGGTGTATAAGGTGATACCGCATCTATAGTATCTAAAAACAAACCATCGAAACCTTTCTCTAAGATGCGCGGGATGACTTCTTCTATAAATAAATTTTTTACTCTTTCATTTTTTAAATCAATGAAATAAGAACCCCAAAATTCATTTTGCCCTAGAAATCCTATTTCTTGAAGTTCATCAAAGTACCACTGGGATTCATTAACCTCTCCAAGCGACAAGTATGCAAAGGCATTAACTTCTTTTTCTTTGATAAGTTGAACTTCTTCGGAAGTATATAACTGCGACTCTAATATAAGTGCCTTATATCCTTGTACCTCATGAGGAAACACCTTTGAGTATATAACCCCAAATGGGTTTATATCTTCGTCCTCTAATCTATTCTGTCCAATTTGCTCGTCTTCGCATGTAGATTGAAAAATGGCAGAACAGAGAACAATGATTACTAATATCATTGAATATTCATTCATTCTTCAACCCCAAGCTCCACACAGCCTTGCCATCCTAGGCTTTGAATTAATTGAATAACCGTTGGTATAAGCACCATATCAAACTGTTTATCTGCTCTCTCAATTAAATTATCGGCTAACTGTTGTAAATACTCATCGTCTGTTTTTTGAGAATCCTCAATACTACTCTCAATGAAATCAACGATGTATTCAAATACCCCGATAATTTTACCCGTCCAAGGAATTTCAACCCCAGTTAAACCATTAGGAGCTCCTTGCCCATTTACCCATTCGTGATGCGTTTTGATACCCTCAATTACATCTGAAGTCACGGGCAAACTACTTAACATGGTAGCGCCTGCAATAGGATGAGCCAATTCTGATCCCACACTAGCAATAGAACTAATTCCGGCGGCTCCTACATAACCTATATCATGTAACTTTGCCGTTAATTTGATGGTCTCCATCTCATCTTGATCTAACCCAAATAACACTCCAAACATTGAAACGAATCCGATGAGCCTTGGTGTGTGATAATATGTTTTGCTTCTCTTCTTCTCTAAAGCACGTAACAACAGATAGAATGACTCTATCAGTTGATCTGAAAATATGTGATTCTGATTCCTATATGATAAAAGATTACCAAGTATAGAGTTAATAGTGTTCAACACCTCTGGGTCAAAATCAGGTTGACTATCTCCTTCGTAACAAAGCCAAAGCAATCCTTTAATCTCAGCATCGATAAAAGGCTTTATAAGGGGTTTTAATTGATGCTCTGTTAATACATGCTTCTCATTTTCATTTATGCTGAAGGTGTTGTCAGAATTATTAAAGGTATAAAGTGGCTCTACACCCGTAGCTGATAGATGCTTAAGTACTTCTTCATTTACATTAACGGAAGTAATGATGGTTGGTTTGTCATCCTTGTATTCAATTACGGCACCTGAGCTGGCATGAATAGAATTCAAAATATAAAGGACCATTAGTTCAGCGATGCCTTTGGTATTCAATGCACCAGAACCTAAATCCCCAACAACCCCTTTAATCCTGTTCTCATAATCATGTGCAGATCGTTGTTCTTCTTCATCTAACTCAATAAGCCAATTAGCAAGCAGTCTACCGACTATCGATAGTTTTGATCGCATCGATTCAGGGCTTTGTTGATAAGGCCCTACTACATAAAGCCCCCAGACAATGCCTTCTTTTGTGAATAATGGAATATGTTCGCAGTTACCTATGGTATGTGCTGAAACGCCAAACTCATTAAAACTATCTTCCCACTCTCTCTTCTTTTGTAGATTTTGAAATTGATTTTCGAAATTTTCTACAAACTGCTGCCTTTGAACTTTCGCTTCTTTTGAATCTGAATCTTCAGTATTTGATTTGTATAGATTTTCAGAAATTACAAATCGTTTTGTGAGTACTAATTGATCCCCTTCTTTCTTATACACAAAATGAACAGGGGCAGAGTAAAGTAAATCCATCCACTCTACTAGATTTTGAAAAGAAGGAATCTCTTTTCTAGAAAGGTGTTCAGCGGATAATGACCAAAATTCCAATTCTTCTTCCGTACCAAACGACTCTATGGAAAAGGCTTTGCCTAATCTATTACCTAGTGTACTAAAATATTTTTTAACGTCTTTTCCCATAGTTGTCCTCAATATGCAGAGTAATAAAAATAGTCTAAATGTTTAAAAAATCTTTTGCCAATCACCCAGGTAATGAATGCAAATGCGAATGAGCCTGCAACGAGTCCAATTACCGCGTATTCGAAGCCGAAAAGTCGGCTACATAAAAACCCAACTATACCATTTACGAGTATGGCTATAATTATGGGATAAATAACAAATTCAGGACGATTCATTGTAAAAAAGAACAATGAATTAAGTAGGCCAAATACTAGAAAAAAGTACCCAATACTGCCTATCCAGTACACTTTAAAAGTAATGGGGTTTGCAAAGAAATCTTTGATCTCCGGTATTTGATCTTCGAATACTCTAAGTGCCATTACTCCATAGTATGTGCCTATAATTGAGATCACACCAATTATTAATAGTAGGAATACCTGTGCATTATAAAATCTATTGAAGTACTTATTAAAGCCTTTATAATTAGAGATTTTAGTCTTCTTCTGAGCCGGCATAATTTTATGGCTGAACAACTGTATGCTAAACTCCAGGGCAGCTACCGTTACAATTAAACTGATTAACGCCCAATCCATTCCTAATTCATACGGTGTGTTAAACCAAATTATATAAGGTGGAGGTGGTATACCTGCCGACCACGCCAATACCCTATCAATGAATAAAAAACTAAAGTAACACAGCCCATATATATAGTAGCGATAGGTTGTATAAAAACTTACCTCAGCTTTGGGAAGGCTTTGCTTATACATTTTCTGATTTTTCGTTCGAATCTTAAATGAATAAAATATTATACAGTATACCGATTGAATAAGTGTAGTAAGCAATATACCCGCCCACTGAGATACATAGATGCCTATATCCAATACTTCCATTCCAAAGGCAACGCCTAAAGTACCCGTCACAATACTTATAAGGATTACAATCTTTTGACCACTGGCATATAAAACAGCCGCTGAAAGAAGCATAGTGGATATTAATACATAATAAACCAGCCCAATGGTTACCATCAACTGAGGATACAGCGGTAAGATTAAGTTCAATAAATAGAATGCTGCACCAAGGAATAACATCATTGGAAGGGCCATTTTAAGAACGGCTTTAATGGCTTTCCAACATAAATAGTAATTATCCTCTCCTATGTACTTAGAAACTAGTCGACCTAATACTTGAATAAATCCACCCGTTAGCACAAATGAACTAATGGTTCCAATGGCAATCATTGTTGCTTGAGCTTCATTAAATCTAAACCAAGCCCATAATGCATATTCGAAAAATAAAATTGCAGCAATTTGGGATAGCATCGGCATAGTAAAGAGTAAACCAATACCATAATGCTTTACGAATAACTTTGAGCTCGTAAAGAAATCACCCAATTTTTCCTTCTCTTCTTTATTTCTCCCTTTTGCTTCAGATTTAATCGCAGTTTTTAAATCTGTGAATACAACTTTTGCTAGGTCAAAAACAGATTCAAATCCGAAATCTGTTTTGGCATCTATATCTCTTATACCTAATGATTCAATGGTTGCAGCTACCGCCCAAACACTCAATGGATTCCCAATCAGTTCCTTCACCTTTAGGGTGAGTTCATTTAAATTGGTTTCTTTTACCTCTTCATTTATATGAGACGAGCTTTCAAGCATTTACTGTTTCAACCTCCTCTAATTCGTGAAGTAGATCTAATACAGATTGGGTTCTTACTGTAGACTTCAATGGATTTCTATCCTTACTCGCCAATACTTTATAAGAAGTCAGATATGAATTTACCGAACGATCGGTAGTAAAATTCAACAGAACCTTCTCACGAGATTTATTACCCAATTCAATTCGAAGGTTTACATCATTCAATAGCTTAACAACACCATTTGCTATTTCTTGGGGGGCACGAGGTTTACATAGAATACCACATCCTTCTAGGGCATCTTTAATACCACCAACATCTGTTGCAACAACCGGTCTACCACAGCTCATGCTTTCAATTACGGTGTATGGAAAGCCTTCAGAAATTGAAGTTAATATGGAAATATCTCCTTCATTAAAAATCATACTCGGGTTATTATGAAACCCACCAAACCTAAAATTATCACTTAAGTTAAGTTCATCTATTAAGGCTCTACATTTTTCCACATATTCTTTATCCACGTCCAAACTACCGTACACTATGAATTGAACTTCGGGAATTTCCTTACGAACCAAATCACAAGTTCGAATCATAGTTTCGATGTCTTTTAAGGGAAATACTTGAGCTACTGCAATTACTGTAGGGACTCCTTCAGTATGTTTTGGTTTTGGAGTTGGTTTGAATAAATCCGTATCAACCCCATTATAAATTGGGATTATATTTTCTGGAGCAGCCTCAAATCGTTCTTCCCATTTCTGATTAGCTGTAGTTACTGGTGAAATTTGGTCTGCAGTAGCATAAACAGCTCTAGTTACTAAGGTTGAGAGATCAACGAGCAGTTTTTTAGAAAAAAAAGACATATCCGATCGACCAATGTTGATCAATCGTTCTCGCATATACACCCCGTGGTCTGTAACCATGCTAGGGATACCATATTCATATTTAGCCGCAATCGAAGTAAGTGCAGGAAAACCCGCTAAAGTAGAATGGCAAACATTGACGTTCTTTGGAATTGGACAAGCTATAGGCATTAAAAAATGATACAACCACCGCATCCCATTGGTCATGTCAATTACCTTAGGTATCTCACCAAGCTCATCTTCTGAATCATTGGCATAGGTAGAAATTAACAGCTCTCTGAATTGAGCCCACAGAATGGGGTCCTTTAAAGTGATTTTATAGTCATAATGTTGGAAATATTTCCAGAAGCCATAGATCACATCACTAATTACTTGCACATCCATAAATGGATCTAAAAGACATTTAAGGAAATCATTATAGATGGGTAAAAAATGACTCCTAATGGCTTCTTTTGTGGTTTTAGACTTACGACCTATTTGTTCTGAGAAGCTATGATTAAAATCAAAGTATTGTATAGGTTCTTCTACACCCCATAGTGGGATGTGTATTATATCGGTAACGTTGTCAGGAATTTTGTACCTAGGTTCCACAAAGGGAGAACCCGTAACTGCAAGTATTTGGAAATCAACTTCATTTTTCAACTCTGTACATAAAATATGAGCCCATGTACTAACTCCACCACCACTAAATGGATAGGAACCTTCGGTCTCAAATAATACAACAGGCTTGAATTCACTCATTGGCTAATCACACTTCCAATTGTTGAAAATAACTGATCATATTCTTCAAAAATAATCTCCCAAGTATGACTTTCCATCAACGTAACCTTTCGCTCTGCAATCAATTCTTTTAAGATGTTAGGGTTCGTAATAACATGGTCAATCTTTTGAACAAGCTCAGCATCCGATGTGCTACTATCTACAGTAATAGCAAAAGCATTTGTTACGTCACCAACTTCCCATCCAAATGGAAGTGCGTTTTTAGCTAAAGCCTCAAACATGACTAAGGGTTGAGATTCATTATGGCTTGTAATAACTAAAGCATCCATTCTGCTCATATGTTCAATTGCTGAAGTATTCCAAATCAACTCAACTTCATCATAGCACTTACCTCGTTGTATAACCTCTTGCTGTAGCTTCTTCTCATTTGCGTCACTTAACATCATGATAAACTGAGGGTGTGAATGGGTAGCCTGTTTTCTAAAATCATCTACAAGATCAAAAAAACGAAGTGGATTTTTCATTTCAGCACACCTGCCTACCCAACCGATAACTGGGTCATTATTTAGCTGAATTTCTTTCTCAATCAAATCAGTGGATATGCCATTTGGGATATATACGGGACTTTTTGCCCCTAATGCTTTTTGTTCATTTATATTGATTTTTGATACAGAAACAACTGTTTCGGCTTGTTCATATACTTCCGACGCGATCTCTTTAAAGTCTTCCATTATTTGATGTTTACCAATAACAGAACCTTCAATTTTAAACCCACATTCTAAAGCTACCGCACCCTTTTCCACCTCTTTCCAATACAATGCGTGTTCAGTTAGAACCAAGGGAATTTGTCTAATTTTAGAGATTTCACTTCCCAACCAACCCGCAAAACCGGTATTGGTTACATGAATTAATTCGAAACTTAAATTTGAAAGATTAGGAGCCACGGATGCAAACCAAGCATCTTTCTCATACTGCCAACTCTGTTCAAATTTAGGAGGATGAACACGTGAAAATGATCGAACATTATCCGGTATAGGATATAATGCCTGATAAGGATCTAACTGAAGAAATTCATCCGTGGCCACTTGAAGAATATGAAAGTGATAATCACTCAGCCCTAACAAATATTGATATACCCACTCACTTACCCCTCCTCTATACCATGGATAAGTTCCTTCAATAATTAATAGTATACGAGGTTTCATACTAGTTTCGAGTTTGTTGATACAACCTCCAGAGTATGGATCCTGTTTGGGTTATCAGCCGTGATATTAATTCATATTCTTTTGTAGTGAATAGCTTAGATCGTTTAATGGTAATCATTGCAAACAATGCCGAATCTTCTGGTACTGATAGATTATTCATCAACATTGCTTTTTCGTTCACAGAAAATAGAGGAACTCCAATTTCAGCTGGCATCTCATTCGCAACTGAAAAGTCTATAAATGACCCTAATTCTTCATTATATATATGATTCGATAAGAAAGGCTCTTTGGTATTTGATAGGTGTAAAAATGATTGGGTATTCGAGAAATTGGAAATCGCCTCTTCTGAAGGTAGGTTATCTCCCTTCATTGCAATATTGATGGGTTCTTCACCTTCTAAGACCCATAAACTCATTAAATCAGCATCCACCATTTCATAGAGGTAATCACATAATACTGAAGCAGTATCATCAAAAGACCCTTTAATGGCCGACTCCATAAGCTTCATCACTAGCTTATTTTTATTCTGCTCTATATCATTTTCTAATCCAGAAATCTGGATATCCGTTACAATTTTCATGCGGACCAGGTTTAAAATACCCTCCCGATCAAAATTAAAGCGCTCCTTTTTAATGAAGTCTGCAGCCCCTAAATCCATCGCTTTTTGTTCCTTTTCGATGGTGGGTAAATTTGTCATAATAAGAACTGGTATTTTGCTCTTATTCTCATCATCCCTAATCGACTCCAACAGCTCTAGCCCACTTATTCCGGGCATATGGATGTCTGACAAAATTAGGTTTACAGCAGACTCAGAAAGTATATTTATTGCTTCTTGAGAGTTTCTAGCATGTAACAGGCTGAACTCTTTACCCAGTAAGCTTTTAGCCATTATATGAATTGGCTCATCATCATCGATGACTAAGATTGTATAAGTCATATTAAATTTTTTCCCTTATTTATCTATTTAACCCAACGGGAATTTCTACAAAGAAAGTAGTGCCAACTTCTGTGACAGTATTAATCCACATATTCCCGTTATGTGCTTTCAATATATCCTTTAGTTGATTGAAATTAATATCTAGTTCTAAATTTTCTATTTCACCATCATCTAATGGTAATTCTTTATTCAAAAAATAGTTTGGTATGTGTTTAACTGGAAGTCCTACTCCAGTATCAGCAATTTTGACAATAAATTTATCGTGCGAGTCTTGCTCAATAATTATACTAATTGAATCTTCTGAACGTGTAAACTTTAACGACAATTGAACTAGCTGTTGTAAACACCACATAAACTGCTGTGGATTTACATAAGCATGAATATCTTTTTTGTTCGAATAAAACGATAGGCGGATTTTTTTAAGCGTAGCTTTAGGAGTGAATTCAGTTATCACACTTTCTATTAGGTGAACAATATCAACCTTTTCGATTTTTGAAGATTTAGCCTTTTGAGCTAGTACTTCTTTGTCTAAGACATCTTTTACAATTTGGTGCAATTTCTCACTACTCTCGATGATTAAGCTCAGCATATTATTTTTGTCATCTTCAGACATGGAGGGATCAGACTTCAGAATTTGGACCAATCCTAAGATGCCAGAAAGAGGATTTTTTATATCATGACTTAACATGCGCATGAGCTCATCCTTTTTCTTGTTGGCCATGCTTAGTTCAAGTTCTCGATCTTTTAAAATTCGAATCTGCTCTTTCCTTTCCTTTTGAAGTACTCGCAACATTAGATGAGTTCTTACACGTGCTATTAACTCTTCTTTATCGAAAGGTTTAGTAACAAAGTCTACAGCACCAGCTTCAAATGCCCTTACTTTATCTAAAGATTCTTTGAGACTGCTTAAAAAAATGATGGGAGTTTCTTTGAAGATACTTTTTTGAACTCGTGTTCCCACTTCATAGCCCGACATACCAGGCATCATAATGTCGAGTAGTATTAAATCAGGCTCGTATTTCTTTAACTTCTTAAGAGCCTCCTCTCCACTTTCACAATTTTCGACTTTAAACCCTTCTGATTCTAAAACATGACTGATGATCAATCTATTTTGAGCAGAGTCGTCTACTACGAGAATAAGGAACTCAACAGGATTGACATATTTTTCTGCCATGTATTCTAATTTAGATTAAGAAATAATATATTATTTTAATGTTCGTAAAAACAATGTGAAACTATCACTAGTTTGAAGCGTCTTTGAGGAGTTAAGCATAATAAGATTTCACCTAAATCAACACTTATGATTAAGAAATTTTCTACATACTGCGTGTTATTATCTGTGATATCACTTTCATCATTGACAACCACAGCCATGAATACGGACCCGGTGGATGATGAGAAGAAGAAAAATACATTGATGGAAATACACGACCGTTACCATCAAGTAAAATTATGCCTTACCTCCACCTCAGTATATATGCAATTCGACACTTCTGTACGCGACCTGATTAATCAAGAGTTAGAGCATAAACATCAAAAAGATGCCCAACATTTTATTGATTCAGAAGGTCAATTTTTACTTGGAAATATTACCTATTTAGAATCCGATAAAATTGAATATCAAACGGATGAAATTCGAGATGTAGTCTTTGAAAATGGGAAATTGAAGTTCACCTACGACTCGGACAAAGAGTTCAAATTTGAAGACATAATTGGTACTGACGGTAAGCCTGCCTTAGAAAACTTCTACTTAGAAGATCTTGAACTGTTCTACCTTACTTACAAAAAATACAACCCTTAACACTTAACTAGTGTTTTACAAATCGTTGCAATAAATCTGTAACACTAACCATTTTTGGATACTCTTTTGAGAAATCAAAAGGACATAAAATGGTCAAGTATTTTCTACTCTGTTTACTAATTGCCTTAGGTGTAATGGCATGGTCTGAAGTGCCCGTTGATCGCGGTCCGGGAATAACAGCCAACAAAACACCCGAACTAATTCTTCAAAGAGATCTTGAGGATATCAGTTACTCTAATATTACGTTAAAACCACTCGGTGAAATATCTGCAGAAGTACGTGTGCTAGACAAAAAGCGCTATTTCTTCGATGGAATGAAAAATTTTTCCAAATACGATGTATTAGTAGGCTGGTCAGAACTATCTGATCAACGAAATTTAGATTACCTACATTTCAAAATTAAAGATCGATCCTTTAAATATAATAAAGCGCGCTTACCCCTTGAACCATCTGTAATTGATGAACAAACAGCATTGTGGCATATGATTGCTTCAACAGATGAAATTAAACGAGGCTTAGCAAGCTTAAGAAATGGACATATCATTACCATCAAAGGTCATATTGTAGATGTGGTAGACGTTAATGGGTTTACTTGGCAAACTTCTAAACAACTAGTAGGAAGAGATAAAGAGCGCCCTATAAATGAAATCATTCTAGTAACAAGCCTTACCAAAAAGTAAATAATTTTAACTGTTGATTTAGAAGCTAATCAACTACCTTTTCATTAAAAAATACGATGAATTGGTTAAAGGAAATTATTGTAGACATCCTATTCTTAGGATTAATCATTCTTTCATTATTTATTGAATCGGACGTCCTTTTCTGGGTTTTATGGGGATACACCGGCATTCTTTTATTAGGTAAAATATTGGCTTTATTTATGCCAATGCTTCAAAAACAGGCTGCTAAAACCACTACCCCAAATTGGGTATATCATCTTATCTACTTTTTGTCTGTTTTAATTCTAAGTGTGGCTCAAGAGTATTATTTGGCCGGAACATGGTTAGTAATATGGATTATTTCATCAATATTAGCCCAGAAGAATAAGGCAAAATGATCGACATGCGTGTATTCTTGCTCTGTTCGTTGGCTTTAATGATTTGTACTACTAATACCGTTTTAGGACAAGATAAAATTGAATCAGATCACGACAACTTTGAAGAACTTCAGTTTAGATTATGGACTGGATACTCGTTCAACTCCGTTTATTTACTTGGAAAAACGAAAAACACCATATCTAAAATCATAGGTATAGGTTTCAAACGACATATTCGGAATTATGAATCTGGTGCTAAACTATACTACACCGCTGATGTAATACCGTTTGTTGAATATGAATATCCCAAAAGAGATGATGGGGATAATTTTCATTTTGCAAAAGGCTTTGGCATATCCCCGATTGGGTTTCAATTAATGAATTCTATCACGCCACAAGTTTCATACTCAATGAGTATTTCGGGTTCATTTATTATCATGGACAACACTTTCCCAACCGACAAAGGGCGTAAATTAAATTTCACATTTGATCCCTCCTTTGCATTAAATACTAAGTTAAATTCTAATCTAAGCCTTAACTTAGGGTACAAATTTCATCATATATCAAATGCTCAAACTGGAAAAGAAAATCCAGGGATCGACTCTAATTTTCTATTTCTCAGTTTAATTTTTAAATAATTCAAGATATGAAAGCAACTATATCGACTTCTAAAGGCGACATAAACCTAGAATTTTTTAACGAGAAGACTCCTAAAACCGTAGCTAATTTTGTGAATTTAGCACAAAGAGGATACTACGATAATTTAAAATTCCATCGTGTAATTGATAACTTCATGGTTCAAGGTGGTTGTCCAAATGGTGATGGTCGTGGTGGCCCTGGATACTCTTTCGAAGATGAATTTGATGCTACTTTAAAGCATGATGTACCAGGGGTTCTATCTATGGCGAACGCCGGACCTTCAACCAATGGTAGTCAATTTTTTATCACTCATGTTGCTACTCCATGGTTAGATGGTAAGCATTCTGTATTTGGTAAAGTGATATCAGAATCAGACCAAGCTGTAGTAAACTCCATTGCTCAAGGTGATACAATTAATAGCATTACCATTGATGGAGATACGGATGCCTTATTAAATTCAGTAGATGAAGTATCTATGTGGAATGAAGTATTAGATGATAACTTCTCCAACTTAAAGTAATTTCTAAGGCCCAAAGGTAACTTTGGGCTTTTTTAGAAACTTTCTCTATTAGCTTGCGTAATTGTGCCCAAATTAATCTTAAGGGTATGAAAAAAACAATATACAGCACCGTTCTATTAGCTTTTTTACTAGTATCATCCAATCAACTAGTAGCTCAATCTTACAACTCAGATCTTGAGTATAGAAAATGGCGAATAACCCTCTTCCCCCCTCTAAGTACTAATGGTGTAGCTGCTAAAAATTACACCGCTAAATATTCTATCAACATAATTGGAGGTTACCACGGTGGGTTAAATGGCTTAGAAATAGGTACACTCTTTAATTACAACAAGCACTATGCGTCAGGCTTTCAGATTGTAGGAGGAGTTAACGCTACAGGTGGTCCTATGGAAGGTGTAAATATAGCTGGTTTGCTAAACCAAGCCTCTTCCAATATTTCTGGTATTCAAATTGCTGGTTTAGCCAATATCAGTGGTTCCGGCATAGAAGGTATTCAAGTAGCAGGTGGTGTAAATGCATCTAATGCTGACATTTCTGGGCTTCAAGCTGCTGGTATAGGAAATATAAGTGGTGATGATATTGAAGGCTTACAAGGAGCTAGTGCATTTAACATTTCTAGAGGTAATTTATCAGGCGCTCAAGGTACCCTAGGGGCTAATATCGCATTGGGTGATGTTGAAGGACTTCAAATATCTGGTGTGCTAAACTTTGCTCAAGATGATATATCGGGTCTCCAAATAACTGGTGGTGGAAATATTGGAATGGAAGACCTAGAAGGCCTAATGATCTCCTCCCTATTCAACGTCGCTAAAGAAGATGCTAGTGGCTTACTTATCACAGGTGGATTAAACTACTCAAAATTTCAAGAAGGCCTAATGATTGGGGGAGCTAATGTTACTGGTGAGTTGAATGGATTACAAATAGCTGGATTATTGAATTATGCCCATACAGCTGAAGGTGTACAATTTGGGTTAATAAACATTGCCAAAGAATTTGAAGGTGTTCCTGTAGGTCTAATCAGTTTGTATGGAAATGGTAGAAAGAACTTTGACGTGCGATATAGCGATGGTGGTTTTACTGATATCGGTATCAATTTGGGAACTTATAGAGTTTATAACATGGCCATATTAGGCTATAACACTTCACTAGATAGAAATGTATATCGCTTAGGACTAGCCGTAGGTCTTGAGAAGCACATCAACGATTCATTTGAAAAAATTGATGACAATAGTTTATTCGTGAATCAGGAATTTAGCGTAGTTCATCACTTTGAAGAAAAATGGACTAAAAAAACGAACCTCATCTATGCTTATAAATTTCTAGTTGGAAAACGATTCAACTCAGGAATGTCTCTTTACGCAGGCCCATCTTTTAATGCTCAGATAACGCGCGTAAACGAAGCTAATGATTATACTTGGTATAGTTTATGGAGTCCAGATGCTAAAGGGCGTCAGTACCGCTTTTGGGTAGGTTTTACAGGTGGAATTCGACTGTTCAAACAAAAAGAATTACCACGATTTGATGACGACTTTGATTTTGATTGGTAAAGAGTAAACTGTTTCTGAATTTATTACGTTATATAAGGCGACTGTATAACAAAATATTCTATTTATGAAATTGGCCATCTTTCTTGGTTCCCTACTTGCTTTAGTTACTATTCTTGCATTTTCAAGTGTAAATAATAGTTCCGTCAAAAATCATTTAGACGATCATAGCATACATCAACAACCTGACCCAGTGAAAAAATTTCCTTATCAAAAAACTGAAAAGGAATGGAAGGAAATTCTAACCTCAAAAGAATTTAGAATTCTGAGAAAAAAAGGCACCGAAGTTCCTTTCTTCAATGAGTACAATGATCTAAAAGATGAGGGTTTATATGTTTGTGCTGGTTGTGGGCAAAAACTTTATAGTTCAGACCATAAATATGAAAGTGGATCGGGGTGGCCTAGTTTTTGGAAACCTATATCTGACTCACTTGTAGTTGAACTTGAAGATAACAGCTACTTTATGACAAGAACAGAAATTGTATGTTCAAACTGTGGTGGGCATCTAGGCCATGTATTTGATGATGGACCTGAACCCACTGGTTTAAGATACTGTATGAACTCAGCGGCAATGAATTTTATCCCAAAAGAGGATATCAATAAATAGAGCCTATTTACCTAAGATTATATAAGTAGGAATTCTATATTCACTTAAGATTTAATTAATTACTACTTATATGCACGAAGCGTCAAAGACCTTATTTACAGCACAGTTTAATCCTAAGATAAAGAGCTACTTAATTTGGTATGGATTGTTTATGTGCCTCGTGATGGTGATAACAATCCCATTTTTTCCCATCTGGTTAGTTTTGGCTCCAACTTTTGTGAATAAATACTATGAACGACTTCATTGTGAACTAACAACTCGGTCTTTGAAATTCAACAAAGGATATATCTTCAGAACGGAAAAGACTATTCCATTGGATAAGATTCAAGATTTAACTTTTAAGGAAGGTCCTCTTTTAAAAGCATTTGGATTAAGCATTCTAAAAATTGAAACAGCTGGTAATTCGGCCGCTGGTGCACCCGACTTAACGTTGATTGGGATTGTTGACGCCACTTCATTTAGAGATAAGGTTTTTGAGCAGAGAGACATTGTAACCGACAATAAAAAAAGCACAGCTTCATCAAGTGATGATGAAACTATGCTTAAAGTATTAACAGATATACGAGATTCTTTATCTCGCATTGAAAAAATGAAAAGCTAACTATTCAGTTTTTGCTGATTTAGTCAACTTTGAATTAAAGGCTTTCACTAAGAACATAGCAATTGCCCATTGTACAAGTACCGTAGCTACAGAAAATGCACTTAATGGATTGTACCAACTATCTGGTGCATATTCTGCAGCACTTAAATACATCCACCACCCTAGCAAAGTAACGACCTCTACAGGCACAATGTATTTGAGTATAATATCCCACCAAGCACCCAAAGTGGCACTCCGTTCGTTTGTGTTAACCATTTCATTTCTGAATTTGGTTACCCCATAGGTTATAACTGCATAGCTAATAAATGCACCTGATACCATCAAGCCAACACCCCATACAAAATCTTGATTTGCAAATACTGTTAAACTCATTGCAGATGGAATTCCGAGTGCAAAACCAGTAGCACAAATTATAATCGTAGCCTTTTTTCTTGATGCTCCAGCATCTACAAATACCTTTACAGCTAATTCAATCATAGAAATTAAAGAACTAAATGCTGCAAAAGTGAGACCTAGGAAGAATAGGATCGAGAAAATACCACCCCCACTCATACTCGCGAATAACTGAGGCATCCATACGAATGTTAAACCTGTAGAAGCAGGTCCGGAGGTTTTCATTACATCCAAAATTTCAGCGTTGCTCATTGAGCTACTTAAACTTCCAAATACAGTAGAAAAAATGATTACTGCGGCAATTAGAGACACCATATTATTACCTAGTCCTGTTTGGAAGGCACTGATCGTAATATCATCTTGCTTTCTCATGTACGCACCGTAAGTCAAGATTAAACCCCAAGCAGCACCTGTATCCCAAGCATTTTGAGTTAATGCTTCCAACCATAAGTTCGGGTTGGCAAGAGAACTCCAATCTGGGGTAAATAGATATTTAATACCCAAGCCACTGCCTTCTAAGGTAAGTGCTTTTACCAACGACACTAACAACACAAGAAGCAGTGAAGGAATAAGAATTTTATTCACCTTCTCTATGCTTTTAATGCCTTTAAGAACTATGTATCCACCAATTAGCATTACTACAAAATGCGTAAGGATGGGCATATTTGAGTTTTGGAAGGTATTCCAAATACCCATTGCTTGATCGTAGTTTTGTGGTAATTCACTGAATAAAGACTGTGATAAATAGTATAAACACCATCCAGCAACTACACTGTAGTAAAACATAATGGCGGTAGCAACGAAACCCACGAAACCACCTAGCCATCCTTTTTTCTCACCAATTAGAGCTGAAAATGATTGAACGACCCCTTTTCTACCATTTCTACCTAATCCATATTCAGCGATTATCAGTGGAATACTCCATATGAATAAAAATATTATCCATGCAATCAGAAAAGCACCCGCTCCTTCTTCACCACCATTTTGAGCTGCTATTCTTGGAAATCTCCATATATTTCCTGTTCCAATTGCTATACCTAGTACACTAAGTATCATCCCTAATTTAGAGGAAAAGACCTCTTTATTTTTTTCCATATGTGCTTGTTTAGTTTTTTAAATAATACCTGTTGTACTTTCCCGTTAATCGCGTCTAAGATTTTTGACTTAGAGGCGTCATTTATTTTGAATACAAACAGGCTATGCCTATAATTGCCTGCCAATCTTACTGGTAAAAATTGAGTTTCCAAAAAAAATAATAAGTCATCCTATTAGATGTTTTCAGATCATAAAACGACCAATAAATATCTAGCGTTATTTACCTTTGCAATATCGCTGATCATTTATACCCTTACATTAGCTCCTACCGCAAGTTTCTGGGATGCGGGTGAGTTTATTGCCGTAGCTCACGGGCTTCAAGTTAACCACCCTCCTGGCGCTCCTTTTTATAGTATTCTTGGTAGAATATTTTCAATGTTTATGCCTACCGAATATGTGGCACTGAGTATAAACTTCATTAGTGCATTAGCTTCTGCGCTTACAGTAATGCTTCTTTACCTCATTATTATTCGTTTAATAAGAGAATGGAAAGGTGAGGTATCCGAATACAGTTTAATGGATAAGATTGGAATGTACGGTGGTGCCTTAGTAGGATCGCTCACATTTGCAGTAACGGATACGTTCTGGTTTAACGCCGTTGAAGCCGAAGTGTACGCGCTTTCCATGTTCTTTACAGCTATTGTAGTATGGTTAGCTCTAAAATGGTCGGAACGCCATGAAGAGCCCTATAATGAACGCTGGTTGGTAATGATTGCCTATATGTTTGGCCTTGCAATCGGGGTGCATTTGCTCAATTTACTAGCTCTTTTCTTTGTAGCCCTTATCATTTACTTCAAGAAAAAAGATTTAAGCTTGATGTCTTTTGTATGGACTGGTGTAGCTGCTGTAATTTCTTTCTTCCTAATTTATCCAGTTACCATCCAATGGATTCCAGATTTTTCATCAAAAATTGGTGATGCTACATACGGACTTATAGGTCCCTTAACTTTTATTGCATTAATCATGATCGCTGTAGCTTGGGGTATTTACTATACTCAGAAAAAACGCTACCGCTTCGCTAATATAGTTATGATAAGTTATGCGATGATTTTAATAGGATATTCTTCCTATTCAATCATAATGATTCGTTCAATCGCTGACCCTCCTATCGATGAAAACGATCCTGAAACAGTAGAAGCATTCGTAAAATACCTTAAGAGAGAGCAATACGGTTCTACTCCAATTCTTAAGGGTAATACATTTGATGAAGTAACGGGGCAAGTAACTCGTGGCGAAAACAACGAAGTATTATTCCCACGTAGGCATTCATCTGACCCTCGCCATGTTGAATTCTACTCACGTTATGATAGTGATTGGGACTTTTTCTGGAGTTATCAAGTCAACCATATGTATATCCGATATTTCAATTGGAATTTCATAGGTAGGCAATCAGATATACAAGATACTGGTTGGCAATCTGGATTTGAACCAGCCAAATATCCCTCTAATAAAGCCAATAATGCTTTTTTCTTTATACCCTTCGTTTTAGGTTTATTCGGGTTAGTTTACCATTTCAGTGCCGACTGGAAACGAGCCTCGGCTGTGATGGCATTATTTATAGTCACAGGCCTCGCAATTATTGTCTTCTTAAACCAACCACCCTTTCAACCAAGGGAGCGAGATTATGCCTATGTTGGCTCATTCTTTGCCTTTGCCATATGGATAGGTATAGGTGTTACAGGGTTAATTGATCTTTTAAAGTCCTATATCAAAGAAAATAGTATAGCAGCCTATGCAGTAGTTGGGGTATGTTTATTGGCGTCCCCTGTATGGATGGGCTATCAAAACTGGGATGACCATGACAGAAGTGAACGTTATGTGGCGCCAGATTATGCCAAGAACTTATTAAATTCACTAGCACCAAATGCTATCGTGTTCACTAATGGTGATAATGACACCTTCCCATTATGGTATGCTCAGGAAGTTGAAGGCATCCGAACAGATGTTCGAATTGTATGCCTGAGTTTATTGAATACTGATTGGTATATAAAACAGCTACGTGATCAATGGTCGCATGAATCAGCTCCCCTACCAATTAATATGTCGGATAAGGAAGTTGAAGCAATAACGGGGTCAATTACACAATGGCAGCCTAAACAAATGCAAATTCCGGTAGATAAGGAGATGTTAAAAAAAGCATTTTCAGAAGACCAGAATTACAAAGAAGCTATTGGTGTAAAACAAGCAGACATTCCAATATTACAAACAGGAACAGAATTTACAATTCCAGTTGACTCGCTAGATGATGTTATGACGTGGCAATTGGATGGGCGAAGATATAGTACCGATGCTGAAGGCAATGGTATTTACTTCCTTCAAACTCAAGACCGTATGATACTTGAGTTAATTCAAAGCAATAACTGGTTGCGCCCCATTTACTTTGCTAACACCGTTTCTTCTCAAAGCCAATTAAATCTTCAGGATTATTTTAGAGCAGAAGGAAAGGCATATCGTTTAGTTCCGAAAAAAATGGACCGTACGTATACCGGTTACATCGACGCTGAAGTTCATGCTGAACGTATGAGAAACTTCTCATTCCGCAACTGGAACGACCCTGACGTATATGTGGATGAAAACATACGACGAATGATGGGTAACTACCGTTATAGCTTCTTACAACTAGCTGAGCAATTTATAGCTGATGGAAAACCTGATAGTGCTAAATACTGGCTTAAATACGGGGAAGAAAAAGTTCCATTCAGACCTGATGATGAGGTTACAACTGTTCATATACTATATGCTAATAAATATGCTACCGTTGGCATGTATGATGAAGCTAATAGCATCATGGATCGATCTATTGATGAAATTCAGAAGAAAATGAATGACGCATTTTACAAATTCATTGGACTTCAGGATGAAATGAATATGCTAAATGCTGAATACGAACAAGCACGTCGTAATGCAGATCTTAAGAAGCAACGTACGTTACGTACCAAACTCAATGCAACAATTAGACGAGCACAAGAGCAATCACAAACGGTGATGCGTGAACGTCAAGTACTTGTATTGTCTCAATATGTGTATTTCAAATCAGGTAATGACGAGAAAGCACTGGCTATTGCTGAATCGACAAACAGTCAGTTTGAAGGCACACAAATACCCCCTGTGCCAGCTACTAAAGAAGAAACCATGCGTATTGTAACTACACAGTACGGAATCAATTAATCAGTATATTTTTACTTAGCTCCCGGTATCGTATATTGCCGGGAGCTAATATTAGACCATTATGATTCACCAATTTACAGCAGAAAACATATCCACAATCGGTAAAGTACTAGGCGCAGAGCCAAAACCATTAGGTAAAGACGTATACCGTATTGAAGTTAAAAATGAAGAAGAAAATCGTAAGCTAGCGCTAGAGATTCACCTTGGTCTTGATGTAAATGGCGAAGAAATGAATATGGTGTCGGTATACGCTTATAATACATTCCTACAGCTACATAATTGTACTGCATTCGTGGCAAGTGACATCCTTCAACAGGTAACCTTTTTTGGGAAATCAGGAGATAAAACCTCTGGCTTAATCGTTGAGAAAGCGGCTGGATGTTCTCTATATGCTAATGTTGATGAAGCCTTATTAACTGGAGATTTCACTCAACTTCCGGAAGATTTGATGATGTGCGGTATTGCATTGTCACTTACAGAATCTATGGATGATGACTTCAGCTTTTAATGTAAGCCGTGCCTACATCCCACAACCTGCAAATATTTAATACTACCGAACTAGCGCTGCCAATAAGCGAGAATACGGCTTTTAAATTATTAGAAGCAATTCAAAAAGGTGAAGAAATACTCTTTGAATCGGTTGAAGTAGCCTATGTTGATGAACAAGAAATAGTTCGTATCAATAAAGAGTTTTTAAGCCGAGATTATATTACCGATATCATTTCCTTCAGGTATGATGATGACTCCTACGACAATGAAGGCATAGAAGGAACTTTATACTGCTGTTTACCTCGAATTATTGAACAAGCCGATGAATTCGGTGAAGATAAAACAACAGAAACCTATCGTATATTGGCGCATGGATTATTGCATTTATGTGGTTATGATGACCAAACCGATTCAGAAAAAGCCAAGATGACTGAACTTGAAAATCTGTATTTATCTTTGATTTTAAAGTAACCCATATCTGATTCTCTCGTAGTGGCCATAAAATTATCTTTAGCATGGCAGAACAAAACAAAAGTATTATAAAAGACCGATCCAAAGAATACGGAAAACAACTTTGGTCACTTATTCAAAAACAGATCGATAATCAGTCAGATTCCGATCAACAAAAAGTAACTCGAACTCCCCTTCCCAAAAAAGAGTCAGAACATAAGTATCTTCTAAAACTACTCTTTCTCTTCCCTGTACTTTTAGTAATTACATTTAGCTTTTCATTTTATTGGGATTTTGATGGACTTCAAACAGAAGTATTTGGCTTCTTAATTGAATTTGAAGGACTCATGAGGATATTGAGCATTAGTGGATTGATTGGCTTTTTAACAAATTGGCTTGCCATTACCATGTTATTTAGGCCCAATAAAAGAAGACCGATATTTGGTCAAGGCCTGATTCCTGCTCAAAAAGATCGTATCTCATATCGACTTGCAGCCGCTGTAAGTGAAGATTTAATCAACCCAGAGATCATTAAGCGTAAGATTCATGAGTCGAATGCCATTGCCAAATACCGTGAGCAAGCAACTGAATATATCCGGCAAGTAATTGATGACCCAGACTTTAGGACGGAATTAAAAGCCTTAGCCGTTAACTATGTAGACGAAATGGTAGCACAGCCTGAGGTTAGAGCTACGATAGCAAAATCTATAATGAGGCAAATTGAGGATAACATAGAAGAAAACACCTTTGAAAAGGTAGCTTTGAAGGCCTATTCATTTTTGAAAGGTCAGGAAATGCAAGATTTGGTTGAGGACGCACTCACTAAGTTACCAGGCGGAGTTGAAAAAGGTTTAGATAAAATGGACGAATTCTTGGATGAGTTACCAGATAAAATTAATCGACATAGCGACACCATTGAGGATCTTGTAACCACTTTACTATATAAACTTGTAAATCAATTAGATGTTCATGCCTTAGTTGAAGATAATCTTCGTGAATACGACGAAAAAAGACTTGAGCGATTGATAAAAAACGCCAGTAACGATCAACTGCAATACATTCAATATTTAGGGGCCGTATTAGGAACTTTAGGTGGTTTTATTATTTGGAAACCAATTGGTAGCCTTTTGTTGTTGGTAGTAATAATTTCGATTACTTTTGGAGTCGATACTCTTTTATTTCACTATCAAAAAAAGAGTACATCTACAGAGGTCGTCGACTAACAAATTGCTTAACTAACAGATATGTTCAAAAATTATATCTCACTGATTGCTCTAATTTTAGTAATCGGTTGTTCTTCTAGTCAAAACACGGTAAAAAGAAACCCTTCAAACACTTCTGAAAATAGATCAACTGAACCGGTTGTAGAAATTACGGTAAATGAAGCCACAGAAAACTGGCATCACACAGATCCTAACAGTAAAAATGGTTTTGAAGGAATTGGTTCAGAAAAAGCTTATTCCGAATTATTAGTCAATAAAAGCCCGAAGAAAAAAGTTGTTGTAGCGGTCATTGACTCTGGCGTAGATATTGAACACGAAGATTTAAGTGCGAATATTTGGATAAATGAAGATGAGATTGCTGGAAACGGCATAGATGATGACGATAACGGTTACGTTGATGACATCCATGGGTGGAATTTCATTGGTGGTAAAGATGGGAGTCATGTAAATAAAGATACCTACGAAGTAACCCGCATATATAATAGGCTTCATGAAAAATTTAAAGATGACGACTTTGTAATTGTATCTAAAAAGGATTCAGAAGAATTTGCCTTATATGAGGAAGTAAAGGCTGAATTAGAAAAAAACCGTTTAGAAGCCAAGCAAAACTACAATAATTTAGTACAAGTTAAGCAAGCTTTAGAGGGTGCAAAAAGTGTGCTTGGTGTGTCTTCAATTGATTCTATTTCAGTTGACAAATTAAAGCCCTCCCCTTCAGATAATGCCTATGAACAACAAGCGAAGCAGATGTTCATGTATTTTAAAAGCAATGGTGTAAAGGAAGAGGATATTGAAGAAGCTTATAATCACTTCGATAAAATGTATAACTATGCCTATAACACAGATTTTGACCCTCGGCATATTGTAGGTGATGATTTTTCAGATTTATCGAACCGATATTACGGTAATAATGATGTTAAAGGTCCTAGAAGTAATCATGGTACTCATGTAGCTGGAATTATTGGGGCCGTAAGAAATAACAATAAAGGCATGAATGGTGTTGCGAACCATGTTTCGATTATGGTATTACGTGCCGTTCCAGATGGTGATGAGCGAGATAAAGATGTTGGTAATGCTATCCGGTATGCCGTTGAAAACGGGGCTGACATTATCAATATGAGTTTCGGAAAAGATTATTCGCCCCGTAAATTTTATGTTGATGAAGCGTTAAAGTTTGCGGACGAACAAGGCGTACTTGTTGTTCATGCAGCAGGAAATTCAGGTGCGAACATTGACTCTACAAACAACTTTCCTAACAAGTTTTATACAGAAGGTGGTAGTATGCAAAACTACATCACAGTTGGAGCATCCTCTTGGGAAGGTGATTCTCTCCTAGCGTCCTCTTTCACAAATTACGGCAATCGAGTTGATATATTCGCGCCTGGTGTATCTATATACTCAACTTACCCTGAGAATACTTACAAAGCAGAAGACGGTACAAGTATGGCTAGTCCAGTGGTAGCGGGGGCTGCAGCACTTATAATGGCATATTACCCTGAATTAAGTGCTCAAGAGGTAAAGCAATTACTGATCAGTAGCGCTACAAATCATTCTAATCGAATTGTTTATAAGCCTGGTACTGATGAGGCCGTACCTTTCGGAAGTTTATCAGCCTCAGGTGGACTATTGAATATATATAATGCCCTTTTAAAGTCTGAGAATAAAACATTAGGCACCCACTGATTTGAGTAAAGCCGATTCTTATTTTGATGCATTTGTTATAGGATCAGGTCCCAATGGCTTTTCTTCTGCTATTACTTTAGCTGAACAAGGATTAAAAGTAAAAATCATTGAAGCCAAAGATACTATTGGTGGAGGTACGCGAACTAAGGAAATAACCTCAGCAGGTTTTTTACACGATATATGTTCAGCCGTACACCCTACAGCAGCTGGCTCGCCTATCTTCAATAAATTACCCTTAGCAAAACACGGCTTAGAGTGGATTCAACCAGAGATTGGTGTTGCTCATCCCTTGGATAATGGGGATGCGGTTATCATTGAAAAATCATTTGAGAACACTTTAGCTCGCTTAGGCAAAGATGCAAAAGGTTATAAAAGCCTCTTCCAAGGATTTATAAACTCTTGGGATAAACTCTCTTCAGATGTGTTCTCAAATTTAAGAATACCATCGCACCCACTTACTATGGCACGCTTTGGGTGGTATGGTATGTTTTCAGCTAAAATTATAGCGGATAGTTTTTTCAAAAATGAACGCACTAAAGCTTATTTCGCAGGTTTAGCTGCTCACAGCATCATTCCATTAGAAAAAGCATTTACGGCTTCATTTGGTTTAATATTAGGAACCTCTGTGCACACTGTTGGTTGGCCCATTGCAAAAGGTGGTTCACAATCTATTACCAATGCGTTACAGGCTCATTTTCTAAGCTTAGGAGGCGAAGTTGAGTTAAATAGACCTATAACATCCATTCATGAATTGCCGGAAGGAAAACCAATTCTCTTTGACCTTACTCCACATCAAATAGTAGATATTGTTGAAGATAAACTTCCATCATCTACCAAGAAAAAATTAGGTGATTATGTATATGGACCAGGTGCATTCAAAGTAGATTTTGCGCTTTCTGAACCTGTTCCTTGGGTGAACGAAGAGTGTAAAAAAGCAGGTACTCTTCACTTAGGAGGTACTTTTAATGAACTTGCAAAAGCTGAACGGGAAGTATGGAATGCCATTCACCCAGATAACCCTTATGTGTTAATCGCACAACCAACTGCTTCTGATCCCAGTAGAGCCCCTGAAGGCAAACATGTTTTATGGAGTTATTGCCACGTACCCAATGGAAGTAAAACTGATATGAAAGAGGCTATTATTAAACAAATTGAGCGATATGCACCCGGTTTTAGAGATACTATTATTGAATCACATTCGATGTCAGCCACTCAGTTTCAAAAATATAATCCGAATTATATTGGTGGCGATATAAACGGAGGAGCTCAAACACTCTCACAGCTCTTTGGTCGACCATTATTAAAGTGGGATCCTTACGATCTACCTGTCGAAAACCTTTATATATGTTCCTCTTCTACCCCTCCAGGAGGCGGTGTTCATGGCATGAGTGGATTCTACGCTGCAAAAAGTGTTTTACGTAAAGAATATGGGATTAAGACTACGCTCTAAGTAAAGATTCTCGTATTTTTAGGCATGCTAAAAGCACTTAAAAACTTAACTGGCAATTACTCCAAAACTCCATCCTATTCCCGCAATATTAGCTTATCCAAAAAATGGGCTTTTATATCTGGATTTATAGCACTTCTTGTATCCATTCCCATACTATCTGTGCTATCCTCATTTTTCATCTCATCGGGTGAAATATGGAGTCATTTAGCGAGTACGGTACTTAGTAGTTATGTGATCAATTCACTCATATTGATCGTTGGAGTATCAACAGGAGTAATTTTAATTGGTGTATCGTTAGCATGGGTTATTACCATGTGTTCTTTCCCTGGGCAAAAGTACTTTGAATGGGCTGCGGTACTACCCTTTTCAATTCCAGCTTATTTATTGGCCTACATTTATACTGATTTTTTAGGTATTGCAGGTACTTTTCAATCATTTATAAGGGGAAATTTTGGCTTAGAAATTGGTGATTATTTTTTCCCAGAAATTCGCTCAGTATGGGGCGCTGTGCTCATTATGACACTAGCCTTCTACCCTTATGTTTACATGTTGGCCAGATCAGCATTTTTAAACCAATCTACTTCATTATTCGAAGCAAGTAGGATCATGGGTTATAGCTCAACACAAAGTTTTTATAAGGTAGCTTTACCGTTGGCACGCCCTGGAATTGCTGCAGGATTAGCACTCGCATTAATGGAAACGTTAAATGATTTTGGTACCGTTCAGTACTTTGGTGTGCAAACATTTACAACAGGTATTTATCGAACCTGGTTTGGTTTAGGAGAACGTCCAACTGCGGCCCAATTAGCTGGTTTTCTATTATTATTTATCATAGTGCTCTTAATTGTAGAACGCTGGTCAAGATCTAAAATAAAAGACCAAGTTAATGTAACCGCACGCTTTAAGCGCATTCAAAAATTTGAATTGAATGGAGTAAAAAAATATGCTGCCATCGTTTTATGCTCCATACCGGTAATACTTGGTTTTATTCTTCCTGTAGTATTGCTCATACTCATGTTTTTAAATAATCTTGATTCCGTAAATACGAGATTTATAATCTATGCACTAAACACACTAAGCGTAGCCGCTATAGCTGGGGTAATTACTGTAAGCCTTGCTTTGTTAATGGCATATTCATCGCGATTAAATCCTACGAAATTAATCAGAGGCTTGAATCAGTTTGGTGCCTTAGGATATGCGATACCAGGTTCCGTAATTGCTGTTGGAATTCTTATCCCTTTTGGTTGGCTTGATAATACCATTGATTCATTCGCTCGTTCAAATTTTGAAACCTCTACTGGTTTATTATTAAGTGGAACTCTGTTCGCAATGATATTTGCGTATGTAGTGCGTTTTCTATCGGTATCCTATAATGGAATCCATTCTAGTCTTCAAAAAATATCCTCTAATGTAGATGAAGCATCACGAGGCATGGGATATAATTTCACTCAGATACTTCGCAAAATTCATATACCTATACTATCAGGAAGTCTAGTATCAGCTTTTCTGTTAGTATTTGTTGATGTAATGAAAGAATTACCTGCTACCATCATTATTAGGCCATTTAACTTTGATACCTTAGCCGTTCAGGTGTACCGCTTAGCTTCAGACGAACGCCTCGGAGAATCCTCTGGAGCAGCTCTTGCCATTGTATTGGTTGGTATAATTCCTGTTATACTACTTAGTAAAACCATTACTAAAACTCGTAAAACAGATAAAAATCTATAGCAAAAAAAAAGAGAAGCCGTTTAAGCTTCTCTTTTGCAATAGGTTATTAAAAGTGGTTTACTGCCAACCAGCTCTATCCATAATTCGAATAGCTTCTGGGTTATTACGCCCTAAAGCAGAAACATTAACAGCATCACTTTTATAGCTACCAAAGCTCTCCAGTGTACTGTTGATGTTTGCATTGTCATTAATTGGGTATTCATTGTTACCAACAGTTAAGTACTCTTGTGCTTTTTCATTGGTCATGTACTCTACAAATTTAACAGCAGCATCACGATTAGGAGCATTTTCAAGCACACCTACAACACTGATGTTTACGTGAGCTCCACGGCCATTCTCACCTTGGTTAGGAAACACAAACTGTAAGCTTTCAGCAATAGCCTTATCATCTTCATCATTACCTTGAAGCATCATAGCAAAGTAATAGTGATTTACTACGGCTACATCACATACACCTGCTGCAACCGCTCTAATTTGATCACGATCTCCACCCTGAGGATTTCTAGCCATATTTTCAACAAGGCCTTTCGCCCATTCTTCCGTTGCTTCAGCACCAATGGTTTCAACTAAAGATGCTACTAAAGATTGGTTGTAAATATTATTTGAAGAACGGATACATACTCGACCATTCCACTCTTCTGAAGCTAAGTCTTCGTAAGTAAGTGTTGATGGATCTTCTACTTTCTCAGGATTCACAACCATCCCACGAATTCGTTTAGAGATCCCAAACCATAATCCATCTGGATGACGTAAAGCTGATGGAATTCTTTCTTCTAATACTTCAGATTCAACGGAAGCTAGAATGCCATTCTCTTCAGCTCTCCAAATTCTACCTGCATCAACGGTTACTAAGATGTCAGCTGGTGAGTTTATACCCTCACTCTTAATTCTTTCGATGAGTTCATCAGACCCACCTTCGATTAAGTTAATTTTGATACCAGTTTCAGCAGTAAAATCAGCATATAAATCCTGATCGGTATCATAGTGGCGAGCTGAATAAATATTTAATTCTTTCGGGTTGTTACAAGCACTTATAACTAATAGAAGTGCGAAAAATGAAAACTGTAGAAATTTCATGATTTTTAGTTTGGTGATATAGTTAATTCGGCACCAAAATAAGGCTTATATAGAAATAATCTAAATAAAGATTGTAAAGTATTTTTACGATTTATGGTCTTTAGAGTAATTTGCAGGGTCTAACATTCTCAAAGTCTCCCATCGGTACATTCCGCTATTGTGGCCATCGGCCCAAGTAATTTGAATGGCATGGTTCCCAACTTGCTGAATGTCTTTGATATCAATTTTAGACGGATGTTTTTCAAAAAAGGCCTCTGGATTGAATTCACTCATGTGAGCATGTCCTCCTCGACACATTACACAAGGACAATTTTGGCGTAATCCAAACAATGGGTAACTTGATTTTAGCCCATCACTCCATTCAATTTCGAGAACTTGGTCATTGTTACTAACTTCGATACCTGTTGGAAAAATGGATTCATTCATAATGCTATAATTTTTGTTCAAACTTAAGAAATGATCTGGATTATTATCTCTAGTGTTTTAGTGTTTATACTTAGTATTTGGATAGGTAAAAAACGTCCTATTAAGTTATATCAAATTACAGCGCGTGGCTTCTTTCTCTTTATTATTGGAGCGAGTTTTACACTACTAATAATGAGAATAGTAAATGATTTAGGGTTCATTTCTGATCATCTAGCTGCGGCTATTCTGACCAACACCTATAGCTGTATTGGTGGGATATTATTTGGTGCGGCTTATGACATCTATTCACTAAAGCAAAAAGCTGGAAAACTAGAGTATTCAAATAAGAACTTAGTCACCGATATAATACCTTCCCTACTCGCTGTTACTTTACTTATTCTGTCATTTGCACGTACTGGTATTTTTAACGAATTACCCATCACTCCTATTCGTGTATCCTCTGCAATATCGATTCTTTCTTTGGGAGTATTAATTATCACATTGAGTGTAGTACCTGAATTCAAAAAGAAAGGAATTGTGATTATAGATCAGATGATTGAATGGAAAGCCTTAACGAGTTATAAATGGGTATCAGAAGAAACCATTGAAATAGAATATGAAATGAATGATACTATCAAGGTATATCAAACTATTATCCCAACATCCGATCAAGTTCGCGTGGAAAAGTTATTGAATGGAAAAATGATGGAGAAACTTGAAACAGAGGATGACTAAGTAGCATTAGTGTGTGTATATTCCCTGAAGAACTCTAAATAAATACAAGTTATGGCTTCATTCGACATCGTTAACGAAATAAACCAACAAGAAGTAGATAATGCTATCAACAATACCGTTAAAGAGATCAGTACTCGCTACGATTTTAGAGGATTACATACTGAAGTAACCTTTCATAGCAAAGAGAATAGAGTTCATATTGTAGCAGCCGAAAGTATGAAGATGAAAGCTGTACAAGAGATGCTGATTAAAAACTTTATCAAACGAGGCATTGATTCAAAAGTACTTGAGTTTGGTACTGAAGAAGGTACTTCTCAAGGATATTTAAAGATGGATGCCACTCTCAAAGAAGGAATTGATAGAGAAACGGCAAAAAAAATCGTTAAAGAGATTAAAGCTACAAAGCTTAAAGTTCAGCCTCAGATTCAAGACGATCAAGTACGAGTGACGGGGAAAAAAATTGATGACCTTCAAGAAATCATACGACTAATGAAGTCCAAAGATTTTGGAGTCCCTCTTCAATTCACCAATATGAAATAATGATTATAAAAGGAGCTAATGCTCCTTTTTTAGTTTCTTTCCCTCTCTACCATTATGCATTTGTTAGGGATGTAGGGTATATTTGCTTCTTCCGCAATTTCCTCCGCTTCAGGGGATGAAACATCCATCTGAGTCCACACAACAGGGTTTTGACCTGTTTTTGCGTTCCACTCTTTAACTTCATCCATTACAGATGCCGTATGTTCGGATGACCTAAACACATTAATAATGTCTATTTGAACATCAGATGGGATGTCTTTTAAAGAACGATAGCATTTAGTCCCAATCATCTCATCATGTCCTGGGTTAACCGGTATCACTTCGTATCCCCTTTCTTGCATAAACTTAGCTATGTAATTACTTGTTCGGTAAGGATTGGCTGAGCATCCAATTACAGCAATAGTTTTAGAATTATTAAGAACCTCTTTGATAGGTGGAATAGTTAAAGGCATGCCCTAGATGATTAATGATTAGAGTTTCAAATATTGTATGATACTTTCCTTATCTTAAAGGTCTTAATCAATATTATAATTCCAAAAGAAAGAAACGTTTTGTCAAAAATTAAAAGCGGCGACACCGTAAAAGTTCATTACACTGGTCAATTAAACGACGGATCAGTATTTGATTCTTCTTTACAGAGAGAACCTTTAGAATTTACTATGGGCTCAGGACAATTGATTCCAGGCTTTGAAAAAGCTATTGAAGGATTAGAAGTGGGCGATTCAACAACTGCAAATATTCCTGCAGCTGAAGCTTACGGCGAGCCAAATCCACAAATGATTGTTGAAGTTACTGCAGATCAGTTACCAGCTGAAATGGAGCCACAAGTGGGCATGCAGCTTCAACTAAACCAACCTGATGGACAGGCTATTCCTGTACAAATTACTGGTATTGAAGACGATAAAGTAACTTTGGATGCGAACCATCCATTAGCAGGTCAAGATCTTACTTTTCAAATTGAAGTAGTAGAGATTGTATAATCCTGTTTTAAATCGATTACTCAGGCTACATCATTTATTTGTTGTAGCCTGTTTTTTTATACTATACTCAATTTACTATGGCCGACTTTCATAAACCCTCCACTATTTCTATCACTTGCCCTAAAATGATCTCTCCTTTCCTTAAGAAAGAAGTAGAGGATTTAGGTTTTACCGTTCAACATCAACGCTATGCTGGTGTTGAGTTAAAGGGAAGTTTGCATGATTGTATGAAGCTTAACCTGTGCTTAAGTACTGCACATCGAGTTCACTATTTGCTAAAAACATTCACAGCAAATAATGCCGACGAACTACATAAAGAACTCGTTACTATTCCATGGGAAGATTATATAGATAAGCATGGATATGTGAGTATTACTTCGTTTATCAAAAATAAGACCATCAATAACACCCAGTTTGCCAATTTAAAGGTAAAAGATGCCATTGTAGATCGAATCCGTGAAAAAACAGGAAGTAGACCCGATTCTGGTTCAGATTTAAATAAAACAGTAGTGTTCTTATTCTGGAAAGGAACAGAAGCTAGTATATATTTAGATACCTCTGGTGAATCGATATCAAGGAGAGGATATAGAGTTAGAAATCATACTGCACCTATGCAAGAAACCTTAGCCTCTACCATTATTCAGGCAAGTAAATGGAAAGTAGGTCAACATTTTATAAACCCTATGTGTGGTAGTGGTACCCTTGCTATTGAGGCAGCTTTAATGGCGCTTGGAAGACCCGCAGGTTTATTACGCCCAAACTATGGAATCAAACATATTCTTGGCTTTGATGTTGGAGAATGGAACAGCTTACGTTCAGACTTAAAGCATAGCGCGAATAAAGATTTTAAAGGAAAAATTATTGCTACCGATATTGATAATAGAGCAATAAAAGCAGCTCAGAAAAACGCTCAAACTGCCGGTGTTGATCACCTAATTGAATTTCACCGTTGTGACTTTCAAGATACCCCTATTCCCGAAGGTGATGGTGTGGTAGTGTTTAATCCACCTTATGGGGAACGTATTGGTCATGATCAAGAACTTTATGATCTATACAAAACTATTGGTGATTTCTTTAAGCAAGAATGTTCTGGTAAATGGGGATATGTTTTCACTGGTAATTTCGACCTTGCCAAGAAAGTGGGGCTTAGAACAAGTCAACGTATTGAACTATATAACTCTACAATCGAGTGCCGATTGTTGGAGTATGAGCTTTACTAATTAGCCTCTCCATCAGTCGGTTCCCCGGTTGTGGTTGATTTAGAAACTACCCATCCATCTGTCGGTTCTCAAGCTGATGGAGTTCAATTGTGGGTACATTTTCAAGTTATAAAGAGCTCCATCCTTACTCAATTTCCATCACCCCGCCTTTTTAAAAGCGAAATGATGGACTCAACTATGCTTTGAAATTTTTTGATAATAAAACTCTGGAATAGTCTGTATAGACAGCTTTTGAAATTCTAAAAATGAACTTGGTATTTGAGCAAAACCATACATCAAGTCTTTATCACAAAGTTTCCCATTTCTTAACCCTGCGTAGTCTTTATAGGAGGAAAATTCCCAATCTTCGTACTTAGAAACCAATCCTGCTCTAATTGGATTTTGATGAATGTATAGGAAACAATTCAGCAAATAATCATCATCTTTATTCATCTTATCATTCAGGGATTTGGCTTTAGTTCTTTTTCTGAACAAGGATCCTGATCTACCTCGTTTTCTATTGATTCGTTGAGTGTATGAACTTAATAAACTGCCAATACTCTTGTTCAGTGGGTTTAATTTTTTCGTTCTATCATTACAATCATACTCTGCTTCATAGTCATTATTAATCAATATGAGCCAATGAAAATGGTTAGGCATTAAACACCATGCAATTATGGAACAATGAGGTAATAAAGCTGTTTTCATTTTCTGGAGGAATAATAAATAATCAGATTGATCAAAGAATATCTGTGTTCTGTTATTTCCTTGATTATATACGTGATAGATATGACTTGGCAAGAATTGCATTTAGTAATAACAGTTATTTGAATAGGAAATTCAAGCTTTTAACAATCTACCTATCCATCTGTCGGTACACCGGCTGATGGAGTTTAGTTAAGGAAACATTTTCAAGTTATAAAGTACTCTGGCTTTACTCAATTTCCATCACCCCGCCTAATTGCACTATATAAACTAACATCCCTTAAGTTTGATTTTATCCCCTGTATGTAAATTACCTAGGGCGGAATGATGGAGTGAGATTGATTTAGAAACTACCTATCCATCTGTCGGTACCCCGGCTGATGGAGTTCAATTGAGGAAACATTTTCAAGATTGAATGTGACTAGGCGTTGCTCAGAGTCCATCACCCCGCCTAATTGCACTATATAAACTAACATCCCTTAAGTTTGATTTTATCCCCTGTATGTAAATTTACCCAGGGCGGAATGATGGAGTGAGATTGATTTAGAAACTACCTATCCATCTGTCGGTACCCCGGCTGATGGAGTTCAATTGAGGAAACATTTTCAAGTTATAAATTACTCTGGCTTTACTCTACTTCCATCACCCCGCCTTTTTAAAAGGCGGAATGATGGACTTAGATTGGTATTAGAATCATTCTTTCAAATTTGATAAAGTGCTGTATATTCTTTTTTAAATTTTTAAGCACTAAGTATCTAAAAATGAAAGCATTCTATCGAATATCACTGGGGATATTCTTTTTAACTGTTGCCTGTTCTGTACAACCATCTCAATCTAAATTTGATGATCTAAAATTAGAAGATGCTACAATTCAAGAACTTCATGATGGTTATAACAATGGCACATATACCGTAACAGATGTTGTTGAAGCTTACCTCCAGCGCATTGAGCAGTACGATCAAAGCGGTCCAAAAATTAACTCGATCATAACCATTAATCCTGATGCTATTCATATTGCTAAATCATTAGATGAGCTATTACAAAATGGTGCAAATAAAGGACCACTTTTTGGAATTCCAGTGGTATTGAAAGATAACATCGATACCAAAGATAAGATGCCTAATACTGCCGGTGCACGTGTTATGGCGAAATCTATGCCCCTTCAAGACAGTTATATAGTTGAGAAGCTTCGAGAAAGTGGTGCTGTGATAATTGGTAAAGCTAATCTAAGTGAATGGGCCAATTTCCATAGTAATAATTCTTCCTCTGGATGGAGTGGCTTAGGTGGGCAAACTCGCAACCCATATGATATTACACGCAATCCCTGCGGTTCAAGTGCTGGATCTGGTGCATCAGTTTCCGCTAACTTTACCATGTTAGCAATTGGGACTGAAACCAACGGCTCTATCACATGCCCTGCTTCAGCCAATGGTGTTGTAGGAATTAAACCAACAGTTGGATTACTGAGTCGATCTGGAATTATACCTATCTCGGAAACTCAAGATACACCAGGTCCTATGGCAAGAACGGTTGCAGATGCAGCCATTATGCTGGGCACAATGGTTGGTGTTGACAGTAGAGATAGCTATACCGACATAAGTGAAGGCATGTATCACACTGATTATACTCCTTTCCTAAAAACAGGTGCATTAAATGGAAAAAGACTCGGATTGTATAAACCTTCTTTGGGTAGTGATCATAAAACTGACACTTTAATGCATCAAACTATTCGTTTTTTAGAAGCACAAGGAGCCACCATTGTTGAGATTGACAGAATTGGTAATGTATCAGGTCGAGATAGTTACAATGTTCTGCTATATGAATTCAAAGACGGTGTTAATAAGTATCTCGAATCGCTAGGTGAAAACGCACCTGTTGCTAACTTAGAGGAGATTATAGAAAAGACTTTGGCTGATTCAGTAGAAATGAAATTTGACCACGACATTCTAATTCAAGCACAGAATAAAGGTGATTTAAACTCTGAAGAGTACATTAATGCTAGGGCTAATATGCTTAAAGCCTCTCGTGAAAATGGAATAGATAAAGTAATGGCCGAGCATGATCTTGATGCCTTCATAGGGGTTACAGGTGGTCCAGCTTGGAAAATTGATCATACCAATGGTGATAACTTTGGGACATCATCTAGTTCCCCTGCAGCTCGCGCTGGCTACCCAAATATTACCGTACCAATGGGCTTTATTGATGGACTTCCAGTAGGTATATCATTCTTTGGTAAGGCATGGTCGGAGCCTCAACTTATTGAAATCGCTTACTCTTTTGAACAAGCAACAAAAATACGAAAAGCTCCTTCATTTAAGCGCTCAGAGTTTTAACTTATCCCCCGAACTTTTCGGGGGTCATTCCGAAGATTTAAGAATTATGATGTACTAAGTCTGAAGTAAACCCGTTCAGTTTAAAAATTTATCTATAGACGTACATGCGTACGCGATTTATCCAAAACTGGCAATGATATTTAAGCGGCTATTACTGAGTTCCCTCTTTCTATTCTGTATTTATCCTTCATTGATTGCTCAAGATGTTGAAGTTACTCCTCTCGACTCTTTAATTAATGTCCCTGAGAAACCTTTGAGTATTTCAGGCTTTACTGTTCCACTAATATTTGGTGGTGGTATGGGTTCACAAAATAATCCAGTACTTACTACCCCTAAAGGTGATGAAGCAACTATAAGTGCCGGTGGTGGACTCTTTTTTGGCTCAGGCATCTACTATACAACAGAAAAAAACATTACGGTTGGTGCGTCGGTTCAATATCTCACTAGTGAGCTAACCCCAGTTACTAAAAACGGAAGTGCGTCATTTAAACGTGTTGCTTTCTTACCCGAAATTAAGCTACCCATCAAAATTAAAGACAACTCCTTTATTAATTATGGTGGTGGGGTTGGATTATATATGAATGGAAAGCTTGTTGTGGATTCCAATGATGACACTCAAAACTCCATTAACACGGTTTACGAAAACACGAGTGGGCTTCATTTCATTTTAGAATATGAAGAAAACTACCCTACAGGTCTGCTCACAGCTGGAGTTAAATACTATAATGTTGAATACGAACAAGCTTCTGGCGACACTTTATTTCCTAGGCTAGATGGTTCAGGTGTAGACTTCTATTTAAGCTATGTATTTAAGCTGTGATTAGGCTTAATATCTAGCTAAAGCTTTTCTATATTCCGTTATGGTTAAAACGGAAGTATCTAACAAAGAAGCAGTTATAAATCGCATTGAAAAATCGAGTGCTAATAACATTCGATTTGCCGTAACTGATATAGACGGTGTATTAAGGGGTAAATTTCTAAGCAAAGATAAAGTACTCAAAGCCCTCAAATCCGGTAAAATTGGTTTCTGCAATGTCATTTTTGGTTGGGATATCAATGATGCGTGCTATACCAATACCGAAGCAAGCGGTTGGCATACAGGATACCCAGATGCACAAGCTTTCATTGATGTTGATACCTTAATTTCTATTCCTTGGGATGATGACAAACCATTCTTAATTGGCGACTTTCGGCATGACGATGTTTTTAAAGATATATGTCCTCGAACGTTATTAAAGAACATCGAAAAACAAGCTTTTGATTTAGGATTACTTCCAAAATATGCCTGTGAATTTGAATGGTTCAACTTCAGCGAAACACCGCAAAGTCTTTATGAAAAAGACTATAGAAACCCTACCCCACTTACACCGGGTATGTTCGGATATTCACTTCTGCGATCGTCATTAAATCAAGAATACATTAACGAAATATTTGATACCCTTAAAGAGCTCAACATTCCTTTAGAAGGCTTACATACTGAAACTGGCCATGGGGTTTATGAAGCCTGTATCACCTATGACGATTTATCAACGGCTGCCGACCAAGCCATTATCTTTAAAACTGTTGTTAAAGAAATTGCCTATCAGTATGAGATACTAGCTAGTTTTATGGCGAAATGGAATGCTGCATTGCCAGGATGTAGTGCACATATTCATCAAAGCTTGTGGGATCTTAAAGACTCAAAGAACCTATTTTATGATTCGGATGATGAGAATAATATGAGTGAAACAATGAAACAGTTTCTTGCTGGGCAATTACACTGTCTACCTCATATACTACCCATGTTTGCTCCTACTGTTAACAGTTACAAGCGATTTGTAGATGGCTCTTGGGCCCCCACATCAATCAGCTGGGGTATTGAGAACAGAACAACGGCATTAAGAGTCATCAATCCTGATTGTAATGCAACTCGTATTGAACACCGTGTTCCTGGTGCGGATATTAATCCATACTTAGCGATGTCTGCTGCATTAGCTTCAGGTTTATATGGCATAAAACATAAGCTCAAGTTAGAAGATGATACTTTTGTAAATGGTAATGCTTACGATAATCAGAAATTAAAATCACTCCCTACCAATTTATTCAAAGCTACCAAGGCTATGAAGGAATCACCAATTGCCAATGAGCTTTTTGGAGTAAATTTTGTAGATCATTTTATTCGCACTCGAGAATGGGAATGGAAGCAATACGAGCCACAAATTGATAACTGGGAACTTAAAAGGTACTTTGAGTTGATCTAATGGCGTTTATAGATTTTGATACCATCATCAGAGAAGCGTGGAACGATTATGACCCTAGTCGAGAGATCGCTCATATCGTAGATATAAGTGCAAAAGTATCTACCAACCATGTGTATAGAATTACCTTAAAAGATAGAAATTACATAGTAGCTAAGCTCTCCTACTTCGGTAAATATGACCATTTTGTTGAAGATCATAGCATCATAAATACTTTATCGAATAACCTTCCGTTTCCATTCGAAAATTTCCTTGCACGATCATTAATGAAAGGAAATAAATTATACGTGTATCGCTATCAGAGCCAAGTAATTGATGCTTGGGTAGTGTTCTATCGCCCTATTCATATAAAAGAAAAGTTACCTAAGCGATTAGACGAAGACCAAATAGCTAAACTTGGGCAGCAAACCGCTCGGTTTCATAAGGCATGTGATACGGTAAAAGCGACCCTTCCTCGGTCTTCTAAAACCATGAAGGATGATATCAATGATCTCATAAAAATACTTGACGACACTTCAAGCAAATATGAGTATCCCATGCATCGATCGCTAATTAAAAACCATTGCGATGCTTTTTTAGCAAATTATGATACCATAGGAGCTGACAAACTCGAGTCTATTCCTGTGTTTGTAGATTGGAATATTGGCAACTTCTCAGTCACCCCCAATTTTAAACTTTATTCTAGGTGGGATTATGATTGGTTTAGGATGAGTACTCGAATGCTTGATTTTTATTTCTTTGCACGCGTTTCATCCGACATAGGTGATAAAACCGTCTTTACCTACAATGTGGATGTTATGATGGAAGATCGTTTTATCATCTTTCTAAAAGCCTATCACAAAGAATTCCCACTTACAGAAAAAGAAATACGATTTCTTAAAGATGCCTATCGTTTTTTCATACTCAACTATGTTGTTAAGTATGGTCGATTCTTTTTCCACGAGATATTTGCTACAAAATTACAAAAAGAGGCTTTAGAAACGCATCTACCCTCTCTTGAAAACACATTCAACCCTGAACCATTATTAAAAGCTCTGGATCTATAAAATGAGTTACCCTTCATTCTTTGACATTGCCAAACAGTTTAAAGCAATTCTGCTAGATTCTTATGGCGTTATAAAAAATCACAATGGTTTAATAGAAGGAGCAGAAAGAACACTAAAATTTATTCGTGATGAGAAAAAGCTCTTTAGAGTTTTGACGAACGATGCTTCCCGAAGTCCTATACAGCAAATTGAAAAGTATAACGAATTAGGACTTCATGGTATTGAACTTCATGAAATGCTCACTTCAGGTATGATGGCTAAGCATTTCTTAGAACAAAAAATTACTGAAGGACGAATTGCTTATTTGGGCACTGAAAACTCAGCTGATTACATACTCCAATCTGGGCTGGAACATGTGGCGGTAAAAGATATAGATCTAGACCATATAGAAGATATATCTGCCTGTGTTTTCCTAGATGATGAAGGCTTCGACTGGAATACTGATATCAATAAAGTGGTTAACCTTCTTCGTAAAAAGAATATGCCTGTAATACTAGCTAATTCTGACTACTACTATCCTGTTTCATCCAATGATATTGCCATAGCAACTGGAGGAATAGCTAAGTTGGTGGAAAATATGTTAGGTAAGAAATTCATTCATTACGGTAAGCCTGATTCTCAAATGTTTATGTTTGCTTATGAACAGTTAACAAAGGATGGCTTTATCAATAAAGATGAAATTTTAATGGTTGGCGACACATTAGAAACTGACATTCTTGGTGGTAACAAATTTGGTATAAAAACCATGTTAGTACTATCTGGAAATACCAGAGAAGACACTTATAAGTCACAAATTGAAGCCACGGGTATTATCCCAGATTATGTATGTAAGTCAATCATGGAATGATCTATAAAACTAAAGACCGAACATTCAATTTTAAACGTTACCCTTCAACCACGAATAAATCATTACGAGCATGGAATGCCGCCGATGAGCTGCTCCATCAAACTCTTGAAAACCAGGTAGAGCCTCATTCAAAGTTATGTATATCGAATGACCGTTTTGGAGTGTTAGCGAATCTATTCAATACCAATCCAACTCAGCATATCATTGCATACAAAAGCCAAGAAAAGGCACTCTATAAGAATGCTAAGTTGAATGATATCCCGGTTGAGCGGTTACAATTTAGATCTCCACTTGATACGATTGATACCTTTGATTTTGCGCTATTGAAAATCCCAAAATCACTGAATCTATTTGAACTACTTATTCAACAACTTCATAGTGGTATAGCAGATGAAGGCGTAATCTTTGCCGGTTTTATGACCCGCCATTTCTCGCCAAGATTAATAGAGATAGCTGAGTATTATTTTGACTCGGTAGAACAATCAAAAGCGAAAAAGAAAGCTAGAGTATTAACTCTAAAGGGGAAAAAAGACCAACCCGCTAAAGACATAGTTGAATCCATTTTTTATAAAGATTATGATATTAAGCAATATAAAGGTGTGTTTTCATCTGGTCATATTGATTTCGCAACTCAATTTTTCTTAGAGCATTTTGAAGCAAAAGAAAATGAACAGAGTGTTTTAGACTTAGCCTCCGGAAATGGGATAATAGCCAAGGAATTATATGATTCCTTTAAGCCTAATGAACTGCATTTGATGGATGATTCTTTCTTAGCTATTGAATCATCAAAAATGAATCTACCTGATTTACCGAATGAAGCATTTCACTATTCCGACAGTTTAGAAGTGTTCCAAGATCAGAGTATAGACCTCGTTGTTTCTAATCCCCCGTTCCATTTCGGTCATGAAAACAACATTGAAGTGGCCATTCAATTGTTCAAGGGAGTGCAACGCATAATAAAAGAAAATGGTCGATTTGCTATGGTTACGAGTAAACATTTAAACCTATTTACTCATCTAGACCCTTTATTTACATCCACAAGAATTCTAAAAGAGAACGATCGCTTTGTGATCTACGAATGTTTTAAATGATGATATCTATTTAGTTAGCTTTTCAGCTATTAGTAATCCATCCCGAATAGGTAGCAACACTTGTTCAACTTCAGGGTGATCGGCCACAAGTTTATTAAAGTTTGCAATGGCTTCGGCTTTGTGATCTGTTGGGTCAAGAACTGTACCATCCCAAAGCACATTATCAATAACCATTAACCCACCCTCTTTTAATAACGGTAGCGACTGTTCGAAGTAATAGGCGTATCTTAGTTTATCCGCATCCATATAAATTATATCGAATGGTCCATCTAGCTCATTAATTAAGCTCTGAGCATTACCTTTCAATAATTTTATTACACCTTTTTTATCAAATTCAGCAAAATGTTCCTCTGCAATTTTTTGGTAACGAAGGTTCATCTCTATGGTGGTTATCCTTCCTCCTTCTTCTATCGCCTCCGCCATAGCCAATGCCGAATATCCTGTAAAAGTACCAATCTCTAAAATATTCTTTGCTCCCGAAATTCTAATGAGCATTTTTAATATTTGGCTCACTAATTTTCCGCTTAGCATATCAATATATTCTAACTTATCATCGCTTGATGAAATGAGTTTATGAATATCCGAGCTTTCATCCGTTGTGTGATTTTCAGCATATTGCTCAATTTCTGGATGAGTTATTTGAACGATAGGTTTTCCTCTGTGTTTCTTCATGCATCAAAGATAAGGCAGAAGCCCCTATCATCACCAATAAAAGTATCACATTGAGTTTTATACCTTCACAAGAATCTAAGTTTTATATCCACTTCTTTAGTTTATACACGAAATGGCTAATGAAGCGACGTTTTAAAAGAGTTTATATAAAGCAGCACTATACTCCTTCGAAGGCTTCAAAAACTGTGTACTACTTAAATCACAATTCTTGGTGGGATGGTTTAATACCGTTGTATTTGAATAGCTATCATTTTAAGCAACATGCTCGAGCTATCATGGAAGATGAACAAATGATTAAACACCCTTTCTTTTCTAAAATTGGTGCCTTTTCTATAAATCTAAAGGATTCAAAATCAACTATAAGATCACTGAGATATGCCATTAATTCAATGAAACGATCTAACTCGAGTTTATTTATTTATCCAGAAGGTGAAATAACCCCTGTTAGTTCTAATCAACCAACTTTCAAATCAGGCTTAAGTTGGTTATACAAACAAATGGAAGCAGAAGTAGATTTTGTACCAATTGCCTTATATCAACAAACTTTTAGAGACAGCAAACCAGAGTTATACATCTATATTGGTGAGTCTACGAAACCCACAAAAAATCTCACCAATCAAAAACTCACAAATCATTTTGAGTTAGCCTTACAACATCTTCTAACTCAAACTAGAAATGTGGCTGGCTTTACAGATGAAGGATTTAAACCTATTTAGCTTACCAAGTCCAAGGATACATTCGTTTGCTTTTTTGAACCCAGTGTGCTTTTTGGTTCATAAATTGTAAACGCATTCGGACTGCCGGCCAAAATATCTTGTTATAAATTCTTTCAGGTTTAATGTATTCTGATATTCCCGTACTAGTTTTTAACGATTCTCCATTATTTAGCACCGCTTCAGCTATGAACCGTTGATAGAATGGGCCAGAATCAACACAGTGGCTTTGCTGTATATGAACTTGTAGTTCCTTTGAACTCAAACTTATTACTCTCGAAGAACGAAGTCCAAATGGCGTTAATCCTTCTTCTTTCAATTCAATATTCGTGAACTCATTAATGGAACTAGGGTCTTTATTATCAATTAACCAAGCTTGGTACTGACGCCCAGAATTTTGATTCATGATATAATAAATAAGAGTAGCATCGTCGAAATGAAACCTCCCCCAATACCAATCCTCAAAATCATCTTTCATTGGTTTAAAACCAACATTGTGATCATGATACCCTAGCCCTTCAAATTGAATTTCGTGGTTTTTGGTTTTACCACTAATTGTTAAGTCTCCTTTTACCTCAGCTTGCGGTTGTATCAGATTCCAAAGATGATGGTCGTTAGAAGACTTTTGAGCTATAGTGCCCTTTAATAATTTAGGAGACTTAAATGTTAACTGTCCTACTAAGCTAAACCCAGATACTAAAAACTGATCAAAAGTAAGCTTATAGCTGATTCCATCTTGACCTACTGTCCTCTGAAATGCACAATCACCGATCTTATATTCATTGCTTACTTCATTAAATTCGAAATCATTAGCTGAATATTCTTTAAAACTATAGTATTCGGTCTGCTTTTTGTGATAAATAGAAATGCTTACTGCAGGGAAATTATTGGGAGTGGCATTTCTAGATGTTATCCCTTCAATATAATTTGGGGAAAATGGGTTACCTTCATAAAATATTGCAACGATTCCCCAATTTTTATCATTAGTAAGAGCGTCGAAATACCACCATTCATAAGCACCAGATAGCTTATTTTGAAAAGGGCTTTCATCCTTAAAATCAGTAGATATATTCATAGCTTAAAACTTACAATAAAGTGAAGCTTAACCAAAGCAATCTTACATTACGTTCATTATATGTTTGAAATATTTTTATATATCGCTTTAGGGTATCTATTATTTACGAGCACTGTTCTGCTCCGTAATTTATTTGAGTTCAACAAAATAAAAGATTTACCTAATACTAATATTGATACTAAGCCAGCAATTAGTGTATGCATACCTGCGCGGAATGAAGCCAAAGTAATCAAGCGATGTGTTGAATCGATTTTAAATCAAGACTACCCATATCTTGAAGTTCTCGTTCTCGACGATCATTCAACAGATGAAACAAATTCCATTCTTCAGCAGCTGTCAAACGAACACCCAAATCTTACCATATTAAACGGAGCCGCTAAACCTGATGATTGGTTAGGCAAGCCTTGGGCATGCCATCAGCTTAGTGAAGCAGCTACAGGCGATGTTCTCGTTTTCATCGATGCGGATGTATGGCTTGCACGTAATGCACTAACGAAGGCGAGTTCTCAATTCAATCAATTTGATGCCATTACTGTTTGGCCACAACAGATAGTAGAATCCTATTGGGAACGACAAATAATTCCACATATATACTACGCCCTGTACACTCTTCTACCCGCCAAATATGTTGAACGAGATCCTAAATGGATGCCTCAGTCATTAAAATACAAATTAGGTCCAGAGTTCTCGGCTGCATGTGGACAATTTATCGCATTTAAGAAATCCATTTATGAAGAAATTGGTGGTCATAAAGGCATTAAACAATATATTTTAGATGATGTACAACTTGCTAAAGAAGTAAAACGTCAAGGATTTTCACTTCGAATGTTATCTGGAATCAATACCGTTTACTGTAGAATGTATACCAGCTATTCAGAAATATGGAATGGATTACGGAAAAACTTTTTATTGGGCTTTAATAGTACCTTTCTATTTATAGTGATGGGCATACTTCATCTCGTTACATTTATTCTCCCCTACTATGCGTTTTGGGTTGGCTTCAAATCTTCCAGTTCCCCTATAATCATACTTTCATCCATACTAATTTTAATCCCTTGGATACACCGTATGATTCTAAACTATATCTATAAATGGGAGATTTATTCTGCTTTTACACACAGTATTGGAGTTCTCTGGTTTCAACTCCTTGGTATTCGATGTTTGATAGATAGTATAACAGGCAAAAAAGTAGCTTGGAAAGGCCGTAAGGTCTAATTTTTAGACTTCATTATATTTTAATAATCGTTTTCTTTTTTGTGTACGGTTATACATATTCCAACATATGAAAGTGACTATTGATAAATATCTCCGATATTTGAGTGTTGAAAAGAATGCCTCTCCTCACACCATCACTTCGTATGAAAATGATCTCCTCAATTTTCTCGATTTTTGTACCCATCAATTTGAAAAAGAAAGTGATAAAATTGATCTAGCTCAGATAGACCGACTTACTATTAGGCTTTGGTTAGGAAATTTATCTGAAGAGGGATTAGCAAAAAGTAGTATAGCTCGTAAAGTAGCTTCTCTAAGATCATTTTTTAAATACAGTTTTAGTCGAGGGTATATCCAAAAAAATCCAGCTCATCTGTTGGTGGTTCCTAAAAAAGACAAGACACTTCCTAAAACTACTACGCCGGAAGACATCCAACGAATGATGGATGTAGTAAACACAGACACTCCCAAAGGAAAGCAGAGTCGGGCTGTATTGGAACTTTTTTATGCAACGGGTATTCGTTTAAGTGAACTAATTGGTTTAGATATATCACATTTAGATTTACATAAAAAACAAATAACCGTACTTGGTAAAGGCAATAAACAACGCATCATCCCATTAGGTAATAGAGCTTATGAAGCTCTTAAAGATCATCTTGAGACTAAAGAAAAATTGTTTGGAAGCAGAACGGATAACGATGCTTTGAAGGCTGTATTTTTAGCTGGAAACGGACAAAGAATGTATGCACGATACGCTCAACGGATAGTTGAGAAATATTTAAGTAAAACAAGCGAGGTTACACAAAAAAGCCCTCACGTGTTAAGACATAGCTTTGCAACGCATATGCTTAATAACGGGGCAGACATCAGAATCATTAAGGAGTTCCTGGGTCATTCCAATTTATCAGCAACCCAGATCTACACACATACAAGTGTAGAACGCCTCAAGAATGTGTATGAGCATGCACATCCGAGAGCTAAAACAAAATAAAAATAACTAGGAGACACTATGAATATTTCAATAACATCACGCCATTTTGATGCAAGCGAGAATCTTAAAGAATTTAGTATTGGAAGCGTTGAAAAACTCGAACAATTTTACGACAGAATTGTCTCTTGCGATATTATATTAGAACCAACTTCTGATCCCAAGCACCCTCAAAAAGCTGAGATCATTATTAAAGTGCCCAGAAAAGTAATTGCTGTTAATGAGAAAGCCGAGACCTACGAAAAAGCAATTTCAGATGCGGTGGATGTAGCCACTCGTCAAATCAAACGATATAAAGAAAAACTACACGCTGTACATTAATTAACCACATACATGCCATTTTCACCTAGCCAGCCCATTCCCAAAAAAGAACAAATTAGTGTTAGTTACATTGTTCAAAAATTGAAACAGCGTGTTCAAATTAATTTGATTGCATGTACAAACACTGAAACTTCAGAAGATAAATTTGTAACCGAGGCCGATTTACATCGGCCGGGAATGGCGCTAGCAGGGTATGTGGATTTATTTACCTACCAACGAATTCAAATTCTTGGGAATACCGAATCTCAGTTCTTAAATAATTTAGACATTGATAAGCGAAAAGAAGCCTTTTCCTTCATCACTAAATTTGATATACCTGTAATATTCCTAACTGATGGTAACACACTCCCACCTGAGCTCATAGAAATGGCCAATAACGCAGGTATACCCGTCTATACCTCATCCTTAGAAACCACACGATTCATGTTTCTTCTTAGAGATTTTCTAGAAGACCAGTTTGCTGTGCAAACAATGGTTCATGGAGCAATGGTTGATGTTTATGGTATAGGAATCCTTATTACAGGTAAATCAGGTATTGGTAAAAGTGAAGTCGCTTTAGACTTAATTGAACGTGGGCACCGCTTAGTGGCTGACGATGTTGTGATGTTAACCAAAAAGAGTAATGTGTTAATGTCTTCGGCAACGGAGATGAGTAAACATTTTATGGAGATTCGTGGGTTAGGAATCGTTGATGTAATGTCGATGTTTGGTATTCGATCTATTCGATACCAAAAAAGATTAGAGGTAGTGTTAGAATTAACTTTATGGGATGAAACCGAAGACATTGAACGAACAGGATTAAACCATGACTCTGTATCTGTTCTAGATTTAGACATACCATTAATTCAACTCCCTATCACCCCTGGTAAAAACATCACCGTAATTGCAGAAGTAATAGCCATGAATTATTTATTGAAACATTATGGCTACGATCCCGCAAAAGCCTTCCAAGATAGAATTCAATCTCAAATTGCTTTAAAAACTAAAGGAATGCATCAAGGACCTAAAAGAGCTATTGAATACTTTGAAGGTGATTTGGAGTAACATTAGAATGCTTTTACACTCTTTGATAAGAAGCGAGGTTGTTGGTACCTTTTCGAGGATTAAAATTAGTTTATGCCATTAAAGAATCATTTCTATTACGACGAACAAAAATGTGAATTTATACCTATCGAGTATAATAAAGCAGAGCAAGTCGTATATAACTTATCTGTATGGATACTCACGGGTGTGGTATTATCCGGCTTAGGGATAATGCTATTATCCAATTTTGTAGGTACACCTGCTGAATTAGCATTGAAGGCTGAAAATGATGCCCTTGCTGCACAACTTGAAGAGACAAAAGAGTCGATCCTTTCCATTGATGAACAGCTTCAGGAAATAGCTAAAAATGACAACGAAATATATAGATCTGTACTCGGACTAGAAGATATTTCATCTGATGAACGAGAAGCAGGTACAGGTGGTGCGCTCCCAGATGAAGAACTTGATGTATTTTCAGAATCGACGGCAGAGTTATTACGTTGGACCACTAATAAGCTGAATAATCTAGAGCGTAAAATAAATATTCAGAAACTCAGCTTTGAAGAATTGAAGGAAGCCTACAATAATAATGCTGAGAAATTAAAACACATTCCTGCAATTAAACCTACTAAAGGTATTCTTCTAAGTAGCTTTGGAATGCGAGATCATCCAGTGTTAGGTTACACAAGAATGCATGCCGCTGCCGACTTTAGAGCAGACATCGGAAGTGAAGTATATGCTACTGCAAACGGTACCATCAAATATGTTGGCTTAAGAGGTACTCTTGGTCGTATTGTAGTGATAGATCACGGTTATGGATACGAAACACTCTATGCCCATCTTTCTTCGGTTCCAAAAGGATTGAAAAAAGGAAATAAAGTAAACCGTGGAGATCTAATCGCATATTCTGGTAATTCAGGGTTAACAGAAGGTCCGCATCTTCACTATGAAGTACATCTTAATGATATCAAAGTAGATCCTATCAACTACCTATTTGCGGATATCTCACCTGAGGAATATTTGATGTTCAAAGAATTTGCTAAGACAAATACTAAATCAATGGATTAAGTCTCCTAATCCAAGCAATTAATTCTTCTTTTTACTTTCTTCAGCTAATCAAAAAATTAACGTTGAAGAATGCGAAAACATCTACTCCTCCCCTTTCTAATACTATTTCTTAGTACTTCTCTATTTAATTCAGTTGCCCAATCTCACGTCTCGGAACCACAAAGTGATTGGGCTCAAAGCCTAATCAAAGATGCGTTAAAAAGTAATTTTGGGTTTAATCGACTTACGCACTTAACCGATTACTATGGTCCCAGATTAAGTGGCTCAAAAACTTTAGAAGATGCAATTGACTGGATCGTTTCAGAAATGGAAAACGATGGATTTGACCGTGTTTGGAAACAACCTGTAATGGTTCCACATTGGGTTCGAGGTAAAGAATCTGCAATTCTAAACACACCCATAAAAAAAGAATTACCCATGCTTAGTATGGGCGGCAGTGCTGGGACAAATGGGAAAGCCCTTACCGCTGAGGTGTTAGTAGTTACATCTTTTGAAGATCTAGAGAATAAATCTGAATTAGCAAAAGGTAAGATAGTACTCTTTAATGCTCCCTTCACAAGTTATGGCAAAACGGTTCAATATAGAATGAATGGTGCTTCAGCGGCAGCCAAACATGGTGCTATAGCAAGCATAATCGCTTCTGTAGCCTCTTATTCAATGCAAACGCCTCATACTGGCACTATGAACTATGAAGATGGTGTAGCTAAAATTCCACACGCTGCAATTACTGTAGAGGATGCGAATCTCATTGAGCGATTTTCTAAACGAGGTGAAACTGTAGAAATCACCCTCAACATGGAAGCAAAAACTTTAGAAGATGCATTATCCCATAACGTAATTGCCGAAATTAAAGGTAGTGAGTACCCTGATGAAATTATTGTAATGGGTGGACATATAGACTCTTGGGACGTAGGCCAAGGTGCAATGGATGATGGTGGCGGTTGTGTAGCTGCTTGGGAAGCTCTTAGACTTATCAAGCAAAGTGGTATCAGGCCTAAACGAACAATCAGGGTTGTGCTATGGACAAACGAAGAAAATGGATTGCGTGGGGCTAATGAATATCATCGCTGGGTTAAAGAGGAAGAGAAAAGTTTAAACAAACATATACTAGCTATAGAATCAGATAGTGGAGTATTTGACCCCATTGGTTTTGGATTTAGTGGCAGCGATGAAGCCTATAATATACTAGTGGAAATTGGAAAAGAATTACGCAAAGCCGATTCAGGTGAAGTAAGAAAAGGCGGCGGTGGTGCTGATATTGGACCACTTATGCAAGATGGCGTGCCTGGAATGGGACTAGTTGTGGATGGCAGTAAATACTTCTGGTTTCATCATACCGCAGCTGATACGATCGACAAACTGAACATTGATGATTTTAACGAGTCGGTTGCTACCATGGCCGTTTTTGCAGCATTAGTTGCTGATATCACTATTACATTACCACGATAAGAAATCAGTAAAAGAAGCTCGTTATGTTATTAATGAGCTTCTTTATGCTCTTCCATGAATCTCTTAACAAGCTGATCACCCGCTTTAATAGATTTCTTCAACCATTCAATTCTGATTTCAGATTTTTCATTCTCTGATAGCATCCAATCCAAACGTTCTTTTCTTAAACGTGTGGTAGTATCATATAAACATATAGCGGCACTCACTGAAATATTAAAACTTTCACTAAAACCATGCATTGGGATTTTTACGAAAGCATCCGCCTGTTCTTTTACTTGATCGGTCACCCCTTCAAGTTCGGTACCAAATACTAAAGCAATAGGCGTAGATAAGGCTAATTCATTCAGATTAGAATCCTGCTCATGAGGCGTAGTAGCTACAATTTTATAGCCTTTATTTCTTAATTCAGTAAAACATTCAGATACATTATCATGGTTAGTCTTGTTATATCTATGAAGATCTAGCCACTGATCAGCTCCAATAGTTACTTCAGATGAAGCATCGAATTGATTTCGATTTTCAATGATATGCACATCTTGAATCCCAAAGCCATCACAACTACGCAATACCGCACTTGCGTTATGCGGTTGATAGATATCCTCAAGTACAACGGTTATTTTTCGAGTCCGTTGCTCTAATACGTTATTTATTCGATCCCATCGTTCAAGTGAGATGAATTCACGTAAATACTCTTCTAATTCCTTATTCATAAGAATACATAAAAAAGGCCACCAAATGGCGGCCTAATAATAATCTCAATTATTCACATCTAAATGTGAATCCTTTTTTTCTGATTGTTTCAATGTAATCAGTTTCAGTGTACTCACGTATTTTTTTCCTCAAATAGCTGATGTACACATTTATATAATTGGTTTGAGTATCGAAGTGAATATCCCAAACTTTTTCAGCAAGTTCTTCTTGAGTAATAATTCGGTTTTTATTCTTCAAGAAGTAAACCAATAAATTAAACTCATTATTAGTAAGCTGTACTTTCTCATTGTTAACCATGAATTCACGCTTGAGCAGGTCAACTTTGAGTTCGCCACATGTAAGAAGTTGATCACCAGAAGATTCGGTTCTTCTTTTAATCGCCTCCATACGGGCTAAAAGTTCTTCCGTATTAAATGGCTTGGTGAGATAATCATCAGCACCTACTTTTAAGCACTTTACTTTGACGTCTGTTTCTTGTTCACCTGAAAGAACTAATACTGGAGTTGTAATCCCTTCATCTCGAAGATGTTTACAAACTTCATACCCGTCTCCATCTGGTAATCCCAAGTCAAGAACAATCATTTCGTAGTCGTTCTCTACAGCCATTGTTTGTCCATCATGGGCTGTTTCGGCAGTACTTACCGAATTTCCATTGTGCTCTAGAACTGCTTTAACAAGCGTTCTTACGGATGGATCATCTTCAACAACTAGTATATTCATATACAGCTTAACTTATTATTTTTATTTGCAAAACCCTGATATTTATCAGCTTTCAACCGATCAAAGTTAAAAAAACTTAATAAACATTAGAAAGAAAACCTAACACGTTTTCTAATTTGAATATTCGAATTCATGTTTCTGAAGCCAATTGATTGTTTCAACAACAAATGGCTCCGTTAATTTGTGTGCGTCGTCAATTTCTACGAACTCAGCACTATAACCTAATGCCTTCAATTTTTCAATTTCTTGTTGCTGAGGACCGGGAAATACACTCTGGTCATTTTTGCCGTGAAGGGCCAAAAAATGAATATGTTTTGCATCTTCCAACCGATCTTCAAACACTTCCGTTTTTATGCGAGCACCTACTACAATAGCTTCGTTTACATGTTTCCACCTAGAAAGAGCGAAGTAACCGGCTAAATAACCACCCATTGAATATCCGAATAAAGTGATTTTATTAACGTCGATGTTGGGAAGTAACCCATCTACTATTTCTTGAATGAATTCTGAGGCAAGCTCTAACGACTTTGTAAATTGACCTCTATTGCCATCATACAAATACCAAGCTCTACCCCATTGAGATACATTTACGGATCTAGTCTCATCATAGATTGGATAAGGTCCTTGAATAAATAAATGATAGGCTTTCAAGGAAAGCATTGGCTCTACTAATTTTTCAAACTTCTCAATATTCTGCCTATATCCATGTAAATAGATTATCAAAGGTTTTTCACCTTTCTCGCCTACTTCATATAGTTTATATGGAACTTCAATTTTAAATGAAGTTTTGCCTGAGATGAGTACTTCTTTCATTTACTTTTTGGTAGACTATACCGTTTTTTAAGGATTAAATAAATGGAAATGTACATTGGCATTTGAATTCTTTCACCTTACTTTTGAGGAATTACAAGATCACTTAAACACCTATTTATGTCAGTAATTAGAAACGACTGGACCAAAGAAGAAATTTCAGAAATATACAATACTCCATTAATGGAGCTCATCTATAGAGCAGCTACTATACACCGAGAATATCATAAAACAGGTGAAGTTCAAGTTTGCACCCTTTTATCTATTAAAACAGGTGGATGTTCAGAGGATTGTTCTTACTGCCCTCAATCTGCACGTTACGATACGGGAGTAAAGGCTGAAAAAATGATGCCTAAAGAAATGATTTTAGCGGCCGCTGAACGCGCAAAAGATGCAGGTTCTACTCGCTTTTGTATGGGCGCTGCTTGGAGAAGCGCACGTAAAACTAAAGATTTTGACGAAGTATTAGATGTAGTGTCTTCTGTTGCTGATCTTGGCTTAGAAGTTTGTGCTACTCTAGGTATGCTTAATGATGAACAAGCAGCTAAGCTAAAAGAAGCTGGGTTATATGCATACAATCATAACCTTGATTCAAGTGAAGACTTCTATAAAAAAATCATCACTACTCGTACCTATGAAGACCGTTTAGATACCATTAAAAAAGTTCAGGATAATAACATATCTGTTTGTTCAGGCGGTATAATTGGAATGGGCGAATCGCATGAAGACAGAATTGGACTTCTATACACACTATCAAATTTAGAAACACACCCAGAATCAGTTCCTGTAAATGCTTTAATAGCTGTAGAAGGAACCCCTATGGAAAACCAACCTAAAGTACCTTCTTGGGATATGGCACGCATGATTGCTACTGCAAGAATATTGATGCCAAAATCGATGGTTAGACTGTCTGCAGGTAGAGTTAGAATGAATTTCGAAGAACAAGCACTGTGTTTTATGGCTGGTGCTAATTCGATCTTTACAGGCGAGAAGCTGTTAACAACCAATAACAACGAACTTGATGAAGATATGCATATGTTCGAATTATTTGGATTAACCCCTCGTCCTGCGTATAAAGATGCTAAACCAGAACATGTACCCGTAGGAGTATAAAATGAATTCTATCAAAATAGCCGCTTTCGCATTGTTAGGACTTTCAGGCATTGCTTGTCAGTCGACTGAAACAACACCTTCTATAAATCTTGATGCTGTTCAAGATTCTACCAACATTTTATTTAGTGTAGAAGATTTAAAAGGTCCGGAAGCGGTTCGTTTTGATGAAATAACAAACTCCTTTTACATCTCCAATTTCAATGGTGGCGGTAATGACGCCGACGCTAATGGCTTTATAACAAAAGTAGATGCCAATGGTACCCTTGTTGAAATGGAATACATGACAGGTACCGACTCCTACCCTCTTCATGCACCTCGTGGCATGTTCATACAAAATGAGCAGCTATGGGTAGCCGATGTGTTTGGTGTTCATACCTTTGATATAAATACAGGCAATCATCTAAACTTTATAGACTTTTCAGGTTTTGAACCAGGTTTTCTAAATGACATCTCAGGAGATGGCTCCGGTACTCTATATGTTACCGACACCGGTAAGCCTGTGGTTTATAAGATTGAAAACCAAACAGCATCTGTGTTTCTTGACTCACTTCCTGTTTACCCAAATGGGATTACTTATTTAGCAGAAGAAGAACTTTTTACACTCGCTCCTTGGCGAGGTGACACTACTTTCTACGCCTTTGATGTTTCAGGAATGGTAACCGAATTCACCAGCTCAAAAGGTGGTAATTTTGACGGTATTGAACCTTTTGAAGACTATTTAATTATAGCTAGCCAAGTGGATCAAAGTATTCGAATAAACCGTTCTGAACTGGATCAGGTTCTAATTAACACACCAGGCCGACCCGCTGATATTGGCCTCGATAATCGGAACTTAATAATTGCTGTACCCTATATAGCATTTGATAGAGTTGACTTTTGGTCTCTATCCTCTACTAAGAACTGATGATACAGCCATCTAGGCTGTTCTTGTTTTTATAACTTGAATTCAGATTAGTTACATAGTTTAATATTGTAATTACACTTCATCGGTTACATTACTCAAGCGATATAAGCTTATAGAAGAAAAATAACTAACAAAGTATCATGACGGTTAAAGAGGTTCAGGAAAAAGAAGAGTTCCAACGTATACTTAAACTAGCTGAATATGATTTAGATTACTCTAAGGACTTCAAAGACTTAGACGATTTAACTAGATTAGCAGCTCATATAGTAGGAACTGAAATATCACTCATAAATATAGTTGGTCCACATACCCAATGGTCTATCTCAAATTATGGGTTTGATGTTGATCAAATGCCACGTGAAGAGTCGATATGTAATCATACTATTCAGGATGACGAACCTTTCGAAGTTCCTGAACTAGACAAAGATGATCGCTTTAAAGAAAAAGAATATGTTACAAGTGATCCCAATCTTCGATATTACTTTGGCGTCCCTTTAAAAAGCATAGATGGGCATAGAATTGGTGCATTATGTGTACTCGATACCAAGACTAGATCCATCACCCCTGAAAAAGTTGAAATGTTCAATATCATTGCTGAGGAGGTAATGAGAAGGTTAGAACATTTGAAGCTCATCAAAGAATTAAAAATGAAATTAGATGAAGCGGATGAAGTATCACGGAAAGTGAGTCATGATATCCGTGGCCCAATTGGTGGTATTATTGGATTATCTCAACTCATAAAAGAGAATGCTGAACGTGAAGATTTAACTAATATCATCGAATTGATTGAGATGATTAATCGGGGTGGTAAAACCGTCTTAGAATTAGCGGATGAAATACTATCTACACATAAAGAAATCAAGCAAGACCCCATTTCCTCTAGTGAATCATTAGCTTTAACTCAGCTCAAAGAAAAACTTGTTGATTTATATAAGCCTCAAGCTCAATTAAAAAATGTGAGCTTTGATGTAACATTGACTAACAATGAGTTTAATGAAAACATCCCAAAACGAAAGCTGCTGCAGATATTTGGCAACCTCATTACTAATGCCATAAAATTCACTGACAATGGCGGTTCAGTGCATGTAAACCTTCAAATGATTGAAGATTCTGTAAATAGTGGGAAACTCCATTTTGAAGTGAAAGATACTGGAATAGGTATCAGTGAAGAGCAGAAGAATCAGCTTTTAGGCGATAAATCATTCTCTACCAAAGGCACCAGCAATGAACGCGGGTTTGGCTTTGGTTTTCAGTTAGCACATCATTTAGTTCAATCGATGAATGGAAAACTAAATATTGAGTCAGAAATCGATAAAGGAACTTCTATTAAAGTGGAGCTTCCGGTTCGTATTTATTCGAAATAAATAGTTATATGTCTTTATAGTTATCTAATTCAAGGGTCCAGTCGTATTTTATATAACTGATTTTTGGATTAGCTGACTCTGGGATAATCCCATACTTCTTAAGCATCTGAATACTTCCCTTCTTTCCGCCAAAATCTGCTTTAAACCAACTCATTAAGCGATTTACAAATACTTTATTCTCTTCTTCTAAAAAATCGGTGGTTCGTTCGAGATATTGTTTTGAGGTAATATCCAATTGTTCTTCTACCCTGTCAGCTTCATAAATTGCAATATATGGACATGATTTCGCACCACAATTAAGCGCGAAATGAATTCGCGGATCTACTTCCTTCCATCTGAAAGTTTTTTCAAACTCATCAGGGAACCATTTATCTAAGTAACCCATAGATAGCTTTATCTTTGAATGGCGGATGATTCCATGTTCTATATCATCAAAACTTAATTCATGTCCAGCAATGGTAACTTGAGGTGAGGAAAAAAAGTTGTAACCAAACCATGATGCACGATCATCAAACAATTCTGGGTTATCTAATAATAGAATTTGAACATAGGCATTATACACATTGAGCCAGAATGCCTTCTTCTCTTCTTCTGTGTCTAAATCAGCATTTAAATCTTCTTTAGAAACATCAGCCAATAGCTTTTGTAGCTCAAGAGTGGGTTTTCCAGTTCGAACATGATTCAAAAGTTGTATGGAAACTTCCGTATATGAATTCAATGAATCAGGCAATTCATCAAACGAATTTCCTTGAGCAAGGGCATTGGAACTGAGGCTAAGTCCACTCAGTATCAATAGATTCAAAAAAGAAGTCGATATTAATTTCATAAAAGTTACATCCATATTTGGCAGGAGTTCGTTTTTTAATTTACTATCTCTACAATTAATTACGCATTATCGATCATCTAATATGGCAATAAGTATCATTGTACCAACTTATAACGAAGAATGTACGATTTCGGATCAAATTGATTATTTACTTAAAGGGATTGAGGGGCTATCAAAGGCAGAAATAATTATTGTTGATGGCGGTAGTAGTGATGAAACAACGGCCAAAGCACGTTCAAAGAATGTAACGGCTGTTCGTTCCCCTTCAAAAGGAAGAGCGGCACAAATGAATTACGGTGCATCAATTGCTAAGAATGATATCCTTTATTTTGTTCACGCCGACACTCAGCCCCCTTTAACATTTGTAGATGATATTCTCGAAAGCTTTACTTCAAACTATGAATCAGGTTGTTATCGCTATCAGTTCAAGGATTATCCTACGCCACTATTACGCATTAATGCCTACTGTACTCGCTTTAAAAGGATAATGTGTAGAGGTGGAGACCAAACCTTATTTATCAAAAAAGATTTATTTAATGAATTAGGTGGATTCAGGGAAGATTATCTGATTATGGAAGATTATGATTTTATTCAGAAACTAATGAATAGGAAAAGCTTCAGAGTCATTCAAAAAGATGCCTTTGTATCAGCTCGAAAATATGATCACAATGGCTATTTCCAAGTTAACTTCGCGAACCTAGTTGTGTTTATGATGTATTTTGCTGGAGCCTCTCAAGAATTGATGGTACATGCCTACAAAAACTTAATCTACCATCCCAAAATGGGATAATCTCTCAATATTTATTGCTAAGTGATAAATAGATATTGATTAATAGATTCTACTCAATTTATCTCTGCAAACACTATCGATTCTCCTTATCTTTGGCGCATGAAAAGTGCCGCATTTGAAACTCTAGGATGTAAATTAAATTTCTCAGAAACCTCTTCTATGAGGAGAGATTTCGAGGTTGAAGGATTTGAACTCAAAGAATTTGATGACAAAGCAGATATCTATGTCATTAATACCTGTTCAGTAACCTTAGATGCTAATAGTGCTTGCCGTAAAACAGTTCGACAAGCCTTAAAGCGTAACCCAGATGCCTTTGTAGCTGTTGTTGGATGTTATGCTCAGCTTGAACCAGAAGAAATTGCTCAAATTGAAGGTGTTGATGTTGTTTTAGGGGCCAAAGACAAGTTCAAGCTATTAGACCTATTTGACGATTTTGTTAAACAAGAGAAAACCATCATCCACAATACCGATGTTAATGAAGCAGTCGACTTCCACAATGCTTTTTCATCGGATGACCGAACGCGTGCTTTTCTTAAGGTACAGGATGGGTGTAATTACAAGTGTTCATTTTGCACTATTCCTCTAGCACGGGGTGCAAGTCGTAGCCCTAAAATTGCTACCGTTGTACGGAATGCTGAACAGCTGGTATCAGAAGGATTTAAAGAAATCATCATTACTGGAGTGAACTCAGGTGATTTCGGTTATGGTACGGATGAAAATTTCTATCAATTACTACAAGCACTAGAAGATGTAAAAGGCTTAGAGAGACTCCGAGTTTCATCTATAGAACCAAATTTACTTACTGAAGAAATTATTCGATTCGCAGCTACTTCAACTAAGCTTCAGCCTCACTTCCATATTCCATTACAAAGTGGGTCGGATAAGATGCTTAAAACAATGCGTCGGCGTTACAAATCGGATCTTTATAGAGGACGTGTTGAACTTATTCGTGAGCTTATTCCAGATGCATGTATTGGAGTAGATGTAATAACGGGTCACCCTGGCGAAACAGAAGCCTTATTCGAAGAATCCATGGCATTCATTGATAGCCTAGATGTATCGTACTTACATGTGTTCACCTATTCAGAACGTCCTAATACTCATGCATTAAGTTTAAGCCCTATAGTACCTAAGCCAGAGAGAAAAAAGCGTACACATAAACTTCGAAGATTATCAAAGAAGAAGCGATTTAATTTTGATGGTCGATTCGAAGGCGAAATACGCCCTACCCTATTCGAAGAAGAAAACAAAGATGGGCTCATGTTTGGCTGGACCAACAATTATGTTCGTGTTGCAATCCCACACAATCCAAGGTTAGCGAACACCATTCAACCCGTAAGGCTGAATACACTTACTACAGATGGATATTATGAAGGGGAATTAAATCAAAAAATATTAGCAGAAGAGCAAGTAATTGAAGAGCTTATTGGATAATGAGTGATTCTACAAACACAGCTTTTATAACCGACAGAGTAATACGTTTCTTGAAACAACAAAGAGAGTTGTTTGGCGATTTTTCTGTTAAATCAGTAGACCTAAACACTAGAGAAGAACCTGCTATTCCTGCTCCGGTACCCACTCCATCTGCTTCAAATGGGAATAAAGAGTATCACGTAGTACCGGAATCAAAGTCAGAAGGTGTAACTGAGCAAATTGAACCAACCAATGATGAGCAATCTTCAGAAGAAAGAATTGCCGCTTGTTCAAGTGTAGAAGCATTGAATAGCCTTTATTCAGAGCTAATTAAAAACACCAACGATTTCGTATTTGGAAAAGGTAGCAACTCCCCAAAAGTTATGATTATTGGAGGAGCTCCAGGTAAAAACGATTATAAAGATGGGCGACCTTTTTCAGGAAAGGTAGGTAAGTTATTAGATAAGATATTAACGGCCATAAGTCTTAGTAAATCAGATTTATACTTTAGCAATATTTTAAAATTTAGACCTTCTAAGAGTGAACTAGACAACGCTGAATTCACTCAGATGAACACCACTTTCATTAAGAAGGAAATTGACATCCTTCAACCGAATATTGTGCTTTGTGTAGGCGAACTTGCAACGCAAACACTAATAAATGATTCATCGGATTTTGACAGTCTTCGAGGTCGTTTACATACTGTAGAGGAGCAAAACTACTTTGCGACTTATCACCCCGCACAACTACTATTGGATGAGTCGTTAAAGCGACCATGTTGGGAAGACTTAAAAATTTTAAAAGAGCATTTGAACAGGCGCTAAAGTCACTTCAATTGTTAACAATTTTGTTTAAAAGTTGTGGGGAAATAATCTACAGTGCATGCATATTTTAACTAAATTACTGACGTTGAATTTTATACAGTAAGATCAACGCACTGCAATTCTACTTTAAAAAATTATAGGCAATTACTAGGTCGATTCAGGGAATAAAAAGGAAATGGCAAAAAACGGTTCAGCATACAAAAAGAAGACTTACGAAGATCCATCTAGCATATTAGAGAAAGAAGGCCGAGTGCCTCCTCAAGCGGTTGAAGTTGAAGAAGCCGTATTAGGTGCCATGCTCATCGAAACGGGCGCTGCTACCATCGCTATTGGTATGCTGAAAGCGGATGACTTTTATAAGCCTGCCCACCGTCATATTTTCGAAACTATATCGAACTTATCTGAAAGAGATAATCCTTTAGATCTTCTTACAGTTGAGAATGAACTTCGCGATAACAATTTGCTCGATGTTTGTGGTGGTTCATCCTATTTATCTGATTTAACACGTTCTGTAAGTTCGGCGGCTAATATTGAGTATCATGCTCAAATTATCATTGAAAAAGCTATTAAAAGAAACCTGATTCTGAACTGTACGGATGTTATTAAAGAATCATACGATTCAACTTCAGATGCTTATGATGTTTTAGATGATGCCGAGCAACGTATTTTTGATTTAGCGAATCAGAAGACAAAAAATGCCTCTCAACCTGTTTCAGAAATCTTAAAAGATACCCTAGCCTATTTAGAAGACATGCGAGGCAAAGAAGGTGGTATTACTGGTGTACCTACTGGATTGGCTATCGATCAAATGACTGCTGGTTGGCAAAAAGGTGATCTTATAATCATCGCCGCGCGACCATCTATGGGTAAAACGGCCTTTGTATTAACGGCTGCTAGAAATGCGGCTATGCACCTTGATGAAAAGCTTAAAACCCCTATCGCTATCTTCAGTTTAGAGATGTCAAATCAATCTCTAGTTCAACGTTTACTCACCATGGAAGCTCGCGTTCGTGCTGATGAAGCTAGAAAAGGTACTTTAAATGATGACAGCTTTAAACAACTGATTGAAGCAGCAGGTCGCTTATTTACTGCAGGTATTTTTATTGATGATACGCCAGCTATCACATTAATGGAATTGCGTACTAAATGTAGAAGACTGAAAAGTGAACATGATATTGGGTTAATCGTAATTGATTACCTACAGCTTATGCAGGGCAATGCAAAGGATTCTGGAAATCGTGAACAAGAAATTGCCTCTATCTCTCGAGGGTTGAAGTCGCTAGCTAAGGAATTAGATGTCCCAGTAATCGCCTTATCTCAGCTCTCTAGAGCCGTAGAACAACGTGGTGGTGATAAGCGACCACAATTAAGTGATCTTCGTGAATCTGGATCTATTGAGCAGGATGCCGATGTGGTGATGTTCCTGTATCGTCCTGAATACTATGGAATTACAACCACCGCTGAGGGACAATCAACGGCTGGTTTAGCAGAGGTAATTATAGGTAAGCAAAGAAACGGACCGGTAGGTAGTAAAATGCATTATTTCGTTAAAGATTATGCTCGGTTTGAGAACTTAACAACCGCCGATCATGGGGATAGCTACCTCAATGATGGAGGTGGTGGCAACACTCCTGCCCTCCCAGATGATTTCTCTCCTTCTGGAGCACCACCTATGCCTCATAACCCAGCTCCCGACGAAGACGCCCCTTTCTAAAATGGTTTTTATGCGGTCGATACTTACTACAGTTATACTAATCTTCTTTTGTGCTATTCCAACAAAAACAACTGCACAAGATTTAGATTACGCTAAGTTCGTCGTTAAAACTTTAAGTTCTAGTGAATACTATGGTCGAGGGTACACTTTCGATGCTGACAAAAAAGCAGCCAGTTTTATAAAAGATGAATTTATAAAACATGGTGTTGAACCTATTGACGGTGAGTTTTATCAGAATTTCGAGGTTTCCATAAATTCATTTCCCTCAACTGTTGAACTAAACCTGAATGACAAAGAACTCACCCCTGGAATAGATTATCTCGTTGAACCTGGCTCACCAACAATTAATGGTAGTTTTGAGATTCATAGCATTTATTTCAATGACTTAGTTAGTCAGCAGGACATGATTGAAGCAATAAAAGCTTCCGTTAATAAATTCATTTACTTACCTGAACTCAATAAAGATAATACAAGTAAGGAGAATACAGATCTACTCAATGGCTTTATCCAATTCATAAAGAGAAATCCCAACCTACCTGTGAAGGGATTTATATATCATTCCAATGGGAAACTGACTTGGCGACCATCCTCCATTCTGGATGAAAAAGCTGGAATCATTTTATCCGATGAAATTGAGATAGAACCAAATTCTCAAATCAAGCTACATATTGAGCAAGAGTATACATTGAATTATCCTACACAAAATGTGATGGGCAGAGTAAAAGGTATGAGCTCTGATTCTACAATCGTACTCATGGCTCACTACGATCATTTAGGTACAATAGGTAAAGAAACCATTTTTTATGGAGCCAATGATAACAGTAGTGGTGTTGCTATGCTTCTAACTATGGCTAAACATTTTGGCACTAACCCTCCACCATTTGATATAGTGCTAATCGCATTTGGTGCTGAAGAACTTGGATTGATGGGCTCAAGGTATTTTGTTCAAAATCCGACTATAGAATTATCAAATATAAAATTTTATCTCAATTTTGATTTAGCGGGTACAGGTGATGAAGGGGTTCAAGTAGTAAATGGTAGCGTATTTAAAAACAAATTCGACCTACTTACTGAACTGAATGCTAATCAAAATCTATTACCTCAAGTAAAAATTAGAGGCAAAGCCTGTAATAGTGATCATTGCTTTTTTGATGAAGCAGGTGTCCCTGGTTTTTATATCTACACCTTAGGGGGCATTAAGGCGTATCATGATATACATGATAAATTTGAAACCTTGCCCTTCACAGAATTCGAAGATTATTCAAAACTGATGATTCAATTTATTGAAAGCTTTAAATAGTCCGAACTAATTAAAGTCATCAACTAGCTCTTCAAATAATTTGTCGTAGTCTTTAATTTTTCGCGACCAATCGAAATGCTTATTAATTGTTTGAAGAGAGCTTTTGGGGAGCGGTTTTGTTTTTCCCATCAATAAATCCTTCAAATGATGGAATAACTCATCTTCTGTTTGGTATAATGTAGGAGCATGAAGTAATGGTTTGTGCAGAGCATCCGGTATCAGTTCTGGGTAATGGAGTGCATTAGGCACGAGAGGATGACATCCGCAATAAACCGCCTCCATAATAGGTGTACAGAAAAACTCATAAGTCGCTGTTGATACTACGATATCACCTGAATGCAATAGTTTGCTGTAGTTCTTTTTGTCATCAACATATCCAAAATGGGTAATCTGTTGACCAAAGCGTTGCCATGCCTTTTCAAACTCAGCTGGTTTATCGTGTTTCGTATCTCCGGCTAAGATTAAATCAAACTTTAAGTCGATGTCATTGAGTCGATTTAAAACTCTGAAAAACATGGCTGGATTTCGATCAAACTGCCAACGTTGATTCCAGACAATCACTGGATTTTTATTGTTACTTCTACTATCTGGCTCTTCATCAAAGGCTTTTAAATCTAGGCCAGGCTGAAGAATCACACTCTTTTTTCTGATTTCATCCACATACGTATAGTGCTTGTCATCAGGATAGTTTTCTAAAAAACCGGGTAAGGCTTCTAGCAAATCATCAATTTGAAATTGAGATGTAAACAATAGTTTGTCGGCCACTAACATACTTAAATAGTTTATGTAGCAGTATGTTAGATCACGAGTCTCTCCTTCTGGAATTGGACGCGTAAACTGATTGTCGTGCATATACATCAACTTAGGTACATGCGCAAATCGAGGATTTGTAAGGGCAATAAACGCAGGCAAGTTGGTCATACTACTCGTAACGAGTAGATCAATTTCTTCTGTTACTTGGTTGGTAAGCTGAGCTAGGGTTACCGAATCCCCATGCATCCTCCACTTCCATCCTTTGTAGTTCAACTTTATGGGGATGATGTTATGCGAAGAATTATCTATCAAACCTTTTAAAAAAGCTTTGTGAGAGCCACTGTAGAATGGTTCGATAGCAAGTATATTCATCTTATCTAAATCTGGATTGAATTTCGTCCAGTGAAAGATAAACGATTGTCGGCTTTTGTAAAGGATCTATATACGGCTGATCGCATGCAAACAATTGGTCTACAAGAGCTTCCATTTCTTCAGGAGTTAATTTTTTCCCTCGTTGAATAGCTGCTTTTGAAGCAAAAGAAATGGCTACTTTTTCGCGAGCTTCGAGCTGAAGCTTCTGTCCCAGTTCTTGATATTGATGAAGCATAGCAATCAGTACTTCTTGCTCATTTCCGATCTCAATATCAGCAGGTACCCCATTAATCATGGCCGTATTCCCACTCATTAATTGAACGGAGAACCCCATTCGTTGTAGAATGGGATGCAATTCTTTTAATAGCGTATAATCACTTGCAGAAAGCTCCATAGTTTGAGCAAACAGTAATTGCTGCGTACTAGGAAGAGCTTCTTCGGTAGCGGTTAGAGCCTTTTCAAAAATGATTCGTTTATGGGCTAAATGCTGATCTATGATACAAACACCACTTCGAGTTTGTGTTAAGATGTACCCATTATGCAACTGGAAAAACCCGTTCTTTTCGGTTGGCTTTGCTTTATCATTTTCTTCCTCTGAAAATCCTGAGAAGCTTCCTTCATTTGGGCGGTGTTTGCTTCCTGAATCTCCATATAGCAAATCAGAGTAATCACTATTCCCAAAAGAAGAACTTTGCGGTGCCGGAGAACTACTTCTATTTATTCTAGAAGGAATCTGAAATCCGGTTTCATTCTGAGTGATTTTTTTCTGCTCGGTATTAAAACCAAAAACTGAATCAAACCCTTGAGTAGGGTGATCTGATAAAAATGTATCCTCTTGTTGAGGCAAGTTTGGAACTTTAAAATGTTCATTTAGAGCTCTATTCACTACAGAACGAGCTAACTGAATTACACTTCTCTCATCTTCGAACTTAACTTCCATCTTTGATGGATGAACGTTTACATCTACTTTAGAAGGGTCTATTTCAAAGAAAAGAGTATAAAAGGGATATTCATTATTTTTCGTCCACGCATCGTACAAACTTAGTATAACGTGGGTTAAGTAGCGGTGCTGAAATGGGCGACCGTTCACAAAGAGAAATTGTTCTCCCCTACTTTTCTTGGCTAATTTAGGATCAGAAGCAAAACCGTAAATTCGAACGTAGCTTGTTTCTTCTGCAAAACTAATTAGGCTCGCTTTGTAAGTTGAGCCAAATATACCCGCTACACGTTCTTTTAATGTTTGAGGGGGTAGATTATAAATCTCTTCATTATCCGCAATTACCTGGAAACCAATGTTGCTATTCGAAAGGGCTGCGTACTGTACCGTTCTGAGTATATGGCGTAATTCGGTGACATCCGTTTTTAGGAATTGTCGCCTTGCTGGTACATTAAAAAACAGATTTCGTACTGAAATGGAAGTTCCATCAGGGGTAGCAACTGGCTGAATGCCTTTATCTTTTCCTCCATCTAATTCGAACTCCCAACCACTTTCATCTTCAGCTCTTTTTGTACGTACCGTGATTTGAGATACGGATGCGATGGAAGCCATCGCTTCGCCTCTGAACCCCAAAGTGCGAATTTTAAATAAATCGTCTACTGTATTAATCTTGGACGTGGCATGGCGTTCAAAACAAAGAGGTAAGTCTTCTGCACTCATACCACAACCGTTATCAATAACTTGAATTAAAGTACGGCCTGCATGTTCAATTAAAATCTTAACAGAATCTGCACCAGCATCAATGGCATTATCCAATAACTCCTTAACTACTGATGAAGGGCGTTGTATTACCTCTCCAGCTGCAATTTTATTACTTATTTCTGGGGGTAATTGATGTATGATAGAGGTGCTTTCTTGCGTCTCGCTCAAAAAAAAGTCCAATTATTAAAGTGAAATGATATAGACAACCAAAGCTAATAGTAAAGCTAGAGATAACACTCTTAAGTTTTGTTTTGGTCGCACTCTATTGTGTGTTTCGAACTTAATGCGTCGTTTTCTTCGCTCATTTTCACGTTCCTCTTGCTCAGGATCGTAGTAGCGAAATGGTAAATCAAATTTTTTCGGTTTTGGCCTAAAACCAAACATTGGTCTAATCATAATTATACCTCTTTTTTGTGGTTTTAAAACTCCAACGTATTAAGTTCAAAGTTCGTCTTTAATATAAAAGAATAAATGACCAGAGACGAATTTGATTCCTTCATTCCCTACTTTCCTTACGACTTTTTTCGTAAACTCATGCCACTTAATTAATCCTTAACTACTACCCTTTAAAGTATAGACTTAACGGTAACAAACTACTTGAGACGAATGACCACTGACGACGCCAGAATTATTTACACCAAGACAGACGAAGCTCCCGCACTTGCTACCTATTCACTTTTACCAATTATCCAGTCTTTTACCAAGGCGGCTGGCGTAAAAGTAGAAACAAGAGATATATCCTTAGCTGGAAGAATTATTGCAAATTTTCCAGAGTATTTAAAAGAAGACCAAAAAATTTCAGATGCACTTGCTGAGCTAGGTGAACTGGCTAAAAAACCTGAAGCAAATATCATTAAGCTTCCGAACATCAGTGCTTCTATTCCTCAATTGGTTGCAGCCATCAAAGAGCTTCAATCTAAAGGATACGACTTACCAAACTACCCTGAAGAGCCTAAGAGTGATGAAGAAAAAGAAGTAAAGGCACGTTATGATAAAGTAAAAGGTAGTGCGGTTAATCCTGTACTTCGTGAAGGGAATTCGGATCGTCGTGCCCCAAAAGCTGTTAAGGAGTATGCGCGCAAAAATCCACATTCTATGGGGAAATGGAGTGCCGATTCTAAATCACACGTTGCTACAATGGAAGCAGGTGACTTTAGGAACAACGAGAAGTCAACCACCTTAGATAAAGCGACTACTGCTCGCATCGAGTTTGAGAAATCAAATGGTGAAACTGCGATTCTCAAAGAAGGATTACACCTACAAGAAGGTGAAGTGATTGATGCTTCGGTAATGAACCGAGAAGCATTACTTCGTTTTATTGAGGAGCAAATCGAGGATGCTAAAGCGCAAGGGGTACTGTTCTCCCTTCACATGAAAGCTACTATGATGAAGGTATCCGATCCTATCATCTTTGGACATGCCGTGAATACTTTTTTTAAGCCTGTATTTGAAAAGCACAGTACTAAGCTTGCCAAGATTGGTGTTGATACCAATAATGGATTTGGTGATCTCTTAGCTAAAATTCAAGAACTTTCGGATGAAGACAGAGGTGCTATTGAGGCGGATATACAAGCTTGTTATGAAGAGCGTGCTGATTTAGCCATGGTTGATTCAGACCGAGGCATTACCAACTTGCACGTGCCTAGTGATGTAATCATAGATGCTTCAATGCCAGCTATGATTCGTACTTCGGGTTGCATGTGGAATAAAGAAGGTAAAACTCAGGATACCAAAGCCGTAATTCCAGATAGTAGCTATGCAGGTATTTACCAGGTAGTTATTGATGACTGTAAAAAGAATGGTGCTTTTGACCCAACAACAATGGGTAGTGTTCCTAATGTGGGCTTAATGGCTCAAAAAGCTGAGGAATATGGATCTCATGATAAAACTTTTGAATTAAGTGACTCTGGAACCATCAACGTTCTTGATGCAGCTGGCAATGTACTTCTCTCACACGAAGTGAATGAAGGCGACATTTGGAGAATGTGTCAGGTGAAAGACGCTCCTATTAGAGACTGGGTAAAATTAGCTGTTTCTAGAGCTAAAGATACCGGTGTTCCTGCGGTATTTTGGTTAGATGAAGAACGTTCGCATGATGCTGAACTCATCAAAAAAGTAAACACTTACTTAGCCGACCACGATACTGAAGGATTAGAAATTCATATCATGTCGCCAGTAAAAGCGACACAGTATTCATTAGATCGTATTCGTGAAGGCAAAGACACGATTTCTGTTACTGGAAATGTACTCCGAGATTACCTAACAGATCTATTCCCTATTCTTGAATTAGGAACCAGTGCTAAAATGCTTTCTATCGTTCCACTTATGAACGGTGGTGGGTTATTCGAAACAGGTGCTGGTGGTTCAGCTCCAAAACATGTTCAACAATTTGTTGCTGAAAATTACCTTCGTTGGGATTCATTAGGTGAATTCTTAGCACTTTCTGTATCTCTGGAACACCTATCTAAAGTATTTGGTAATGCAAAAGCTAAAACATTAGCTACCACTTTAGATACAGCGACGTCAAAGTTTCTTCAAAATGACAAGTCCCCTGCTCGCAGACTAGGCCAAATTGATAACCGTGGAAGTCACTTTTACTTAGCGCTTTATTGGGCTGAAGCATTAGCTGAACAAACTGAGGATACAGAATTAAAAGCTAAATTCGCTGAAGTTGTGGCTGCACTAAAAACCAATGAAGAAAGCATTAATGCTGAGCTCATAGAAGTGCAAGGCAATGCTGTAGAAATTGGAGGCTATTATCAGCCTAACGACGAATTAGCATCAAATGCTATGCGTCCTAGTGCAACACTTAATACAATCCTTTCCAATATCTAATAGTTGAATTCAAATACATTGCATAAAAAAAAGCCCCAAAATCACTTTTGGGGCTTTTGTTTTTTAGGAGCTCAACGATTAATCGTCAATTTCACCGTCGCGGTCGTCATCTTCGAATGCTTCAAATGATGCTTCTATAGCCGCTTCTATCATTGCTTGGTTTTCAACTAGTGTTGGATCTAAGGTGTTGCCATTAGCATCTACAAACCAAATTGCACTATCAATACTTAGGGTAACGTCTATCAATCCTTCAGTATTAGATTGGATTTCTACACCTTGTTCGAATTCAACTTCGATTTCAAAATCCTTACTTGAGCGGAATGTAAATTCATTTCCGTTATAAGTACCACGGATAATTAAAGAGAATCTTTCATTCTCGCCTTCACCTATTTTAAAATCAGGATCACTTGGAGTTTCACCAGAATCTGGTTTTTCAATTTCAATTTCTAGTTCTTCATAAATACCAGCTTTAATTTCAGTAGTAGCTAATTCTGTTATACCACCAGAGATATTCAAGTCTAATATAAATGGGCCGCCTTCAAAATCAGCTGAATCTGCTTGAGCGCTTTCAACTTCTAATTCACTAATTCTGAATTTTGCTTCCGTTATGATTAAAGTATCTGCTTGAGATTTTGCTTTTTGAGCAGAGTTATTACTTTTTGAAGTAGCATTTAATCGCATTTGTGCGGAATCACCGGAATCGCTTGTAGAGCAAGCACCAAATACAAAAGCTGCAGTTAATACTGTTAAAAATGATTTTAATTTGTAGAATCTTAGAGAGTTCATAATCTATATATTTATTTATGGTTCAGGTCAAATTACCTTTCAAAGCAATCGACCTGCATGTTTAAAGTTAAAGAGTATTTAAATGTTCCCTAGTTACCATTTTCTAATACATACAGCTTAATTTCTATAAGTATTTAAAATTCATTACTTAAACGTGGTCTTCTAAACTCGAGATGTGACTAATTTGGAGTTTAAATAATAAATGATGCCCTAAATGTTGATGTAGTTGGGTATACAAATGATATAGCTCTTCGAACTCATCCATTTGGACTTTTGCCATCCTTATATAGGAGTTAGACAATAGAATAGTAAGCGAGTACCAATCTTTGTTCACTAATTTGTGTTGAAGGGCGGGGCCACTATCCTCATTACTAAGTCGAATCTCAGAGACTTCATCAAATTGAAACTCCCTTCGTTTAAACTTTATATAGCTAAATAGTTTAATGAAGTGCAGCACTTTTTCTTCCTCTGAATCGAACACAAATTCAAAAGAAACAAACAGCTTTAGGAATACAGCGACGAAGAAAATCCAAAAGAAAAGTGCGAATATAAATCCCAGTATAAAACACACCAACAGTACAGTAAAATCGATTAAGGTAAACCTTGATTCAATTTGTACAATTAGTTTAGGTGGTTGGTCTGTGAACTGATACCGCATTACTATCGAGCTTTAAATAATGTTATCTCCTTACCATTAAGTAGCTCAAATAGTTTCAGTATACGGTCGACTAATAAACTAACTAGATTACTCTAGGTTTGGATTACACCTGTTTTAAACTCAGGAATTTCTGGATTTAAATTAGCGCAAGCTAAGGCATTTGATATTCTTGCTCGAGTATCTTCAGGATTTATTATTCCATCAACCCATAATCTAGAAGCAGCATATCTCACATCTGTCTGCTTATTATATCGATCAGTTATTTCCTTAGCTAATTCAGCCTGACGTTCTTCGCTAATCTCTTCGCCTTTCTTTTTAAGAGTGGCTACCTGAATTTGAGTAAGTGTTTTTGCAGCAGAAGCTCCACTCATAACAGCGATATTTGCTGTTGGCCACGCATACATAAATCGTGGATCGTAAGCTCTACCACACATAGCGTAATTACCGGCCCCATAACTATTACCCACAACGATTGTAATTTTAGGTACGGTACTGTTACTCATAGCATTCACCATTTTAGCACCATCTTTGATGATACCGCCATGCTCACTACGCTTGCCAATCATGAACCCTGTTACATCTTGTAAGAAGATTAACGGAATTTTCTTCTGATTACAGTTCATGATAAAACGTGCGGCTTTATCCGCTGAATCCGAATAGATAACGCCACCAATCTGCATCTCACCAGACTTAGTTTTAGATACCGTTCGTTGATTAGCTACAATTCCTACACTCCAACCATCAATACGAGCATAGCCCGTAATAATAGTCTCGCCATAGCCTTTTTTAAACTCTGTAAACGAATCTTTGTCAATTATGCACTCCAGAAGGTCGTGCATATTATAAGGAGACGTTCTAGACTCCGGTAAAACATTAGCTATATGGCTCGCTGGTTTAGCGGGTTTTACAGGTTCAGCTCTATTAAATCCGGCAGTTGGTTGTGGACCAAATTTATCCACCAAATCTCGAATGGTTTTTAAGCATTCAACATCGTCTTCCATTTTATAATCGGTAACACCACTAATTTCAGTGTGAGTGGTAGCACCTCCAAGAGTTTCGTTATCTACATCCTCACCTATAGCCGCTTTCACTAGATAACTTCCGGCTAAGAAAACGCTTCCAGTACCATCTACAATAAGGGCTTCATCGCTCATTATTGGCAAGTAAGCGCCACCTGCTACACAACTACCCATGATAGCTGCAATCTGAGGTATACCTTTGGCAGAGATCACTGCATTATTTCTAAACATTCTTCCGAAGTGATCTTTATCAGGGAAAATCTCATCCTGCATTGGCAAATAAACCCCAGCTGAATCCACTAAATAGATGAGTGGGATATGATTTTCAATCGCTATTTCTTGCGCTCTTAAGTTCTTTTTAGCTGTAATTGGGAACCAAGCTCCAGCTTTTACCGTGGCGTCGTTGGCAACAATCATGCATTCACGTCCATGCACTTTTCCAATCCCAGTTATTACACCGCCTGCTGGGCATCCACCCTGTTCTTCATACATTTCATAGCCAGCCCAAAGACCTAGCTCATAAAAGTCAGAGCCTTTATCAATCAGTTTCTTTATGCGCTCTCTAGCGGTAAGCTTACCTTTACCATGTTCTTTATTGATGCGAGCCTTACCACCACCCAGTTTTATGGTTTTTTCTTGATCTTTAAATTCTGCAAGTAGTTCAGAAAGCCAATTTTGTTTTGTTCCTGTAGAATTTGTGCTCATTATGCTAGAAATCTGTTATTATATAATACACTTGATGATAATTGCGTTGAGTATAGGCATTTTCTAACACTGATGGATGTTATAGTCTGAAATTCTATTTAAAAAAAGATTTACAATGAATAAAATCACCAATACACTTTTAGCTTTTGGTTTAATCATACTTCTTGGAACTGACCTTTATGCCCAACGCAGAGGCGACGTTACCTACACATCACTTGTAAATAGAGCTTCGGTGCCTACCCTTTTCTTTGATGAATTGATCATTCCGAGTTCCAATTCAGACAATCATCAGTTGTTATTAACCTTTAGCATGAGTAATAATTTCTTACCCTTCAAGAAAATTACATTAAATGATGAAGTAGATAAATTAGGTGGCAATCAATTTTATACTACTGCACGATTCAGTGCTGATATCTTTCGAGGAAAAGCCTCCAAAAAAGAGTTAGAAAACTTAGCCACAGTGGCACGAGATGTTTGGCAAGATACCCTCTACGCAGCATCATTTGAGGACACTAAATCTGAAATGCTTTTCTCTGACGGTGTGCTAAAAGCTTCCTTAAATCCCGGCACTTATAATTTTGTACTTCAACTAAGTACTATGGGTGAAACCAATGAACGAAATTCACAACGCCAGGATATTGAAATACCAGATTTCAAGACTAAGAAAATGGGCGAAATCTATTTAATTGATGAAGTTACATCTGAGCAAAATGGAAGCCAATTTGATCTTAAATTAGTGAATAGAGGCAATAGCGTACGTTATGGAGAGAATTATCACTTGCTCATTCGAATTCCGAATTATAACAGTAACTCATCCTATAGTGCTGAAATAAGCAAGGCAAACATTGGTAGGAAAGATACTACCGTTGTTAGTGTAAGAGAAAACCTTCCTATCTCAGCTGATAACATTTTTTCCAATAGTGAATTAACCATTAATGACACGAACTCACCTTCACTTTCATTAAACAAAGAAAATGGATCTTTCACCTACGCTTTGATTGAAGTACCTAATAAAAATTATGAGAATTCGGTGTATAAGATCATTGTAAAGGAAGGTCAGTCTAAAAAGCCCATTGCCACAAAAGTGGTTCGTTCATTCTGGCCTGATATCCCTCCTGCTCTATTGAATCTTGATGTATCCATAGACCTACTTATGTACATATTACCCGAAGATCGAATTAAGGCAATGAAGGATGGAAATGCCCAAGAAAAGGAAAAACGGTTTAGAGCATTTTGGGAACAAAGAGATCCAACTCCAGACTCAGAGTTCAATGAACTAATGACGGAATATTATCGAAGAATCGATTTTGCTTTTAGAGAATATAGAAACCCTGAAAATCCTGATGGACACGAAACAGATCGTGGTAAAATCTACATAAAATATGGTCCGCCAAGTGCACGTGAGCGCAGCTTTCCTAGTAAAGGAAGAGTCATTGAGACATGGACCTACCCGAACCGTAATTTTGTATTTGAAAAAGGAACAGGATTCTCAGATTTCATTCTACTTGGCAAAGAATAAATTCTGAGATTTAGGGGCTAAAACTTTAACTTAGCCCCATGATACCTAAAATTGGAATTACCATTGGTGATGTTAACGGAATTGGGCCTGAACTAGCTCTCAAAGCAGTTCAGCAAATAGATTTTAGTCAGTCTATACCCATTCTTATTTCACCATTAAGAGTTTTAAAGTTTTATTCAGAGTTACTCGACCTCTCTCCTTCTATCCACTTGATAAAAGAGGTGAATGATGCTATTCCGAATTCACTGAATGTACTTCAGATTGATCAAACTCAGAGATACTTGCCCGAACCTGGAGAATTAACTGTGTTTGGGGGTCAAATTGCGATGCAATCCATTCAATTAGCTATAGATCTTTGCAATGCTAAATACATCGATGCGATGGTAACCTTACCAATTTCAAAAGAAGCGGTAAATAAAGCAGGGTTTAATATTCCAGGCCATACTGAGTTTCTTGCAGAAAAAACGAATGCGTCAGATGTACTTATGATGCTAGTGAATGGTAATCTGAGAGTCGCCTTAGCAACGGTTCATATTCCAATCAGTTCAATTGTTCATGAACTCAGCGTTGATCGAATCATTCGAAAATCAACTTTACTAAATGAGAGTTTAAAGAATGATTTTGCGATTAATAGTCCACGTATTGCTCTCTTAGGATTAAACCCGCATGCCGGGGATGGTGGGGTTATTGGAAAGGAAGAACAAACGATTATTAATCCTGCTATTGAGTCGCTAAATCAACAAGGCATTCAAGCGGATGGCCCCTTCCCAGCTGATGGTTTCTTTGGCCAAAAACAGTATCTCAACTATGATGGTGTTTTAGCGATGTATCATGATCAAGGGTTGGCGCCTTTTAAAGCTTTATCCTTTGGTAAAGGAATAAATTTTTCTGCGGGTTTACCGATAATTCGCACATCACCAGACCATGGAACAGCTTTTAATATTGCTGGAACAGGCAAAGCAGATCCATCGTCATTTTTACAAGCTTATAATTTAGCCGTTGAACTAGCTCAATTAAACTCTTCTAAATGAAACAAACAGCACCCTATTCATATTTAGCTCCACTTTATGACAAACTAATGGAAGATGTGGATTATGAGGCATGGGCAGATTATATCGATGAGATTATTCAAGAACATGCCCCTGAATCAACTTATTTGTTAGAACTTGCATGTGGCACTGGGTCTGTTTCTTTATCGCTCGATGAATTGGGTTACTATCGCATTTTAGCTACTGACCTATCTCCTGAGATGATTGAAGTAGCCATAAAAAAAGGAATTGAGCAAAACTCCTCGGTAAAGTTCAAACCCATGAACTTTTTGAATATCCGAACTGAACGCGAGTATGATGTGATATTTTCAGTATTCGATAGTGTGAACTATTTGCATTCAGAACGGGATATCTTAAAAATGCTAGAGGGATGTGAACGGGCTTTAAAGCATGAAGGATTACTCATTTTTGATTTCAGTACCCCTCGGAATTCTTTGGAAGCGGTAGATTATTTAAATAATGAAGAAGGCTCCACCGCTGATTTTAGGTATTTCAGAACTAGTAACTATGATCCTCATCTTAAAATTCATACCAACAGCTTCAATATTGAGCGGTTGTCAACCGACAAAAAGAACATAATTGGTAATTATTTAGAAGAGCATAAGCAGAAGATTTATACTTTAGATGAAATGCTGTTAATTTTGAAACAAACGCCCTATCATCTAGTTGCAAAATATGGAGATTTCGACCTCGACGAGGCCGATGAAAATAGTGCACGCATAACCTTAGTACTTAAATGTCAGAAACAGCAGTAATTGAATTACGAGGCGTAAGCCTAAGTTTTGAGAATCGCAGAATACTCAACAACATAAATTTTAAACTGCATAATGGTGAATTTACCTATTTGATAGGTACCACCGGTATCGGTAAAAGTTCGTTTTTAAAATTGCTATACCGAGACATTGTTCCAGATACGGGCTCAGTTCGCGTTACCGATTATCCTGTAAATAAGATCAGTATGAAAGAAGTGCCTATGCTTCGCAGAAGATTAGGTATTGTATTTCAAGATTTTCAGCTTCTACAAGATCGCAATGTATTTGATAATGTAGCATTTGCTCTTCAAGTAACAGGCGAAAAAACGAAATTTATAAAACAACGCGTTCTAGAAGTGCTTACAATGGTCGGGCTAAGCCACCGAAGAAAGCATATGCCAAGTGACCTATCTGGGGGTGAACAGCAGCGTGTTGTGATTGCAAGAGCACTAGCAAATGAGCCTCGTATTTTATTAGCTGATGAGCCAACTGGAAACTTAGATCCTGGTGCTAGTAAAGACATTATGGAGCTTCTAAAGCAAATCAACAATCGCGGGATGGCTGTCTTAATGATCACCCACGATTATGCATTGGTAAAGAAATACCCCTTTAGAACGGTGCGAATTATTGATGGTGAACTGCAAGAGTTACAATGGAAAGGCGATAAATTAATCCCAGTTAAAACTCAATAACCCTTTAGTAATATGAATCAAGCCCAACTAACACAGGCCATTAAAACCCGTGCCTTACAGTTAGGTTTTGATGCGTGTGGTTTTGCCAAGGTTGAGTTCATGGAAGATGAAGCTCGCCGTTTAGAAGAATGGCTGAATCAAAAAAGGAATGCATCCATGCAGTGGATGGAAAATCATTTCGATAAACGGGTCCACCCAGGTTTACTCGTTCCAGGTGCTAAAACAGTGGTATCTGTATTGGCAAGTTATCATCACCCCTCCCATCGCCAACAGTATGATGCACATGAAATGAAGATTGCAAAGTATGCGCATGGTCGTGATTACCATAAAGTGCTCAAGAGCAATCTAAAGAAGCTCTTTCAATACATTGGTGAAATCAATGGTGGTGTTGAAGGTCGTTTTTTTACAGATTCAGCGCCTGTTCTTGATAAAGCTTGGGCAGTACGAGCGGGTTTAGGCTGGATTGGTAAACATTCCAATTTAATCAATAAAGAATTGGGCTCTTATCTATTCATTGGAGAGCTAATTATTGATATACCATTAAGCTATAGCCAAACGGAAACCGATCACTGCGGTACATGCACGCGATGCATAGATGCATGCCCTACAAATGCGATATACGAGCCTTACCGTGTGGATGCAACTAAATGTATATCTTATCTAACCATAGAGCATAGAGAGTCATTTAATGATTCTCAAAAAGAAATGCTCAACAATTGGATCTTTGGTTGCGATATTTGCCAAGATGTGTGTCCATGGACCCGCCATTCCCAAATCTCTAATTTTGTAGACCTTCACCCCAGAGAGCGAGTGACTTCAATGACGAATGAGCAATGGGAATTACTTACCCCTGAGCAGTTTGATCAAATATTCGAAGGAAGTGCCGTAAAGCGAACTAAATATTCAGGACTTTCAAGAAATATAAAGGCCGTTAAAGAGAAAGGGATTTAAATCCGTTGCTTAAAAAGTCTCTTTTTTCTCGATAAGGGCCTTATATAGAAGCTCACGTGCTCTAAAAATATGAGCTTTTACAGTGCCTAGTGGCAGATCCAACTCATCCGATATCTCTTGGTAACTCAATTCGTCCATATGACGCATTTGAATCACCGCTTTATACTTCTCAGGTAGCGCATCTATAGCTTCGTGAACTATTTGTTTACGTTGCTTTTTCATTACCTGCTTATCCGTTGCGAACGACTCATCTGGCAACTGAATCTCAAACTCCCCATCTTTTGTTTTATAGGGGTCGTTTATAGAAAGCGTTTGAAGCTTCTTCTTTCGCAGGTAATCGATGGTGTGGTTTGTAGCAATACGATACAACCATGTTGAAAACGCATACTCGTTGCTGTACGTAGAAAGGTTGTTGAACGCCTTCATAAACACCTCTTGTACTAAATCTTCAACCAGCTCCTGCTCTTTGATCATTTTGCGAATGTGAAAATAGATCGGGCGATCATATTTATTCACAAGATCTTTATAAGCGGACTCGTCGCCACTTAGAGCACGAGAAACGAATTTATCATCCTCTATACTGCTTGCAGAGGCATTTTCGCGGGGTGATGTAGCTTTATTTTCTGAGATAGTGTTCGACATTAACTGAAAAAGTATGGTGCGCTAAAATACAAAGCTTCGCGTAAATGAAAATCCTTTTTTCATAAAAGTTTAATCGGCTGTTGCAAAGAGTGAACTAAGCACACCATGGCGAATCCCACCTGTTGAAACCATAATCTCGTCTAGATTATAGAAGTTTAGAAATTCTTCTAGAATCAATAGTCCAGCTAAGAAAATATCTTCTCTTCCTTTTAGGATTGTTGGACTTATTTCAAGGAGTTGTTCATGTGTATGTAAGCTAAATAACTCAATTCCTTTTTTGAGTTTTTCTCGCTTGATAACATGCATGTTTATTTTTTCAGCATCATAGTCTTCTACTTGAAGATCGATAGCTGCTAATGAGGTTAGAGTTCCAGCTACACCTACAGCTTTAACCCCTCTCTTGGTTTTAAACTTCTTGGATTCAAGTAACTCTCGAATAGCTTCACGACATTCTTGAATTTGTTCTTGGAATGGTGGGTCTTGAGTTAAAAACCGTTCTGAAAATCGTACACATCCCATATCGTAGGAATGTCCTTCCAAAAGGTCTCCTTTTCGACCTAGTGCTAATTCTGTACTTCCACCACCAATATCTAAAACAAACACATCTTGATTGGTTTCGATATCAATAACTGAAATAGCTCCTTGAAAGGTATATCGAGCTTCGTTATCTCCAGATACTAAAATGATATTGTAGCCTGTTTCCTGTTTAACTTGCTCAATGAATGCATCTCGATTAGAAGCATCCCGCACAGCACTTGTTGCCGTAACCGTTACGTCGTCTACAAGTGGGTATTCACTTTCAATAATTTGTTTGTACTCCTTCAATACAGCAATAACTCTTGCTATACTCTCTGAGTGAAGTGTTTTATCCGCGTCTACTCCTTTCCCTAATCGAGGCATACGCTGTTCTTCGTGGTGTACAATTACTTTACCCTGATCAGTTTCACCAATCAAAAGTAATACGGTATTGGTTCCTATGTCTATCGCTGCTTTCATGCTTTAAATAGAAGGGCGATCCACTCGCCTAATTGTTTAGTTTGAATATGATTTAATGCCTTTAAAGATGACTGCGACAATATTGTTTGTTCATCATCTTCAAGCAAGCCCGAAAGTAAAATTCTTCCATTTGGTTTTAAATATTTTAGTAGCTCTGGTATGAGCTCTATAAGTGCGTTCCTATTAATGTTGGCGAGTATCAAGTCATAGCTCGCATCAGTAGGTATCGTTTCAATGGATCCTAACTCTACATTAAAATTCTTTACTTGGTTGAGTTGCACATTTTCATTGCAATTATCCTCACTCCATTCATCGATATCGAAGCCAAAAACCGATTCTGCACCTAGCTTAAGAGCGCCTATACCCAGTATTCCAGTACCGGTACCTGCATCTAATACAACATCATGTTCTTCAACTATATCAGGTAACCATTCAAGAATAAGTCGCGTTGTAGCATGATAACCAGTACCAAAAGCCATTTTAGGATCAATAAGTAACTCTACTAAATCTGAGTTATCTGGTAGTGGTTCACCCCATGTTGGGCGAACATAAAACTTCCCAATTGCCTGAGGTTGAATAGATTGTTCCCATTTCTGGTTCCAATTTTGTGGGTTTACTAACTCCTCTTCAATAAGATGAGAATCGTGAAATCTGACAAGTATCTGTTCAATTTCCTCTCGCTTTACATCATCGAATCTATTAGCCGGAACTGAAGCAATCACCTTGTTATTTTCTTGTTCAAAGCCTTCAAAATCTAACTCAAATAATTCAGCTATTAATAGTTCGTGATAATCGTCTTTGATCGCAATATGTAGTCGGATATAATCCATTAAATTCTGTTGTAAATAAGTTCTAGTAATACGTCACCTACAGCCTGTAGAGTCTGCTTGTCGATTATGGACATGTTATCACGATGAGTGTGCCAATAATCTGGAAAACGAATGTTCCCATCTGCACCTACTGTATGATTGATAATATCAATCATTGGAATTCCTGCTTCTTGGTTTACGATGTAATGATCATCGAGTACACTTGCACCTGGTTCATCTAGAAAGATATCGCCATAACCCTTATCGGCCGCAATATTCCAAATCTCATCCATTAGATTAGGCGCATACCTTGTAGAATAATCTTCTTTAGGAAACACCGCATATTCGGCTCCTACCATATCTAAAAGGATTCCAAACCTGGGACTATAACCCGGTACTGGTGGATTATTTGCCCAATGCCTAGAACCAAGGAAGTAATTTTGAAGATCACCAGAACTACCATAATCTTCGCCGTCAAATAAAACAATATCAACGCCAACGGGCGGTGGGTTTTCTGAGAATATGCGTGCCAATTCTACTAAAACTCCTACTCCACTTGCACCATCATCAGCACCTAAAATAAAATCTGATGTCCGTGCTGTATCTTGATCAGCTCTAGGCCTCGTATCCCAATGGGCACTCAGCATGATTCGATCAGTAGCTGAAGTATTAAATGCGGCTATAATATTTGCCATCTCAAGGTTTTTACCATAAACCTCTTTGCTAAATTCTTGTGAAAACACACTATTCTGCCCAGCATAAGTTCTAAACTTTTGCTCTAAATAAGCTCTTGTTTGTGCATGCCCATAGGTGCCTGGTACTCGTGGACCAAAATTTACCTGTACTTCTGTAAATACATACGCTGAATCACTCGAAAAAGCCGGAACAGCATTATTTTTATCTTTAAAAGTAAGTCCCTCTTTTTGAGAACATGCCGAAACTAAGCAAGCAGTAACGAAAAGGAGTAATGTTAATTTATTCATCTCTATGAACCATGGTTGGGGAAGATTGATATACCGGGTAAATGATAGTATCCATTATATTTACATGTGCAGGACGATTGGCAACAAAAGTAATAATTTCAGCGATATCTTCAGCCACTAATGGCTTCAGTCCAGCGTATACCGAATCAGCTTTACTTACATCACCTTTAAAGCGAACTTGGCTAAATTCTGTTTCAACTAATCCTGGTGAAACCATACTAACTCTTACATTGGTACCATGAAGATCTTTTTTTGTAGCCTCTGTAATTGCTTTAACTGCGTGTTTCGAAGCACAATATACCACTCCACCTGCATAAGCCTCATGAGCAGCTGTAGAACTGATATTTATAATATGTCCTTCATTTCTACTTCTCATTTGTGGAGAAATTAGCTTTGTGAGTGTTAATAGTGCTTTCACATTCACACTAAACATTTGCTCAACATCGCTTTCTTGTAGGGCATAGACTGGATCCACACCTAATGCTAAGCCTGCGTTGTTTACTAGTACATCAATAGGAGTATCGATGGAAGCCACAAAACGTTCACATGCTTGTGTGTCGGTTAAATCAAAGGCTTCAATTTTTACTGAGATCGAATATTTTGCCTCTAAGTCATCCTTTAAAGCTTTAAGTCGCTCTTCCCTTCTACCCGTTAGAATTAAATTCGCTTTTAGTGTGGCGAATTCTTCTGCGGTTGCTTTTCCTATGCCGGATGTAGCTCCGGTAATCAGTACTGTTTTTTGTTCAAGTCTGTTCTTCATAGCTCAGTATTGAAGGGATTTGTTACTTAGTTTGTAACTCAATCAGCCTTGCTGCATTCAAAATTTTCGTCTCCTGAAAGGTATCACCCAAGAACTGAATTCCAAATGGTAAACCATTCGAATGCGTACCAACAGGAACACTAATACCACAGATACCTGCAAGGTTTGCTGATGTAGTATAAATGTCGTTCAAATACATTTGAACAGGATCATTTAATTTTGAACCAAGATCAAAAGCAGTAGTAGGTGCTGTAGGGCTTACAATCACATCCACTTTCTCAAATGCTTTTTTGAAATCTTCTTGAATAAGTCTTCGAACTTTTTGTGCTTTTGCATAATAAGCGTCGTAATAACCTGAGCTAAGCACATAGGTACCTAACATGATTCTACGCTTCACTTCATTACCAAAACCTTCGGTTCTAGATTTTTTGTAGAGACGAATTAACGCGCTATCTAAACGAGCTAGTTCTGCTTCCATTTTATCCGCTTCATCAGCTTTTGAGGCATCATATTTTGAGCGGATTTCTTTTTCCTCCGCTTTTAGTTCGTCGATAACAGTAGCTTTATCTGCTCTATAACCAAAACGGATACCGTCATATCTAGCTAAGTTACTTGAAGCTTCTGCCGTAGCTAACACATAATATGTGGATACACTGTACTTAGAATGAGGCAAGCTAATAGGTACTAAAGTAGCACCTTCTTTCTCTAACTGAGCTAATTGCTCACGAATAGTAGATTCAATTTCACTATCTAGGCCATCCCCAAAATATTCTTCAGGTACGCCTATAACGATGTCCTTTTTAGGCTCTTGAATAGCAGATACATAATCATCAACAGGTACATTAGCTGAAGTATTATCTCTTTCATCAAAACCGGCAATGGCTTGAAGCACACGAGCTGTATCTTCCACGTTATGAGCAAATGGACCAATGCAATCAAATGATGATGCAAAAGCAATTAACCCATATCTAGAAACACGACCATAAGTTGGTTTTAGTCCTACCACTCCACAAAATGAAGCAGGTTGACGAATAGAGCCACCTGTATCTGAACCTAAAGTAGCATTACACATATTTGCGGCAACAGCAGCGGCACTTCCTCCTGAGGAACCACCAGGCACCTTGGTAGTATCGTGTGGGTTTTTAACTGCCCCATACTTACTAAATTCATTGGTTGAACCCATGGCAAACTCATCCATGTTCGTTCGTCCAATAAAGATGGCATCTTCTTTTTTTAACTTTTCAATTACTGTAGCATCATACACACTTTCGAAACCATCTAAGATCTCTGATGCGCAAGTAGCTTGCTTGTCGCGCTCAGCAATTAAGTCTTTGATACCCAAAACTGCACCAGCTAGAGAGCCTGCGGTGCCATTTTTTATCTTTTTTTCAATCTCTTCTGCCTGCTCTAAAGCCTCATTATGATAGGTAGAAACGAAGGCATTTATAGAGCCATTTTGGGAATTAATTTCTGTGATATACTGATTTACAAGGTCTTTTAAGGCAAGTTCACCGTCTTGGATTTTTTGCCTAGCCTCTGAAATACTGTAGATGCTCAATCGTCTATTATTTTGTTTTAGAGTTTGATTCTTCTGAATTTATAGCGTCTTCAATATCTTTAGAACCTTCTTCTATTTCCTTCTTAATGTCTTTGGAAGCTTTCTTAAACTCTTTAATTCCTTGCCCTAATCCTTTTGCGAGTTCGGGGATTCTCTTCGCCCCAAATAGTACAAGTACCACAATCGCGATGATCAAAATTTCGGGGGCTCCAAACTTACTAAACATAAAATAATCCTCTTTGGATTTAGTTGATGTATTTGTGCCAAGATAACAATATTTTCGGCACGATTTATGATCAAAAAATATTTAACTGATACTTGTATAATTCCGATACAATTTTATCATACACTCACTAAATAAACCAATATTACTCCTATGATTTGGACAGTAGAACTCGCAGCAGCTTTAGATGAAGCTCCATTTCCAGCCAGTAGAGATGAGTTGATAGAATGGGCCGAAAGGAACGGTCTTCCTACTCAGGTTATCACAAATCTGGAAGAATTAGAAGAAATTGATGAAGGTGAACACACTATCTACGAGAGTATCGAAGATATTTGGCCAGATTACATTCAGAAAGAAGATTTCTTCCATAACGAAGAAGATGAAGGTTTCGATTACGACGACGTATAGTCTCTAACCCAATTATTGCGGCTGCAGAATACTCTGTAGCCCTTATCTATTGAGAACAATTACATCATCAATATCAGCTTTAAGCCCCTTAACCCTACTCTTTTCGGTTCTCATATTTTTCGTTTTAAGTTTCGATCTATCCGCTCAACAGGTAACTGAACCCGACTCTGTATCATCCGACAAAGTAGTACGTCGAATTCGGTTTTCTGGTAATAAATTTGTGAAAGATCGTACGCTCGAAACCCTTATAAGAACACGAATAAACCGAGAGTTTTTGGGCATTCCACGTTTCACCCCTTGGTATTACGTGTGGGAACTCTCTAACGGAAAATTTGGAGAAGACCCCATATATCTTGACCGAACTGTTGTTGCTAACGACATGGAGCGCATATCTTTATACTACCAATCACTTGGTTTTTTAGACGTTGCAGTTGATACAACAATCGTAGAATATAAGACGGATAAAGTCGAAGTTTCTTTCATCATTACAGAAGGCCCAGCCTCAACTATTAAAACGATCGCTTATAGTGGTCTACCCTATTTCGAAGAACCCGAAAAGAGGCTCGATTTTCTACAAGGAAGTCCACTAACGCGTGGCCGACTGAATGATACCCTCTTCACTGTAGAACGACAGTATAACACGCAAGAACTAGGGAATGAGCAACAGCGCATCATCACATTCTTAAAAAATAATGGGTATGCATCTATTCAGAGAGATTCTGTAATCGCCTATGTGCAAAAAGACCCAACCATCCCTACTGATATTAAAGTACTCTTTAAAATTAATGCGGGTAAAGTATATACTTTTGGTGAAGTAAAAGTATCCTTAGCTGATACTGAAACTGAAACTACACTGGTAGAACGAGATACTTTAGCAGGTGGTAACTACACACTGAATGACACTACCAAGATTTATTTGGCGAAGGAACCAGCTACACAAACAAAATTCTCATTACTCACTGACCAAATTTTATTCAAGCCTGGCGAGACTTATAACCATGAGTTGTATTTAAACACCATTAAGGAATATCAGAATTTGGGGATGCTATTCATTCGCAGGTTCGGCCAGAATGAGAGTGGCACACAACCTGATTTTTCAAAATCATCTATTCCAACTTATTTCGACCTTCAAACATTAACCAAACATCGTATCAGTTCAGAATTATTTGGTATGAAGCGATACGGATTTGGTACCGGTTTTGGAGTGGATTACACCAATAACAATGCTTTTGGTAAGGCAGAGAGCTTTTCATTAGCTGCTAATGCAAGCTTTGAGTTTGTTAGTAAAAGTGTACTTGAAGACATTGCAGATACAACTTCACAGTCATCCGTTTTCAGAAGTTATGAGCTTAGAGGAGATTACACAGTACCTCGTTTAAACTTCCCCTTCGCTTTCTTAGATAACACTCGATTCTTTACAAGCGGTATTACCCGTTACTCATTGTCATACAGTAGATCTGATCAGCTTTACTTTGATATTAACTCTGATGTGCAGTTCAACCTTCGCTATGAAGTACAGCACAATAACAAATTCAGTAGTTTCTTTGATCTCTTGGAACTCGATATTGTAGATCCATCTCCAACGGATGCCTTTATCAATAACCTAAGAAATGACTTTGGCTCTGACACATTAAACGATGGGACCATTATCGATCCTATTGAGCTAACCAGAATTCTTGAAGATTTCCGACCACAGGTTTCTTCGGTTACACGATATACGTTTAGAAGTCAGAATACCGATCTAATTAAAAGAAACTATGGCTATTTCAGTGAATATTCACTCTCGGCTGGTGGTAATATTCCCTATGCCTTAGATCGTTTTGTAATTACTCCAGATACTCTAGAACAAAACCTTCCTTCCCTATTTAAGCTCAGTGAAAATAGTTTGAGTTATAGTAGGTATGTAAAGGCTACAGCCGATTACAGGCGATATATTCCTATTTCAAATTCTGCTGTATTTTCGTGGAGGTTGTTTGGAGGTATTGCCCACCCTTACGGAAAAAGTACAACTATACCCTTAAATAGACGATTCTTTGCTGGTGGAAGTAACGACATTCGTGGCTGGGGTCCTTTTCAGTTAGGTCCGGGACGAATAAAATCCGAAGAGGTCCGCATTAACGGTGGTGAGATTAAATTGGCTGCTTTTACTGAAGCACGACAAGTTTTTATACGCGATTTGTTTGGAGCCAACTGGCATGCCGCTTGGTTCACGGATGCAGGGAATGTTTGGTATGGCCCTAAAAACGATGCTGCACCAAATGATGAATTAGATGCGGGTAGATTTAAGTTTGATGAATTCTATAAACAAATTGCCGTTGGTACCGGTTTAGGCCTTCGACTTGATTGGCAATATGTAATTGCACGATTTGATTTTACTTTCAGGGCACACGACCTTGAAGATGGTTGGTTCAATAATAAAAAGCTGTACTTTAGCTTTGGTATCGGTCACTCTTTTTAATCAGGATAAAATGGGAAAACTTACTTTACTCAAGCAACAATTAGATATCGTGATGAAATCTAAGTTTCTTAAAAACTTATCTACTGCTGAGCGGTACGAATTTTTGCAGCTTTGCCACAAAAGAGATTATAAAGAAGGTGAGTTTGTATTCTATCGAAACGATCCAGGGACGGGCATGTATTTTATTCAGGATGGAAAAATTGAACTTACTCTAGATTCAAACTTAACGCACGAGTCTGAAGATGATAACAACAGTTTTGTTCTAGAATCACCTGATAGTTTTGGTGCACTTTCCATTGGGTATAATTTACGTCGTAAATCAACTGCAAAGTGTATTACTGATTGTAAGCTTCTCGGTTTTTTCCAACCAGATTTTGAAGTACTAAGAGACCGACATCCTCAAATTGCAGTGAAATTTCTGCAAACTTTAACCAACATTGCTTTACGTCAATTAGAAAAAGCAACATTTACCATTGAAGAATTAGCTGGCCAAGAACAAGCATTGAAAGTGCAGTTCGACGCTTACTACGAAAACAATAACGAAGAATAACCTATAGATCATTATGGCGCTTAAAAAAGGCCAAGAAGTTACCCTAACTATTACTGGTGCAGCTTTTAAAGGAAAAGGAGTTGGCAAAGTAGACGGAATGGCCGTCTTCGTTCATGGAACAGCTCCTGGCGATACAGTTAGAGGTCGCATTATTAAAAAGAAGAAGAGTTTTTGTGAAGCTAAGCTTCTGGAAATCATTGAGCCAAGTACAGATAGAATTGAACCATTATGCCAACACGCTAACGTATGTGGAGGCTGTAGCTGGCAACACCTACCCTATGCCAAACAAGCTGAGTATAAAGGCCAACAGGTAGAAGATCATGTGCGAAGAATTGCAGGTTTAAGTGAAACTAAGGTTCACCCTACCCTCGCTTGTGATCAAGAGCTTTACTACCGGAACAAAATGGAGTATAGCTTTAGCACCCGAAGATGGTTAACGGAAGCTGAGATTCAAAGTGATGAATTTGTGGATGACTCAGCTTTTGCAGCGGGTTTGCATGCCCCTGGTCGATTTGACAAAATCTTAAACCTCAATGAGTGTCATCTTCAACGTAAAGAGTCATTCGCTATTCTAGATTACGTTCGTTCGTATTGTGTAGAACACGATATCCCTGCTTATGATGCATACACTCACGAAGGCTTCATGCGTCATCTCATGATCAGGAATGCTCATCATACCGAAGATTTTATGGTGAACATTGTAACGAATGCTGATGAACCATCTATCATTCAGCCATTAGCAGATGCACTGCTTAAAGAATTCCCAATTATATCCACTATCATAAATAACATAAACGATACTAAAAGCCCAACATCTGTAGGTCGTATTCAAAAAGTACTGCACGGACCAGGATATATAGTTGATAAAATTGGTGGCCATAGCTTTAAAATTCATCCAAACGCATTCTTTCAAACGAATACGCTGCAAGCTGAACATTTATATGAAGTGGCAAGGAATTATGCCGATTTACAAGATGGAGATGTGGTTTACGATCTCTATTGTGGTGTAGGCACCTTAAGCTTATTTATGAGCGAAAAAGCCCATAAGGTGTTAGGTATTGAGTTGGTTGAGGTGGCAGTTGAAAACGCCAAATTCAACGCCGAAGAGAACAAGGTAGATAATGTTTCTTTTGTGCAAGGCGATATGAAGGATGTATTTACTGAAGAAATGGTGGAGGAATTCGGTGCTCCTGATGTTCTCATAACTGATCCCCCTCGTGTGGGAATGCACCCGGATGTTGTAGAACGTCTTAAACAACTGAAAGTACCTCGCTTGGTTTATGTAAGCTGTAATAGCTCTACTATGGCTCGTGATTTACAAGAACTTTCTGAAGTGTACGAGGTGCTAGAAGTCCAGCCTGTGGATATGTTTCCTCAAACCTATCATGTGGAAGCTGTAGCCAAATTACGACTCAAATCTTCTTAATGAAATGAGAGTGCTCCTATCTATTTTTATAATGGGAGCATTCTCCATTTCCGTTGAAGCACAGCATGAACCCGTTTACGACTTTAATGCCTATAAAGAATCGGCTATTTCTGTCGGTTACCTTTATAGTTTTGGAGAACCTCATTCCAAGTCTTTTCATCTGCTTGATTTTAGATTCGAGAAATCGAGGTTTGGTGGACGGCATCCAAATTTTATAAACTGGAGTTCAGGGGTCATTCTTTCAGCAAACACTACTGAACTGCTCTTTGCACCCGTAGTTGGTTCAAGAATCTCTTATGGGGGTATCGTCACGGGTATCGACCTTTTTTACCTAACCAATACTGAAGAAGGCACTCTTCGATTAGCTCCTGTTTTAGGTTTTGGTGCTCATAAAGTGCAGATTGCAATTCAACCACACATTCGCATTTCAAATAAATCATTTGAACCCATCAGTCGTGGTCACTTTGTGATAAACATGAAATTGTTTTCTCTCAAAAAACAAACCCTTCACTGAATTGTATCTTGTTTAGATTGATATTTTTGAAGACTTTCAGCCTTCAAATTTTATCTATTTTATATGTTTTCAAATACATTTCGCCTCTCTCTCCTTCTATTTAGTTTTTTGATAATTACCTGCACTCAGATGAAGTCAGAACGAATTATCATCACGAATGCAAAAGTATACACCTTAGCTTGGGATGACCCCGCTTTAGATGGTACCCCCGCTAACAATGCCCCCTTCCAAAATGGAAAATGGATTGCCGATGCTGAAGCTATTGTAATTGAAGACAATGAAATTCTATTTGTAGGCACTAACAGCGAAGCATTGAGCTACAAACACGAACATACATCTATCGTTGATGTTCAAGGTTCTACTGTGATTCCTGGTTTAGTAGACTCCCATGCCCACCCCTATTATTTTGGAGAAGATTTAGGGAAAATTGATTTAACAGGTATCAGCGATAAAACAGTACTCTTGAATACCTTAAAAGCGAAGGCAGGTGATGTAGCCGAAGGTGAATGGGTGTTGGGTTTTGGCTATGATGAGGGGAATCTTTCGGTTGATAAACTACCAACCAAATCAGAACTATCTGAAGTATTCCCCAACAACCCGGTATTTGTGATTGGTACTCACGGTTTCACTTCCATTGCGAATGAGAAAGCACTAGAATTAGCCAATATCAACGCGCAAACTGAAGCACCAGTGGGTGGTGAAATCAAGAAAGATGAAAATGGGGATCCAAACGGAATATTTGTAAATAATGCAGCTGAGCTAATTGAGGAAATTCTACCTACTAAAACAGATGAAGACTATAAAGAAATTGCTCTGTATGGCATGAAAGTGTTAGCTGAATCAGGATATACCGCATGGCATGATGCGGGTACTAATAGTAATTATATGAGAGCCTTTTTGACTCTTGAAAAAGAGAATAAAGCCCAACTAAGAGTATATACCATGATTCAAGCCACGGATACCCTGTTAATGCAGGAATGGCTTGCTAAAGGCCCCGTTGTTAATACCCGAGTCATGGTTTCGGTTAATGCCGTGAAAGCCTATTACGATGCCTCTTTGGGACAACGGGGAGCATTGATGATAGATGATTACTCCGACAAAGCTGGGCATCGCGGTGTGAGTGGCGATGATTATGGTTTTGATCAAGATTTGGTTGCTCAAATGATGAAAAAGGGATTCCAAGTGGGTATTCATGCAATTGGTGATGCCGGCAACAGAGACATGTTAGATTTTTATGCTTCTGTATTTGAGCAGAACCCATCACTTAAAAACAATCGGTATCGCATTGAACACGCTCAAGTGGTTCACCCTGATGACTTTCAGAAGTTCAAAGATTTGAACCTAATAGTATCTATGGAACCACCACATATGGCGGAAGACATGAATTGGGCCGAAGACAGAGTGGGCAGTGAACGTATTAAAGGGGCTTATGCTTGGCGTACCTTTAGAGAACATGAGGTCCCAATCACCTTTAATTCTGATCTTACAGGTTCCGATCATAATATCTTTTATGGATTGTACGCCGCAATCACTCGTAAAAATAAGAACCGCGAACCCGAAGGTGGTTGGTATGCTGAACAGAAATTAAGTGCTGAAGAAGCCTTAAGAGCATATACCACTTGGTCGGCTTACGCTGCTTTTAAAGAAGAGGTAAAAGGAACCATCGAAGTGGGTAAACTAGCCGATTTAACAATCATGAATATCGATGTATTAAATGTGGGAGAACAAAATCCAGAGGCTCTTTGGGATGGGCAAATACTTGGTACTATAGTGAATGGCAAGTGGGTGTATTCAACCTTTAATTAACTACGAGTATTCATTTAATTCATGAAATCAGAAAATGCAGATTATGATCGCATTGCTAGCAATTTGAGAAACCCCGAGGGTGAATACGGGTTAGAAATTGCAGATATGATGAATGAGACCAATGCTGGAATGATTCATAATACATTGAATCAGTTAGCCCTGAATGAGCACCAATCTGTATTAGAATTGGGTCCTGGAAATGGACGGCATTGCCTGGACTTGTTAAGAAACTTCCCTTCTCTTAGCTACAAAGGATTAGATATTTCTGAGACCATGATTGCAAAAGCACAGAGCCTTAATGCAGTGTTTGTAGAATCGGGAAATGCAGAATTTATACAGTATGATGGTACTCATTTCCCTTTCAAAGACCAGTTTTTTGATCATATATTTACAGTGAATACGATTTATTTTTGGGAGCATCCGTCACCATTAGCACAAGAGATTTATAGAGTATGTAAGCCTAATGCAAAATTGGCAATATGCTATGCGGATGCTGAGTTCATGAAAACACTCCCCTTCACCCAAAAAGGGTATACTTACTATCAATGCAGTGAAGTAGAAGAACTTTTATCAACTGCTGGCTTCAGAAACATCACTCATGAGCAACATGCTGAAGAAGTAATTGCCAAAGATGGCACCCCAACACAGCGAACATATTATATCACAACTGCTCATCGGTAAAAGAAGCATGGATCATGTGCAGTTTGTTTTCCATTCCTTCACAAAAAACTAAGAATTCATTACCTCCGTCTTTCAAGCGGTATTTCTTTTTCACGTCATTAGCACCCATAAGGTAGTTTCGACAAATCACATTAATTTGACCATTGGGGGCCAACTTCCGAATTAGCTTTTTGTCGGGTTTATAAACTCCCAACACTTTTAAGGCCTTACCCGGAAAGTTTTTAATGAGGCGTTCAGAAGTGTATAAATGTGTATTTGGATGAACTTTAGCTATATCGAATGACGTCCCCACTGTGGAGAAAGCCCCAGCCTTCATGATGGCGGAATTTGGTTCGTATAGATAATCGAGAACTTGATCATAAGTCGGTATTGCTTCTTGTTCATCGTCTAATTTAAAGGTAAAACTCTGTGCTTCTCGTTTAGCTGATATATCCCACGCTTCTACGATCGCATCAGTTGAATCTCCATCCTTAGTTAACCAGAAAAGAAGTTCTTTTACTTCATGGTCAACTGCTACCACTTGCACCTTATCAACCACTTTTAGCTGATTTAAACCCAATTTAATATCTAACATCGGCGAGGCCTTCATAACCACAGTATTCGTATACTCGAACATCATTGGCATCAATTGTAGAATATTTGGGGTACAATCTTCCAATTCGAACACTCGTTGCTTAGCCTCGTCTCTTCTTGATGGGTCAATAAACATGACATCGACTTTTTGCTCGTATCTCTCTAGAAAATCCTCCGCAGTAGTATTTACGACTTCGATAGGTGCATTTAGAATCTCAAAATTATGTACTGCTAATTCACAAAGCTCAACATTCGGATCAATGTAGAATCCCTTTTCAAATTTTTGAGAGATATAATAACAATCAACACCCGTCCCACCTGTTAAATCCACAAAGGTTGAACCTGTTAACTGAGAGGTTTTAAACTTGGCCGATATTTCAGAGGATGATTGTTCTAAATTCGTTTTGTGTGGAAATAGAATCCCTTCTTCTTGATGCCATTCTGGTAGCTTCTGTTTTGCTTTTTGACGTGCCTCAATTTGCTTCACAATATCCTTCATAGGTAAATCTGGAAACCTATGAGCCTTTAACATTAAGTCTGCAGCCGTTTCATGTTCATGCTCTTGAATGAATGCTATTACTTCTGCTTTGGTTAAATTCTCTTTCATCAAAGGTTTTGTATTTTGTGATATGAAAATATCTATAATTGGTGCGGGTATCGGTGGTTTATCGGCCGCTTGTTTATTAGCTAGAAAAGGTCATTCTGTTACCATATTCGAGAGAAACGACAATGTGGGTGGTAAAATGAATCAAATTCAAACTGATGAATTTCGGTTTGATACGGGCCCCAGTTTATTCACAATGCCCTATATCTTAGATGAATTATATCTACAATGTGGCACATCCATTGAACAAGAATTAGAACTCGAGCCATTAGATATAAACTGCAGATACTTTTTCCAAGATGGCACTATTTTTAATAATTATACAGACCTCAATCTCACTTTAGATGAGATCAGTAACTTTGCCCCCAATGATGTAGGGGCATTCCTTCAGTTTTTAGATTATGCTGAAGATTTAAGTCATAAAACCACACCTGCTTTTGTACGAAATCCACTGTATGACTTCAGTGACCTTAAAGACCTAAACTTCTTTTCCTTTCTTGGCATTGATGCCTTCACAACGGTTAGTAAGCGAGTTGATAAGACCTTCGAGTCCGATAAGCTCAGACAGTTTTTCAAACGCTTTGCCACCTATAATGGCTCGTCTCCCTATCAAGCACCGGCAACCTTAAATGTAATTCCACATATTGAATTAGGCGAAGGTGGGTATTATGTAAAAGGTGGGCTCTATAAAATTGCTGAATCTCTTTTAAACTTAGCCAGCTCATTAGGTGTACAGTTCCTTTATAATGCGCATGTTGAAAAAATCAATATATCGGACGGGAGTGTTTCCTCAGTCGAACTCACTAATGGTGAGATAGTTATATCAGATTTAGTTATAGCCAATAGCGATGCTACGGAAACTATATCGAAACTCTTGAAAGCTCATTTGCCCGAGAAAAAACTTCAGGCTAGTAAACGCATAGAACCTTCTTGTTCTGGCTTTGTGTTAATGCTAGGTATTGATACTAAGTATGAGCAACTCATACATCATAACATCTTTTTTAGTGATGACTATAAACGTGAGTTTGATCAAATTTTTGTTGATAAGGTTATGCCCGATGACCCAACCATCTACATTGCGAATACCTCATACAGTGATGACGGTCATGCTCCAAATGGTGGTTCCAATCTCTTCATTTTAGTGAATGCACCCTACTTGAGTGAGCACTATGATTGGGAATATTATGAAGAAGTGTATACTAAATTGGTTATCAAAACTCTGGAACGTCGTGGGCTACATCACCTAAGTGAGCATATTGTATACAAAAAGTGTATAACACCCTTAGATTTCTACCAAAAGTATCGTTCTAATAAAGGTAGTATTTATGGTACTTCATCAAATAGTAAAATGGCCGCTTTTGTACGTCCTCGAAACAAATTTAGAGGAATTGAGGGGCTCTACATGGTAGGTGGTTCAACGCATCCAGGTGGTGGAATTCCACTTTCTATTCAATCAGCTTTAAATGCTGTTGAATTAATAGACCGGTACGAATAGCTATTGTGTTTCTACTCGAGCACCAAGGTTAATTACTTCCACATTGTGAATTTTACCTTGATCGATATCGAATCGCATGATGGTGCGTTCTTTTTGGAATCCATGCCTACCCGCAGCTCCAGGATTCATATATAGCATTTTACTGAGTTGTTGGTCGCGTGCTACTCTAAGAATGTGAGAGTGACCACAGATGAACAATTCAGGAGTATTATTTTCCATTTCCTCCCGAATAGGGATACAGTAACGCCCTGGAATCCCCCCAATATGAGTCATCCAAACATCCACTCCTTCACACATAAAGCGCTGGTGTAGTGGGAATTCATCACGAATGTCTTGGCCATCGATATTACCATATACCCCAATTACTGGAGCAACTTCTTTGAGTTGGTCCGCTATTTTGATGGTGCCGAAATCGCCTGCATGCCAAATCTCGTCTCTTCCGTCAAAGTAATCTAATGCCTGGGGATCAAGGTAACCGTGGGTGTCCGAAATAAGCCCTATTTTGATCATCCTTTTTTGCTATCATCTATTTTTATATCCTAGGAACTAAGAAAACACAATTTCTTAAATTCTCCTACAAAAAGCTTAACACAAAAGTTAAATACATCATTCTTTGAAAGGATTCAGCATCATCATTGTAACTTGGAATGGGCTACATCACCTAAAGACCTTTCTCCCATCCGTTTGTGCTACCAATTATCCAAATTTTGAGATCATTTTAGCCGACAATGCCTCTACAGATGGTACCGTTGAATGGGTTTCAGAACACTTTCCTGAAGTAATCATTAAGACATTCGACGACAACTATGGGTATTGTGGAGGCAATAACAGAGCTGCTGAATTCGCTTCCAAAGATATCATGCTCTTCTTGAATAATGATGTAGAGGTTTCGCCCGATTGGTTAAATGCCCTTAACCGTACATTTATTCAAGACGAACAAATTGGTGCTGCGCAGCCAAAGATGTTGGCCTATCAACAAAAAGACTATTTTGAATATGCGGGTGCCGCGGGCGGTTTCATCGATAAATATGGCTACCCCTTCTGTCGTGGCAGAGTATTTGATCATCTTGAAAAAGATTATCAACAATATGACCATGAAGATAGAAATATCTTTTGGGCGAGTGGAGCAGCATTAGCTATAAAATCTAATCTATTCCTGCAACTAGGGGGCTTCGATGAAGATTTTGAATTCCACATGGAGGAAATAGATCTATGCTGGAGAGTACATCGAGCAGGATATAAAATACATTACACTCCGGAAAGTATAGTGTATCACTTAGGGGGTGGTTCACTTCCAATGGGCTCGCCACGCAAAGTGTATTATAATTTCAGAAATAACCTGTTCATGCTTTGGAAGAACTACTCTACTAATGAGTTATTTTTTCGATTCCCAGTTCGATTAAAGTTAGATGTGATAGCGGCGTATAGAGCCCTATTTTCAGGTAATATTAAAGAATTTGGTGCCATTGCTAAGGCTCATCTTCATTTTTTTAAGTCCTTAAACCAAGTTCAGAGAAAACGATCTAATAGCAAAATCCCCCGTCCGAAATTAATAACAGGTAAGTATAACTTCATCTTGGTTTGGCGATATTTTGTTTATGGGCAAAAGACATTCAACGATTTGGATCATTAATGGCACGTAAACCAACTAAAGATCAAATATGGAGTTTTATAAAGAAATGGTGGCTTTCTTTACTACTCATCTATTTTAGTTGGTTAATCCTCAAGCAGTTCTGGTGGGCCTTAGAATACAACATATTCTTTGCGGTTAACTATAATCACCCCTTCCCCTTTTCTTGGGTGTACTTCATCATGGATAACCTAACACTAATCATCCATGAAGCTGGGCATACACTATTTGGAATATTTGGATGGAGGTTTCTAACCATTCTTGGTGGCACACTTCTTCAGATTCTAATCCCAATTCTAATTTTTGGGTACACCTATAGAGCGAAGAAATCTAAAATTATGCAGCTTTCTTTATACTGGTTAGGTTTTTCATTTCTGGATACGGCGGCCTATTGTGCAGATGCTAATCTCATGCAGTTACCACTGCTTGGGAATTTATCTAAATCAGCTCATGATTTTTCGAATATACTGACCTCATTAGACCTCTTACCATTGCATAATGAAATTGCTTGGGGGTTATATAGTATGGGAGTGGTGTTCCTGCTAGGAGCAGTTCTAGTGCCTCTAGCTAAGCTAGGGTACATAGAAGAAGTACAATCGATTGATTTAGATTTGAACTTATAAGTCTCTTATTCTTCTACTGGGAATACGAAGACAGGTGCTTGCTCATATAAATCGTTGTAAGTCAGTTTTCGAACATTATTGGAGTCCATTTCCATCACATAGATATCAAAGTTACCTCTCCAATCGGTAGAATTATAAGTGTATTCCGAACCATCAGGTAACCAAGTATGCCATCCCTCATTCGATGGGAAGCCTTCTTCTGTAGTATCTGGAGTCATCTGATAATTTTCGCCCGTTAAAGGTGAAATAGAAAAAATGCTGTAGTTATTATTTTGCTTTGAGATGTAGGTAATTCGAGTGCTATCTACCCATTGTGGCGGCCCAGCATGGTATTCCCAATCGTATGCACTAGTATCATCAGCAGGATATTCAGTGAGTTGGCGTAATTCAGAACCATCCACATTCATTATGAAAATTTCGGTATTCGCACCACGATTGGATCTAAATGCAATTTGTGATCCATCGGGAGAAAAAGAAGGATCATCATCATTGAACATATTATCAGTTAGTTGTTGAAGGATGTTTCCTTCTAAGTCAATGAGATATAAATTCCGTGGCTGGTTTTCACCAAAATTGGGTACTACAACTAATTCAGTACCATTATTCCGGCTATCGATCCATGAGTCATGAACTAGAAAGTCGGTAACACGACGTACTTCTGTTCCATCCCATTTCATCTCATATAAGAAGTAGTTTCTAGATGTGGTGTCTCTGTCAGATATGAAGTATAGTCGATCACCATGTGCGTGATATACCCAATCAACGCCCGAACTTAATGAGACATTTTTTTGCTCTGAACCATCAGAATTCATCACAAAAATCTCGTAATCGTTTGCATACCCATCGTAGAGCACATTGTATGCAATCTTATAGTTCTTACTTGGGGTTGTTTCTCTTGAGGTACAAGCCCAAAAGCCTGTACCAATGAATAGTAATATGAGAAGCTTTACAAAGCTGTTATCTCCACGCGCCAATAATCAGTCCCATTAGTGTAAATACAATAGTCCAGAAACCACCGTTTATGAGCATATATTTTAGAGATTTTTGTTCGTAGAGTCCTGAAACTCCCATCGCTAAAGCTACCCATGCAAAACCGGTTAAGAAACCGTAAAGTGCTCCTGATGTTGCATCAATTTCATTTCCAAAAAACATAGCCAAACAATAGGCCATAATAAACTGAAAAATTGCAGTTAGGCCGAATATTTTCGCCATGTTGCCATTTTCAACTTGTTCTTCTGTTAAACCAGCTTCTTTCATCCATGCTTTACCAAATAATGGCCCGTACCAAACAAAGCCAATTACGAAACCAACTAGAGTGGCTGCAATTATTGCATACCAGTTAATCATTACTTCTTCCATTATTTCTCCTCAATTTGTTAATGCCAGATTACTCTGGCTTATTATTGCACCGCAATGAATTAACAAAATTCTATATTACTGTCCAATAATGGGCTTCCTAAAATTTGAGCACACTGTTTCTAAATAAGTCAAAATTCACTCCTATTAATGCAATAAGATTCGTTTTTGTGCTAATCTTAGATTCGAAATCTTTTCCTGCATTAAAGCTCAAATTAGCTACATCCGAAATTTTAAATTGAGCATTGGCTGTGAACCGAAGTGCATTGTCTTTATTAAATGCTGTTATAGGATTACCCGAAAAGTCTCGTGTTTCATATTCTTCTTTTGTACTTCGATGAATCAATTCAACACTGATATCATAATTCCCGCTAGATTGCGCTAAGCTAATCCCTATATCTTTATTAGTTGCACCTATATTTTGAAAAGATCCTTGATACCGTGCTAAAAGCAAAAATTGTAGGTCACCTTCTTTACTAACCGAATGCGACGCGGTGATCCACACTCCGTAATTACCACCTTCTGTGCCTTCAACATTATTATTTGGAATCAGTAAGGAAGTTGCCCCTGATAACTGAACTTGAAGTCCCGTTCGATTTAAATCTTCATCCCTAATTTCCCGAATAACCGGACTTACACTTTTGGAAATCATGCCTAAAATAAACTCTTGAAAATCAGCTTGTTTACTCGGCAATGCCTCTTTTAGGTAATCCAAAGTAGCTTTTTTGGTATATGTGATTTCCTCTACATTTATTCCAACTACTAAATCAGGATCATTTATATACTGATCAAATTGTGCCTCAACAGCTATTAAAAGCTCCTCCCTCGACAATTCATTTTCATCCAAAATATCATCTAAGTTGTTATAAATATTACTTACAAAGTTACTTTGCCTTAGTCTCGCTAGCATCTCAATACGCTTTGCAACGTGAGGGGTACCGCGTACTAACATTGTTCTAAAACCGAATCCCCAGGCTCTACCGGACAATGAATCTCCCTCAAATTCATAGTCGGTAGTAGCCATAGAGATTACAAAAGTCTTTTTAATGGTATCCCAAAATGGACTCTCTCCTTTGTTGTTATCGATTTCGAAATACTCTTGGAAGGTTAAATTTGGTCTTGCTTTGAGCCAATAAAGGGTAAATTCAATGGCTACATCTTTTACTAAACCTGCGCTTTCATCAATATTATTTAAAAAATAGGTACCAAGAGCTTTGGTAGAAGTTGGGCGATAAATGCTTTGAGGTGAGATGCCTAATATTTGAAACCCCGGGCTTTGTGGAGCAACTAGATCATCGAATTTCAGGGAGTCGGTGGATTGAGCTGTAGCATTGGATATTAAAAATAGTCCCAATGCTAAGCATAGATAAAACTTTTTCATGATCGCACCAGATTGAAATAGTTTTTGTAACGAATTAAATCATGCACTTCCCCATCTTCATCTTGGAAAGGTTCATCATGAATAAATTCTTGTGTATCGCCATTATTCTCGATGGTAATGGTTATTAAAGATTTTGGGTGGGCTGCTACATTGTTAACCAAACTTCTAACATATACTTTCACCTCTTCTTGTCCTTCAAATAACTCTGCAATCGTGCCTAATTCTTCCTCTAAATCGTGGCCTGGCAAAACCGTTCGTATTAGGTTTCCATTAACTTTTAAGTCGATTGTAGCTGTATGACCATTTCGTGATGAAGCTTTTATTTTAAAAGGTCCATTAATCACAGAATAATCCTTATCTTCCCTGAAATTTCGCATTGTACTCCCTCTGTGGTTTAAGTTAACACCTATTAAGAGTTATATTAGACTAATTCCTTACAAAAAAAGATTACCTTGATTAAAGAATTTAAAACTGTTCCCATAGATCATGTGGCGGTTGAAGAAAAAGTCAGCCGACTGAACAAGAGAAGCATTAAAAAAGAATCGAAGATGCAAGCGCTTAAACTTGCACTGAGCATGGTGGACCTCACCACCCTTGAAGGCAAAGATTCAGAAGGCAAAGTAAAACAGCTGTGCCAAAAGGCAAAGCAGCCTCATCCCTACTTGAAAGACATCCCTCAAGTAGCCGCTGTATGTGTGTATCCAAGTATGGTTCGTACAGCAAAAGAAAGTTTAAAAGGCACTAAGATCAATGTAGCGAGTGTAGCTACAGCCTTTCCGAGTGGTATGGCTCCGCTTAATATCCGTATTGATGATACGAAGTTCGCCGTTGATGAAGGTGCTGACGAAGTAGATATGGTTATAACCCGTGGAGCTTTTCTTCAAGGGGAATACAACCTAGTATTTGATGAAATTGCAGCTATCAAAGAAGCCTGTGGTGATGCTCACCTCAAAGTTATTCTAGAGACCGGTGAATTACATACTTATGAAAATGTACGCCTTGCCAGTGATATTGCTATGGAAGCTGGTGCTGACTTCATTAAAACATCTACAGGTAAAATCAGTCCTGCAGCAACGCAGCCCGTTACTTTAGTGATGTTAGAAGCCATTCGTGATTACTATTATAAAACCAACAAAATGGTTGGAATGAAACCTGCGGGTGGAATTAGAACTGCTAAGCAAGCCTTACAATATTTAGTGCTTGTTAAAGAAACACTTGGATCAGCATGGTTGAATAACGAGTGGTTCCGCTTTGGAGCAAGTTCGTTAGCCAATGATTTGCTTATGCAAATTGCTAAACAAGAAAGTGGGTACTACCAAGGACCCGACTATTTTTCAATTGATTAAGATTCTGAGAGGATTTCATGTCAGAGACTACTAAAAACGATACGAGCTATAAGCCGACCTCACCGAACTCTAAGTTAGATTTTGCATCGCTTTGGGAATATGCCCCAGCACCTGAGAGTTCTGCAAATTTAGACATTAAAGAACGCTATGAGCTTTTCATTGATGGTAAATTCCAGAAACCATCTAAGGGTATTTACTTTAAAAGTGTAAATCCTGCGAATGAAGAAGAGCTCACGGAATTCGCTGAAGCGACCCAAAAAGATGTTGACAAAGCTGTTAAAGCGGCTCGCAAAGCATTTGAAGGCGAATGGTCGAATATTTCGGCAAAAAGTCGATCAAAATACATCTACCGCATTGCTCGTATGTTACAAGAGCGAGCACGTGAGTTTGCAATTGCGGAATCACTAGACGGTGGAAAGCCCATTCGTGAATCCAGAGATGTAGATGTGCCTTTAGCCGCAGCTCACTTCTTTTACTATGCGGGCTGGGCTGATAAACTAGATTATGCATTCCCAGGTAAAAGCCCTGAACCACTCGGTGTTTGTGGACAAATTATTCCATGGAACTTCCCTCTTCTAATGTTGGCTTGGAAAATAGCACCGGCATTAGCGTGTGGTAACACTGTTGTACTTAAGCCAGCCGAAACTACATCGCTAACGGCAATGATGTTTGCTGAGTTAGTTAAAGATGCAGGACTTCCAAAAGGCGTGGTTAATATTGTAACCGGTGCTGGACAAACTGGGGCTGAGATTGTAAATCATAAAGACATTGATAAAGTAGCTTTTACTGGATCTACAACGGTTGGAAAGATTATACAGAAGTCGCTTGCAGGCACCGACAAGAAGTACACCTTAGAATTGGGTGGAAAAGGTGCACTTATCATCTTTGAAGATGCCGCTATCGACCAAGCCGTTGAAGGTATCATCAATGCGATATTCTTTAACCAAGGACATGTTTGCTGTGCCGGATCTCGACTACTTGTTCAAGAAGGTATTGCCGATACAGTGATGCAGAAACTTAGAGATAGGTTAGAAACCCTCATCGTGGGCGATCCAATGGACAAGAATACTGATATTGGAGCCATCAATTCTAAGCAGCAGTTTGAAACTATTAATAAGTACCTAGAAGTTGGTGTTGAAGAAGGTGCTGAAGTGTACCAAAGTTCATGCAGTATTCCTGAGAACGGTTACTTCATTCGCCCTACCCTTTTAGGCAATGTTTCACAAAGTAATAAAGTGGTACAGGAAGAAATTTTTGGACCTGTATTAACCATTCAAACTTTTAGAACAGCTGATGAAGCCATCGAAAAAGCTAATAACACACCATATGGCTTAGCTGGTGGTGTTTGGACCGACAAAGGCTCTAAGATCTTTAAAGTAGGTAAAGAGTTAAGGTCTGGAGTAGTTTGGGCAAATACATACAACAAGTTTGACCCTACCTCTCCATTTGGTGGTTATAAAGAAAGCGGTGTAGGTCGTGAAGGTGGCTTACATGGACTCGCAGCATACGTTAATTTGAAATAAGGTAAAGATGTCAGATAGAATAGAAGTTCAAAAAACTTACAAGACTTATGTTGGAGGAGCTTTTCCTCGCAGTGAATCTGGTCATTATTACAAAGTATATGACAGTGAAGGTGATTTTTTAGCGAATGCATGCCGTTGTTCTCGTAAGGATGTACGTGATGCTGTGAAAATTGCTCGTGGAGCATTTAAAGGCTGGAGCTCTAGAACTGCATACAATCGTGGTCAAATTCTTTATAGAATTGCAGAAATGATGGAAAACCGGCGTGACCAGTTTGTGAAAGAATTAAGCAGTATTGGCTTTAAAGCTGAAGAAGCACAAGCCGACATCAATGCTTCTATTGATCGGTTGATTTACTACGCTGGTTGGACCGATAAATACCAACAAGTATTTGGTTCTGTAAACCCTGTAGCAAGCGCACATTTTAACTTCAGTATTTTAGAGCCTACAGGAGTTGTAACTATCATTGCTCCTGAAAACAGCCCATTATTAGGTTTAGTTTCTGTAATAGCACCCGTTATTGCTGGAGGGAATACTTGTCTAGTTTTAGCTTCTCAACAATATCCACTTCCTGCTATTAGTTTTGCTGAAGTACTTAACTCTTCGGACGTTCCGGGCGGTGTAATAAACATCATCACAGGACTTCGTGAAGAATTATTGGAACATTTTAGCTCTCATATGGATGTAAATGCAGTGTTCGCTACCGATGTTCTTGACGAAGAGTCGAAAAAGCAGATGGATGAACTAGCTTCAAATAACCTGAAGCGAGTAGTTCGCCATAACATTGAAGATTGGTACGATCACGAAAATGAAAGTCCGTATTTCATAACAGATTTCCAGGAAACTAAAACCACTTGGCATCCCGTAGGATTCTAATGAAGCAAAAAACTTCTTCCTTATTACTTATTCTATCAGTATTGGTATTGGCGTGTTCTTCAAGTAGCCAAACTATTGACACTCCATCAGACTCTCCTTCCGCAAATGAAGGAAACACCACTGAAACTACTGAAGGTAATAACGATACTGCAGCCCCTTTAATAAGCAGTTTAAGTGATTCTTACGCTGCTTATTCAAATGACATTCCAGCTGAATACAAGGAAATCAAAAAAGTAGTTGAGGAAGAAGTTGATTTAACTCGTGGTTTCAGAGTTCAAATTTACTCTGGTGAAAGTGTAACTCGTGCCGATACGATCGCCTCTCAGTTCAGAGCATGGGCCGATACATCCATAACTGGCTACCAAGCCGAAACCTATACCTTTTTCAAAACACCCTACTATCGCGTTCATGTTGGTGATTTTCATGATCGTGACTTCGCCCTTGAATATTCCAAACTCGTAAAACGAGTATTCAAAGATGCTTGGGTTGTGTATGATAAAGTGAATCCTTGGAGTGTAGCTTCAGATACCCTTACCATTACGCTGATTGAGCAGTAAACGGTTTAACTTTAGCACTTCTTAGATTTTTTCGATAATTAAACTAGATTGTATTCAATCCAAGGTACAATAGAAGTCGTAGTTATAGAAAAAATTCTCATATGCTTAAGTATATATCTTTTCAAGGGGTGCTCTTACTAATTGCTGGATTCTTAGCCTCCTATACATCCAATGACGCCCCACAAGCTTCCGCTCAAATTATCCATATATCCGCTTCGGGTGATTTAAGTGGTAGAGTAATTATCCCTATTAATAACACTAATACTCGACGCTTTCGAGGTTCAGGTTATAGAAATCGAGGTGGCAGCTCAAACTCTACTAATAGTAGTGATGAAAACACAAGCCCCTATGTAAATACCATAGTTAGTGCGCATCCAGTATCTTATGAACTACCTGATGACATCAGTGGTAAAGAAACACCGATTCGGCAAAAAAATGCGGAGTTCACGCCAAATGTAACTCCCGTTACTGTTGGCACGATCGTACAGTTTGTAAATGATGATCCCTTCTTCCACAATGTGTTTAGTTTAACTCCTGGTTCAAGATTTAATATTGGAAGGCGACCAACTGGTGATGTCTATAGTCGCCAAATAGATCCTCCAAAATGGAAAGTTACTGGAGTAGGACCTATAAGTTTATTCTGCGACATCCATTCTCAAATGAATGCAACTATCTTAAGTTTAGATACCCCCTATTTTACCAGAGTAAATGAGGACGGAACATTTACGTTGCCAAACCTACCTGATGGCGAATACGAAATCAGAGTGTTTAGCCCAGGTTTAGAAATTATCTCTCAGAATGTAACCATACAGTCGAATCAAGAAACTTCGGTTACGCTAAACGTGGTTGGGTAAGCATGAAACTTAGAATACGAACCAAATTAATCATACTCCTAGTTGGGCTAACGGGAGTGGTTCTCACTGCCGTTCTTTCAGCAGTGAACAATACGTTTTCCAGTACTATTAACGAAGATATCGTTCTGGATTTCAGCCAACTTCAAGGGTTTTTCAGGAAACAACAGAGTTTACAGTATGATCGATTGGTTGAATCGGCCTATTTAATTAGCGAAAACTCAACCTTTAAAGCGAATGTTGAGCTCGGTGATGCCCCTACTATGCAGCAAAGTATTCAAGAGTTCGCCTACTTCATTAAAGCAGATTTATTCGTGGTCACCGACCCAAATGGAACGGTTCTAGCTTGGTTAAATAATCCAGGTAAAAGTGGTGCTTCATTAGTTCACCGCCCTAGTATAAGTCAAGCTCTTCAAGGTATAGAACCAAGTATAGAAGTCATTTGGCCAGAATTATGGGCTATTGATGGTGAACTATACCAAGTGGTATCCATCCCTGTTTACCTAGGCGATATTATTATCGGTACCACTACATTGGGTTCAAAATTTCAAGACACCGAAGCGAGTGCTTTAAAGCAAAACACCCCGTTAGAAGTGGTAATGTACTTAGACGATCAACCTATTGCCTACTCCACAACCTCTCGTGAAGTTGAAAGTTTACGTGCTTTTGCCCAAACCCTTACCCCAACTATCGACACCTTAGTTTCATCACTTGAAATTACACCACCTTTTAGAAGTAATTTATATGGAGAAGAGATTCTAGCTTTTATGAGTCCATTAGGTGAAAGTGAACGAGCGTTTTATCTCGCCTATGTACCTGTAAAAGAGCAGTTTCAAATACTTGACGTTCTAAAGAAGAACATCATCATTATTGCGTTAATCTGTATTGCCATCGTAATCCCTTTAGCATACTTCATCGCTAGGGCATTTTCTCAACCGATACAATCACTTACAAAAGCTATGCTCGAGGTTCGTCAAGGTAAACTAGACATCGAAGTACAGCCTAGAACAGATGATGAAGTAGGTATACTCACAAGAACTTTTAATGAGATGATTGTGGGTTTACGTGAACGATTTGCTCTTTCTAAATATGTAGGCGATCACACCTTAGAAATGATTAAAAGCACGAGTGATTCTGAAGTGAAATTAGGAGGCTCTCGAAAGAAGCTCGCTATACTATTCACCGACATCCGAGGTTCTACAGCAACACTTGAGAAAACGGATCCTACAGAATTCATACGTCACCTAAATAAAACACTTAGTCATCAAGCTGATTGTGCACGAAAGTTTAATGGTTCTATAGATAAGTTCGTTGGTGATTCGATGATTGCCCTTTTCTCAGGACCAGATTGTATTGACCGTGCATTGAAATGCTCTATTGCTATACAGCGACAGTTTCAAAAAGATCGTCAAAATGATGGGATATTTAGAGGCTTAGGCATTGGAGTGAACTATGGAGAAATGGTTTTAGGAAATATGGGTGCTAAAGAACGAATGGACTACACGGTTATAGGCCCGGAAGTAAATCTTTGTGCTCGACTGTGTTCGGAAGCCGATGATAATCAGATTCTGATATCTGAGGAACTAGTTCAGAAATTTCATCTAGATACTAAATTCAAGTTCGGTTCTAAATTATCTAAGTCTATGAAGGGCTTTTCACAAAACTTCGATGTTGTTGAGGTACATTATGATTAAATCTTATTTCAACACTACCACCCTGCTATGCACTCTTCTATTTTTGGGAGTAACTGCAGCACCTAGTTTTGCACAGATTCAATGGAATGGTTCCATCGATTTTGAATTGAATCAAGGGGGCGAGGATTCGCGATTCATAACCAATGGAGTACCCTCAAAATATAAAGAAGCTCAATTGGCCATCACCCAATTCAATGCTTTCATGATTGCTCCTATTAGCCAGAACTTCTTTTTTGAAAGTAGGCTACAACTTGATACTTGGGGAAATGGTTCTTTAAACGACCCAAGAATTGCCCTAGCTTCAATTACATGGGATGATCCCAATCGATCTTTGATATTAAAAGCTGGCCGATTTGTCTCTCCATTTGGGCTTTATTCTAAACGCCCATTAAGCGTAGATCGAGTGTTCACCCGTCTCCCATTAGCCTATACCTATTTCACCAATATTTCTGACATACGAGGCTATTGGCCACAAGCTGGAAACAATACGAATGTGGAATACGATGAAGGCGATGTTGGGCTCACCACTTTATATTTTGGTGGGTATACTACCGGTCTTGGAGGATTATGGGAAATACAGCAAGACCGTTGGTTTCTAGATTTTGCCCTTACTAACAACACCCCCATAAGTAAAGCAGAGCGATCTTCATTGGGGAATATTGCAGCCACGGCTCGACTTCAATTCAACCCCAATATCTATTGGAACCAAGGTTTATCATTGTCATATGGTAATTTTTTGCAAGACGATCCAATCAACGAATCGGGACAAGAGCAAACTGATTTTTCTTCCTTTACACAATTCTTAGTTGGAACCGACTACCTCCTCTCATTCACCTATTTCGAGATTGTTGGAGAAGTAGTTTATTCGAACTGGCAAGTTCCACGATTCAATGGAGTAGCTTTTTCAGAAACTACGAATGGTGAACTAGAGACTTATTCACTCAGCAATATATCCACCAACATTGATATCAAATATGAGCCTCCAAGGTACTCAGGAGCTTATCTTGCTATTCGAGCTGAACTTCTTCATTTCATAGAAGCCGATGATCCACAATCGAATCAGAAAATTCAATGGGATGATAACGTAGAGCGTATTACCGCAGTGATTGGCTACAAACTCACTCGAAATTTAATCACGAAGCTTTCATTTTCTGAACAAACCCCATTTGATGCTTCAGCTTACAGCTTTAGGATTAGCTTGAACGCATTTTTTTAATTGAAATGCCTATTAAGATTATTTGTTCGAATCATTTGGAACTACCCTCCGATTGAAATAGTATAGGTATTGAGTTAAACGTTTTAATTCTAAACTTTATCAATTTATATCTATGAGTATTCTAAGAATCATTCTCGCTGTAATCCTACCTCCAGTGGGCGTATTTATGACCGTAGGAATCGGTGGTGCATTTTGGTTAAACATCATTCTTACCATTTTGGGTTACATCCCTGGGATTATCCACGCTATTTGGGTTATTGCTAAAGCTGATAAATAAGATTCGAGCAAAAGATAAGCTATGAAGTATCATTCACTCGGAAAATCTGATTTATTGGTGAGTGAAGTTGGTTTCGGGGCAATGTCGCTTGAATTAGACTCTTCTGAAAACCATAAGCTAATCCATGAAGCCGTCGAATTTGGTATCAATTTTTTTGATACGGCAGACCTCTACGATAATGGAGATAATGAGTCTTTATTGGGGGAAATACTAAAACCCATTCGGCAAGATATCTACATTGCTACAAAAGTTGGTAATCAATGGAAAGCAGATGGATCTGGATGGGAATGGAAACCTAGCAAGGAGTATATTTTAAGCGCCATCGATAAAAGCTTAAAGCGACTTAACACCGACTATATAGACCTCTATCAACTTCATGGAGGCACTCTAGACGATCCATTTGATGAGATAGTAGAAGCATTTGAAAGGCTAAAAGAACAAGGCAAGATTAGAGCTTATGGTATCTCTAGCATTCGGCCTAATGTTATCAACAAATGGATTGATCATTCCAATATGGATAGCGTAATGGTTCAGTATAGTTTATTAGATCGCCGGCCTGAGGAATGGGTATTGAATGCTCTGAGGAAAGCAGGTATATCAGCCATAACAAGGGGCACACTGGCCAAAGGCCTCCTGATTGATAAAGAACCCAAAGAGTATTTAGAGCATACTAAAGATGATGTAAGGCGTGTTCAGAAGGAACTAAATAGCAGCCACAACCCCATTCAACAGAGTATACATTTTGCATTGGATGCTGATGCTGTTTCTTCAGCAATAATGGGACTTCGAACCCGGCAACAATTGCAGGCCATTAAACAAGCCTATAGTTCTACCCATCAAACAGACATTGAAGGAATGAAACAGCTCACAAAAGCATATACCTATAGAAAGCATCGTATTTAGATTAATAGGATTAATCCTAGAAACAAATTGATGTAATGATGCTTTAAAGAAGTAAACCAAAACAACAAAAACGGCTATTCATGAATTTGAAAGAAAGAACACGTAAGGAACTAGAAGAGAAAATTGAAAATCTAGAGAATATCATTGCAAAGCGCGGATTAGGCTCTGATTATTTAGCTAAAGCCGAGAAGATTCAGCGTGATGCCAACCTCGCTATTATTCTAGGTAGTGTAACGGCTGTATTAGGAATCGCAGCTTGGTCGGTATTCCGCTCCAACGATTGATATTCCACCCTCCCATTTTCTAAAGCCTCATAACGCTTGTTGTGAGGCTTTTTTTATGCCTATGATTCTTAGTATGTCTTTGAAATAGTTATGAGAAGGGAATACTTAAACTATTTAAGAAAATTATCAGAACCCAATCACACCAACTCAAGGATTGTGCTATACACCCTATCTAATTCCTCTTCAGTTACACAATAAGGGGGCATCAGATATAGCACATTCCCAAGCGGTCGCAACAATAATCCATGATTCACACATTCTTCTTTGATGCGCTTAGCAACTGGATTTAAGTATCCTGTCTCCTCTTCCGTAACAATATCCATAGCTGCAATGGTGCCTTTCACTCTAAGTTTTTCAAAACTTGGATGATCTTTAAACCGCTCGAAGTTTTTCAAATGAATGGTTTCCATTCCTTTGAAGATGCATTCGTTTTCTTTTAGCAGTTTCCAGGAAGCGATACCAGCCGCACATCCCAAAGGATTCCCCGTGTAGCTATGTCCATGCCAGAATGTTTTAATAGGATCGGTTGAGTTAAAGCTCTCATAGATCTCATCACTGCTTACGGTTATTGATAATGGCATGAAACCGCCCGTAATCCCCTTACTAAGGCAAATGATATCTGGTTCAACTTGAGCGCGTTTACAGGCAAAATAGTCGCCCGTACGCCCAAAGCCCGTCATTACTTCATCAAAGATGAGTAACGTATCGAATTGACGATTAGACCAATGCACTTTTTGTAAGAATTCCTCTGAACACATTCGCATTCCACCAGCACCTTGAACCAAAGGTTCCATCAGTATTCCGGCATATTTATTAGGATGATCGGTTAATAAGCCTTCTAAGGTCTCAATGATATCATCTTCTTTGTTAGCTCTTTCAGGGTCTCCAATCCATGTTTCTGGATATGGAATCACTTCCACTTCAAACATCCAGTCTTTGAATACTTCCGTAAAAATTGAACGCTCACCGGCCGACATTGCCCCTAAAGTATCCCCATGATATGCGCCTTCGAAACAGATAAAGGTTTTGCGTTCCTGCCCCTTATTTGCCCAATACTGATATGCCGTTTTCATAGCCACTTCAACCGCTGTAGAACCGTTATCAGAGAAAAACACCCGATTGAGGTTTTTAGGAAGTTCCGCAGTGATAAGCTCGGCCAGTTGCTCAGCTGGATCATGGGTGAAACCCGCGAAAATCACATGCTCAAGTGTAGAAGCTTGCTCATAAATGGCTTTTGCTATATCGGGATGGCTATGTCCATGCATATTAACCCACCAACTCGACACACAGTCTAAAATCTCTCTACCATCTTCTAAGGTTAAATACGCTCCCTTGCCACTTTTAACCTTTAATGGTTCCGGAGCATCTTTGATGATAGTGAATGGATGCCAAATGTTTTTATGCATAGCTAATAGGACTTACTTTAAAGTCGGTCAGTGATTTATAGATTCTGAAAGGCTTCTACTAAGGATTCCTTATTGATTGTTGAAAGCATGGGAAGATGATAAACAGGTACTTTCCCAAAGTGCTCAATAGTTTCTTTATTGCTTTGGTGTTCATCACCGCTTAAGATGACAGCACATACCTCAATACCTCGATTATTCAAAGCTTCTATGCTTAACAAAGTGTGGTTAAGTGTGCCTAATGAAGTTCTTGCCACCAACACTACGGGTAAATCAAGTTGCTTGATGAGATCAATCACTGTGAATTGCCAGTTTATGGGTACTATTAAGCCACCAGCTCCCTCTACAATCAAGTGTTCAGTTTCAAAATTGGGCAGTTCGAAATCACTTGGTTTAATTTGAACCTGATCAATATCTGCCGCGGCGTGTGGACTCATAGGAGTTTCGAGTCGATATCGTTCAGGAATAATACGACTCTCATCTAATTCAGCAACACGAGTTACGAATTCAGTATCGGTTTCTTCATCCAAACCCGCTTGTACAGGTTTCCAATAGGTGGCATTTAAAGCCGACATAAACATGGCCGAAACCATAGTTTTACCAATTCCCGTGTCGGTTCCTGTTACAAAAAATTGCTTAGGTAATTTCATTCTATCCGTCTTTTTTAGCGGCTATATAAACAACATGCCATTTAACTTTTATGCCTTCACTTTGTTGTTCATTCCAATAATTAGTTAAAAGCTTTAATTGCTTGGCTGACAATTTTTTACCACTTGTATTTGTAGAGGCGCCAATGGCTTTAAGGTGGCGGAAAAAGTCGAGGGAGTGATCAAAATTTTGATAAATATCGTTCTCATAATAGTCTACTTGAACGGGCCCCATAGACAACTTGATCACCACTTCCTCTACATCTGGAAGAGCATTAGCTGTATAAGGCAATCCCAATGCCAAGCAGTATTTATACCATTGTTCGAAACTATGATTTCCAGGAAAGGCACAAAGGAGCAATCCACCGGGCTTTAGCATCTGGCTCAATTTCTCCAAACCCAGCGCTGTATCTTTAAACCATTGTGGCGCAAAATTACTAACAATTAAGCTATACTTATTCTCTTCAATAGCGGCAGTATCAACATCTAAGGTTGAAAATTGAATCCGTTCTGTTAGTAGGTCAATTTCAGTAAGGCGTTCTCTACAAAATGAAAGCATCCCTTCAGCCGCATCTGTAATTAGCATCTCTTTTTGAGGGAATTCAGCGATTAGCTGCTCTGTGAGAAAGCCCGTTCCACAGCCTACTTCAAGAATAGGTCCTTCAGGTAAGGTGTTCTTCCAAGGTCTTAACGACGAAATTATTCCTTCAGCTACCTTTAACTGCACTTCTGCTTGCTGATGATAGTTCTCGGCTGCTTTAGAAAAGGAATCTTTTATAGAAGAAGTAATTGGGGGCTCAACGATTGTTTTCATAGCGTTCAAAAATAGGAATCAATGAGCAGAGATACGACCAACAATCTTGAGTTTTTGTAATAGGAAGTGCATGTCCAACTCCTTCAAAAACCTTTGAATGCTTCGTCCAATAATGTGGCGCAATGATATCGGCCCCACGGGGTTGCAGTAATACTTTATCCCTGTCGCCGTCTAGAGCAATCATGGTTGAACCAAAATCGAGGTCAATCATTGGAAAACGTGTGGAGCGTAAGGCCTGAAGATCTTCATAGAGCGGTACTTTGTTAGGGGAACCCGATGGCACCCTCCCGGTTGAATTGGGGGCAAAAGCAGAACCATAAAAGCGATCTAGCACTTGTTGTGGTTTCTTAGGGAACTGATCGATCATTCCCTCTAAACCTCGTTCCGCCACGGTTTTTAGGTTTTCAGCATCGGGTAGAAAATCACCAAATCCATTAAAAATCACCATTACATCCGCTTTACTTAAGATCCCTGAATTACACCAATGCAATCCGAATGAATGCAAGAACACTACACGGAATTTCGTGTCTGCTTCAAAACGAGGATGAAATGCTTTATCGAAATACCCTCTATTGGCGGTTTTAAATACAATATCCGTGGGCAACAGCTCTTTCCAAGCATCCCAAAAACTGGCATCAAAGCCCCAACCGTGATATGCTAAAATCTCTATCTTTTTTTCCATGCTCTTAATGCTTTCAAAAGTTGATCAATATGTGCTTTTGTATGCTTTGTTGTAAGGGTAATCCGAATTCTTGAAGCACCCTTTTCCACCGTAGGTGGCCTGATAGCTGATACCCATAATCCATTTTCTAGCAAGAAGTTAGACAATGATAATGTTTCCTCTTCCTCTCCTACTATCACGGGTATGATGGCACTATTAGAAGCTCCAGTGTCCCAACCAAGCTTTTCAACTTCGTAGCGAAAATATTCGATGTAATCATGCAGTTCGGCTCGCTCTTTATTCATGCTTGGAATTAACTCTAAAGCTGCATGTAAAGCCCCGATAACAGTTGGCGCCATAGCTGTGCTGTAAATAAAGCCCGCAGCATAATTTATGAGATACTGTTTCATCTCTTCGGAACAGGCTACAAAAGCTCCTGAACCACCAAAGGCTTTACCAAACGCCCCTAAACGAATATCAATACCATGATGCTCATCTGACAAACCAAGCCCGTTTTTACCAATCACTCCAATCCCATGAGCATCATCGATGTATAACAAAGCATTATATTGCTCAGCTAATTGAGTAATGCTTTCTAAATCACTTCGATCCCCATCCATACTGAATACGGTTTCTGTTACAATCCATATTCGGTTGTAGGAACTTTCAGATGCTTCTTGAAGCAATTTTTCAAGATGATCAAGTTTGTTGTGTTTGAATCGTTTAAAAGTAGCATTGCTTAATAGAGCACCTTGTATGAGGCTGTTATGTACTTTTTTATCCGCCAGTATCAGCGAATTACGATCAGCCAAAGCAGGAAGCACGGTCGTATTGGCTTGATATCCAGAATTGAAGAGCAATGCGGCTTCTGTACCGAATACATCTGCTAGCTTCTTTTCCAGTTCAGAATGTATGGTAAGTGTTCCTGTTACAAGCCTAGATGCGCCGGAACCTACCCCATATTTATCCGCGTATTCTTTTGCACGCTGAATAAGCATTGGATGGTGTCGAAGCCCTAAATAGTCGTTGGAAGAAAAATTGATATAGCTTTGTCCATTGAATTTGATGTTTACCCCACCAAATTCGAACGCTAAGGGCTTGAGTTCCCGAAGACGATGAGATGCCCTTCTTTCATCAAGGGCATCTCTTAAAAACTTAAATTTGTCTTCTTTTTCACTCAATTATTTATGGTAAATGTAGAATCACTTTCAAAGGTACGCCCCATTGCTCTAAACTGGCGAACAAATGGGAGTTTCTTTTGTACAGACGGAGCAAACTGAGAATATTCAATCATGAATAATCGGTTTGTAGCAGGGTCGTAATAGGTAAAGTTCACAAATGGACCACCCATCGCGCCGTTCATCATTTTCCACCAACCTTGAGTCTCATAGGCCAATAAACGTCCTTTTTGGAAACTGTTGGTTCTCATTTTAATGCGTTCGTTATATTCCGTTGAGATGTATTGGTCATCTCTAGAACCTTTGATGTACTGCTGATTCAGTGAATCACGAGTAGCATTTATCCATTCATCATCTAAGAAACTGATATCATTCACATTGTTCTTCCACCAAATCCACATCCAACGGTCGTTTTCAGGCAATGATCTACGGAAGGAAACGAAATCAGTAGTATCAATACGCTTGTAGTAATCATGTTGGATTCGAAGCTTGAAGCCATTTTCTGTCCACAATGAATCGAATTGTGAAGTCAGCTCTTTCTTCTCATACACATCTTCTGTCCATCGTTTAAGCTCTCGTTCAAGGATATCAGCATTTAAAGCTCTTTCGGAGTTAATAATTTTTTGAGCTAATGCCGAATCAGAAGTAGATGTCAGAATCAATGCATACTGATCTTTGTACCACTGATCCTTGATTGGAAAAGCAAAACTTTCACCTGCTCTAACTTTTTGCTCTACGCCAGCATCTAAAAAGGCTCGTATCTGAGTAGATACAGAAGTAGAGTCGTCGATAGGACCTGCGAAAATCACATTCTTCATACTTTGAATGCGTTCCATATGTGCTTGCGTACGAACATCTGTAAAGGTAAGACGGTAGTTAGGCTCTGGATTGAGCATATGGAATTGGTACTTACCAATGGTTTCACGAATGGCATTTGCCGTTTCGCTTTCCCAGGCTGTTGAATCCATTACAACAAAAACTTCATTAATAGATCCCTTGGCTCTCGACCTGTAATCACCATCACAGGCTACTAATCCCCCTAACAGAATTAATGTAAATACTAAGACATGTGTTTTTAATGACATAATAGGTTATTTATTTCCAAATTTTAAAGTGTTAACAAACGAAAATAGATCTTGTTTCCAATTGGAATCAGGATAAGCATTTCGAATAACATTAATTAGGGCACTTCCAACGATAAATCCATCGGCATTTGATGCGATACGAGTTGCATCCTCGTAGGACTTAATGCCAAAGCCAACCATAACAGGATTTTTGGTGATATTGGTTCGAACTCTTTCGATGAACCGATCTACAGAATTAGATACTTCATCCCCATCTCTAGCACCTGTTACTCCGGTAACACTTACGCAGTACACAAAACCATCTGATTTCTGATCTGCAAGCTGCATCCGTTCATCCGAAGTGTTTGGAGCTACTAAATAAATGATTGGAATGTTATTCGCTTTCGCCTCTTCGGTAATAATTCCTTCTTCATCCACTGGAATATCTGGCAATATTAAGCCGTCCACTCCTACTGCAGATGCTTTTTCGCAAAAAGCTTTCACGCCATAGCGTAATATCGGGTTCATATACCCCATCAAAACGATTGGAATTTCAGATTGTGTTCTAATCTGAGTTACCATTTCAAAAATCTTATCAATGGTAATGCCGTTTGATATAGCAATATCACTCGAGTATTGAATAGTCGGCCCATCTGCTAGTGGATCACTAAATGGAATCCCCAGCTCGATGATATCAGCCCCTTGCTCTTCCATTCCTAAAACTAGTTCCACAGTAGCGTCTAAAGTGGGATACCCTGCCGTAATGAAAAGACTCATGAGCTTCTCATTTGAGCCCTTTTCATTGAATTTTTTCGTTAGTCTATTCATTGATTCTATAAATTTTCTGAAATTGTTCCCATATCCTTATCACCTCTACCCGAAAGGTTTACAACCACTACCTCATCTTTTTTGGTAGATGGCATAAGGTTTTCTAACCATGCAAAAGCATGAGCGGTTTCAAGCGCAGGGATAATGCCTTCTTTCTTAGACAAGAGCTTTACAGCTTCCATTGCTTCCGCATCGGTAACGGCATGATATTTTACTCGACCTGAGTCGTGTAAGTATGAATGTTCAGGACCAATTCCAGGGTAATCGAGTCCCGCACTAATAGAGTGTGCTAACTCAATCTGCCCATTTTCATCATGTAGTAAATAGCTTAGTGAGCCGTGCAAAATTCCTGGTGTTCCTTTTGTAAGAGTGGCTGCAGTCTTACCAGAGTCAACGCCATAGCCCGCAGCTTCAACGCCTATAATTTTTACGCTTTCATCATTTATGAATGGATAAAAGAAGCCCATCGCATTCGACCCTCCTCCTACACAGGCTACTAGATAGTCGGGTAGGCGGTTTTCACGTTCCATTAATTGACGCTTGGTCTCATCCCCAATCACACGGTGGAAGTTTCTCACCATCATAGGGTATGGATGTGGGCCTACTACCGAGCCAATGATATAAAATGTGTCTTCAACATTCGTTACCCAATCACGAATCGCTTCATTCGTAGCATCCTTTAGTGTTTTTGAACCTGATTCTACTGAGCGTACTTCAGCACCTAATAAAGTCATTCGATCTACATTCAGCTTTTGGCGGACCATGTCTTCAGCACCCATATACACTACACATTCCAAGCCAAACTTAGCACAGGCCGTAGCAGTAGCCACTCCATGTTGACCAGCTCCTGTCTCAGCAATGATGCGTGTTTTACCCATACGTTGTGCCAATAACACCTGTCCGATGGCATTATTAATCTTATGGGCTCCGGTATGACACAGATCTTCGCGCTTTAAATAGATTTTAGCTTTGCCATAATGCTCGGTCAGTTTATCAGCGAAGGTCAGCTTAGTTGGTCGACCCACATATTCATTTAATAACTGCTCATACTGTTCATTAAACGCTGGGTCTTTGCTGGCCTTTAGGTACTCCGCTTCAAGCGCTTGTACTGCAGGTATTAAAATCTCTGGGACAAACTTTCCCCCAAAGTTACCGAAATAACCACGCTCATCGGGCTGTTGATACTCTTTTAATGATTCAGACATAGTGATTTATGGGTATTAATATTCTTTCTTGATGATGGATAATTAGCCTTCTTCGCTATCCCAAATAGAACGCATTTCATCCATGAATGCTTCTACTTTTTCAAAATCTTTAAGACCGGGTTCTTCTTCTAGGCTTGATGAAACATCAATCCCGTAGGGCTTAACAGTAGAAACAGCACTTTTTAGATTCTCTACGTTTATACCACCTGATAAAAAGAACGGCTTTGGAATAGATGCTTCAGACAGTACTGACCAGTCGAACGTAGTGCCTGTTCCGCCCCATTGATCTCCCAATTTGGTGTCAAACAAGAAATAATCGGCAACGTCTGCATAGGAATTCACGGATTCGATCACTGATTCTGTAGTCGATTCTTCAGTGATGTGAATCACCTTCATTACCGGTTTTTCAATTAGTTCGCAGTACTCAACAGATTCACTTCCATGTAATTGAACCAAATCAATACCCGTTTGTTTGGCTGTTGAATTGACTTCATCTAAAGGCTGGTTTACAAACACACCCACTTTTTTAGGGCCTTCCAACCAGTTGATGATAGCTCCAGCTTGTGCGGGTTCGATGTATCGTGGGCTCTTTTCATAGAATATAAAGCCTAAGTAATCGACCATTGCCCCAGAAGCGTATCGAGCATCTTCAAGGTTTGTAATTCCACAGATTTTTAAGTTCGTTCTTTCAGCCATTCAATAGGTCCTTTTCAAATACTTGTTTTGTCGATGTTAGTAATTCGCCTACCGCTTTCCCGGGGTGTGGTTGGCGCATAAAATATTCACCAATGAGTGCCGAATGTATGCCTTCTTTCATCAATAGCGCCATGTCTTGCCCGGATGACAAACCGCTTTCAGATACTAAAACGGTATCCTCTGGTGCTTGTTTAAGGATGCTTATGCCTCGATGCACATCGACTTCAAAATTTCGAAGATCTCGGTTATTCACTCCTAAGATGTCTACTTTTTCAAAATCTAAACGATCAAAGTCAGCTTGGTCATAACATTCTACCAATGCTGACAATTCGAATTCTTTCGCGGCAGCTAAAAGCTCATCCAACTGCTGCCCATCAGTGATGGCAACAATGATTAAAAAAGCGTCGGCTCCAAAAGCTTTTGCTTCTTTAACTTGGTAAGGGTCAATGATAAAGTCTTTCCGAAGCAGTGGCAATGCCACTTGTTTTGAGATAGCTTCTAAATAGGCTAAATTTCCTTTAAAAAAGGGCTGATCTGTAAGTACAGAAAGCGCAGAAGCACCGCCTTCTTCATATTGTTTTGCAATAGTAATCGGGTCGAAGTCCTCTCGGATTATACCTTTTGATGGTGAAGCCTTTTTTACTTCTGCAATTACGGTAGGTGGATGTATAGTTTCCGTTAATCCACTTACAGAACCTTTTGCTAATGCAGCTTTAAAGTCTATACGTTCTTTTTCGAATCCCTCCATGGAATGCAAATCGGTGTAGCTCACCTCTCGCATTCTATGCTTTAGATCAATTCTGGTCTGTTCAACAATTTTATCTAGAATGGTAGACATCAGTACTTAAATACCCCCATTGCATCATTTGTAGCATCTATAAAGTTATTAAACACTTTTCTTGCTTTACCTGATTCAAGGCTATCTATTGCCTTTTCTTTGGCTTCTTCTAGGCTACTTACTAGCCCCGAAGCTTTAATTGCGAAGGTGGCATTTATAAGAACAATATCTTTTTGGGCATCCGTACACTTATTCGCTAGAATAGATTTTAGTATCTGAGCATTTTTTTCGGCATCATCGCCCATCAATTGCTCCATGTTATGAAGCTCAAAGCCAAGTGAGGTTGGGCTAAATCGCTCGGAAGCAGAAACTGATTTATTACTGAGTTCAAAGATGGTGGATGAACCTGTTATACTCACTTCATCTAAGCCATCATCTGCACTAAAAGTGTAAGCGTACTCGGTTTCTAGATTTGCAAGGATATTAGCCATTTTGTGGGCTACTTCGGTATCAAAAGCACCTATAACGTATTTTTTCACGCCAGCAGGGTTCGCCATAGGACCTAGAATATTGAAGAATGTTCTAAAGCCTAAAGATCGTCTAGTTGGCATCACGTACTTCATAGCAGGGTGAAACATAGGGGCAAACATAAAGGCCATTCCAACCTCATTGTACACTTGCTCTACTCCTTCTTTTCCTAATTCTATAGCTGCGCCAAGGTGTTCTAAAACATCCGCACTTCCACATTTACTCGAAGCACTTCTATTACCGTGTTTAATAACTGGCACTCCTGCACCTGCAACAACAAAACTTGCAGCTGTGGAGATGTTAAACGTACCAGATTTATCCCCGCCTGTACCAACAAGGTCGATAGCATTGGTTACGTCAACGTCTACTTTAACAGACTTCTCACGCATTACCTTTACGAAAGCCGTGAGTTCTTCCACAGTTTCGCCTTTGATACGTAATGCCGTTAAAAAGGACGCTATTTGATCGCCTTCAATTTCACCTTCCATAATCTGTGTTAAGGCCCATCCCGCTTCAATAAGTGTGAGGTCTTCTGAAAAGGAAAGTTTGTTTAATATACTTTTGAATGTCATGATTGCAGTAACCAGTTGGTGATCATTTTAGGTCCTTCTGTTGTCAAGATACTTTCAGGGTGAAACTGAATTCCTTGAATAGGATACTCCTTGTGTCGCACCCCCATTATAACATCGCCAGATTTAGCTGTGATTTCGAGCACATCAGGGATGCTATTCGGAGCTAGTACTAGTGAATGATATCGAGTAGCCGTACAGTTTGGTTCAACATCTTTGAATATAAACTTGCCATCATGTTCTACCTGTGAAACCTTGCCGTGCATTAAGTTAGGTGCGTAGTCAACTTTTGCTCCAAACACTTCTCCAATGGCTTGATGCCCTAAACACACGCCCAAAATTGGGGTGGTTTTCCCAAGTTCTTCAATTACTTTTTTGCTGATTCCAGCATCACTTGGTCTTCCCGGACCAGGGGAAATCAAAATCTTAGAAGGCTTCATTTCTTTGATTTCATCTAGTGTACATTCGTCGTTCCGAATCACTTTGTAATCATCGGTTTGTGCCGCTACTAGATGAACCAAATTGTATGTAAAGGAATCGTAGTTATCGATTATCAGAACCATCTCAGAAACTCCTAATGATACCTGTTGCTTCGCGAATCGGTTCCATCACAGATTCTGCTCTAGTGCGTGCTTTTTTACCACCTTCTCTAAGTACGTCTTTTACATAATCTAAATCGTTTTCGAGAGCCTTTCGTTTTTCACGGGCTTCTCCGAAGTATTCATTCACAAGATCGAGCAATTCTAACTTTGCATGCCCATAGCCATAGCCCCCTGCTCTATACTTATCTGCGATTTCAGCTTGGCGTTCTTTTGAAGCAAAGAGCTTAATCAATGCAAACACATTGTCGGTATCTGGATCCTTCGGGTCTTCCAATTCTTTTGAATCCGTTTGAATACTCATGATTATTTTCTTGAGCTTTTTACCTTCCTCAAAGATTGGAATGGTGTTCTGATAGCTCTTACTCATCTTTCTACCATCAATACCGGGTACTATCGCAACCGTTTTCACAATATGTTCTTCTGGAAGCTTTAAGTATTCACCATCATACGCACGGTTGAATTTCCCTGCTAAATCGCGAGCTATTTCAATGTTCTGCTTTTGATCTTCCCCAACCGGAACTACATCCGAGTGATATATAAGGATATCAGCTGCTTGAAGTATGGGATAGCTAAACAAACCGATATTTGGTTTTAAACCAGCAGCTATTTTGTCTTTGTAAGAAACTCCTTTCTCCATTAAACTCACAGGACAAAGCGTTCCTAGCATCCAAGATAGTTCGGTTACTTGTGGCACATCCGATTGTGCAAAAAATGTAGCAGTTTTGGGATCTAACCCTAATGCTAGGTAATCAAGCGTTACATCAATGGTATTTTGATACAACTGCTTCCCATCATTCAGAGAAGTTAGCGAGTGATAATTGGCGATGAAGTAGAAGGTATCACCTTCAGCCTGCATATTAATATGCTGTCTCATGGCTCCAAAATAGTTCCCTATATGAAGTCGGCCCGATGGCTGAATACCTGAAAGTATAGTTTTTTTAGTCATTTACTTAATATCCAATGCTACGCTAAGTGCCTGAACAAGAGCACCTGCTTTATTTTGTGTTTCTTCGAATTCTTTATCTGGATCACTATCGGCTACAATACCTGCACCCGCTTGAATATAGACTTTACTATCTGTTACAACCATAGTTCTTATGGCTATACATGTGTCCATATTTCCTGAAAAGTCAAAATAACCAACCGCACCTGCATAAATACCTCGTTTGGTTGGCTCTAAATCGTCAATTATTTCCATGGCCCTAATCTTTGGAGCCCCACTTACTGTACCTGCAGGGAAACATTGCATGAGGGCATCAACAGCGGTACGATTCGGCTCGATGGTTCCGGTAACGTCACTCACAATATGCATTACATGCGAGTAGCGCTCAATCACTTGATTGCGTTCCATTTTAACCGAACCGGGCACGCATACTCTAGACAGATCATTTCGACCTAAGTCTACCAGCATAATATGCTCTGCAACTTCCTTAGGATCATTTTTCAATTCCACTTCAAGATCTAAATCTTCTTGATGGGTCTTCCCTCGTGGACGCGTTCCAGCAATAGGAAGTACTCTTACTTCGGTGTCCTGAACTCTCACTAATACCTCGGGAGATGAACCCACTAGCTGGAAATCATCGAAATCTAAAAAGAAGAGATAAGGTGATGGGTTTACCATTCGTAATGCCCTGTATAACATAAAGGCATCCCCACTCATTGAAGCTTCGAATCGTTGCGAAAGCACTACTTGAAAGATGTCTCCTTCATAGATATGTTCTTTCGCTGTTTTCACCATATTGGTGAATTGATTTCGCTCAATATTACTGCTTAGAGAATCTGTATCAATTTTAAAGTCTCTGGCTTTGTAATTGGACGAAAGAGCGGCTTCTTCCATCATATCTAAATCGTTAAGTGCATCCTCATAGAGTGATTCCACATCTGCACCCTCTTCTATAAATACGGTCTTGATCAATACTACTTGATGCTTAACATGGTCGAAAGCAAAAATCTGATCATAGAAACACCAGATGGCATCAGGTAACTGGAGATCATCTTCTGGGATGTTTGGCAGATGCTCAACCAATCGAAATGTATCATAGGATGAGAACCCAACAGCCCCACCCGTTAATCGTGGAAGTTCAGGCACCATGGGCTCTGAATACTTTGAAGTATGATGTTTTAGCACTTCAAAGTAATCCTGATCGATTACTGTAGTCCCTTCCTTAGTTTCTAAAGTAGTTTGGCTACCGTCGTACTTTAACTTCTGATAGGGATTCCGTCCTATAAATGAATAACGAGCAAGCTGCTCCCCACCCTCTACCGATTCTAACAAAAACGGATGTTCGGCGTTTTCACGAATATTCATGAATAACGACACAGGGGTCAAAACATCAGCCAATAGGCGTTTAAACACCGGTATTGCTGTGTACGACTGAGCTAATTTTAAAAATGTTTCTTTTTTCATTAGGCAAAAAAAAACCCACTCTTCCGAAGGAACAGTGGGTATGTGAAAATTTCTTTCTCTGAACTATTTACGCAACGTACCCACTGCTTGTATAAGCACTAGGCCACCACCAAATAATGTTTTGTTGCATGTTCATCATAACGGTTGCGAATATAGGAGCGTCTACTTTTAATAGCAACGCCAATTACCCTCCGTTTTAAAAAAGACTGTAAAAATTCTTTCCGTCTTCTACTATTACAGACTTTGCTTGAAATCCCCCTTTTGATTGAGTAATATCTTCTCGAACCAATAAGAACATCGCCTATATTATATCGTTACTATTCCTCAACTTGTATTTAATTTGCGATAATTGCTTTCATCTAACTTTTCATGCTTGGTTCTACTCTGCAGTACTCTGTTCGTAACAGTGGCGTGCAACGACCCTTTACCATTGGAAGAACCCACTTCCGAAAATCCTTATGTCCGGAATTTAGAAGTTAATCCAGATACTATTCGATTTGAACTCAGTGATGGCCAAAAGGACACACTATTAACTATTTCCCTTCAAGTTGATGGATATAATTTCGAAGTCGATTCTGTACCGAACTACCTTGTATTTAGTTCAGATAATGAAGAAGCCATACTTACAGGTAGTTTCCCTGCTAATTTCAGTCCTATAACCCAATTTAGCACTTCCATTAATATTCCCACTAATACCATCGATTTTGATGAATATACCGTGATTGTATTTCCTAAACGTATATCTGAAAATTCATCTTATACGCTAGCTACACTTCCTCAAATAGGCGTTCCTGTAAATGCCCCTGAAATTTTGTTCGTTGATAACCCAAATCAAGTAGTTATCCCTTCTGGAAGTAATACCACCACGGTTAAATTTATAGCCAAAGTTGAAGACTTAGATGGACAATCAAACATCGATCATGTGTATTTGAATTTCAGGAATGAAGATGGAAGTTTATTAAGCGCTACTCCCTTCGACTTACTAGATGATGGTGGTTCAACCAGTGGTGATGAAACAGCTGCCGATTCCGTGTATACTCGCACCTTTATTATAGACAGTAGTAACACCCCTAATAACCGAACGGCTCTCTATTGGGCGATAGATAAAGCCGGTTTAAGTAGCGATACCTTAACAGCACCTTTTAACATCATTAGTAATTAAATGAGCATTAAGTCATTACTTATTTTCGGTGCTAGCCTCTTCATTACGACGCAATTGTGGGCACAAAAAGCCTATATCGTTGATTCAAAATTTAATTCCATACGTCAAAACTCTGTCTCTTCAATGGAAGGCATCGGAGATACATTATGGATCAGTCCTATATTAAATCGAAATATTGGGAATGCCTACGATTGGTATTTAACCGAAAACGCAGATAGTCTTGTTAATGGACGTGGCTCGGTTTTCTCAATCGATTTAGCCCCCGATACCCTAGTAGCTGGACTGGGATTTACTTCTGAAACCCCTGACGGGAATTTCCCCGCTGCAATGGGATACTATTTTAGTATTGATGGTGGTGATACTTGGCGATTTTCTGAATTTCTCCTCGATGCCCGGCCAGAAACAGGGTGTTCATCAAGCAATAGCTGTGATACCACTTTTGTATATGGTGGTGAAACATATACTCGTACTAGAATCACCGTTAAGGAACAGTCACCCCCTTATGATGTGGCATTCCGATCCAATGTTGTGTTCTCGGCTAATTGGGCCTCAGGTTTATTACGAAGCACAGATTTTGGCAATTCTTGGGAACGTGTAATACTTCCACCTGAAAACGCTTCGGTTTTAACCCCTACTCAACAAGACTATTTTTGGTTTACATGCAACAGCACTCAAAATGGCCGATGTGTTGAAAGTGAAAATAAATACAACCCCATTTTTGATGACAACCTCAAAGCATTCGGTTTACACATTGATGATCAACAACGTGTGTGGCTTGGAACTGCAGCTGGCATCAACATTTCAGACAATGCGTTAACAGCGCCTACAGACTCTATTGAATGGCGCCACATTGTATTTAACGGAGCCGACGATGGATTGCTCGGGAGTTGGATTATAGAAATTGAGCAAGAACCAGGTACAAATCGTGTTTGGATGACAAACTGGTTAGTGAACAGTGCCGCAGGCGAGCAGTTTGGAATTGTATCCACAGATAACGGTGGGCAAAGCTTCAACCAATATCTGAAAGGTATAAAGATCAACAGTATTGAGTTTAAAGATGGTGCGATTATAGCCGCCGGTGATAATGGATTATATATCTCAGAAAATGGAGGCACTAGTTGGACAAAGCTCCCTTCTATTAAAAGTGCCAATGCATTTATTCGCGAGGGTGCTCGATTCCTTTCATTAGCAACCACATCCGATCGATTATGGGTTGGAACTAACGACGGAATTGCTTCAACCAATGATCTTGGTGTTACATGGGAAGTACATCGGGTTAATTTCCCGCTTGAGGGTGGAAATATTCATGAACCCAATGCTAAATCCGTAAATACTTATGCATACCCGAACCCTTTTTCGCCTTCCCAAAGTGGATTAACTCGCATTCGATATGAAGTAGATAAGAATAGCACCGTACGCATTCGTGTATTTGATTTCGGAATGAACTTAATAAGTGAACTAACCAACCAAGATTATACGCCTGGTGATTATGAAACTACTTGGGATGGTAAAGATCGCTTCGGACGAAGAGTGGCAAACGGCACTTATATATATATCATCGAATTTGATGGGCAAACAGTTCATGGTAAAATTTCGGTGATAGAATGAAACTACGCGTCATACCTATACTAACACTACTAGTTCTCGTAGCCTCAACTATGGCTCATGCACAAAGTGGTGGTTTTGCAGGTGCATCCTTTCGGTTAGGCTTTGGTCCTAAGAGTATGGCTATGGGAAATGCATCGAGTGCCCATACAAAACATGGTAGCTATGCATTCTATAACCCCGCTCTTTCTGCAATTAAAGCCGATTATACTCAATTAGATTTAAGTGTAGCTGCATTAGCCTTTGACCGAAATCTTCAATCGGCTGGGATTAAATTTGATCTACCTCCTACCGCTGGTTTAAGCTTTAACCTATTGCATGCAGGTGTTTCAAACATTGATGGACGAAGTCAAAGTGGGTATCCATCGCAAGATTATGATTCTGGTGAATATCAGTTGTTAGCTGCATTCGGTCTTCGATTGAGTTCTAAGTTTAATGCCGGAATTGGATTCAAACTCAATTATTCTAGCCTCCATCCTGATCTAGAAGCAGCATCAACGGTAGGAATTGATATTGGGACTCTCTATCACCTGAATGAGGAAATTAATATCGCGTTCGTAATTCAAGATTTATTAGCTGAATACCAATGGAATTCAGCCGAATTATACAACTCATCTAATGCTCGAAATGTCATTAATAAATTTCCTGTACGCTATAAATGGGCAGTGGCTTACCAAGTAGAAAAGTACACATTATCGGTGGAATATGAGCTTCAGTCAATGAAATCGGAAGTTGACAGCGAGGAGCCTTTTGTAAGTAATGGTGAAGTTACATTTATTGAAACTATTGAGACCATAAGCTCTTCAGCTAAGCAATTACGATTCGGTGGATCTTGGTTGGCACACGAACGCGTTACCATCTACGGCGGCTATCAAGTGCACGACCTTTCCGAGAAGAATAGTAATGGTCTATCCACTGGTTTTTCAGTACATCTTCCATTTGATAAATTTTCACCATCCATCGACTATGCCTTTATCACCGAGCCTTATCAAGTATCAAACATGCATATGTTTTCAATTAATCTGAAGTTATGAAATCGATTTTATTCGTATGTATTCTGAGTGTATTCCCAATAATAGCTCAGTCCCAAAACTCAGGATTCAATTTCCTGAAGCAAGCGCCAAATACGGCTGCAATTGGTATCTCTGGGGCTTCTACAGCAACCCCACAAGGTGCAGCATCAAGCTATATGAATCCAGCTTTGTTGTCATTAAATACTTCCTCTACCATCGACCTCAGCTACTCTCATTGGATTGATGATACCAATTACCTATTTGGCGGAATTAACTTCGTGAAGGGTAACCGAGCAATATCATTCGGTGTGTATAACAATAGTAGCAGTGGCTTTGAACAACGGAATAACCCTGGCGACCCCAATGGTGAGTTCTCCGTGAACTACCTCTCCTTGAGTGGTGCAATTGCATACGACTTCAACTACTTCTCGATTGGTGCTACGGCTCAGTATTTAAATGAAGATTCTTATATCTACCAAGCGAATGGCTTCGCTTTCAATCTTGGAATCGCTACCTCATTTGCTGAAGACAAAATACGTGCAGGCCTGTCTGTAATTAACTTGGGCGAAATGGAAGAACTCAACGAAACGGCTTCCGCCCTTCCAAAAGAACTTAGAACGGGTGTGGCCTTCGACTTGTTTAGTTATACCCATCCTAAAAGCCCCGATTTACCCATTGAGTTATCTGCATCTTTAGATTTCGTACATCCATTAGAATCTGATTCAAACAACAATGGAAGTGATGTAGTGAATGAGTTACCCGATTATTTCAACATGAGTATTCAGTTTCTAATTGCCGAATCCGTTCAACTAACAGGTGGATACAGAACTGATGATTCAGCTCGTTCAACTTCATTCGGGGCCGGCTTTCTGCTAGATCAACTGTCTGTTCATTATGCATTAGTACCATATGAATTAGGCTTCGGCACCCTACATTCTATCGGACTTCAATATAAATTTTAATCTATTGGTACGATTAAACTCCATACGAGAGCTTTATTCATCTATATACCCTAGCGGGGCTAAGGTATTCGTAACCCCTAAAATAGATTTCAATCACTATCGTACAGACTACCTATACTGCTTATACCAAGAACTCATCTTAGACGGTGAAACTTATTCCGTGCGGAGTTTATCTGTATTTGAACATTTCCGTCCGTTATGGGCATTAATGAAACGAAAACCTGTAATCTGGCACTATCACTGGCTAGAATTTCAGGATGCTAAAGCACTATTGGGCATGCCGTGGAAACTTGTGTGCTTATACCTCTTCCACTTGTTTGGCGGGCCTATCATCTGGACGATCCACAATAAGATTCCCCACGACCGAAAGTTTTTAAATCTACATGCATCTATACATCGATGGTTTGCAAAACTTGCTACAAACATCCATGTGCATTGTGCACAAGTAATAGTTGACCTTAGTGAATTTTATAAAGTATCCCCCAACAAATTCCGAGTATTCGAGCACCCAAAGTACTTGGTACATCTAAAGCCAAGAAATAAAGCTACTCAAACACTTCGAACTGAATATTTGATAAATCTTGATTCAGCCAAACCCACTATTCTACTCTTTGGGCAAATTTCACATTACAAGAAAATCGATACATTTTTAGAAGAGTGGAGTTCAAAAACTCCTCAATCTCAAGTAGTAGTTGCTGGAAATATTAAAAAAGGAAATGGAGAAATAGCTAAAACCATTCAGGCCTTTGCCCATGATCATGATCAAGTTTTTATCTACCCTCATTTTGTTGACGACCAAGGAGTAGAAACGTTTTTTAGTGCCAGTGACCTTGTCGTTATCAATAACAAAGAGGTATTAAATTCTGGGGTCTTTCATTTAGCACGAACTATGAAGGTTCCTGTGGTTGCGCCAAAACAAGGTTGTATGCAAGCACATGAAGAAGATGAACACGTTTATCTTTTTGATAATGAAGAGCAAAAGTGGGCGCTTATTCAGCAGCTTTTAAAGGAAGTAAATGACTCGAATTAAACAAAAAGCATCATTAATAGCTTTTGGAGATTTAAGCTCCAGAGGACTCGCTTTTCTAGCCTCTATTTATTTAGCGCGGGTGTTAGGTGCGGAATACTATGGGTTAATTACCGTAGCTATAGCTGTTTTGGGTTATACCACTTGGGCGGCAGATTTAGGCTTGGTTCATATTGGTGTTCGTGAAGTAGCCAAAGATCCAGCGCAAAGGGCATTCAGCGTCAAAGACATCTTTAACTTAAAAGTACTTCTAGGCGCTGCTGTTTTAGTTATCGCGACTATTGTTACTAGTATTTTACCACTTGAAAGCATACAGAAGCAGGTGATATTGGGGTATCTCTATTCCCTTATTCCTTATTCATTGATGATTGAATGGTTCTTTAATGGGAAGCAGCAGTTTGGTAAAGTGGCATTCTCGAAATTCATGAATGGCATATTCTATTTCATACTCGTAGTGTTACTTATTAAACGTCCTGAGGACGTCACTTTTCTACCCATATTGTACACCTTTGGGGTAACTACCGCCGTTGTTATACTGGCCACCTTTGCTCTCATTGATAAACCCTTCGTTACGCCATCAAAGGGTACTAGTATTTATCCTGAGCTCTTGAAAAAAAGCTCTTTAATTGGTGTGGGGGGTATATTTGCTCAAGTAGTGCAGTTGCTTCCGCCTATCCTCATTGCAGCGAGTTTATCCATGCATGATGTGGGTATCTATGGGGCCGCATTTCGAGTAGTGTTAATAGCCATGTTACTAGATCGGATTTTTGTAAACCTTCTATTACCTAACCTTTCTGCAATCTGGACTTCCGATAAAAAATTAGCAGAACAGCGAGTTCGAATGGTGCTTAACATCATCATTGTTGGGGGAACACTTATAGCACTATTGATGATTGTAAATGCTAAACCAATTGTTCAAACCCTATTTGGAACCGAGTATATAGAAAGTGCACCAATACTTCAGATTTTATCACTATTTGTCTTCTTCACCTTTTTGAACAGTCTATTTTCATTTGGGTTACTTGCTACGAGCAACGACAAAGCCTATTTCAATAGCACTGTGCTGGGTGGTGTTTTAGCTACTCTAGTTATCATTATCGGTGCATTTATTGGCAATACCATGACCGCAGCCATAGGTGTTGTTGTGGCTGAATGTTTCCTAATGTTATGTTCTTATTTTTGGTTCCGAAAAGTGATCTTCATCAAGCCCCTACTCCCAATATTTATCATGCTGGTTTTAGGGGGAATACTCTTTACTGCTATTGAGTTACTTAACCCACATCTCATTATCGCAAACCTTTTGATTTTGGTAACCATCCCATTGGGCAGTTGGTATTCTAAAGTGATTAAGATTGGTGAATTAAACTGGTTAAGAGAAAAGCTCATTCGATGAAAAAACGACTCTGCATAGGTGTTCACAGTCCTTCAGTAGTTCTAAGAGAGCTCTTAAACAGTTTGGGAGTTTGGTACCAAGAGATCTCTAGTTTTGAAGATTTGGAGTCGCATTATTCGGCTATAATTATTGAAAATGATTCTCATTTCTCCCCCGAACAGCTTCAGAATATAGATAGGTATAAGGCGAACCATGGAGCCATCCTTCAAATAGCCACCAAAAGCCAAATTCTTACGAGTAAACTCACCCAACGCTTTGTAAAACGCATTTGGAATACCGAAAGTCATCCGTTATTCCATCACATTCCATATATGGATGTGTATCAAACGGTTGCTCTATGTTCGAATTCAGATTTGTTTGGTGGACTAATACATTTCGAAGAACCAAATGTTGGCTTTATCGGAATCGATGCTTCCAACATTGAATATACAGCTCAGAGTACACGGAAGTACTTTTCAAGTCACATTGAACCCAACCCTGATGAACTTGTTGCGAATCTATCTCTAGGTGTATTGCAAGACATAGTATACCGCTGTTTACTACAACTTCACTTAAATCAAGATCTACCCTTAGTAACAAAATGGACTTCCCCCTCTACTAAGCCCTACTTTGGGTTTAGAATTGATTCAGATTTTGGTACAAAGGAAAAGCTTGATGAGCTTTACCACCTTTTAAAAGCGGAAAAGATAAAGGGGACCTGGTTTTTACACGTTAAGCAGCATGAGGAATATTTAGATCACCTAAAAAGCTACGAAAACCAAGAGCTAGCATTTCATGGGTATGAACACGGCACCTCTTCTTCGCCTGCAAAAACATCTATTAATTTAAATAGAGGTATGGATGTTTTATCTGATCATGGGATAAAGCCCAATGGTTATTGCGCTCCCTATGGTATCTGGAATCAAGCCATGTGGGATACTATCAAAGATTTTGACCTGCACTATTTATCCGATTTCTCAATTAGCTATGACGCCTTACCGCATACTCTTTCCATTGAAAAGCGTGAGTTCTTACAAATTCCTATTCACCCTATCTGCACGGGTAGCTTAAGTAGAAAACGATATTCCTCTTCAATGATGGAGGAATATTTTCTCAACTATGCTGAACAACAAATCGGACTACAGAAGCCACTCATGCTCTATCATCATCCTATGCAAAAAGGACTTGAGGCACTGAAAAGTATATTTAAATGGGTAAATGAAAAGAAATTACCCTCCCTTAGTTTTAGTGAGATTACATCATTCTGCCAAGAACGAGCTTCACTAAGTTTTGAAGCGTATCTACACAATGGAGCTCTAACAATTTCCACTCAATCTGACTCTAAATTCCTTTTTGGCGTTCAATCTAAAGTTGATAGCATTCTAGTGATGCCTCAGACTAAACAACAGCATAGCACTGAATCTGGAGAATTGATTACCTTATCCACGCAAAAGGCATTTACAGAACAACAGCTAAGCAAATTAAAAGGGAATCGTTTGGCTTTACTTAAAACTAGTATCATAGATTGGAAAAACAGGGAGCGATTATGAAAGTTGGTTTCATTGCCCCTCAATCCATTGCTGCGGTGAACGGTGGCGTTCGTACTCAAGCACTTATGACCGCCCAGCATCTGAAAAATCTAGGCGTTGAGGTTGTTTTAGTCTCACCGTGGGATCAACTCAATGAACTTGATATAGATCTATACCACGTATTTAGTGCGAGCATCGAGAATATTGGTATTCTTCGACAATTAAATGCCCTCGATAAGAAAATAGTGCTATCTCCGGTGATGTATTCCAATCGATCCTCCTCTACGGTAAAGTCGATATTGAAAGGAGAAAACCTGGTTGGGAAACTCCATGAGGGCATGTTTTCAGAGTTTAGAATCAAACAGCAAGCTTGTACTTTAGCTACTCATTTAGTTCCTAATACCTTAGCAGAAGCATCTTTAATTATTGAAGGATTATCCATTCCGAGTCATAAAATAGATCCTATTCCCAATGGCGTAGAAGAACGATTCAAGGATGCCTCTCTTACTTTGTTTGAGGATACCTATGGTATTAAAGACTTCATACTCTTTGTTGGTCATGCTTCTTCAAAAAGGAAAAATGTATACTCATTACTTGAAGCGAGTAAAAGCATAAACCATCCCGTGGTGATTATAGGATCTTTTGATCAATCCGAATACAGTAAACAGTGTACTCAACTAGCTGAAAGCTTAGCTCATGTTACTATCATTGATGCATTGCCACACGACTCTGAAATGCTCGCATCTGCATATGCTGCATGTAAAACCTTTGTACTTCCTTCTTTGTTTGAAACGCCTGGCATTGCGGCTATGGAAGCTGCTTTAGCAGGTGCAAATATTGTAATTACGGAAAAAGGTGGGACCCAAGAGTATTTCAAAGATTTTGCGATATATATTGATCCTACATCTACTTCATCCATTTCTGAAGCTCTTGAATCCTCACAAATGAAAGGGAAAAACAATCAATTAAGAGACCATATCCAATCCCGATATCTATGGTCTGAAGTGGCTAAACAAACATTAACGGTATACCAAAAAGTATTGAACTCATGAATATCGGAATACTCTTTGGTACCCGTCCTGAAATAATTAAGCTAGCTCCAGTTTATAAGGAATTACAAAACAGAGCAATTCCCACTACGGTCATTCACACTGGGCAACATGAAGAATTAGCATCAAGTATGTTGGATCTATTTCAGATTAAGGTAGACTACAACCTGAAGAGCATGCACCATGCACCGGGATTAGCAGCTCTAACCGAGTATTTACTTCATCACCTTTCCAAGCTATTGCGTACGATTAAATTAGATGCGCTCATTGTTCAAGGCGATACCACTTCTGCTTATGTTGGTGCCTTAGCGGCGTTTTATTTAAAGATACCTGTATATCACGTGGAAGCTGGACTTCGATCTTTTGATATGCATAATCCATTTCCTGAAGAATTAAATCGAAAACAAATTAGTGCCATTGCAACCCATCATTTTGCACCAACTACGCAAGCAATACATAATCTAGTGAATGAGGGAATTTCAGAAGATGCCATTACGCTAACTGGCAACACTGTTGTTGATGCCCTAAAGACAATTCGTGCTCTTTCTAATTACCAAAACTCAACCCCTTCCCTTTTATCATCCATTTCACAGGAAGATAAACTGGTGCTCCTTACACTTCACCGTCGTGAAAACATCGGGAAGCCATTCATTCAGGTATTGAAAGCGATTCATCAATTGTTGGTAGTAGAACCAAACATTATCGTGTTATTCCCTGCACATCCTAACCCGAAATTACAGGAGAGCATTGAAGCCTTTTCAGTGAACAACGAACGGTTCAAAATTCTATCACCGCTTGGATATGTTGAATTTCAGCACTTATTAGATCGTTGTGATTTAATATTAACTGACTCAGGTGGACTTCAAGAGGAAGCCGCAGCACTTGGGAAAAAGTTATTGGTATTGCGAACCAAGACGGAACGTCAGGAGCTTCTAGATTCAGACTTTACTGAATTACTTGGTACAGATCCCAAAAAGATTGTTGAAGCTACACATCGTGTTCTTTCGAATGCATCCAAAAAAATGCCCTTATCCGTTTATGGAGATGGGAATACAGCTAAAAAAATTGTTGATCACTTACTAACTAGATAGCTAAGTATCAGCTGTAATCTTGGAAATGCTCTTCTCCGTCCACATCAAAATCATTACTGAAATAGTGAATCGCTCCTAGAACAAGTCCTTTAGTGATGAACACTATAAAAACGATCATGAGGCCATATTCTTTGAAGAATATGATCAGTATTAAATAGGCCACTAACAGTAAAATTCGACCTCTTTTCTCTTTTATAGATCGACGATCAAAGCGAGGAATTTTATCAAAATGAATCGTGCTTACCATCAGAAATGAGATCAGTATAACAACTGGTACAAGTACCGAGTTTACCCCTTGATCAAGTCCTTGAAATAAATCTAACTCATCTTTAAAAGTGAGGAAAAACGAACCAAGAATAATGGCTTGAGCTGGAATTGGTAGACCAATAAAATAATCAGCTTTAGGTGATAAGCGTGCATTTACATTGAAACGCGCCAATCTTACTGCACCACATAATGGTGGAATAGCACTAATTAGAATTCCTAGTGTTCCTAATTCATGTAAGCTGAACGTATAGATTAGAAAACCAGGAGCTACCCCAAATGAGACCATATCACTTAATGAGTCGAGTTCTATACCAAAGTCGCTGGTAGCGTCCGCTAGTCGAGCCATAAGGCCATCTAAAACGTCGAAGAGGCCTGCTACTGCAATCAACCATGCTCCACGCTCTAACTCTCCATTTGCAATAGATATGATAGCTAGGAAACCACTAAATAAGTTCATCAAGGTGAAGAAGCTAGGCACTGCTATCCTGCGATTTACAGGAGGTTTATTCCGCCTTTGTCGCTCTCGCTTTTCTTTGAATGAACCGTACTTTTTTTGGATAGGGTATTTCATAGGAGAATCTCCCCAATTACAGATTCACCTGCAACAGTACGATCGCCCTCTCTAACTTTGATTACCACATTATTAGGTACAATCACATCCATACGTGAACCGAACTTCATCATTCCAAAACGCTCGCCTGCTTTAAGCTGGTCGCCTTCTTTGATATGATATACAATTCGGCGAGCTAAGAAACCGGTAATTTGTTTAAAGAAAAACTTAGTACCCGTTGGGTGAAGTACACCAAAATCTGCCCGCTCATTTAACTCAGAAGCATGTTCGTTCCATGCCATTAAATACTTTCCAGGATGGTATTTCAAATACTCCAGTTTACCATCCACTGGATTTCTGTTTACATGAACATCCAACGGAGATAAAAAGATACTAATTTGAGTAGCCTTACCTTTGATGTAAACATCTTCCTCGTATTCTTTTATCTGAACTACTACCCCATCAGCTGGTGAAATAATTAAATTATCTCCCTCAGGTGTAGTTCGTTCTGGATCTCTGAAAAAATAAATAACAATCCCCCAGGAAACTAACACCACGGCATACAGAAGGTATGCTATCCAATGATCAACGTAAGTGTAAGTAAGGGCACAGACTGTTGCCGTAATTACGGTGGCAGCAGCCATTGTAAAATAACCGTCGCGTGCGAACATAAATTAAAATAGTTTTATAACGTCATTAAAGACTACAAAAAGCATTAAGGAAACCAATACGAAGAACCCAATATTTTGAGCAATGATTTTCACTTTCTCGGTTGGTTCCCTACGTGTAATACCTTCATAAATTAAGAATACCAAATGACCTCCATCGAGGGCAGGAATTGGTAGGATATTCATTATAGCTAAAGTAATACTCAATAAAGCAGTGATAGTCCAGAATCCAATCCATCCGTTAGAGTCGGTGGCTTGACGAGTCATATTGGCGATGGCAATCGGTCCGCCTAAGTTTTGTTTAACGGAAATATCACCTGAAATCATTCTTGCAAAACCCTGAAGAATACCAGTGGTTTGTTCTGCAGTTTCATCCCAACCTGCGGCCAATGATTCACCAAAACCATAGTCAATGCGAATACCACCAGCTATATCCAAATCAGGTGGGTAGATTCCTAAGGTGTTGTCACTAGATGGAGTCACACTCACTGTGCGAACTTCACCATCTCTTAGAATCTCCAATTCCATTGGCGTATTCTCAGGATTCGATTCAATCAACGATGTTAACTGAATCCAATACCCAACCTCGGCACCATTTACAGCAATAATTTTATCACCTCGTTGAAGCCCCGCTTCTGAAGCAGGCGAGCCTTCAACAATACCGGAAGGTATGCTAGGGAGTATCAACTCAGGAGAGATAAATCCTCTAGTTTGTAAGCTATCCAAGAAATTGGAAGAAACTGGAACGGTTATTTGCTCACCATCACGAATAACAATGTAGCTTAAATCTTCTGCTGTAAGCACTGAAGAGGCAACTAAGTCATTGAAGTACACAACCTCTTCCCCATTCACTCCAATGATCTTGTCATTATTTCGGAATCCAATCTCATGTAAAATCGACTCTTCTGTAACATAAATACCATCAATGTTTTCAACAGGTACTACCAATTTACCATTGGTCATAACTAAGCCAGAGAAAATAAAGAAGGCTAAAATCATATTGAATATCACACCCGCTGTAATCACGATCATCCTCTGCCAAACGGGTTTACTTCTATATTCCCAGGGTTGTGGCTCAGCTTCTAGATGTTCGGTATCCATACTTTCATCTACCATACCTGATATCTTCACATATCCACCAAGTGGAGTGGCACCAATACAATAATCAGTATCGCCTTTTTTGAATCCCCATATACGTGGTGGGAATCCTACTGAAAAACGCTCAACACGCATCCCAAAAAATTTGGCTGCCAAGAAATGACCCAGTTCGTGTATAAATACTAAGATCATAAGCGCACCCACAAAGATGCCGATCGTCTTTAAAATGTCGAAAAATTCCATATTAATTTATTTGTGCGGCGTAGGCTCGCGTCTCTTTGTCTACCGCTAACAGATTATCTATTGTTAATTCAATATTTGATGCCCATTTATTGAGGCTAACATCCACAACTTTTGGGATGTCAATATAATTAATTTCTTTATTCAAAAAGCGCTTTACCGCCACTTCATTTGCTGCGTTTAAGATAGCTGGCGAAGTCCCTCCATCCGCTATAGCATCGATCGCTAATTTCACACATGGAAAGCGCGCATAATCAACGGGCGCAAAGGTTAAATCGTGTGTGTGTCCCCAATTCATTCGAGGAGTGTCAAGCTCTAAACGATCCGGATAACTCAGAGCATAAATAATAGGCACTTTCATATCGGGTGGACCTAGTTGTGCTTTGCTAGAACCATCAACAAAAGTGACTATTGAATGAATAATACTTTGAGGATGAATCACCGGAGTAATCTTTGAAACGGGAATGTCGAATAGCCATTTAGCTTCAATAATCTCCAAGCCTTTATTCATCATGGTGGCCGAATCGATAGTTATCTTGGCTCCCATATCCCAGTTCGGATGCTTCAGTGCCTGTTCAACCGTAACACTTTTCATCTGCTCTGCTGTGAAATCTTTAAATGGTCCGCCACTCGCCGTAATAATAATCTCTTCAATGTTTTCAGGCCGTTCACCAACTATACTTTGTAGCATCGCACTATGCTCAGAGTCAACAGGTAATAAAGTACCTTCATATTCATTTAAGATGTCTCGAATAATCTCGCCACCAACAACAAGTGATTCTTTATTTGCCAGTGCTACTTTTTTGCCCGCTTTAAGCGCTTCAATGGTAGGTATAAAACCAGCAAAACCTACTAAGCTATTTAACACGGTATCAACTTCATTCATTCGAACAATCTCAACCAATGCATCCTTAGCTGAAAGAATTTTTGTATTCGTTTGAACAGCCTTCTTTAAATCATCAATATGTGAGGAATCACAAATAACCCCGTATTCGGGTGAAAATTCATTGATTTGATCTGCTAGTGCTTCCCAGTTTCTGTTAGCAGTAAGTGTATGAATAGTAAATTTATTCGGATGTTGGCGTACAACTTCTAAAACCTGTGTTCCAATCGAACCCGTTGAACCAAGTAACGCCAGTCTTTGTAATTTCAAATCTTAAAACCTCTTATTTAGAAGCATGAATATAGAGCTCGATTCGGTTAATTAGAAACCCAATTCTTTGGCTATTTCAAACATCTGAGAATGCGCTACTACTGTTTCATTCAAAGAGGGTGCATATCCCCCTGATAATAAAAGCACCAAGGGAATGCCATTTTGGTGAGCTAGTTCAATTACCACTCGATCTCGTTCTCTCAAGCCCGCTAATGTCATTGATAGTCGCCCAAAGTGATCGGTTTCTAGAATATCTATACCTCCGAGGTAATACACTAAATCTGGCTTAAATTGGTTGTATGCTTGGTCTAAACTTTGAATGAGCGAGCGGATATACAGTTCATCAGTGGTGCCATCTTCTAGACCTACATCCATAGTAGAAGGTGGTTTAACAAAGGGATAGTTCTTCTCACCATGAATGGAGTATGTGAATACCGTGTCGTCGTCTTTAAAAATTTCAGCTGTTCCATTCCCTTGATGCACATCGCAATCTATAACCATGGCGTTATTAATCCACTTGGTTTGCTTCAGCATTTTAATAGCTACGGCCACATCATTATATACACAGAAACCCTCACCGTGATCAGGCATGGCATGGTGAGTGCCACCGGCTAAGTTTCCAGCCATCCCATCTTGTAAGGCAATGATACTTGCATTGATGGTGCCTTGAACGGCCAAACGAGAACGAATAGCCAAACTCTTCGACCAAGGCAGCCCCATCCTTCTAATCTCTTTTCGATCTAAAGCCCCATCCCAAACAGCTTTGGCATATCGTTGAGTGTGAGCGGTAAACAAATGCACAAAATCAACCATAGAGGGTTCAATGACCTCACTTTCGGTAATAATGTGTTGATCTAGTAAGTACCTATGCAACCCTTGAAATTTCTTCATTGGGAAGATATGCTCATTGGGTATGGTTGCGTAATAACCCGGACTGTAACTAACTCTCAAACCGCCTTATTCATTAATCATTTAGTTTGATTATCCCCATCATTCTACCGCTTCTTTTACCCTCGCGGCGATAGGAATAATATGCCTGTGAATCTAAGTAGGTACAATCCTTATTTGCTTCGATGCGTTCATTGGCTATACCCGCATTTTCTAATTGATGGATCAGAAAAGCTTTTAAATCAATATGTGGCTTTCGACTCCCTTCTCGTATCACGAACTCATCTGGAAATTGACTTGCTACTTCTTCACCCACTTCAAATTTCGCAGAAGAAATACACGGGCTGATATATACACTAATTGTGTTCTTAGTAGCCCCTATAACTTCCATTTCCTTTATGGTATTCAGAACGATATCTGCTACAGCTCCTCTCCACCCAGCATGGCAAGCTCCAATCACGCCATTTTCCTCATCGGCAAATAAAACAGCGGCACAGTCGGCTACCTGAATGGCTAATGCGATACCAGGCGTCTTACTCACAAACCCATCAACATTTAGATATATGCCGCCTTGCTCTACATTCCTAATTTCATTGCTATGCACTTGTTTAGCAAATGCAATGTTCAGCTTCGGAGTATTAATGAATTCAGCTAATAAATCACGATTATCGCGAATTATATCAGGATTCTCTTCGGTGTTATACCCCAGATTTAGGCCATGGATGCTTGCATCTTCACGAACAAGTTTACCTTTTAGAGTAAACCATGATTGAATGCTTTGATTGTTGAGCTTTTTTGGTGATAAAACTTCAAGCTGGTAAGACTTCATTAATTTTGGATCTAATTATATCAATCGGAAAGTTAAACCCCGTCCACAGATTAAAAGATTTATCCCCTTGATGTATGAGCATATCAATACCTTCAATGGGAGTTCCTCCTGCTTCTTCAGCTTGGCGTAAAAATTTAGTGATTCTAGGATTATACACTACATCGTAGCATATTTTTCCTTCTAATAAATCCACTTCATTGTCTTTCACCGGAGAAGCCTCTGTGTTGGGTGTCATACCTAAAGGAGTAGCATTCACGATCATTGTTGCGTCTTCCGCAAAACTTTGCCATTCATCATAGCTACAACGGGAAACTCGGTTGTCATAATGATCATCAAAGTTTTCAGGTCTTCGAGATACTAAAATGATTTCTTGAACACCGATTGCACTAAGAGCATATACAATTGCTTTGGTTGCCCCACCCGATCCAAATATGATAACTCTTTCGCCAGATAAGTCATCTACATAAGACCTGATAGGCTCAATAAATCCATAGGCATCGGTATTGTAGCCAACTAATTTACCCTGCTCTTTTACAATGGTATTTACAGCGCCTATTTCCATAGCTTCTTCACTTAGGGCATCTACCGTCTCATAGAGTAACTCTTTATGAGGGATGGTAACATTAGCCCCTAAAAATGCAGGTTGATTACAGTGAGCAATTAAGCTGGTGATATCACTTGCTGCCACTGAAACTGAGATATACTCTCCCCCAATTTTATTATGAGCTAATGCCGTGTTGTGCATTAACGGAGAAAGACTATGACTTATAGGATTACCGATGAGTAAGTAATGAGAAAGTTTACTTCGTTCGGATTCAAGAAATGTTCTGAAATTCAAAATCTTAGATTTTTGGACAAAAAAAATGCGCACCTTAAAAAGATGCGCATCGAAAATACGTATTTAAAAAATAACTACGCAGTTACCTCTTCACTTTCTTCTTTAGACTCAATTTCAGTCTCTTTAAAAGTTCCAGACTCAGCCAGTTTCTTGAATGTTTCAAGATCTTTAGCCAATTGTGCAGGAGAATCTTCGATGAAAGAAGCCACGTCTTCGCTAGGCTCTCCAAAGAAGGTACGGTAGTCTAATGAGAACTCAACGCGAGTGCGCTCGCCGTTATCCAGAGGAGTAAAACGAATAGTTCCTGTTTGGTTTAAATTACCGTTGATAGTAATCCACGCAAAACGAGTGTTGCGTAAATTATCGATCAAATTAGTTGTCCATTGAAACTCTTCGTTTCCTATCTTGGTTTTGTACTCGAAAGTTTGTGAGTTTATTCGAGTAACTGAGTCGATACGACTCAAGAACTTAGGGAATTCAACTGGATTGCTTAATAGCTCATACACTTTGGCAAGAGGTAAATCAATTTCGATTCTTTCGTGCGCCATAATAGATTACTTAGTACTTGTGTTCGTTTGAGATTAAAATCTTTTTATTGAACCGAATTTCACGGATACAGGTAGGACTTAACCATTATGCTCCAAAAATACGGATAAATTGCTTAAGCCTCAATCTTCTTTACATACAAAATTTAATAATTAATCATTTTTATGCCTTTATATCAAATAAAGAGAATAACTTCGGCTATCTCACTTTTATTTTCTCTCTCTTTACTGATCCCTACAGCTCAGGCTCAACAAACATCAGGCTTTCTTAGAAACTATAATGCATTTTTAACTACCAACGGGCAAGATTATCTAGTAGGACGCAACCGTTTGGGCTTCGACCTCTCCTACGAAACAAGCTACGGAACGCTTTTTTTATCCAACGAAATACTGAACACTTATACCACTAACGCGAATAATTATGCCTACGATTTCTCTGAAGGCTACATAGATATGTACTTTTCGAAGAGCGATTTGAGAGTGGGAAAGCAAGTGATTAACCAAGGCCGAACAGATGGAGCGTTTATCACCGACATTCACTCCCCTATTGATTTGAGTGAGTTTCTCACACAACAGGTAGAAGATATCAAAGGAGGCATACCTGCAGTTAAGTATACTCGATACTATGGGAATAACTTTTTAGAGGTTATTGCTACCCCCATCTTTCAATCAGATATGATAGCAAGGCCTGAGAGCCGATGGTTCCCATTCAAAGAATTAGATCGTAATACGAATGTAGTTTATGCCGACTCAAGCATGGATGATACTAAAGCCTTATTTCAGTCTTCTATTAAATGGGGACTTCGCTCAAGCCTGAAATGGGATTTGGATATATATGCAATGTGGTGGGCGAACAGCTCCCCTGCTTATGAAAAGGAGTTCACTTTGGTAGGTGAACCCGTTGCAACTCAACCTGGTTTTATTGTAACCAAATCATATAAGAGAATACCCATTCTTGCATATTCTGGAAACTATGTAATCTCGGATTCGTGGTTACTTAAATCAGAATCGGCCTTTCATTTCGAGAAACAATTCGACTACTTCCCTGAGCAATTTAGTGAAGGTGATCCCTCAACCTTACCCCCTGCTGAGCAACAAGCGCTATTCGTAGAGCTTTCTTCAAACGATGATGGGTACTTAATGGATAAGCCATGGAGCATTAGCATGATTGGGCTTCAAACTTCCATTGCTGGAATCACCGTTAGCTCGCAGTTATTTTGGGAGCATATCTATGGGTATGATGAAGATATTCTACAGAAACAAGATTTCGTGTATAGCACGCTTTTACTTCAAAAAAGCTTACTCCGTGAAAAGCTAACACTATATAGTTTTGGTAGATATAACTATTCAGGAAATGATTTCTGGATAAACCCTAGAGCTAGCTATGCTATTCAAGATGGATTAGATGCCACTTTTGGCTTTCATCTATTTGGAGGAGAGGAAACTGAGCGCCTTTATGGACATTTCAGCTTTAAAGATTATGCAGCCAATTCATTTACTTACCTTAAATTGACTGCATATTTCTAAGATTTATTGGATATGAGAGCGAATCATTTTCGCTGTTACAGGGCCTAACTCAAACTCACTTTCTAGTGCTTCTTTCATGAGTTGGGTTCCTTTCTCATTATCACCATTGCTAGCTAATACTATACCAGCGATATAAGTAGGTTCGGGCTCAAAAGTTTTGCCTATTACTTTTTCCTCAATAATTTTTTGAGCTTTTTCAGTTTCACCTTGATGGTGTAAAATCCATGCTTGAGTACTATAAGTGGTAGGATTTGGTCTATTTGAAATTTCTTTATCTAATAATGAAGCTGCAAAAGTATAATCGCCAAACTCAGTAGCAGCTAATTTAATGAGTTCAACATCATACATGCGATAGTACTTCTCCTTTGAAGCTTCTTCATAAAAGGCTTTTAAATAGGATGTTTTCAAGGCATCATTCCCTTCGTACTCAGCTATTTCAGCTTGCAATAATTTAACATCAGGAGCACTTACATTTTGCTCTATAAAGCTTAAAATCTCTTTCGCAAAAGCCACATTTCCGTCATGTGCATATGCGATATAAGCGATTCCTTTTAGAGAATGTAAATATGAGGCTTTCGAAGATTCCTGATTTAATGCGTATTTGAACATATCGTATGAAGCCTTCACTTCACCATTGTGGCCTAGTCTATCTCCTAAATTACTGCTGGTCCACGCCACTAAGCTCTTACTATAATCTACACGGTCTTGTGCAGCTCTTAGTGCATTTAATGAAGCTTCAGAATCGCCTATATGATCTTGAAACTGAGTATTTCGGATTAAAAAATTGAAAGAAGCTTTGTTGGTTATTTCATTTTCTAAAATATGGCGGGCATGTTCGTAATCGCCCGTTTCCATACTAGCATCAAAAATGATCATTTTGCTATATAAATCGTCTTTTTTAACAACTAAGGCTTGTTCAGCATAATCAATGGCTGTCTGAAAATCGTGCTTGGTAATAGATATTTGAGCTAATGCTTGCAGTACTTCAGCATTTTCGCCTTTATAAAATTCATTGCTCTTCATAAGCTGAGCATCAGCTTTCGCTAAATATTCTACATCTCTTGTTATACCAAATAGTGCCTGATATGCTGAAGCCAACTTCATTCGGTATACGGGGGTCTCGTTCTTATCTAATTTCTCTTGCCAGAACTCAACTTCTTCTTTTGCTTGATCTAAGCCACTATTTTGAACCCATAGTTCACTAGATAGAAAAGGCTTTATTTCTTGCTCGCTTACAATATTCTTTGATTCATCGCTAACTGAACAAGCCGTCAATAAGCCTATAGTTAGTAAGGATGTTAGTATCAGGTTTTTCATAATATTCCTCTTTATAAAAAGAGCCCTCGAAAGGGCTCTTATATGATTAACAATTCAGGCTTACCAAGGACTAGCTAGGTAAGGAAATGTGGATAGAAACTCTTTATCGTTCGAGCTTACATTATCATCTGTTAGCGCAGAAAAGTCTGTGCCATCTTCTTGCATTCCATCACCTGCAGGACCACCGAAAATCAGTAGTAATTCCACACTAATAACGTCATCGGCTAAAGCACGACCCGTTAGTACATTCTGACCATCAAAGAAAGTAGTTGTACCGTTTAATGATACATTAAGAACATCGGTTGCTAATAAACCTGTAAAGGTTGCAGCATCTTGTCCCAATGCATTAGTTGTGTACTTATCAGCGGTTAAGGCATTCAGCTTTGCTAAAAATGCGCTTGAAAATGCGGCTGATTGCTCTGATGGCAACGTTGTGTTAAATGTATTTTTGTTATCTGCTGAAACGAACACGGTGTTTATAGCCGGGCGTCCCATTTGGTCAGAAGTTGAAAATTGTGCGTTTTCATCGATGGGCGTCATTGGAGCGTCATCGTCGTTGCTGCTGGTGCTACATGCCATGGCAGTAAGGCCACTCAGCAATAAAAGGGTAAATAGTCTTGTAATCTTCATGTCTATATTATTTTAAAATTCTTAAATGTGCGATTGCTTAGTTAATACGTGTTTTCGAAGAAACCCATGTATTAATCGTGCTGCTGCTACCAAGTGCTGATTTAGGTACTTCTACCACAACACTCATAACATTTGTACCAGCGAAAGTGTCATCGCCTGGATTGTTGAAACCAGAGGCATTACCTGCAATAATTTCATTGTACTGAGCAAAATCCATGAAGAACGGATCGTCTCTTGGTCCTGCGAAAAGCTTCATTCCACTTTCAGAGGCAATATTTGCTTCACTACCGTACGGAGTGATATCAACAGAAATCTGATTTACAGCATCAAATTCAACACCACTGGTTAAACCAGTTAAAGATGGTTGAACTGGACCGTAAGCATATGCCTTACCGTCTGCGAAGATTACTTGAATAACTAAGTCTTCAATATTGTCACCACTGTTATCAATATTAAATTGAATCATGGTGTTTGAATTGAAGTTTGCATCGCCTGTAGCAGATGGTGAAAGAAGTCCTTGAGTGTTAGCTACAAAAACTAGATTGTCGTTGTTTTCAGGGCTTTGAAAAGCGTAGTAGTCAGTGATATCTACATTCGTACCTGATACAGCTGGTGCATCAATGTGATCGGCTGCGAATACGATCAATGAGCCCACTGCTAAAAGTGATAATAGTGAGTAGGTTAGTTTCTTAAATTTCATAATGGTTCTTTTTATTGTTCATCGTTCGCTTATGTGTACGAATACATATAAAATTCAGATTGGTGGGAATTGATATTTCTTAAAAAAGGTTAGCTTTGCATCTATGAATCATCTACCGCTACAAACCTGTAAATCCTTATGATGGATAAGTTTGCTAACTTTGTATTGGCCCATCCTCGGCTAATAACTTTTTTTATTTTTGTACTCGTTGTATTGGCTGCATTGCCGGCATCTAAGATTAGAACCGACTTCGATCTTGAAAATTTTTACCCTGATACAGACCCAACGGTTCAATCCTATCGATACTTAGAAGAAGAGTTTGGACGAGATGATAATATCATCATGGTTGGGTTTAAGGATTCTACCTTTTTCACTAAAGAAGGACTGCTTCAACTCAAACAAATTGTAGATTCAGTTAAGCAGATTCCTTTGGTTGAAGATGTTCGCAGTGTATGGTCGGCCGAAGAAATGGTAAACAACAACGGCTCACTTACCTTTGATCCTTTTTTAGATGAAGATTCTTTAGCCCATTCACTTTCTTCTGCTAAAGCGAATATCACACAAGACCCTTTTGCTGCTGGCTTTTTTATTGATGAAGGCGCTCAGACCACCGCATTTTATATAGAGATAGAGGAAGAGAATAACACCTACGAAACTCGGAATGCTCTGATCAATGAACTCAATTCAATTTTAGAGAGCTATCCCGAAACTGATTTCAAAATTACGGGCATCCCCTATTTCAGAAATCAGTATGTAAACACCTTAAACGGGGAGGTAATTTTTTATATCTCTTTCTCGTCGGTGCTGATAATAATACTGCTATGGTATCTCTACCGAAGTATATCAGGGGTGATTATTCCGATGTTAATCGTTTGGTTCACCGTTCTATTTACGGTTGCAGCCATCACGCTTACTGGAGGCTACTTAGAGATTATGAGTAGTACCATTGCGCCCATCCTGCTCTGTGTGGGGGTGGCCGATTCCATACATATGATCTCCAAATTTGATGACGCCATTCAAAATGGATTCGAAAAGAGTAAAGCCATCCTCGAAATGTTGTTGACCCTTGGAAGTGCCACTTTCCTAACAAGTATCACAACAGCTATAGGCTTCGGCACCTTAATCACCAGCTCTGTGGTTCCTATGAAGCGATTCGGCTTATATACAGCCCTTGGAGTTCTCATCGCTTACACTATTACCATACTATTCTTACCTGCTATCATTAAGATTACCAAAATTGATCGAGTCTTTAAAGAAAATGGTGGACGTTTATATACTTGGATTGCCGAAAAATTAAGTCTGCTTTCCATCTTCAATAGAAGATATTTTAAAACCATTTCCATATCGGCCATATTGATTTGTGGATTGATTGGACTAGGCATGTTCAAACTCAATGTAAACGGTCGCGTGTTTGATGATGTAAGTCGCAGTTCAGTATTAATTCAAGACAGTAATTTTTTCTCTGAAGAACTAGCCCCTGCCTTCCCACTTGAATTTGTAATCGACACGAAAGTTGAAAGTGGCATTACCGATCCTAGGTTACTGAACAAAGTAGATCAATTTCAGGCACACCTTCTATCCTACCCTGAAATTAAAAGAGCGACTTCGTTCACCACGCTTATCAAAGAGCTACACGAGACTATGGCTCCAGACAAAGCCGAACTATCAACTATCCCTAATAACCCTGCCCTTCTTTCCCAATATTTGTTACTACTAGAAATTACTGGAAACGATGTACTTTCTCGAGTTACGGATTTCGACTACCAAAAATTACGTATTGCTGCACAAACGGAGGATGCAGGCTCGATGCGAATTAATGAAATCCGAGCTTCAATCGAGGAGTATATCTCCAGCAACTTTGTGGAGGAGGAAATAGATGTACTCATCACGGGCTCCACTATACTAAGTGCAAATTTAGTAGGCAAAATGGTGTATTCGCTCGCAAGCAGTATCGGCTTAGCTTTTATCTGTATTTCCATACTAATGGCCTTCCTATTCAAAGACCTTAAGATGGTGCTCATTTCTCTGATCCCAAATATTATGCCGTTAGTATTAATTGCTGGAATCATGGGAATACTTGGCATCGACATCAAACCTTCCACAGCGGTGATCTTTACCATTGCTTTTGGGATTGCTGTAGACGACACCATCCACTACTTAGCGCGATTTAGGATAGAGCTGAAGAGAGGTTTAGACATTCAGGAAGCTTTAGAAATAACTACGCAGAAAACAGGTCGAGCAATCATAATAACGAGCTTCATTCTACTTGCTGGTTTTGGGACATTAATCACGAGTGCATTCACCTCAACAACGCTGATGGGAATACTGGTTGCCGCCACCATTTTGTTTGCTGTAATTGCCGACTTAATCGTGCTACCATCCCTCTTCTATTGGTTGAATCCTAAATTGAAGGATATCCGAGCAAAGAATTAAAGGATGGAGATATGCTCTACAATTTGGGTATGCACTTGATCTTGGGATTGAGAAGCATCGATGGTCACAAATCGGTCTTCCTGTTCCGCTAAATCATCAAAACCTTGAATCACTCTACGGAAAAATGCTTCTCCAGACTTTTCCATGCGATCTTTTTGCATGTGAGCCGTTCGCTTCGCGGATTCTTCGAGGCTCAACTTGAGGTAGAAAGTTAGATCGGGTGCGATACTATGAGAGGCTACGGTATTAATTTGATGCACTTGCTCTAAGGGCAAACTTCCACGGCCATAACCTTGATAAGCGGTAGTTGAATCATAAAAACGATCGAGGATCACAACGGCATTCTCGGCTAACAAAGGTTTTACTTTCTCGGCCATAAGCTGAGAACGTGCCGATGAAAAAAGAAGTAATTCTGTTACCGGATCGATTTCAATTTCAGGATTTAGAAGCATCCCACGAATAAGCTCCGATATATCCGTACCACCAGGTTCACGAAGTACTACTACTTTGTGTCCAGCTTTTTGGAGTTTGTCTTTTAATAATTCGATTTGAGTGGATTTACCACTTCCATCGATACCTTCGAATGTTATAAGCATGCCCTAAATCTAAAAATAAATCTGAACCTAAGATGGAATTATTTATTCAACTAAAAGTCGAAATCATCCATCATCTCAATAGGCTCTTTAGGCATGGCTAAGGCTAGACCAATATAAATAAGCAAGCTTGTTCCCCACCCCATTATAAACACTGCTCCAAAGATAAAACGAACAACCGTAGAGCTCAATCCAAAGTATTTAGCTAAGCCACCACATACTCCGGCAAATTTCTTATCGGTGCGTGATTTCATTAAACGGCGTGCATGGCGGTATCCAAAGCTATCCATGTCGTATGCCGCTGAGCTGGTTGATCTTGAAGATGATCTTCTTGATGATGAGGAGGAAGAAGAATCTAAATTATTCTCCAATCCACTGGTCTTCGCAAACTCTTCCGAACCGTGGATATCGTTTGTATACTTTTTGCGAGATTTTGCCTTTTTCTTTTCGGCTCTTTTGGCTTTTCGTTCTTTTCTACGATCGCCAACTAAATAACCAAAGCCAACTAAGGTTACTAGAATACCACCAATAATAGGTAGTGCTGAAATAGCGTCTACAGAAAAATTAGCTAAACCTGACCCTATGGGTAGACCTATCAATTGAAGCATGTAGGTCATTGCTATAAAAAGCATCCCAAGACCTGCAAAGGTAGAAAAGTTCCAAATGCCCTTCCCTTCATCCTTGGTTTCATCTTTAAGAAATTCCTGCATGGTTGATTGCAGTTCAAACTCTTCAAATTCTAATGTAGCCGAGCCAGTTTTTGAACCCGTTTTATTCTTCATCTGTTGTGCCATAATTTTTCTCCTGTGGCCTGCTACGCACTAATTTCGTCGTTGTTTCGCCTTAAAGTTATTTCATCTGTAATTAAAATATCAAGCTTCTCGTCGTGGTCATCAACGGGAATTTGATTCATCAGATACTCATGAAATAGTAGTCCGATTTTTGTGGCGTTTGTGGAACTTAGAAAGCGATCATAAAAGCCTTTTCCGTACCCCAGTCTATTAAATTTCTTATCGGCGGCTAGCAAAGGCACCAAGATTACATCAAACTCGCCCTGATATGGAGTGCTGCTTTTGGGTTCTAGAATGCCCCATTTATTTTCATTCAGCTCGTTCCAAGATTCCAGAGGGATATGCTGTAAAGTGCCGTCTTCGAAATTGGTAACTGGCACAATCACTTTCTTATTCTCATTCAGCAGTTCTTGAATAAGACTATGCGTCTCGATTTCATGCCGCTGGTTCATAGACACATAGCAGTGAATTCGCTCAGCCTTTAAAAACTCAGGTAGTTGCTTTAGCTCATCCACAATCTGCTTCGATCTCCTACTCCACGTCTCGGCATTCATATCCATACGGATATCTAATAGGCGGGCTCTTAGAGCCTTCTTTTCTTTTGAAATTTCCATCAAAGTTTGATCAAATGATGTTTATCTAGTTCCAAATCATCGTCACTATAAAGCTCTATTATTTCATCCCAAATATCTAATCCGTATTTGTTCATGAAATAAATGAATGAAACCATACGCTCTTGAAGCCCATTTTCTGGATATAACTGAGCCTTAATTTTGTGAATGCGCTGAATATTCGTTTGCTCCTGCTGCTTGATTGAACGGTACACTTTGCCCTTCAGCTTATTGAGTTCATTCTCAAAAGTTGAAACCGTTTTACCAACGGTAGCATCTAGGGAACCATCCATAGATTTGATAAGCTCATGGGGTTCTTCCGAAGCCGACGCTAAACCACTCTTCCAATTATTAAAGAGCCCTTCCACATCAATGTCTTCTGATTTCTTAGCATACTCCGATTCTAGATCTTCTATCCTTTCTCCATATCTATGAAATTCAAAAGGGATTTTATCCATAATACGATCTATGCCCGACTCTATGAGAGTAGCACTAAATCTTGGGAAAATCACAGGCATCTCAAGATCAAAATGAGGATACAGTTCTTTCATCTGTGCATAGTAGGCCACCTCACCTGGTCCAGCTACATACCCCAAGGTGGGTAATAACTGATCTTGAATCACTGGGCGTAGAAATACATTTGGTGAAAACGATTCCGGTGCATTCTCAATCGTTTCTTTTAATTCTGAAGTAGACCATTTTAAATGACCAGCACTCCACCCTTCTGCTTCTTTCTCAATCTTAAGCCTGCCCTTTTCCTTATCTATATAGAAGAGATTGGTAGACCCTACATGAACCTGTGCATGAAAGTCATTCTCTATAGCTTCAGATTGAGTTTGAAGAGCAGTTAAAATTTCCTCGGATTTATCTACCGAGCATAAAAAAGCCGGTGCAACTATTTCTTTGATCTCTTTATAATTACTACCGGCAATAAGTAAACCATGTTTTCCAAACAGCTTGTCCATCATTTGTGCGAAGGCAGCTGCAAATGTTTGCCCCGTGCTACAACAGGTCGTAAATAGATCCCAGATTGCATCTGAAAAATCTGTCTCTGGCATTTCTTCCTGAAGTTCTTCCATTAGCGTACTAATGGAGTCTTCTATTTTCAGATCCGCTACAGGTTCACCATTCGATGTAGCTTGATATTCAAACTTTTTAAAATCTGTATTCCCTGGAATTCCAACCCATGCAATTTCTTCGAAATCATGGTCTTCATCCGCCAACCAAAAAACGGGAACTACAGGTCTACCCAGTTTGGATTCCCATTCACGAGCCAATAATATAGTGGTTAAGGTTTTGTAGATGGTAAATAAAGGTCCACCATATACTCCTAATTGTTGCCCAGTAACCACCGCTAATGCATTTTTATTCTCAAGCTTCTTAAGAGCAACTTCTTGGTTAATACCCAAGGTAGTGTGATAGCTTTTTAGGGCTTTTATATTCTGAGCATGCGAATCGCCATATGGGGTACGCTCCGCTCTTAACTGAATATCTTCGTTTGAAAGCGGGTTGTAATTATAGAAGGATGAGAGCTTGCTATAGTCGTGGATATAAGTTTTGAAAAGCTTCGAAAATGGAAGCTTTTCAAAGGTGTAAGACTCTTTATTCACTAATTTGCCTTTAATTTTTGGATACTATCTCTCAGCTTAGCTGCTTTTTCGTAGTTCTCAGATTCAATAGCTTGTTTTAGAGCTTCTTGTAGTTCATCTAAGCGAGAGAGTTCTTGTTCTACCGGTTCCTTGTGTTCAACATTTAAGGCTTCTTCTAACGTAGATGGTTCTGGCTCGGTTGAGATACCTGCCTCATTTAATACCGTATCGTTTACATAGATATCAGTACCAAATCGAACAGCTAAAGCGATTGCGTCGCTTGGCCTTGCATCTATTTCAATAGTTTCGCCCTCACGTTGCAGCACGATTTGTGCATAAAACGTTCCATCCGATAAATCATTGATATGGATATGTTGAACTTCGGCATTCACACTAAGCACAAAATTCTTCAGTAAGTCGTGCGTCATAGGCCGTGGAGGCTTAATATTCTCAAGCTCTAAGGCGATAGCTTGTGCTTCAAACGATCCTATAATAATTGGTAGCCGACGGTTACCAGACGCTTCTGAAAGTATGAGCGCGTATGCGCCCCCACTACTTGGGCTTGTAGACAACCCTAATATTTCCATTAAAACTTTGCTCAAGCTCTTTTCTCTTTTGGTGGATTTTGAGTGTAAATGTAGTGATTTTATTTTAAGTCTTAAACTTAGGTTGGCTATCAATTCGACGAATCTATTTAGATTCATTCTTAATAAAAAAACATGCCCCTATAAAGTAAATTTAAGCATATATTCACGCCCGATTTCATTGACATTACCAAACAATGCGCCTAACTTTTGGGCCATAAAATGTGATCTAAATAAGTCTATGCTCGACAGTTATTTTCCTATTCTAATTCTTACAGCAATCGCAATTGTACTTGCATTGCTCTTAATGACATTATCTCGAATTCTCGGGCCATTCAGACCAAATAAGCACAAATTGAATCCATACGAGAGTGGCATGGACCCTGTGGGTGAAGCACGAGAGCGTTATTCAATCAGCTTTTACTTGGTTGCGATGGAGTTCATCGTATTCGATCTCGAAGTAGTGTTTATCTATCCATGGGCCGTTAGGTATTTAGATCTAGGCTTGGGAACGTTCATTTCCATGATGGTATTCATAACTATACTACTTGTGGGTCTTCTTTATACACTTAAGAAAGGCACGCTCGATTGGGATCTCAAAACAAATAAAATTTAAGTTATACAATGGGTATTGAATCAGCATTAGGCGAAGGTTATTTAACCACCCGCTTAGACAAATTAATTAATTGGGGTAGAGCAAACGCAGCTTGGCCAATGCCAATGGGTTTAGCCTGTTGTGCTATTGAGATGATGGCATTTGCTGGACCTAAATACGATGTTTCTAGATTTGGTTCTGAGGTATTCCGTTTCTCTCCTCGCCAAAGCGATGTAATGATTGTTGCCGGTTGGACGACTTACAAAATGTCGCACGCTATCCGCAGAATTTGGGATCAAATGCCGGATCCAAAGTGGTGTATTGCTATGGGTGCTTGTGCATCTACGGGTGGTATGCACCGTTGCTACGGGGTTGTACAAGGTGTAGACAATTTCTTACCTGTTGATGCATACATCTCAGGATGTCCTCCTCGCCCAGACGCGGTTATTCATGCATTAATGAAGATCCAAGACAAAATTAAAACTGAACACTCTGTTCTCCTAGATACCTAATCGATGAGTTTAGAATTAAATGAGACTTTACAGGCTGTAGTTGATGGTTTATCAGAAAACTTTTCTGATAAGTTAATCGAGGTCTACCAATCAAGCGGTGATACTTTTGTGCGCGTTGAAGCAGATGCCATCGTTGAAGTGTGTAAATACCTAAAAGAGTCGCAGCACTTCATTTTACTGTGCGACATTTTTGGCAACGATCGCTACACTTCTGAAGAACGCTTTGAAGTTATTTACAACCTATTGAACCTAAGAACTCAAACTCGACTTTTCCTTAAAACACGTGTTGAGGAAAAAGATCCAGTTTTAGATTCCGTTGTTGAAGTATGGCCAGCGGCTGGATGGAACGAGCGTGAAGTTTATGACATGTTTGGGGTTCGTTTTGAAAACCACCCAGACTTACGCAGAATTTATATGCCTGAAGACTTCGACTACTTCCCACTTCGTAAAGAGTTTCCTCTTCTGGGTATTCCAGGTTCTATTGAATTGCCGAACACAACACCAGATACGGAGTAAGGCATATGAAAATGAAAGACATTAATAGTAAAGTAAATCCTCAATTCCAGGAACTGCACCAACGCAGTATCTACCAAAGTCTTGAAGACAAACATACTACCGTTGAAGAATTAGCTGGCGATGACCCTTTAAATGCCAAGATGATTCTGAACATGGGTCCTCAGCACCCTGCAACACACGGTGTACTTCGTTTAGTGCTTCAGTTGAACGGTGAGACTATTGAAAAAACCAAACTTGATATTGGTTACCTCCACCGTGGTGTTGAGAAAATTGCAGAGAATAAGACTTACCAAGAATTCATGCCATACACCGATCGCATGGATTACTTATCACCTTATAGTAACAACGTAGCGTTATGCTCGGCGGTTGAAAAAATTGCAAGTGTAGAAGTACCAGAGCGTGCTCATTACATCCGAATGATTGGTTGCGAGCTAGCTCGTATATCCTCTCACCTACTTTGGTTAGGAACTATGGTTATGGATGCGGGTGCTATTTCATTCTTTATCTGGACCTTCAGAGAGCGTGAAAAGATTTACGATATCATGGATCAGATTGCTGGCCATAGATTTACCGTATCTCATGCTCGTGTGGGTGGAGTTGCGAACGATTTAACAAGCAGCGCAACAGCCATCATTAAAGAGTTTATTGAGAAGTTCCCTAATGAGCTTAAAGACTGGCATAAACTGCTAGATCGTAACAGAATTTTTATTGATCGAAACGAAAACGTGGGTGTTCTTGAAACAGAACGTGCACTTGGCTTAGGAGCTACGGGTCCTGTACTTCGTGCTTCGGGTTTCGCTGTTGATCAACGTATCATCTCGCCATATGCAAGATACGACCAAGTTGAGTTTGAAGTGCCTACACGTATGGAAGGCGACAACTTAGCGCGATACTTTGTGCGTATGGAAGAGATGCAAGAAAGTATTCGCATTATTCGCCAGTGTTTAGACAAACTACCAACAGGTCCTATTCGCTCGAATAACGCAAAACATGCCTACCCATCCAAAGATGAAGTTTATTACTCGATGGAAGGTATGATTCATGACTTTATGATGACTGATACGGGTATCTGCCCTCCTGCAGGTGCGGAATGTTATCATGCGGTTGAGTCACCAAAAGGTGAACTCGGATATTACATCCAAAGTGATGGCACAGGTCATCCATGGAGAATCAAAATTAACACTCCATCCTTCCGTAACCTTCAAGTACTAGAAAATATACTTGATGGCGAAATGGTTGCCGATACTGTAGTAGTAATTGGTGGAGTTGATCCGGTAATGGGAGAAGCAGACAAATAATGGCAAATACGTACGAATTTACTCCTGAAGACTTACAAGAAATTGAGGAAATAAAAGCAAAATTTCCTGAGGTAATGCCTGCTACCCTACCAACGCTATGGGTAGCACAACGTCGTTTCGGACATGTTGAGCCTGAAGTTCAGCATTTAGTAGCCGAAACTTTAGGATTACCGGTTTCACACGTACACGGTGTAGCAACTTTCTACACACAGTACTACAAAAAGAAAATGGGTACTTATGTATTAGACGTATGTACCACTACGAGTTGTCAGCTTTGTGGCGGATATGAAATGCTTCGCCACTTAGAGAACAAACTTGGGATTAAAGCAGGTGAGACTACCGACGACGGTATGTTCAGTATTCAATCTGTTGAGTGTTTAGGCGCATGTGGATATGCACCGATGATGCAGATTACGAACGACGTTTACGTAAACAATCTCACTGAAGAGAAATTAGATGAGGTAATTGAAAGCTTAAAAGCTGGAAAGATGCCAGAATTTGAATCTGTGGGCATGCCACAACACAAAGAAAGGAGCTAAGATGTCGTTTGATTGGAAATCCTATACTCCTGTTATAATACCTGATATCCCAAATCTCCATGAGATTGATGTATATATCAAAAATGGTGGTTATGACGAACTAAAGAAAGTTGTAACAGGGTCTGATTGGACTCCGGAAAGCGTTGTAAACGAAGTGAAAGCGGCGAACATTCGTGGCCGAGGTGGTGCTGGTTTCAACGCGGGTTTAAAATGGTCGTTCATGCCAAAGCCAGATGGCGGTCCTCGTTATCTTGCATGTAATGGTGATGAATCGGAACCAGGTACCTTCAAGGATCGCAAAATCTTTGAGTACAACCCTCACCTCTTTATTGAAGGTGCTTTGATAGCTGCTTACGCTATGCAAGTATCCACCATCTATGTTTATATCCGTGGCGAATACCGCTCTTGGATTCTAATGATGGAAAAAGCCCTTAAAGACGCTTACGACAAAGGCTTTATTGGTAAAAATTTATTCGGAACTGATTTTAGTGTCGACTTCCACGTTACCGGTGGTGCTGGTGCATACATCTGTGGTGAGGAAACTTCGATGTTAGAATCTCTTGAAGGTAAGCGTGGTTATCCACGTGTGAAGCCTCCCTTCCCTGCTCAAAAAGGATTATGGGGACGCCCAACAACCATCAACAACATTGAGACGCTAGCGAATGTGCCTCTTGTAATTAAGAATGGTGCCGATTGGTTCAAGAATATTGGAGCTGAAACACACCCTGGTCCCGTACTATATGGTATCTCAGGGCATGTAAATCGCCCGGGCGTATATGAACTACCAACAGGTATGCCCATCCACACTTTGATTAATGAAGTAGCTGGTGGAATGAGAAATGGCAAGAAACTAAAAGGACTTATTCCAGGCGGTTCTTCTACCCCTATTCTACGTGGCGACGCTCTCGATGGCGTGTGCATGGATGCCGATTCCCTACGTGAAGCAGGCTCTATGATGGGTACTGCAGGTATGATTGTAATGGACGAAGACACCGATATGGTTGAAATGCTTTGGAGAATCTCCCATTTCTACCACCATGAGTCGTGTGGCCAATGTACGCCATGCCGTGAAGGAACCGGTTGGTTAGAAAAGATTTTACTTAAAATCAGAGATGGTGAAGGAGAAATCAGAGATTTAGATCTGCTTCTCGATTTAACCACGCAAATGGAAGGACGTACGATTTGTGCACTCGCTGATGCAGCTGCATGGCCTGTACGCCATACCATCAATCGCTTTAGAGATGAATTTGAAGCAAAGTGCAAGAAAAGCACTTTCGCTATAGCTTAAAAAATACGCATTCATGTCAGAAATATTTATAGACGGGAAACGATACGAATTTGAGGGCAAGCCTAAATTGCTCCAATTCATTTTGGATAATGGTAAAGAAGTACCCTTCTTCTGCTACCACCCTTCCATGAGCGCTCCGGCCAACTGCCGCCAGTGTTATGTGAAAGTGGGCCTACCAGTTAAGAACCAAAAAACTGGTGAGTATGAATTGGACGAAAACGGCGAACGAGTAATTCGTTGGTTCCCTAAGATGCAAACTTCTTGTAGTATGGAAATGACCGATGGTATGGTTGTTCACACACAAGAAACCAGTGAAGAAGTGGCTCGAGCTCAAAAAGATACGATGGAGCTCATTCTGATTAATCACCCACTCGATTGCCCTATTTGTGATCAAGCTGGTGAGTGTCCACTTCAAATTCAAACGTACAAATACGGACCTGAAGGCAGTAGATTTGAAGTTAAGAAAGTACACAAGCCTAAACGTGTTGAATTAGGCCCACGTGTTACTCTCGATGCCGAGCGTTGTATCAACTGTACGCGTTGTGTGCGTTTCACCGAAGAAATTTCTGAGACTTTCCAACTAACGATTGCTTCTCGTGGTGACAAAAACTACCCAATTACAGCTCCGGGCACTCAGTTCGACGACCCTTACTCTGTAAACACGGTTGATATTTGTCCTGTTGGAGCACTTACTTCTACCGATTTCCGCTTTAAAGCGCGTGTATGGGAAATGAACCAGACGCCAAGCATCGATATTACTGGTGGAAAAGGCACGAACATCGATCTATGGACTCGTGATAACTTAATCATGAGAATTACACCTCGTTTTAACGAAGCTGTAAACAACCACTGGATGCCTGATGCCGCTCGTGAAGCATACCGCAAGTTTAACGAGAAGCGCGTTTCAAGACCGTCTATCAAAGTAGATGGCGACAACCAAATTAAGACTTCATGGAATAACGCTGTTGAGACTTTTGCCGAGACTTTAGAAGGTGCAAAACCAGCAGATGTTCTTATTCTAGGTAGTGCACATGCATCGCTTGAAGAGAACTACACGCTTATGAAATTCTTCAATACTTGGGGAGCTTCAAACTTTAAGTTTGTTCCTCATATCGTTGAAGGTTTTGGCGACGACTTCCTTCTTACTGACGACCAAGCTCCAAACACTCAAGGGGTTAAGGCATTGGGTTATGAAGCACTTGCTGAAGGTGATTTAAAGACTGCTATTTCAGCCGCTAAAGTAGTAGTGCTACTCAACGACGAGCTTGTTGACCGTGGCGCATTATCTGCGAGCGACCTAAGCAATGCTTATGTAATCAACTTAGCGACTAATGAAACGGAAACTTCAGCTGTAGCTGATCTTGTGATCCCGATCACATGCATCGCTGAGCATGCAGCAAGTTACGTGAATGTTGACGGACGAGTGCAACGCTCATTCCCAGCTAAAGAAACTAAGTACACCCATCGTAAGCTAAATCTTGAGATGTCGGAAGGCCGACTAGATCGATTTGGCACTAATTACGACAACTGGGTGAATGAAGACAACAAAGTAGATTGTATTCCAGCATGGGAGCTTGTTAGCAAGTTAGCCAACAGAATGGGAATGGATCTTGAGTTTGAATCCTCTCGCGAAATCATGGATGAAATCGCGGCTAAAGTATCTGACTTTGCCGGCATCAACTATGAACGCATGGACGAAGAGAATGGCGTAAGCATAACCGGAACTACTAAAGAAGAGGTATCTGCATAATGAATCCTGGAGTATTAGAAATAGGCGCTCTTGCTATACCAACATGGACTTTAGTACTTGCTGTGGGGATGATCAGTTACCTTAACTCAGCGGCTATCTTAGTATATGCTGAACGTCGAGTTGCGGCTTTCATTCAAAACCGAGTAGGTCCAAACCGTGTAGGTCCATTTGGCCTTATGCAACCTCTTGCCGATGTATTAAAGCTTCTACTTAAAGAAGATGTAACCCCAACGCATGGATACAAAGTATTACATGCTGTAGCTCCGATGATTCCAGTGGTAACAGCATTACTATCCGTAGCTGTAATTCCATTTGGTGAAGGCCTGTATGTAACCGATATCAACGCTGGGGTGCTATATATCTTAGCGGTGGCTTCATTAGGTGTGTATGGTGTAACGCTAGCAGGTTGGGCGTCGAACAGTAAGTATTCTCTTTTAGGGGGACTTAGAGCAGCGGCTCAGATGATTAGTTACGAATTACCAATGGGTATGGCTGTAGCATCTGTAATCTTGATGACGGGCTCACTCAGCATGGTGGACATCGCTGAATCACAAAGCATGATTTGGAATGTATTTGTGAACCCATTAGGTGCCATCATCTTCATTATTTGTGCATTCGCTGAATCTAACCGTACTCCTTTCGATTTAGTGGAAGCTGAGCAGGAACTTGTAGGTGGTTTCCACACCGAATATAGCTCTATGAAGTTCGGTATGTTCTTCCTTGCGGAATACATGCACGTATTCATCGGAAGTATCCTAATTACCACCTTCTTCTTCGGTAGCTACCACTTACCATTCGCGGATCTTTATATCCCTGAAGACATGAACATGTGGCTGAAAGGACTCCTTGATGTATCAGTCTTTACTGTAAAAGTAGTATTCTGGTGCTTCGTGTTTATCTGGGTTCGTTGGACTATCCCAAGATTCAAGTACAACCAAGTGATGAAGCTAGGTTGGGCACGACTACTGCCACTTAGTATCATCAACTTTATGGTGATTGCCATCTTTATGTATGCTTACCATAACATGTAATAAGCATTCAAGAACTTTAAAGCCTCTATGTTGTCATAGGGGCTTTTTTTATGGCACCTCTACCCTTCTGTATCGCATGAATTGCCTAACCCGAAGATGTGATAGAGCAAGCCAAAATTCGAAGCTACATTAACGCAAGATCTTAACACAGATCATCAACATAAACGGAGAACGTCATGAAATCACTACATAAACATCTACTATTTGCCAGTTTACTTTTACTACAAGCATGTACCATTACCAACGAAGGTCCACAAGGCCCACGCGGTAACGACGGTGCCGATGGCGTTCAAATCTACTCAAGCACCAGCGATATCTTTGCGAACGACTTCGACATTGTAGACGAGTTCGTATCCATCAATGAATTTGAGTGGGATATCCTTGATGAAGAAACGGTGGATTACGGCTTAGTGATGGGTTACATCCAATTTGATGGCACTACGTCGTGGCATGCACTTCCATTTAGCACTCCATTCGAAAACGATATCGTGAACCTACGTTATGTATTCGATATCAACAGTTTTGATTTAGTGCTGGAAGGCGAAGTGGCGAATAACAACGAAGCCAATGAAGACCTATTTGATGGAGATCTATTACGCGTGGTAGCCATCCCTCCTTCGCTGATCATCAAAGCCAAAGGTTTCGATCATCGTAACTACGATGCCGTTAAAGAAGCTTACGGTTTAAAAGACTAAGCCCTTCTGAGCTTTTATTATTATTTGTTCTATCCGAAAGCCCATGTACTCACATGGGCTTTTTTAATGCAAGGAATACTCACCTCTCCCTAAACTATATTTTACAATACCCTTTCGCTTAAGTCCCTATTTCAGCTTTGAAGTTAATAGAGGATTCATTTTATTGTTGAAAATATTAGGGATAACAGGAACTGTAATTAAATAGTTAACTCAAAATGTTATAGCATTGCTGTACCCAATTTGAAAAAGATAGATGCAATTAAATATTGATAATGGATAAAATGGAAAAAGGTTCTGAATGGCGAAAGTGGGATTTACACTTTCACACACCATCTTCTTATGACTATGGAGATAAGTCTGTAAACAATCAAGAAATTATAGATGAGTTAGCAAATAATTCAATTTCAGTAGTTGCAATTACAGATCATCATATTATTGATATAGAAAGAATCGTTGATTTACAGAAACTTGGTGCTAAAAAAGGAATAACTGTTTTGCCGGGAATCGAATTTCTATCAGATGCTAAAGGGAAAGTACCTATTCATTTTATCGGAATATTCTCAGAGACTTGTAACCTCGAATATGTTTGGGGACAAATTGAAAATAAAACTAGCATTTCGAGAATTAAAGGAGAAGGAAAGAAACATAATGAAGTCTATTGTCACCTAGATAATACTATCGATTTAATACATGAATTAGGCGGGTTAGTAACAATTCATGCAGGAGAAAAATCCAATAGTATTGAAAATATTACGCATTCTTTACCACATGGAGAAGCACAAAAAACAGAAATAGCTGAAAAGATTGATTTCTATGAACTTGGTAAGGTCGATGACAAAAAGGGATATATTGATGTAGTGTTTCCAGCGATTAAAAAGCATATACCGATGATAATATGCTCTGATAATCACAATATCAGAAAATATGTTCTGAAAGAAGGCTGTTGGATAAAGGCAGATACAACTTTTGAAGGGTTGAAGCAGGTTGTTTTCGAGCCTAAACAAAGAGTTAGAATACAATCATTGAAGCCACATCAAAAAGCAGGTTATCAGGCCATTGAATCTGTCAAAATTTCCCATAGCAGTTTTCATCCTCAAACCATACACCTTAATCAGAATTTGAATTCAATAATTGGCGGAAGGTCTACAGGTAAATCAATATTGTTGGGATCAATTGCTAAAAGACTGAATTGTGATAAAGATGTCAAAACTGATAATATGGATTATTCCAATTTTGTCAGTGAAGTAGCAGATAATATAACGGTCATATGGAAGGATGGAACAGAAAATGATGACCGAGATATTGAGTACTTCCCCCAAAGCTACATGTATACATTAGCAAAAAACAAGAACAAGGAGCTCGATAGACTAATTGAAGGAATTATTAAACAAGACCATGAAAAGAATCAACTGATTTCAAATTATGAAATATTTAGTAGCGAGAATAATACAGATATCACAAATAAGGTCAATAAAATATTTCAACTGCTTGAAGATTTAAACAAAAGGAAAATCCTAATTAAGGAGAAAGGTGATAAAAAAGGAATCGAATCTGAAATTGAAAAACTAAATAAAGAATTACAAGAATTAAAAAGTAAATCTAAAATTTCAGATGAAGACTTGGAAAAGTATTCCAAACTCAAAGGGGAAAGAGATGAAATTTCAAAATCGAACGAGTTCTTTAACGATGAGATTTCGCGAATAGAAAATCTGAAAGAAAAGTTTTTCATAGCCAAGGAGATAGATTATGACTTAGTCTCTTTATCAGAAGATAATCGACAAATTATCAAATCAAAGTTTGATGATTTAAAGGCAAAGTTTCAGAAAGAATGGAATGCGGAGATTGATAAAATTCAAGCTGAAAACAGGTCTTCGAAAGACAAAAACCTAGAAAGAATAAAACAAATTGAGGCTGACCAGCTATTCATTAAAGGATTAGAAGCTTTTCAAAACAACCAACAGTACAGGGAAGTTGAAACTAAGTTAAAAATTCAAAAAGATAAGCTTGCTGATATTCTAGTAATTAAGAAAGAAATTGACAAGCTAAAAGAACAAATTGAGACGTTCAAAAGATTTATACAAGAGTCGCATCGTCAATACTTAACAAAAATTGAATCAATAAAGGAAGATTTGAGCATCTCAAGAGATAAACTAGGAATAAACGCATTTGCTAGATTAAATGTAGAAAGTTATAAAAGTCTGCTCTACAGGAGCATTAATCAACAAAGCAATCAAGGTCAAAACATTGTATCAGTAGATTTAAAGAATGTAGAAGAATACTTTAAGTCTGTAAACCAACTGTTTGAAAAGCTACTTGATAAAGCAATAACCTTAAAGCAACAATATTCGCATAGTACTCTATGTAATGAACTAATGGCGACTAATCATTTCGAGATTTCGTACAGTATCGTTTACGATGATATTTTCAATCAGATGTCTGAAGGTAAAAAGGCATTCGTTGTTTTACTCCTACTACTTGATTTTAGCACTAAAGATTGCCCAATATTGATTGACCAACCAGAAGACGACTTGGACAATCGTGCCATTTTCAAGGATTTAGTTGCCTACCTAATAAAAAAGAAAAAGCAAAGGCAAATAATTTTGGTTACACACAACCCTAATATAGTCGTTGGTGCAGACTCAGAATTAATCATAGTGGCAAATCAAAATGGAACAGATTCACCAAATAAAAATGGTGTCAAATTCCAATATGTTTCAGGAAGTCTTGAGAATACGAGAGAATTGGATAACGCAATTAAGATAACTTTAGATTCACAAGGTATAAAACAACACGTTTGCGAAATCCTTGAAGGCGGCAATGAAGCGTTCAAGCAGCGAGAACGAAAATATGCGATCCTTATGAATTAGAAAGTGATTGATTCAAGTACATTGCAATCCTCGTTCCTGCGGTTGCAAAGAGCTTTCACGACAGGCATGAATGAAAATGAAAAAAGCACGAAACCCACAGATCTTTTAAGTTTGTAACTTGAAAGATCCATCAAAGGAAGTCTCCTGACTTCCATCACCTTCTCATCTTTATGAAACTACATTCCTCTCCTCCCCAACACCCTCTTAGGAATGCCTACTAGAAGCTCTAGCTTCACAACCACTACGTTTATTTCATGTAAAAGGAAGAATAAACTAAGATTCCCTGTCTGACGAACCATCGGCATCTATACATATCAACGCCTTTACTTAGTATCCGATGGGAGGAGTTTGGAATCTTATTGACCTTTTGTGCACTTTTGGGTCAAGCCAAAAGTGTAGCCCTATACTTAGCTTTGAGCAGTACATTAATTGAGATCCTTCGTATAGCAACTCATCTGCGTCACTTACACATACCTCACCCCTTTTGTGTGGACAAAAGGGGTGCAAAAACCACCGGCTAGGAATTTCTCCGGGCGTTCCTTAGCCGCGTCAGGCATAACATCCAATTCCTCCCTCCCGACTCTAACGGGATCGGGAGGTCGGCGCATGTTCTGCTTTTCTGACGCTATGCAAAAAGAACGCTATTCCTACTTAATTCCAATGCCGGGAATGGTGGGAGGCTTGTAGTTTTATCAGGGTACTAATGAAAACCTTTAGATATCTCCCTTCGGTCGATATGACAAAGAAATAAGAACCACCTGTTTTGTCACTTCGAGTGGATACGAGAAGTCGATAGAACTTTTACAACGTTCCTATTTCACTCACTTGCCCTTTTACTCAACAACGCCGTCATCCTGGACAGCGTAACGAAGTGCAGCGTGATTCAGGATCTTAAGTTGGCTTTGAATGTCTACTAGGGCTCTTCCCAATTCGTTGTTTATAAGCCCATGCAACTCAAAGAATTTTCCCCTATAGATCCTGTCCGCCAGCTGGCAAGTTCAGGATGACCCTGAGTGAGTTATGATGAATCTACCTTCCTAATACCACCTCTATCGTCATGCTGAACGGTAGTAGTTGGATAGAACCTATGTTAGCTTTGAAGTTAAAAAAGAATTATTCATTTTAGCCCGGTAAAAATGAGGGATATCAGCAACTAACATTAAACTTGTACTTGGGGTAACAGGAGCTCTCTTTGTGTGTTAAGCCCATGGTGTGCGCAAGTTTGAATACTTACAAATATGAAAAAAAATAGAAATACAATACTCCTTTTCTTGGTCGGGACCATTCTTTTCTCAACGGGCATTATTCATTTAACTACACAAGATAAAGCGTTGCCTATTATTGATATGCATTTCCACGCCTTATACGCTAATGCATACGGCAATGAACCAACAGCCCTTTCTACCCCTATTGAAACGAACTATCCAGTACACGATTTTTCCAAATCTTATGAGCAAACCTGGTTGGAATGGTTGAAAGATCCGAATCGAGAAAACCTAAGTTGGAGTGCTAAGGACGATGCTGATCTGAAAAAACAAACTTTCGAATTGCTCGAAAAGTATAATATCTATGCCATCATGAACGGGAATGAGGAGATCTTAAGAGATTGGCAAAAAGATATGCCCGATCGGATTACCCCCGCGCTCTGGTATTCTCAATATTTAGGCTCAGAACCACCCATCGACAGTGTGAAACTTTGGTTTGAACAAGGTAAATATGAAGTCTTTGCTGAGCTAGCTACTCAGTATGATGGCAAGAGTCCTGACGACCCTTCCTTGGAACCCTATTTTGCTTGGGCTGAGGAAAATGATATTCCGGTGGGTATTCATATTGGTACCGGTCCTCCTGGCTCCCCCTATTTAACGGGCAGTCCAAATTATAGAGCAAGACTGCACAGCCCAATGGCTTTAGAAGAGGTTCTGGTCAAACATCCCAAGCTAAGAGTTTGGATTATGCACGCGGGTTGGCCAATGTTAGATGAAACCATGGCTGTATTATTTGCGCACCCTCAAGTATATGTGGACATAGGAATCATAAGCCATTTAAATTCAAGAAAAGAATTCCATAGTTACTTGAAGAGGATTGTGGAAGCCGGTTTTGGCAAACAAGTCATGTTTGGCAGTGATTATATCGTATGGCCAAAGGCACTTGAAGTCTCTATTGAAAGTGTTACAGATGCTGATTTTCTTACGGAAGCTCAAAAGAGAGATATACTTTATAACAATGCTGCTAGATTTTTAAAACTGAGCCAAGAAGAAATAGATAGGCATCACGGGAAATAAAAACTGTGGGCTATATGGTATAAATGGAATGGCGCAAGTATTCACTTGTGCCATTTTTTGTTTCATCTCGTTCCCAACGAGGACGTTGAGAACGCATACTAGAAGCTCCTATTTCACTTATATGCCCAAACACTTAAAACGACGTCATCCTGGACAGCGTAACGAAGTGCAGCGTGATTCAAGATGACCTTAGGTGCGTATTGATGTGTCTACCTTCCTAATACCACCCCTATCGTCATGCTGAACTTGATTCAGCATCTGTGTAAGCTTACCCTCTTAAGGTAGGGTACCAATCCATTAACTCTACAGATCCTGTCCGCCAGCTGGCGAATCAGGATGATCCTAGGTGAGTTTTGATGGGTTTGAAATAATCGCTGATTTATTCATTTTAACCGAGTTGTTTTAGAAATCAGACCTGATTAAAAAGGTATTTACATATTATTAGGTCATATCGCTTCACTCCAAAAATGAACTATGAAAGAAAAAATAGCTTGGAAGAATGTAATCGTTGATTCCCTACTGATTGTATTGAGTGTACTATTCGCACTTTTTATCAACGAGTGGAATACTGAACGGAATCAGCGAAATGAAACCACGAAGATGATGGAAAACATCCAAACGGAGATCACACAAAATCAGGTCTTATTAGATTCTTTAATCCCTTATCATGAATCGGTGTTATTAAATATTCAACAAGCGGCGATGGCCGACTCTATTGAAAGCACATTTTTTAGTAGTGGATATTTTGAAATCAATGCTGTTGCACCAAAGGGCATTATTCAAGGTAATTTGCAAAGGATAGCGTGGACTATTGCTCAAGAAGAGAACATCACTAATAGAATTTCTTATCAGAAATCACAGATTTTATTCTCTACTTATGAACAACAACAAAGAGTATTAAGAACCATTGAACGGATCATCGATATACTAAGCTCAAGAGAAATTCACCGCAAAGAACTACTCGATGAAAGTTTAATTGTACTTGCTATAGAATGGAATGAAATGATTGCTCAGGAACACGAACTGAATAGGATTTATACTCATACCTTAGAGCGGTTAAATGAATCCGATTAAATGGTGAATCATCTTGTTCCCAACGAGGACGTTGGGAATGCATGCTAGAAGCTCCAGCTTCGACTCATCTCCTATTCCATAAATCTTAGCAAGTCACAGACTTAAAACATCATTGAGGGTTGTTATTAATCTTTAGACTTCTCGTATTCACTCGAAATGACAAAGACTTTAACCAAAATTGAATCTAAGATTAATAGTCGTCCAAATTCTATCACAATTAGAATCAGGATTTATAGGATTTACTGGATGTACATGATTTATTCTGAAACCATCCTGCTAATCCCATCATCCTGAAAATCCTGATGCAAAGAACTGATGTATGGTTTTGGGTGCTCCCCAACAATGTTAGATAAGAGAAATGTGACAACTTAAAGACAAAATGAATCTAAACGCATCCAAACATTCTCAGCGTTGGATATACGAGGAATAGCCTTCATTTCCCCTTCGTTCCCAACGTCCTCGTTGGGAATGCATGCTAGAAGCTCCAGCTTCGCTTATGACGATGCCTATTTCACTTACTTGCCCAAACACTTAAAACGACGTCATCCTGGACAGCATAACGAAGTGCAGCGTGATTCAGGATTGTAGATGTCATCGAAATACCTAACATCTACAAGGATGAACCAGGGTAAGTAATGACGGGTTTGCCCCCTCAATCGATTACTTGCACATTGATACCCCTTTTGTGTGGACAAAAGGGGTGCAAAAACCACCGGCTAGGAATTTCTCCGGGCGTTCCTTAGCCGCGTCAGGCATAACATCCAATTCCTCCCTCCCAACCCTCACGGGACCGGGAGGTCGGCGCATGTTCTGCTTTTCTGACGCTATGCAAAATGAACGCTATCCCTACTTAATCCCAATGCCGGGAATGGGTGGAGGCTTGTAGTTTTATCAGAGTACTTTGTATGGATTAAACAACCACTTCAATTTTGTAATAAATAGGCTCAATTAATTGCATTTAACCCCCTTAATGCAAGTCACAGACTTAAAACATCATTGAGGGTTGTTATTAATCTTTAGACTTCTCGTATTCACTCGAAGTGACAAAGACTTTAACCAAAATTGAATCTAAGATTAATAGTCGTCCAAATTCTATCACAATTAGTATCAGGATTTATAGGATTTACTGGATGTACATGATTTATTCTGAATCCATCCTGAAAATCCTGATGCAAAGAAGTGCATTATGATATTGTGACTACCAACGGTGTTCAGCATTTAACAACACAAAAACTCTCCGTTCATACTCACTCATTTTTTGTTATAATACCCCTATAGCGATTTATGTTTTGATAAGAGACCCCAAGCAAATAGTAACCCCTTATGCTTTTGAAGTAGACCCTGAGCTTCTTGGTAAGCCCTTGGCTACACCCAAGCGTCGCTTACTGGCATTATTCATAGATGTGATCCTCGCCTCTTTTCTAACCATCTTAGGTCCATTTATTCTAGCCGGAGGCGTAACCTTTATTTTTATCTGGCTAGCGCATAAAGCCAAAGGTACTGTGTGGTGGAAGAATCTCATTCGATATTCCGTAGCGGCCGTTTCCAGTATTTTCGTATTCGCACTCACATTTACATTGGTAGGCGATTCAGAATCCGCAGATGACTCATCGGTTGTGACCGCCAACGATGCGGACTGGTCTAAAATAAGCTCCACCTTGATGGATGTAGATTACACCGACGAACAAGACATTGAGGACAAATTTGATAAGCTGGAACAAGAATTAGAAAAAGCCGCTGGTGTTTCCCCAACCGACAGCAAAACATCTGAGCTATTTCATCCCAAACTATTAACCGCTGAGGTTCAAACAAACCTTCAGCAATTACAGGCGGCCTTGGCGACACAAGACAGCATCGCCATAGACAGTTTACGATTGGTCATTGCCCCCATCATAGCCTCCATCGAACTGGATGCCCAGAATGCACGCATTAACTCCTTAAATGCCGAACGACTCGATTTAAAAGATCGAAATAAGGAACTCGCCGATACGATTGAAAACCCCTCCTTCCTACGAGTGATTAAAGCAGGAGCCGAAGATATCGGCCTCAAGTTTGGGTGGATCGGTATCTATTTCATCATCTGCTTACCACTTTTTGGTGGTAGAACCCTTGGTAAAAAACTACTCAGTCTGCAGGTTGTTCGGTTGAACAATAAGCCTATCACCATCTGGTATTCTTTTGAGCGCTTTGGTGGTTATGCCGCAGGTTTCGCTACGGGATTATTAGGTTTCTTTCAAATCTTTTGGGATGCAAACCGTCAGGCCATTCACGATAAAATTGCCGGTACCGTTGTGCTTGATCTTCGGAATAAGAAGGCAAAGAAATACGAACATTTACGACAAGAAATACTTCAACAAGAAAATTTACTCAGCGAATGAACTTCAACGCTATCAATATTTTAGAAAAATTCAGTCAATTTAATGAGCAGTGGTCGCCCCGTATCATTGCCGAAACAAATGGTCAATTGGTTAAACTAGCCAAAATCGAAGGCGAGTTTGTGTGGCATGCTCATGAAGAAGAAGACGAGCTATTCCTAGTGGTAAAAGGGAATCTCACCTTGAAATTTAGGGACGGTGAGGTGCATTTAAGCGAAGGAGAACTTTATGTAGTTCCTAAAGGCGTGGAACATTTTCCTATAGCCCATGGCGAGTGCTGGGTACTACTGGTTGAACCAAAAGGCACTAAGCATACCGGCGAAGTAGATTTTGAAGGAACCGTACCCGAGGAAGCTCAACCTTGGATATGATAGCTGTAATCGAGTATTAGGGAAATGGAATTAGGTGGCCTATAAAAAACTAAAATATTGGTTTGATGAAGAATTAGCGGAGCTTTTAGCCCGTAAAATCATCGATACGGGTCAGTCTTTTGATCAAATAAGCTTTGTGCATACCGTAGGTCAACAAATCCCTAAGCTGGAGTTAAAAGCGCGTATTCAAGTTTATGCCGAAGCCCTTCATTCCCACCTCAGCGGTAACTATGCCGAAGACGTTGCTGTATTTAAGAACATACTGGGTCCTGAGAACCCCAGTGAAACCGGAATGTTCAAAGAGTATTATTGGGTGTTACCACTAGCGAAATATGTGGAGTTATACGGACTTTCGAATTGGTCTATTTCTATGGATATCATCGAGGAGATTACTAAGCGGAGCACAGCAGAGTACGCAATTCGTCCTTTCATCGAACGGCACCCCAAAACCACCTTAGAGCAGATGCGGCAATGGTCGCTTTCTCCCAATTTTCATGTTCGAAGATTAGCGGTAGAAGGATGTCGGCCTCGACTGCCCTGGGCTCCCATTATCAAAAGCCTTCAAGCCAACCCTTCCCCCATCCTTCCCATACTCGAAAACTTAAAGGATGACAGTTCTAAGTACGTTCAAAAATCTGTGGCCAATCAACTCAACGACTTCTTCAAAGACCACCCGCCCCTAGCGGTTGAAATCGTCGAGGATTGGATACCTACTGCTTCTACCGATCGCAAATGGATCATTAAACATGCTCTGAGGAATCAACTCAAAAAAGACGATGTTTGGGCTATAAGTGTGATTAAGCGTCTTTAGAATATTTCTTTGGCCACATTATACACCGAAGTTGCCTTCCCCATTGAGTAATAATGCAGACAAGGTGCTCCGAATTCAATAAGCTGCTTACTTTGTTCGATGGTCCACTCGATCCCCAATTCTTTAACCGCTTGATCCGTCTTACATTTTTGAAGTTCGGTAACCAGCTCATTCGGCAAATCAATCTTAAACATATGTGGTAACAAAGTGATCTGTTTCTGAGAAGTAATAGGTTTTAGCCCTGGGATAATGGGTACCGTTATGCCTATTTCACGGCAGGCATTTACAAAATCGAAGTAATGATTGTTATCGAAGAACATTTGAGTGACGATGTAATCCGCCCCTTTATCAACTTTAAGCTTCAAGAACTTAAGATCTGATTCTATATTTGGTGCTGTGATATGTTTTTCGGGATAGCCCGCCACCCCGATACAAAAATCCGATGCCGTAGCATTTTGAATTTCATCATCGATATATTTCCCATTATTCAAGTCCACCACTTGTTCCAATAGCTCAGAAGCATAGGCATGTCCATCTGGTTCAGGTACGAACACGCGATCTGGTTTCCGCACATCCCCTTGAAGCACCATTATATTTTGGATTCCTAGGAAGTTTAAATCAATTAGTGCGTTTTCAGTTTCCTCTTTTGTGAAGCCTCCACAAATAATATGAGGCACCACTTCTACCTTGTAATGATTTTGAATGGCTGCGGCAATACCTACGGTTCCGGGTCGCTTACGCACCGACCTTCGCTCCATTAACCCATTTGGTAATTTTTTATACACATACTCCTCCCGGTGATAAGTCACATCAATGAATGGAGGATTGAATTCCATAAGTGGATCGATATGATCAAAAAGGGATTGAATGTTTTGCCCTTTAAGTGGAGGCAACACTTCAATAGAAAACAAGGTGGAGGTATTATCCTTTAGTAATTCTGAAATTTTCATGGGTTGGTAGGTTGTGAAACTAGATGATGATAATTATGATGCTTCAGGGGTATATCCGAGGTTTGATGAAAGCCATTTTTCAACTTCATCAACAGATTTTTGGGTTCGATTAGCATAATCCTGTACTTGATCTTTTTGAATTTTACCCACTCCAAAGTATCTAGATTGAGGATGTGAGAAATAAAATCCACTAACAGACGAAGCTGGATACATCGCGCAACTATCCGTGAGAGCTATACCTGTATGTTTGGTGACATCCAGTAAGTCAAAGAGCATAGGCTTAGCGGTGTGGTCGGGACAGGCAGGATACCCAGGCGCTGGGCGTATTCCTTGGTACTCTTCATTTATAAATCGGTCATTATTGAGCACGTCATCAGGTGCATAGCCCCAAAACTCTTTTCTAACCCGATAGTGCATATACTCGGCGAGGGCTTCCGCTAATCGATCGGCAAGGGCCTTTACTAAAATCACCTTATAGTCATCGTGATTCGCTTTATATGTAGCAATCAGCTCTTCAATTCCTAAACCAGCCGTAACCGCAAAGAAGCCGATATAGTCTTCTTTGTTTACTGATTTGGGACAGACATAATCCGCTAAGCATGAATTAGGTTGATCGGCTCTTTTTTGGCCTTGTTGACGTAAGAACGGAAAGGTTTTAAGTGCTTTCTTAGTGGATGGGTCTACAATAGTTACATCATCTTGGTGCGCATAAGCTGGGTAAATACCAATAATGGCTTTAGCACTTAGGCTGTTCTGATCTATGATTTCATCCAGCAACTGATTGGCGTCATCGAATAATTCTTCGGCTTGTTCCCCTACAACCTCATCATTGAGTATAGCAGGATATTTACCGGTTAGCATCCATGTTCTAAAAAAGGGGCTCCAGTCGATATACTCTCGTATTGTCTTTAAATCAACATCATCAAATACTTTAGTACCTAATAGCTTTGGCTGAAGTGGTGTGAAGTTTTCCCAATCGATACTAGTTCTATTACGTCGAGCTGCTTCAATACTTAAGTATTTTTTCTTATTCGTACGTCGAGCATGGTCCTCACGAAGTTGAACATACTCCTGTTTGGTGGAGGTATGTACTTCTTTGGAAAGCTTGGCATTCACTAAGTTATTGCACACCGTAACCGCCCGAGAGGCATCTAAAATATGAATCACCGAGGCATCATAGCTTGGATCTATTTTTACTGCGGTATGAATCTTTGAAGTGGTAGCTCCTCCAATGATAAGAGGGATATCCAATCCTCGTTTTTGCATCTCTTTCGCCACATCCACCATTTCATCAAGCGAAGGTGTAATAAGACCGCTTAAACCTATTACATCCACTTCATTTTTGATGGCTTCATCCAAGATTTTGTCGGCGGCTACCATAACACCCAAGTCGATAACATCGAAGTTATTACAAGATAGCACCACTCCAACTATGTTTTTCCCAATGTCGTGAACATCCCCTTTTACAGTAGCGAGTAGAACACGAGGACGATTACTTACATCTTTGTTCTTCGCTTTTTCTTCCTCTAAATAAGGGGTTAGATAAGCCACCGATTGTTTCATCACACGTGCACTTTTCACCACTTGAGGTAGAAACATTTTACCCGAACCGAATAAGTCGCCCACTACATTCATGCCGTCCATAAGTGGACCTTCAATTACTTCCAGAGGGGACTCGTATTTTTGGCGAGCTTCTTCGGTATCCTCGATAATGTATTCAGTAATCCCTTTCACTAAGGAGTATGAAAGTCTTTTTTCGACTTCATACGTGCGCCATTCTTCTTCCTTTTTCTCTTTTTCGGTAGAATCGTGCTTATACTTTTCAGCTATATCTAATAACCGTTCGGTGGCATCCTCCCTTCTGTTCAGCAGTACATCTTCAACGGCCTCTAGTAAATCTGACGGAATATCATCATATACTTCCAATTGGGTCGGGTTTACGATTCCCATATCCATACCGTGCTCTATAGCATGGTATAAGAATGCCGAGTGCATGGCCTCTCGAACTTTGTTATTCCCTCGGAATGAAAAGGATACATTGCTCACGCCTCCAATTACATGTGCCCCAGGCAGATGTGTTCGAATCCATTTTGCAGTTTTGAAGTAGTCAATGGCATTGGTTTTGTGTTCGTCCATGCCTGTTGCTACTGGGAAAATGTTAGGGTCTAGAATCACATCGGAAGGATCAAAACCTATTCGATCTACAAGCAGCTTATACGATCGTTCACAAATAGCAATCCTACGTTCATAGGTATCCGCTTGACCTTTCTCATCAAATGCCATGGCTATCACTGCTGCCCCATAGCGCTTAACGAGGTTTGCTCGACGTAGAAACTCCTCTTCTCCATCTTTGAGTGAAATAGAGTTCACAACGCCTTTTCCTTGTAAGGTCTTAAGTCCCTCTTCAATCACCTCCCATTTTGAGGAATCAATCATGATTGGAATACGGGCGATGTCGGGTTCAGAAGCTATTAAGTTCAAGTACTGCGTCATCTCTTGAGCACTATCTAACATCCCTTCGTCCATATTCACATCAAGGATTTGGGCACCTCCCTCCACTTGATCTTTGGCTACATCTAAAGCCTGTTGATAATCTCTGTTCTTGATGAGGTTTAAAAATCGTTTCGATCCCGTAACATTGGTTCGCTCCCCTACATTAACAAAGTTTGAGTCTTCAGTAATAATCAGGGGTTCTAAACCACTTAGTGTAATTGGATTCGGTTTCATGATGCGCCCTCCAACACTTGAATGTTTCTTGGCTGAGCTGAAGAAGCAAGCCTCGCCATTTCTCGAATATGATCTGGTATTGTACCACAACAACCGCCCAAAATATTAACCAGTTGATCATCTAAATACGCTTTCACTTCACGACCCATTGCCTCAGGGTCTTGATCATACTCTCCGAATTCATTGGGCAAGCCTGCATTAGGATAAGCACTTATAAAACACGGTGCTTTCTTTGCGAGTGTTTCTAGATGAGGTCGAAGTTGTTTGGCTCCTAGTGCACAATTAAAGCCAATACTCAACATCGGTACATGACTCATAGATACTAAAAATGCTTCTGCTGTTTGTCCCGAAAGGGTTCTACCACTGGCATCGGTGATAGTACCTGAAATCATTATAGGTTTAGTGATTTGTTTCTCATCAAACACATTTTGTATTGCAAACGCCGCTGCCTTCGCATTTAAGGTGTCAAAAACGGTTTCTACCAGCAGTAAGTCTACGCCCCCATCAACGAGGCCTTCTACTTGTTCTTTGTAGGCTAGCACTAATTCATCAAAGGTAATCCCTCTGAAAGCGGGGTCGTTAACATCTGGGGAAATGGATGCCGTTTTATTGGTAGGTCCTAGGGCTCCAGCTACAAATCGAGGTTTATCAGGATTGGCTTTAGTGAAGTTATCAGTGGCTTTCTTAGCAATTTCCGCAGAGCTTTTATTGATCTCGTAAACCACCGCTTCTAAGGCATAATCGGCCTGCGCAATGCTTGTACCACTAAAAGTATTCGTTTCAATGATATCAGCACCCGCTTCTAAATACTGTTCATGAATTTCTTGGATTACATCAGGGCGAGTAATCGAAAGTAAATCGTTATTCCCCTTGAGGTCGATGGCCGATTCCTGAAAACGGTTTCCTCTGAAATCATCTTCCGTTAGTTGGTATCGCTGAACCATAGTGCCCATAGCACCATCCAATACCAATACTCGTTTCTGTAGAAGTTCTGTAATGTGGTTATTCACTCTTTCTGGAATTGCGCTAAAAGAAAGAGAAAGAGATGGATATCACTTATTTTTCTTATTTCAATGATGAAATAAGTGGGATTTGGCACCTTTCACTAGCGTGATGGTTGCCAAGACTTCATAGGGCCCATTCCCTCAGTCTTTCTTTATAAGCTTGTTAAAATGTATCGCAAATATAGGAGTTCTAAGCTTTCATGCAAAAGCCAATCTGCTAAACGCTATTTCAATCAGTTCGTGGTAGAACCATGCTGAGCACTTCGTGTGTACTTTGCTATAATCTGATAAAGGGTAACAGGATCGAATGGCTTTGGCACTATGGTATCTACCCCAACATCATAGGCTTTTTTATGCTCTTCAAATACATTGGATGCCGTTAGTGCAATGATAGGAGTTTTCTTTTCTTGATCTTTTTGCTTCTCCCGTATCTCTAAAGTGGTCTCATATCCGTCTTTAATGGGCATATGAAGATCCATGAGTATGATATCAAAGCTTTGCTTCTGAAGCTCTCTCATTGCTTCCATGCCGTTTTCACATATAGTAGGCACTATCCCCCATTTCGATAAGAATATTTTCAATACCTGAATGTTCACCGGATTGTCTTCAACAAGCAAAGCACTCACATTTTGAAGTGGTTCTAAAGCTTCTAATTCTTTGCGGTCAAAGGACTTCTTATGGTCGTATTTTCCTTTTTTGTATACAATTTCGAATGAAAAGGTAGTTCCAACACCTACTTCACTTTCTACTTTAATCTCACTGTTGTGAAGGGCTAAAAGGCGTTTAGTAATGGTTAAGCCAAGACCAGTCCCTCCGTATTTACGGTGCACTTCTTTAGTTGCTTGGCTGAAGCTTTCAAAGATCGTATCCAATCGATCCTTAGGCACCCCGATACCTGTGTCTTTCACCTCAAAGTATATACGTGCTTCCTCATCCGATTGGTCTACAAGCTTCACCGCAACATCAACACTTCCCTTCTGGGTGAATTTTAATGCATTGGAAACGAGGTTGTTCAATACTTGAGTAAGCCTAGTTGGATCGCCAATAAGGTATTCCGGAATTCTATCATCATGATCGAATCGCAGATATACATCTTTTTTAATGGCCTGATTATAAAATGATTGATAGATGTTGGTTAATAGAGGCAATAATGGGAAATCAATTTGCTCTAACTCAATTTTATCTGCTTCAGCTTTAGAGTACTCAAGCACATCATTTACAATCGAAAGCAGGTTGGTAGATGAGAATGACAATACATCTAGATATTGTTTCTGATCAGCTCTAGGGTTTTCGCTCACCAATAAATTCGTCATGCCTACTACGGCATTCATTGGCGTTCTAATTTCATGGCTCAACACGGATAGGAATTGGGCTTTTTGCTCGGCTGCATCTTCAATCTGTTTATTCTGAAGCATTAGGAGCTCATTGAGCTTCTTTTTAGCGCGTATTTGATTATAGAGCAAGATTAGTCCTCCTACTACTAACACCAATACTAATATGAGCAAATTCCGAATCTTAGCTTCTTGACTTAATTTTAGTTCCTGAAGTGCAGTTTGCTCATTCAATAAAGCAATTTCTTGATCTTGTTTCTCCGCATTGAAGGTAGCTCGTAATTCCGCTATTCGATTTTGATTGTCTATGGATTGAAGGCTGTCTTTAATAGAAGCATGCAGTCGCGAGTATTCTAAAGCTGCTCTAAAACTGTCGATGGATGCATAGGTCATTGCAAGGTCATTATACGCATTCATGAGTCCGCTTAAATTCAGAACGGCTTCAAATTCAGCAATGGCATTTTCGTAATTTGAAATAGCTATATTATTACGCCCCAATTGATTAAATAGAGAAGCTATATTCATATAACTGTATCCTACCCCGTTTCTATCACCCAATTTCTTTTCAATAATAAGCGATCTTTGATGATAGTCGATGGCCGTTCTAGTGTCACCTGATAAGCGATAAACCTCTGCCATATTATTATAAACGGCAGCTAAGCCAGGCTCAAAGTTCAACGTGATCATTAATTCCATAGCCTGTTGGAAATAGTCTTTGGCTACCGACTGATTTTCTTTGAGGTGATAGATCTCACCGATGTTATTCAAACTGCGTGCTATGCCAAGAGAATCGTCTAAGGTACGTTTGGTTGCTAGAGAACGCTGATGGAATTCTAAGGAAAAGTCGAGTTCGCCTAAGTTTTTGTATAGAATCCCTAAGTTATTTTCGATTTTGGCAATACCAGCCGTATCACCGATATCTTCCCGAACTCTTAGAACATCTAAAAAGTTCTGAAGTGCTGTTGGGGCATCCCCTTGTACACTAGCTATAATCCCAAGCTGATTATAAATCTCTGCCTCGAAGGGTTTTTGGCTATCTAAGCTGATGAGGGCCAATGCTGAATCAGCGTATGCTTTTGCTAAATTTGGATTTGAAAATCGATGTTCAATTACAAGATCTATATAACTCTGAATTTTCGAGTTAGGTTGGCTTAAATTTTGATCTTGGGTGGAAGTTTGAGAATCTAAGTAATTACTAGAAGCACTCTTAACCGCACGCTCAGAAAACAATCTAGGTGCTTGTAACGCCATTAACAGCGTTAAGAATACGATTAATCCCGTTTTCTTTATCAATTAACTCTCCATTCCGAATATTTTTAGCCTGCCTTCCAGTTACTGTTTAATTTATTCGAACTGAAGAACTAAAAAAATTAGAATAATAGTTCCTACGACTTAAAATTTTGTGGTGAAGCGTAAATGAATCTTACCGTTGTCGATGGTTGTTTGTGCCGACAATGCGTAAGTGAGTTTAAGCCTGCCTAATCTAGTAGCTAAATCAAAGCCCAATCCTCCTGAATAGAGGTCTTTTTGAATTGTATTTGATGCGTTCTTTTTCTCAAAATATCCACCGGCGGCAAAGAGGAAGAAATAGGATTGTTGGCGTGAAGTAATCCATCTTAATTCAACATCGCCCCAGATATATTGGCTTGCTAGAAACTGTTCTTCGGCATACCCCCTGATCGAATTTGCTCCCCCAATTCGTTGATAATCGGTATCGCGAAACTCATCGCCTAATAAGGAAAATCCTCGTATGCGCATCGCTAACACTTGCTGTTTACTTAACTGAGTATATTTATCAACTAAACCTTCTAAGTAATTATACCTCAGTATATTATTATCATCTGATTTTGAGCTTCGTGCATATCTTCCAAGTGTTAATGCCAATCTATTTCCAGCTATGGGCACCTCATTATTCACCACCGAATTAAACAGAAATCCTAACTCAAAGCCACTTGCCTTACCATCCTCCTCATTCACAGAAGGTACCTCGTCATTCACATTTACTACTTTGTGATACAAGCTACTTTGAATGCTTAATGTAGAGGTCATCATGTACCCCAAACTCACATCCATGGTTCGTTGTTGATAAGTACTATCATTTTGAAAGAAGGCAAACTCAAGACCAAGCTCTAAAGGCAACGGTCCTATCCAATACTGATGCGTAGCTAATTGCAACCTACTCACTTCTGGTCGCACTCTTTGATACACTAGATCCACACTGTTGCCTTCAGTAAATACATTCCATGCCGTGCCTTTAAAGTCCCCCACAAGCTGCCCCGCTCCATTCGCATTGGGCACATACCCAATCAATCCCTCTACTTCATTCCTGTTCAATTCCACTACTGTAAGCAGAACGGAATATGCCCCAGACTCATCTTTAACCCACTCCCATTCATCAACTGACTCGAATAATCCGCTATTCAATAAATTTTCTCGAGCTTCTTTTACGGCTGTTAAATCTAAATTCCCCTGATTGCTAACCCTGGATATTTTTCGAAGATATGCGTCGGAATGAATGGTATTACCGACTATGAAAAGCTCTTTTACTTGAACCGGCTCACCACTATCGATAGAAATATCGAGCTTTAGCTGTTTTTTGACGGTATCAACTTCAGCCTTTCTGACAATTACCTCGGCTTCTACATAGCCTTCCTTTTTATAGTCTTCTATGGTTTGTTGCAGCGTCTCTTCAACTATAAACCGATTATAACTTTGTTGATGAAGGGCTTTAATAGAAATAGGCACCTCATCGTACTTAACTAAGCGAATATGGTATACAGGCCCTGTGTTAACTATTGGAGTACTGGATGCGTTTTGTGATATAGAAACTTCAAGAAAACCAAGATCGCGATAATAACTAAGCAGATCTTTGGGAAGGGTCAGCGTTGCATCGGTATTAAATTGAAGAACCTTCTCTTCCCCATTCTCAATTACACGCGTAGTTTGCTGTGCTTGAACAACTTGGAAGAGAAGGCTAAATAAAAACGATAAATGGAAGGCTTTGAGCATATACGCTAACCGGATGATTAGCGTATAATTTCGGCTACAAAATTTGGTAATGCAAACGAAGCTGAATGCACGTCTTTATTGTAGTATTTCAGAGAGTTACCAAAGGTCTCTAAGCCTTGCTCTACCCTCGCTAATACTTCACTATCATTGGCACGAATTCCCTTTGAAGCATAAGCGAAGCTCCACATACCAGCAGGGTACAACGGAATGTATCCCAAATACATAGATGATTCATCAAATACTTCTGTTAAGGCATTAAATACCTTTTTCATGCTTGGGTAATATTCCTTCACCCATGGGGATTCAGTTTGACCAGTAATCACTCCGTTTTCGGTTAAAGCATTGAAACAGAACTCAAAGAAATCCTTTTCAAATAACCCTTCAGCTGGACCAACAGGATCTGAGCCGTCAATAATGATTACATCATACTCATTAGTCGCAGCCTTTACGAATGCAATGCCGTCTTCGAAATGCACGGTAAGTCTTGGATCATCCCAAGCGCCAACAGCTGGCAAAAACTCTTTAGAGGCTCTAACTACTGCCTCATCGATCTCAACCATATCAACAACCTTAACGGATGGATGTCGCAAAACCTCGCGCGCTGTACCGCCATCTCCGCCACCGATAATCAACACCTTTTCAGGGTTAGGATGCGCAAACATCCCTACATGGCTAAGCATCTCATGGTATACAAACTCGTCTTTTTCAGAGAGCATCACCATCCCATCGATAGTCATGAGGTTACCCCATGCATCGGTTTCAAACACCTCTACTTTCTGATAAGGAGTTTGCTCAGAGAACAACACCTTCTTAACGCCAACGGTTAAGCCTGTTTTCCCTTTATAATATTCGTTGTATTGCGTTGTGGCCATCATCTACCCTATTTGTACCAAAGCACTGCCGCTGCAAAAGTAGCCGCACACTTCTCAACTTGATGTTCCACACCTACAAACTTAATCTCTTTTAAAGCACGTTTTCTGTACTCAAAAGCATCCACAACCATTTGCTTTACGATGGTTTCAACATACTCTAATCGAGTATGATCTTCGAATTCCATGATTACACCCGGCTGAGTATCATCTTCTGGAATACCCACGGCTACTGCTGATGCAATCCACATTTGAGGGGTCTGAGAATCGATATGTGCATATGCCAATGGAATTAAACCACCGCCTGGAAGTTCAATCTCGTTGCGCTCAACTTGCTCGGCACCCGGAGGGCAAATACTGCTCATCCTCATTAAGTTTGTATCACCTACACCCGCTTCTAATAATGCGTTATCAAAGGCATTTAAACGCGTATTACCTTCTGCAGCTCCCGAAACTAGACAATACACATTCGGGGTTTCTACCATTCTGAAACTTGATTTACTCACTGTACTAAAAAATTAAATTACTGATTAATGACTTCGCTGGAAGGCTTAAACAAAAGTCGTTGGCCTTGAGGAACTTTGAATAATCCTCGCTTCATTTCCATACTGGAAGTGTTTTTAGAGGAAAAGGCTTCTTTAAGAAATTCTTGTATTACCCAGGGATCAATAGTCTCCCCACAGGTAAATATATCAACGGCGGCGTAATTGTATTCGGGCCAGGTATGAATAGCGACATGAGATTCGGCTATTACCACGACGCCACTAACGCCATAAGGACTAAATTTGTGAAAATTATGTGAGATGATAGTTGCATTCGCTTCTTTCGTAGCGTCCAACATCGACTCTTCGATATACTCTACATCATTAATCGAAGAGCTTTCACAATCGTAAAACTCAACTAGAATCTGTCGCCCAAGTGCTTCCAATAGGGTATAAAATAAAATGGTTAATGTTCGCTTTTACAGCTTTGGTTATTAATGTTGAACAGTTATACTTCCCAAAAGTTCAATATTTGTGACCGAGCATAAAGGGATAAAGATACGCATAATTACTAAAACTCAATGATTAAGACTTCTAAAAAAATCACTACAAAAGAAGCTAGGGAAATATATACCGCACTTCTCTTACCTCGATACATTGAGGAAAAAATGTTGAAGCTTCTGCGACAAAACAAGATCAGTAAATGGTTTTCAGGTATAGGGCAAGAAGCTGTAGCCGTTGGGGTTACATTATCTAGCGAAAGTGATGATTACATCTTACCGATGCATCGCAATCTTGGGGTATTTACTACACGGAAGGTTCCTTTTTACCCTCTGTTCTGCCAACTATTTGGAAAAGCAGAAGGCTTTAGTAAAGGCCGAGAACGATCCTTTCACTTCGGCACTCTTGATCATAACATTGTAGGCATGATTTCACATTTAGCGGCAATGATGCCCGTTGCCGATGGATTGGCCATGGCTCACAAAATGAGGAAAAAGAATGCCGTAGCTTTTTCATTTTGTGGAGATGGAGCGACTAGTGAAGGTGATTTCCACGAGGCTTTAAATCTTGCTGCAGTGTGGGAGTTACCAGCCATATTCATTATAGAGAATAACGGCTATGGATTATCCACTCCTACTTCAGAACAATATGCTTGCGAAAAGCTATCCGACCGAGCCATTGGTTATGGCATGGAGAGCTTCCATATTGATGGTAACAACATCTTTGAAGTGATGGAAACGGTGAAGAAAGCACGTAAACTTGCTCTTAAAGGAAAACCCGTACTTATTGAAGCCCAGACATTTAGAATGCGTGGACATGAAGAAGCTTCAGGAACTCATTATGTGCCCGACATCCTATTTGAAAACTGGGCAGCTAAAGATCCCATCCTCAGATTTGAAGAATATTTAGAAGCTAATAAGCTACTCAACAAAGAAGAACAGCAAGCTATTAGAGGTCAAATTGAAGAACTCTATAAAGCGGATTTAGACCGAGCCTTGGTTGCCGACGATCCCATCTTTGATCGAGATACCGAATTAAATGCGGTGTATGCGCCTGCCCCTACTTCTCACCCTTCTCCTTCAAATGGAAAGGTGGTTGAACGTCGTTTCGTTGATGCTATTCAAGCGGGACTTAAACAAGCTTTTGAAGAAGATGATACTACCATCATTATTGGGCAGGATATCGCTGAATATGGTGGTGTTTTTAAAATCACCGAAGGGTTTTTAGATGCTTTTGGGAAAGATCGAGTTCGCAATACTCCTATTATTGAATCAGGGGCACTTGGTGCGGCATTAGGACTTGCCTATGCTGGTTTCAAACCTGTGGTAGAAATGCAGTTTGCAGATTTTATATCCTGTGGATTCAACCAAATCGTGAATAACATCGCAAAATCACATTACCGTTGGAGCCCTGCTGTTAATTTAACTATTCGTGCACCTCATGGTGCTGGTGTAGGCGCGGGTCCGTTTCATTCGCAGTCGCCCGAAGGCTGGTTTATGCAGATACCAGGACTTAAAGTCGTAGTACCTGCAACGGTTGAAGATGCCCAAAACATGGTGTACAGCTCTATAATCGATCCCAACCCGGTGCTCATTTTCGAACATAAGAAACTATATCGCAGTTTACGCAGTGATGTATCTACCCATGCTACTTATGAACCTTTAGGTAAAGCGAAAGTGCGTAAAGAAGGCTCGGATGCTACCGTCTTTGCATTCGGAATGGGAGTGCATTGGGCTCTTGAAACAGCTGAAGTTTTAGAAAAGGAAGGTATTTCAATTGAAGTGGTTGACCTCAGAACCTTACTCCCATTAGATATTGAGACCATTCAGAAGTCAGTACAGAAAACCCACCGCGCTATATTATTGCAGGAAGTATCACTTACGATGGGACCTATGGCTGAAATTTCAGCGCTCATTTCTGAGTATTGTTTCGAGTATTTGGATGCACCCGTTATTCGTTGCGGGGCTTTAGACATGCCTATCCCCTTTAACAAGAACCTTGAAGAAGAGTTTTTAAAGAGAAATATTTTCGAACAAAAAATTCGAGACTTAGTTAAGTATTAGACATCATCATTCAACTTAATTTCTATTCGTATGGGACTTTTATCTGGATTAATGGGAAATGCTGGAGAAGCAGATTCCGAAAAGCTACAAGAAGAGTATCAGGAACTCTTAATTGAAGGCGAAGACATTGAAATAGGTTTTCAGCTTATTCGAGATGTGTTCATATTCACCAACAAGCGCCTCATTCTGGTAAATAAGCAAGGTGTAACGGTTAATAAAGTGGAATATCTTTCCATTGCTTACAACAGCATTTCACGATTTAGTATCGAAAGCACAGGGCACTTTGATCTTGAAGCGGAGCTTAAGATTTGGATATCCAGCGAGCAGATGCCTAGCGTCACTAAAGAGTTCAACAAAAAGGTAAATATCTATAAGGTACAGCAGCTGCTAGCTCAATATGTGCTGTAAACTTTCAGCTTAGCACGGGTTGGGAAAACAACATTCTTTAATCGCCTACCCGCTGTACCGTTGCTTTAATAATTGATACAAAGATACTTGCTTCATTATTTTTGAAACTAATTGCATTGTTTCATTATTTTTGATACAATAAAGCATGTCTAGAAAAAAGAACCTATATCCTATTCTTATGGGGGATGTGGTATCAAGTGCCACCTACGATGCCCAATCTCTTAGTAAGCAGTTAAAAGCATTGGTACATGCCGTTAATGAAGACCATTCAGCCGATATACAGTCTCCATTCACCATTACTTTAGGAGATGAATTTCAGGGGGTTACCCAATCGCTAGAGGCTACCATTGCTATTTTGTTCAGCTTCGAAGAGGAGTGCTTAAGACAAGAACTGCCCTTTAAACTGCACTATGCTTTCCATATTGGTAAGATAGACACCCCTATCAACCCTGATATTGCTTATGAGATGATGGGCGAAGGGTTAACAACAACTCGGGAAATACTGACCAATAAGAAGAGAAATAGGCTGCGTTTTGAGTTTCTACTTCAGGATAAACAACAGACCTTACAGCTCAATCGCCTTTTTGAAGTGCTAGATGCACTCATTTTAAACTGGAAACAAGAAGACTTCCCTCTTATTCTAGATATGATAGAAAATGAAAATAATGCAGAGGTTGGGGAACTGCATAACAAGAATAGAGACCAAATTTGGAAGAGGCGCAAAACTCTAATGATAAATGAGTATAATCAGCTTAAAGCATTTATAAGAGATTATGTGAGAGAATGATGTACGCAGATATGATCGTAGCTTGGTTAGTGATGGAAGTGATCGTCAATATCATATTCTTGGTCATTAACCCGTGGCTAGGACCTACAACAACTACTTTCCGTTCGTTTTTTAAAGGCGTACTAGAACGCATCTTCTTATCGGTAGGCATACTTTCAGGCTTCCCTCATGTAATAACCGCTTTCGGGGCACTCAAAATTGGTACTCGACTGCATGAAGAGAAAAACTCCCAGATTTCTAACGACTACTTCCTAGTTGGCAACTTCATCTCCCTCCTTTTTGTGATTCTATATGTATGGGTGTGCCAACAATATTTTGGATGGGTTATTAGCTAACACCATTTACAAATTTTATATAACCTGCATGGAGCTAATGAGTAGAAGCGCTTCAAAATTATAACTCTAAGAAATAATGATGCGAACAATTGTACTATTAGTGACTCTGTTTTGGGTGCAGACTTCCACCTTAGACGCGAGACAACATTCAACAAGCTCCTTTCAACAAACGGTACAGGAGGTAATACAAACTGAAGTTCAAAATGATTCTACCTTAGCTGGAATCATCGTTCATGTAGAGGCCCCAAAACAAGGGGTATCTTTATCACAATCGGCGGGGGTGCGCTACTGGGATGGCCCTGAACTCAATCCTAAAGCACCAGTTAGGATCGCAAGTAACACCAAAACCTATACCGCGGCAGCCATATTAAGACTGTACGAACAGGGATTATTGAAACTAGATGACTCTATTGAAGAATATATAAGCAAAGGGCATCTACAACTCTTGAAGAATGATGGGTATCACACGGAGCAAATTACAATTCGCCACCTACTCACTCATACCTCTGGGATGGTGGATCATGCCGCTACTCAGACCTATCTATCCAAAGTATTTGACGATCCTAGCTTCCGTTGGACACGAAGTATGCAAATTAAAGGGGCTGTAGACTGGGGTGATCCATTATTCGAAATCGGCCAGGGCTTCAGCTACTCAGATACAGGGTATCTATTACTGGGTGAGATTATTGAGAAGATTACGGGTAAATCCCTTGGTGAAGCATTTCATCAGCTTTTAAAGTTCGATGAACTCGGTATTCAATCTACTTGGCAGGAAAGCATTCAAGACAAACCTAGCCAAGCACTTCCTAGAGCTCACCAATATTTCAATGAACTTGATACCTACAACTTTGATCCTTCTTTGGATCTTTATGGGGGTGGTGGGTTAGCTGCAACCGCTGCTGATATGGCTCATTTTTATCAAGCCTTATTTAATCATCGAGTATTTGATGATACCTCTACATTAGAACTGATGATAAAATCGGTTCCCCTACCAGAGGATGCAGAGCGATCTATGGACTACCGAATGGGCATTTATACTTTTGAAGTTGCTGGCGAACAGGTTTATGCTCATGCTGGCTTTTGGGGCACTCAAGTAGTGTATGTCCCCTCTTTGAATGCGAGTGTGGCAGTTGTGACCACTCAGTTCGGTAAAAGCAAAACCATATTTGAACTTACCAGTGCACTTATCACAGAGTTAAAGAGCCTTCGATAGTGACTCTGTTTTAGTTTACCTACTACCGCTAGTCCCTAACGTCCTCGTTGGGGACTACACCCTACGCCCATCCATTCAGCACTACAGAATTCCGCTCCCAATGGGGACCTCAGTCCTCGGTATTACGCTCTAAGAAGTGTGTTTTCCCGGTTACTCTATGCAGTGTATGGGCCTTAACCACCGATCGTTTCCCATACTTGTTATTAATCACATCCATAGCTTGAAGACGATCTAAAGCATCGGCTTCGTCCACATAAAATAGATTCATTTGCTGGGTTTTGTCTATCTCTTTGGTGCCTATCATCAAGTTTCTGATTTCCACCCCGTGATTACAAGCCACTGTTAGTGCGGGCAACACTTTGTTCATACATGCCTCAAATACGTGTTGATCTACATTGGTGTAACCGTCGGTTACAAACCGGAAACCCACTCCCGCTTTATTAGGATCGTTGAACCCAAACATACCACTAAAACTATTGGCTCGGATACCATACCCTCGCATTCGGTAACACACTTGTTCTATCGCGATGGCAAACTCTCCCTTGATGCGCTCTAAGTCGCAGCAACCCTCTGAAAATGTATGTCCATAGCTCACGCCCCATTTAGGTTCGTAGTTATCATTTTCCTCCAACACACGTGCTTTATCCTTTCCCGTGATGGTTACATATAACATGGATCCAAAATTGGCACCGAAAATTCGCTTGAAGGTATCAATGCTTCCATGTTCAACCACATCGCCAATGGTTTCAAAGCCTTCTGCTCTAAGATGCTCGAAGCGTCTTCCTCCAACTCCCCACACCTCGCTAAGAGGCAATGGATGTATATAGGCTTTCTCAGCTTCGTCGTCCATTAATAAAGAAATACCACGAGGTTTATCTAGGCTACTACAGAGCTTAGCATAGGTCTTGGATCGAGCGATCCCAAGGGCTCCATATAATCGTGTTTTATCAAAAATTTCCTGTTGAAGTCGAACTGCAAAATCCCTGATTTCCTGCTCGGGTTTATCTTTCATGAAAGTGAGATCCATGAAGTACTCATCCATCGAATAGCGCTCAATTTTATGCGAGAACTTCTTCATGATATGATGCACCTGCTTAGAAATTGCCGTGTAAGCCGCATAATCCACTTGTAACATACACACAAAGGGACAAAGCTGATAAGCCTCAAAAGCACTCATGCCTGTCTTTATACCGAAAGCACGGGCCTCATACGAAGAGGTAGCCACAATGCCCTTTACCGTACCATCCGTTTTGCGCCATCCACCTATAATCAAAGGCAAGCCGTACATGCGCTTGCGCAACTGTTCAACCTGCGCATAAAAACATGCGAAGTCGAAATGAAGATATAATCGCTCTTTATCTGAACGATGTTGATGCTCGGCATATACCGTGTTATACAGCGTAATGCGATGTACATCCTCTTCGGGTTGATATGCGAAATCCTTCTTCTTTTTCATGATTTATTTAGCCAACTATTGATATGTACAAAATATGTGTATAGTTTAAAACCACCAAATAAAGAAGGTCATGAATAAGTTCCCCATTGTAGACATGTTAGCATTTTTTTGCCGCTATAATCGCCTAGCGAAGCCTGCGTGGAGACCACAATATGTGCGGCAAGTAGCGCAGATTCGTTCCTGTTATAGCAAGGTTAAAGGAGGAATCCGAACTTCTTATTACAGTGTAGAAACCAAAGACGGAGAAATCATTGAACTGGAGTTCAACCAAGAAGAATTATTATGGAGTTTGGATGACAAACGACAAAAAGAAGGCCTTCGGGTAGATCGGGTATTGGTACATGTAAAAAGACACAAACATCAACCTTCAGATGCACATCGACTACAGCCTATTCGTTTTGAGGTACTCCCAGTTTCTGAAATAGAACGGCCTTCGCCCTTAGAGCTTCCCCTTATAGAGCGCATGGCCCCCTTCCGCTTTCAACGGCGAAAAGCTGGCTCTACTCAAGTACATCATATTGAAACCAAACACCTCGAAAACACCATGATTACCAAACACCTGCATTATGTAGTAGAAGATATCGATCAACGCTTCTACCACCTAGTGTACACCCTCGATCAAATGGACTGGCGTTTTATGCAGGAGGTGGACCGAGAGTTCTTCTTTGTGCGATGAATAGAAATGCTGAAGGGCTTAGCTGCAATACATGGAAGTTCAAACCCATCAAAACAACCCTGCTTTCTGAATAAGCCCTGGGTGATTATTCCGAACGTTGCCAACCTCTTTGCTTACGATTTGTGCTTCAAGTGCATCATCGGGGTAAGGACGCAATAGATCGAGTAAATAGTCATCGGTATGCACGGGATTCAACCAATCGTCAAATTCACTGGGATGAAGAAAAGCAGGCATCCGATCATGAATGTCTTCCATTAACTCGTTGGGACGTGTGGTAATTACCGAGTAAGTGGGTATGCCCTCCATTCCTTCCACATTTATTGTTGAAAATAAACCAGCTGTAGCCAACAACTTCCCGTCTTTATCTCGAATGTAGAAAGGGGTTTTATTTCCTTTACTTCCCTTCCACTCATAGAAACCCATCATGGGCACCAAACACCGTCGTTGTTGAAAGGCTTTGGTCCACATTGGTTTTTTGGTCAAACTATCATCACGCGTATTAATAGGCGCAAAACTTTTTTGGCCAGCCTTAGGTTTCCAGCCTATAAATCCCCAGCTCATCGCCTCAATTACTCGCTCACCATCGTCGTTCACATAAGCCACCGGCATTCGTTGTGTAGGTGCCACATTGAAGTTAGCAAACACCCCCTCTTCCGTGTATTCATCCAATGAATACGGAGTTTTGCTTTTATCCACGGCGTTAAGAAAATCTTCGAGCTCTTGTAGCTCATTAAAGCTGAGGGTGTACCTACCACACATTTGAACCTCTTTGAATTAATATTAACATAAGTATAGCACAACCCTTCCACTATTTCCAAAGTCCATTATACTCATTTCTATTAGCACAATAACCCCTCAACCTGCATCGGTAAAATTAATAGTTGATTATTGAAACTAAATTATTACTTTGTAGTACAAAGTACTTTCTAAAATTAACCTATTGTTCTTATGACTACCGTTCAATCAAACAAACGACTCGGATATTTATTCGCCGGAGTAGCCATACTATTAATGATCCCTTTGGTTGCTATGCAATTTACAACTGAAGTAGTATGGACCTTTTCAGACTTTTTAATCATGGGAGTTCTTCTCTCTTTAGTAGCTTTGGGATGTGAAGCAGTGCTTCGAAAAGTGACCGGATTTAAACAACGGTTCGCCCTTCTATTCACGATTTTGACTGTATTCTTTTTAATCTGGGCTGAATTAGCTGTGGGTATTTTCAATAGCCCATTTGCAGGTAGTTGATATACCTAAAAGTACTTCGAACACCCTTTATGAGCTCATCAGCTTGTAAAGGGTTTTAGGATTCTACCAAGAACTAATATGAAAGGAAATGAGAGACTGGAATAGTGCGTAGTAACAAGCTAGAATTATTGATCTAGTGTACTGAAAATAGAAAGTGCATCTTTTTGATCTTGTTTTAGTTGCTCAACAAGACCATCAATTCCTGAAAATTTCTTTTCTCCACGGAGTCTTTGCATAAAGCGGACTTGAATTGTTTGACCATAAATATCTTCATCAAACTCGAATATATTTACTTCCAAGGCTTTTGAAGCTCCTTCAAAAGTTGGACGATTCCCAATATTCATCATGCCTTGGTACCACACATCCGCTACTCGAACACGAACGGCATACACCCCATCTTTTGGAATCACTTTATTGGGATGTTCGGCTTTTAAGTTGGCGGTAGGAAATCCAATGGAGCGTCCTCTTTTATCCCCATGAATTACTATACCGTTCAGTAAATAGGAACGTCCGAGCAGTGAACTTGCTAACTGAACATCTCCTTCTGCAGCAAGCACTTTTCGAATCAAGGTACTACTTACGGTCATATCCCCCATCTCTTTCTTTGAAACGATATACGCCTCAAAGCCCAACTCTTTACCTAAGTTCTCGATGGTTTCTATGGAACCTGAACGATCTTTCCCAAAATGATGATCGTAGCCAATTACGAACTCACTAACACCAATTTTTTCAAATACGATGTTCTTAACGAATTCTTCTGAGCTTAACAGAGAAAAGTCACGATCAAAAGGGATGATTAGAAGTACATCAATACCAATATCTTCTAATATCTCGCGACGTTCACGGATGGTAGTAAGCTGTTTTATACCTGCGGTTCCTGGATTGATGATATCACGGGGATGTGGATCAAAAGAGATGACTACACTTCGTGCATCTCTTTTCTTCGCCTTTTCAACCACCGTATTTATCAGAGACTTATGCCCTTCATGAACACCATCAAAGGTACCAACTGTTACCACTGAGTTGGCAACTCGTTCAATATCTTTTAAATAGATTAGTTCAGTCTTGTGCATTTAACAACTCATCAATTTTTTCAGGGGATAATGCTTTTTGGTAAGAATAATCACCAATTGAAGTACGTACAAGTTGGGTTAAATGCCCTAAAGATCCAATAAGTTTACCCAAATCGTGGGCAATAGATCGAATATACGTACCCTTACTGCAAATGATACTCAAAAGGAGTTTGTTGTCTTCAAAACTAATGATGTGCGTGTCGTGAATGGTAACAGGTCGTGGTTCAAGTTCAACCGTTTTACCACGTCTAGCCAATTCATACAAGCGCTTACCATCACGTTTAAGAGCGGAGTACATAGGGGGTACTTGCTGAATTTCACCTTTAAAATGAGTGTCGAGCACCTCTTGAATCATCTCTAATGTGATGTGGTCGGTGGGCGCGGTTGCATCCGGCTCTGAATCGGCGTCGTAACTTGGTGTAGATGCTCCGAAGGTGATTTCCCCAATATAGGTTTTGGGCAAATCCTGCAGCTGAGAAATAGATTTAGTTGCTCGACCTGAACAAAGGATAAGTAATCCTTCAGCCATAGGATCAAGGGTTCCAGCATGCCCTACTTTCTTAGTACGCAATCTACCACGCACATAACGCACTACATCAAAACTAGTCCATGTTTTTGGCTTATTAACTAGAATGATAGATGCTACGCTAAAATCTACATCTGGAGATGGGAGGTTTTGTTGGTCAAACACCTCAATTTCATGCAGAGGTAAGGCTTTCGCCATACACTATTCCTCTTCGTCTTTGGGAGCCGTTGGCTCGTCATCGATCTTTTTGAATAAGGTTTCGATCTTATTTACATACTCTGCAGTGTCATCCACATAGAAATGCAATTCTGGAATCTTACGCACCTGATTTTTGATTTTAGCCGCTAGTTTATGGCGAATCTGAGGTACGTGTTCATCTAACGTTTGATAGATCACTTGTTCATCTCTACCAGGTGCAAATACACTTAAGTACACCTTAGCAATAGACAGATCTGGAGTCATCATTACTTTTGTTACAGTAATGAAAACACCCTCAGGCTGATATTCACGTTGAATAATCTGCCCGAGATCGCGTTTTAGAACCTCACCTAATCGTTTTGTTCTAATACTCATTATGTCCTCTTAATTGGCGTCTTCGAGGGTCCTTTTCTCTTCTGTGATCTTATAGCTCTCGAAGTTATCGCCTACTTTTATATCGTTGTAGTTCTCAATGCTGATACCACACTCATACCCTGATGCTACTTCTTTCACATCGTCTTTAAATCGTTTTAAGGCACCGATCTTACCGTCGTAAATTACAACGCCATCACGGATGATACGAACTGGGTTATTTCTATCAATCTTACCATCGGTTACATAGCAACCTGCAATAGTACCCACTTTAGATACTTTGAAGATTTCACGAACGTCAACGTTACCTACTATTTGCTCTTTCAGTTCAGGTGATAATAGACCCTCTAGGGCATCTCTTACCTCATCCACTGCATCGTAGATTACGCTAAACAGACGGATATCGATTTCTTCAGTCTCTGCTAACTTACGTGCTTGAAGTGTAGGACGAACCTGGAAACCAATGATAATGGCATCCGAAGCAGAAGCTAAGAGTACATCCGATTCAGAAATGGCACCAGCACCCGTATGGATGATGTTAACCGCAACTTCGTCGTTACTTAGTTTCTGTAATGAACCAGATAGGGCCTCAATTGAACCATCCACATCCGCTTTAATAATGATATTCAGCTCAGATACTTCACCAAGTGCAAGACGTCTAGATAGATCATCAAGAGTCATATGCTTAGTTTTTCTCATTGCTTGCTCACGACGAATCTGCTGACGTTGGTTGGCAACATCTTTAGCCGTTTTCTCATCTTCTGCTACAATAAGAGTATCACCAGCTTGAGGCATCTCATCAAAACCCATTAACTGAACAGGCGTTGCTGGGCCAGCTGATTTAATACGCTTACCTAAATCATTTTCCATGGCACGTACACGACCGAAACTTGGTCCTGCAACAAATGGATCACCTACATTCAGAGTACCACCCTGAACTAGGATGTTTGCAATAATACCTTTCCCTTTATCCAAACGTGCTTCAAGAACAACACCATTTGCACGACGTTTTGGGTTGGCTTTAAGCTCTAACAATTCAGCTTCGATCAATACTTTTTCAAGTAGCTCTTCAATGCCTTGTCCCGTTTTAGCGGATACAAGAGCGAACTGAGTGTCTCCACCCCAATCTTCCACAATTACTCCGTGGTCAGAAAGCTGTTGCTTAATCTTATCAGGCGTAGATCCTGGCTTATCAATCTTGTTAATAGCAACTACCATAGGCACACCTGCTGCTTTCGCATGGTTGATGGCCTCAATAGTCTGTGGCATCACGCTGTCATCAGCCGCCACTACTAGAATTACAATATCGGTTGCTTGAGCACCACGAGAACGCATCGCCGTAAAGGCTTCGTGACCCGGAGTATCCAAGAATGTGATCTTCTTGTTATTGTGCATCACTTCGTATGCACCAACGTGCTGGGTAATACCCCCCGCCTCGCCTTCAGCTACACGAGCTTCACGAACGTAATCAAGTAAAGAAGTTTTACCATGATCAACGTGACCCATTACTGTAATAATCGGTGCACGATTTTCTAGATCTTCAGGATCATCTTCTTCAATCTCTAAATCTTCTGTCATCTCTTCTGCATCGATGAATTTCACATCTTTGCCGAATTCACTAGCAACCAATTCAATGGTACCTGCATCTAAACGCTGGTTGATGGTAATCATCAAACCAATACTCATACATGCAGAAATAATATCGTTTACACCTACTTCGAGCTCTTCAGCGAGGTCGTTTGCAGTAATGAACTCCGTAACTTCAATTACGCCAGCTTCCATTTCCTGCATTTCTTGTTGCAGCTGCTGCTCTTCCTCACGCTCTTCTTTACGCTGGCGACGACGCTTAGCACGTTTGTTACCTACGTTGCTATTCCCTTGGATCTTCTGCATGGTTTCACGCATCATACGATCCACATCAATCTCGTCTACCTCTGTTTTAGGCTTACTTGCCGACTTCTTAGTCTTGGTTTTCTTACGAGTCTTTTCGGTCTTAGCGTCAGTGTTTTTCTTTTTAGCGTTCTGATCGCCACTAGTAGTTGAAGCACCTTCTTGGTCCTTCTTACGCTTTCTCTTCTTTCTCTTTTTAGTTCCAGAAGTCAGGTCGTTGGTGAAAGTAACCTTACCGAGTACCTTAGTACCTTTTAGTTTACTTGCCTTACCCTTAATTATCTTTTCTTCCTTTTCTGCCTCAGTTTCTTCTTTAGCCGATGATTCTTCTTCCTCTTCATCCTCATCGTCATCATCGTCATCATCGTCTTCTTCTTCGTCAGTGTCAGCATCTTCTGCTTCTTCTGATGCGGTCTCTTCTTCGGCTTCTTCTTCCTCAGGCTCTTCTTCTTGTGTTGCTTCTACAACTACTTCAGAAGACGCCTCTTCTTTAGTTTCTTCTTTTGCTTCCGCAGGAGCTTCGGCCACTGGCTCTTCTTCCTTCTCTTCTGCTACAGGAGCTTCTTCAACTTCTTCTTCTGCCTCTGGCTCTTCCTCAACTTCTGCCTCCGGCTCAACTACTGCCTCTACCTCTTCTTCTTCAGGCTCTTCAGCAACGGCTTCTTCTTGAGGTTCTAACTCAGGCTCAATATCCATTGGCTCTAAAGCTAGTTCTTCCTCTTTCTCTTCCGGTTCATCCTGAGGTTCCAGACCAATAGATTCATCTAGTGGTTCTAAAACGGTATCCAGAGTAACACTATCGTTGCGCTGATTTATAATAGTATTTCTACGATTTTCGTAATCTTCGCGCGTCTTTTCATGATCTTGGCTTTTCGCCTTGTCATCACCATATATTCCTTCCAAGACCGAATACATCTCCGGTGTAATCTTGAAATTCGGACGGTTTGCTACCTCGAAGTCGTCTTGTAGCACTTCTACGATGGATTGTGTAGATACGTTAAACTCCGAAGCTACTTTGAATAAGGGTTTTGGTCTATTTATGGACATATATGATTTTTTCTGTGTCTATTGAAGGTTAGGGGTGCGGAATTAAGGCACGAGACTTAACCTTCGTCTTCGAACTCATACCCGATTACTTCAATAATCTTACGGGCAAGTTCTTCGTCAATTTCACCATTTGTTCGGCTTACCAGCTCTTTAGCACTCATTTCTAGTACTGCACGAGCGGTATCACAACCGATTTCATGAAGCTTTTGAACCGCTTCTGATCCAAAATCTTCCTCAAATTCAGCGATATCAATATCGTCTTCTTCTTCTACCTCACGGTATACATCAATTTCGCAATCTGAAAGTTTGGAAGCCAATCTAATATTCACTCCACCTTTACCAATTGCTTTCGATACTTCATCCGCTGGAACAAGCACGCTAGCTTGCTTTCCTTCAGCATCTAATTCAACTTTAAGAACTTCTGCAGGCTGAAGTGCACGCTTGATAAACTCAACTTTATCAGGGGTGTAGTTGATTACATCGATATTCTCGTTTTGCAACTCTCTCACGATAGCGTGAATTCGAATACCTTTCATACCAACACAAGCACCAACAGGATCAACGCGTTCGTCGTGTGATCTAACGGCCACTTTAGAACGATCGCCCGGAGCACGTGCAATTTTCACTAAATCGATAATTCCGTCGAATACTTCCGGAATCTCATTTTCAAATAAACGCTCTAAGAATAACTCAGAGGTTCTAGAAATTATTACCGTTGGATTACCATTACGCATGTGCACGCCAATTACAACGGCACGAATGGTATCACCTTTGCGGTATCTATCTTTGTAAATTTGCTCACTTTTTGGAAGCAGAAGCTCTACCCCATTGTGATTTACAAGAATGTCTTTGTTGTGGCGTACTTGGTATACATCTCCAAGGATGATTTCACCCACACGCTCTGAGTAATCTTCGTAGATATTATCTTTTTCTATTTCACGAATACGCTGAGCTAACTGCTGACGTGCCATCATCACTGCACGGCGACCGAAGTCAACAATTTGAACTTCCTGTGCTAATTCATCATAAAGCTCTACATCTGGATCGATCTTCTTAGCATCTTCTAATGCGATTTCAGATACTTCATCTGTGAGCTCTTCTTTTGGAACAACTTCACGTACATGAAGGATTTGAATCTCTCCACGATCCGCATTAAGGATTACTTCAAAAGCATCATCCGTTTCGTACGTTTTACGGATCATAGTTCTGAAAACATCCTCTAGTATGGATAACAATAGATCTCTATCAATGCCTTTATCTTTAGCGATTTCAGCAAAGGATGAGATAATTTGTTTTGATAAGTCGTTCTGCATCAGCGTTCTTAGCTTGGTAAATGATTAAATAGTTGGGACGATCTTGGCTTCCATGATTTCATCAAACAACACTTGAATATTATTTCCGTCATCGTCGGCTAGTGTGATTCCTTCTTCGGTAATCCCAACTATACTGCCTCTAACTTTCGAATATTCTTCGTCTTTTTTGAACTTCACTTTGGCTGTACGCCCCTCATTTTTTTTGTACTGGCGTTTATCCACCAATGGGCGGCTAAGCCCAGGCGAAGAAACGTTTAGCCGGTATTTATTCTCGAATATCTCATGCGCTTCCATTAAAAAGCCTAATTCACGGCTAATGTTTGCACACTCATCAAGATTAACTCCTCTTTCTTCTCCATCAAGATATACCCATACCTCAGCCAACCCTCCTCCTGTTTTAACTTCTACGTCAACAACAAAAAGGTTATTAGACTCCGCTAAAGGAGCCGCTAAATCTTTAATTTTTTGTATGGTATCTAATTGCATAATCTGGAAAACAAAGACAAAAAAAAGCGAGTGCCTTGTCGACGCTCACTGAGGCTCTAAATATAGCCTTATTTCATAAAGATTTCAAAACAAGACAGTGGGTTTATTATTAACCAATAAATGATAGAGTATTTGAAATTTTTTAACGTATAAAAACAATTTTGGATCCCACTTTCTAACATAAATAGAAGCCAACTTTAGCAAATCAATTTCCTTGCAATTTTTTAAGCCCTCCTTTAATACAGAATTATTATACTCTGTTTGAAATCGAAAACCTCTTTTAAAAAATTATCTAATGTGCAAAAAAGCCTTCTTTATCACTCTATTATGCTTGATTGTGACAGCTTGTTCGAACGAGAAGAATACCAAGGACGACTCAACAAAACCAACGGGGCGTGTACCTGATTATGTTGGAACTCTCCATTTTTTAAATGAAGAAGGAGAAATCATAAGTACGTTGAGGTATGCAAAAGCTGAAACTGAATTAGAGCGTAATCAAGGGCTGATGGATGTTCGTGAAATGCCAAAAGATGCGGGCATGGTTTTCTTTTTTGAGAATGAAGAACCCCTAAGTTTTTGGATGGCAAACACTCCCTTGCCTCTGGATATCATGTACGTAAATTCGGATAGTGTAATAGTTAGTATTTATCAAAATACTACGCCATTTTCGGATAAGACTTTACCTTCATTTGAGCCTGCTAAATATGTAATTGAAACGAATGCTGGCTACAGCATCAATCATGATATCCGGGAAGGATTGAAGGTGAGGTTTTAATACCCTCACCTTTCTTTCAATAACAGCATACCAGAACTGATTAGCCTACTTGGCCTTCGTATTCGTGCAGAAAATCCATTACATGCTCAACATTTTCAGGAGAGCCTATATAGATGGGTGTACGCTGGTGTATAGCATTTGGCTCTATATCCATCACTCGGATTTTACCATCTGTTGCCATCCCACCGGCTTGCTCAATAATAAAACCAAGCGGATTGCACTCATACATTAAACGTAATTTCCCTTCAGGGTAGTTCTTGCTGTGTGGGTAAATGAAAATCCCCCCTTTAATCAACGTTCGGTGGATATCTGCTACCATCGAACCAATATAACGGGCTGAATATGGTCGACCTGTTTCTGGGTCTTCTTCTTGGCAGTATTTGATGTACTTCTTTAGGCCAAGATCCCAAGAATTGTAGCTTCCTTCATTGATGCTGTAAATGCGTCCATGCTTTGGAATTTCTACACGGCGATCACTTAGCATGAATTCTCCTAAACTAGGATCCAGTGTAAACAAACTAACGCCAGCACCTGTGGTGTACGCAAGAGTTGTACTTGAACCATACAGCACATAACCTGCTGCTACTTGTCGGTTTCCTGGTTGAAGTGCTTCTGCATCTTTTGCGGGCTTATCAAAATCGCCATCTCTCATATAAATTGAGAAAATACTACCGATCGATACATTTACATCGATGTTTGAAGATCCATCTAAGGGATCCATATACACAATGTATTTCCCTCCTTCACAACTAAGCTTAACTATGCCGTCATTTTCTTCTGAAATCACCATAGAGGTAATACCTGAGCGCTCTAATGCCGAAATAAGCTGTTGATCTGCAAATAAATCTAATTTCTTAACCGATTCTCCATGAACGTTCTTAGTGCCGTCGTATCCTAAAATATTAGTGATACCCGCTTTATTCACTTCGCGTGAAATGATTTTAGCGGCTAATCCAATATCTCTCAATAATTGTGATAGCTCGCCTTTAGCCCCTGGAAATTTACTCTGTGATTGAATGATGAATTCTTCAAGCGTAATAAGCTTGCTTTCTGGTTGTGCTGTCATATCCCGTTTGTTAGCTGAGTTGCATTCCTGCAAATATATGAATGGTTTTTATGGTATTCCTCTATAATTCCAATAATTGATGAAAAAGCTCTTTTGCTTTTAGTTTTAATTCATCTTGTGTACCGTTGTTGGTAATTATATAGTCGCACAGTCGAGATAACTCCATGAAATCTGACTGTTTTTTGATACGTTCTTTAACTTTCGCTGAATCCGTGTGATCTCGTTGCAATACTCGCTGAATTCTTGTTTGCTCATCAGCAATGATGAGAATCACATAGTCTAAATCTGTGGGGCGGCCATTATTAAGAAGTATAGCGGCTTCTTTAGCAAATATAGTCGTTCCTTTGGCGCGCTCTTCCGCTTCAATTTCAGCCACTCTCTCCCATAGAACTGGGTGAACGAGTTCATTCAGCTCTTCAACTCTTCCTTTTGCAAATGCTTCTTGTGCAAGGAATTCCCGATTTAGAGTCCCATCCTTATGATAGGACTGATCACCAAACACAGACTTTATGCTGTTAACCAGTTCCTGGTCTTCAATCATCAGCTGTTTGGCTAAATCATCAGCATAAATTACAGTGGCACCTAAGGACTCCCATTCTCTGCAGAATGTGGATTTACCTGATCCGATGCCTCCTGTAATCCCTACTTTAATCATTATTGAGGCTGTGTAGATATTGTGAGTAGATAGGCTTTTATGAAGTCGTCTAAATCTCCATCCATCACGGCACTTACATTGGAAGTTTCATGATTTGAACGGTGATCTTTAACTCGTTGGTCATCAAATACATAACTTCGAATTTGAGAACCCCATTCGTTTTTACCTTTAGAGCCCTCGAGTCGTGCTTTCTCTTCCTCTTGGATGGCTTTCTCTAACTCATAGATTCTCGACTTCAGTAAGATCATAGCCTTTTCACGGTTTTGCAGCTGAGAGCGCTCTTGCTGACATTCAGCTACTACTTTTTCAGTTCGTCCATCTGATAATTCTCCTTCCCAGATTAATCGAACACCCGTTTCCACTTTGTTTACGTTCTGCCCACCGGCTCCACTTGAATGGAATCGCTGAAGCTCAACTTCACTTTCATTGATATTCACTTCAATGGAATCATCAATTAGTGGCGAAACAAATACTGAACAAAATGAAGTATGGCGACGTGCATTACTATCGAAAGGTGATACCCTAACTAAACGGTGCACCCCACTCTCGGCTTTTAAAAAACCGTAAGCATTTATGCCTTGTACTTCTATGGTTGCTGACTTCAAACCGGCTACATCTCCATCTTGATAATCGATGACGGAAACTTTGAAATCATTTTTTTCCGCCCAACGCACATACATGCGGTATAACATAGAAGCCCAATCCTGACTTTCCGTGCCTCCTGCTCCTGGGTTAAAGGTAACAACGGCATCTCTTTGGTCATCAGGACCGTTTAACATATTTCGAAGCTCAAGCTCTTCTAAACCTTTTTCGAGCTTAGCGTACTCGGCATCAATTTCACTTTCAACATCTTCACCCATTTCTTGGAATTCCAGAAATACATTAATGCTGTCTCTTAATTCGTTTAATGCATCCCAAGCTTCAACTAAGCTTTTCTCATGATCTAATTGTTTCATGACACCTTGTGCAGCATCAGGATCATTCCAAAACTCGGGATCTTGAGTTTTCTCAGTTAATTCAATAATTCGGACTTTGCGCTTATCGTAGTCAAAGATACCTCCTGAGCGCATCCACACGCTCATAAAGCTCATTTAAATGATCTTTATTTATGCTCATTCTAAAATTCGTAAGTAATAATTAGTCTTTACCGCCGCGAGTTAAAATAACTCCAAGTACTAAGCCAGCAACAAAGGCTACTCCTAACCCTTGTTCTGGGTTTGCGCGAACATAGCGGCGTGCATTTCTATATTCATGTCTAAGTTCACGTTCAAGTCTCTCTTTCTCGTATTTCAAACGATCTAAGGCCTTATCATAGTTCTCAATAGCTTTCTGCTCAAGCTTGTCAGATGCTTTTTCTAAGCTTTGCTCTAGTCGTTTTTTGGTGTCCTGAGTATTCATGTAGTTCCTCATGTTTATTTAAGATTTCGAAAATACAAAATTGAAGCGTAATTGTTTGGGTCTTTCCTCTGAACCTTCTTCTATTTTGTATTAATTTTGAACAATGAAAAAATTGCTCTCTGATTGGTGGTTTAATACACTCACCTCACACTTTCTTATATACAATACATGCTGGGAAGATCCCGCCATTGATAGAAGTTTACTTCAAATGGATGCGAGTAGTGATATTTTTATGATTACAAGTGCTGGAGATAACGCATTCGATTACCTACTCGATGATGTTCACAGTATTCACAGTGTTGACCTAAATCCATATCAAAACGACCTGTGTGAACTTAAAAAAGCATTTTATATAACAGATCAAGTAGACCGTCTGCAAGATTTATTTATTACTGGGAAATCGAAAAACGCTATCAATTATTTAAGCTCTGTTAAAGAGGTCCTATCTAATTCGACTTATGCGTATTGGAAGCAGAACATCCACTGGTTCATGAATGATAGAGGGTTCTATGAGCATAGTTTAAGTGGAAGGTTTGCTCAGCTATTGAGACTACTACTCCATCAAAAAGGAATTTATGAGCATGTGATTGAACTCATCCACATGAAAGGTGAAGAAAATCGTAGGGACTTCTATAGAACTAAAATATACCCGCAGCTCTGGAGTGGGTTTGGCCAAAGAATTTGGAAGAATGAATGGGTATTAAGTTTAGCTGGGGTTCCTAGTAACCAACTAAAAGGCACTTCGGGGCTCAATCGTTATATGAAAGAAGTAATCGAAAACGTTTTTGTTCGCCAAGGAGCACAAGAGAATTATTTCTGGAGGTTGTATATAGAGGGTAAGTACAACACTCAGGTATGCCCTAATTATCTCAAAACAGAGTATGCTTCACAAATCCGTGCTAAAGTAAATCGAATCAAACTAAGTACTACCTCTACCTACTCTGCATTAAAAAACAGCGCTCATACTTATTCTCATTTCATCTTGCTCGATCATATGGATTGGTTTATCGACAAAAATCCTAAAGCACTCGAACAGCTTTGGCGGGGAATCATCAAGCGCGCCAAGCCCGGTGCTAAAATCCTCTTTAGGTCAGTATATCCTACTCTCGATAAATTCCCTGAAATTGTACAAGATCATTGCACTCTCCTCCCCATTGATGAGAACTATCTTGATATGAATGATCGTGTGAACACCTATCAACGTACTTTTCTAGCCCAGGTAAATGTTTAGGAGTGTTGATTCATATTATCGATTCCATGCTCGTATCTACGACATTACACGGTGGACGATCCTATTCGGGCGTAAAAAACTCATTCGATTATTACCCAATCTACCTAATGGTGCTCGCATACTCGATGTGGGTTGTGGTACAGGTGCTCATCTAAAATGGCTGCTAGAAATATACCCTTCGGCTCAGATTATAGCAGTAGATCAGTCTAAAGAAATGCTCAAAATTGCTAAATCAAAAATAAAGGATGATAGGGTCACATTTTTTCAGTCTAATGTATTCAACTTAGATTTGGGTGACACCAAATTTAATCTGGTTGTAGGCTCTTACTCGCTTACAATCATACAGCAATATGAGAAACTTTTACCCCTCATTCACAAACTACTCTTGCCAAATGGTATAGTTGCCATTGTTGATTTCGACCATACTCCATTTCCATGGTTCAAAAAATGGATGAAGTGGAATCATGTGCAGCTCTCACCGGAACTTTTTGTGCGTCTTTGCGAGTTATTTCCTAAAAACATACGTAGTAGCAAGAGAGCTTATCTAGGTTTGTGGACATACTCAATATTTACCGGCTTCAAATCACATAATTTGTAAAATGGAGTGAAGTTTCCAAAGATTTTTAGTTATTATTGACCGGCTTTTTTTAGACACGAAATACAGGGGCACCTCAATATGCAGGAACTATTCTCTGATACCAAAACAGCGTTCAGATACAAATCATCACACGATCTTAGGCTAACAAAATGGATTTTCGGATTAATGCACAATTATCCGGAATTGGTATTAATGCTCAGTAAGCTTGGCATGAATGCTGTAGAGTGGAAACTCCCTTTTGCTAACAGAATGATCTATCACACTTTCTATAAAGTGTTTTGCGGAGGTGTGAACCTTGAAGATTGTAAAAATGTGGTTCAGCGCTTAGATAAGTATGGTGTTAAAACGGTACTGGATTATGGTGCTGAAGCTAAAGACTCAGAAGATGAATATGAGAATGTAACCATCGAGTTTTTAAAGGCTATTCGCTTCGCATCTGGCAACTCTGCTATCCCCATTATTAGTGTTAAAGTAACAGCGATTGCGGATTTTGATCTCCTTCACAAATACAGTGAACACGATGTAATCAAAAGCACAGTGGATCAAGAAGCATGGACCAAGGTTGAAGAGCGTTTTGAACGTATATGTGAAGCCGCCTATGAAGGAAAAGTAAGTGTTTTTGTAGATGCTGAAGAAAGTTGGGTTCAAGAAGCTATTGATGAGCTCGTACTTGCAATGATGAAAAAGTACAATCATAGCGATCCTATTATCTACAACACTTATCAAATGTATTTGAAGTCGTCGTACGAACGATTAGTACACCATCATACTTTATTACAAAAAGATGAAGTGATACTAGGTGCCAAGATTGTACGTGGTGCTTACATGGAAAAAGAAGCGGAACGAGCTGCACAATTCGGTATCGAAAATCCTATTCAACCATCGAAGCAACATACTGATGATGCCTTCAATGAAGCGATTGATTATAGTTTTGAACACTATGAAGAAATAGCATTCTGCTGTGCTTCACACAACGAGGAAAGCAGTTTACGTCTTTTTGAACGCGTAAAAGAAAGTGGATTGCAGAAACATCCTCATATTATGTTCTGCCAGTTATACGGTATGCGCGATAATATCACATTCAATTTGGCCAAACATGGTGTTCTTACCATGAAATACCTCCCCTATGGCTCAGTTGAAAATACATTCCCGTATCTAGTTCGTCGTGCTAATGAAAATACATCTATTACTAGCGATGCTTCAAAAGAGTATGTGATGTTGAAAACTGAATTAGATCGACGAGAAATTTGAGCTCTAAGTCCCGTTTATCTTAGTCTTCAACTAGCTGATCACGATACTGTAGCTCATAAAGCTTCTTGTACAGGCCATCGGTTTTGGTGAGTAGTTCTTGGTGGGAACCCGACTCTCTTACTTCCCCTTTGTGCATTACAAGAATACGATTCGCACCTTGAATAGTAGACAATCGATGAGCCACTACAATGGATGTTCTACCTTGCATCATCTTCTCACTAGCTTCAGTAACTAGTGCTTCAGTTTCAGAGTCTACACTTGAAGTAGCTTCATCCAGAATTAAGATCTGAGGATTATAAACCAGTGCACGTACAAAGCAAATCAATTGCTTCTGCCCCATCGATAATGAAGCTCCACGCTCACGTAATTTATAATCATAGGTATTCGGAAGTTTTTCTATAAAGCGATGCGCTTCCACTTTATGTGCGGCTTCTATCACCTCATCGCGAGTAATCTCCGTATTGCCCAATGTAATGTTTTCATATATAGTACCTGAAAAGAGAGCATTATCTTGGAGTACTAATCCAAAATGCGATCGAAGATCAGCTAAACTAAGATCTCTTATATCCACCCCATCTAAGGTTATCTCCCCTTTTTCAATATCGTAGAATCTAAACAACAAGTTAATGATTGTTGTTTTCCCTGCACCAGTAGCTCCAACAATGGCAATAGCCTCACCGGGTTCAGCAACAAAAGAAACATCTTTAAGAATATAATCGCCCGATTCATTATAGCGGAACCACACATTTTTAAATTCTATGCGTCCTTTGGGATCTTCAATTTTTACGGGTGAAGCAGTTTCAACAACCTCACTTTCCACATCCATTACATTAAAAATTCGTTCAGAAGATGCGAGCGCTGATTGCAGAGTATTAAACTTTTCAGATAACCCTCGAATTGGCATAAAGAATTGACGTGCGTACTGAATAAAGGCAAGAAGTACCCCAAAGGTAACTCCGCCCATCAATGCTCTACCGCCCCCATACCAAACCACAAGAGCCATTGCAAAACTTGCTAATACTTCAACTAAGGGCCAAAAAATGGAGAAATAGAATATGGTTTCAATATGCGCACCTTTATGTGCTGCATTAATCTTATTGAATTTATCTAACTGCTTTTCCTGACGGTTGAACAACTGCACCACATCCATGCCATTTATATGCTCTTGAACAAATGAATTCAGACGTGCTATTTGATCACGAACATCTAAGAAAGCCAAGCGAACTTTGTTCTTAAACCAGAAGGTTGCGTAAAATAGTACTGGTAAGATGGCAATTGTAACCAAACTCAATTCCCAGCTCATGCTAAACATGAAGTAAAGAATGAAAATGATTCGGAATAGATCTCCAATAATAGCCACTACCCCATCCGACAATAATTGGCTTAATGCTTCAATGTCGCTTGTGGTTCGCGTGATTAATCGGCCAATTGGATTTTTATCAAAAAACTGAACGTTGAGACTTTTGATTTTTTTGAATACGGAGTTCCGAAGTGAATAGAGTGCACCCTGCCCAAACCAACGGGTTAGGTAGGTATTAATCACTTGTAAGGTGAATTCACCTAGAAGTGCTAAACCCAATAACAATATGATATTCAGTAGTCCTTCAGTGTCGTTGATAGCGATATGCTCATCAACAGCAATTTGGGTTAGTTTAGGCCGAACGGTACCCAGAAAGGATGCGCCTAAGGTTAAGGCGATGGCTAGAACTACAAACCATTTGTAGGGTTTTATAAAAAAATAAAGCCGCCGAATTAGTTTTCTATCGACGGCTTTTGAATCTTTATTTTTACTCAATGCGATTTAATTAGAATCTATCTTGATCGTCGTATGATGAACGAGATGAGTATGAGCGGTTAGAATCTGAATTCCACTTGTTATCACTACTTCGTCCACTGCTTGAGCTGTCACGATGGTTTCTGTTTCGGCTTCTATAGCCTCCGCCATCATTGCTACGGCTGTTATATCCACCACCATCACTTCGATTGTTATCACGGCTTCGGTAACCACCGCCACCGCCGCCACTACTTCTGCGATCGTTGCTTCTATAGCCTCCACCACCGCCTGAACTACGACGAGGTCTGAAATTGCGATTTCCACCACCACGGTCGTTACTACGGTAACCACCGCCACCACCGCTACGCCCACGATGTCCACCACTGCGGCCACCGCCACCACGGCTGTCATTTGATTTCGTTAAGTCTCTTAACTCTACTTTAGCGGTCAAAATTCCGCGCTCATGAGAAGGATCTGTATAAATTGGTCGCAATTCATTTGCTAACCAAGCTGGATAGAACCCATCTCTAGCTTCTTTTAATAGCACATGTGGATTGGTATAACGCGCTGAGAAATGGCCAATCACTAATAACTTAGTTTGTGCTTCAGTTGCAACTCGAGCTGCATCTTTAGCTGAAGAGTGACCCGTTTCTGATGCTTTATCCGCTAAGCTATCACTAAAAGTAGCTTCGTGATAAAGGATATTGGTATTCAGTGCGAGTTTAACTGCATTTGGGCAATACTCGGTATCAGTAACGTAAGCAAAACTATCCCCTGGACGTGGATGACCTACAATGTCTACTGATTTAACTTCAGTGCCGTCATCAAGAGTGATGTCTTCCCCATTTTTAAGGGCTTTGAAGTCTTCGTCTTTTGTTACACCTAATTCGTTTGCTAACTCAGCGTTTACTTTACCAGGCTTATCTTTTTCTTGGAAACGGTAACCTAGGCAAAATCTACGGTGCTTAAGAGCACGAGCTTCAACTATATAATCTTCTTCATCGATAACAACAGCGGCATCCGTGTCGTGCTCAACTTCAATAAAAATAATTTCGAAACCGATTTCGATGTCCGAGAACTTCAAATTCCATTCAATATACTCTTGAAGTCCTTTTGGGCCTACCATTCTCAATGGCTTATCACGGCGTTGTAATTGTAAAGTGGATAATAACCCGATTAACCCTGAATAATGATCAACATCAAAATGTGAAATAAAGATGCATTCTATTTTTGAACGCTTAATACCGGCTTGAAGCATACGCATTTGGGCGTTTTCGCCACAATCAAAAAGAAATACACTTCCTTCTCTCCATAATGCTACTGCTGGTAAATGCCGAACCGCTGTTGGGGTTGCTGAGGCTACTCCTAATGGAACTACTATCATTGTTGTCTCCCGTTCTGTTATATAAGGTGCTTTAGCGCTACTTAAACTTTCCCAGTTTTATATTTCCGCTAATTCTTGTTCTAGTATTTGTTTGTTATACATGCTTGTATAATGTCCTTCCATATCTAAAAGTTCTTGATGGGTACCGCTTTCTACGATATTACCATCCTTTAGATAATAGATTCTATCGGCATTTTTAATAGTCGATATTCTGTGACTAATCATAATAGTCGTTCTGCCACTCAATTCGTTTTTTAAATGACTAAGAATCGCTTCCTCTGTTTTAGTGTCTACGGCACTTAGTGAGTCATCAAAAATTAATATTCGGGGATCTTTTATCAGAGCCCGTGCTATTGCTGTTCTTTGCTTCTGCCCACCCGATAATGTTATCCCTCGTTCACCTAGGATAGTCTCGAATTTTTTTTCAAAATCCAAAATATTATCTCGCACTTGAGCCTTCTCAGCAGCGTTTTCAATCATTTCAGGAGTGGCATGTTCACTACCAAACGATATATTTTCGCCAATCGTATCCGAAAATAAGAATGTATCCTGTGGAACAAAACCTATAGATGCTCTTAATTGATCTAATTCAACTTCTTTTACATTTCGGCCATCTATAAGAACTTCCCCTTCCGTAGGGTCGAATAAGCGCGGTATTACCTGTACGAGGGTTGTTTTGCCTGATCCTGTACGTCCCACAAAAGCGATTTGCTCCCCTGCCCTAATCTTGAAGCTCACATCTTTTAACACTTTCGATTCTGTATCTGGGTACGCAAAACTCACATTCTTGAATTCTATATCCCCTTTAAACACTCCATCATCTTTGATATCATTGATAGATTCAATTTCGACTGGTCGATCTAAAACTTCGGCGATTCTGTTCCATGAGGCAAGGGACTTTTGAAAACGATTCGTGGTGTAGCCAAGTGCTGCTACGGGCCAGGTTAAGTATGCTACATAGATAAGAAACTCAGCAATATTACCGATTGTCAAACTTCCTTCTATTACCATCATCCCGCCCTGCCAAATTACGATCAGGAGTGATATACCGATCAAAAAGTTTAGGGATGGGTGAAAGAGTGATTCTATCATATCTAATCGAAGCTTTTTCTTTCGATAGTCTTCACTTAAAGCTTCAAACTTAGATTGCTCGTTGTCAATGCGGTTATAGGCTATTATTAAGCGTATGGATGAGAAGGTCTCGTTAGCCTGCCCCGATAGTCTAGAATATTGCTCTTGAATGATGGTAGAGTGTTTATGGATATACCCCGTTATCCAATAGGCAAATATCGATATGAATGGCAATGGTATCAATGCCCAAAACATCAGATCGGAGCTGACGATGTACATCATTGTGATTACAAAAGCAGCCCGTGTTAAAGTGTTGATGCTATACATGATAACAGGGCCATAGTACTCTCTTACCTTGTTTACATCTTCAGTGGCTCGTACATAAATCTCTCCTGATGAGTACTTAGCGTAGAATCGTTGCGGAAGACTCATTAGCTTTTGGAGGATTTCATTTCGCATATCGAACTCAACTTTCCGCGATGAAACGATGAGTGTTTGGCGTGTAGCGAATAATAAAATTCCGTAGAGTGCAACTGATCCTAGGAGATACCCTGCGTTTTCAGCGAGTATCCATCCTGCTTCAGTAGAAAAGAGCGTTTCAAATAGGTTGTTGCCTGCTTCAACATTAGCCTCGTTTAGATTTTCTACTTCATCCATGGTTTTACGGATGAGCACTGGTATCCAAACGAGGAAGAAATTAGCGCCTGTTAGAAACAGGATGCCTGAGATGAGAGAAACCCTATACTTCTTTAGATAACTATTAAGTTGTTTTAGAGCTCCCAAATCTACATCCTATTACGAATTCATCTACGGCTAATCTTTGAATTTATCAGACCAGAATTGTCCTAATGCTAAACCTGATAGATAGGCTGATTCAACAGAATCACCATTCATATAACTACCAATCAATGCTATCGGTGCATCATTCCCTACAACTTCCATAAAAGGATAAGGAAGTGGGTTAATGGCTTTGCTGTATCTCCAGAAGTGTAATTCACTCCAAGCTGGAAGTGTACTCCACCCACCGGTAATTTCACCAAGGGCATCGAGTATTTCTTCTTCTACAGCTTCTTTTGAAGCATCTTTGTTTGCGCGAGCAAATTCAGCGGTAGTTTGAATTACAAACGAACACTCTGTGCTTTCCCCTCTTTTCGAAACTTCGTTGGTTATAGAAGCGATAATTGGGTGATCACATTCCATCATGCTCCATTCTGGAACATCGGCATCACCGTAACCAACCATTAACGAGAAACAAGGATCGTATTCAACGGCATCAACTTCTCGTAGCAACTTAAGGGTTGCCACTTCATCAATAGTTGTGTTTAAGATAGCATACGCTTGTTTAGAAGGAGTTGCTATTACCACGGCATCTACATTTACTGCATCGCCCGTTGGGAAATTTAACATCCAAGATCTTTTCTTAGTGCGATCTTCACCAATGTGAGTAACTCCACTCACTTTTGTGTTGGTTTGAACATCCACATAACGCGCTAACTCTTTACCAACTTGATTCATCCCCATAGGGGCAACGTATCTCTTCTTAGTTGGGTAAAACTGACTCAACTCACCTGCTTCATTAAGGTGCATAAAAGGACCTGAAAAAGGAACTAATTTCCCTTTATTCACCAAATTTTGAAGCATTGGTTGAATTTTCTCTGAAGTTTCTTCGATGTAAGGTAAACCGTGGTCTACTTTCGTTTGGTTGTTTTCACCGGCATATCTTGTAGCTAAACGACCACCAAGGCCTCTGCTTTTTTCATATACCATTACTTCGTGTCCGGCTTCAGCTAAAATTCGTCCGGCTGTCAATCCTGCAACACCCGCTCCTATAATTGCGATCTTCATCTTATCGTATGAATTGAGTTAGTTTGATTATTTAAATTTCGTAAACAGTTACTCTTGGTTGAACTGCATCTTTGGCTAATAGCGCCGGCCAGTATGCTACTACATCACTCGCTTTTGGGCGACCACCGGCAAAGCCTGTAACGCCACTTGGGCCTGTTAAAATCAATGGAGCTATTTCCATGCCGAATCTATTTAAATCAGCTTTATCTGGCCCCGTTACAGAAACTCTCATTTGAATTTCATCTAGGTCATCAACAGAATCAGTATTATCTACTGGTTTTTCACCCACTCCGTTATAGCCGATGTATTCTTTATGAAACTCGGTAAGATTTAAACCTAAAGCTTCCGCTCTTTTTTCAAGTATCTCTGCACCCTTCTGAGCTTTCTTTAAAGCATCTGGCCAAGAATATACTAAGGTTGCTGATAATTTATATCCGTCGTTATAACTCGCTGATACTTTATATGAATCTGTTTCTTTGAATCCAGTAATACCGTGTACTCGAACACGATTTTTAGCAACATCTTCTACTTTAATTGAAGTGAAGTCTGCAATAACATCGGGTGTGATATAGTCTTTCGGGTCACCAATTTCATACAGCAACTGTTCTTTCACTGTCATTGCATTTACCAAGCCGCCTGTTCCTTCGTGCTTGGTTACAAAAAATTCACCATTAGGATAGGCTTCTACAATTGGGAAACCGATATCTGTGAAGTCTTCTACTTTTTCCCAATCCGTGAAATTACCCCCTGATGACTGAGCACCACATTCAAGAATATGACCTGCGATGGTACCTACCGACATCTTATCATAATCTTCGTAATCCCAACCAAATTCATGAATCATAGGTGCGAGTGTAAGTCCTGTATCCGTAACTCGGCCTGTGATAATTACATCTGCACCCTGCTTTAGAGCTTCAACAATGGGTCGACATCCAAAATAGATATTTGCACTCAATAGGTGATCTTTAACGGTGGTGATAGGCTCGCCCGTTTCCATATTGTTTAATTGATGTCCATCGGCAATCAATTCATCAATTTGTGGAAGGATGTTATCTCCATCTACTACCGCTACTTTTAAATTCTTGTAGCCTTGTTCACGTGCAATCTTAAGGATTTCATCCTTACAAGCTTCTGGGTTCACCCCACCTGCATTGCTGATAACTTTAATCCCTTTATCGCGGATTTCTGGAAGTACTTGCTCAACCACACCCACGAAGTCGCGAGCGTATCCCCATTCAGGATTTCGAATTTTTTGTTTTTGCATTATCGACATGGTTACTTCAGCTAAGTAATCCATTACGAGGTAATCGATTGGGCCTTTTTTTGCTTGATTAACTGGGGCTATGGGTAGATCTCCCCAAAAGCCTTGTCCCGATGCAATTCTAATAAATTCTTTCACAGATGGGTTATTCTTGATTAAGTCTTTTATTTAGGCTCGGAATATCGTGAAAAATAGACTGCTAGTGAAATAAAAAAACCCAGCTTTATCCAAACTGGGTTTTTAATGAACTTATCCTCTGTAAGGACCTTCATATACTACTTGAGTAACATCATTTTACGTGTGGTGTTGAACTCTGGAGTAACGATTCGATAGATGTACATCCCCGATGATAAGGACGAAGCGTCTACCATTACGCTGTGCCATCCAGCATTGTATCTACCATCCACTATCGTCATTACTTTTTGCCCTAAGGTGTTGAACAGCTCAAGGCGCACATCGGTTGCATTAGGCAATGCAAAGTTAATCGTTGTACTTGGGTTGAATGGATTCGGATAGTTTTGACTCAACAAGAAGGTGTTTGGTGTATCTGAAACACGTTCTGTACTGATAGATTCACTTCTTACCGCCACTGCGTATTCGTTGAAGTCTGTTAAACCTGTAACTAACAGTGTATTGTTTGCTATGCTGACACTTAGACCTGCTTCGCTTAAGTCAGTCCATGAGGAAGAACTATCTATTCGTTTTAGCAGTGTGATTTTTTCTGGGACATCTATTGTAAATCCTGAAACATCCACAGATAGATCGTATTGGAACTCAGGGGTGCCAGTGGATTCTAGCGTTATAATCCAGTAGATATCTTGATATATCGACTCTACGCCATTTGGATAATTTGTACCGGGATTCTCGGCAACACTTGTTGTAATCGAGAATCCATCTCCTGTATTGGAAGTAATCTCTATACTTAATCCAGAATTACCCAATTCAAAAGTTCCTGTTTGATCCGCTAAGATATCTAGTTTGTAATCTGGAATGGCTTGTTCCGGCCCTAGAATCACTATAATTGACTTCGAGAGGTTTACCCCTTGTAAATCAATATTTGAGGTATCTGTTACCGTTACCGTTATTTGATCTCCATCCACTCCAGAAGCGATTAATTCAGCGGTACTACCACTTTGATTGCTTGGATTGATAACCACTTTGCTTTCATTTGAACTTTCCCATTTATAGGTAGGTGAAGCATCGTTCAAGATGGTTACAGCGGTTACAACCGTATCTCCATTGGCAGGAACATAGAGTGTATCTACTCCAAATATTTCTGGGAAATTTTGGTTTACTACTACCTGCGCAGAGACGTCACTAAAGCCATCGGCTACGAAGGAAGTGTTTAGTACATTATTTGAACCAAAGTATTGATTGTTATCCACTGCAACGCTGATATCTATGGTTCCAAATCTTTTCGGACTGATGTAATTGATCCAATAAAAGCTATTTGCAATTTTTGCGATCTCACGCTGAATTTTTTTGAACTCTGCCGCCAATCCTGAGGGGTCATCAGCTTGGAATACACGACCACTAAAGCCTGTAATTTGCTGAAGCTGGGTTTGATTGGCATCTCCTACACCTACGGCATAAACATCTATATTTGCCGTTGCAGTTTGCACCTCTTGAATGGTGTACTGCCCTGTATTTTCTTCCCCATCGGTGAATACTACAATGTTACCACGGGTAATTTTATCAAGTGTAGAATTGATAAGAGCATCTAAGTCTCCAGCAGATGTTACAACACTCCCAAATAGGTTTGTAGAAGAACCTGATAATTGAATGCTGTTAATTGCATTGATTAACTGTGTGGTATCGGAAGTAAACGACTGGACGGTTTGTACTTGAGATGAGAAAGTGTAAATCCCAATTCTTTGATCCTCCTCTATACTTCGAACTAACTCTATAGCGGCTTCTTTAATTAGTGGTAGATTCGCAAAACCAATAGAGGCTGATTTATCTAATACCAGCGCCGTGTTGATTTCGAAGTCAATGGCATCCTGTTTTAGAATTTGGAAATCGGATTCCGCATCACCAGGGGCAATTACAGAGGTTCCTTCTTTCAGCGTGAAGAAATTCGGTTTGGGCTCGCCTCCTACTAACTGATCTGGATTCGCTTGATCTAGGAATGTGATACCTACACCATTAGGATCGGTAGCTTGGAACAACACATTCACGAAGCTTGGATGAATAGTATCGGTTAGGATTTCAGACATCTGAACATTTAGAGTTGGTACAATTCCTGTTCCATAATAATTGAAATTGAATTTACCTTCCTCTAATGGTGCTTCTGATACAGAACTATGCTGACTAACCTGATACAGTACTTTAACAGCATCCGTGTATAATTCTAAGCCTATTGCGAAATCTAGAAATTCGAACAACTCATAATCGATATTTACAATTCCAGTATCGCCAGGAGCAAGTATTTCATTATTGCTTGAAACTACTACCGTAACACGGTCATCTTGAATGATTTGATTATCAAGCTGTTTTTGAAAAGCTAATCCATTAATGGTTAACGTATCTGTTCCTTTATTATAAAACTCGATGACTTCCGTTCTATACTCTTGAATAGGAACTCCATCATATTGTGTATTCACATATCCAGAAGGATAATTTGCATCAACGCCCGATGTAAACACTTGCTTAAATTGAATTACGGGTTCTGTTTTCTCCAAATTCACTTCAACATCGAATGTCGATTTACCACCTGACCCACTATGGTGTATTGTCATAGTCTCAAAGAGTGTTGTGTCATTCGGCAAGTCGTAAAAATTTGGCCGGGTTTGCAAAGCTACACCAATTGTTTGTCCCTTTGCCACCTCGGTGGTTACCAGTGGGTTTACGCTATTATCGCTACTTATACTTTGTCCCAGCTCAAAGTAATCGTCAGAAAATGAAACACTACTTATAATTAGATCATCTAATCCTGTGTTCTTCAAAGAAATAAATACATCCGCGGTATCATTTTCGCTTAACACGGAATTAAAAACTATAGGACTTAGTGCTTCTAATCGCCCTAAAGTATCTTTGGCTATAGCGAGGAGTGGAATTTCTATAAGCCCATTTTCAAAGCCAATGGAATTGGTTTGTACAAAAATGGTATCCTTGTAATTCTTGAACTCGGTGGGTTCAAATATGATATCTAGCCTTAACAATCTATCTGCTAAATCATTTTCAGGAGTTGGCAGCAAGCTTAAAGGGGTAATAGGTGGTGATTCCAATCTAAATGCCGCACCGCTAGCAAATGATACTGAGTCAATATTTAAGCTATCCGTACCAACGCTTACAATATATGTTGTTACGGTATCGGCTTTATTTACCTGAGTACTATCGGCCCCTATGAATGGGTTAAATGCATTGGTTACAGGAGTTGCATTCGAGTCGGCAGCAAACTTTGCTTCACTGATAACATTTAGCCCCGTTCCTTGGACAATGAAATTAATTTGTCCATAGGCCCCTGTATGGTTTATCTGGACAGTATCAATAGAATGACCTGTAGAAGTCACCTGATATTCTACGACTAAGGTATCTTTTTGAGCAATTCCAATTACACCTGCGGGGGCACGAAGAATGCTAAAATCTGTACCATTTATCATTTTCACCGAGTCGATGGTGGTACTAGCCGTGCCGTTGTTAGTGAATACTACTGTGTCACGCAAGGTTCTGTGCATATACTGATTACCAAAGTTTATACTCCCTTGGCTAGAGGTTAATAACCCAGCGGCTTCTATAGAGAAAGAAATGGTGTCTTGGTTAGGGTAAGCCATCTGATAAGTGCCTTGGAAGGTATCAGGCTTATCCCATTCTCTCTTAAAACGAGAAATAGGGTTTGTGTTTGATGTTTGAACCGTAGTTGTAGTAGCGAAGTTATCATCTGAAATAACAACATTGTTTATAGCTATATTTGAAGAAACGGCTACATCCTCAAATTGAAAATGAAGCGTATCCACTTCATATTGTTTAAGCACCATTCCATTTTCTGGATATAAAAACTTAAAGTATTTAGGTGAAAATGAGCCTACGAAGTAATTCACTGAACCCGCATCTACATTCTGTGCACCTAGTAGTAATTCGGTATTTAAATCCAACGATCCCGCATAGGCATACCGTGTTCCTTGTGAATCATCAAATGCATATAAATCATTTGCTCTACTACCATCTACTTCTCCTAAATTTTCAATATCTCCAACATTAAGAGTAGTGTTAGTAAAGATAATGGCGTAAAGATTCGTCCGACCGTTAGTACTATTTGCAGGATAGAAATTTATTGAACTAAATACGGCATTTGAGGCGTCGGTATAGCCAAACATAGTATAAAAATCTGTATTCGAATCTGCAGCACCCACAAATCCAGTTATTGTAAAGTCTGTACTCATTGAAGATGTTATCGCTCTGCTTGCAAAAACACCTGCATTTTCACCTCTGTATAAGGTGTATTGATTAGCCGAAGTTTTTTCTAACCATACAAAGCCAGTTAAGGATGTATTTGGTCGAGCAACAAGATGCGTAATTTCGTTCGTTCTTACATTTGTGGGGTAAATGGTTTCTGTATCGAAATCAAAAGTGTAAATCAGAGATTCAAAATCATTGTTTACACTTTTGGAATAGTTCGTGCTATCAAAAACAAAGGTTGCTTCATGTGTTTCAAACCTGGCAGATACATTAGTACCATTTGGAATCACTTCAAATTTATCACTGATTTCAGCAATATTTGCATGGCCAGCTTGTATCATTTTAAGTTGTGATAAATCGAAGGTGGTATCAATTCTACCTATATAAAAATCATCCACTCCACGTGGGCTTAAATTACTAGGCAACTCCCCTGCCCCTGTAGCTGAACCTTCTCGTTTTACATTAAATCCTGCTCCAGTAATCATACCACCAAAATATACATACCCATCTCGTACTATTATGTCGATACCATAACCATTAGCTCCTACTGTACCGGTATCATTCACGCTAAGTATGGCAGCTACTCCATTAGCGTTTGTTACTTCAACTCCGGTATCAGCGTTTACTCGCTTTACAATAAACCCATTGTTTGATGTACCCGTGAAATAAATCGATCCCTCTCTATATGCAATATCACTTATGTCACCAGAAGAATAACAGTGATTCCATTCCACTGAGCCTTCTTTGTTTATTTTAATAATTACGGATGTATTTACGCCGCACACTCTATTTTGGGCATCCATAATTAAGCTACCTTGATCGATATTACCTGCTAGGTAAACGTTATCGTCAACGTCCATAGCCATGGCTGTGAACTTCGTATTATTCTCCACATTTATATTCTGCAACCAAGGTGCTTCATCCGATTGTGCAAAAGAAATTGCTGAACAAACTAAAGCAATTATTACGGTGAGGAAGGTTTTTAGCGTTTTCATAATAATCCCACTGAGGTTAAGTTTGTAGGACATTATGCATTCGATGGTACATTCTCACCACATGAAAAGGTGGAAATTGAGGATAAATGGACTTACACACTCAAATCAAGTTAAGTGCAGTATTATCAATATAAATCTACAATTCCTGGTCATATTCACTCCATTCTATGTAGTAAATCATGTAGTGTAAATAGGTAGTATCGCCAATTGGGTTAGGTGGGATTAATTAGGCGTTCTTTTATGCCTTTGGCCACGGCATCAGCTCTGTTTTTGGCTTCTAATTTTCGATAAATATTTCGAATATGGTAGCGCACACCATCTACTGAAAGAAACACTTCTTTTGAAATAGCTTTATAAGACAAGCCTTCGGCTAAATGGGTTAAAATCTGAATTTCAGTTTCTGTTAAAGAGGCTTCAATTTGATGTTGCCTCTGGAAAGAATGGATTACTTTTCGGGCTATGTTTGGGCTCATCGGTGACCCGCCTTCAACAGCCATTTTAACGGCTTCAATAAGCTCTGAAGGCGATACTTTCTTAAGTAGGTAACCTACAGCCCCATTTCGTAGTGCAGTGAAAATCTTTTCATTTTCATCATGCATAGTAACCATGAGCACAAGAATATCGGGGTACTTTTCTTTGATGACTTTCACCCCTTCTGTGCCATTCATACCCGGTAACTCAATATCTAATAGAAGAACTTGATTGGCTGCTAATTTTTCATCCTCAAAAGCTGCTTCACAACTGTCATAGGTGTTTGTTACACAAAGATCGGCTTCGAAATCTAAGATAGTCTGCCAACCTTCACGCATATACACGTTGTCTTCTATGATGCCAATTTTAATCATACTTATAGATACAGCTAAATTTAGCCATAGTAACTACCTTTTTAGGTAGTTATTTATTGGGTATTACCACCTTTATATCTGTTCCTTGACCGATTTTTGTATCGATAATAAGTTCACCATTTAAACGGTCTGTTCGATATCGTAAATTTTTTAAACCATTCCCTTTTTTCATTTCTTCCTCACTCATACCAATGCCATTATCTGATACTTTCAGCACAAGTGAATTCCCCTCTTGGTACAAATCTATTTGAGCCTTTGTAGATTTAGCATGCCTCACAAGATTGGTAACTAACTCTTTATATACTAACCATAAATCTTGACGAAAAGTCAAATTCATATCTGAATCGAATTCTTCTTCTATATTGATTTCATATTCTAAGTTTTTGCTTTCAAATAGATCAGCTGCATACCGTTTACTTTTACTTACGAAATTAGTCCAATCATCATTTTCAGGGTTAATAGCCCATATAATATCGTTTATTTTATCTTTGGCATCGGTAGCACTCTGGTCGATACGTTGGAGGTATTTTACGCTTTGATCGTCTTCATTAAGATTAGATGATTGAGCATTATTCCTACGAATTGCCTCTGCAAAAAAGCTAATACTACTTAAGGTGGCACTTAGGTCGTCGTGTAAATCTCGAGCTATATGGTTTCGTGTAGCCTCCACTCTAAGTTTAGTCTGCACCCTATTTTTGTTAACTATTAGCCAAGCAATCAAAATTAATAAAATAGTGATGCCTAATAGCCACAATAAACGCGTGTTAAGCTTATCAATTTCTAAATTGGCTTCAGAGATTTGATCGTTTTTGTCACGCATTTGAAAGCGTACTTTATATAATTCTTCTTGAGAGATTCGCCCTCTAGTTTCTACTGCATTTAAATTATTGAAGGCAGTTTTTTCAATTCTATAGGCTTGTTGGTAGTTACCTAATGCTGCATAAGCCTCTGCCTTAGATTCCATAATTTCACCATAAATAGGAGTTGCAGGCATTCTATTGAGCAAAGCTTCTGCTTTGTTCGCTAGTTCGATTACTTCATTATACTGTTTGTTATCGAGAGCACTATTAATTTGAACTCTATAAAAATGGATTTTTGATGGTAGTTGGATTCTGGATAGGTCCATAGACTTCATTTCATCAATCAAGCTATCTCTTTTCTGCATATCACCTGCTCCGTCATAAGCTTCAGCGAGCATTAGATTGGTTTGAAATCGATCAACGGGTACTAAATTAGGAAGCGATACTGCTTCTTCTAGATATCTGACACTTTCTTTAAAGTTACCTTGAACCTTTTCAAGATCGCCCATTGAACGCAGTAAAGCTGCTTTCATCATAGCTGGTAGATCTTTTTGAATACACTCAGAGAGGTATTCCTTAGCAAGCTCAAAGTCTTTATTCATCTTGAGTGCATTACTGATATTAAGCCTAATTTGACACACTCGAGTAAAGTCCGATTCTATCTCTAATATTTCTTGGTACCTATCTAAAGCTATTTCAACTACCCCCACGCGTATATATAAATTCGCCAAGCGATCTAACACTAACTTGTATATAGATTCATCTATGTCTGTTGTTTCTGTGATTTCTTTGGCCTTTAAGTACGCTTCTTCTGCGGCTAGGTAGTCGTTTCGCCGAAATAGTTGTTGTCCTTTTCGTAGGTACATATTTACAACCATTTCATTCATGCCTAACTCTTCAAAATAGCTGGTAGCCCTTATAATGTATTTCAAAGATGAATCAGGATTAGGACGTGACCAATGGTCAGCCTTTATGAGATTTGCATAGGCATTCTTTTTAGTATCTGATAACCCATCGATTTTCATTACTCGATCAATGATATTATCTGTTGAATCTGGGTATAGGTGTATAGAATTTCGAGCGAGCGCTACATAGAGTTTAAGTACTGAATCAGGATGTTGGGCATCCTGAATGTTTTTTAAGTCTGATTGATAATCTTGTGGAGAGTATACCCTATAACTGTTATCACTTCGTACTGGGCCATTGGGTTGCCCGTAACATAACATACTCATTCCAACTAATAGTGCCCCTAAGATGATCCCCTTCATGCCGTCTTTTGAAATTTTTTTCGTCCTAAGCTTTAGGATATATAATCATTTTCAGAAATTCATCTGTAAAATTGCAAAAAAATGAAGCCACTCTAAGGCATAAAAAAAACCTGGCTTTACTAAGGCCAGGTTTCGAAATGATAGATCATTTAGGACATACTCTCTTGACTAAAATCAACATATCTATTCAGTCAACTAATGGCACTACCCGTTTATGCGGTCTTTTATTTGATAGGGATTTTTAATTGATAACTCACGCCTTCGTTTAACTGAGTTTGGAGTTTATACTCAGCGTCAATTTGCTCCAGCCTTTGTTTAATATTATTTAGCCCATGGCCTTCATGCACCTTCATGGGATCGAATCCCACGCCGTTGTCGGATATATAAACCAATAGATAGTTGCCTTTTAAGCTGATGCTAATATCGATTTTAGTGGCCGAAGAATGACGAATAGTGTTTGCAATAATCTCTTTATAAACGTTCCATAGTTGAGACTTCACCTCCAAGGTGGGGCGACCTTCAGGCACCTGATTTAGTTCGATACTATATTCAATATCTGATACCTCTAAGATGTCGGAAGCGTATCGCTTAAACTTGGTGAGTAATGAGTTCCAATCGTCGTTCTCTGGTGATATAGCCCATATTATATCATTGATCTTTTCTTTGGCTTCAATGGCACTTTTATTGATGAGCTTTAAAAACTTTCCCGAATCAGCTCGACCTTTTGTTCGTTTAGCTGCTTCTGTAAAGAAACTTATACTACTTAAAGTTGCACTTAGATCATCATGAAGGTCTCTTGCTATTCGAGAACGTGTCTTTTCTTCTTTTAGAAGATAAAAAAGACGGTATCTCATCAACCCATAAACCACTAGAACACTGAGTATGGCTATCATTGTGAGCACATACCATCGTTTCCAAAATGGAGCTACAATGCTGAAGGCAACTACTTCAGACGGAACACTCCAATCCTCGCCAGTGTAAGAAGCGCGTATCTGAAATTGGTAGTAATTTGGGTTTAATCCTGAAAAGTTCACCGATCGCGTATTCCCGATATCTATCCAATTATCGGACACTCCCCTCAATCGATATTGAAATTGTTGTCGTTCAGGGTCGAAATAGTTCAAGTATGTGAAATTTATAGTAACAAAATTCTGCTGAGGCTTAAGGCGAAGTTCACCACCATTCACTTCTTTTAAATACTCCACTCCTTCGATCTGAATACCATTAATTACTGTGTTACCGCTGGTAGGGGCATCATACACTTGTGAAGGATCGAAAGCATTGAAACCATTAACACCCCCAAAATACATGGTGCCAGCCTTAGATTTGAAGTATGCTCCCCCATTAAACTCTGTGCTTTGTATGCCATCGGATAATCCATAGTTAAGGAACTTTTTCTCGCTATGACTAAATGCACTTAAGCCAAAATTTGTACTGAGCCAAATATCCTTTTCATTATGAATAAGCATTCCATAAATCACGTTACTTGGCAAGCCATTTTGGGTAAAGAAGGAATCAATAACTTTATAAGAAGTATCTAGTTTGTATAGCCCGTTATATGTTCCCACCCAATAATTCCCATGCATACACTTGGTTACACTCAATACTCGATTTGACAGAATATGATGATCTTCATCTTCGTCATTGTTGAGTTCTATGACTTCCCCATCTTCGGTAAACACCTGTAAGCCATGCAAATAGGTTCCCATTAATAAATCTCCATTACGAGAGCCATGCAGCGCCAATACCCTTTGAGTATTTGAACGATCCTTAGTATTGAATCGATTGGGCAATGATTGAGTTACTTTATCACCAATAATGGTATTCACTCCGATATAAGTACCCACTATCAGCTCCCCTTTTGAAGTTTCATATAAAGAGAGAATGCTATCATCACTTAAGCCTCGAATTCGTTGTTTGGCTTGAAGCTTATCAATGTCTGGAATTCTATATAACCCATCTCCATCCGTTCCTATCCAAAGGGTGCCTGATGCGCTCTTTTTAATAACAACTATAGGTGAGTTATTAAAACCAGGAATTTGATAGAACATCCGTCCTTTCTTATTCCATCTATAAAGGCCGGCATCTTCGGTTCCGATGAGCATCGATTCCTCATCAAGTTCTTCAAAAGATAATATGACTTTCCCTTTCAGCCCTTCTTGATTAAAGGTGGTATAATGCTGAAACTGATACCTCAAAGGGTGATAACTGCCAAAACCAGAGGTATTACTGCCAACCCATACTACGCCCTCGTTATCGCTATATACAGTTCGAATTGAGTTCTCTGATATACTTTTGGGGTCTTCAATTTTGGCACGAAGTGTTGAAAACAATACCCTTTTGTCATTGTATAAAAATATTCCTGATCGTTCTGTAGCTATCCAAATTCGATTCTGTTTGTCGATGGTTATATCGCGAATACTGGTATTGGATAATTGCCTATCAAAGGCTTTAAACTGACTGCCATTTTTTTCCAGAATGAAGATCCCTTGACTGCTGCTACCCACCAATAATTGGTCGTTATGTAATGCTAAACTTGTAACTCGAATACGGTTTAAAAAGCGCTCTGAATTACCCGCTTGCTGAATTATCACCCCTTGTTCTGAAGCTATAATTACTTGAGTTGGGGTAACTAATACATCCCAAACTGGAGATTGAGTGACATAAATATGTTCCAGTTTTTGCTGGTTGATATCGTAGCTAAATACCCCTGATTCTCGAGTACTAAAATAGAGCTTCCCCTGGAAGTACTGCATAGAAAGAATGGACCACTCGGGATTACATACACGCTTTCCAATAATGGAACACAGGTTGGTAAATTCTTCTTTTTCGGGATTGAAACGATCTATACTACCACCATCGGTTCCCACCCAAATAATCCCATCTTGATCTTGTACCAAGGTGCGAACACTTCTATGGCTTAGTGACGTTGGGCTTGAATCAGGGTAGTACTTTTTAAAGCTATGAGCGTCAAATCGATTTAAGCCATCTCTGGTGCCGATCCAAATGTACCCTAAATCATCTTTTAGAAATGTATATACAGTGGATTGCGACAGTCCATCTTCTAAGGAGTAGTTATTGAACTGTATATTTATAGGCTGTGCATAGCTTATAAGCCCCGGAAAAGTAAATAATACTATGAAGAGTAAACGCACGTAGATGAGAGATGAATTGCACTGTCCTAGGGGGCAATGTACATAAAAAGTGCAAATTTGAAAGCCTTATTCTTTGTCTGAATCAAGGTTTATCAGATTTCGATTCATCCCTTTGCTTATAGCTTCCGACCTTGAGTGTACTTCTAGTTTCCGGTAGATCTTTCTGATATGATGCCGTACTCCATCGGTTGATAAGAATATTTTTTTACCTATTTCGGCATAAGAACGACCAGTAGCCAGCTCATTCAATATCTGAAGTTCACGTTCGGTTAGTTGTTCTTCATCCGGATTTGTAATGGCATGAAAGGTACCAATTACCTTCCTTGCTATGTTGGGAGTCATGGGTGCCCCACCAGTATGTGCGTCTCTCAGTGCTTCTACTAATTTTTCTGGGGATGTCTTTTTAACCATATACCCCATCGCACCTGCTTTCAATGCTTGAAAGATATTATCGTCATCATCATGTATGGTAGCCATTATGATTGTTGGATCGATATCTAATTTCATGATATGCTTTACCCCTTCAATACCCGACATACCGGGCAAATCGATATCCATGATAATGATATCTGTTTGTTTCAGTTCTTTGCTTTTTAAAGCATCCTCAACGCTTTCGAAGCAAGCAAGTACACACATATCATTTTCCATATCAATGAAGGTTTGCCAACCTTCACGTACGTATGGATTGTCTTCTATTATTACTATTCGTATCAAATGATTCATATTCATTTATAATCAACTACAAGCTAAGGAAGCACATCGCCATTAACTCTACATAACAATGTGGTATTAAGGGTATAGTCGAACTTCGATTTCCCACTTAGTACCTTTATTCAATTCACTCTCTAACTTTATTTTACCTTTACAACGAAGTACTCTTTGTTTGATATTTAAAAGCCCATTACCGCGTTCAATCTCGTTCTCATCAAAACCAATTCCGTTATCTCTAATAAAGATTTTCAGTGTATCTAATTCAATATTGAATGCAATTTGCACATAGCTCGCTTTTGCATGACGTACAATATTTGTAATGATTTCTTTATAAACGAGCCACAAATTCTGACGTGTGTTCATAGGCAACTTACCATGAATTATGGAATCCATATCTAAGTCGAATTCTATTTCGTTAGCCCCTAGTAGGTCGGAGGCATACCTTCTACACTTCGCCACAAAACTTTCCCAGTCATCGTGTTCAGGATTGATTGCCCACACTATATCTGAAATTTTTTCTTTGGCTTCTCCTGCACTTTTTTCAATAAGTTGAACAAATCTTTTCTTCTTCTCTTCGTCTTCAAAACGATTAATAGCCCGGGCAAAATTACTGATACCAATAAGGGTTCCACTTAAGTCATCATGTAAATCATCCGCAATGCGGTTTCGGATGTTTTGCACCTTCAGTATCTGCTGAACTCGGATACGATAGATCAAATAGAGTATCAACCCTATCAACAGAGCATATGCTGTATAGGCCCACCAAGTTCGATACCAAGGTGGAAGCACTTTAATCTGTAATGCAGCTATATCCCCTTCAATGTTGTATACATTTTTCGATTTCACCCTAAAGGTATAGTTGCCCTCAGGAATATTGGTATAATCCTTTTGCTGTTCCTTATTCCATATACTCCAATTGGCATCGAATCCTTCTAATTTATAACTGAAGGTATTTTCAGTGTTGTTTACAAAACTGGTAGATGTGAAGTTGAACCGTAGCTCGTTTTCAGAATAATCTAATATGAATGGTTGATTGCTCGGAGTTCCAAATCCGCCATATAGCAAAGAATCGCCTGAGGCATAAAAATTGGTAATTAATGTTTTAGAGCGGACCTCATTGAACCAGTTTACATTCGGTAAGTGATACAACCCTTCAATGCCTCCAAACCAAACGCCTGATTCATCACATGCGATATCAAAGATGGATTCCTGTTCTCCAATTTGAGTGTAGGGATCGCTTACCACTTCATAAACACCGCCCACTTTGATTACGCGTTTTACTTTCTTGTTATTAACTACCCAGAATTCATACGCTGAACATTCTTTTATATAAAAAACCTGCTTTGATATAAGTTCTTCATCCACTTCTTTGAAGTTACTGGCAAGTTCAAAAACCCCCTTTTCATTTAATTGATATAAGCCGGAGCTCCCCTCTTCTACATCTACCCCGATCATGACCTGCTTGTCTACAATTTCTAAAGTGTTTACAAACACTCGTTCGTTGCTATTCACAGCAATGGGCACCTTCTTCAAGGTTGAGTCGCTATACACAAATACTCCATCTTTGCGATCTAATAGATAGTATTTATTCTGAAAATAAGCCCCATCAACCCATTCTGCATTTTGAATGTCTGAGTTTATCGGATGTTCTAGAAAACGAGTGCCGGTGTATTCTATAATCCGACCGGGGGTTAAGAAGTGTATACTTTCACTTTCATTCACCTCTTCAAAAATTTGAATTACGGCTTCGTCATCAAAAATAGCTTCCTGTTTCTGCCTCCCATTCATAATACCGATGCCTTCACTTCCTATATACCAAGCGGTAGTACCATCACTTTGGACATGATTAACGCTTTTTAGTGCGCTAAAGGATTGTTGTTCTGAAGAATCCCTATACAAAACACCATTTCTTGTTTTAGCATATTGATGAATCCCATTAATAGTAAAGGCTGAAATGGGTTCTTTAATACCATGTTCACTCCCATATTTGAAGGCATCGCCATTTAGTAATAACTTTTGAATTCCATCCCCTAAGCCGATCCAGAGTACTGATTCTTCATCTAAATACAGGGTGTTCACACGATTGGTAGCCAATCCATTCGACTCATTAAAAACCGAATGGGTCGTTAAATCATGATCTAAGAAAATCACCCCTTTATTCCGAGTAGCAATAGCTAACAGATTGTCAGAAATGCTAATGGCATCCCAAACCTGAGTATCACTATCTAAATCTGTGTCTATATTTTTGACGGTATGATCATCTAGAAAAAACGAGTCGCCATTATAGCTAAACAGAAATGCTTGAGTGGAATTTATTACAGCACTTGCCAGAATGGGTGTATTGGCTAATTGATCACTTCCACTAATTTGAATGGCATCACTACCATCATATGCCCAAAGGCCATCTGGAGTACTTAAAATCAATTCATCACCTACTTTAAAGGAAGTAATTACATATGAATTAATCTCATCAATCTTGATTAGCTGATCGTTTTGTAGTGCATATAATCCACCAGAACCCGTTAGATACACCTGCTTCTTCAAACGATGAATCTTAGTAAATACTAGCGACTGCTCCCCCGCATTAGTTGATGTATTAAGGGAAGTATAAATAGGATTGTTAGTAGAATCAGAAACGAGGTAACCCGTTCCATTTTGCCCCGTTACCAACAGCGTATCTGCTGATATCTCAAGAATATCTAAACCCCTGCCCTTTTCTTCGATATGAATGGGGATCCAGTTGATCCCATCATGAATCACAACACCTGTTGTACTAGCAAAATACATCAACCCATTCGATCCCTGGTAGATGTCCCAGATATTACTTCCAGTTCGAGCCTGCTTAGGGGCATAATAATTGGTAAAAGAATACCCCTGGCTCCATACACTTTGTGTACATAGTAACCCAAGAACTGTAAGAAGTAGAATTCGAAACGATTTCACTTATTCATGATTTGTCATCAATTAGTGTCAATAAATAACGAATTCTATGATTAATCCAACTTTAGACTTAATTCTAATTATGAGCCTAGGTTTGGCACTCCCAAGGTTTGGCAGGGTTTGGATCACATAGATGAGAATCAATGTGGTAAATGATGAGGTTTTTCATTTTTTCCGCAAACTCTTTCTCATCTTCTTTATGGGGGTGATCATGCTTCTTCTTAGGAATTTTCTTGATGATTGGCACGTCGATAACATAATGATTCCCTTTACGCACACCTTTGAATACGCATAAGTCGTTCGCAGGGTCATAACCCGGATAGTTGTAGCACTGCATTTTATCTATAAAATTTTGGAATTCTTTTCCTGGGTAATAAATAGGATATAATGTCTCCCCTTTAGGGTCAGTTGCTAAGTCAGCAATATCGAATTTCATTCGAATTTTAAAGTCTTTCTTATTCCTAACTTTATAGGCTTTAATGTTCTTTTTGGCTTGATACAGGGAATCTTTTTCAAGTCTACCAATACCCTCTCTTTTTTCGCATTTCCTTGAGTTTATGGGCGTGCAGCCTTGTTTTTTATCCACTCTAAACACTTTCACTTTGGCGTTAGATGAATTTTTTATCACATCTACACTGTCTTCATGTATGGTAAGTTCAAAAACATTGTTGGGTAAATTTATACTAGTTGCTTCACTTTCCATATTCACAACAATACCCAGAATCCCCATCATTAGGGCTATACTTACAACCAGCAGTTTCATAATAATCTCCGATATAATTACGGTTTGATACTACCCTTGCAGTATAATTAATCCCTATTACTTTACACTACCCGAATATGTAGTATAAAAAAAGCCCTGCTATCCATACGACAACAGGGCTTTAAAATTCTTACTGAGTAGAATTACATTCCTAAGAGTTCATTGAACGATGAGTCGTTCATAAGCACTCTCCAGTACCGGGCATTTTTTCCAATGGAGTTTTTCAAAATATCATGCACTTCTGATTTTGAAATCTGAGCTTCGGCAAAAGCGACATAGCTCGTTCCTTTTTTAAGGGCTATAGAGTTTGATATAGTTGCCTCGTCTTGTACACGATAGTGCGCATTTCGTAGAGCTACGATAAAACCTTTCGTATCAGCGGTGGAAGACCCGTTTTTTACAAGGGCTTTTCTAACCGCTTCCAATTCTTTAGCAATATTACTTTCTAACCTTACTTTGGCTTGTGAATTAGCTCTAGTTAAAGCCATGGTTGAATCAGTGCTTACGCCTTCGCTTACAGCTAAGAAGCTGGTGCTATCTGTTGCAAAACCATCGTTGTTGTACCAAGCGGGATAAATAGAAGTGTCCGCTTGGTTTTTAGTGCTAGTAGTAGAAGTAACTTTAGCTCCTGTACAAGCTAGTGTAAAAGAAAAGGCACCGATGAGTGCCCATAGTGAGATTTTTTTCATTCGTCCTTTTTCAGTTCGATAAACCCTATTGCATTATCTTCGTTTATCACTTCTAGGGTTACCTTTCCATTGTCATTTAAATTATTGGTAATAAGTTCTTTCAAACTATCGAGATCTTCAACTTGAACTTCATCAATCGATACAATTTCTACATCTTTTTTAAGCCCTCTATTCCAAGCTTCAGAATATTTATAAACCTTTGAAACTATAAGCTTTTGGGTATCGGGTTCATCTGGATTTGGAATTGCTACTACCCGAAAGCCATTATCAAATTCATGAAAGTCTACATCTAGCCTAAAATTCTGTGCGTCATCGTTATTTTCAGGGATAATTTGTTCACCAATTAAGTCATCAATTCCGGGCTGTTCCAGCACTTTAAGTAAAATCGTTTTTGTACTTACGTTGCCATCTCTCCAAATGGTTAGGTCTACTTCATCGCCAGGACTTACAATCGCTATTTTTTCTTGAAGCTGGTTGGATTCATTTACTTCAAAGTTGTTCACTTTTAGAATTACATCCCCTTCACGTAAGCCCCCTTCATAGGCGGCACCATTTTCTGTGATAGCAACGATTTCCACCCCTCGAACTTGTTCTAAGCCAATTTGAATAGCTCGTTCGTAATCAACGGCCGTAATACTTACGCCAAGCAATGCACGTCGCACTTCGCCGAATTCCATGAGATCGGTAGCCACTTTCATCGCTAAATTAATAGGAACAGCAAACCCATACCCTTGGTAACTCCCACTTTGAGAGGCTATGGCCGTATTGATACCGATTAACTGTCCACTGGTATTTACGAGGGCTCCCCCACTGTTTCCTTTGTTAATGGCTGCATCTGTTTGGATGAAGCTCTCAATTCTAAAATTATCATCAATGATCTGAACATCTCGACTAAGCGCACTCACAATACCGGCTGTTACGGTAGATCGTAATCTAAATGGGTTTCCTATGGCAAGCACCCATTCGCCTACATCAACGGTTTCTGAATTACCAACAGTGATAGCTTCGAAATTTTCGCCATTAATTTTAATCACGGCTAAATCTGTACTTGGATCTAGACCCACAATTTTAGCAGGGTATTCTCTTTTATCGTTTAGTACTACTTTAATGCCTTGCTCAACCGCGTCTTCAACTACATGATTATTCGTTAAGATATAGCCGTCTTTGGTAATCATTACCCCAGAGCCCACCGTTCGAGCCCTTCTTGGCATAACCCTATCCCAAAAGCTATTGGCTTCACTATTCGAGCCACCAACAGGTACCAAAGTTTCAATGTATACAACCGATGGGGTTACTTTTTCAGCAATGGTTTTAAAAACAAAACGAGTATCAATGGCGGCTAGGTCTTCGTCTTCAAAGAGAGGCTCTTCACTTTTACTAATTTCTGTATACCGAACTTCAGCTAGAGGTGCGAGTTCTTCATTCATGGTATACAAGGCTAAAATTGTACCAATGGATACACCAATAAGAATGAGTAATAAGCCTGTTAAGAAGCGATTTCTAGAGTTCATATCATGTTACCTTCATCATCTGTTCGAATATTGTATCAGAGCGCCGTTCTTTATAACCGTCTAAATGGTACTTAAAGTATACGTCTAAATGATTTATAAGCTTTTTAAGTTCAAGATTCTGCAAACCAAGCTTAAAAACTTCACTGTTCCTTGCATTCAATACTAAGGTCACAAACTTGGATTGAAGGTTTGTAAGCTTATAGGATAGTTCAGAGTCGGGTTGATGTGCAATGCTTCCACTACTGATATTTAAATAAACAGTTTCGTTTTCTTGAGTGGTATCATCAATTAAACCGAAGCCAATAATTTGGCTAAGCCGTAATTGAACATAAGCGAATATAGATGGATGAACGAACTCACTATCCCCTAACCATTTAATAAAGCTTTCAGCAAAAGAAAATACTTCGAGATTTTCTTCATTTTCATGGGTGAGTTGGGCGATTAGCTCGAGCGTTGCATATAAAATTGAAGCTCGTTCGAAATCTTTGCGGAAGTTTAAAGACTGATACCCTATAGAAGCCTCTTTGATGGTTTGGATGTTTCGGGAAGGCTTGTAGTAATAGGTAACATCGATAATGTTACCTACTTCTATACATCCTGCTAGTTTATTTTTGGGCTTTTTTACGCCTCTTGCCATCAATGCTACTTTGCCATTTTTTTCACAAAGTACTGTGATAATCTTGCTCGATTCTTGATAATCGATGCTGCGGAGCAATATGGTTTTAGAAGAAGTGATCATGTCTTAAATCTACTTCTTCCACTACCTAAATGAAATTCAATTTTAAGCCGCTACGAAGTTCTTTAGTGTAGTGTTTATCACTGAAAAAAGTTCTTCCGGTTGTGCTGGTTTTCTAATTAATGCATCGCTTCCCATATCATTCGCTTTCGAAATCATAGACTCTGATTGAGTTGATGAAATGTATAGAAATGGGATTTTAGCTTCAGGGAATTTGAGTTTTATTTCTTCGAATAACTCAAAGCCATCCATTCCTGGCATCTGGATATCTGATAAAATGATATTTGGCTGTACGAAACTAAGCATCTCTAGGGCTTTAATTCCGTTTTCAAATAACATTACAGTGAATCCTCTCTGTTCTAATATTCGACCGATTAATATCCGGTATGCATGGTTGTCTTCCACGACAAAAACCAGCGGCTGTTTCTTCTCTTTACTCATTGGGTGTACCTTAATTATCTATTTTTACGGTATAGGAAACTTGCCCTGTTGCACCAGGTGCTAGAGTTCCTCCGAATGTCCATTTAACGCCACCAGAGCTACCAACTGCTGGGGCTGTGATTGTACATGAAGTCAAATTGTTGGGAAGTGTTCCACAACTACCTGAATTATATGTAGTGTATATAGGGGTGTTATCAATAATTTCGAGTGAGCTTAGTGGCTCATCACCGTTATTTTGGTAACTGATTGTATAGGTCAATATTTCACCTGGCAATGCCGAGGTTTTATCAACCGATTTTACAATTACGAGTCCGGCTTCTTGATCGTTAATTACAACGATGTCAGAGCGTGTTAACGTCTGCGATATTTGTGGAGACGTTCCAGATAACACAAAGTCTGCGGTGATAGTAGTTGTACTAGTAGCACCATTATTCACCCCTTGTGGTGCCGTTACTTTCAGAACTACACACACTGTTTCGTTGGCTACAACGCTTACAGCATTGGTTCCATCTAGTACGGGTTCACCGCTATCAATTGCACCATTACAGTTTGTATCTCTATACAATACAATTGGCCAGTTTGAACCTGTTGGATTATTCACTGATGAAGTAGAGAATGTAACATCACCGGCTGTTTTAGCATTGAATGTATGCGTAAACAGAGCAATAGAGCCTGGCTGAATATTTTGGTTACCGTCTGTTAAGAAACTACTTAATTGAACATCACCAAAGTTCACTCCTGTATATTCTTGAGCTACGGTATTCGTAAAAGTGGTTACATCGGTATTGATGTCGTAGCTACCGCCTGTAGTTCCTGCAGTACCTCCGGTTGATACGTGCGACGTACCATTCGTTTCTTGAATCTTAACGGTTCCACCTGAACCTACAACTGAGCGTGGAATCCATAAGGTATAACGTCCTTCGGCATTTGAAGTAGTTTGCTCGATGAGAGCATCTGCACCTGTTAATGCTTTTACAGTTTTTCCTTGAATTCCTACTTCGCCGCCATTGAGGATACCATCATTTGCCGTTCCACCACCAATGCCGTTATCGTTAAACACACGCCCTTCCACTTTCGAACCTTCGAAATCACCGAAGTTCTGCTGTACTGGAAGGTTGTTAACCGTAACCGTTCTTAAGTTTGGAGTAGTAGAAATAAAGTTATCTGGATCGTTTTCAGCAGGTGTACACACATCAGGGGTAGGTACACTTTGGCCAAACGACTCGATTAAGTCGTACGAACCATTTAATACGTTTGTGAATTGATAGAAACCATTAGCATCCGTCAATACACTCTTACAGTTGTTAAGCTGACGATTGTATAGCACAACAGTCACATTTTCTAATCCACTCTCGCTGTTGTCGCGGTTTGTATTATGGTTCGTATCATGGAATACATAACCACTTACTGAAACACCCGTTGGCACCACTCGCTGGTTTGAAGAAAATTCTGAAGTGTTATTCCCTGAATCGTAAGCAATAGCGGTGATACGGTCGTTCACAGCAATTGAAGCCCCTGATACTGTAAAGCTTTCGCTAAACGAACCATCTGAAGCTGTAGTAATCGTACCAATTAAGGTTTGTCCTTCACCATGAGGTCTAGACAGTGTTCCACCCACCTCAATTAAACCATCGTTATTTCCATCATCTGCAGCTTTATATACTTCAATAGTATAAGTGCCTGAAACTCTGTTCGAATTTGTACCCATGTAACCTTCAACGGTTAGCTGACTTCCACTCACTGTAGCTAGTGTAAATACTGGGTAATCTAGGCCTTTATTAGGCTGAACCGTTGGGTCTTGAGTTACTCCATCATTAGGTGTTACCCCATCGGCAGCACCGGTTCCTGTAGTCACAACATCTATACCTAAACCGAAGTTGTTAGAGAAACTGTTTTTTGAAATCAGAATTCCTTGCTGAGGTTGTGCATCTGGGAAGCTTAATTTCACACCTGCACCTTTATAAGGAGTACCACTATAGTTGGTACCGTTACCTGTAATAATATTCTTTTCAATGATAGAGTTTGATACTCTGTTCAGTACACTGATACCCGCTACTTTTTGATCGCGAATGGTGTTATTTCTAATAGTGATTCCTGAAACAACTGTACCTGTACTATTGCCAACTTCGATACCACTACCACCATACACTTCATTCGAGCTAGCGAACCCATTTTCATGGAAGAGGTTACGGTTAATCATCCATGTACCCACTACTTCCATACCATCAGCGTTAGCTACACCCGTTGCTGTTTGGTACACCTCATTTTGAGTGAATTGCATGTTAGCATTCGCATTGGTGGAACTAACACCTGAGCCGGTTGTATAGGCAATATAATTTCGTTGTAGTAGTGCTGAAGTATTTCCTGAGCCAGATAATACAAGACCTGCTTCTGAACGATTTGCACCGCCCGGATTGGTTCCATCAGCACGAGCTCCTAAGAAGTTACGTTCAATAGTACCACTATTGGTATTCACTAGATCTATGGATCTACTTCCATTATAGAATGCCATGTTTCTAACAATGATAGATCCACTACTGTTTATACTAAATGCGGTGTTACCAACATCATTTAGGTTTACTTCTAATTCTTTTCGATCGAATACATTCAGTGATTGCTGATCGGTTCCAACTTGTCCACCAAAGCCAACAGTACCACTGTTCGTATCTATAACTGAAGTTGGGGCATTGAGGTCGTATGCCGTACCATTTACCGTTGTTAATGCATCTGTTAATTGAGGAAGAGCAGAGTTAAGGGTTACCGTCCACCACGAGCCCCCACTACCACTTGCATTGGTTGGTACAGCAGGCACAAAACGCATCGCATTTGAACCTGAGATTGCATTCGCATTTTGAATGAACTGGCGTAATGAACCTTGAGCTGTTCTTGCAGCTGTTCCATCATCGTCAGTATCACGAGTATCCGTTACAACATTGAAGCTGAATCCAAAATCAAGATCGGTAATATTAGCACCTGCCATCGTGAACTTAGCCACGTGTTCCGCATTTGCTAAATCGCTAGGAACTGGATTAGTTGAAATGTTATCAGAAACACCTCCTCTACGTCCACCGAAACAATTGCCTGCAGAAGCTTTAGTGGTACTTGAACCAGCCCCGTCGGAACAGAGCGCACCCGCTGGAGCATAAGTCTGTTCAGCCCATGTAGTACCATTACTTAGTCCGCCAGTTTTTGAATCAACTACTACCCAATAGTCTCCATCGGCACCAATATTAAAATCAAATTTACCAGTGGTTGATGTTGAATCACTTCCGATATAGGTATCATCAACCCCATCGGCCACACCATCACCACCGTCTTTGAATAAATGAACTTCAACATCTTTAAGTGCTTGTTGATCGCCAGCCGCATCCCCGAAATTGGTGTCGCCATCAGTAATACCATTACCTAAGCGGTCTCTAAATACAATACCATCCACTTGATTGCTGAGTGTTAGTGTAACACTACTAGTGTCGTTGGCTTGATTCGGATCAACTTGGTTGAATCCTAATACATAGGCAGTATTCACGAGTGAATCGGCTGAAACTCCTGCATCTAGAGTAGCTTCAATATCAAGCTGTGCAGAAGCACCATTTGCGATGGTTCCAACACTCCAAATACCGTTAATCTGATTGTAAGCACCTTGTGTTGGATTCGCCTGAACAAGGGTTAAACCAGTAGGAAGTTTTTCGTAAACGTCAATTTCAGTCGCTCTTTCAGGACCATTATTCGTCACATCAATGGTGAAATTAACGGTCTCGTTTTCTAATAAATTTTGTTTGTCGGCAGTTTTGGTTACCGCAAGGTCAGCATCACGTGTAGTAACAACCGGGTTTGTAAACTCTTCATTGTTACACTGTACGAAGTCGATATCTACCAAACGGGAAGCTTGTAAGTTACCTGTGGTGAAAGAACCCGTTCTAATTTCAAATACAGATGAGTACTTATAAGAGATATAAGCAATATGGTCGATATCAAATGAACCATTACCACCTGCCGCTACCGATGACTCGAAGCGTTGGAATTCACCTACTGTCGATTCCGTCAGGTTGTTACCAGACTGAACGGTATTAGATGAGTTTTGAGCAAAACTTAAGTAATCGCGTACGCTCTGCGTTTGATTCGCCCCACCATCGATATCAAGTGCAGTTAATGCAAATGTTTGTTTAACCGGATTAAAAGTACCTGATTCAACAAAGGTAATTTGCCACTCTACATATCCACCATTGGAAGTTGAAGTATAGAATGGGCTAAAGTTTTGTGTTCTGTTAGCACTACCGTCGGCATCAATCTGATCGATAACCGCATTCACTAACGACTTCACCTTAACTAAGGCATCCAGTCCTGGGCCTACATTACTAAATCGATATACGGCATTAAGTTGTCGGTCCACCCCTTCCTCGAGGCTAGGGTTGGTAAAGTTATACAATGGGGGCTCGTTACAACCGCCACCAAAGCCTTGTACTACAAAAGTAGCCGTTGAGCTATTGTTATTAGAATTTCCATCTCTACCGTTAACCGCTGTTAATGTAGCAGTGTTATTCACCGTATTATTGGCAGTAGCAGTTACTGTAGCATTAATAGTAGCTGTAGCTGTTTGAAGCCCTGTTAAGGTTCCAACATTCCATGTGTTACCATTGAAAGTACCTTGGCTAACAGTAATGTTATTGACTAATACACCACCTGGAAAGTTATCAGTAACTTCAACTCCACCAACCGCATTATTTTGCTTATTTGAAACTTCAATGGTGTACGTAATATTTCCACTAGTTTGTGGGTTGTTGTTATTAACAGTCTTCACTACACCCACATCTACCACATTTTCAGATGTAGGGTTTGTAAAGTTATTTTTAATACACGCATCAAAGTTAAAAGAGAATAATCGTTGAGCAGCCCCACCTGTAGCTCCATTTGTAGGATCTTTCAACCCTGCTCTTAATCTAAACTTAGGCTCGTTTTTATAGGTAGTATATGCCGCATTCTCAGTAGCATTTGGATCAATACCATTTACAACTGCCGATGTTGCCGCTTCAAAGGTGGTATAAATACCTTCAGTACCAACCAATAAGTTCGTAGCTGTTTCAATTGTAAATGAACTAAGTCGCTGGAATCCTACAAATTCACGGGTGTCTTGGTTATCACCATCAACATCAACTCCAGTTGAAGTAAAAGTTAAGTAGCGTTCGGTTGAAGTTCCTGCTTCATAAAAACGAATTTCAAAATCGATGTATGCTTCCGCTAATGTTTTATCAACCGCTTCAATTTGAGGCTGGAAGTTTTGAGCTGTTCCTGTTGTTGCTTGATCGAAGTTTACAAGGGATGCATTGTTATTCGTAATAATTTCTATTTCGGCATCCACGCCTGTTGTTACATTGGTGTATCTATAAATAGCCCCTACTTGACCCGCAGATCCACTTTGCAAGGTAAAGGTTGAGAAGTCTAAGGTTGGAATATCCAAACAATTAGCTGGTATGGTAGCTTCAATAATATCTACACTTGCCGATGAAGTATTGTTCGCCGAATTGTTGTCTGTTTGATCTTGACTGTTTAAATCGGCTGTATTTACAATAGTTGAATTTTTTGTGTTTGCAGCTGCACGTGCTACAATGGTAAGCGTCTCTTGTTCGCCGACACCTAATACGCCAATGTCCCAAATTCCAGAGGAAGTGACATATACACCTTTGGTTGTAGTGGCAGATTCAAAATCTAAACCAGTTGGTAACTGATCTACAACTTTTAAACTGGTAGATGGTTTTGGACCATTGTTTGTAACTACAACGGTATACGTAATTAACTCCCCTTCTAAAGCCTGAGACTTATTCGCGGTCTTAGTGATAGCGATGTCGGCTTCTTCCGGAACAACGGTAATACTTGCCGTTGCTGAGTTATTCGTTAAATCTGGATCACTTTCATTCAGTGATGTTATTTCAGCATTATTGTCAATGCTGTTACCCAAGGTATTCTCATCTACTGTAGCTGTAATTGTTAAGGTAACCGTAGTTGCACTTCCTTGAGCTAAGGTACCAATGTTCCATACCCCTGTTGATACATTGTACGAACCTTGAGTTTCAGAATGACTTGAATAAGTTACTCCAGCTGGTAACTGATCGGTTACTTTAACCCCACTTGCCATGAAGGTGCCAGGGTTTGTAACAGATAAGGTATAAACGATTTCTTCACCTTCAGTAGGTGTAGAGTTGTTAACTGTTTTTGTAAGGTCAAGATCTGGGGTAGCAGGCTCATCAATCGTAATTTTGTAATCTTCCACTTCACCATCAATGGCAAACCCATAAGGAGTTGACACTGAACTCGCATTGGTAGCAATTCTAAATCGTGCATAAGTATCACCTGCGCTAAGCCCTGAAAGTCCTGACCAACGAAGTGTTGCAGAACCTCCACTAGCTACAGCGGAAGTATATTCTGAGGCATCGAAGAACCCGTTTTGGTTAAAGTCGATCCATGCCCCTACTCGAGCACCTGTAGTTGCCGAAATGGTAACTGTATATTCTTGATCACTAGCTCTTAATAATGGGAAGCTTGAAATACCAGACTCATCATCTCCACCATCAATAGCCGCTGTTTCTGTGTCATCGCCATCTGCATTAGCACCTGGAGCACCGTTCCCGTCGCCATCAACGCCAGTACCAAAGTAAACTGTACCTGCACCTGTGTTTGTTAATAAATGGAATGCAGGAGAGGCTGTTCGAGAACTATAAGTAGTTCTATAAGTATTTGGAGCATCACCGTAGTCTGCTTTGATTGCAATCCCAACGTGAATGTTATCCGGTTGAGTAGCTACTTTGCGAACTTCAATTCTGCGAACATCCGTGCTAGTTACTCTAAACCAAATTGGATTTGATGAAGATGCACACTGTGAATTTCCTGAAACAGTAGGCTGAAGTTCTAAGGTAGTATTAGCATTGGTATAATTTAGGTTAATGGAGTTTGTACATACCCCACCGTCGCCGCCTTGACCTGTGGTCCAACCATTCAGTGCTACTTTATTGTTACTGCCATCAAATGCTTCGATGGTATAAGTTGTAGCACCTGCATTAGGGCGTAATTTGTTTAAGCTAAATATGATGGCATCAGAAGGAACCCCTGCTGGTACATTAATATCAAAAGAAGTAGTGTTACCTGCATTTCCACTTGGGTTTGCTTGTGGACCGTTAAACTGATCGCCTGAAAAAGCTCCCGAACTCCATTCCTGAATAGCATTTGGAGAGAACGTAGTTTGTGAACCTGAAGCTGCTGTAACCGAAGCAACCGTTAAGTCCCCAACTTTAGCATCCATACTCGTTCCGTTGTTGGCGCCATCAAAACAAGCCCAACTTGCATCTTGCCCATTAAAGATAGGGCATGGATCTGGGCCAAAGGCGCTAGAACCTATGGTGATATTGTTTACTGGAAGATCAACAAAATTTGTAGCGTTGTTACCTGCTTCATCACGAATAGCGTTCGTGCCTGAGGTATAAGATATAGTAACATTATCGCCGGGTTGTACAGGATTCGTTAAACCGATATTCACACGTACATTACTGATACTAACCGTAGAAACACCAACGGAAATACCATTTACTTTCACATCAAAATCACCCGCTACTGGTACCGACGTACCATCTAAAATTTCAGAGAAGTCAACCAACATAGACGCTCCATCAACAACTGCACTTTCAAACGTAGGATTGGTTGCATCAGCTGTAGCATTCGCTTCGTCACTATTGGCACTTTCTGTTGAACCACTGCTTGTTGAAGTAACGATGTAGTAGTAAGTGGTTCCATCATTGGTAGTGTTATCCGTAAATGTATAGCTCGCGCTTTCATTGTCGGTAACGGTACCTACTTGAGTATAAGGACCGCCTGGGCTTGTGGCTCTTTTAACCGTATATGAGGAGATAAAGCCTCCTGATCCAACATCATCAAACGAAACTTGAATCGCACCTGCACTTATAGCAGTTGCAGTTACATCTGAAGGCGGATTAACCACTAAGATCGTTTCGTCTCTGAAATCCACTTCTGCGGTTTGTGGATTTTGAGCATTGGTTAACTGAGTAGGATCATCAATGTTACCATTGGGATCTGCATAGGTCGGAGCTGTTGTTACATCTCCCCCATTTTCAGAAGCATCGGTGAAGCCATCGCCATCACTATCTGTATCTAGATAATCAGGGATCGTATCATCGTTTGCGTGTAGCTGGTCACTATTTACCGGAATAAAGAGGCCATTGTCGTTCACCCCTCTATTAGTAGCATTATTAACAAAAGTTGGTGCTGAATAAGTAGATGTAGCCTGCGCCTCTATGTTATCTGGCAGGCCATCGCCATCACTGTCTAAATCTAAAAAGTTTGGAATTGAATCGGCATCATCGGCAGATTCTGCAGGTGTAGTTCCTGTATTGGCTCCATTTGTAGCTTCGATATCATCTGATAAACCATCGCTATCTGTATCATTAAATTGATTTCCATCAATAATACCGTTGTTATCAGGATCCAGTGTGGTGTAATCAGCACCACTTTCAAGAATATCACTTAAACCATCATTATCACTGTCTAAGTCTAAACGATCAGGAACACCATCGCTGTCTGTATCTCCTGTCTCGTTTGTGTCTAAAATACCATCATTGTCATCATCAGGGTCATTGTCGTCAATAACACCATCACTGTCTGAATCTGGGAAAAAGGTTGCATTGATAGATCCATCTGATTCATTCGATGTACCATTGGCACCGGCTGTAAAATTAGAACTCAGAGCTGATGCATCTACAAAGGATCCACCACCACCAGCACTACCATTGGCACCTGCACCCCCACCACCGGAGTAACCACCACCACCACCAGAGTAGTTTGATGATGCACCACCACCACCTGTAAATCCTTGTCCACCGCGTGAACCAGTACCACTACCAGCACCACCCGCAGCTATCGCTAATAACACATTAGGATCAGTCGTTGTGGCGTCTCCACGAGCACCACCACCACCATTTCCTGAACCACCGGCCGAGAGGTAACCACCACCACCACCGGCTGCTGTAGTATTGGTTGTAGTACCACCACCATTACCATTTGTACCCGCAGCACCAGGTCCTGTACCAGTACCAGCATCACCTGCAGTACCTGTATTACCACCTAAACCAACAGCGCCGTTAGAGTTATCACCTCCACCACCACCACCGGCTACCATTACTAAAACATCGTTGATAAATACACCTGTACTACCTCCACCACCACCACTTGATCCTGCGTTTGGTTGGCCGTTTTCACCTACTACATAACGAATTATGTCGCCAGCATTCACATAAAATGAAGCGGTTACTGTAGCCCCTTTACCACCTAATGTATTACTTCCATTACCACCATCAGCACCACTGATTGTAATTGAAATCTGCCCATCTTGTTGAACAGTATAACTACTTGAGGTAAGTGTATTTTGGTTAATTACTACCTGCGCTGAGAGCTCGCTTGTGAATAGCATTAACCATAGCAACATAAAGGCACCGAGACCTTTAGTTGCGATATTAAAAATTACTTTATAACCCGTCATCGTTATTTCGTGCTTACGATCCATCTATTATTTACCCCCACCTTTACCATCGTTGATGAGATCTAATTTCAGAAGGTTAATTGAATCGGCATTCATGTATTCTAAGCCAATCACACTTCCTACTGTAGATTCATTCGTAGTAATCTCAATCTTATCTGCGTCTATGCCCCAGTTCACTAAATATGTTTTAATAGCTTCAAGTCTTTTTGCAGAACTAGATGTTGAATTACCCACTAATCTAAGCGTTACGGCTCTGTTAGTGTATAAGTAAGAACCTACTCTTGAAATTATGGCTCTAAGCTCATTGTCTAACTCAACCTGGTTTCCAGCAAAGGTCACACTATTTGGTACAGTGTAGCTTTGTGAGTAATCACGTAGTAAGATTAAGTCTTCACGGTTTTTCAAGATGTCTAATAGGTTGTCCATCATCGACAATGCTCTGCTATTGTTAATGAGTTCAATATCATCATTTTGCTCGTATACTTTAAGTACTTCTGTATTAGAATACTCAAACCTTACTGCTCCACTTGATGCACTATTTACTACTCTAATTCTATTAGAATCAATTCCTTCAGCGTTTAGAAGGATGCTAATTGCATTAGCAATTTCTAAGCTTGGTGCTGCGATGGTCAGATCTACATTCTGGTACTCGTTCATTGCAAGTGCAATACGCTTGATTAAGTACTCATGTATTCTGTTCAATGAGCTACCAGTTAGATTCAAGGCAGATGGTACAGCATTGTGTTCAGCAATGTAGATGTAATCCCAGTTGTTAATTCCTCTAATGCTTGGGTTCACCTGAAGATCTTCTACTTGAGTGATGAAGCGAACATTTCTGTTTTCAACACTTAAGTCTAGTTCTACTCTACGGTTCTTAGCCATATCAACACGATCTTTCTCAGGTACAGCGTTTTTACTGTAGCTTAAGCCTTCGAACTGTAGTAAGTCTGCATTCACACCAGCAGCTACTAAGTAAGCACGTACGGCTTTCGCTCTACGCTCAGAAAGCGCAAGGTTGTAAGACTGTGAACTTTTGCTATCAGTATGACCTGTAACTCGGATGAAGTAATCATCGCCACGTTCAATTAAGAACTTAGCCACTTTATCAAGCATTTGAGCTGCAGGCTGGTTGATATACGTACTGTTGTTGTTGAAGTGAATATGCTTCGGCAGAACCGTCATTGGCTCAACTCTTTCGAAGTTCAATTCTTTGCCTTTGAAATCAGCTACAGCTAGTGAAGTCTCAAATGGAGCCGGAGTAAATGGTAAAATATCTACTGGGTTCGTATTCACGATAAGTGGCTCACAAGTATCCTCACACTGTAAGTATAAAGCAGGATCTACAATTGGGCTACGCTTCGCTTTGTTCGGGATAAGCTTGTCGAACATACGCTCATCAAACTTGTAACTGAAGCCAATGTATGCACCGTTTTGCGTGTAGTTGTTAGCTGTTAAATCTTCATCGTCGTATCCGAAGAAGTTATAACCAGCAGCAAGGCGTAAGTTTGTTGCTACTAAGAATCCAGCTTCTACACCAAATCCAAAATCTTTAGTAGTGAAATCGCTGTTCGCTAGTAAACTTGCGTTGATACCAGCATCCCACTTCTCATTAATATCATATAGTGCTCTACCCGAAATTAACTCTAGGAAGCTTTCACTCTTCGACTGGCTATCATTTTCAATAGAGTACTTAGCAGCAACACGGCCCGAGAAGGTCCAATCTGCTGATGGGTGATAATTACCGTGCGAAGAAAGAACATGAGCCGTTCTAAAGAAATCGTCGTCGATAGCTTTATCAATCTCATGCTTGAATTCATATCTGAATAATGCGTCAAATTTATTGGTAGCTGTACTTCTGTAAGCAGCACCTAATTGGAAACGCTCTTGTAATTTGCTTACACCACTTGTTCCATCTTGAGAAGTAACAGAGATGATGTTTCTAGTTAGGAAAGTCCAGTCTTTGCTCAACTGTAAACCGTAACCGATACTATTTAAATAAGTGTCTGTGTTTGAAGTGAAACGAGCTTCAGCACGAGCTGTGGCTTTCCAGTTCGAAGAACGTGTTACGTCGATAGCCGTTGTAATAGCTGTTCCGTCATTTACAGAAGGTCCTTCTAAGGTAAATACTCTTTCGAAGCCAAAGTTAGCGCCAATACCGTTAGCAATCTGAAGCTGGTTTCTTAAACCAATAGCCGCTTGACCACTTCTTCCGTCAAATGCATCGTTAACACGGTACTCACTAAAAATCTGACCGTTTTTCATGTACGTTGCATCAATACCAACTACTGTGTTGTTACGCTGACGGTTGCTACTTAAGGTATTAATACCACCTGCACTTGAAATAAACTCATGGCGAGCGTAAATCTTAGCTAGTTGCTTTAAGCGGTAATCCGCTCCAATCGCGATTAATTTCTTATCTGAGTCGTTTAGATCTTGTTCACCTTCAGCGAATACAGAAGCACCTGATAGGAATGGTAAATCAGCATTCAACTTACCACGAAGGTTCGTGTTGTAATTCGTTGAATCTTGAGATGCCATGTAGTTCTCAGAGTAACGCACGCCAAATTCAGCACTTAAGTTGTTTCCAAACGACTGCTGAGCAGTAAATAAACCACCGAATGTTCTATCGCTAGTAGTGTCGTTACGCGAGTACAAGAACTCTGCATTAACATTAGTCGTGTTCGTTAATTTGTAACGAGTTTTAGTACGAGCTTCCGTTCTACCTTGTCCTAGAGAAGAAGACTGATTACTAAAGTCTTTTTCAGACTTACCTACTTGAGCAAGTACATCTAATTTCTTACCTCGGTGATTTAACTCAACGCGACCTGCAGAACCACTACCGTTGTTATCTGAATTCGTGTTCGAGATCTCTGCAACTACTTTAGTGTCTTTAGAAAGGTTAGCAACCACATTACCTGATACCATAGTAAAGGTATCATCTGGGTTGTTATCACGAACTACACCCGCTCCTACTTTAAGGGCGTTAGTTACTTGACCTTCAACATTTAAGCCACCAATTAGGTAACGATCTTTGTTGTTAGTTACTTCATAAGTAGCACGGATAAACACTGGGTTGAAATCCTGGTCAACAGAAGAAACTGGTGTTCTGAAAGTAATTACTCCAGAGAACGGATCGATAGTATAATCGCGGAATCTAGTTAAGCGATCTACACTTAGAATTACTTCTGGCTGCTCACGATCATAAGTTACTAACTCAATGATCTCAGAATTTTCAACAATGTCTTTGTCCGGTAGATCATAACGTGAGATTCCTTGACCTTGGAACTCTCTGATTTTTCTACTTGAGAATGCACTTGCACCAAAAGCCTGAGCTTTAATCTTACCTTCTTCGAAGTTTGCCTTCAAACCGGTTTGAGCTCTGCTATAATTTCCTAGCTGGACATCTTGGTCTCTCTCTTGGGTGATAAAATCACCATATAGTGCATACGTTTTGTTACGATCTACGCGAACATAGAGTCTACTTGATGACTGTGCATCAAAACCTTTGATAGAAGATTCACCATATACTGGGTAAAATTCATCAGGTCGTATATCTCTGAATAGACGATCTGATTTATCTTTTTCTGAATCATATCCGGCAGTAAGTAGAGTCTTACCGCTCACTTTACCTTTTAAGAAGAAAGCTAAACGAGCATCGCCTGTAAAGTTTTCGATGCTATAAGAAAGCTGCTTTAGTTCTCTTTCAAAACCGTCAGTCTCTTTATCTGAACTGATGTTAACCGCCTCGTTAAAACGAATAGTACCTTCAATAATACCCGCGGCGATAAGTGGACGAAGATCTGGTAGGAACTCAACTTTAGCTTCACCTTCGATAATACCCGAAGTTGCTCTTACGATTGCTGTTTGTGGCTTATCAGTTGATGTTAATTCGAACTGAGCAACACCATTCTCTATACTTGTTTGAGTACCTGGAGTTGAACTATCGTTGTCTTTAACTTTCCACTTACCAAACTCAGTATCTAATGTGATTTGAGTTTTAGAACCCACTCTTAAGTTGTTCTCGTCAAGTAATTCAACTTGAACGAGTGCAGATGATACACCATCAGCAGCTACATCATTTCTTGGTACACGAACATCAATTTTCTTTAGAGTACCTGGTACAAAAATTTCAATACTTTCTTCATTGCGAACATTTCCAAATGGATCCACTTCTTGAAGCTTAAGTTCATTACGTCCTGCTTCAAAATCTAAACTCACATATTCCCAACCTTGAAGATTATTCGTTGGAGAAATACTTGATTGACCAACTCTCTTGTCGTCAACTTTGTCGCCATTAATATATAGCTCAAACTTAGCACCGTTTAATCCCTTCGCCCATACCGTATAAGTATCTGTAAGAAGAGTATCGTTATCGCTAATGTTTAAGAATCCTAAACCTGCTTCCGCATTCACGAGTGCTTCTTCTAATTTCGCTACTTGCGACTGCACTTCTGTTGCTTCTGCTACGGTAGAATCTTCTTTAGTATCCTTCTTAATAGAAGCTGCTTTTACTTCTTTAGGACCGCCAACAGTACCACTCGCATCCTCAAATCTACCTTGAGAGCTACTTAAGTTATTATCGTTAGCAGAGAAGTTGCTTGTAAGAGATCCTGATAGCGATTGACTCGCATTTTCCGAGAATAGCGCTCTACGTGCTTCAATTTCTTCATTAACTGCAGGCTCACATTCACAAATTGCGAAATCAGCTCGGTGCATCTGCCCTTTCTTAACGTCTACAAAACGGCTACTTGGGTCGTTAGCATGGCGGTTATCTAATACTGATAACTTAGAACCATTTGGCAAGCTGTAGTTGTCTACTTTAAGTACATGCTTGTTAGGCTTGATAGCGTAGAATGTATATTTACCTTCGTTATCCGTAACTACATAGTTACCATTTTCGAGATATAAACGAACTCCAGGAACACCTACTTCACCAGCATCTTGAATATCGTTTTCGTTACAGTCTTGGAATACTTTACCAATGATGTAAGCATTGTCGTTAAATAGTCCACCACGTACTTCAACTTTAACTTTAGCAAGGTTACTGCTCTTAACAATTACCTCATCACTTGTTGCAATTGCAGAGTTAATCCCTTCCCCTTTTTCTGATCCAGGACCTACAAATACTCGGTACGTTAATTCTTTAGTAGCACCACTTTCGATATCACCAACATTGAATTTCAAATCTGGACCTTCGCCACCTTCAGGATCAGCTAGTGCGTTACCATCTAATTTTGCAGAACCTAATTGGTATGAGAAACCAAATGGAAGGCTATCATCGATAGACAGATTACGAACGGTGTTAACAGCCTCACTACGAATAGTTACGGTGTAGTTAACGAAGTCCCCGATTTCGGCATCTTTTCGATCCACGGTTTTCTCAGTGAAGAGAACACCTTTACTTAAAGGATCTAATGGGATGTCAAAATCTGTACCTTTGGGGACATTCGATAACTGCCACTCTTTACCATAAGAAGCTAATGTATCCACTTTACGACCTTGTGGTAATAAACTGAAAGGAACTTCAGAAGCAAAAGAGTATCCTTCCGGGGTAATTACTTCAATTCTATATTCGCCAATTTCTAGGTATGGGAATGAAAACTTACCATCAATTCCCGTGGTATAAGTGCTTGGTGCTTCAGTAGTTCCATCTGCTTCATAAACTGTTGCTAAACCGCCAGCATTACCACCGTTGTTAGCACCTGTAATATCATAAATACTTACTTCAGCACCAGTAATAGGAGCGTTAGTTTCACTATCAAATACGATTCCAAATGGATCAACAACAACGGTAGATTGAATACGAGCTCCGCCGCCGCCACCGCCGCCATTATTAATACCATCACACTGAAGCTCAGCTTCAATAACGTCGTCTTCAACAGTCTCAAGAATTCTGTTACCAGGCACTACTTCAAACTGAACACCATTTCTAGTAGGCACATCTTCAGTAATTCTGAAAATACTCGTGTTAGGACCTGTTTCTAAAGCTCTGAACTCTTCGCGATCACCTGTTTCAAATGAGGTTAACCTAACAGTTACTTCTTCAACAAGAGTTCTAAACTGATTACAAGATGCTGCACTTGCTTGAATATGAAGTACAGACCCAATACTAGTAGTACCCGTTCTCTTTTCGAATGAGTCATCGGTGAAGTAGTCAATTTTCGCGCCACCCGCTACGGTAGTAATTACATTGTTAGATGCTGAGCTCGTAGTTACTGAACCGTCAGGATCAACATAACTTACTTCTGCGATGTTCTCGATATCGCCACTTGCACCTGGATTAACTTGTACTTCAAAAGTAGCTGAAAATGTCTCGCCTGCTTCTAATGAATCAAATACAACAGCAATTACTGAAACTTCAGATGGGTTTGTTGGTTCAACTGAACTGAATTCAAACTTACCTGAACCTTCGTAATTATATAGTCGCTGACCTTTATCTGTAGAGATGAAGCGTTCGAAGCTTACATTATTAGGAATTGAATCAAGAAGAATCACTTTATCCATTGAGATACCATCAATAGAAATGGTTCTTGGATAAGCGGTAGCATCGCCAGTGTTTTGACCGTCGATAGTATAAGTGAAGTTATCACCTGATTGAAGATCAGCTCCAGCCGATTGAACTTTATTTAATTCAATTCTAGAACCTGATAAGATGTACACAGAGTCACGACGCTGTAGTGAAACATCAAATTCTCTTGAAATGGCATCGATATTTAAGATTGCTGTCGTTGAATCTTTCTCAATATTGCTGATTTGACCAGAATAAGTAAAATCGAAACGCTCACCCGGCTGTAGAGTAACTACTTGGGATAAGGTATCGGTATTCGCAAATTTAGATTTCTGGCTACTCTCTAGAGTTAAATTTTCAAGAGCATACTCCCCTTCCTCTGAATTGTAAATCTTGATATCGAAGGTAGAAGCAAGATCACCATTATTAACTAAGTAGTGATCAAAAAATACTTTGTCGCCTCTAAATCTTTTGATTGAATTATCAACCTCAAGAGCGAAGCTTGGAACTCCATCAACTACTACATATACCGCATTACTTTGCGTTTGTAGAGTAGTAGCACCACCGTCTTGTGAGAAGGTAGTTACGGCTTGGTTTATAATCTCTGTGCCGTTAGGAGGAGTGTTTTGTGCATGCACCTCACCCATACCGGAAACCAGTAGAAGAACCAATAAAGATATGAGGGAGTTAAATTTCTGCACTTTTGTGTTTTTAAGAGGAGGGCAAGGGGTCAACCTCACCCTCATAAATCTGGGTTAATAGATATTTTTCTATATGGGGTTTTAGCTGTCTATTTTAACAGCAAACTCTATGGTAACCTGCTCGGTAGGATCGAGTTGATCGATGTCTACTTGGATGGTACCCGTACCACCAACAGCAGGTTGAGATGTAACAACTACTGAGTTCACAGTACCAGAGGTAACCGTAGCAGTAGCCGCGCTCAATAGTTTGGTAAACGATGGAGTATCATCAGTTACAGAAACCGTTGTTACCGGCTGTGAACCATCATTTCTAATTGTAATACGGTAGTAAACCGTGTCGCCTGGAAGTACATTGAATGGATTCTTCGTGTACGTTCCGGCAGAACCAGCTACATCTGGAGCTTGGAACTTCTCGATTACAATTAAACCAGCTTGAATCTGAGTAATGTCAGTGTTTGACTTACTAGGCAGGTTGTTCAAATTGTCTAACAATGTGATAGTAGTAGTGTTAGTTTCACCATCATCAAGACCTGCAAGACCTGTTACCTTCACAATGAATTTAACTTGATCGTTGAAGTTCAATGTTCCTACCTGTGCTGGAAGCTTAACTGAATCAGAAGCTGCACCTGTTGTAAGAAGTGAATCGGCACTAGTAATAACACCGTTACCATCTGTATCCCAGTATACCGTCGAAGTCCAACCAGTTGGCTTAGAGTTCGCTAAGTTGATATAAAGGTCAGAGTTAGAACCGTTGTTCTCAGGCACGTTACTAAGAATAGTAAGTGTGTGTAAGTAGTTACGAGAACCACCTGGTGCAATTTGTCCAGATTGGTTACTTGTTAACTGCATGTTCTGCTGAGTGTTAACAGAAACCTTATCATGAATGATATCAAATGCATTCGTAGTAGGCGAAAGTGCTCTAAAGTATAGCTCAACATCACCTGGTGCGTAACCAGCTGGGATAAATACTTCTGCTACAAGTTCCTTACTTGCTCCTGCAGCTAAATCACCTGTTTTAGAAACAACAGAGTTAGCATTGTTAGGATCACGGAACTGAACAGTCCATCCAGTTGGAAGCGTACCTGCTTGGTAACCACCAGTAGTATCGGTAGTAAAAGCTAGGTTGTAGTTATCTTGACCAGCACTTGTATTCTTAACAAATAAGCTGAAAGAAACAGTGTTACCAGGATTAGTAGTAATAGACTTAACTGCATTTGCTTCTGGTCCTTGACCTTCACCTAGTGCGCCAACATCGCCGGAAGCAGCATCGTTAGTAAGGTCTACAGTAGGAGCAACAACGTTAGTTACCTGATCGGTATGAGTTGCACTTGCAGCAGCATTATTAACAGACGTTAAAGTCTTGTCTACAGAGAATGGTCCACCACTTTCACCAGAAGGTAACTGAACCTGTAAGATTACAACTACAGTATCGCCAGCTGCAACAGGTCCTGTATCAGGAATACCATCAGAACCAGTATCTTGGTAAGTACTAGTTGGTTCGTTACTTGCATCAGCCTTGTAAAAGAAGAACTGAGTACCCGCTGGGTAGTTACCTGTGTTGATCGCAATGTTATACGTATCAGTAGTAGTACCAGTATTCTTGAATCGGTTAATAAAGTTTAGAGTAGCACCTTGCTCTGCAGTAGTGATCTCAACTAATTGAGCATCTACTAACGCAATGTCGTAGTTCTCATTTACTGTAACAGCCTGACCATTAATAGTGTTACCTGCAGGAAGGTCATCATGCTTGTAAGAAACTTGGTTAATAATGGTATTACCATGCTGGTCATTATTAACAGTTACTTTGAACGTTAAGTTACCAGAAGAACCGTTAGCAACAGATCCGATTACAGCGATTAAAGAATCCTGTGCACCTGCTGTGCTTCTTCTAAATGTGATACCCGCTGGATCGCCAGCAGCAGCATCTGTTAACGCACCACCACCACTCCAAGAAGCAGAGTTAGGAACGTAAGTCATACCAACTGGGATAACGTCTACTAATTCAACGTTAGTTGCAGCAGCATTACCGTTCTCAGCATATGCAATTGTGTATGTTAATGTATCACCAACATCCGCCAACGTTTGGCTTACCTGTTTGTTAACATCAAGTACTGCATCTTCATCAACAACAACTTTGTTAGTTGCAGTATCAGATTCAGTATTATCAAATACACTTGTTGCTGTAACAGTGATATCTTCGAACTGAGAATCTAGCGCAGAAGCTGGAACATCAGCTACAATAACAATACCGTAAGTATTATTAGTGAAGGCATCAATGTTTGGGGTTTGTGTAATTTCTGTAAAGTTATCCGCTACACCATCACCGTTAGCATCAGCATATATCTTGATGTTAGTGAAGTTGAAAGAACCTGCGTTGGCATCTATAGCAGTAAGGTCGAATTGATCAGTACCGTTACCAGTGTTGGTAATAGTATGACTAAACGTTACCTGACCACCTTGAGAAACCTGCTTGGTTACTCCAGCAGAAAGCGTTACACCGGCTACCTGTTGTACTGTTGTAACAACGGTATTCGACGTAACAGACTGGGAATTATTCCCATTGTCAACGTACGTAGCTGTTGCCTGGTTACCAATGGAAGAATTTGCTGGTGGTACCTGTGCAAATACATCAACTGATGTACCTACTAGCACTACAGCAAAAACCATAAGCATACCTACAAGAGCTTGTACCCTGCTTCGTAGTTTATGTGTGTTTGTTGTCATTGTTCTATCCTATGATTATGGTTCAATTTTTTATGAACACTTTTATTGATTTAAATTGATCGGGGTTAACTCCTAACCCTAACTCTTGCGGTGAGAGTTATACTTTCTCCTGCCGCTAGAGCAGGCACCAACCATTGGATCCGACGATATTCTTCAGCCGGTATGGTTTCCGTTGTAGTCGAACCGTCTGGTTGTTGAACCTGACGAGTTAGTGGAGGCCTAGAAAAGTCGTTAGCCGTTGGGCTTACGCTGGCACCACTTAATTCCGGAGAGGCAGTTTCACCTAAGTAAAACATCTGCAATGGAATTGGTAACACTGGCTGGAGTTGTGATATATCTCCACCAGTTGCATTTGTATAAGTAAGTCGATATTCGATTAAATCCCCCGGAGTCACTTCAGTCACTTCCGTTGCAACCTCGTTTCCATCAGCCGCAGTGGTAATCTTATAAGCCTTCAAAACTGAAGTAAGACCATTCTCACTTTGCTGAGCAGTTGCATTAACTGTTAAACCCAGAAGAAAAAGGAATATGAAAAAGTATTTGGTTTTCATATGAATTTGCATTTTGTGTTACTTGCGCAATCAATTCAGCACTAAGGTAGCCACTTCTATAAGTAAGTACCGTTAACATGCTTTAATTAAGAAAGGTTAATTATCTAATTTTAGGTTAGAACTCTCTAATGATAAATACGCATTTGAAGGGCTTCTGGATTGGTTTTTTAGAATATTTTAATGTTTACACACTAATTACAAAACCAACCTAATTATACGTTTCATTGAACTTAAAATTATATTTAAATTTATACCATTAAATATAATTTATATTTCTTATTCTGAGCCAAAACACAGTCTATTCAACAGTTAGCTATGGTTTCTAAAGAAGTACTAAAGAAGATTCGCAAACTTGAGATTCAAACGAAGGGCATTGTAAACACCCTGTTTGGTGGGGAATATCAATCCGCTTTTAAAGGAAGAGGAATGGAGTTCTCGGAAGTTCGAGCCTATAATTACGGAGATGACATCCGACAAATAGATTGGAATGTTACAGCACGAACGGGCGATCCATATATTAAGATTTTTGAAGAAGAACGCGAGCAAACCTTAATGCTGTGTGTAGATATCTCTCCAAGTGGCACCTTTGGCTCTTTAAATCAAACCAAAATGGACCTGGCAATTGAGATCTGTGCAGTACTTGCATTCAGTGCTATTAAGAATAGTGACAAAGTAGGACTTGTATTATTTAGCGATCATATAGAAAAAGTAGTCCCACCCAAAAAAGGACGAACCCATGTACTACGTCTCATTCGTGAATTATACACCACTAAGCCCACGGGTACAGGCACTGATATCGCGGATGCCCTTTCTTATGTTAATCGTTTATTAGATCGAAGAGCTATTGTTGTACTGGCTTCCGATTTCCAAGATAAAGACTTCGAGAAGCAGCTTAGAATTACCAACCAGAAACACGACTTGGTAAGTATCATCGTAAATGATGAGCACGAGGAAGAACTTCCTGATGTAGGCCTATTACCATTTACGGATGCAGAAAGTGGCAAAGAGATTTTGATAGATACCTCAAATAAGGCAGTACGAAAGGCTTTTAAAACTAGAAGGGCTAAACAGAAGCACGAATTACAAGACAAGTTACTTCGTATGAAGATCGACTCTGTAGAAGTACAAACTAATCGATCGTACGTTCGCCCACTAATGAACTTCTTCCTGAGAAGGGTAAATAGATACTAATTGAATTCTATCCTACCCTTCTTAATTCAACTTTGTACTTATTGAACTTCGGCAAGTATTGGTGGCTCGGTAAGTGCTTCGAGTTCTTTTTGAAGATCGGCGATTGAATTCTTGTAGGTGTCCATCTCTTCTGCACTAATTCCTTTTGATGGAGGCAGCTTAAGTTTGGTTGGGTTAACTGGACTTCCATGCTTATAAACACGGTAATCTAAATGCACCCCGGTTACACGCCCTGTTCTTCCTACATATCCAATTACTTGACCTTGACGAACTCGAGTTCCAGGCTTAATTCCTTTAGCAAAGCCATTCAAGTGTAAGTAAGCTGTGGTATAAGTACTGTTGTGACGAATCTTAACAATGTTACCATTCGCTCCACGATATCGAGCTTCTATAATCTCACCATCACCAACTGAAATTACTGGAGTTCCTTTTGGTGCAGCATAATCTACCCCGTAGTGTGGCATTCTCTTCTTTAATACTGGGTGAAAACGATTGTAAGAGAAATTAGAACTTATTCGTTGTGAATATTTGAACGGTGCTTTCAATAACGCTTTCTGCAGGCTATTGCCTTCGCTATCAAAGTATCCAAATATTTCACCGTTATCATAGAAATAGGCATCATACGTTTGTCCACGGTGTTCGAACTCAGCGGCAAGTATTTGGCCGATGCCATAGCGCTTATCGCCTACAAACTGCTTTTCGTATACCACTTTAAATTTGTCACCTTTATATATGCGGAAGAAATCAATTTCCCATCCAAAGATTTCACTCAGGCGATTAGCTACGAGCATATTCACGCCTTGGCTCACAAGGGTCTCATATAAAGAGGACTCAATAGTACCCGAAGCAACGGCTACTTCTTTGCGAACTTCTTTTTGCCCTAAGCTCACTTCAATATCTTTTTCCCAATCAAATACTACATAGTCTGTGGCTGACTGATGAAATACCATCCTTTTAGGAGTGCCCGTATCTGCATCGTGGTAAGTAAGGTATTTTTGATTCTGACGAATTCGACTAGAATTAAACTTCCCTTTCGACTTCTGTTGAAGCTCATAAATGGTTTCGGGAGTTACATCAAGTGACCTTAAAATGATGTACAAGCTTTCGTTGCGCTTTACGCGCGCTTCTTTAACTAATATGTTATCTATCTCAAACCCATAAGAATCTACACCGGGTAGCTCTTTTATTTCTTCAAAGTTACTTTCTGTAACGGTAGGTTTTTTAGTGATATCAGGTTCACCAAAATTACAAGATGCTAAAAATGTAAAGGCAGCTAATGCTACAAGTAGAGTTTTATCCCAATTCATATGTATTCTTTTGCAGATGATTTTGATAAACTAAGGCTAAAAATGATTTTTTCATAAAAGGAATGAGATGTAAATTTGATTAAACAAAGTGTTAAAAGAAATTATCTTTGTGGCTATTAACCTATATTGAAAATTGACATCGCAGAAAATTCAAACACATTCATGATCGATATTGATCGGCTATTAACAATTCGTCTTCAAATTTGTTGCCTAGTATTTTTATTATTCTCAGGAGTAGTACAAGCTCAAACTGTTACGGTTACTTCACCTACCGATTCTCTTGAAGTAGGTGAGACTTTTGAATTCGCTATTTCTTACAAAAGTACTACCACTTACGATAAAGTTATTTTTCCTGACTCTACCCTATTTGGTGCCGATTTAGGATTTCGATCCATGCAACAATTCAAACTATCTGATTATGCAGATAGTACGGTATATGAACTTCAGTTTTTTGCCCTCGACGAAGCCACCATTGCTCCCCTGCCTCTTAGAGTGATAAGTGCCGGCGATACCACTTTATTATTTACGGAAGCCGTAGTTTTAAACCAACGAAGTGTTTTGGCTAGTGCTGAAGATCCATTAAAGCCATCCAAGCCAATTTTTGAATTCCCGATCACCCTATGGCCATGGATATTGGGTTTACTTTTACTCGCCGCTATCGCTTACTTCCTCTATCAAAAATATGTAGTGAATAAAGAAGAAGAACCTGTTCAAGAAGTTATTATCCCTGAATTCCAGAATCCGTTGAATGAACTGGAACAACGACTCAGAGCACTCAAAACCAAGCACGACGATTCCATTGAGAAAGACTACAAGACTTTTTACAGCGAATTGGGTGATGCATTAAGATGGTACATAGAGGAAGTGTACAAGATTCCTGCACTGGAAAGCACTTCACGAGAAGTCATAAGATTTATGGATGCTTTTGGAATGGATATAGAAATGCTAAAGCACACTCGTGAGATATTGAAGGAAGCGGATATGGCAAAGTTTGCCAAGTTCAAACCCACCTACGAGCAATCGCTAAAAGCTTATCATTTTGGGCATTCATTTTTAGAACGTGCCCGTCAAGTTGATTTAACTCGTATTCAACGACTTCGCGACGAATTTGAAGCTCAATTCCAAACTATTCAAACTGAGGAGGCCGACCATGGAATGGGCTAATCCTGAATGGTTTTACGCACTTTTGTTACTTCCTATATTTATAGGAGTCTATTTATTTCGATTCTTTAAGAAACGTAGTCCATCGCTTACGTTTTCAAACCTAGAGCTTGCCAAAAGCTTACCTGGAAATTGGAAGTCGCATTTACATTGGATGGTTGCATTGGCAACTTGGACCGGTTTTGCACTGCTTATTGTTGCTCTAGCTCGACCTCAGCTAAAGCTAACCACCATCGAACGGAATGCTGAGGGGATTGATATAGTGATGGTGCTAGATATCTCATCTTCTATGCGGGCTGAAGATTTGCAACCCAATCGCTTTGAAGCGGCACGCGAAGTTGCGAAGGAGTTTGTAGGCAAGCGAGTGTCAGATCGTATTGGATTAGTAACCTTTGCTATGAAGAGTTTTACGGTAGTTCCGCCTACCCTCGATTACCAATTACTTACTCAGTTATTGGATGATTTAGAAATGGGTGTGATAGAAGATGGTACCGCTATCGGTATGGGAATAGCTACGGCAATCAATCGCCTTAAAGACAGCGAGACTAAAAGTAAGGTTATCATTGTACTCACTGATGGGCAAAACAACGCCGGTGAGATTGATCCTGTAACCGCCGCCGACTTAGCCCTGACTTACGATATCAAAATTTATACCATTGGTGCGGGTACACGAGGAACAGCACCCTACCCTATTCAAGACCCAATTTTTGGGCGCCGTTATCAGAATATTGAAGTAAACATTGATGAAGAAATGTTGACTTCCGTGGCGGAGCTTACAGGTGGTAAATACTACCGTGCAACGGATTCAGACGAACTTATGAGGGTATACAACGAAATTGATGAACTCGAAAAATCTAAAGTAGAAGAACTCATCTACACTGACTTCGAAGACCAATACCCTAAATATCTATCTCTGGCATTTGTTTGTTTTCTGCTAGCATTCGGAATTGATCGGTTTATACTTCGGAGCATAGTTAGTTCTTAAATAGGATATGCCTTACCTTTGGGCACCAAATTTTTTGACCATTCGATTTGATCCTATTTCATGAAGAAAACGGCTTTACTCAAGAGAATTTCATCTACTGTCGAGTTCGACACCTTTAAACAACAGCTAAAGAACACCTCTACCCTTTTTGTTAAGGAAAGCGTTGGGTCTATATCTTCATTTTTGATCAATGAGCTAAGCAATGAGTTCAAAAATGTATTGGTCATTACGGATACTGAAGAAAATGAACGCTTTTTAAAAGCAGATTTAGATACGATTTCTAAAGTAAAACACATTCGGTTCCCTGCTACCAACCACAAGCCCTATGATAAAGATCAAATAGTAGACTCGGGTACCCTTGTATTACGTTCTGAGGCTCTCGATTTAGTGAAAGGTAGAGCTAAGAAAATTGTACTCACATCAGCAGCGGCTATATCTGAAAAAGTAGCACCGCCAAATGTACTCGACAAAGTGAGTGTAAATGTAACTAAAGGCGAAAGCATAGACCCTGAGCAACTTAAAGAGCGGTTAGTTGATCAAGGATATAGCCCCACTCGTTTTGTAGATGAACCCGGTGAATTTGCCGTACGTGGTGGAATTTTTGATGTATACCCTTATGCGGGTGAGTACCCAATTCGCCTTGAATTTTTTGGAGACGAACTCGAATCAATCCGTGAATTCGACCCAGACTCTCAACGTTCTATCGCCTTTTTAAATAACGCGCGTTTCATCCCGGATTTAACAAATCTACCAGATTCAGAGAAAGACAGTTTCCTCTCCTATTTCAGTGAAGACACGGCTTTGGTTCTCATTAACCCTGAGCTCATTCGAAATGAAATTGAAACGCAATTTGAGCAGGCTTGCATAGCCTATAACAACCTTGATGATGAGGATGAAGCACATCCTTCTACTCAATTCTTAGATATCTCTCAATTTGACCAAGACCTGTCAAAATTTGAAACCACTATCATATTCGGAGCGGCCACTGGAGTTACAGACCCGTTCAAACTAAGTACGAAGCCGCAACCAGATTTTCATGGTAATTTTGAGTTACTACGTAAAGATATAACTGAACAGACAGAAGCTGGTCGACATGTAGTAATCTGTTGCGATAATGAAGGACAAATTCATCGTTTTGAAGAACTCTTAGGTGAACCTACCGATGAATTCGATTACTCTTTACTGGTTGAGTCATTACATGAAGGGTTCATTTTCCCTTCTGCTAACTTATGCCTGTACACCGATCATCAAATATTTAACCGATACTACCGCCCAAAGGTAAAGCGGCGTAAGCACCAAGGCGGTATCTCTTTCAAAGAACTGAAAGATCTAAACATGGGCGATTATGTAGTTCATGTGGATTATGGTATCGGAAAGTTTTCAGGCTTCAAGAAAATCAAAGTAAAAGAAAGCCATCAAGAGGTTGTAGTACTTCTATATAAAGACGACTCCGTGCTTTATGTGAATGTAAGCAGCTTGCATAAGCTCCAAAAATACTCGGGTAAAGAAGGAACAGCGCCTAGAGTAACCAAACTAGGCTCAGGAGAATGGGCTCGTAAAAAAGCCCAAACTAAGAAGCGTGTGAAGGATATCGCACGTGAACTCATCTTACTTTATGCGAAACGAAAAGCTCAAAAAGCATTCTCATTCGGCGAGGATACCAATTGGCAGGTGGAGATGGAGGCAAACTTTCAGTATGAAGAAACGCCCGATCAAGACGCTGCCATTCAAGCCGTAAAACAAGACATGCAGAGCGAACAACCCATGGATCGCTTAGTGTGTGGAGATGTAGGTTTTGGAAAAACTGAGGTAGCGGTTCGTGCGGCCTTCAAAGCAGTAATGGACCATAAACAAGTGGGGGTTTTAGTGCCCACTACCATCCTTGCTGAGCAGCATGCTAAAACCTTTCAGAAGCGAATGGGTAAATTCCCCGTGAGCATTGAGGTGCTTTCACGGTTCAGAAGTAAAACAGAGCAAACTCAAGTACTGAAGAAACTTGATAAAGGTGAAGTAGATATTCTTATAGGCACTCACCGAATCCTTTCGAAAGATGTAAAGTTCAAAAACCTTGGGCTAATCGTAGTAGATGAGGAACAACGGTTTGGCGTAAGTGCTAAAGAAAAGCTTAAAGAATTTAGAGCTGCTGTTGATGTATTAACGTTAACGGCAACGCCCATCCCACGAACGCTCCAATTTTCTCTTATGGGGGCTCGCGACTTAAGTATCATAAGTACTCCCCCGCCGAACCGTCAACCTGTTTATACTGAAATACACAGCTTCAACGAAGACCTTATTCGTGATGCCATTCTTCAGGAAATGAGCCGAGGTGGACAAGTATTCTTTATTCATAATCGCGTAAAGAATATTGAAGAAGTTGCTGAGATGATACGACGCCTTGTGCCAGACATTCGAGTACGCTTTGGCCACGGACAAATGACAGGCCCTCAGCTGGAAAAAATCATTACCGACTTCTACTCCCATAAGTTTGATGTGCTCGTATCTACCAATATTGTCGAGAACGGAATCGATATTGGGAATGCCAACACCATTATTATCAATCAAGCAGATAACTTTGGTTTAGCTGAATTACATCAGCTTCGTGGACGTGTTGGGCGTTCGAATCGTAAAGCCTTTTGCTACCTCATTACTCGACCTATTGAGACTTTAACCCCCGAGGCGAGAAAACGCCTACTTGCCCTTGAAGAGTTTTCGGATTTAGGCTCTGGATTTAATATCGCTATGCGCGATTTAGATATTCGAGGTGCTGGTGATATCCTCGGCGCCGAACAAAGTGGTTTTATTAACGACATCGGATTTGAGTTATACACCAAGATTCTAAATGACGCAGTCAAAGAACTTAAGGAATCTGAATTCAGCGACATGTTCGAAGGCGTTGAAGTTGATATTGAACTTCCTGAGACACTGGTTGAGTTTGACCAATCAGCCCTACTTCCAAATAACTACATCAGTGATAATGTAGAACGATTGAACTTATATCGTAAGCTTTCACAAGCCAAAGATGAAGCACAGATCGAAGACTGGAAAAAAGAAATTGAAGATCGATTTGGACCGGTTCCTAAAGAAGCGAACTTCTTGATTGAGGCAAGTAAAGTGAAACTGTTTGCTTCGAAATGTTTATTCACTAAAGTGACGATAAGAGCGGGTAGAATTTGGATTGTGTGCCCTAAGGCTGAAGCTAAATTAGCCCCTCATTTCTACGACAATGGCAAGTTCCAGAAAATCTTAAAACATCTTGAAGCACTTAAACCCGAGAAGTTTCAATTGATCCAAAAGAATGATGCTGTTAGGTTTGTGATACATGACATTGAAAACATTTTCGAAGCATCTAAGTTCCTTAAAACCCTTTGGGCCCGTTTAGATTAATGTTGTAATTTTAACATTAAAAAATTTTAATATCTGTCATATTCTTTTAGATTAGTCCTCTATAGAAATAGGATAACTATTCGGGAAAATAAATAAATCTAGGACATGCAAGACTCATCTCAGGCATTACAAGCGTTAGGGGCAATTATACTTTATTCCCTCATCGCTTTAAACTTCAATAAATCTAAACTCAATAACATTGTAATTGATATAGAAGCAGAAAAAGACAAGTCTGCTATTGCATTGGCAAGTACAGTAATTGAAGAAGCTCGGTCAAAAAGCTACGATGAATTAGCACAAGGCATTGACCCTGTAAGTAGCCCATCTGAATTTACTCACCCTTCTAACTTTGGCAATGATGGCTCAGAAAGCTCACGTGCTGATTTCGACGACTTTGATGACTATCACGGGTATTCGTGGGATGAAGAAACTGACAACGGGGATTATGAAGGGTGGATTGAAGTATGCTATATAGCCGACCTTGAGTCGAAAGACACCTGCATTAACACTCAGAGTCGATTTAAAAAAATGATCGTAAATATTAGATACGGTAATATTGATCCTGTTAGGTATAGTATCGACCGCGCTCCTGTTCAACTCGAGTATATCAACTCATACTACCACTAACCTACAGAACTGATTATTATGCAAATTCACGGGCTTTTAACCAGCTTTGTAATAGCTGGCTTTCTTCTAGTTTCAATGGCTACATATACGCTTAATTTTAGCAACCATTCAGCAAGCCAATCATTAGCAAGTTCCACAAAAAACAGATTAGACTTTATCTCTGAGCTACTAGAGTTTGAAATGAAAAAGATTGGCTACACCAAAAATGGGATTATTCAAGATAGTCCGATTGTGTATGCCGATTCTAATCAAATAGTATTTGAAGCCGATATCAACAATGACGGGATAAACGATCAAATTAAATGGCATTATGATCGAAGCTCCCCGGTTACATCTACCGAGAACCCTAAAGACTTCAATCTTTATCGCACTCAAAGAACTTTACCAGATTCAACTGTGATTGAAGAAGCTACCATGCCAGCAAGTGTTACACGGTTAAAGTTTACTTTTTACGATGAAGACCAAAATGAGCTCGCATCCCCTGTTTTTGACCCCGATGATATAGAAAGCATTCAGGTGTACCTGATGCTAGAAAGTCTTGGTGCTGTAGACGGCAAATATGAAGTTACACTCTGGGAAAAAACAATCTACCCTATTAACCTAAGCTTATAAATTATGGGACGTGCCTTACTTATTTACACGGTAGTTTTATCAACGGTTCTAGCTATATATCAACTGAGTATCAGAAACCAACAATCTGTAATACTTGATGTTAATAACTACACCATCACTCAAAAGCATGCACTAAGTCTTGCTAACGCAGGGGTGGATCATACCTTAAATTTTCTAAAATCGAGCCCATATTTCGTAACTGGCGAAAATGATTCATTAGAATTGAATATGGGATCCGCAAACTTTAAGGAACGGGTTTACATAAAGGTGTTAGATTTCAACCATGACACTACCTTATCAAACTCACCCAGAGAGATTAAACTAATTTCAACCGGTGTTGCTGACAATGTTATTAGTAGGGTAATCACCTTAGCCAAACTAACAGATAATGGATTCCCATTAGTCAATTCTTCCTTAGGCTTATATTCAAAAACAAATGATTTTGAAATGGAAGTGAAAGGGTCAAACTTTTCAATCTCTGGTTATGATGAAAATTTAGATGGATCTATACCGGTGTTCTCATCTCCAGTTCATGGAATTTTTGCAAGTAATAACACTACAAAGAGTTCAATTACTAATCCTGGACGCTCTAAACTTTCTACCGCTCAACAAAATCAAATAATCGGTAAAGGCGTATTTACCCCAAGTATTCTAACTGATAAAAGTGTACCACAACCAGATTTTGAGCAGTTAATTAATGATTTTAAGACTAATGCTACACGAAACTATAGTAGCAAAACCGTAAGTAGCGCAAATTGGGGCACTCCCTCCTCTCCTGAGATAGTGGTTATTAAAGACAAGCTGCAAGTAACATCAGGTGACCTAAACGGCTATGGCATCCTCATCATCGAAGGTGAAGACGTTCAGTTACAGGTTGAAGATGATTTTAACTGGCAAGGATTGGTAATTTTCAATGGCGAAACTGTTCAAGTTCAAGTAGCTAAAGGTGATATGAACATTGATGGCTTGGTTTACTCGGTTGGTAGCCGAACTTTAAGGAAGGCGCAAAACACTAAAACTCAGATTCAGGTTCAATCGGGAAGCTTGAATATTCATGGATCGTTAATGATTGGGCAACAGGGCGCAAAAGGTAACCCACAAGTTCAAGTTCAAATTGAAAAAGATCTTGATATTCAATACAGTACTGAAGCTTTAAATATTGCCAACAGTGTTACTTCAGGTAAAATTGGCGGTGGTGTTAGTTTCGTTAAATACAGTGTGTTTGAGGATTTCATTTCAGAAAACCATTAAGCTTTAGCTCACACCTCATTCAAAATTTGCATAGTTTCCAACCATGGAATCTATGCAAAACTATGTATCTCAAATTAAGGAAGGCGGAATTGTAGCCTTTCCTACTGAAACCGTTTATGGGCTCGGAGCATCTGCTACCAACCCCTCTGCTATCGCCAAAGTATTTGAACAAAAAGGAAGGCCATCCGACAACCCACTTATCGTTCATATTTCATCGATAGATCAGCTTTCAGATTTCACTAACTATCCATTACCGAAATTTGCTCCCCAATTAATGGAGAAATTTTGGCCCGGCCCTTTAACCATAGTTATTCCTAAGAAGGCATCAGTCTTAGATTCCATCACTGCCGGCTTAGATACCGTGGCTGTTCGTATGCCGAACCATGCTTTAGCTCTCGACTTTATCCAGCAAACAGGGCCTCTTGTTGCTCCAAGTGCAAATAAGTCCAGCCGACCAAGCCCAACCAAAGCAAGCCATGTTCTCGCTGATTTTGGCAGTTCATTCCCAGTAATAGATGGAGGGCCTACAGAAGTGGGATTGGAATCAACTGTTCTTGATTTAACAAGTGAAAAACCCACCATTTTACGCCCAGGGAGTATTTCAAAAGCAGAAATTGAAGAGTGCCTGAACTCAGAAGTGCTAGAAGATAATCAACAAACGGATAAGCCTAAAAGTCCGGGACAAAAGTATTCTCATTACAAACCCAATGCTGAAGTCCATTGGCTAACTTCCGAAGATGAAATAGATCAAGATGATACTCTATTTCTACTCGTGAATAGTGAAACTTCAGAAGAACACATCGTTGGTTATGATGGAGATTATCAAAAGCTTGCTCGTGAACTCTATGACCGATTTAGGCAAGCGGACTTACATGGGTACAAAAAAGTAATCATTGAACCCTTTCATAAAAACAACTCTCCCGTTGCTGCAGCTCTTCTAAATAGAATCGAAAAAGCAATCGGTAAATAAGCCTAGGAATCATGGACGGAACACAAAGAAAAGACATTCAAGTTGGCAGTAGCGTTAAGGTGGTACAGAAACATCACCAAAGATCTGGAGAGCTTACCGAAGGAGTAGTAAAACGCTTACTAACCAAATCACCCTCTCATCCTCACGGTATCAAAGTGATGCTCGAATCTGGAATTGTTGGGAGAGTAAAGCAGGTTCTATCCTAATTCGCCACGATATATACATTGATTTCTTTTCTTCGATAGCTATGCACTTACTTCATTATCGAAATCAGGGCCAATAAAAAAGCCCACTTCGAAAGCGGGCTTTTAAACTAATTAATCTTCGAAAACACTAAACGTTTGGTCGGGCCGCATGGCTAGCACCGCTTCCACCATGATGGTGATTAGTGCTTCTACATCTTTCATATTACATGTCTCTACGGGTGAATGCATATATCTTAATGGCAGAGAAATAAGTGCACTCGGAATTCCCGTTTGTTGATAGAAAATACTATCGGTATCGGTTCCTGTTCTTACACTAGTGGCTTCATGCTGAACTTCGATGCTCGATTTTTCACACACATCTTCTAAAAAGGACACTACGGATGGATGATTTGCACCACCATGTTGGATAGTAGGACCATTACCCATTTCCACAGTACCATGTTCTTTTTGGTCAATACCGGGGGTATCTGTAGCATGGGTTACATCGGTTACCAAAGCTACATCAGGCATAAATCTATAGCTCATCATTCGAGCACCGAAACCACCTACTTCCTCTTGTACCGAATTAAGAGCAATCACATTTACTTTTAGCTCGCTTTTACGCTCACTTAAGCTACGCATAGCCTCGGCAATGATGTATCCACCCATTCTATTATCTAAAGCACGGCCTGATAGGATATCATCATTCAAAAACTCCATATCTGAGGCATAGGTAATAGGGTCGCCAACTTGAATAAGCTCTAAGGCTTCCTCTTTTGAAGACACCCCGATATCAACATAAATGTCTTTCCATGCAGGTTGCTTACCCCCACCATTTTTTGTGGTTTGTAGGTGAATAGCCGTATTTCCTGTTATCCCTACAACACGGCCTCTTTTATTATGGATAAATACTTTTTTAGCGCGAGCAATGGTTGAATCACTTCCACCTAGCTTATTTACATAGATAAAGCCATTGTCGGTAATGTGTTGAACCACCATACCTATTTCATCACAATGTGCTTCTAACATTACTGTAGCTACATCACCACTCGTATTGATTTTAGCGGCAGCTGAACCATAAGCATCAGTAACTACTTCGTCAGAAAACTGTTCTACATAGTTCTTCCAAACTTTTACTCCTCCCTTTTCAAAACCGGTTGGACTTGGGGTAATCAGTAGATCTTCTAAAAACTCGTTACTTGTAATTTTAGCCATGTGCTGTTTGATGAATTGGTTGTAAATTTTGCCTCGGAATATAGCGAAATCATAACCGACATTGGAATATGTGATTCACAATTGAAGATGGAGTGGTTTACACCGATATTCTGCCCAAACAATGAAATAATCTATTCATGGACAAACTTCCCTATAACGAAGATCAATTTTACCATTGGCATAAAATTGAAACTCGATTCAGAGACCTCGATACACTGCGGCATGTAAACAATGCCAACTTTTTCACATACTATGAAGAGGCAAGAATTCATTTCTTAGCTCATTATGCATCAAAAAGTGGAGCCGAATTCGGTAAAACCAAATCGTTTGTGCTTGTTAAAGCAGAGACCGAGTTTCTAGGGCAAATAAAGTACCCTAGCACGCTGTTAGTAGGCACAGGCATTCTCGAGGTAGGCAACTCAAGTTTAGTGGCTTTACAAGCCATTTATGATGAAAAGGATAAATCATTAAAGAGCATGGCCAAAACAAAGGGAGTATGGTTTGATTTAGAAAAACAACGCCCTACCCGTTTACCTGAGATCGAGAATCTCGATGAAATGTTAGTTACATTGCCCTAATGGATAAAAGTACACGATACAAGATCTTTAACGATCCGGTTCATGGTTTCATAACCGTACCAAAAGGAATCATCCTTAAACTTATTGATCACCCTTATGTGCAACGCCTTCGCAGAGTACGGCAACTAGGCTTGGGGTATATGGTATTCCCTGCTGCCGAACACTCTCGATTTTCCCATGCCTTAGGAGCCCTAGAATTAGGTAAACGTGTACTTAACAATCTTCGCGAAAAGGATACAACCATTAGCGACAAAGAGTATGAAGGCACCTTAATTGCCATACTTCTTCATGATATTGGACACGGCCCCCTTTCTCACACTTTAGAGCATACTTTGGTTAAAGACTTTAATCATGAAATGATGAGTCTTGCAGTGATGAAAGAACTTAACAAGGAGTTCGATGGTGCACTGGATACCGCAATTGCCATTTTCACCAATCAGTACAAAAAGAAGTTTCTACATCAATTAATTTCATCCCAGTTAGACCTAGATCGCTTGGATTATCTAAGCCGAGATAGTTTTTTCACAGGCGTATCGGAAGGACGAATTGGGATCAATCGTATCCTTAAAACTATGCGTGTTCACAAAGGGAACATCGTGATTGAGAAAAAAGGTATTTATGCGATCGAGAACTATATCATTGCTCGCCGTTTGATGTACATGCAAGTATACCTGCATAAAACGGTATTAAGCGCTGATGCTTTGATTAGAGCGATTTTCAAAAGAGTTCGTCACTTGATGGATACCAAATCCAACTTAGAATTCGCCTCTCAAAGCTTAAAGTATTTCATTGAAGAACAGCCTTCTGCAAAGCGCCAGATTACTAAAAAAATGATGGCCTACTATATGCAGTTGGATGACTACGATGTGTATCTAAACATTAAATTTTGGGCACTAAATAACGACAAAGTATTATCCGATTTATGTAACCGATTTTTAGATCGCAGCCTGTTCCGTACTACTTTCTTCGACTCGGTTCCAACCGATGAACAAAAAGAAGCTATTCATCAGCGAACAAAATTAGCCCTTAAAAAGCTGAACCTGCCTTACGGTAATGAAAGTGCTGCTTACTACTACAGTTTTGACCGAAGCTATACAGAAGCCTACAAATACCAGAATGAAAGCATCTGGATTTTGAATGATGGGAATGCTGTTGAGTTTTCGAAAGCAGCAGATACGAAGAATATCATTGCCCTTACCGAGCCCGTAGTTAAAAACTTCTGTGTACACCTTAAAGAGATTGACGTACACTAATTAGATTTTTTTACGGTTCTAAAGTTTGTCGTTGGCGATGCGAACGATGGATTATGTAACCCAATGCAATGATGTTCGCTACGGCACATACATAGAACACTATAGGTATTCGCGAAAGTACATCCTGATAGTACCACCCTGAGAAAAAGGCTCCAAAACCGATCCCCGCTTCTAGTGCTATAAACATGGTTGCGATGCCTTTGCCACGAGCGTTTGTGGGGCTTAAGTCTACAGTCCAAGCATTCAATGCTGGCGATAAAATCCCTAGGGATAGTCCGTACAAAGTTGCAGCAACCATCAGGCCTATTTGTGTTTCAAAACTACCCATCACACTTAAAGAAAGCACCATACCTACCAACCCAACTATGATTACTGGGACTCGCCCATAACGATCTGATGCCTTCCCCGCGATAAACCTAACTAGCACCGAGGATAGAGTGAATACCACAAAGAATAGCCCCTTGTTGGCGAAGCCTAACCCATCGCTCCAATCGGGGATGAGTGTTAATATGGATCCAAAGGCTAAATAAGAAAGGAATATTACGATTGACGGCGGTAATACTTCACGGGCAAAGATATCATGCCGAGTAATTTTGATCATATCCCAGCTGAGTGGCTTCCTCTGCCCTACAGTTTCTTTGAGTGCGAGCATGAATGCCATGGAGCAGAAAGCGAGTAATGAAGAACTATAGAATAGTACTTCGAACGAATAGTAAAGTTTGATATAGCTACCCAATGCAGGACCTGATGCCATACCCACACTAAAAAATATACTTTGTAGTCCAAGTGCTTCACCCCATTTATTGGCGGGAACAATGTCGGATACATAAGCTGCATAAGCCGTTGGACTAAATCCCGTTGAAAATCCATGCATCAATCTCAGGAATAAAAAGCCAGCAACAGTACCTAGCACTGGGTATAAAAACCCACAAATCACACAGAAGAAAGCACCAATGAACATCACCGGCTTTCTACCTAGCGTATCCGTTAATCGGCCACTAAAAGGGCGTGATAGCCCTGCTGTGAGTGTAAATAAGGAAATGATTAAGCCTTTATACTCAGCTCCTCCCATTTGGCTTAAATAAGCCGGGAGCTCCGGTATTAGCATATTAAAGCTGGCAGAAAAGAAGTATGAACTTAAGCAAACAAGTGCAAAGCGCAGGTTGTAAATGGGGTGATTACCCCAGTTTTTTAAGAACCTTACACTATGACCGCTTACGGGCTCTACCCCTATTTGATTTCTCATCTATTTAGTAAAGCTGAGCGATCTAATGTCACTTTAGAATCGAATCCAATTTTTGTCTTCTAGCCACTGAATAAGAGCAGGCAGGAAGGTTAAGGATGTTAATAAGGTCATCCCAATACCTAATACGGCAATCACTCCAATCGATTGCAAACCAGGGTGACTTGTGAATAACAATCCAGCAAATCCTAACATGGTTGTAACCGATCCCATGGTAATATGCTGCCCAGTACTTGAAAGTACTTGCCACATCGAGTTTCTACCTTCTTCACGATAGCGGTGTGCTAAATGAACTCCACTATCTTCACCAATACCAAGTATGGCGGGTAACACTACGAGATTGTAGAAGTTAAATTGAATATCAAACACCATCATTATACCGAACAGCCACAGTAAGCCAACCACTAATGGCAACATCGCTATTACCGACCACCTAAAGGATCGGAAAGTAAAGAGCATGAATAGATAGATGATGATAAATGTAGCACCAACCATATATGGGCTTTCTGTACGCATTAAGTCCAACATATTCGCGGCTACAATACTTGTGCTCCCAGCGTAATAAGTCTTGCCATTATCTAGTTCTACACTCCCTATATCATCCTTAAAGGCAATGGACTTCTTCCCATCAGATAAGCCTACAGATGGATATATGATTACAAAACGTCCTACTTCTCCATCCTTAGTTATGAATCGGGATTTCAGGTAATCAGGAATTTGATCGATAGTGAGTGGCTCTTTTGTTTGAGCAGCCAATCTTAGTTTATCCAACTCCTCGTCATCCTTGTTCACTAGAACGGGATCTTGTAGTAACTCACGAACACGAGCTATTTTCTGAAGCTTTGCATTTTCTTCCTCCTCTGTAGATGGGAATCGATCTTGTAGGGCCTCAACACTTTCTACGGTTGGGGAAGTAGTATCGGCTTCAATCTTTCTATTTAACACTTCAACCAACCCTTCAACTTCTTCATCTGAATCGGCGATTATATAGGCTGGATTTCTCTTTGAGGTCTCTCCTACTTGCCCCGCTACTCTTCTAAACTCCTCATATTCAGGGAAGGTAGGTTCGAGTTTCCCGAAATTATATTCAAAGCCAAGTGAACCACTAAAACCTATTACCAAGGCTGAAATGGTTAAACCAAGTACAACCGTAAATCGAGCTAAAGGATAGCGTTTGGTTTGAACTACATGATGCTCTTCCTTTTTGGAGAATAATACCCAGTTGAATTTCTCAAATATTACCAATAATGATGGCAGTACATACAGCATGGCAAAGAGTGCCAATATGATTCCTGTTCCTGAAATAAAGCCAAATTCAGAGAAGCCTCTGAAGTCTGCAAACATGAGGACATAAAGTGCTGCAGCTGTAGTAAATGCACTTACAAATATGGCCTCACCTGTTTTATCATTGGTTTGATATATAGCATCTTCAACACTATAACCTGAAGATCTTAATTCGATATAACGAGCGTAATAGTGAATCCCATAATCGATGCCCAGACCGAATAGAATTACGAATAATACCGATGTCATGGTATTGAGCATCCCTAAATAAAAATAGGTGAGCCCGAAGGTCCACACCAAGCTCATTACCAAAGGTAGACCAATAATTAGTACGGGTACTGGAATTCGTAATACATGACTCCAAATAGAGTGCTTGAGTTCTTCAGATTTTCCTTTGCGGTAATGCAAGTACTTCTTCACAAAGAAGTAAAGCATCACAAGTACAATTACGCCACTAATACCAGAAGCAAAACTTCCTATTACGTCGTCCATAATGGAGGTTAATTCTTCAAGGTGACGCTTCAAACGTCCACCAAATCGCACTTCCATTTCAGGGTGAAATGAAGCTGGATCTAGCGAATCAATAAGCTCCTGATAAGCAACGAACATATCCTCTAGATACTTAATGTCACTTTTTGATCCCGTTGGGTAAAACTTTACTACCATGATCGTGCTATCCTCATTCACCGGATATTCTGAAGGCACTAACATTTCGTAGCTTTCTTGGAATTTCGCCGCTTTGTCTTCGTCTACTTCTTCCTCTTCATCCTCAAAATCATCCCCAAAATCGATTAAGAATGGATTGGCATCTTCTTTCGCCGTTGTAATCTCATCCTGCAACCAATCTATTACATCGTCTAATTCTTGCTCGCTGGCTAAATAAAGAGCGTTATTCTTTATAGACTCTGTATCTCTCTGAAATTCAACCCCACTAAAATACGTGTCTTCATATCGTGGGTAATACAGCTCTAAAGTCTTTGGGATTAAAGCCTCAGCAAACCTCTTATTGGCTTCGAAACTAGGCGACTTAATAGCTACCTGCATTTCTGTTTCACCACCTACCGTATCCTTTAGTTTCTCGAGGGCTAATACGTTTGGATTGTCTTTAGGAAGCAGGTTTGCAATATCCGTATCAATCTTTAACTGAATTGCATAATACCCACCTAGAACTGCAAGAATTAAGCTAAACCCAACTACTAAAAATGGGTGTTCTATGTTGAGTTTAAGAAGGGGTCTAAAAAGCCTTAATATTTTTTTCATGAATGTAGTATGCCCTTAATTAGCCGATGAAGGTACCGAAAAGATCTATCAATTTTGAGCCGATTTTAAATATATGTCGTCGTAATCCGCTTTGGCTATATCTTCCGTGTTGTTTGCATCGCTTAGGATTAAGATGGCAAGTGGTTTAGCTGGCGGATTATCCCCGAATAATCGTTTGTAATCTGCAACTATATCTCGTTCAAAAGTTTGCCATTCTCCTTGCTTATCGCCACCTGTACCAATCACTATAATTTTTTGATTACCGTAAAACTTTGATAACTCCGTTCCTTTTGGGAGCGTGGAACTCCATGTATAACGAATACTCTTAGGTACTTTTTTAAACAGAACACGCCCTAAGTCAAAAGCTACATAGATGCTTGCAGCTGCATCATTCTTATCACCATCATCTTCATTCGCACCTGCAGGATATTCGTGGATACGCCATTTCCACGTAAGGATAGGAGTCTCATAAATATCTAAATGTTCTTTATTCCTTAATGGAAAACTTAAATGCTTCCCTCGTTTGCCTTCAAATCGAAGAAACATATTCCCCTCTTCTTCCATAATCCGGTAGTGATATGTAGCTCGTAGATCCCCTGTGTAAGTAATTGGTTTTGCTTCGCCTTTTTGGTTGAACCATTTTTCGGGTAAATCATCTACCGTTTCATTGTCAAAATCATCAACAAGAAATTTTTTTGGTGCTTCACTTTTATCCTGTGCAGACAAAGGCGAATGCGCACATAGTACAATTAACAGAAGGGTTATATAAGTGAGTAAAGATTGAGGCATATTATTAGCCGTAGGTGATATTCATTCAAAATTTTTTCTAGGACAAAGATAATTATCTTCATCTAAAGTCTTAACTTGTGAATCGCTAAAACATTATGTTCAATTTTTCTAATGTCATTTAAAAAGAAATCGATCCGAGTAACCTTAATCAGCTTTCTGATTTATGGTTTTTTAGTAGCCACACACGAAGGAGAGTACTGGCCTTTTAGTATTTACCCTATGTTTTCTAAAGCTGGCCAACCGTGGACTCGCGCTTTAGTTCGTGACATGGCAAATGTTCCTGAAGTCGAAATTTGGGAAACAACCAATCTCGATTCCCTTAAAGGCAATCCCATTTCAATGAGAGCCATAGGTGTAGATCAAATCGACTATTCTAACTTTGTTTCTAAAACAAAGAACTGGAATAGCCAACGTATTTCAGCACTACGAACAATGTTGGGTAACGAAGACGTAAACTCTAACACTTGGATGATATATAAAGTGAAAGGACAGCTAATAGGTTCCGATAGTGTTGAAGTAAAAGCTATCCCATACCTCTACTTCAAAAGAGATACCACTCTTTTTAATCCCTCACTGCCTAAAACAGATTATTTCAACGAATGAGTATCGGAAAAGTAATTACCCAAAATTTATACGGCGAACCCGAAGAACTAAGCTCAGCACATCGTGTGTATTTCAAAATCTTTGAGCTTTTCACGCTGTATTATGTAATTCAGCTTTCATGGGAATGGGGTTTATATACCTTGAAAATTACCGATGTAGTATTGCCTCTTGGTATTGCTAACATCATCGATATCTCCTTCATGCATGGCAATAATCTTCCCTTAATTAATGCCGCACTTATATCTGTACTTATGCTATTCGCCTTTTTTCGAAAAGGTGAAAAGTGGATCTATATGGTTGCACTGGTATTATTGCATTTGCAGTATGTGGCTCGCTTTTCAATTGGCGAAATACCTCATAGCGCCAATTTGGTAGGCATGGCATTATTTAGTTTCGCAGTTGGCTGCACTTTTTTCGAGAAAGAACTGCATCGCTATCGATTTATATTTGGCTTTACCATCTTCTACATCGGATTAGGGTATTTTTCTGCATCCATATCCAAGCTTATAGGTACAGGAATTTTTTGGGTAGATGGTAGACATCTATGGCTATGGATTGCCGAAAAAGGAACGGATATACTATCTAGAGAAGGAAGTTTTTCATATTCCTTTGTACAAGAACTAGCCTTAAAAAGTATCCCTGCCGCTACCTTAATGCTACTTGTTGGTATACTCACTGAATTTTTTGGAATACTGATCTGGTTCAAAAAACTTCGCCCTTATGTTACTTTAGCATTAGTGGGAATGCACTTCGGTGTAATGATGAGCATGAACATAAGATTTGATTCTTTTATGATAGAATTACTTATACTTGGCTTCCCATATCCGGAGTTAATGAATAGATATAATTTTAAAATCAGCAAAGACTCCGCTATCAATAAGATTCTACAGATTTAACTAATTTTTTGGGCATGTCATATTTTACAGAGCTTCGAATTAAGCATATCGATCACAAATTCATCTTAATTCCTCTGGCTCTACTAATTGTACTTAGCCCAGTAGTAATCTATTTTTTTGAGCTCCTTACTTATCTGATTTTTCTACAGGTATACTCTCTCATTTTCATATTGATTACGATCATTCATGCGCAGCGTTCTATACTCGAAGAGATTCGATATAAAGATGGACGTGACCAAGCAATGATGAATATCCACCGTATAGTGAATCCTAGATTCCCCATACCTTCATTAACAGGTTGGGCAGCATTCCCAGGGCTAATTGAACTTATCCTATCTGAAGTTAAACGAAATAAGCCTAATCACATTTTTGAAATTGGAAGTGGCTCTTCTACCATCATTACTTCATACTTATTGGAAGAATTAGGTAACGGTCACATCACTTCATTGGATCATAGTGAACACTATGTGGGAAAAACACGAGATGACCTAAAACTTCATGAGTTAGAGCAATTTGCAGATTTGCATTACGCACCGCTTACCTCTGTTTCAATAAATAATGAGTCATACAGCTGGTACGATTTATCTGCTATCAACTTAAGTGAATTGCCAAAAATTGATTTATTAGTGGTTGATGGTCCGCCCGAAAAAACCCAAAAACATGCTCGTTACCCAGCCCTACCCCTTTTGATTGATCACCTTTCAGAAAATGCTGTGGTTATTTTAGACGATGCAGCACGTTCCGAAGAACAAGAAATTGTGAACCGTTGGCTAAAGGAATTTCCCGGCTTTACCCATCAATATATCTATACCGAAAAAGGGTTATCTATTCTTCGAAGGGCTTAATTTTACTTCCACAAAAAGCTAAAACTTAACATCTCTTTTAGATTTCGCCATTCTTCTCTAGTAATCACTTTGAATAGCGAACCAAGCACTAGGTATAATCCTATATAACTAACCACATTGTAGGTGAGATCTAGTTTGGCATCTACATCAGGCCAGCCAAGGTTACCCAACAGATATACAATCACACCTACAACTGAAGAGGTAATGAGTACGGCACTGTAATGCTTAACCGGCAGTACTTTCTGAATAGGCACCTTCATATGCCCTGCAATTCGTTGAAGAGTAAACACCCAATTGATCACGTTGGCAATTAAAGTAGCGGCGGCCGTACCATTTATACCAAACCAAATGGTAAAAGGAACACTTAATAACACATTTAAAACCATTAAAGAAATACTCAATCTCAGCACCCCTTTGGTATCGCCATACGCTTGAAGTATACTTCCATAATGTGCTACACGAATCAATATTATTAAGTTGTATAGCTGAAATGGTAATACCGATCCTTGATAACTCTTCCCATCTGTTTCAAATAAAAGTGAGATGAAACTCGAAGCGGTAACTACGATCATAATCGTTAAAGGGATTACGATTATGGCTACTTTCTTAATCCCTTTATGCCATACATTAATCAGGTTCTCATGCTCATTTTTGATCTTATGGCTTACATATCTCGAAATTAATACAGTACCTACTGCAAATGGAATCACTCTGATGATGGGAACCTCGGTAGCTCCTGCCAAATATTCGGCATAGGCTATTTCACTCAAGAAAAGCGTTACAATAAACTTATCAGCGTACTTATTGAACTGGTTAACAAAAGATGAGATGCCGAGGGGTAAAGAAAAGCCAATCTGTTCTTTAAAATTCCCTTTTGGCGTTTTCAATTCACCCGGTGGTAGAATTACGAGCATCCAAATGAGTGAACCAACAAAGCGGATAATCGCATACAATATCATCCCGTAAAGCGCCCATTCAATGCCATAACCAAGAGCAAAAGGACCAATTAGCGCTACAAACGACATCAAGCTGGTAATTACCTGATACCAACCCGCTTCTTTTTGACGATCTGATGCTAATAATATGTTATGAACCGGCCACGAAGGGATCTCGAAAATTGCAATAATGGCTATGTAAGGCAGGAACTGCTGTATCGTTTCTATAACCTGAGGCTCAAATTGGTCACTTATCAGCCAAGGTGCGAGCACTTTTATCAACATTATGAGCGCTCCAGAAATCAATCCTGTAACTAATAATATTCCACAGGTTTGTAGGGCAAAAGCTTTTCTGAAGTTTTTCGATAAGTGCTCAAAGTAGTAGAAAATACTTTCAGGGAATCCTAAGGTGGATACATACCGCGCTACTTCATAGATCATCAATAGGTAACCAACTATAGCGTATTCGGTTTTGGATAGAATCCGAATAATGATAACTGCCGTAGTAAGGTCAATTAATGAGGTAAGCACTCGTGAGAATACTACCACCATCGTTTTTTGGGTCAGTGACTTAGCCGACATGATCTATAACCTTTTTTAAAACAGTGGATAGTTCAGCTGCTCGTTGCTTTGCATCATATGTTGAGATGACTTCAGTTTTTCCCGGCCTACTAGGTACATCATTTCCCTTTAATCTGCCTTCAGCATATCTTATCAATTGATTTGCAGCCGCTTCCAAATTTTGAATATCAAATTGTTCACCTCGGTCTGTTTCTAACAAAATCTCTTTCACTTCGCTATTTTGAACCAATGAAATAATAGGCTTTTCTGCTGGAAGATAATCCCACAGTTTTGCTGGTATGATATCCGTCCGATCGGGTTGTGTACTTAGTAGCAGAACATCGGCTTGATTGATCTCCTGAGGGACTTGAGTTACGGGAACTTTATCTCTGACTATAAACTGATGTGTTACTCCCAAATTCTCCGCCTTTTCCTTATCTGCGCCCGTTAATGCTGCATAACTATGAATTTCAATACACTTCGCTACTTCTTCATTGATAGACATCGCCTTTTCTAGCACATTTAATATCAATTCCGCATTAGAAAGATCTCGGAATGCCCCTAAGAAGAGCACTCTGAGTTTATTACTAACCTCAGGTGTATGTGTTTTTTGTTGATCAAAATGGTCTAAATCAAAGCTATTATAAATAACCGAAGCATCTAGTTTCGGATACTGCTTTTTATATTTAGTTGCGGTTTTATGGGCCGTAAAGGTAACATGATCTGCATGCTTCATCATCCATCGTTCGGCTTTCTTTTCGAACCATTGGGCCAACTTACCTTTTTTCGGGAATCGAACATCACAAAGTGTCCATGGGTCTCTAAAATCTGCAACCCAAGGTTTATTCATGGATACCGCTATTTGACCAATTACATAACCACCCGACCAAGGATCTGAAGTACTCCAAATGATATCTGGATTGATAGCATGTATATGCTCTTCTATCTCATTTCTCTTGGCTCTAAAAAACGGCCACCAAGTGTCTAAAGGAAACTGTTGATCGAACCATTGCGTCAATTTCGATTCTGAAGCCGAAGATGCTTTTTTACTGGAAGATTTTGAAGTTGACGACTCCGTTCTATCTAAAGGCGGTTTAAGTGAAAGTATTTCGACCCCTTCCAGTTCTGCGCTTGTGCGCTCATCTAATGTTCCTTTACTATGAATGCACATCACTGTAACGCGCCACCCCATTTTATTCAGGTGCTTGGCAAACCTATACGGACGAATAGCCCCAACCCTTTTTCTTGGGGGAAAATAAGGCGCGAATATTAACACACTAGGTTGTTGTTCTTGGGTCAAAACAATCCGTCTAATTTTGTTCGTGAGCTTATTGGTATTTAAAACCAATTTCAATCATGGATGCAAACCGTTGATCAGACACCCCACCAAAATGGTTAAAATTCTCAACCATATTGAATCCTAGGTCTCCTTTTATCCAAACAAATTTAAAAGGACTATATAAGAAATCTACCCCTACTCTACCCGTAGCTTCAGTGGTTCCTGTTAGCACATACTCAAAAGCATTTCCATTGGCATAAGATGAAGAAAAAGGTTGATCAATTTCCTGCTCCCCTTGCAATAATACCCCAACATATGGTGAGATTCTTAAGCCTTTGATTCGTGAATGTGCAAAATAATCAACTTTGAATGCGCCATAAATATAGTCGTTAAATTGACTTGCAATCCCTTTCTTTAAATAGACATGTCGCCCTTCGGCATCATCCGTATTATAGGCTTGATAGCTCACGATTTCAGCATCCATATTAAACCTCAATGGCGCCTTTCTCATCATATATGAACTATTAAATATTGCCGAGAAATTGTTTTTTTCTGTGATTCCCCTTTCATCTCTATTAAAGATTAGGTCATCTAGCATGAAATCAAAATTCGCGGTAAATCCGTCTTTGCTGAACCAAATACTCGTCCCAAGAAAAAGGTTTTCGGTTTGATCCATGGGGGTTGCCCCTTCTAAGAAAAAGTATACCATGGAAGGAACTAAATATTTGGGCTCTAAGGTGGTGTTATGTCCCCCATATAAAATTCCATCTTTGAAACTGAGCCTCCAATGATCGTTGATCTTCCAATCAATACGTTTTAAGCTCAAATATCTGTTCTGGGATTCCGCATCCCCTCTTGAGTTTCCATCAAAGCGATCATCACTACTTATTTCATCTAAGAAACCAAATATGGTTTGGTATGAAATTTTGGAGTTCCCAATTGTAAAATTGATTTGATCGAAGGTATTCGCATTGGGCGTAATGAAAGTAGATTTCCGATTATACAGCCCCCAATTATGTTCAAAACGACCGATATATGCTTTTATAAAAGGTGAAGAAAAACCCAAATACGAATCTTCATTTCGCATGTATAAACGGTTTGTAGCATCTAAGCCATCGGGACCAAATTCATAATAAGTATCGAATCGGACGTTCGTATTTAAGGTGATATTTTTAAAGTCGGTAAAGAATGCTAAATCGGTGAATGGCCAAAGGTGATAATCGGTTGAAGTAGCTCTGTACACATCCATTCGTTCGGTATCATTTGCAACAGCCCCACTTCGAACATAGGGTGCAATGATGTAATCTCGATTAACATCTTCTCGCTTAAATTGTATCTCTTCGTACAATCGAGCAACCCACTGTATCTCTAATACTGATAATGAGGCGCTGTTTATCGCCTCTAAGGCTTCGAACACCTCAAAATGAGTATAGGGTAACCTATTCGGGTTCAAAGCTTTCATATGCCCTTTTTGAATGAGTTGATCAATCAACTCATAGGCCATTTGATTATCTAATTCTAGAATTCGAGCCTGTTGTGCTTTTAGGTCTTGAAATCCTAATAGGATGAAAAGTAATAGCAGTAGATGTTTCAAAGCATCACTGTTTACGAGGAAAGCTCATTCACATCACTTGATGTTGAATTATTGGCCTTCAATCCCTCATGATTATGTGTGATTTTTTTCCAATTCGATTCTGCGAATACAAAAAATGGTACTTTTTCATGATACCATCCAAAATGGATGCAGTAAGGTGTGGTAATTAAGAAATCACTTTTACCAGGAACCATCGAAAAGATCTTTAATAGAATCGATCGAACTTTAGGAGATTTTAGCCCACGTAATGAGTACATAAAATCGTCGCAGTAGTATTTACACGTCACATACTCAAACTCATCGTCGTGTTCGGTCAGGTCAGAAATGTAATCTAATTGAGGGCTGTTGTGACCTTGAAGCCATGGGTATACAGGATTATTCAGCTTAGACATCGCCATAGCTAAACTCCACTCACACGATTCCTCTGTTCTTCCCTGTTCCATTTTTCGGCTCTGAAAATGTGTCTCGAATTTACGATCTAACATCTCTGAGGCAAGCACACAAACTTTACGTGTTTGTGAGTAATCTTGAGCAAAAATAAGTCCTGATTGAACTCTACTTAAGTAATTGAGGCCGAATCGTTTCAACGTTCGTTTACGCCTTCCTAATATAATATCCTTTAAAACACCAAAGCCTTTAGCCGACCCGAAAAAATTATCGGAAACAAGATTACCAGTGATGGTAAAATCAAAGATTCCAAAAGATTGCCATAACGAATCTGGGTTCTTACACCATACAATGTCACTATCGAGGTAGAGGTTTCTTTCAAACAACATGTACTGATATACATTGTGCTTAAAACCAACAATTGAACAGTGTTCTTCTGGTAAGACCTGAATAACAGTAAAGTAAGAATCTAATCCTTTCTCCTCGAGGATATCCTTCTGCTTTTGGCTACAAAGCAAAGCTATAGGGCGCTTACGATCATGCCTTCTTAAAGTAGCAACCGAAGCTAATGTGTGCTTTAAGTATTTCGTATGACCGTAGCTTACATAAACATATCCCTCTCCAGGGATACGATCGTTTTTCAGTGTCTTAAGCAATTTTTTTTGATTTGAAGATACGCTTATTATTTATTGGCTAAAAATCTAACCTCTAGCCGCCCTTTTTCTTAAGCTAGACATTAATGCGTCAAAGCCGCGTTTATTAATAATACGCTGAAACTGTTTGTTATAAGATTCTGCTGTAGATACATCATCGATAATCATATCTGTAATTACCCACTCACCATCTTCCTTTTTCATCGTGTAATACAATGGAGTTCTAACTTCGTCCAATACTGCAAGAGTCTCAACACGAGCTTTATCGGCATTTACATCAATAGATTTATAACTCACATCTGCTCTGTAGATATCTAACTTATTTAAAGACTGATCTCTGACAATAGTGGCGAATAATTCTACAAATTCTACCTGAGTAGCCTCATCTAAAGTGCTATAAGTATCACCCAATGCGTAAGTGGCCATAGCTTTAAAATCTATTACACCGTTGATGATGTCTTTTAGCTTATTGCGCTGCTGATCAGTGTATTCAGAACCCTTAGGTCCTAATAATGTTTTAATCTCTTGATCACGCTCTTCTAACATATTTTGAATTTCAGTACTTGGAGTTTGAGCCTGTACATTTTGACTGCTTCCAATTACTAAAATTAACGAGAGTGATAATAAAATAAAGTTCTTCATAGTTTTGCTTAGTTATTTTGAGGCTGTACTAACGGAAGACCTGCCGCTTTATTTAGTTTTACCATCGAAGTATTCAATTCAAAAATATACTCTTTTTCTTTTAGCCTTAATTCGAGTTCCATCTTCATTGCGTCGATGAGGTCCTTAACTTCACCTATACCAAAGTCATAATCTAGTTGTTCCATACGAACCCATTCTTTAGAAGTATTTAATGCTTCTTCGGTTCTCTGAACTTTGACATCTGCTAGATTCGCATCTTTATAAGCTTCACTTACTTCCAACATAATACCATCTTGAGCTGCCGTCTTAAGTAATGTAGTCCGCTTCATCTCTAGTTTACTACGTTCAATCTTATTCTTCACCTGAAACAGGTTTAAATTCTGACGAATACTAAAGCCTAATGCAGTATTAAAAGTATTCTCAGGTGTGCTTATAAATGGATTAGGCTGACGAGGACGGATAGGTGTGGAAGCGAAAGTGGTAGTAAAGCCAAAATAAAGCCCTGGTAAATTTTGCGCTTTTTGAAAGTCTATATAACGATCTAAAGCCTTAATACCGGCTTCTAAACCTCGAATTTCAGGCCTATTATTAAATGCACTAGCTTTGTAATGATCAAGTGTTTGAAGAGCAACCGCTTCTTTTTCGAGATATCGAACTGAAGGCTCGTAAGTAACATTATCCTCACCTCTTAATACATAGTCCCAAACGCCTTTAACAAAGAGAAGATTCTGTTCAACCTCCGCTTTTTGAATCTCAAATTGAGATTTAAAGATCTTAAATTTATAGACATCTGTTTCATCAACATCACTATCTGATTCACTTTTGGCTTCATCCAAACTACGCTCTATCTGCCTTACTTTTGAATTTGCGTCATCTAGCAAACGCTCAATCTCAAGTGCTAATACGTAACTGTAATACAATTCGAAAAGACGAGCTGTTAATTCAGCTTCTGTAACATCTTTTTCAAATTCTGAGGCCTTAACCGCTAATTCTGCAGCATGCACAGCTTTGTTCACAGAACCCCATGTAAAAACGGGTTGAACACCCGAAATTCTTAATCGGGTATAGACCCCTATTTTCGACCAATCGTTTTTGGCATCTGGATCTAAATAAATTTGTTTTTCAGGGAAGTCGTTGGGGGAGCTAACACCTGGTACAGCCGCATGTTCGGATCTAAACTCTAGGCTAGGTAAGTATTTTTGATCTTTGGCCTCTTTAACACGGTTTTCAGCTAAATTTACTTTCGTATTAGCGTGCTTAATTTGTCCAGAGTTGGCTATAGCCTTATCTAAAAATTGTTGAAGCGAGATTTGAAGGGTGTCTTGAGCTTGAATCTCCAATGAAAATGAGATTAACAAGAGACTGAAAATAGGTAAGAATTTCTTCATAGATATTTTTTGTGGAGATAACGCATCAAAATACCATTTATTAAAACAAAAATAGCCCTAAAAGGGCTATTTCTGAAATGCGGAGAGTGAGGGATTCGAACCCCCGGAGACTTGCGCCTCAACGGTTTTCAAGACCGCCGCATTCGACCACTCTGCCAACTCTCCAATAATTTAGTCACTAAGTGCTTGAGCACCCGATACAATCTCGGATATCTCAGTAGTGATTGCACTCTGACGTGCTTGGTTATATTGCAACTTCAATGAACGCTCTAAATCTTTCGCATTCTCTGTTGCACTATCCATCGCAGACATTCGTGCACCCTGCTCTGAAGCATTTGATTCTAGCACTGCTTTCCACAATTGAATGTTCAAATGTAGAGGCAAAAGCTTATTAAGAATCGCTTCCGAATCAGGCTCGTAAATATAGTCATTTGTAGATTTAGTGTCACCCTCAGATTCAAAATTTCTTCCAAAACTTTTAGGGTCGATCGGGAGCACCTTCTCTACCTTTCTATTCTGCGCAATTACAGACTTAAATTCGTTGAATGCTATATAAACCTCATCAAAGGTACCAGCTACAAATTGCTCAGTAGCTTTTTCCATGATTGCTGAAGTTGCGTCATATTCAATACTGTCGAAGAAGCCTGGGAAACTTTCAATAACATTGTACTTTCTCTTAGTAAAGTGAGCCGTAGCTTTTTTACCAACCGTAACTAATGAAATAGTACCCGCTTCCAACTGCTCAATAAAGGTAGAGTTTAATTGCTTCTCTACTTCTTTGAACAAGTTGTTATTGAATCCACCACATAATCCGCGATCAGATCCAATAATGATGAACAATAAGTTTGAACGTTCTTCAGCAATTTCAACTAATGGGTTCTGAACATTCGTGTTTTCAGCCAAACGACCTACAACGTCTTGAATCTTAGCAGCATAAGGACGTGTTTTGGTCATTCTGTCCTGAGCTTTTCTAAGCTTTGCAGCAGCCACCATCTTCATTGCTTTGGTGATCTGCTGCGTATTGTTTACAGAACTAATTCGATTCCGTATGTCGCGTAAGTTGGCCATTTATTAAGCTTCTTGTGATGCTAAGATTTGATCAATTACAGTATTTGCAATATTGATGAAGCTTTGTCCAAGCTCATCACTTAACACACCAGATTTAGCTAATGAAGCCATTTCTTTGTCGTGTTTAGCTAATACTGTTTCAAGGAATTGAGTTTCGAATTCACGAATCGATTCAACAGGAAGCTTATTTAATAACCCTTCGTCATTAATTTTTAGAAGTGCAATTTCACGCTCTACTGGCAGTGGCTGATACACATCTTGCTTTAATAACTCAACAGTACGCTCACCTTTCTTAAGTTGAGCTTGAGTAGCAGGGTCTAAGTCAGATCCAAATTTCGCAAAGGCTTCTAACTCACGGTACTGAGCTAAATCAAGCTTCAATGTACCAGAAAGTTTCTTCATTGATTTCACCTGTGCAGAACCACCCACACGAGATACAGAAGTACCCACATCAATTGCTGGGCGAATACCCGAGTTAAACAAATCAGTATCAAGGAAGATCTGACCATCCGTAATCGAAATTACGTTAGTTGGAATATACGCTGAAACGTCGCCTGCTTGAGTTTCAATAACAGGAAGTGCTGTTAATGAACCACCACCTTTTACCATAGGTTTTAACTCTTCAGGAATGTTGTTCATTGACTGAGCAACCTTATCGTCGTTAATAATCTTTGCAGATCTCTCTAATAAACGACTATGAAGATAGAATACATCACCTGGGTATGCTTCACGCCCTGGAGGACGCTTCAGAAGGAGTGACATTTCACGGTATGCAACAGCTTGCTTAGAAAGATCATCGTAAATAACCAATGCATGACGCCCAGTATCACGGATGTACTCACCTACAGCTGCACCAGCAAATGGCGCGATGTACTGCATAGGAGCAGAAGAACTTGCAGGAGCAGATACAACAACTGTGTAATCCATCGCTCCGTTTTCTTCTAGCACCTGACGAATACCAGCTACTGTAGAGCCTTTCTGACCAATTGCTACATAAATACAGAATACTGGATTTTCAGAATCCTGGGTAGCTTTTTGGTTTAGAATAGTATCAATAGCTACAGACGTTTTACCAGTTTGGCGGTCACCAATGATAAGCTCACGCTGGCCACGACCAATAGGAATTAACGAGTCAATCGCTTTAATACCAGTTTGAAGAGGTTCTGCAACAGGCTCTCTATAAATTACACCTGGTGCTTTACGCTCCAGTGGTAACTTAATAGTATCACCTAGAATAGGACCTTTTCCGTCGATAGGATTACCAAGCGGATCAATTACACGACCAAGAACACCTTCACCAACATTAATTGAGGCGATATCTTTGGTACGTTTTACGGTGTGACCCTCTTTAACAGAGCTTGAAGAACCGAAGAGTACAATACCCACGTTATCTTCTTCAAGGTTAAGAACCATACCTTTGATATTGTTACCGCCTTCATCTTTTGAATCCGGTAATTCTACAAGCTCACCGGCTTGTACATTAGAAAGGCCATATACACGTGCAATACCATCACCTACTTCTAGTACGGTACCCACATCATAAACATCAGCTTCGTTGTCGAAACCGCTTAATTGTTTACGTAAAATGGCTGAAACTTCGTCTGGTCTGACTTGGCTCATTGTATTACTTTAATTTCTAAAACTGTTCAAATTCTATTCCACCGACGAGGCGAGGAATTTATTTTCAAGCTGTTCTAATTTATGCTTAACAGTAGCATCAAATACGGTATCACCAATCTTTACCGAAATACCACCTTTAAGGTCGGCTTCTTCTTTTAAAGAAAGGTTTACTTTTTTTGAAGTTGTTCTTTCAAGCATTTTAGTTAGCTCAATTACTTGAGAATCACCTAATTGCTTTGCTGATTTAACTTCAACAGTGATAATACCGGCATCTTTGTTGTATACATCAACAAAAGACTTGGTTATCTCAAATAAGATATTCTCTCTACCTTTTTGGGCTACCAAATCGATAAACTGAGATACTAATTTTGAAACCTTATCACTAAAAATAGCAGATAACGCCGCTTTCTTATCGTCGGGCTTAACTATAGGGCTCTTTAAGAAATTAACTAATTCCTTAGAACCTACTAAAGTAGCCTGAATCGTAAGTATATCTTCCAGAACTGTATCCAAAGAGTTTTGCTCTTTAGATACTCCAAGAAGTGCTACGGCGTAACGGCGTGCTGATTTTGATACCAACATTAATGCTATGCTTAATTTTTAGACAAGTCGTTAATAAAATTATCGACCAGCTTATTATTCTTTTCGTTATCCAACTCTGCATCTATGATGATAGAAGCAGATTTTACAGCTAGCTGTGCAACTTCGTTACGAAGTTCCATAAGTGCCTGCTTCTTTTCCTGCTCAATAGTAGCTTTCGCTTGATCTATGATTTGAGCAGCCTCATCCTTGGCTTTCGAGATACGCTCGGTTCGGAGGATTTCGGCTTCTTCTAAAGCTTCCTTTCGGATTTGTTGTGCCTTAGCTTCAGCTTCGCGAAGGGCCTTCTCATTGTCTTTTGAGATTTCCTCAGCTTTCGCTAATGCTACTTCTGCTGATTCAAGAGACTCTTTAATTTTAGTCTCTCTCTCATCCAGAGCTTTCATGATTGGTGGAACTGCAAATTTAGACATGATGACTACAAAGAGCACCAAACTAATTAGAATCCACCAAGCAAACCCTGTGTTAAATGATAAAAGCCCGCCTCCGCCTGCTAAGAGAAAAATCATTTTGTTCTATGATTTAAGAGCAAGAATGATACAAATAATAGCACCGAAAAGAGCTACACCTTCAATGAATGCTGCAGTAAGAATCATCGCACCTCTAATGTCTCCAGATGCTTCTGGCTGACGTGCAATACTCTCAGTAGCTGCTCTACCGATCATTCCGATACCTAAAGCTGCACCGATTGCTACGATTCCAGCTCCTAAACCTGCTGCTAAGTATGCAAATTCCATAATGTTGTTTTTGATTTGTTTGGGTTATTAGTATTTGTTTTATGCTGTGTGCTCAGCATGGTAATGTTCTTCGTCGTGCTCATGACTTTCCGCTGCCATTCCGATGAAAACCGCAGAAAGCAATGTAAATATGTATGCTTGAAGTAGCGACACAAACAACTTCAAGATGTATAGAACTGCTGTTAATACTACAGAGAAGATACTTACTCCGTAGGCAGCCACTGTACCGTACATATCATTGAAAATAAATATTAGGCCAAGAATCGCGATAATCATAATCTTACCCGACATCATGTTTGCAAATAAACGAATAGCTAATGCAAACGGCTTGGTGATTAACCCAATTAACTCAACTGGGATCATTAAAAACTTAACGCCTAACGGCACTCCAGGGAACCAGAATACATGTCCCCAGTGATCTTTAGTCCCACTGAACTGTGTAATTACAAAAGTACACACAGCCAATACAGCAGTTACTGTAATATCAGCTGTTGCAGTTGCAGCCCATGGTAATAGACCAAAAATATTCATGAAAGCAATTACCATAAATACAGTAAACAAGTAAGGAACATACTTAGCGTGCTTTCTGTCATCGATGTTTGGCTTAGCTACTTCATCGCGAATAAATACAAAGAAAATTTCGAAAAGGTTTTGTACAGCCCCTTTAGGCTCCGACTCTCTACCCACGCCCTTTAAATAGCGACCGCGAGCAAACATAGTGAAAATGAATACCGCACCAAGGCTTAACCAAAAGTATATCAAATGTGAAGTAATAGAGAAGTCAACAATGATACTACCCGCTACTGGAGTTACAATACCATCTACATCTTCAAAAGAACCTGATGCGATAGCAGCCTTACTATTTGAGAATGCATCTAGGCTAGCCTCTCCTGCTTCATTTTCCCAATAGAAAATCCTAGGTAGGTAGATTTTGCCAAAAGGCGTTTTTAGATAATCATGATCGGCAACAGTACCCATGATATCAATTGGAGATTCTTTTGCAGCTTCATCTTCAGCAGAAGCAAACAAATTAGGGGTACTCACCGATAAAAACAGAAGCGTTAAAAACAAACGACGTAAGGTCTGAATCATTACTTTTGGCTACTTCTTTGTTGAAGAATTTTATTGATAAAAATCATTTCCGTTACAGATTGGTAAAGATAGGAAATTATGAAACTAACTGTAAAGTAGATTTCATCAATTTTTGTGAGCCCGAGCAAAATTCCCATTGCAGCGAGAACTAAAACGAATCGAACTGCCATTGAAAAGAAAAAAACCTTCATAAAGGTATTAGAATCAGCATCCCAGAACTGATCTATAACCCAGGCATTTCCAACAATAAATATCAGACTTAAGAAAAAACCTGAAAATATTGCTACAGCTGGGTCTACTGGTAAAATAAAGAGTGCTAAAACACTCGCAATCATGGGTATCACATTCAGTCGCAGAATGTATTTAATCATCACTTCGATCTTCGTTTTTATTTGAGCTTGTAAAGGTACGAGAAACTCGGATCATGAGTGAAAAAAAAATACCTACACCTACTGCTACGCCAATGAGCATAGCAATCGGAGAGGTATCAAAATATTGGTCAATAAAATAACCGGATATGATAGGGATAAAGAGTGAAGCCGCTATTTCAGCTCCAAGCCCAAGATACTCGGCGTATTCTTTGGGCATCTTCATATTACTTCGCTGATTTTAACTTGGTTTCTTCTGCGTATTCAGCGTCGTTATTCTGTGTGATTGATTTCAAATCGGCACCCATCTTACAAGTACCATTAATTTGAGCGCCTTCTTCAACAATAAGCGACTTCGTGAAAATATTACCGTCAATTACAGAGTTCTTTCGAAGTACTAACTTACTATTTACACGTACATCCCCTTCTACACGGCCTGCAATGTCTGCATCAGAAGAAGTGATATTTCCTTTTACTTCACCCTCATTGGTAATAATCATTTTTCCTTTCGAGACCGCTTCACCAATTATGGTTCCACTAATACGAATATCCGAGTTGGAATGAATATTCCCTTTCAGTTTTGTGCCTTCACTTATAATATTAACCGAGGGGCTTTGATTCGTTGTATTACTCACTTTATTACTCGCTTTGTTTGAATTAAACATTCTTTCTAAAAAATTAGATACAGATTAGGATTTTGTGATGACCCGTTCTTCCAAATTTCAAAGTGCACATGGGGGCCTGTACTCGAGATACCAGTATCCCCTATCAATCCTAAGATATCACCTTTGAGCACTTTTTCACCTTTTGTTTTGTAAAGTTTTGAACAGTGCTTATAGGTGCTTACTAAGCCATCATTATGTTGGATTGATATTACATATCCAAAATCGATAGTCCAGCCACTTGAAATCACGCTGCCATCAGCTACGCTTTTTATTTGTTCATTTTCTGTTGAGGCTATATCAATACCATAATGCCCTTTCATGGGCTCATAGCCTCTACTTATAGTGCCTTCAACCGGAGGTTGAGCAGGAAAATCAGGCACATCGCTCAATATATTCGCCGTTAAAAAATAGCCATCTCCAAAATTATCATACAAGTTAATGTCGTAAACAGAAGCCGCAGAACTGTTGGTGGTTTTTGCAGCCTGATCTAATGCCGCTTGTCTCAACCGTTCATCAATGGAAAGTGTGGTATCCTGATTCAATCTAATCACAGTTTTGATGTCCTGTAACTGCTGGTCTCTCACTTCTAATGAATCTTGAAGTGCCACGATTCTATCTGAAATGCCTTTAATTTCATTTCTAATCTTCATCTCATCCGTGCTATACAATAAACTGCCTAATGGCGTAAGCATAAAAATAAGTGCCACAAATCCTGCTAATAAAACAGAAACAAAGCCGAGTGCAAGGAATAAACTCTTAGGTTTTATGGTATAGGAATTATCTTGCCCCGGACGAGTATCATCTAACAACAGTATGTTTAATACTTTGTCTCGGTCTTGATATAATCGTTGAATAAATGATTTCATTTCAAATCTTGGCTAACAACAGTTTCAAATAGATCAGCTAGCTCACCTGTAATATGTTTTCGGTTGTACTTTTGCACTATTTCTTCATCTACATTCTTGAGCATTCCAGCTTTCCATTTATCTAATATGGTACCTATTACGTTCGCGATAGTTTCTTCATTATCAGGTGAAACTACAAAACCTGCTTTGTAATCCTCAATAATTTTCTGTGATTCCCCATTATGTACTAAGCCAAGTATGGGTTTTTGGGAACCAATGTATTCAAAGAGTTTCCCGCTCTTTACCTGTTTCAAACTTTCTGAAAAGTTTTCTAGCATCCACAGTAAATCCGCACTTTTAAGATTGCTCACCGCTACATCATGATTCACATATCCATAATCAGAAACAAAGTCGCTGAGTTCTAACTGCTCGATGAAGTCTTTTATTCTTGCATCCAATCCACCTTGGAAATGTAGATGTATAAGACTTCGCGCTTCCTCACTTCTATCAAAGAGTAACTTTACAGCTTTCAAAAAAGTATCTGGCTGATTCTTACTATAAAATAAACCGCTATACAGAATGTTCAACTTACCATCTTTATACTCGATTGTTCCTTTAGATTCTTTATCAAAATCTACCGGATCGTAACCATGTGGTATAACTTTTAATGGCAACTCTTGATCCACTTTTTGTTGAAGGGTTTCAGCTGAATATTCATCTAATACGCTAATCCCTTTAGCCGCTTTTAACCAGCTTAGTTCAAGCTTTCTTTTTTTAGCTAATAACCGTTTCGACGATTGATTCTCAAACTGGTTTTCTTCAAACAGGTCTCTATAATCTATAACAAATGGAATTCCGGATTCTTCACTGAGCTTTTGGGCAAGGATGTTATTACTAAATGGAGGAGCTGTACTAAAAATTAAATCGATGTCCTTCGACTTCAATAACTCAAGTCCTTTTTTGTAACCCGTTTTAATCCAACCTTTCTTGTTGTCAGGAAAGAACATCAACCTTGAAATTGCTCGAAATATAGTTGCCTTTTTTCCTGTTACCAGCCCTGTATTATTAGCTGAACTACCCATAAGGTGGAAAGGGGTATTTCCTTGTACCCTATGCACTTCCACTCCAGTTTCTTCTACTTCTTTAAGCAGTGTATCGTCAAATATTTGATACATCCCTGGCTCAGGGGTTAATACTATGGGGTTCCATCCGTACTCTTTTAAATATTTTACGAACTTGAGAGGCCTTTGTACTCCACTCCCCCCCATAGGGGGAAAGTAGTATACAATAAAGAGTACATTTTTCATGGTAGAGGAATTACACCGAGTAGTTCGGTGCCTCTTTTGTAATTTGTACAGAGTGTGGGTGACTTTCTTTGTAAGCAGCGGCAGAAATCTGTACGAATTCAGCGGTGGTCTTCATCGCCTTGATGTCGCCTGCTCCACAATAACCCATAGCAGCTCTCAAGCCACCGGTCATTTGGTGTACCACTTCTGAAAGGTATCCTTTAAAAGGCACACGCCCTTCAATACCTTCCGGTACAAGCTTATTGATATCATCTTCTACATCTTGGAAGTATCTATCTTTAGAGCCTTTTTTCATGGCTCCAATACTTCCCATGCCTCGGTACGACTTATACTTTCTAGATTCATAGATGATAGTCTCGCCTGGGCTTTCATCCACACCGGCAAACATAGAACCCATCATAACTACATCGGCTCCACCAGCAATTGCTTTTGGGATATCCCCTGTTTGCTTGATTCCACCATCAGCAATAAGTCCAATGCCATTTTCCTGGCAGTATTCAGCTACTTCCATAACGGCACTTAGTTGAGGAACCCCAACACCCGTAACTACACGAGTAGTACAAATTGACCCAGGTCCCACACCTACTTTAACAACGTCAGCGCCCGCTTCAGATAAAGCAATTGCCGCATCTTTTGTAGCGATGTTTCCACCAATAACATTTAGATCTGGATAGGTTTTCTTTATCTGAGATACTGTTTTCAAAACACCATCAGAGTGGCCATGAGCGGTATCTACAGTAATAATATCTACGCCTGCATTTACAAGAGCTTCAACACGTTGCATAGTGTCAGCTGTAACACCAACAGCCGCTCCAACACATAAGCGCCCTAATTTATCTTTACAAGCATTCGGGAAGTTCATCTTCTTCTCGATGTCTTTGAAGGTAATTAAACCAACTAGCTTATTATTCGCATCAACGATTGGAAGCTTTTCCACTTTGTAATGCTGAAGTATCTGCTCTGCTTGAGTAAGTGTAGTTCCTTCTTTAGCAGTGATTAGGTTTTCATGGGTCATGATATCACCTAATCGCTTAGTCATATCAGACTCAAAACGAAGGTCACGATTAGTTACGATACCAACTAAGATTCCGGCATCATCAACAATTGGAATCCCACCAATTTTGTGCATACGCATTAGTGAACGCGCATCTTTAACTGTTTTATCTTCATCTAAAGTTACAGGGTCTACAATCATCCCACTTTCACTACGCTTAACTAATCGAACTTGCTCAGCTTGATCTTCGATTGTCATATTCTTGTGAAGCATTGCAATACCCCCTTCTCTAGCTAGCGCAATGGCTAACCTATATTCCGATACCGTATCCATAGCGGCACTAACGATAGGAATATTCAGTTTTAGAGTTGGAGTGAGTTGCACACTTATATCTACTTCACGTGGTAGAACTTGAGAATAATTGGGCACAAGGAGAACGTCATCATAGGTAAGGCCTTGGCGGGTGATGCGTTCAAATGGAGAGGAATCCTTCATTTTATACATTAACACTAAAAAGTTTGGCTTGCAGTTTTTCAAAGATAAGCATATCTCAATGGAAGTGCTTAATCGATAAACTTTTTTTTCTTCCACCCGTAGTTGTTGCAAAACTACACTAACATTTAGGGCATGACTCGAACATATTCCAAAAAGGAAATCAGTAAGATTCTTACGAGAGCATCTGAAATCCAATCTCAACAAGAGCAACAAGGCATTACTGATGGATTGACGGAACAAGAACTAATGCACATCAGTGAAGAAGTTGGAATTGATAAAGCGGCTATACTCGAAGCATTAAAAACCTTTGATGATCCTGAATTCAACTCTAAGTTTGATTGGATAAAAGGCACCACTAAAGTTCAACACATTAGTTCCGTTAATGGCGAAATAAGTGCCGATAACTGGGACGATTTAGTTCGTGAAATTCGACGAATAACTGGTGGTATCGGCAAAATTACTGTGACAGGAAAATCATATGAATGGGAACAACGCAGAGGCGACTTCGGATATCGCCACCTAACTCTAACCCCTTCTAATGGTCGTACAGAAATTCAATATGTTTCAGGATGGAATAGTCTAAAGTTTTTAATTTACATGGGTGTATCTATGGCACTTCTCGCCCCATCCGCAGTGATATTCAAATCAATGGGTTATGGTAAAATTGCTTTACTCTTTGCCATAGCTACAACGGCTGTTGGTTTATTCCCTATATCAAGAGTAATCCTGAATCAACAATTCAATAAGCAAAGAGTTCAGCTTAAAAAACTTGTTGAAGGTATATCTTCGAAGATATCATCCATAAAATCACCCACTATTCAGATTGAAGATGAACAAGTTTATGCAGATAAAACTTCTATTTCTAACAGCTCAGAATCTATAAAGCACTAATTAAGTGCTTTATAGCTTTTTAATTTTAAGTGCTTTCACAGCGGTATCTAAACTACAGATCTTATCTTGATAGCAGCTAACCCAGTAGTGCACACTATTTCTTCTGTTTTGAACGTATGGATCACAAGACGAAAAATATCCTTTCAACTCTTCAACCATGAACTTAACATCGTCGTAGATTTCGATTTTAAGCTCGTCTGGTAATTCGCCCCAACCCAGAAGTTCAAAAGCTTGCTGCATCTCCTGAAACTCTTGTTTGCTCTCTTTCTTGATTCTATTCAAAAGTGGAGCGATGAATAAATCAGATTTTTTATTCTTTGTAATAGATGGGGTTGTTAATGCATGCAGTGCCATGATAATCTCCTTTGTTTTTTGATTTACTCAAGGATACACACACAGAGTGACAACATAGTGTCACCCTTATTTGAATAAAAAAATAGGGGCTAAAAACCCCTATTCATTAATATCATTTTTAATCGGTTGGATAAATGCTCTGTTTGGCGGCAAGTAATGTGTTTTTCATGAGCATTGCAACCGTCATAGGGCCTACACCACCAGGTACGGGAGTAATCCAACTCGCTTTTTTACGCACAGATTCGAAATCAACGTCACCGATAAGCTTATACCCTTTCTCACTAGTCTCGTCGGCTACTCTATTAATACCCACATCAATCACAACGGCCCCTTCTTTCACCATTTCGGCTTTGATTAAATGAGGTTGTCCTGCGGCAACTATTAAAATATCAGCATTTATAGTATGGAGCGTTAAATCGCGAGTATACTTATGGCAAATAGTTGTTGTGGCTTTACCTGAGGAATTTTCTCTAGATAGCATGGTAGCCATTGGTGAGCCCACTATGTTGCTAGCCCCTACAACTACAGCATGTTTCGCTTTCACAGCAATACTATAGTATTTGAATAATTCCATTACTCCAGCAGGAGTACAACTTCTAAAACAAGGCTGATCTAATGCAAGACGACCTACATTCATAGGGTGGAAACCATCCACATCTTTTTTATGATTGATGGTTTCAATCACATCATGTGAACTTAAATGTGATGGTAATGGGAGTTGAACGAGAATACCATCAACAGCGTCATCAGTATTGTACATTCGAATTACATCTTTAAGTTCTTTAGCAGAAATAGTGTCTTGTAGAATCTCGGTTGATGTCTCGATTCCAACATCTTCACAGGCACGCGTTTTGGCACCAATGTATACTCTCGATGCTGGATCATCCCCTACAAGTATCACTTTTAAAAAGGGAGCTCTATTCCCTTTCCCAACCCATTCAGCTACATCTTCTCGAACCCTTGTTCGAACTAATTCAGCTACTTTTTTTCCATCAATGATCTCTGCGCTCATATTATCGCTCGATATTATATTTTTTCATTTTGTTATAAATATGACTTCGCTGAAGTCCAACCGTATCAGCTGTTTGGGAGATATTCCAATCATTCTTCTCTAGTTGTTTTACCAGAAAGATTCGTTCTGCGGTTTCTTTAAAGTCTTGAAAGTTGCTGGTACTATCTGCCAAGTTACTTAAATCAGAGTCTTCAATCTTTTTTGAACTAAGTACACTTTCTACAGCTTCTTCATCTATTAGATCATCCGTAGCCAATATTCCAAGTCGCTCTACAGCATTATACAATTCTCGAACATTTCCCGACCATAATCGCTTTTTAAGAGCATTAAGTCCCGACTCAGTAAACTTTACAGATGAAAAACTAATATCTGTTGTCTTCAGCTTTTTTAGGCAAGCTTCAGCAATTAATGGAATATCCTCTGCCCGCTCATTTAAAGCCGGTACTTTTATGGGAATTACACTGATTCGATGGAATAAATCTTCTCGGAAGTTGCCGTTTTTAATTTCTTGCTCTAAATCTTTGTTGGTCGCAGCTAGGATGCGCACATCCACATTAATAGACTCATTGCCACCCACTCGTGTAATTTTATTCTCTTGTAATGCACGCAATACTTTAGCTTGAGCATCTAAGCTCATGTCCCCAATTTCGTCTAAAAAAAGCGTTCCACCATCCGCTTGCTCAAACTTTCCAATTCTTTGCTCATTAGCCCCGGTAAAGGCTCCTTTTTCATGACCAAACAACTCACTTTCAAGTAAATCGGCAGGAATAGCCGCACAGTTTACTTCAACGAATACAGCATTGGCACGTGGACTCTTTTCATGAATCCATTTTGCTACCAATTCTTTACCTGTACCGTTTTCACCCGTAATCAGAACCCTAGATTGAGTTGGAGCCACTTTGTCAATCATCGACTTAATGCGAATAATTGCTTTACTCTCCCCTATGATCTCCTGAATTTGGGGTAGTTTTTTTTTTATCTGTTTTACTTCTTTGGCGAGGTCCTGCTGTGAAAGAGCATTTCTTACCGTGAGAAGCAAACGGTTTAAATCAGGTGGTTTTTCAAGGAAATCGAAGGCTCCCATTTTTGTGGCTTCTACTGCGATATCAATGGTGCCATGCCCTGAGATCATAATCACTGGAAATTCAAATCCAGAAGTACGTATTTGTCGAAGTGTTTCGATGCCATCGATTCCCTTCATTTTGATATCTAGAAGCATTAAATCTACCTCTTCTTTAGATATCATCTCAAGAGCTTCGCTTCCACTTTCGGCTGTAGAAACTTCATAATCCTCGAATTCGAGAATTTCTTTTAGAGTATTCCTTATCCCCTTTTCATCATCGGTTACCAGTATGTGTGCTTTTGTATCAGCCATAGTTTAAGGTAATCAATATTTCTCGTAGAGTGCTTCTATTATCTGTTGGTGAGTCGCATCTACATATCTCACTTTACCCACAAAGTGATTAGTCGCTAAACTAAAAATTATTTCATTTCCTGTTTTTGTAGTGAAGTAGCCACTTAATGTGCGAACACCCCCTACATATCCAGTCTTAGCTCTTAAATTAGTATAAAGTTCTGTTCCTTTAAAGCGATGGGCAATAGTTCCATCTATACCAGCTATTGGGAAACTATTGTAGAATTCGGTGAATGAAGCATGTTCCTTCATTTGAGAAAGTAACCGAGAGATATTACTCGTAGTTGTATAATTACCCATTGCCAGTCCCGACCCATCATTCATTAGTACTAAGGTGGTGTCTAACTCTTGCTCGGCTAAAAAGTTTCTTACTTCTTGAATTCCATTATCAAAAGTGCCCGGTATTTCTTGAAACTCAGCGGCCAGTGTTTTCAGCATCATCTCTACATAGAAATTATCACTCTCTTTATTCGCCCACTTAACTAACTCGGCTAACGGTTTTGAATAATGGGTGGCGAGAACTTCAAAGTCTCCTAATTCTATGAATGGAGTATAGTCTTTAATACGGTGCTCTTCACTTGGATTTACTTTGATTCCCTGCTCATTTAAATATTGCTCGAACGATTCTACAAAGAAAAAGCCGGCGTTTGTTATGGCTAAAGCTTCGTCTTCGTAATAGCCCTGAGGAAGCATACTTCCTAGCTTTAAAACATTAGTACCAGGTTTACGCTTATAATCTTCATCGTACTTTGTATTCCGTTCTGCAATAGTCTGATTATTCACAATGGTAATTCCTGGAGACTCTAAACGATCGAGAGGCCCTTTGGCAAGCTGTACTGGATACGTAGATGGGAAGTGTGTAACTCGTGGTTTATCTCCTACCTTGCCTTCAGCAAATACCTCTATATCAACAGCATTATTATTAAACGACAGTGCACTTACTTCAACACCATAGTAAAATGTAAGGTCGTACCAGTCCCATCCTTTGGGGTAAACCTGATCATCGAAGTAGGTCTCATTAGCTAATACTTCCCCTTCAATGCGCTCAATACCGAAGTCTTTTAATTGGTTATATAGCTCATTGAATACATAGTAACGATCCTCATCATACAGAAACCCACTGATACTTGGGTCACCACTTCCAGCTATAATGAGATTACCTTTCCAAGTACCGTTTTCAAGCCTACCATCTCCATAAATTTTTGTAGCATATTTATAGTCTGGCCCTAAACGATCTAAAACAGCTGCAAGAGTGTATAGCTTTTGGTTAGAAGCTGGAATAATGAGTTTGTTATCATTTATAGCTTCAAGCGTATTTCCATCTTTATCTAAAACCGTTAACGACCAAAAAGCTTCTGGGTGATTAGAAGTATCAATTATTTTAGATATATCCTGTGTATAGCCGTTTATCCCCGTTGCAAAAATTGTGAGTAAACAAGCAATACATAGTTTAAGATTCATAGCACTTAGGATATAAAGTATTTCTCTTCTTCTTCTTTAAAAGCGTCTAAGATTTGTTGAGAATTTGTGCACGATACTATTTTATCTCGGAATGAGCTACTGTTCATTAACCGTGATATTCTACTCAACAATTTAATATGTAGGCTGTTTTTTGAATCTGGCCCAACTAACAGGAACACCATATTAACGGGTTGTCCATCAATTGAATCAAACTCGAGGGGTTGTTTTAGTACTGCGAAGGCCGCGTAATTTTCTTCGATGTTCTTTGACTTACCGTGAGGAATTGCTAGCCCTTTCCCTACTCCAGTACTCATCACACTCTCCCTTTCAAAAACGGCTTCTTCAATTTCGGGTAAAAACGAAGTATCTACTTTGTGTGCAAGAGTTTGCACTAATTTTGAAATGAGATCATTTTTATTCTCTACCTCTAGTTCTGACAGTATTGATTTTGTATCCAAGAGGGAGAATAAATTCATATGATCTGTAATTTGGGAGTTATAAAAATAGGGTCGGAATATATGGATGCATTGCCCTATCTATCAAAAGCAATTTTGAGCTATTTACGGATTCTTGCTGTTTAAAAATATTGGCACTTTCCTAAATGCAGTACAGCAAAACCATTTCAAATTGCTTAAACTTGAGCATGCAATGGCTCCAAACCACTATCACAATTTTTAAAAAAGATCTACAGACAGAATTCCGTACCCGATTTGGGTTTAATATGGTTTTAGCTTTTGTAGTATCTGCTCTTTTATTGGTGATGTTTACCTTGAAAGCTCAAGAACTCAATCCTACACCCAAGAGTGGACTAGTATGGATTATCGTCTTGTTTGCTGCATTGTCCTCCCTAGGTAGAAGCTTTATCTCTGAGACCGAGAAAAACACCTATGATGTGCTCCGAATTCACGCAAAGGGATCGAGTGTTTTTGCCGGTAAGTTATTCTTCAACATCCTATTTAGCTTGGTTGTAAATCTGCTCACTTTTTTAATTTATATTTTCTTAGCAGACCTCACCATCGTTTCGTGGGCTGCATTTGGGGTTATCCTTATTTTTGGAACACTTGGGTTATCGGGGGTGTCAACACTCATTGCAGCTATTGTATCTCAGGCCGATCGCAAAGGGGCTATATTTTCGGTATTAACCATCCCGCTGTTTATTCCATTTATATTATTGTTAACTAGTATCACTAAATCTGCTTTTGTAAATGGATTAGAAGATGGATTCACCAACGATTTTTCAGCACTCATCGGGTTTATTGGAGTTACCATATCCGCAGGAATTGTACTATTTGAATATATCTGGGAGGAATAATTGAAGGTTTCATTTGGTAATCAACGCTTAATAGGACAACAGCGAGCAAAATCTCAAATTGAGAAAATGCTTGAATCGAATCGCATCAGCCACGCATATTTAATTTCGGGAGCATCAGGTGTGGGGAAAACAGCCTTTGCATTGGCTTTCGCTGAAGTAATAAACGGTATTTCGAATCTTTCTGATTTGGGACCTAATACCACTTCAAAGAAATCATCATGGTTCACCCACCCCGACATCCATGTGTTTATACCTAAGCCTACTTCTGCAAAGGTTGAGGAATTGCGTGAACGTCTAGAGTTATTGTCTAACGACCCTTATGAGATAATTAATTTCTCACAACGCCCTTCATTAAACGATGCATCTAATTCTAAGAATCTACAATCGTTTTACCCAATCGATTATTTTAGAGATGAAATTAGACCTGTTACCAAGCTTAGACCTAATGAAGGCAATCGTATTGTCATTATAATGACGCAAGTGGAAACCATGCGTAAGGAAACGGCAAATGCATTTCTGAAAATTCTTGAGGAACCAAGCGATCGCCTGATGTTTATCCTTACCACAGAGAGTTACGAAAGCCTTCTTCCTACTATAACATCTAGATGTCAGCATATTGCACTTGGCACTTTAACGCCTAGTGAGGTAGAACAAGGACTTATTCACGTAGATGGCATTCCTGAAGATGATGCCAAGTATTTAGCCCGTGTAGCCAATGGTAATTATGCTGCAACAAGGTTTTTTGACATAGAACGCCTAAAACAAAATCGTGCTGAAGTAGTTCAATATCTAAGGTGGGCATTTAGCCACGATGCGATTGCTTTAACGAAACTAGCTCAAGACTGGCAAAGCTCCAATAATATTGAAGGATTGATTGCTATCACCAATTTGTTGGAAATGTATATCAGAGACTTAATGATCTACAAAGAAACCAAGAATAAGACATTGATTACCAATATCGATCAATTAGAGTCGGTGGTAAAATTTGTAGACACTTTGGAAAATGCTAGACTTGATGAGATGATTAAAGAAGTTGATAAATGTAGACCTCAAATCTATCAGAATGTATCACCAAAGCTTTTATTCATTGTTCTAGCACTACGCTTTTCGGCCTTAATGAGAGGAGAAGATCCTGTTATTTCAGACGAAGAATCATGGAAACATTTACCTGCATTTGTTGAATAATGTCACGAATTAAATTTTTTAAAATGGAAGGAGCAGGTAACGATTTTGTCATAATCGACAATCGTACCTATGGCTTCACGCTAAAAGAAATCATTGAATTCACACCAAAGATATGTGATAGAAAATATGGTGTTGGTGCAGACGGTCTGCTGGTATTAGAAGAAGCAGAGAATGAACATGTTGACTATACCATGATCTATCGCAATGCTGATGGAAGCGATGCCGGCATGTGTGGCAATGGTGGCCGATGTATTGCCCTGTACGCCGCTACTCATGGCTTTGAAAACGATCATACTTTTAATGTACATGATGGACTATATAAAGCCTCTGTAGACCTAACTAAAAACCAGGTATCCCTCAGTTTTCCAGATGTGAATAGCCCCGAAGACATTACCGTACTTGGGCTCCCTCTCACAAAAGTATATACAGGCACCGAACATGTGGTTTCTTTTGTAGCCTTAGAACGTTTAGAGGAAGAACAAGAACTAATTCAGGTTGGGTCTGATATTAGACATGCTGAAGCCCTAAACCCTCCAGGCACTAATGTTAATTTTATATGCCCTACTTCTTCGCAAAGCCTTTCTCTTCAAACATATGAACGCGGCGTTGAAAATTTAACGCTAGCTTGTGGCACCGGTGCTGTCGCCTCGGCCGTAGCAACGCATTATAAAAATGGTAACAAAACGGGTTCATTTAACTACGAAGTAAAAGTTAAAGGTGGTAGGTTAAACATCTGTTTCGATTTTGTTGGTGAACAGAATAACTATAAAGATGTTAAGCTGATTGGACCTGCGAATTTCGTATTTCAAGGCGAAGTAAATGTCTAACCGACATTCTTACTTATGGGTCTTACTTTTATGCCTGAGTTTCACTCTTATACAGTGTTCGAGTTCAGCTGAATTATCTACCATCGAAGTAGTACCACAAGCTTCAAATCGCTTAGCGAGTGTAAAATCCCAAGTACTACCACCTTCTTCTATTCAGAGTATTACTTTTAGTTCATCATATAAATCGGACGCGCCGCCTATTCTACACTTGGGTTCGTCAGATCAACTACATTTAGAATTTGATGAATTGACGGATGTATCTGGACAGTTTAGAGTTCAATTTAAACACTACAACAAAGATTGGACTCCAAGCAACCTACCTGATGCGTGGATAATGGATGGTTTTAACGAATTTATTATAAATGGTGGAACCTCTAATTCGTTAAGCGATCCTAAGTATTATCACTACAAAGAAAGCTTCAATGCTAAAGAACTAGACTTGTTAGTAAGTGGAAACTATATGTTGGAAGTGTACGATTTTAGCACAAATACACTACTGTTTTCACTTCCTTTTTTAGTGACCGAACAAGAAGGGAAATTACAATCTAACATTGAAACCGTTTACAATGGTGTTGAAGGTGGAGCTCATGGGCATCAAATCTTTAATAGCTATACCTACCCATCAGAAATTGAATTTCCTCAGTTCGAACTCTCCTTTACCTATATCCCACGTCGGTTTCTTGGGTTGGCCACTTCAACTGATATAAAAAACATCGGCAATAATCGTGAGATTAATTTTCATTTATCACGGCAGAAGGTCTTCGATGCATCCTATGATTTCGCGTTATTAGACTTGAGCAATTTCGCAATAAATGCAACGCAGATTGATGAATGGATACCCGAAGCTAATCCAGCTAGAGTAATTTTAAAACCCGATCAGCTAAACTTCATTAGTGGAGTTAATTCTGAAATGCACTCAAGAACAATCGGCCCACTTAACGCTCGTAACGCTAGATATGCTGAAGTCATTTTTAGGCTCGAAGCAGATGCACTCAATTCTACCGATGAGATCGTTGTGCTAGGTGACTTTAATAATTGGACCTATGACGAACGCTTAAAATTAAGCTATAATCAATCCTCTAGATATTTGGAGGGTTCTGCTTTGATAAAGCAAGGTACGTATCGCTACAAGTACTTTCGTGTAATAAAAAAGGGAACAAATTCTTATTTACTCCCTATAAATGATCGATTAAGTGCTCGACCTCAAATTTATCATACAGTAGTTTACTATCGAGATCCTGTTAAGAACTTCGATCGCATTCTTATGATTGGTTCTGTAGAAGCCAATCGTTAGAAATCGATGCCAATCGAGAAGTAATGTACGGGGTCGCTGTAAAAGCTACTGCCATCATGAGCCCAACCTACATCGTAGCCAAATGGCAATCCAAATACGATACTTCTGAAACCAAATCCAGCGCCAATTAATAAATCACCATCTAAATAATTCACTTCTTGGAAGGTATTATTCCCTATGGGTATATATCCTACTTCTTGAGTTGCTGGTTTAAAGTCTAAAGATTTTGAATTGATTACGAATTCAGAATTAGTACTTGGGTTCACATAAATCCCAAGGTTATTGGTAGAACCCCAAGCCGTTCCAACATCCAAGAAGGCAACGCCAGTAATATTATAGAGCGGTAAAATTGGAATCGCTCCTGGTATAATTGCAGCAAATAATGGGAATCTAAATTCAGCATTGATTAAAGAAAAGTTTTCCCCATTAATGGCATTGTACTCGTATCCACGAAGTGGTAATGCAGGCACTGAGAAAAAGTTATCTGTGATTCTATCAACAGGTAATCCGGTATCGCTCCACTTTTGATTGATCCACCCTAGTTTACCTCCTAAGAAGTAATTCTGTGCATCTTTTCCTATTGAAGCACCCCCTGAAAATCTTAACGCAATACTTGTGTTTAGTCCAAGGTCAAAGTACTTACGGAAGTCGCCTAAAACGGAAACAAACTCTGGTGCACCGCTATAAAATGATGGACTACCACTTAAGCCAACAGAGAATCTAGAACCAGCTCGTGAAGTTAAGAAACCTGGTAATGTTTTATCAGAAGTGAACACCACTTCAGGATATAAGAACCTACTCGTTTCACTTGGGTCAGATGTTTGAAATGAATTCCCAGTATCATCAATAACATTGAATACACTATTGTAGTTTAAGTCGATATTCAAAAATGATAAATTGAAATCGAGTCTGCGGAATTTATCAAATGGATATTGAATAGATGAACTTACTCCATATGTTCTATATCTGATAAGCTCTCCGAAATAACTTTGGTACTTTCTTGAAGTATGGAAGTAACTAAAGAAGTAATTGGTTCTATTTTTAAAGTTACCGTATTGGAAACTGTAATCACTATCCTTTAAATCGAATACAAAGTTGGTACCAATCGATATCTGATGATCTCCTAAAAGATCACTGATTATAAATTGAGTAAGTGCAAAAGATCCATAAGTTGATGCCACAAAAGTTGGGCTATAGGCTATATCAACTCCAAATTTGAGTCTGTACTCTTGAGGTATGTATCTACCATCATCTGTGATATTATCTTCAACGCTAAAGCTTTCTACATCTTTGAGGTAAAGGGTTGTGTCTTGAACCACATCATCTGCGAACACGTAATTTCTAAAGTCGATATTATCGTTGGTTTGCTCTACTTCAGGTTCTTCAATGGTTACCTTTTCTTCCGCTTTATCCACGGCCATAACACCAGTATCAAACATCTCACGTGCATAGGCAATGGCAGGTACTCGCTCCTCTTTCGACTCCGTAGCTCTACGCTGTGCCCAGTAGTTCTTTGTTAGAGGTTCAGATTTAATCTTAGCCTCCGGCGATTTCAATAAGAAAATATCTAGATACCCTTCATTAATGGCATTAAACGCAATTCGGCTTCCATCAGCACTAACTGATATTTGAGAGATACCTGATTGTAAATCCGTGATAGGCGATGATGTACGACTTGCTAAATCCATCTTATACACATTCTGAATTCCATTTTCATCAGAGATGTAATATAAATCTCCTCTATAGGATGTAACGGGCTGCATTTCACTCCATATAGGAGTTTCCGTAATTCGTTCGGCAACGGTTGCTCCCAAATCTACCATATAGATATCGGTTTGATAGAAGCCATCTCCCGAGAATAAGTTGTGCTGAAGCGCATAAGTTGATAACTCAGTTTTATCTCCTCTATCAGATATAAAGTAAACAGATTTGGAATCGGCTGACCATGCAGGCTCACGATCTGAGAAAAAGTCTTTAGTTACATTTGTTAAGCTCTTCTCGTTGAAGTCGTATATAAAAATATCTTGGTATGGGCCTATGTTCGCATCAAAAGCAATTTTTGAGTTATCAGGTGCCCACGCAACTGAGCCGATAGCATCAATGCTTGGAAACTTAAGTTTACTCACCTTACTTGTTGCATAGTCAATAATCGCTAAGTCATCTCTACCTTTTGTTTTTGTAGACATAGCTAACTTAGTTCCATCCGGCGACCAAGTTAGGTTCGGGTTTAGAATATTAAGCTCTTCAAAGTTTGGGTTATCCTCTCCTCGAATCACCGTTTTAAGCTTTTGACCATTGATGGCGCTTATCACTACCACATCAAAATATCCACGGCTATTGGTAATGAATGCAATTTTATCCCCTTGTGGTGAAATAGCTGGAGAAGTATTGTAGGTACCGAATTTTCCACGTTCTGTTAAAAGTGAACCAACAGACTCAGAACGTTCTCTTTCTGCCACTTCTGGATAATACCGTTTCTTTAAAGCTTCGGTCCATTTTTCAGAAAGTTCTTCGATATTCATCCCCAGTGCAGCAGTCATTCCGTACTCCACACTTCTACTATTTCGAATACGTTGAAGAATTTCAGCGATTTTTTCACGCCCATATTCTTCGGCAATGTAATTCCAAAGCGATTGGCCACCTCTATAAGAATAGTATCCACTTAGATACTGAATTGGCGGTAGATAATTATTAATTACCGCGTCACGAATGTACATGTCAGTATTACTATCCCAACCTAATGCACTGTACTCTGCTAATCCTTCTTCAAACCAAAGTGGAAATACAAGATTGATGTTATTTTGTATGATGGACTGAACACTGCCACCATAAAACATATCGTTGAATATGGCATGTACAAGCTCGTGGTGAATCGTTCTACGGAAATCGTTGTAATCACCGTCAAACGGCAGGGTAATTCTGTTTTTGTACTTATCCGTTACCCCACCTATCCCCTCGGCACTGTTAGGAAGGTTAACTACATTTGTTTGCGAGAAGTCGTTATGAGAATCATAAATAATCACTGAAATTCGATCTGAAATTTCATGATTAAAATCTTTCTGAACTTGTTTGTACGCACTTTCAACACTTAAGGCAGTGAATTCAGCTAGCTCGTAGTTCTTTTCGTTATAGTAGTAGATATCAAAGTGCTTCGATTGAATGTAACGCCACTCGAAATCGTCGTATTGAACTCTATTTTTACCAAACGGGAAATACTGAGCTGAAGCCGAACTCAGCATCAAAAAGCTAGCTAGTAGTGTAAATAAGAAACGTACTTTCATAACAACATCTGTTTATTTAGCTAAAGTAAAATCAATCTGTCTTTTTTGGAGATTGGTACTATCCACTCTCACTTTTATATCATCACCTAGCTTGTATGCTTTACCTGATGATTTACCCACTAAAGCATGTAGCTGAGGATTAAATATATAATAATCGCCCTTCAGGTCAGACACACGAAGCATACCTTCACAGTACACATCTTTAAGGTTTACGAAAATGCCCCTTTCGGTAACACCACTTATAACCCCATCAAATACTTGACCAATTTTTGAGCTTAAAAATTCCACTTGTTTTAATTTTATAGAATCTCTTTCTGCATCAACGGCTACACGTTCGCGTTCGCTACAATGTTCACCATGCTTAATTAAGGTATCGAAATTATATCCTTTTGTACCTGCGTTGTACTCTTTTAAGAGTCTATGCACAATAACATCAGGGTAACGGCGAATTGGGCTGGTAAAGTGTGCGTAATGTGGAAATCCTAAACCAAAGTGACCAATATTTGCTGGAGAATATTCTGCTTTGGCCATCGCACGCAGCATCAGTCCGTTTACAATCATCTCTACAGGAGTCTCTTTAACTTTCTGCAGAAGATTATTAATGTACTTTGGAGTTATTTTATCTCTCACTTCAAATTTGATTCCAAGAGGCGCTACTTGTCCAGCAATGCCTGCTAATTTTTCCGTATCTGGTTTGTCATGAATACGATAAAAGAAAGGAAACAGATCTTTCGACTTACGCTTACCTGATTCTTTCCTCAAGTTTTCTACATGCAGAGCTACTGTTTTATTCGCCATTAACATACACTCTTCAATTAGGCGATGAGCAAATATTCTCTTTTTGATGATTACATCAATGGGCTTTCCTTTTTCATCCAAAACGAATTTCGGTTCCGGCGACTCAAAATCAATAGCTCCTTCTTCAAAGCGTTTTTTGAGTAAAGTGCGAGCAAGAGATTCGGCCATTTTAATCTCTTTTTTGAAAGGATGGTTGGCCCCATCTATCACTTCTTGAGCTTGCTCGTATGTAAATCGTTGCTTAGAGTGAATGGCTGTTTCTTCTACCGAATAATCTACAAGCTTTCCATTTTTGTCTATTTCCATGAAACAGCTATAAGTAAGCTTATCTTCGTTTGGCCTCAGGCTACAAACTCCATTACTGAGTATTTCAGGTAACATTGGAATCACTCGATCTACTAAATACACGCTTGTACCGCGAGAGTACGCCTCTTTATCCAATATGGTATCAGGACGAACGTAATGGCTTACATCGGCAATATGCACCCCTAAGTAGTAATTGCCATTGTCGAGTATTTCTATACTGAGTGCATCATCAAAATCTTTAGCATCGGCAGGGTCGATAGTAAATACATTCTCATTTCGAAGGTCCCTTCTTCGCTTGAATTCCTCTTCAGGGATATCTACCGGTATTTGATCTGCAAATTTCTCCACTGAAGGGTCGAAATCTGATCTTAAATCATTCTCGGCAAGAATAGAAAGGATGTTCGCATCGTTTGTGCCTGATTTACCTAAAATGGAAACAATTTCCGCTTCTGGTAACGCTCGTTGATGCACCCACTTCTTCAACTTAAACAGCACTTTATCATCCGTTTTAGCGCCGTTAATGCTGTCTTCTAGCACATAAAAATCGATATGTGCCGACTTCTGATCCGGTTCAATTAAAAAGGTTTTTTGGCCGGTTTTCTTAAACGTTCCAACATAGAATTCTTTGCCACGAGATTTAATCTCCATGACTTTACCTTTAGGCTGGCCACTTCTACGGTTCCCTTTTACCTTTACTTTAACTATATCACCAGGGAGTGCTAAATCGGTGTCGTTTGATGGAATCATGATATCTTCATCCATCCCATCTACAATTACATAGCCCGTGCCACGCTGAGTAATTTCAATCCGTCCTTCAATTAGATCTAAATCTTTCGCTTTAGATTTCTTGCCTGTTCTTAGTTTAACAGAATCTCCATTTCTTAAAATCAGTTGTTTACTGATGAGCACATTTATGGTTTTATCTAACCGCTTATGCTCTTTTTTACTGGTTATAGCTAAAGCATGCGCTATAACATCTCTAGATAACTTTTTCTCGGGGCTATTCTTTACTAGGTCTAATACAATTTCTTCTAAACTGCTTAATCTCGAGTTTCTACTCATTCATTCCTTTTTTTAGGTAGGATTATCATCCTGATTGTTTTGTTCTTCTTTGCTCTCTTTTCTCCCGAACAGTTTTCTGAATGGGCTAGCTAGTCTATTAAAAAAACTTTCCCATGTATTAAAACTAAACTCTGCCTCAACTCCAACTCCATTAATGTCTTGAGCTTGTTGAGAATCCTGACCATTAGAAATATTACTAAAGGTAGGATCTTGCCTGTGAAATGCCGTTACAGAAAATGTTCGATTGATTTGATAGGTAGCACCAATATCACCAATGGTTGATTGTGCACCTGTGATTTGACCGTCTCGTCGTAATATAATACGGTCGTTATATAACCTTAATGCTAAGCCAAGATCAACTTGGTTATATGTATTAAGGTTGAAGTCGATATCGAAACTACTAATATCACTTCTTAAAAGTGAGTTAATTTGATTTGATAAAAGTGGACTTATTACTTGGTTTGAAAGTAGCGGATTTAATACTGCTCCACTACTTGAAAAATTTTCGGTTAATGAAGATGCTCCGTTTACAGAGGTGGCTGGGATAAAATCACCCATTAATAGGAAACTTGTTGCTTGAAGCAGTTTCTCATCTTCATTTCTATTTAAAGCTGCAATTTGAGTTGCAAGCGTGCTGTTTTGCCTTGATTCAAAGTTGTTAGGTAGGCGGAAATAGAAATTATTCTCAATGCTTGAAAGCGATCCACTAATGGAAAGTACTAAGTCTACAGGGGTTCTTTGAATACTTTTCGGATCATTCAAGTCTAAATCGGCACGTGCTGTAGTCAGTGTTCGAATATTTGGTCGAGCCGAGTACACCGCATTTATATTAATACGAGCTTCATTGGGTTCCCCCTCCCACACAATACTTCCGCCTGGTTCAAGTACAAACCGACGAGTAAAGATATCTCCACTCACAAATTGATAGTTACCTCCACTTATATCAAACCTACCAAAAATACTAAGGTCTTGATCTTCCAGTCGGATTCTAATTCTCCCTGTTCCATCAGCGGTAATAATATCTCCGGTTACTTCATCAAATATGAGTCGCACCTTCATTGGGTTATTTGCCACAAACTGAAGGTCTAATGTAAATCGTTCTGCAAAGGTTAAATCACCTAAATCTCTATCTAAATCAGTATTCGTGCCCTCACCTTCTTCTAACTCTCTGCCAATATTCTCGAAGGAGTTTACAAAGCGAATGAACTTATTGTCTTCGTTGAACTCAGTTTCTTCTAATAGCGGTAACTCAACTTGAGAGAAATCTGATATTCTCATCGGTTCCGGTGTTGTAAGTACAGGATTCGCATTGGTTCCAGATATCCTTACAACTCCCGTTCCATAAGCCGTTCCAAAGAAAGGAGCCGTTGGATCAAAGTCGTTATTCAAGAACTGGAATTCATCCGTACGAATGGAGATATCCATATTATGGATGGGTTGAAAGCCGTTAAAATTATAATAGCCTTCTAGGGTTGCTGTACCACCCGATGGGTCTATGAGATAGATATCTTTAAATGTTAGCCCATCGGTCTTAGAAAAGGTCACGGGACCTTGTGCATAATAATAAGTATCTAGGAAGCGTGGTTTAATATAAACGGCGTCATTTTGACCAATTTCGTAATCCACCTTAAAGTCATATGTATCGAGGTTCCCCCAAATGGCTCCATTTCCTGAGGCAACACCAGCCATCTCTGTAAACACTTTAGGCGCTAAAAACGGGATTACCCAGAGATCAACCGTATTGAAATCTAGGTCGAAATAAAAGAGTGAATCAGCTTCCGGGAATTGTCCTTGAACGGGCGCAAGTACATAGCCATCAAATTTGAGGTTCTGTCCTTGTCTATCATTCCGCTCGAAATAACTGGGGTATATGGTTGAATCTGTAAGTACCTGAAACTCCGTATCAAATCGATTTAATTCTTGGTTAAACCGACTGCTAATCTCTAGGTCACCTACAATATTACCATCAATTTCGAATGCCTGAAGATCAATATTACCCTCAATAGTAGGTATTCTAGTAAGTGTTCGAGTGGTAAAAATGCCATCCAGATTTCCGCCAAAATCAATTCTGCCATTTACAATATCAGAGATACGATTGAGCTTGATACCTTGAAAGTAATAGTTAACCGAATCTTCAATTGTATTACTAAAAGCGCCATCTATACTGAATAGCTCTTCTTGGTTTTCGAAAGTAAAATCTTTGAAAATCAGCTTTTGATCGCGCGTAAATTCAAGAGATGGTATCCCTTCATTCCTCCATGCATATGTACTTGTTCCGAGATCAAACTGTGGGATCTGTACCGAAATGGTGGAATCATTTAATGAACCAACGGCTTCTAAACTCAAGCGAGCATCTTCACCTATTGTTTGAATGGAATTAGAAAAATGAAGCGAATCTCTATTTAGCGTAGCATTCAACTGAAACCCTTTATTGATGAAGTATGGAGTTTCGAATAATGCGATTTCAGACTGAAGCAGCACGTTTGAAAAGTCTTTTAACGACTCGTTATACCTGAATGTACCTGTAACTTGTGTTCGAATACTATCCGCTTTGTAATCTTGCATCCTAAAAGCTGGATCAATCAAATCTGCATTGAATAGAAGGCGATTCGGATCCACCGTGATATTCGAGTTAATTCTCAGTGAAGAAATCAATTCAGGGAAATCAGGATAGTAGGATTTCAATAAATCTAAATCCTTCAATGAAGCGGTCATATTGAAGTTATGATTCCCAAATTCCTGTGGATTTAATGAAGAAGCATCAATTTCATCGGCAAATAGTTCTTCCTCTATACGTTCCGCAAAGTATCCACCCCAGTGTTTGGCTAATGGGATCATCTCTGAGAGGCGGTAGTCGCCTTCAACACTAAAATCTAAGGCCGTAGTTGTGATTCTCAATGATCGATTATCAGGTCCTAAATTTGCCACATCAGCGTAAATCAAGTGAGGCTCAAGGGTATCTTCACCAGCTATTGCAAATGGAATGTTTACACTCAGTCTACCAGTCACATCGTCGATTGAGCGTCCTCTTAAGTCAATATCATATTCTACATCCGCAACCGTATTCGCCATTAGTTCTGATTGCGTGAGATACTTAAAATCTAAATCAGAGCCAGCCCCCACTAATTTTAACTCACGTTCTTCATTCGTAAAATCAATAACACCCGTACCATCCAAATTGCCCCGTTGTGCAAATAGAGTAAAATTTGGGGTTATTACACGATCTTCGAATTCAGTTTCAATCAGTAAACTATCCACTCTAAATGAATTGATCGTGCTATTTACAGCCTTGAATTGAAATTTTTCATACGACTCTAGAGCTTGGTAATTGGAAGTAGCTAAATCACCTGAAGCTGTAATACTAGTTTTATAAATCTCATCAACAAATAATCCGCCCAGATCTAAGGAATCTACAGAAAATGAAATATTGAGGTCCTTACTATTTTTCAATCCCAGTGAACCTAGAGCCGAAAATTGTCCCCTATCACTTTTAGCCGATACCTCACCATCCAGTTTGTTGAGATCCCCAGTTACACGAGCATCAAGTGTTAAATTCGAGATTGTTCGAAGTTGAACTTCAGATGCATTGGGCAACAATGTTTGAAAGTCATTTTGATTTAAAACGGCTTCCGTTAATACTACCGAGTAATTAAATGTCTCTTTATTGAGAAGGCTTGCTAGTTCCCCTTCCATGTTAAATCCAGAATTTCCATACTGAACCGTAGCATTATTCACATCAAGCTTCTTTAGCGTTCCTTCAACATCTAAAGCCATGAGGAGAGGTTCATCAAGCGTGGTAATATTAGGTTGGAATTGACGAATTCGATCTTCAGCTAAGATGAACTCATCCATATCAATTTCGTAGTTAGCATCTTTAAATTGATCTATCAAGTTAGGTTGATAAATATCGATGCCTTGGATTCGACCACTAAACTTTAGATAAGAATCACTGGTATTTATGTTGAATGAATTGAATTCTAGGAACTCATCATCGCTATACACTTGTCCAACAATCCGAGCGCGTTCAATTGCTAACTCATCCGCGATAAAAGAAAGGTTTTCAATATCTAAAAAACGTTGATCTTTGCGGTATTCAAAAAACATAGCCAAATCAAGATCTCGAAAATGAAGGCTATCTGAATTTGTAAATGCAACACTATCCTGAAATGCATTTCTAATTAATATACTCCCATTAGTAATCGTTGCTCGAGGTGCTAAAATTTCGAAGAATGGATTACTTATTTCAGTAGAATCTATATCAACAGGTAAATGGTCCTTCTTTTTTATAGCGTATAAAAGGGAATTATTAGATTGATTATCGATAATAATGGAAGGGGCATTAATATTTAAACCAGTAACAACAAAGCGTTGTTGCAGTAATGCTAGGATATCTAAATTAGCCGAAAGGCTATCGCTGTGGAAAACGGAAACTACACTGGATGAATCTGCATAAAGGTTTACATCACGTAGCTGAAATGTAAATGGAATGGTTCCGTCTAAGGCACCAATAGTAAACACCCCGTTATAACGTTCACTAAAATTGGTTTCAATTCTAGAGGCTATATACGTTTTAACACTGTCGAGTTGAACTAAACCTAAAATTATTCCACTAAAAATGAGTATAGAAAGGGCTACCCCCATTATAGTGGCCCAAAATACATTCCAAGTTTTATGTAACCAACGAATAACTGGCACTAATTGAATTCCTCTAAAGTGTATGCCCAAGCTTCATCAATAAGCTTAGTGTCCTTAAATAATTTTGTAAAAGGCTTTTCAAGCTCACTCACCAATACAAGTTTTACTACCCCATCACTTACTTTTTTATCATGCAGCATTAAAGCCGTAAGCTCACTTGGTGTATTTGATACCTGTAACTTTGATGTATACAACGGTCGGAAAGTAGATAAATTTGAGTGATTGATGGGGTGGCCTAATTTTTGTGAAACATAAACCGCAGCCCACATTCCCATAAACACAGCTTCACCATGCGAATACTGTTTGTAGTTACCTACCCGCTCTATAACATGAGCAAATGTGTGCCCAAAATTTAAAAACTCTCGAATACCGGCTTCCTTTACATCTTCTGCTACAACATCAACTTTTATATGAGCACTTCTATGAATGATTTGTTCCCAGCCTTTATAATCCGTTGCTGAAACCTTAAATGATGTCTCATCGAGTAAATCAAACAAGGATGCATCCCTTATCATTGCATACTTAATCACTTCACTTAAGCCAATAATCCATTGCTGCTCTGATAGGGTTTCTAGAAATTTTAAATCAGCAAATACAGCTTTAGGCTGATAGAAAGCACCAATGAGGTTTTTACCCACGGTATGATTAATTCCAGTTTTACCTCCTATTGAGCTATCAACCATAGCCAATAAGGTAGTTGGTATATGAATGAGGGGAAGTCCACGCAAACAAGAAGCGGCAACAAAGCCCGCCAAATCTCCCACAACACCACCACCTACCGCTAATACAGGGGTTTTACGATCAACTCCAGATTCCAGAACCAAGTCGAGTATTTTTTCAAAATGCTCTAAGCTCTTACTATGTTCCCCTTCAGGAACTACATATGTGATAACCTGATCAAAATGCTTGTTTACTGCGTCTACAAAGTAATTAGCGTGCAGCTTATTAACGTTTTCATCTACAATTAAAATGGATTTTCGAGTAGTGAATTGCGCCCCTAAATAATCAAATAGTTCGGCTCGAAGATCATATCCTGTATGAATAGAATATTGCTCTGAATGATTAATATTCAGAGTTATTTGATTACACATGTTGTTTAATTTTTTCAATCAGGGCTTCAGCTAAACTTTCTGTTCTATCATAGCCATTCACCTTGAGCTTTATTTGAGCTTGGTTGTAGCTATCTAAACGACTCAAATATAAGGTATTTAGTTCATTTTTAAGTATTTCCTTCGACTTTAATTCTCCTGCTTCATTTAGCAAAATTGGTCGATTTTTATTCTTACTAATTCGATCTAAGATATCCTCTAAAGGAAGTTCTAAATAGATGAGTAATCCATGGAGTTTTAGATGGTCTATAATAAACTGAGATTGCAAGGTTCCGCCTCCCAAAGCAACAACTCCTTTGAAGCTTTTAGCCACTTCCATAGCACATTTTTGCTCTACTTCTCGGAAATACTCTTCCCCTTTGGTGTTAAATATTTGGGGTATTGTAAGATACTCTTTGGCTTCTATGTATTTATCTAGATCCAAAAATGGTTCGCCTAAGCGCTGTGCTAACGCCCTTCCAAGTGTACTTTTCCCAGCCCCCATAAAACCGCAGAGAAAAAAATTACCGTCAAACTTCTTCAATCTATGTTCATTCATTTTTTGGTTTTTCAGGAGTTACGAATTCAACCTGTTCTTTATCAACAAGTACCGCACCAGCTGGGGCACCTTTAGGCTTTCGAACATACTTCTTTTTTGTGATGATCACAGGTACAACCTCAGCTCCTTTAGCTTTGGAATTGAATGCGGCATAAGAAGCTACCTTTAGAAGTACATCTTTTGGAGGCATACCTTGGTTATTATTCATTCTAATAAGAGCATGAGAACCTGATACTCCTCGAGCATGCAACCAAATATCTTCTTTATGACTTTTTTGAACGAGCACATCATTGCTCTTTGCATTCTTACCAATCCACACCGCATAACCTTCAACTTCAAGTGTATGAAAAGGAAGTTGATCTTCGTTCCCACTGGAATGATTCCCAATGTTTAATTCCTTTAAATCCTCAGCTTTAGTCTTTTTCCACTTATCTAGTTCTCGCAACCCGTCTATCTCTTGTAGTTCGTTTAGCAAGGTATCTACTAACTCTTTTTTTCCTTGAAGAATTGGGATACGATTTAAAGCATCCTCATAGGACTGAAGCGAGTTTTTAGCTTTAGAATAATATTTCTCTGCATTTTGGATTACACTCAATTTCTCATCTAACGGAATACTAACCTTCTCGCCCTCATTATAGAGATCTTGTACCTCGATCTTATTTTCTTCCTGTGGCTTTACATGACCATTGGCCATCAAAAGATGTCCATATTTTTCGTACTCATCTGCTCGCTCTAGGCCTTTATCTGCTTTATCTAAATTATTCAATCCAGACTTTAACCTTTTAGATTGACGCTTAAGTTGCTTAGATAACTCGCCTTTCTGTTGCTTCAGCCGTTGATCGTGAGAGTAATTTTTATACCGATAAGCTATTAAATCATTTATCGACTCGAATGTGCGCTCAGTTGGTAGGGATAACCAATCCTCAGATAACAAGGTTGTTGAGCCTCCCTTCACTTTTCGAAAAACTGGATTCTCATCGATACTATGGGATAAGTTTTTAATTACTTCTACTAGTTCTTGATCTGATTTACTTTCTAAATCATGGATCTCTATTAATTCGTTTAAATGAGCCCTTGGTATAAGTGGATTAAGTGAAGTAATCTTTTGCTTAGTATTGGCTTGTTCAGGAATGTTCTTAAAAAGATTAATAGACTTCTTATCCGGCACATCCAGTTCATCAATGTCATTTCCTTTAAACGAATCTGTCAGCTTTTGATCGTTCACCAAATATACATTGGCATTATTACTGAAAATCTTAAAAACTAGTTTTGCGCTACCCTCAAACTCAATAGTTAAAATTCTATCCGTGTTAGCTAAAGAGATATCCCTAACTACAGCCCCATAAATTTCTTCAAAAAATGAAATGGTATTTAACCGCTTTGGATTCGCGTAACGATCTATAAAGAGCGCTAAATTACCCGGTGCTGTACTAAACACTAACTTCTTCCCTTCATGATCATTTTCAAAGAATAAGTCTAATAAATTCTTATACCTAGTATTTGCATGAACAAGTCTTTTCCCAGTTAAATTGGATTTAATGAACTCCTTTAAATATTTTAATTCGTAATAATTCAATGGGATATAGATTAAACTGTTGTGAGAGGTAACAATGCACTACCCAATATTTAACTCAATCGTTAAAACGGTTGATTCTAATTTAGAACTGAGAGGCGTCTTTACCGACAAATTTAGAACTTGGGAAAATAACAAGATAAACGCTACGGGATTAGAGTTAGAAATTGAACTTTCGAATTTTTCTTCTTTTATGAAATCTTTAGCTATCAACTTTGATTGGGATAGCTTCAGAGAATATAGTTTAGCTAAACAAATAAAAGGGATGGAATCCCATCCAATTTTAAAAGTTGAGCATCTCAAGGATAATGAGATTATACCTTCAATAGATGTTGAGATGACATGGTTGTTTGATGATGAAAGCTGCCAACCCACTCTCCCCGATCTACATGGTAATTACCGCGTTGAGAGAGCCAGCCTTTGGATGGAGAATATCAGCAAGCAAGTAAATAATTTACTCGCTAAAGATGATATCATAACTCGCTGGCACGTAGAAATTGAAGGCGATGAAAATGGGAAGTACTTATCTGCCATTAACCTTATCTCCTATTTCCAATATCAAATAACCTCACCTAAAAGTCTGAATGAGGTAAATCAATTTGTAGGGCGTCGATTACAAGACTTACTAGTAAAAGCTAACAAAGTAATTACCCTATCTAACGATATCCTTGATAAGTCTGTAGCTGCGTAAGAAATTCATATCTGAGAGTGCAAAACTCTCAGATACAAAAAAGGCCTCGATATGCTACCGAAGCCTGAAAAACTATTTTTTCTTCTTATGCCTGTTTTTTCTCAGGCGCTTTTTACGCTTATGCTTTGCAATTTTAGCGCGCTTTCTTTTTTTACCGCTTGGCATAAATTATCACCGAAAGTTACTGATTGTTGTTTCTTTTTTCGAATAGCATCAAAAATAAGAACTTTTCAAAGCTTTTCTAAATCAATTTTCAATTGACATACTATTGTTTACAGCTTCTTTAAAATCCTTAGACATTTTAAGTACCGGAGCATACTGTTCTGGTACAATGACTTCTTCGTTTGTTTTTGGGTTTCTAGCTACTCTCTGAGCTCTTTTCACAACTTTAAAACTACCGAAACCGCGTAGCTCAATAGTCTCTCCTCTCTTCATTGCATCAATTACAGTTTCCATGAAACCATTCACAACGGCCTCAGTTTCAACTTTCGTTAATCCAACTGATGATGATATAATATCTACGATGTCTGCTTTGGTCATATCTGTTTCCTTTTATTCGGGCTAAAAATACTAATAATTAAGCTTCTCAAAAAACATTGCTTAGCGTAAATCGTTCATTTCTTTGTAAAAAAGTTCATTATCTGGCTAAAGAAAAAATGTTGGTCTTATTTATTGCCAAATCTTTTTTACTTTCATGGGTCAAATTTTAGCTAATAACTTAACAACTACGATTGCATGGAATTATTTGAAAGCATTGTTAACACTTTAAACGACCTGGTATGGAGTACTCCTTCCAATTTTCCATTTATGGTCGTTGTACTACTTAGTTTCGGGATTTTTATAACTTTACGATTAGGCTTTATTCAAGTAAGAAAATTTGGTCATGGTGTACTTTCCGTAATGGGAAAGTTTGATCATCCTGATGCAGTCGGAGATGTAAATCACTTCCAAGCCTTAACAACCGCGCTCTCAGCAACCGTGGGAATTGGTAATATTGCCGGTGTTGCCATTGCCATTCACTATGGTGGGCCGGGTGCATTATTCTGGATGTGGGTAACTGCATTTTTTGGTATGGCCATTAAATATACAGAGTGTACACTGGCTGTTAAATACAGAAAAGTAAACGATGATGGTTCCGTATCTGGTGGACCAATGTATTACATCGAGAAAGGTCTTGGTGAAAACTGGAAATGGTTGGCAGTATTTTTCGCAGCTATGGCGGTAATTTGTTCGTTCTTAACAGGTAATGCTGTTCAAGCGAACACGGTAGCTGATACTATGAGAAGTACTTTCTTAGTACCAGGTTGGATTACTGGTTTAGTAACAGCATCTATTGTTGGTGTTGTAATTATTGGTGGTATTAAGAGAATCGGTAAAGTAACAGCGAGCTTAATGCCCGTTATGGCCATCATCTATGTATTAGGCGCACTTATTATTCTATTAGTTAATGCTAGCGAAGTTGGGCCTGCATTTGGAACGATCTTAAAGTATGCATTCACTCCTGAAGCAGGATTATTTGGTGTTGGATCGGGTGTTTTCTTAACAACTTTAGTATGGGGTATCAAAAGAGGTTTATTCTCTAACGAAGCTGGACAAGGTTCAGCGCCTATTGCTCACGGTGCAGCGAAAACTAAAGAACCTGTACGTGAAGGTGTTGTGGCATTATTAGAGCCATTTATTGATACACTCGTAGTTTGTACAATGACTGGTTTAGTGATTGTATCAACCGGTGTTTGGGAGCAAAAGCATGATATGACCTTCCTCCCTTCTAGTACAGAAAACACCTACGAAATTGAAAACGGCAACTCCCTACTAATTGTAGATGGTGAGCCAACAAATGGTCAAGTAATCAGAAATGACCATCCTACAGGCACATTCTATGCTAACGATGCAAGAACTGAAACCTTTACTGGTTCAATTCAATTAGAAGGCCAAACCTATGTGGCTAAAAATGCTCAAGGCGAACCTGTAGCTGAGCTATATTCTTCTATTATTGAGAATGGAGCGCCATTAACTGCTCTCGCTTTTGAGAAAGGATTGCCATTCGCTGGTGGCCGATTTATCGTAACTATCTGTGTGATTTTATTCGGTATTTCAACGGCTATTAGTTGGAGTTACTATGGTGACCGTTCTATTCAATATTTAGCTGGTGATAAGTCGATACTTTACTACAAATTCGTTTATTTAGTGATGCATTTTATTGGTGCTGTTCTTACACTTGAGACCGTTTGGGCCATTGGTGATATTGCACTGGGATTAATGACATTCCCTAATATCATTGCACTATTTGCACTATCTGGTACAGTTGCAATGGCTACAAAAACGTATTTCGAAAAAATGAAGAATTACAAAGCAGAGTAAAAGATTATGAAGAACGTATTGGTAGTTGATCACCCTATAGTACATTTATATTTAACAGTATTAAGGGATAAAACTACCAATACGGCTTCTTTTAGACGTGCAATGGCTCACATCGGTAACATCTTAGCTTACCATGCCTTAAGTGAGCTTCCTTTAAAGGAAACAACGGTTGAGACCCCTATTCAATCAACCAAAGGCTACCAAACAGCCTCTGAGGTTATAGTTGTTCCTATTCTCCGAGCGGGACTTTCCTTAGTAGATGGCATCATTGATTTTATTCCTGAAGCCAAAGTTGGGCATGTTGGTGTTTACCGTGATGAAACCACTCACGAACCTGTAAACTACTACGACAATCTTCCTAGCGGTATTAAAAAAGGATACAATTTAGTGGTAGACCCTATGTTAGCTACTGGCGGTAGTGCTAGCCATGCTATTAATTTTTTGAAAGAATCTGGAGCTGAAAATATTCGTTTCGTATCTCTAATAGCTGCACCTGAAGGTGTAGAAAGGATGCAAAATGATCATCCTGATGTACCCATTATTACCGCTGCTATTGATGAGAAACTAAATGATCAGGCGTACATTATTCCTGGATTAGGTGACGCAGGAGACCGATACTTTGGGACCTCTTAAGTCATATCCCTTACACTTTGTTTTTTTCATACTCATACTATGTTCATGTAATGAGTTAAGCGAATACGACAACGAACGTATTCAAGAAGCACTATCCGATTCATTAGTCACAAGCTCAACCACATGGAATCTAAATATGGAAATCATGGAGGATGGCTTTAGGAAACTATCACTAAAAAGTTCTAAAGCTGTTACCATTCGTTATGATGATGAAAAACGCACTCAATTAAGTGGACCCGTACAAATTCAAGTATTTGAAGCCGACACTTTAAGTACAGAAGTATTCGCAGATAGTGCTCTTTATATACCAAAAGAAGCCGAATTTGAACTATTCGAAAATGTTAAAGTCTTTTCTAGAAATGGAAAACAGCTATTTGCAGACCACCTGCTCTGGAACCGAAATGGGGATAAAGTTACCACTCCTGGCTATGTGTTAATTATCACAGAAACCGATAGTATAGCAGCCACAGGTTTTGAAGGTACCACCACTTTAACTGAGTATACTTTGAAAAAAGTAACAGGTAAAACCCAATTCAATTGATTAGAATTAAGCCTTCCATAGCGCTCTTTATCATTTTATGGTGCTTTATGTTATCGGCTCCTTCTTTTGGGCAAACAAAAGTTACTATCGAAAAAGCCGAAATAGTAAACAACACTACCGTGGATGGTGAACGAGTACGAAAATTATATGATGCTGTTTTAAGCTCAGGTGATTTCCGGTTTATGAGTGATAGTGCATGGCAATTCTTGGATAAAGATGAAGTGCATGCATTTGGGAATATCCAAATTGACACACCCACTGAGCGTATTTGGGCTGACACTTTAATCTATTACAACATCCTTGAACTCAGTAAACTTCGCGGCAGGGTTATTATTGAACAAGATAGTACGCTGCTTTTTGGGAAGAGCGTAGATTATAATTTTGCCACTAAAGTAGGTCACTTTTTAGATGAGATTAGACTCGAAGATACCGACGGCATTTTAGTTGCTGATTCAGGGATATACTACCAAAATAGTGATAGTGCTGAGTTTCGAGGTAATGTCCAACTCGCCGATTCTGCACAATATGTTGAAGGGGATAGTTTATTCATCAATCGTGAGACAAAATTTCTTCGCCTATTTGATAATCTTATTGTAATCGACAGTACAAATAATGCTTTGCTAACGGGGCACTATTTAGAGGCTGATTCTACCGGCAGACGATATTTAAGTGATGATGCATACTTACGAAGAATAGTAACCGATTCTACCACAACTGAGGCTGATACAACTCATATTTTCGGTGATGAAATTGAGCTCACTAAACAAGACACTACCAGCTTTATTGATGCTATGGGTAATGTGCGAGTGTGGAGTTCCAAATTTTCCTCCCTTTCAGATACTCTAAAGTATAATTCTACTACTGAACTCTTTCGACTTTATGGGGATCCCAAAGCTTGGCATAAAAACATTCAATTATCTGGGCCATTTATCTCTGTTCAATTAAAGGATAACAATGTCGAGAACCTCACCTCTTACCCTTCCCCATTTGCAGTTCAAGAAGACACCGTTACTGGAAGATTGAATCAAATCAAAGGCGATACATTAAGCGCCTACTTTACTGATGGTGATATTTCAAAAATTGATATCTATCCAAATAGCGAGCTTTTATATCATACCAAAAACGACGCCAATGAACCCGATGGTGCCGTTGAAAGTAGCTCTCCAAAAACCATACTCTATTTTGATAAAGGGGAGTTAGTGCGTGCATGGATGGGACAGAACCAAGGATTATTCTTACCAGAATACACAGAGTTAAGTGAACGTAAGTTAGCGGGCTTCATTTGGACCCCAGAACTTCGCCCAATAAAGCCTATACGTGAACCTCTTCCTCAACTCCCACCCATATCTGCTGACCGCCCCTTTGAATTACCGCTCCGATTTGTAAATCGCACAAATGTTGAGCGTCAATAAATTCAAATAGCTCAACTACTTAAAGCAATTTGAGCAATGAATGAGGTTTATATATTTTTACTTCATTCTTAAAACTCCAGCATTATTTTAAATCACCAATTGAAAACAAAACATACTATGAAGAAACTTCTATCGATTAGTTTTTTGCTGATGTTGATATTCAGTGTATCAGGCATTGCTCAGCAAGTTACATTACCAGCAGATTCTACCGTGGTTACCAATCACGAAGTGTCTATTAAAGGAAAGAAAATTCCTTACTCTGCTACTACCGGCACACAACCAGTTTGGGATGACAATGGTAATCCTATAGCTGCTTTATTCTACACTTATTATAAGCGCACTGATATTAAAGACGACACCATGCGTCCTTTAGTTATATCATTCAATGGTGGACCAGGATCTGCATCTGTTTGGATGCACCTTGCCTATACCGGACCTAAGATTTTAAAAATTGATGATGAAGGATATCCTATTCAACCATATGGTGTAAAAGACAATCCACACTCAATTCTAGATGTAGCTGATATCGTTTTTGTGAACCCAGTAAATACTGGCTATTCAAGAATTCTTGACCCAGAAGCAGATCGTCGACAGTTCTTTGGTGTAAATCAAGATATTGCATACTTATCAAAATGGATTAATGCATTTGTTCATAGAGTAAATAGATGGAGATCACCGAAATACTTAATTGGTGAAAGCTATGGTACTACAAGAGTTTCTGGCTTAGCTAATTCGCTTCAAAACAGCCAATGGATGTACTTAAACGGTGTGATCCTTGTATCACCTACAGAGTTAGGGATTCATTCTGGTGCAGGAAGACGTGAAGGTCCATTAGGAGCTGCTCTAAGAGTTCCATATTTCACGGCTGCGGCATGGTATCACAACAAGCTACCAAGCGACTTACAATCGAAAGATTTAGATGAAGTACTCGAAATTTCAGAAAAATATTCTCTGGAAACATTAATGCCTATTATCGCAAAAGGTGGTTTTGTAAGTGATAGCGAAAGAGACCAAGCAGCTACTGAGATGGCTCGTCTATCTGGGATCTCTAAAAAAGCAATTTTGCAGTACAACTTAGATGTTCCAACCTCATTCTATTGGAAAGAACTACTACGTGAAGAAGGCTATACTGTAGGTCGACTAGATTCGCGCTATAAAGGTATTGATCGTACGGATGGTGGTGACAGCCCCGATTTCAACTCTGAGTTAACTTCATGGTTGCATTCTTTTACTCCTGCTATCAACTACTATTTCCAGAATGAGCTGAATTGGAACACCGACATCAAGTACAATATGTTTGGGCCAGTTCATCCATGGGATAGAAGTAATAACAACACGGGTGAAAACCTTCGCCAAGCAATGGCTCAAAACCCATATCTACATGTACTAACTCAATCGGGTTACTATGATGGAGCAACGAAGTATTTCGATGCAAAATATACGATGTGGCAAATTGACCCAAGCGGAAAGATGAAAGATCGTTTATCATTTAAAGGCTACCGAAGTGGTCATATGATGTACTTACGTGCTGAAGATCTTAAAAATGCGAATGATGACATTCGTGAGTTTATTAAAAACTCAATTCCACCAGCAGGCACTCCAGCGAAGTACTAAATCTTACCATTTTATTTTAGTGAGAAACGCCCCTATCGGATCAACGAGGTTGAACCCTGATAGGGGCTTTTATTTTTAGCTTACTTCTTCAAGCGCACTCGTTTCTTTCATAACACGTTCTTGGATATCATAAGGTGCCGAGGCGTAATGTGAAAAACTTCTTCGATACGTGGCACTACCTTGTGTTATGGATTTCAAGGAAGTTGCGTATCTATCGAGTTCCTCTAGGGGTACTTGAGCTTTGATTTTCTGTAAGCTCCCCCCTTCATTCTCCATACCTTGAATTTGGCCTCTGCGAGTACCTAAATCGCCTAGAACATCTCCCATATAGTTGGCTGGCACAATTACTTCAACGTTATAAATAGGCTCCATTAACTGTGGATTAGCTTTTAAGAACCCATCTCTGAAAGCCATGCGTGCAGCCGTTTTAAATGCCGCTTCGTTACTATCTACTGAATGCATCGATCCATCAAATACAGAAACACGCACGTCTCGCACACAGCAACCACTTAACGGGCCATTCTCCATTTTCTCCATAATGCCCTTCAAAATAGCTGGCATAAATCGGTTGTCAATTACCCCGCCTACTATACAATTATTGAATACGAGTTTACCACCCCAAGGTAAATCATGGGTTTCTGAATTTCGGACTTTCAAATCTTTAGGATCTACCATGCCTTCTTCATAGGGTTCTATCAGCATTTCGACTTCAGCAAATTGCCCTGCCCCTCCCGATTGCTTTTTATGCTTATACTTTGAAACTACCGATGAAGTGAGTGTTTCTCTGTAGGGTATTCTGGGTGAATAGAACTCAACATCGAGCTTATATCGATTTTGTAACTCATGCTCGATCACACCAAGATGTTCAACCCCTTGCCCATGAATAATAATCTGTTTGAGCTCTTGGCTGTGTTCTATAATTATGGATGGATCTTCTCGGTGAATCTGATGGAGAGCTGTACCTAATTTATCTTCATCACCATCATTTTTTAGTTTTACTGCTGTTCTAATAATGGTTGAAGGAAACACGATTTCTTCAAGCTTAACTTCCTTTCCTTTTACAACTAAAGTATCGTTAACCTCTCCTTCTTTAAGTTTAACTACAGCACCAATATCACCAGTTTTTAGCTCCTTTACTTCGATTCGCTTTTGCCCTTCAGTGAGATATAGACTTCCAAGACGCACACTATTGCCCGTACTCGCATTTACTAAGTCCATTCCGGGCTTCACAGAACCGCTGTATACCTTAAAGTAAATGAGGTCCCCAACATGCGACTCTGAATGAGTTTTAAATAGAAAAATGGTAGACTCCCCATTTTGAAGCAGTTGAAATGGTTCTCCTTGATCTGTTTTGGGAGGATTTCCTTCTAGAGGGTTTGGTGCAATGTCATCGATGAAGCCCATGATGCGACCAGTCCCCATATTTTTTGATGCACAACTACAGAATAATGGGTTTATCAATCCACTTACAAAGGCTTGATGTAAACCAACCTCCATCTGCTCTTCATCCAAGGTACCTTGCTCGAAATAGACATCCATGAGCGACTCATCATTTTCGGCAACTATTTCAACCAGTTCTTGATGTAATTTGGCTGCTTGAGCTTCTAATGAATCAGGGATTGGCAACTTATCTGGCTTCCCTCCTCCATCTGGAAATTCATACATCGTCATTCGAAGTACATCTACAATGGCATGGAAGTCGTTACCCTCGCTGTATGGAAATTGAACAACCGTAACTTGTCGCCCATAATGTTCTTTTGCTTGCTCCACCGTTGCCCAAAAATCGGAGCGTTCATTATCTAGTTTATTTACTACAAACAAAGACGGCACATTATAGTGCCGTGTGTACTTCCATAAATTGTCGGTTCCAACCTCTACTCCTTGTTCTGCATTTAGTACAAAAATAGCGGTATCAGCAACCCTTAAGGGGCCGGCCACTTCCCCTACAAAATCTGATGTTCCAGGTGTATCTATTAAATTTATTTTATGACCACGCCAATCCAAATTCATAAATGAAGAAAAAATCGATTTTTGTTTTTCCTTCTCAATGAAATGATAATCAGAGACGGTATTCTTCTCTTCTATACTACCACGCCTATTTATTGCTCCTGCCTCATAAAGCATGGTTTCTGCCATCGTTGTTTTTCCTGAACCTGCATGCCCAAGTAATACAACATTTCTTACTCTAGTAGGATCGTATACTTTCATGGTTACTCCTGAGATTGCTAACGGTTTATAATTCTCTTAACTAGATTGAGGTGCTTCCATTTTTTGCACTTATATTTCCAATAAATTGAAGAACAGCAGTATTTACTGCGACTAATTAAATTAAACGGCTAGAGCAAATAAGCAAGATGAAAAAGATTCTCTTAATTCAAACGGGTGGTACGATCGCTATGAGTGCAAAAGGCGATGGAGTAGAATTAGATCCTGAGGCGTGGTCGAACCTACTTTATAAAGAATTTCCAGAACTTGAAGAACTTGCCCAAATTGATACCTACCCCTTATTTTTTGAGGACAGTTCTGATTTAAACAGTAGCCACTGGGTGAACCTTGCCAACTGCATAGATAGTAATTATGAAAAGTATAATGGGTTTGTGATTCTGCATGGAACAGATACTATGGCCTATACCGCTTCCGCCTTGTCATTTGCCTTACAGAATCTAGCTAAACCTGTCATCTTCACAGGTAGTCAAGTTCCAATGAGTAGCATCCGTAGTGATGCTCGTCGCAATCTCATTAATGCTATTGAAATGGCTACCACTCCTATTCAAGAAGTCGCTATTTGTTTTAATGACCATGTTTATAGAGCCAACCGAGCTACTAAACTTAGTATTGGTGATTTCGATGCTTTTGGTTCCCCTAATATTCCCCCTATTGCTGAAATTGGATTGAATATTCAACTCAATGTACAACCTAAAAAGATTCTCCCACCATTTGAGAACCGAGCAAAATTCTCAAATAAAATCTTTGTGTGTACGGTACACCCTTCATTAAATACCTCCTACTTAGATTGCCTTGATTTGTCCAAATTAGACGCCATCATTGTTCGAGCATTTGGCAGTGGCAACTTCCCAATGAAAGGTGAATTTAATCTACTGCCCTTCTTTGAAAAATGTAGAGATCAAGGTGTTATAGTAGCCATGGTATCCCAAGCAGATTTCGACGCGGTTGATCTAAGTAAATATCCAGCAGGCAGGTCTGCAATTAAAGCCGGTGCCGTATCAGGAAGAGACATGACCTTAGAAGCTGCGCTTACAAAACTAATGTATCTAACCGCTCAAGAAACCTCTAAATCTGAAGTAGAAAAATTATTTCAAGAGAATTTAGCGGGTGAATTAACACCTCACTAATCCACTTACACCTGCTTTTTTTGCACCCTAAGAGCAGATTTTTATCGACTTGTAAACAGATGTAATGAAGTAAATTTTACTATTTAGGAAAGGAGAAGACTAGCCGATATTATTTATTAAAGAGTTCTAATATTAAAAAACTCTAATGGTTAATAGATACATATACCCCCTACTAATAATCTGTGCAATGGGGTGTCAACAAGTAGTAAGTTCTTCAGGGAAAGTAGAACCAAATCACTTGAATCAAACAGAGAAATCTGTGGAGTTCGACACATCCGTGCATAGTAGCACGATACAAAATGTTGCTTCTGTAGCAACACTTTATGACAATAGATCGATTGATCAAGGAATTATTATGGCTCCGAAATCAGAGCTCACAGATATCCTCCTTGTATTGAATGATCAGCAACAACCGATACTAGCTTCGCGATCTTCAAACTCGACGAGCTATGTAATTGGCTATGAACAAACCGCAATCGCTATTGCAACCTTATTTGACGATGCGCTTTCAGAGACTCCTTATCAGGTGTTAGAAAACGATATAAAATCTCATGAAAAGTTTGATGAATTAACTCTTCGTATTGAAGAACTAAGCTCAAACAATCAGTCTTTTTTAGAGGATGAAAAAGTTCTAGCTATTCTGAACACAATGAGTAGGCAAATAGAGCCCAATAAAGCGACTAACACTTCCCTTGATATAGATTCAATTATAGACATTGATACTATATCAGAACGTGAGGCCGAACTCGTAAATGGCTCTAAAGTCCCTTTCGAGATCGAAATGAATAGTCTAGTTTTTAATGAGGTAAAGAATAGCTTACTAAGCTATGGTGAACCGCTTGATTTCATCAATGAGAAGGAACAGTTGAATGCCACTATAGCTGATGGAGCTCACTCAACTCTAGTTAAAGCGGGTGATAAAGCTTTGAAAGCTAGAAGTGAAAAAATCCTCACTGATTACTTAGCTAAAATTTATCTAGCGATGGGATTAAAAATTCCAACTCAATCTGAGCTAAACAGTATTGCTACTTCCATTATTGCGAAAAACAATATTGTACATACAAACACGCTCAGAAATCAACTTGTTGATTGGACTAAACATTCTATCGTATCAAATTCATCTATATGGATTCAATCAATTGCTAAGAGTGAACAGGATTCAGGTTTAAACCCATCTAGCTACCCTCTGTTTATAGATTTCTTCACGAGAATCTTATTAGCATACGATTCCAATTCAAGCGTATTGAATAGCGATGATTATTATGTTCAATTAAATGAGCTCAACCAAGCATCCTCTAGTAGTACGGTTTGTTTTGAAAATGGCGAAGAAACGGAATGTAATTTGAAACTAGAAAAACCAGTTTTCAATATTAGTTCTTCTGGTTGTTTTAGCGATGAGTTTAGAGTGAAATTCGGTTCGAAATTCTATGCCCCTTTTGCATTAAAGAAAGGTGCTAAACTAAAAGTTGAATGGAACTTCCTTCCTAATGGGAACTCTGGATTTTGGATAATTGATCTAAAAACTGGCGGATATACCGTATCAGGAAATACCGAAACTATTGGGTGTTTTAACTTTGGTAATATGGAAAAGGTTCAACTCGTAGAAACCTTAATTGACCACCAGGGAAGCCGTAGTGCTCCTACAAACTATGAGATTTCGAAACCTAAAACGAAATCACTCACCCGTACTACAAACACAAAATCTTCGATGAAACTCATAATGAGTAGCATTCGATAGCTCCTAGAATGCCTTCCCAATCGGGGAGGCATTTTTTATATGGTTTAGCTATAATCAATTAAATAAACGATTGATTATGTATTTCATATTTGACTTAGAAACCATCCCTGATTTTGACTTCGTACGCAAGGTATTAAACGATTATGACTCAGATAACGAGACCCTTCTAGAAATTGCAAGTGAAGAGCTTGCTCGAAACAAATCAGGCTTCCTCCCTCCAATGTATCATCGCGTGGTTTCATGGGTTGGTTTATGGATTGAAAATAATGGTCAGCCTAAACAGAAAGTGTCGTGGAATGGCGAGGACGAAAAAGAAGGCTTACTTAAAATATTTGATGCCATAGGTACTTATAAAGACTTTGGGCTTATTCATCATAATGGAAAGGGATTCGACTTACCTGTACTCACTTATCGTGCCATGAAGCATGGATTACAAATGCCGGTTAGAATGAACGAATACGACATTCGTTATCGATATAGTAAGCACAATGTTGATCTTGTTGACGAATTCAGCAACTATGGCGCAAGCTCTTGGCCTAAACTCAAACACTTGGGTCACCTAGTGGGAATTCCATTCAAGCAAACGGGTGAAGGAAATGAAGTACTAGCTATGTATGAACGCAAAGAGCTAGACCTGATTGAACATTACTGTTATGAAGATGTTATGGGTACATACATCATTTGGTTGTACCATCAATTTACAATTGGCCTTATTCCTGAAGACCTATTTGAAAATTTAAAAGAACGCGCACTTTCAAAACTAGAAGAAATTCAGAATATGGGGTAGATATGAAAGCATATGCACTCTTGCTCCTTTCTTCAATACTCATAACACTACCCGTTATGGGGCAAGAGCTTTTGTTTTCTAATTCCCAAGAAGAATTGATATTTCGTGATTGGGACGCTTTTACTGAAAATGCTCCACTACCCTTCTACCAATCCATCGTTCATCTATCTGATGTTGAGCAAAAAACAGCAGACCTTTTTTTCCAGGAACATCTACAAGCTATTCAAAAGAAAATAAGATCGAGAGATAGTGGTTTAAAGAAAGCCAATACCATTTTTCGATACCTCCATGATGAAGTGTTTCAACAATACGACCTTTACTCAAGGCAAAAAGACTTATTTACAACGCAAGAATACAATTGTGTTACTGCAACTTCGCTTTATGTGAGTTTAGGGCGTGCCATTGGGTTAAATATGGAGGTCATTGAATCCCCTTCTCATGTTTATGCTACCCTGAAATCTGAGGGTAAATCATATAACATTGAGCTAACAGCCCCTCAGAATGGATTCAATTACAAGGATAATGCGGATGAAGTAATACGTCGTTTAGTAGATAGTAAATTAATTCCCCCTTCTGAACTGAATACTAAAACCGTTACACAATTATATCAGGAGCATGTTCGTGGTTCAGCTCCTATTTCAGACAAAGATTTTTTAGGCATTCACTATCACAATCTTGCGCTACTCGATTTGGTTGAAAACAAAGTAGAGCAAGCTTTTAACTCCTTTCATAAAGCCATTACATTATACCCTCACGCCCCTATTATCGAAGCCTATATCGAGCAGCTCAATTTGAGTTTCGATCATCGATCCTTATCCATTCAAGAAAAAATCGACTTACATAATCAGATTTTAAGTGTTACAAACATCGACACCTCCATTGCTAACACTGCAGTATTCCATTTAAGCGAAACTATTGAAGATGGATTACGAGCCGACACTATTTTTAGTGAAGCATTATCCCTCATTAAAGAAGCCGAAGAGCATTACAAATCAACAAATCGTGTTCAAGAAGCTATTCAATCTTTGTATATATATGTTTACACCACAAAAGCTCAGGACGCTGCTTTAAGGGGAAATCTCTTTACTGCAAAAGAAAATTTAGAATTGGCATTAGCATTATCGCCCAAAAATCAGCGATTGGAAACCTATTATATATCCGTGGTAAGCAATCATGCATTAAAGTTAGCCCAATTTGGGTTATTAGAATCTGCTCGGAGAGAGATTGACTCTTTAACTCAACAATACCCTACTGGCTATCCTGTGATAGATGATGCCCGAGTCAAAGTTATTCTAGCGGGATTAGTTCGTGTTGAAAGCATAGAAGCTAATGAAGAGAAACTACGTTCAGATTTAACCTTGGCCAGATCCATACAACCAGAGAACATATACCTCAAATCATTCGCTACTGAAGTGTACCATGATCTAGCGATGCAACAAATCCGATTAAGCGACTACCAGAAGGCTCGGACGCTAGTTTTAGAAGGACTTACATTCGATGCAGAAAGTGATGTTTTGAAAGCAGACCTAAGGCTACTTGATAGTATTATTGAGGAGTAAATTTAAACGATTCTATCTGGATCGCTATAATCAGGGATACTGCCCTTATATCTAAATATTCTCTGAATCCATTTCACACTACTCGTACTTTGGTTACGAATGTACCACTGATCGGCAGCGCGACGGGCACCTAATCCCCAACTAGGATACGGATGGATTGTATCCGCAATATTGCGAAGGCTTACACCATTTTTCATTGCTACCGCATATTCTGAGATCATTTCACCTGCATGGGCCCCAACCACTGTTGCTCCCAGTATCTTGCCCGACCATTTCTTCGCAAAGATCTTTATGAGTCCTGTTGTTTCACCTTCCGTTATAGCCCGATCAATTTTTGAATAGGGAAATTTATACACTTCATAAGAAATAGATTGCTCATCCAACTGTTTCTGAGAAGCTCCTAGATGTGCAACTTCAGGTGAAGTATACGTTGCCCAAGTCACGTGCTTTTTATCCAGTTTCATAGGCACTTTTAGCAATGCTCGGGTTGTAGCCACTTTAGCCATATGCTCGCTCATGTGAGTAAATTGATATCTACCCGTTATGTCACCAATCGCATAAATATGGCTTACATTGGTTCTGCAGCTATCATCTACTGTAATACCTTTTTTCGTGAATTCTACCTCTGCATTATCCAAGCCAAGGTTTTCAATATTTGGTCGTCTTCCAGTGGCCATCAAAAGCTTATCACCCGATATTGTCTTAACCTGACCTTCAGATTCTATATGCACTGAAACTGAATCCCCTTCTTCGGATATTGATTTCACCAAAGCATTTAGGTGATATTGTACGCCCTGTTCTTGAAGCTCTTTGAATAAAATATCTACTACTTCAGCATCATCATTCATCATGATTCGAGGCGCCATATCAATTACTTTTACGGTGCTGCCTAAATTTGTAAACGCTTGGCTCATTTCAGTACCAATAGCTCCTGCACCTATTATAACCAACTCTTTCGGCAACTCTTGAATATCAAAAAGTCCTTCATTGGTGAGGTAGTTCACTTTCTCTATACCTTCAATTGGTGGAACCATTGCTCTTGCCCCTGCAGCTATAAAGAAATATCGTGAGGTCACAATTCTCTTTTCTCCTCCTTCACTTTCAATTTCAATGGTATGTGCATCGAGGAATGAAGCCCGGCCATGTACTACTTCAATGCCCATATCTTCGTAGATCTCGGGGCGATCAGCGTCTTCATACACATCATCTATAACACCTTGAACGTGCTTAATCACCTTATTAAAGTCGATTTCTACTTCTTGATCTATTAAGCCGTACTTGCTAGCCGATCGCATTTGTTGAGCAACTTTTCCTGCTTTCAGTAAAACTTTACTAGGTACACATCCCGTCCAGGTGCAATCACCTCCAAGTTTATCGGCTTCAATCATCATCGTTTTTGCACCAAAGTTCGCACAAATTCCAGATGCCGTTAACCCTGCAGCCCCACCACCAATCACGATACTATCAAACTCATATTTGCTCATTTTCATCTCCCAATAATGGTTCGTCTACTTTATTTCTGATTTTTTGGATGGTTGAATACGCCCCAGCACCCACTAATAGAACAATCACACCATATACCCAAATGGGTACATTTTTACCAGCAATAATTAAGTACAAATAAGCTGATATAAAAAAGAAGGTGGTACTAATGGCGGGCAAAACTACAGACTTCCCTTTCTTAAAGTTTTTAACTAACCAGCCTAACGACAATGTGAAAAATGGGATTGCACCTACATATATACTCCCGAATATTAATGGGTTTACTCCATACTGTTCGCCAAGGCCAAAAAACCATTCCTTTGCCATTTCGAAAAATTCTGCCATTTAGTGCCTTATACTTAAAATTTTAAATGTAAAGATGCGTTACGAGTTACAAATTCTTTTAGATAATAGTTTATGATATTGTAAATTCAACATTGGAATTTTTTATCAGTCGTATTCAATGAACACCAAATCTTTTCATATCAAATATTTATTGGCCTACCTAGCGGTAGCTGGTTTATTTGTATCTATGGTGCATTACCATAGTGAAGGATTAGAATGTCTAGAGCATGCTGAAGAAGCACATATAATACCTACTGTCGACTTCTGTCCGATTTGTACTATTGTTGTTTCTTCAGATATTGAAACTCCATTTAACACAAATGGATTGTTGACCCCATCAACAACACTTGTTTACGAAAATGATGTTTATTCGGATGATAACACCTACAGGTTAGCATCCCCCCGAGCTCCCCCTTTCTTGGCTTAATACCCTCCCATGCCTCCTATTTGGAGCCTTTTACTAAAACACTTTTTATATAAAAAATTACATAAGCCATGAAATTTCGATTTTTCAATTTATCTCGTATTGCATTTACTTTAGCATTATTAAGCATCATAACTATTACTGCGTGTAGTAATTCCGTTTCTCACGATGATGATCATGAAGAACCAGCAGGTTTTAGATTAAAACTAAACGGTTCAACCGTTGTTGAGCAATTACCTAATTCTGATGTAACGGGTTCACTTGTTGTTCAACAAGGACAAGAAACTGCCCTCATCTCATTTTATCTAATTGCTGAAGACGGAGATGAATTTCAGCCAGACGATAGCGAGCTATCACTTGGTCATTCATTCAGCGCAAGTGGTATAGCAGGGTTTGAACAACATGCAGAAGATGGAAAGTGGAACTTCCATATTCACGGTGAAGCTGCTGGTAGTACAAACTTAACGCTTCAATTAATGCATGAAGGACACTCTGACTTTAATACTCAAGCTATTTTAGTTGAAGTAACTGCTGCAACAGCTGCACAATGATCTATTTATCCCTCATACTTATGCTATTCTCCGGTTTTACGACCGGAGATAGCAATTCTATTTCAGGCAGAGTAATTGACGCTAAAACATCTGATCCTGTAACTTTTGCATACATACATTTAGAAGAAATAAATCGGACTACAGCCACCGATATTGAAGGGGTATATCAACTCAATAATATCCCAAAAGGAAATTACACCTTAACGGTTCATAGAATTGGTTATAAAACCAAGAATATCCCTATTTCGATTGGAGATGAAGACTTAGAACTTGATATCAAATTAAATCAAAGCGTACTAAGTGCCCAAGCCATAGAAGTTACAGGCCAAAGAGATGGCGTTTCAGGTTCAAGTTTAGAACACGCATCAAGAAAAGTGTTAGGCTCTGAACTTCGAAGAAATTTAGGTTCTACTTTATCACAAACCCTTAGTTCACTACCTGGTTTCGACCAAAGAACGAATGGTAGTGCACCTGGTCGCCCAGTGATTAGAGGTTTAGGCGACGAACGCGTTGTTATTCTTCAAGACGGAGTTTCATCCGGAGACGTATCTGCTCAAAGCTCTGATCATGCTGTAACGATTGATCCTGTTTCAGCTCAAGAAGTTGAAGTAGCACGTGGACCTGCAGCCTTAGCCTTTGGTGCCAATGCAATCGGTGGAGTTATTAATGTGGTACGAAATCAGATTGCCACCAATGTGCCTGCAAAGGCTAATGGCACAATCACACTTAATGGTGAAAGTGTTAATACAGGTTTCTCTGGAGCTGCAAACGTTACCATTCCTATAGAGTCATTTGCGTTAAATCTTGACTTAAATGCCCGTACAGCTCTTAACACCCAATCACCAAAAGGACCCATTCGAAATTCCTACTTTAACACTACTAATGATGGTGTTGGTTTAAGCTGGGTAAGAGACTGGGGATATGTAGGTGGTTCGTTAGGATTTTATGGTAGCAATTACGGAATACCTCCAAATCCTGATGGCCACGAAAATGGTGTTGATATCGAAGTATCTAAGTTTCAATATGTGTTGAAATCAGAGTATTTGATGGAAGAACGCTTTATATCTACCCTTGAAGCGGAATGGTCTTTAAAAAACTACAATCATAAAGAGTTTGAGTCGGAAGAGGTTATTGGAACTGAATTCGGTTTAGTGACTACCGACTTTGATATAAATGCCAAGCATGGTGGTTTTGGTTTCATCACAAAAGGAAGCTTAGGTATCAGTTCTTCTTTTGAAGATTATGCCGTGAGTGGAGCCAGTACTCCAAACTCAAATAGCTATGCCGTTGGTGCATATATCATTGAAGAAACAGATATAAACAATATTCATTTAGAAGGTGGGTTGCGTTTTGATTGGGTAAAAAATTCACCAGATGAAAGAGAACCAAATTCAAGGATTGGTGATATCCGTGCGCGTTCTTTCGCAGCCTTATCATCCTCTCTTTCGGCTATCTACAGTTTCCAAAATGGGATCAGTGTAGGTACAACTTTACTGCATTCTTTTAGAGCTCCTTCTTTAGAAGAATTATATTCCGAAGGGCCTCATTTAGCTTCCTATTCTTATGAAATCGGTAATCCAGATTTAGACCCAGAGCGTGGATTAGCTAAAGAATTATTTCTTAGGTATCGAGGCAATAGAGTAAATTTAGAAACGGCTGTTTTTCACAACCACTTTTCTAATTACTTATACGCGGCCAATACAGGGCAACCAAATAACAGGTTTCCTGACCTCAATGATTATCAATTCACGGGAACTGAAGCAACTCTTTATGGATTCGAATTTCTTTCTGAAGTTCAATTATTTCAATCTTTTGTTGTCGACTTTTCTGTGAACTACACCATAGGTAATCAAGAAGCGGTTCAACCGGATGGTTCAACAGAAACCACTCCTTTACCTCAAATTCCACCATTGAAGCTTAAAAGTGGGATAAAGTATGCACATAAAGGATTTGAAGTAGGCGGAAGATATAACTACGCTGCAGAACAAGACAGAACGGCTGAATTTGAGACTTCTACAGATGCATATCACAAAGTAGATTTGTTCACGCAGTATAGATTCTCAACTAAGAAACTGCTACAAACTGTTTCTTTAAACGTGAATAATGTATTCGATACGGAGTACTACAACCACCTTTCGCGCATCAAGGATTTAAGGCCAGCCCCCGGCAGAAATATCACTCTACTTTATCGTTTATTCTTTTAAATAAAAAAAGACCTCAGAAATGTCATTTCCGAGGTCTTTAGCTTTAGGTTTCAGCTTAAGGAGTGACTAGTGAATTGTACGGGATAGACCGTACGCAATTCTTAGTAGCTGTAATAATTGGAAGAGTCATTTCCACCAAACTTGTTACAACAAATAATTACTTTTTTTTCATGGCTTGAAATCCATTGTTTTTATGTGGATTATCGGGGCAATTAATCGCTCATAAAAACTATCATCTTGACCTTTGTAAGCTATTTAGATACTCCAATTGGGTATCTCAGAATTTTATCAAATGGACGTGCAATTACTCAAATCAAATTCTTAGACTTTGAAGGTCCAGAAGACCCCGATGTGCATACTGAATCGGCTAAAACTCAGTTAAAAGAATATTTTGAAGGCATACGTCACTCCTTCGATTTACCCCTTCAACCCAAAGGCACTGAGTTTGAAAATCGTGTTTGGCAACTGTTAAATACTATTGACGCTGGCAGTACAACAACCTATGGAGAGATCGCACTAAAACTAGGCGATAAAAACTATTCTCAGGCTGTTGGATCAGCCAATGGGAAGAATCCAATTGCGATTGTAGTCCCTTGTCATCGAGTGATAGGTGCTGATAATAAATTAGTTGGCTATGCAGGAGGCCTAGATCGTAAAGAATGGCTTCTAAAGCATGAAGGTGCATTACTTTTATAACTTTCTTTTACCATCTGTTTGCTAAACTTTTAGTATGTTTGGTATCACTTTTTAAGGCTAATAATAGGCACTCATCTGCGTTAAAAGCCTAATTGCAATGAATTATAAGTATAACTCCTTCAACAATATCTAAATAAGAATATGGCTTGGCATATGCGGCGTGATAGTCGCAAGATACATCGTTGGGGAGCAATCATTGTTGCTTTACCTTTTTTAGTTGTTTTAATCACTGGCTTGTTGCTTCAAGTGAAAAAAGAAGTGGCATGGGTTCAACCACCAAGCCAAACGGGGGTATCTACCAATCCTCAAATATCTTTTGATGAAATCTTAGAAGTGTCTCGTTCTGTAAGCGAAGCTGGCATTCAAGAATGGACTGACATCGACCGACTAGATGTTCGCCCTGATAAAGGAATTGTGAAAGTTAGAGGTGTTAATAACTGGGAGATTCAAATAGACACCCAAACTGGGGAAGTACTACAAGTAGCCTTTAGACGATCTAACATTATCGAGGCCTTACACGATGGATCATGGTTCCATGATTCAGCAAAACTATGGATCTTCCTTCCATCTGGTATTGTGGTTACCATTCTATGGATTACAGGTATCTACCTTTTTGCTATTCCTTATCTATCGAAACGAAAAAACAGAAAACGCTTCGAAAAGCTCCAAAAGCAACAAGAGTCATCAAATTAATACCTGAACTAAATCGGGTATAGGCATCGAGCTAGATAAACCGTAGCTTTGGTGTATGTCAGATTCTATTAAAAACCAACGTAATATCCTCTCTAAACTTGGTATTCAATCATTGAATGCCATGCAGGAAGAAGCAAAATTTCAAATTCATACCCAACCAGATGTTGTGCTTTTATCGCCCACTGGAACCGGTAAAACACTCGCATTTTTATTACCCATTATCGCGGAATTTGATACCAATGTAGATCAAGTTCAAACCATGATCTTAACGCCATCAAGGGAGTTAGCGATTCAGATTGAGCAGGTGGCTCGAGAGATGGGTACAGGTTTTAAAGTAAATGCTGTGTATGGTGGAAAGACGTTCTCGAAAGACAAGCAGAACCTACAACACCCCCCTGCTTTGTTGATTGGTACGCCAGGTAGAGTTGCAGATCATTTGCGCCGCAATTCCTTCAGTACCGAACATATTAAAACATTAGTAATCGATGAATTTGATAAATCACTTGAAATCGGTTTTGAAGAAGACATGAAGGAGATCTATGATCTCTTGCCTTCCATAACTAAGAAGGTTTTGACTTCAGCAACCCATGCCGTTGAAATACCTTCCTTTCTCGAAATGGAGGATCCCATTGTAGTCGATTTTTTATCAGAGAAGAAAGGCTCTGTTCTTGAAATTCTGAAAGTAGACTCTCCAAATAAAGACAAACTACAAACCCTCGTACAGTTACTGAGACATATAGGAGATCAACCTGGAATTGTGTTCTGTAACTTCAAAAATAGCATACAGCGGGTAAGCGATTTCTTATCTGAACATGGTATTGAACATGGATGTTTTTACGGAGGAATGGATCAATACACTCGTGAACAAGCATTGGTTAAATTCAGGAATGGTACCCATCGATTATTATTAGCCACCGATTTAGCGGCACGTGGTCTTGATGTTCCTGAACTCGCTTTTATTATACACTATCATTTACCATTAAAAGCAGCAGAGTTCACCCATAGAAATGGTAGAACTGCCCGTATGCGAAAAGATGGTGTTGCCTATGTTATACAATGGGTAGAGGAAAAATTACCTGAATTTATCCATGCGGATGACACCCTTGATTTGACTGAAGGTACAACCCCTCCCCCTACACAGTGGGCTACCTTACATGTATCAGGGGGTAGAAAGGACAAAATATCCAAAGGCGATTTAGCGGGATTATTCTTTAAAAAAGCTTCCTTAAAGAAAGATGAACTTGGCTTGATTGAGCTTCACAATGATGCTGCTTTTGTAGCTGTGAAAAAGAGTAAAGTAAGTGAAGTTATTGCTAGCACAAACAATCAGCGTGTGAAAAAGAAAAAAGTACGCGTTCAGCTAATTTAGTTTAGTCGCAAAAAAAAGCCTCTAATCTCTTAGAGGCTTTTACATACTGAATTAGTTCAGTTTTAGAATGCTGGTAAAAGCATTACTGCGTTTTGAACCATACGTGCTGGTCCTACCCAAAACATTCTATACTGTGTAGCATCTAAGAACATCACAACTTGACCTCTTCCAGCTTGGTCAACGGCTGCGAAAGCCATTCCTGCTGCTTTTTCTTTATTCTCTTTTGAAGCATAACCCGAAGCTAATACTTCCTCAGCGTCTTTAACATAATAACCAACCGAACTAATCGATGGACTAGGTTTGATGGCGTTTGAGCTAAATTTGAGAGAATACAGCTTATTTGGCATACCAAATGCAAGAGGATGTGAGTTATCAACCATTCCTTTAAACGCTGATCCTGGAATACGCTTTAAACCAGACGAATCTGATTGATCTTTATACATGGTATAAGCGGCTGGGTCAATCTCATCTTCATCTTTTTTGTCTTCCTTTACGGTATACAACTCAGCAGAAGTCATCCCTGAACGATCTTTAGTTAACCATGTTGCTCCCCCTTCGGTTGCAACTAATGTACCACCATTTTGAACCCAAGCTTTTAATCGTTCTTGTGTTCCTTTACTTAATACATTATCTAAACCATATCCACCAGGGAAAATGATGACATCGTATTTGTTAAGATCTATACCATTAAATGAATCAGAACGAACACGGTCAATTCCTAACTCTGTCCATTGGTCGAATAAGAACCATAATTGTCCACCGGTATAAGAACTAAAGCCATCATCCATAAGCATAGCTACTCGAGGTTGCTCCACTGGGCGCATACTAGGAGCCCCTAAGTCGCTACCAGTATCCATTCTACCGCCATTAAATCCAGCAATTTGTACATCTGCGTAGCTTGCAACTTCTTGCATATCCGTGTGGATGGTGTTTTCCTTATGTAGGTTTCTACCTACAAGAATTACCAAACTACCTCTACTGAATTTGTCTGCACCTTTCGAGAATTCTTTTTCTGCTGAACGAACTTTATAGCCCATTCTCCAAAGTTTAGTTAATGCTTTTGGTGCATTTCTTTGGTTCCAATCTATCACATATGCGTATTGCGCATTCTGATTCAATATTCCACTTGGGTACGACAGTGGAGCGGCTAAAGACTGTGTACCTACTTTTACATCTGAGGTAGTCCAAGCTGCATCTAAGTTATAAGCCAAAGGCACCGACCATGTAGCCATATCGTACATCACAGAATCACGAATCTCTAATTGTCGTCTCATCAATGTATTGATGAAAAGGTGAGCGGGCTGATCGGTCTTAATAATGAAATCACCTTCATTAAATGATCTAGATGAGCTCTTACCATCCCAATAATCGTATGCATTTCTTACTGTGAAACTCTCTTGAGCTTGCTCAACTTTTACCCCATGCTTCATCATCAAATTGATTACGTCATAAGTATAATCATTTGAGTTATTCGGCAAGATATACGCTTTTGTATTTCCTTTTTGAGTAGACTGTGATCTAGCCTCTTTGAAATAATTAAGCAGCTTACCTTTGTTGTTTACTGAGGTCTTAACAATAGAAACACCATTTTTATAATGGTCAAATAATCTCTGTCTTAGCGTTAGTACATAGCCATCATTCGTTTCAACTGCACGGCCACCACGGCTATGTCCACCTTGCTCTGCCAACATACCGATACCACCCATTACACTTGGGTACGAAGATCCGTAACCAGGGTAAAAGAAATCGAAGCTTTCACGAGTCTGGAAATTCACTTTTGCTTTATCAAATTCAGCGATGGCACCTCTACCAAATACATCTGCCCACATTTCGTAAGCACCTGGTAATTCCAAGTTACGAGGAGTGGTTCCTGGCATGGTGAAGTAGTTGTTGTTATAACCTTGCTCATGGAAATCGATATGAACCTGAGGCATCCACTGTTGGTACACATTTATACGACCTCTTGATTCAGGATGTACTAACCACGTCCAGTCTCTATTTAAATCGAACCAATAATGGTTGGTACGTCCGCCTGGCCAAATCTCGTCATGCTCTACATCTTCTACATTTACATTAAGAATGTTTGACTGGCTCGATTTATACCAATTCACATATCGATCACGCCCATCAGGGTTTATCATTGGATCAATGATTACCACTGAGTTCTCTAATAAATCTTGAGTTTCTGAATCGTTGGCTGCCACTAATCTGTAGGCCGTTTGCATCGCAGCTTCACTACTAGAAGGCTCGTTACCATGTACATTGTAACTCATCCAAACTACTATAGGCTGATCATCTGCTATAGAAGTATTCTCAGGATTATTCGCCAATGCTAAGTTTGCTTTCCTAATCGATTCTAAATTTTGATGATTCGAGCTAGATGTAATAATCGCATAATTCACACTTCTATTTTCATAAGTACGGGCATACTCATGGAAGGTGATTTTATCAGAAGCATCAGCTAAGGCTTTGAAATAGCCCATAACTTGATAGTGGAATGTATATTCCTCCCCTAACTCATATCCCAAATAATCTTTAGGTGAAGGTATAGAACGGTCATAGTTTATGTTCTCCTCAAACTGAAAGCGTTCTATTGCTTCCTGTATTTGAGCCGAAGCTGAAACTGTGAATAATCCTATAACTAGTAATAAGCTTAGTTTTTTCATAGTGTAGTTTGGTTTAATTTTTCATTACTCATGCAGTTAAATAGCTCGCAGCTACAACATGCTAAAATGAGAATGTATGATTGTATTTCAATAAGATGGAACGCGCTTGTAGATACGGTAAATTTGGTAAACGAGGGTCGTTTTGTACTCGATCGGTGTAGTTCTGCTCGTTTACAACAATCCATAGATCTTGCCCCTCACTAAAGTTGTAACGGAAGCGAATATTTGCTCCAACTAATTCAGCCACATTACTATACTGCAAAAATGTACTAAGTGTAGCTTTTTTATTGAAGGCAAACTGTCCTTTAAACTGTGCTAGGTGTGAAGTAAACTCCGTTTGATCACGACCTTGGCGTTCTGGGAACGACAAATGAGTAATTCGGTAACTACCGCCTAACTCGAGTTGTTTTGATACAAAAAATCGTGGGCTTAATTCAAGCTCACTAATATTCCCATCATAAATGGTCCCTGTATTCGCATTTATATTTCCACCAACAGTCCATGATTCTGAAAATTGGTATCGTAACTGAATTTTCTCATCCGTATAAGTGCCTGATGGGATGTAAATCTTCCCAATTAAATTAAAATCGTTACCTGCTGGGATATTCTCTTTACCTGTATTGAATTCAATACTTAAGTCGCCATAGTATTTGAATTTTCCTTCCCATTGTGTACTAAGGGTTCGCCCTTGAATCCCTTTCGTAAAGCTTAACATTTCATGTTCAGAGTTATAAAATCTCCCGTAGTAAAAAACTCGAACTCCGGTTCTTCTAAACACAGAGTTTTTACCTGATACCCAACCATAACTTAGGCGTGCAAACTTTTGAGAAGTACCGCCAACACGAACAAAACCTAATGACGGTCTCAAGTCATCGGCCATTCTATTAAATGTAAACTGATAACCGAAGCCAGTGCTACTTGTGCTTCTTACGCCAAAACGTATAGCGCTAGTTTCTTTAAAATCATACCGGTCCTCTTTAGGAATACCATCGTCTATAGATTGAGCCATTTTAAATTCTACAAAATGATCCCCTACCGTATTCACATCCCCATCAAAACCATATACGATGTTTGAACTACCGTCAGCGCCTATGCGAGAAGTAAAGATTCCACCCATATAGCTTCGCTGATTAAGCACCGATTTTCTAATTCGTAGTACTCCAAAATTCTCCGATGGTAGGTTATCTGAATCAGCTGTTTGCATATTGATCATGCCGATGTCTAAATCCCCTACTCTTCCCGTTAATCGAGCACCACCCAATATCCGAACGGGATTACCTGAGCTATCGAGACCTATTCGACGACTATAAAAAAGACGATCTCGTCCAAAATTGAAATCGAAGATGGATGATCGTTGTTGGAAAAATTGTCTCTTCTCAGGAAATGAAAGTGAAAAGCGCGATAGATTTAACTGCTGATCATCGGCTTCAACCTGAGCGAAATCGGTGTTCACCGTTACATCCATTGTTAAGTTGGAAGTAAGATTGTATTTCAAGTCGAAACCAACTTCTTTTTTAACATCATCATTAAAATAATAGGCCGATGAATCACTTTTCAGATTGCTCATGGTATTTACGCCACCGAGAACATACGGTGTAAAATAGAGAGGCTTCTTCGATTTGATCCCTTTAAGCACTACATCTTGAGCTTGACTAGGCTTAGCATTTCCAAGTCCCCAGTTTGGAGGAATACTAGGATAGATATGGCGCTCATTCGCACTACTAATCCATCTATAAATAATTATTCCCATTTCAGTTACGTCGTCTTGTACTTGAACGCCTATACTTGAAAATGGAATGCGCATTTCAGCAAACCAACCCTTTTCGTTGCGCACCGTTTCAACATCCCAAAAGGTATTCCAACTTCCGTTGATAGCACTTCTACCACCACCAAAATCTGCGTCGTTAGATACGGCCATATCAAAGCGAACTCCATCTGGGTTGGTATAGAACCAAGTTGCATTTTGATTGTCGTTAAAACCATCAATTACTACTCCGAATACATCCCCCTGGCTATATTTATCCCTTGAAAGTGAATTCGTAGTGATAGTACTTGGGTCGCTGGTATACATTTCACCCGAAACGTATAAGTAGTTTTCGTCATAGGCGACTCTCATCAGTGAAGTCTCACTCATTTCGCCATTAAACACGGGTTCGTATTGCACCACGGGTAATGCGGGAATAGCTTGCCAAGCTTCTTCGGTTGGCATCCCATCTAAAGTAATGGGGGTACTAATTCGTGTAATTTGAACTTTATCCTGACTTTTTGCTGAACCTTGTACTATCAGCAAAACACCCAAAAGCCCTATAATTTTCTTGATCAATGTTCTATAGCTCCAATATTTTTTAGCCTAAGTAAATAAGCATTCAGAACTTTTATCTGGACTAAACGAAGCCTTTTTTTCGAATTTTTACAAGCTTAAATTTTAAACCAAATCTAGTTTACAGTGTTCAGAACAAAGATTTCAACTACTTAAATCCCTAGAACCCAAATGTATGATTATACTTCAGCAATATGGATCCACTCTGCATCATAGGTAAATCTGGCATTCCAAATGCTCGAGGGTCTCTGTTTGTGTAAGACGTTTCATTCAGAACTATCCATAAATCTTGGCCTTCTCGGAAATTATATCGGAATCTGATGTTCGCTCCTATTAACTCTTCCACGTTACTGTATTGAATGAAAGCACTGATCGAAGCTTTTTTATCAAACGAAAATTGACCTTTAAATTGACCTAAATGAGAAGTGAAGTCGGTGGTTGTGCGCCCGGCTCTCTCTGGGAACCGAAGGTCTGTCAATTTATAACTCCCTCCTATTTCTACTTTTCTAGATGCGTAAAAATAAGGATTGAATTCAAATTCAATTATATCGCCATCATAGAAGGTTCCTATTCCTCCTCGAATGTTCCCACCAAACTTCCATGTTTCTGAAAGTCGGTAAAGTATTTTATACTTATGATTTGAATAAGTATCCGATGGAATAAAAATCTTACCTAATAAATCGAATGATTCCCCAATAGGTATATCCTCTTTGGTAAGCACCAACTCCATACCTAGTTCTCCAATCTTTTTGAATTTCGACTCCCAGATGAAGTTTGCACTTCTACTTTGCAAACCTTTCTCGTATGAGAAGAATTCATGATCGGTATTATAGAATCGGCCTACATAAAAAGCTTTTAGCTTATTTATGGTGAACATAGATTCTTCTTTGGCTAACCAGCCATATCCTAAAGTGAGGTATTTCTGAGTAATGCCTTTTATGCGAACAAAACCTAACTCTGGCCTAAAATTTTCGGCAGTTCGTGTATAGGAAGTCTGATAGCTAAAACCTGTTTCCGTTAAACTTCTCACTGAAACACGAAGCATTGACGTTTCATCGAAGTTGGTTCGCTCTGCAGATGGCAAATCACTGTCAATGGATTGAACTGCTCTTAACTCCACAAACTGGTTATCGAAAGTATTGATATCGGTATCAACACCGTATACAACATTGCTATTGCCATTGGCCCCAAGGCGAGAAGTAAATATCCCTCCTAAGTAAGACCGATCATTCAAAACAGTTTTCTTTAAACGAACAACGCCAAAGTTTTCGGAAGGTAAATTCTCACTATCGGCTGTTTGGAGGTTCATTACTCCAATATCCAAGTTACCCACACGGCCTGTAACACGCCCACCTCCTAATATCCGAACTGGATTTCCTGAACTATCTAATCCAATTCTACGACTGTAAAAAACCATATCACGCCCGATTAGGAAGTCATAGATACCAGCTCGTTGCTGAAAAAATTGACGTTTTTCCGGAAAAAACAATGAAAACCGTGATAAATTTAGCTGTTGGTCATCGGCTTCAACTTGAGCAAAATCAGTATTAACGGTAACGTCTAAAGTTAGATTCGGAGTTAAATTATACTTTGCATCAAAACCCAATTCGAGTTGAGTATCATCTTCGTAATAGTACTCATTGTTTGTAGCATCATACTCACTGAGCCTTTTCACTCCACCCAATACATACGGCGTTACATACAACGGATTCTTTGCTTCGAGTCCCTCTAATTTAAAATCTTGGGCAATTGATGGCTTTGCAAAACCCATCCCCCATTTTGGTGGAATGTCTGGGAATACATGCCGTTCATTTTTACTGGCAATTAATCGATACATGATGATGCCCATTTCTGAGATGTTGTCTTCAACTTGAATACCAATACTGCTAAATGGAATTTTCATCTCAGCAAACCAACCTTCATTGGTTTTAGTAGTAGCTACATCCCAAAATGTATTCCAACTGGCATTCCTCGAACTACGACCACCCCCAGATGAGGCATCATTCGAAACTGCAAAATCGAATCGGGTTCCATCAGGATTAGTGAAAAACCAAGTCGCGTTTTGATTGTCATTAAAGCCATCTATTACAATTGCGAAAATGTCATCTTGGCTATACTTATCTCGAACTAAGGAGTTCGAAGTCATATCGTCTATGTCGTTGTAATACAGCGCGCCGCCAACATATAAGTAGTTATCATCATAGGCGATTTTAAAAACCGTTTTCTCCGACATCTCACCCCTATACACTGGTTCATATTGAACCACTGGATATGAGGTTATGCTTTGCCAAAATGATTCATCCAGTACACCGTCTAAATTAATTTCCTCGTTTATTCTCGTAGGTTGCTGTGCCCATACATCACCTACACTAATAATCAGAATGATTAGTGTACATCCAAAAAACTTTCCCAATTGTTCCTCCTAATATTGTTAGCTACCAAGTAGATAAGAAGACGAACACGATTTTTTCTATTTCCAGTAAATTTTTATCTATTTTTTACACCCTAAATAATCCACTATTAGTAGTTAAAATCTTAATAATTCACACCCTATTTAAAGTAGTTATATGTCTGAATACCAAGCGATTCCAAGTTTCGATGATCTAAAAGTAGCACATTCTATTATACAAGATCATGCACATGTAACTCCAGTTTTAACTTCAAAGGCTGTGAATGAGCGAGCGGGCACATCCATTTATTTTAAATGTGAAAACTTTCAGAAGGTAGGAGCCTTTAAATTTAGAGGAGCTTGTAACGCTATCTTTACACTTACAGATGAAGAAGCAACCAAAGGCGTAGCCACACATTCCTCAGGTAATCATGCACAAGCTGTAGCATTGGCTGCAAAAATAAGAGGGATAAAAGCCTATGTGGTTATGCCAAAAAATGCTCCTAAGGTTAAAGTAAACGCCGTTCAGGGCTATGGTGCAGAGGTTACATTTTGCGAACCAACATTGGAAGCTCGCGAAGGCACTCTAAATGAAGTAGTCGAGAAAACTAACGCTACCATCATCCATCCCTACAACGATAGTCGAATTGTTGCTGGACAAGGAACCTCAGCTATTGAATTTCTTGAATCTCACCCTGATTTAGATACTATTATAACTCCAGTGGGCGGTGGCGGATTATTAAGCGGCACTTTAATTGCAGCTAAACACATAAATCCGGCTATTAAGGTATATGGTGCTGAACCTGAAATCGCAGACGATTCTTACCGATCTCTTAAAGCTGGAAGTATACAACCTGTTTTAAGTACTGCTACTATTGCCGATGGACTTAGAACTCAGATTGGAGCCCTTCCCTTTTCAATCATCAAAGACCATGTGGATGATATCATTACTGTTTCAGAAGCTGACATTATTGAGGCTATGAGATTCATCTGGGAACGAATGAATATGATTATTGAAGCTTCTTGTGCGGTTCCAGTAGCGGCCGTCTTTAATCATCCAGAAAAATTTAAAGGTCAACAAGTCGGCATTATTATAACCGGTGGCAATGTTGACCTTGGAAATTTACCATGGTAAAAAATAACAGTACCCTTTAATTATCTTAAGGGGTACTGCTTTTAAGAGAATTGATTTTAGCCTGAATGCGGTCTTTCCAACGCTGATTCGAATTCATTTTTAGAGCTTTGCTATAATGCTTAATAGCCTTCTCTTCCATTTCAGCCAATTGATAGATTTCTCCCATGTTGTAGTGGGTTCTCCATTCGTCACCAAATTTATCGCCCATTTCTTCGGCTAATTCCAAACCTGCTGCATTCTCGCCTGTAGCCAGTAACAACTTCGACTTCATGGTCATGGTTTGAACATTTTTTTCCATCTGCATAGCACGATCGGCCCATGCTAAGCCTTTTTCCATCTTATAACTATTGTTCAGAGTATACTCCGCACCTTGGTACCATCCATGCCATGAAAAGGCGGCTAAGCTTCTCAATTGATTTTCTATATGAGCAAAGGTCTGCTCCTTCGGTATTTCAACGCGGAATGGTATTTTCTTATGTGCCCATTTAAGTGCGATATCAACCGAGGAAGCGGTATAGTTATCGAATGAAAACTTCATCCACTCATATTTACTATCCATATCTTTGGGTTCTACACGGATTCTAAGGGCATCTTCACTTTCATCGTAAAAGAAACTACCCCATCCTTCTGTAAAGTGAGAGAAAATAAGTACCCATTCATTTTCGCTTGGAATGGTATGAAGGGCATAGCTTCCTGCAGCAATCGGTTCTCCATTAATCAATACATCATCACTAAAAGAGACTATAGTATTCTCATTTGCTCCGGTACGCCAGATTCTTCCATATGGCACTAAGTCGCCCCAAACCTTGCGCCCTTTTACCGCTACTGAGCTATACTCAAAACTAATTTTGGTGTAACCAATAGTTATACTTCTTGTTTCTTTAGGACTCACTTTTGGCAAATCAAGCGATACTGGTAATTGCGCAAATGAAGGACTTGCTAATAGTAACACCAGAAACACTGGTAGTAGATATATTTTTTTATTCATAGCAATACTCATAGTTGAATCGTTAGTTATTTTGAAGATGTCATCTTCTATTGTAATAGATTTTATGATGAATATCCTATCTGATTTGAAACATATTGTTCCATCTAGTCGTCTTTCAAGAAAATTTTTAGGCATATGGCACACCGTAGATATAAACCATCCAAACATAATGAACCTGACTTCGACTTGGATCTTTACTTAGAAGAACAAGCAAGACAAGGCGACTTCGATCATACTTATGCTTCACAAGATGAATTCGAAGAACCTACTACCAAACGGAATCTTATTGCAATGGGTCTATTTTTAGTTATCCCTGCAGTTTGGTTTTTTAGTACACTATTTGGGGTAAATGAAGAGGCGATCCCGACTCGATTTACTACCGCCCAAGCTCCTACAATTAATATTGAAATTCCCGACATAGAAATTCCAGATATCGAAATACCTTCTATTTCATTTCCTGCCGAGTTTGCTACTCAAACCACTTCAAATCTAAATATCAGCTATACAGAATATCTTGAGGCCCTGAATGAACTAGGTTATCTCGATGATTTTGGTAGCAGTTCAAGTCTTCGTTTATACAATAATAGCGTACCTGTTGATTATATAGACCGTTTAGGGAAAGCAGGATTACTTAGTACATTTGGAAGCAGCTCCATTTCTATGCTTTATCAAAATGAAATTCCACTAAGTTTTTTATCTGAACTAAAAGAGGCAAATTTATTAGATAATTTTGGTGGATCATCCATAATAAGGCTATACAGAAATGAAGTACCTGTTAGTTATTTATCAGAAGCTCAAGAAGCTGGGGTTTTAAATCAATTTGGCAGTTCATCACTTTCACAACTTTATAGAAACGATGTACCTGTTTCATACCTCCTTACACTAAGAGAAAAGGGACTTTTACCAAATATGTCTTCTTCATCCATAATTGCAGCATATAAGTTAGACGGAAATTAAAATGGCTAATCAACGCTTTAAAAATGATCTAAAAAAAAACGATTCAGATTTCGATTTAGATTCCTATATCGAAGAGCAATCTCACCCGGCATCTGAGAATCTATTTGATGAAGCTGAAATTGAAAAGCAACCAAGCACAAAGAGAAATATCATTGCATTAGCACTCTTTGTATTGCTACCAGCCTTTTGGTTTTTTAATAGTGATCCATTTTCCGTATTCGGCGACGACACCAATACAATTGCTGGCAGTGGGCAAAATATGATTGCTCCACCACCTCCTCCACCACCCATCCCAAGTGTAGATATTCCACAGTTTAATACCTCTGGTGAAGCTATTTCCTCAAGTTATCTGGACTATCTCCGTGAAGCTACCGATAAAGGCTACACCAACTATTTCTCAAATACTGGTATTCAAACACTATATAATTCTGGGGTTCCACTTTCTTATCTGGGTGAAATTGAAGAAGGTGGTTATTTGGATAATTTTTCCTATTCAGCGGTTATAGGACTGTACTCAGGTGGGGTTCCTGTTGCTTATCTAACGCAGTTTCAAGATGCAGGTATACTAGATACATTCAGCTATTCTGCCATTATTGGTTTTTACAATGGAGGAGTTACCACAAGTTATATCAACCAATTCCAGGAATCTGGTTATATGGATCGGTACTCCTACTCGGCCATCATTGGGTTCTATAATGGTGGAGTTACTACCGGTTATTTAGATACTATGAATGAGGCTGGTTATCTAGACACCTTTTCATATTCTGCCATTATCGGATTGTACAATGGCGGGGTAACTACTAGCTATCTAGATGATTTAAAAGAGGCTGAATATTTAGATAGATTTTCATTTTCATCCATCATTGGCATGTATAATGCTGGCGTTCCTGTAAGTTTCATTAAGGCACTTGATGAACGCGATATATTAGATGATATGAGCTTCACTGATATCATCATGGCTTATACCACCGATAATTAATGTACGTTGTTCAAATCTCGAAACTGTAACTCATAAAGGTGGCTGTACAGGCCACCGAGTTGTAGTAACTCTTGATGCCCACCCTTTTCAATAATCTTTCCTTTATCTAATACTAAAATGGTATCCGCATTTTGAATGGTTGATAAGCGATGAGCAATAACAAAAGTAGTTCGGTTGTGCATTAATCGGTTTAAAGCTTCCTGAACTAATGATTCTGATTCCGAATCCAGCGATGATGTAGCTTCATCTAATAGTAGGATCTTCGGGTTTTTTAAGATCGCTCGCGCTATCGCAACACGTTGACGCTGCCCACCACTTAACTTTACGCCCTTTTCACCAATTAAAGAATCATAGCCATCGGGCATCTCCTGAATAAAATCATGTGCATTAGCAGCTTTAGCAGCCGCTTCAATTTCCTGATCGGTAGCTTCTAAATTACCATATCGAATATTGTCTTTAATAGAAGTACTAAATAGGTGAACCTCTTGCGGCACCATCGACAAATGTTCTCGATATCCTTTTACTTTAAGTTTAGAAATTGAATTTCCATCAAGCTTGATGTCTCCATCTTGGATGTCATAAAATCGAGGAATTAAGTGAAGTAAGGTTGTTTTACCAGCACCGCTTGGTCCTACTAATGCGATGGTCTCTCCAGCTTTCGCATGAAACGATATATTCTTTAGAATGGGGCGATTGGGTTCATATTCGAATGAAACCTTTTGAAATTCTATTTCACCTTCAACATTCTGAACATCTTTAGCACCGGGAACATCTTGAATCTCAGGAACTTCCTCCAAAAGCTCAAAAATTCGTTCTGATGCCCCAGCAGCTGAATTAACTGCGGTATATAAACGAGATGTTTGACTTATAGATCGAGAGATATTCAAGGCATAGAATATAAAAGCTACTAAATCACCTGCAGTTAACCTTCCTTCTAAAACTTCTTTTCCACCATACCAAAAGATCACTACGAGTGTAGCCATAAATAAAATCCCTACGCCCGACCAGAACAATTCGCTCAATACTACTTTCTTTCGAACGGTAGTAAACAATCGTTCAATAGCAGAGTTATACCTCTCTACTTCAAAGTCTTCTCTAACAAATGCTTTTACTAGCCGAACAGCCCCCAGTGCATCTTCAGCTACCGCAGTTGAATCGGCGAGATCATCTTGGATTCCTCGAGACAGCTTCCGAATCTTTTGCCCAAAATATCGTGTGGCAATGGTTACAAATGGTACAGTTACAAAAATGACTAAGCTTAATCGCCAGTTTAAGGCAACCATCAAAGACACAGATCCTATTAAAGAAAATGAGATGGTAAGTAATTGAGGTAGAGAATCTGTTAAGGCCGTGCGAATTGATCCAACATCATTAGTAAGTCGCGAAGTAATTTCACCCAATCTCCGATCTGCGAAAAACCTAAACCCTAATGTGTGAAGATGACCATATACTTTTTTTCTCAGATCAGTTACTACACGTTCGCCTACCCACTCTAAATAATAGTTACCTAAGAAGCCAAATAGTGCCTGAAGGGTAAATAGAAGAATCAAACCCATGGCTAAGGTATTCAATAGAGAGGCGTCTCCTTTATCGAATACAGCATCTAATAATGCTCTAAGACCTAGAGGTACTGTTAACCAAATAGCCGAGGCTATTAATACAACAACTGTAGCAAAATAAAACTTTGCTCTGTAAGGCTTACTCAGAGCAAAAATCTTAATCATTGTATCTTTAAGTGACGATATAGATGGTTTAGTATCTGCTTTTATATTTTTCTCTTTTTCTGCCATCTATCATCTAATGGGCCATTTCATAAAACAGCCTATCTCCCAATTGTTTATTTATGAGCGACATAAATATGGTGAAAATGTATGTAAGTAAAATGAGCTTTTTTGCACTCAATTATGTATCTACTAAGAGGAGTTAAATTCATCATAATATTATGGATATTGAGTTAATCACTTGGATTTTTATTGGTGGAGGTCTGAGCCTAATGCTACTTGAATTGCTCATACCATCTGGGATGGCCTTCTTACTAGGGTTAAGCGGTGTGTTAGTTGGTTTGGTTCAACTGCTTGGATTTTTTGAAGATCCTGTAAATGCGGTAATGGCTTGGTTATTCACATCCGTCGCACTTACCATCGCGGTTCGACCTGTTATAAAAAAATATTTTCAAGGTGAGACCTCTTTTAAGTTCGCCGATGAAGACTTCGAAGCCATGGATCAAATTGTAGAGGTTGTTGAACCACTTAATGATTCTACAAATGAAGGTAGAATTCGATTTCAAGGCATCTCATGGCAAGCTCGAACAATTGACGGAGAGGTTCCTGTGGGCGCACAAGTTCGCATTAAATATCGCGACAATACAACTTGGATTGTTGAGCCTGTAACACCTATTTCACCCACTTCAAATCAACAATTAAAACAATCAAACGAGGAATAATATGTTCTGGACTCCAATACTTATTGGTCTAGTTGTCTTATACTTTATTCTTACACGTCTATTCATCATCGTAGAGATGCGAGAAGAGGTAATTCAAGAGCGACTAGGTAAATTTAAAAAGAACCTAAAACCGGGTTTTCATTTTCTTGTTCCTTTTGTGGACCGCCCCGCCTACCGTCGAGAAATGCGTGAACAGGTGCTAGATGTACCGAGCCAAACTTGTATCACAAAAGATAACATTGAGGTTGCTGTAGATGGTTTAGTGTATATCAAAGTGATGGATGCGTACAAAGCTAGTTATGGTATTTCAAACTACCAGGCAGCGGCCATCAACCTTGCGCAAACCACTATGCGAAGTGAAGTAGGTAAAATCACCTTAGATGACACCTTTTCGGAACGTGAGAAGATGAATGAAAATATCGTTCGTGAAATTGATAAAGCAGCCGATCCTTGGGGTATTAAAGTTCTTCGATACGAGATTAAAAATATTCGTCCATCGAATGAAATTGTAGATACCATGGAAAAGCAAATGGAAGCAGAACGTGAAAAACGTGCTGAAATCACACATTCTGAAGGATTTAGACAAGCTCGAATTAATGAATCGGAAGGTGAACAACGTAGCCAAGTATTATTATCTGAAGGGGCTCGACAGAAAAGAATTAATGAGGCAGTTGGTAAAGCCAAAGAAATTGAATTAATAGCCACTGCTACTGCAAATGGTATCAATAGAATTGCTGAAGCAATGAAAAAACCAGGTGGTGAATTAGCGGTGAAAACCAAACTTGTTGAGCAATACATAAATCAGTTTGGCCAAATTCTTAAACAAAGTAATATCTCAGTTCTTCCTACTGAAACCGCCAACTTGAAGACCTTTTTTGAAGGGGTTGGTAAAGTAAGTGACCACACAAAAAGTAATGAATCTAAAGAGGGTAAGTAGTTATGGAAGTCATTGAAATCATGGAATTGGTTAGCCAAGCTTTAGTTGGCTTATTTGCATTATATCTCATTTTTAAAGTGATAAAGTCACTACGACTCGTGCCTAACCAATATGCCTACATCGTAGAACGCCTTGGTAATTACCATAAAACGCTTGGGCCAGGTTTCCACGCTCTTGTGCCCTTTGTAGATAAAGTGGTGTACAAGCAAGATTTGCGTGAGGAAACGATAGAAGTTGAACCTCAAGAATGTTTCACTAAAGATAACGTTAAAGTTGAAGTAGATGGTGTTATCTACCTCAGTGTTATGGATCCAGTGAATGCCAGTTACGGAGTAACGAATTACCGATATGCCGCTATTCAACTAGCTCAAACAACCACTCGTTCAGTAATCGGTTTAATGGATCTAGATCAAACGTTCGAAGAACGCGCTTTTATGAGTAAAGAGGTAGTTAAAGTGCTCAGTGAAATGGAAATTCCGTGGGGAATCAAGGTTCACCGATATGAAATCAAGAATATTTTAACTCCAAGAACAGTTCAAAATGCCATGGAAAGGCAAATGACTGCAGAACGTGATAGACGTGCTGTAATTGCGAAATCTGAAGGGGTTAAAGGCTCTAAAGTAAATGATGCAGAAGGTATAAAAGCTGAAATTGTGAATATTTCGGAGGCTGAAATGCAGCGCCAGATCAATGAAGCTGAAGGACAGGCTAAAGAGATTGAAGCTATTGCTGAAGCAACGGCTATATCCATCGAAAAAATAGCTGAAGCATTATCTCAACCAATGGGTACAGAAGCCATGAAATTAAGGCTTTCAGAAAAATACTTGAATACCCTAGAAGGCTTAGGTCGTAATCAAAATGATATCATCTTACCAAAAGATATCTCAAGTTATGACGCCGTAATGGAAGGTCTATCCTTGGATGAGTTTAAACTAACGGCTAAGAAAAAAACCACCTAGACTCATTTAGTACTAGTAGCTGGTATAAGTTTTACCTTCTTCTAGCATTAAAATACCTTCTTGGGTTCGAAATTTAACAGGGAGTGTGGTATAACCGCCTCCCTGTTTTGCTTTCTCAACCGAAAAGTGCAAATGTGGTCCTGTTACATATCCTGTTGCTCCCGAAAATGCTATATGCTGACCTGCCGCCACCGTATCCCCTAGTTTCACGATTACCCCATCTTGTTTTAAGTGGCTATAAGTTCCAATGGTACCATCACTATGTAGGATGCTCACATGATTAGCATACTCTCTAAATTCGGGATCATTTTTCCCCACGTTATATTTCTCCGTGATTTTAATCACTTTCCCTGCTCTTGCCGCTAATACTCTGCTACCCTCTGGCATATTAAAATCTAACGAATAGCGCCCATCTCCTTGATGTGAAAATGCACCATCATAACCTTGGTCTAAACGATAGCTCTCTCCCCTTTGGTAAGGCAATCTGTACGCAAATTGATCGTCGTGCTTTGCAAATATACTACCCATATGATAGGAGTAATTATAGTTTACCCGCCAACTTTTCGTTTTATCAGTAATAGTTAATTGAGCTACTTGGCTTTGGCTACGCCCAGGTAAGACTATGGTAAGTGGATTTCTTCTTGAGCTCGAAACATTGGTCAGATCCATCTTGATATTTAAGGTCACCGGGAAGTAATTACTATTTTTGGCAATTACAACGGCACCATTTTGAGCTTCTTCGTGATAAACAAGCACTGATTGCGACTGCTGAATCTCAAATAAACTAGCGATAAGGAATATGAATGCGATGTATTTCATAGTTGAAATCTACTGCTTAATACAATTATTGTTCATTAGCATTTCTTGAGATTATATTCCCACCTATGAACATACTCATACTATATCTTCTACTATTACTGGCTACCATCAAGTTCAAGGAATTGGACGATGATGCACTCGCTCATAAAATCAAAGAAAGTGATCATAAGGCTTTCAAAGAATTCTTTGATCGATATCATGCATATCTCCTTAATTTTTTATTAAAAAGAGGCACTCCTGAGGAAACTGCACAAGATTTAGTTCAACAAGCTTTTGTACTTATTTGGGAAAAAAGAGCTGAAATTGACCCTGATAAATCAATCCGATCTTATTTATTCAGAATTGCATACACACGCATGCTGAATGTATTTAGAGATGAGAATAAATTTGATAAATCAACACCTATAGAGGCTTCGGTGGAACCTGAGGAAGTTGAAATCGCAGGTGAACAGAAATCTGTTACGATCAAAAATGCGATTGAATCAGCGATTCAACAAATGCCTACAAAGCGCCAAGAAGTATTTAGATTATGCTATATACAAGAGTTCACCTATAAGGAAGCAGCTCAAGTATTGGATATTTCTGTTAAAACCGTTGAGAACCATATAGGACTGGCTTTAAAAGACTTAAGAGCTCAATTAAAGGACTTAAAAGAACGAATTTAAAATAATTTGAAAATTTTTTAGGGGGTGCTTTCATCCCATGTGTAATAAGGGCAAACAACAAATGTCTTTAACACAAACAAAAGGATTAAGTCATGAAAACGATTAAAAACCTATACAAACTAAGTTTAATTGCAGTTCTACTAGTTAGTTTTGCAGCATGCTCTTCAGTGAGTAACGAAATAGAATCACTATCTGATGAAGATATAGCGATGGCAGCCCAAGTGGTATCTGAATCGATGTCGAGTGAAAACTCTGGCGTAATGAGTAGTGTATATGATGCCGTATCTAATGTAGACGAAAGTGGTATTGAGTATGGCGATAAAGCTAAAGCGGCAAACGACCCAACCGACCGCGGACATGAATCGAGCTACTCTTATACATACGACGAAGCTACCGGTTTGCACACCATTTCTTACAACAGAAGTGCACAGCGTGGTGAATTCAGCAAGAGTGTTTCATTAGTAAACACCTACATCTTCAAAACACCAGAAGGTAATTTCATAGCTCGTCCACGTGCAGATCGTGATTCTATTGAAAGCATCGACTTCACTGGAAACAAATCAGGTTCGCATACACGTCCACATCGTTCATCTGAATTTGCTCGTGCTGATACTTTTGCAGTAAGCGGATTACATAGTACTAGCTCAATCGTAACAATCGACGGTATTCACTACGGTGAAGGTTCAGCAAGTGGTACTTTAGAAGATGGTACTCAGGTATCTAGAAGCTTCGCAGTAAATATTGAGCTCGACAACGTTACTATTGATAAAGACTCGGTAGCCACTTATAGTAATCTTGAGCAAGGCGTTAATGGTACCCTGAACTATAGTGTAGCATTGAACAAAGTAAATGGCGATAGAAGTGAAGAAAAAGTTGTTGAAGGAACTATTGAGTTTGTAGGCGACGGAACTGCACTACTACGCTTTAAGAAAATCCCTAAAATCATTCGATTCTCTCTGAAAGACGGAAGTACTGATGAGGAATAAGGAAGATAACCTAACCTAGATAATGAATAGCAGGCTATTGAAGTAGCCTGCTTTTCCTATACAAGAACCATGAACACTTCAAAATTTTTACCAGAATCAGACCTCGACCTAAAGCTTGCCAAAGCCCTTGGTAAAGCATTGGAAAGTGACGAAGGTCTCAGCTCTGTACAAGATCCCTTGCTACAAGAGCTCGAAGTGTTTAAACGTTCATCTATAAATGAGGTGCTAAATACCTCTGAGCGTGATAGCCAAACAATGTGGGCTAATATTGAGCAGCAAACAATAAATCAAGCTAAGACTTATCAAGCCGCTCCTGTACATACCTTAAAGGCTAGATCAATCAACTATAGGATATGGGCCACGGCTGCTACAGTAATAATTGCTGCATTTATAGGCATTTTCTGGATGACTACTCAACCTACTATGGTACTGAAAGGAGAAAGTTTTGCTCAAATAGAGCAAGTTACTCTGGAAGATGGATCTACAGTTACTCTTCGTCCATATTCTAAATTATACTCCACAGATAACAACCCAACGAATCGAGCTTATACCATTGAAGGGGAAGCATTTTTTAATGTTGTAAGTATGCCAGAGCATCCGTTTTCAGTAGAAAGTATACACGGCACAGTTACCGTGTTAGGTACGAGATTTAATATGAGCACGTGGGGAGAGGAAACCCTTGTGTACCTTGAAGAAGGATCGGTACAGCTAAATTCGTTATCAGATCAAGAACTTATTTTAAAACCGGGTGAATCGGCCAAATTAAAGACCAGCGGAAATATTGAATCACTTGAAAGCACTTCTGCTACTTTCCTAGATTGGATGAATCAAGTACTTGTGCTTGAGCGAACGCCATTGGCTTCTGCATTGAATGAAATTGAACAGCACTATCAAATCAAAATAACCTTTACTGACAGCGCGTTGGAGAATGAGCTTATCACAGGTTCTATTGAACTCAGCACTGTAGATTCTACATTGCAGGACCTTGGGATTATCTTAAACGGTACCTTCCGCCTTACAAATACCGACGAATACCGCTTCATCTCTCTTAACTAGCTAGCTTATGCGGTTATTTATCATTCTTTTTATTGTTGGTATTCAGTTACTATTAGGCACTGTTAGCAGGGCACAGGCCCAATCCACCAATGTTTTAACGGTTATTAAAGAGATTGAAAAAGAATCCGCCTGGAAGTTTCTATATCGAGAAGCACTTGTTGTTGATATTAAGATTCCCGCGAAAGAATATACCATAGGCGAGCTTGAACAAGAACTCAATAAGGCGTCAATCGGACTCCATATCGATGAGCAACGAAATAAGATCCTCTTGTTCAAATCAACAAGTACTCCTACTTCTACTAGCTTAAGCGTTCAAGGCTATATTGTGGATGCTTCCTCAGGTGAACGCTTACCTTATTCTACCATAGCTTGGTATAAAGATGGACAAATTACTGGGGTCAATTCTGATGAACAGGGCCGGTTCGCTATCAATATTGAATCTCAACAACTAGAAATAACGCTCTTATTCTCCTATGTTGGTTATCAAACCGAACAAGTACAATTAAATACTGAGGACCGATCAAATTGGACTGATTTAACTGTTCGCCTCACAACACGTCGTTATACTGGTAAAGAGATTGTCGTAAAAGGAACTTCTCTCTTCTCTCCTGCTGATACCGTGTATCAATCATTAATCAAGACGGGCTCATTTAGCCCACTTGGTGATAATAACGCGATACAGTCATTACAATCTCTACCTTCTGTACTATCGGGACCTGCTGTGAATGATGGCTTAAATGTGAGAGGTAGTTCCTCTGATGGTTTCCGAGTGATATTAGATGGATTAACCATGTATAACCAAAGTCACTTGTTTGGACTTCTAGATGGCTTAAATGCTCATATACTGCGAAGCAGTGGATTCTTTTATGATGTTACACCAGCTCAATTTAGAGCCCCATTAGGAGGTATTTTATCATACACTACTAAAACAGGTAGACTTCAGAACTACAATAGCTCAGTTGGATTCAGTAATACGGCTATCAGTACCACTCTAGAAGGTCCATTAGTGAAAGGAAAGAGCAGTTTCATTGTATCAGGTAGGCACTCCTACATTGATGATATTGACTGGATGAATAATCAGAACATCATCAAATATGGCTTAGATATTGATCGCCCCTATTCATTTAAAGCAGATACCATTGCCAAATATTTCAATCGAAATTTAAACCTACTTTCTACTGATGCTTCCTTTTATGATGTTCATGGAAAGATGTATACCGAATTTAAAAATGGAGGGCAATTATCCTTAAGTGGTTATCTCGGCCATGATGAAGCACTTCAAGAATACGAAAGAGGACCAAAAAGCAACCGATTTCAGTTTGAAACATCTAATGAGTGGTCGAATAAATTACTAAACCTCCATTTGACACTTCCTTTAGCAAATAATGCCAGTTCATTAACAAGCATTGGATTTACTGATTATTATGCGAGCTATTTCAAAGAAGATTATCGCTCACAACGCGTTGAAACTACGAATGGAAATAGGACTATCATACGTCTTGAAATTCGACCTCTATCGCTGGAAAACGATTTGCAGGAATTTAACGCATCTCAACGGTTTCATTACCTAACAAGCTTTGGCAGTTTTGAATTGGGAAGCTCCTACAGTGATTTCCAACTTGAATACACCGAATTAAGACTTGAAAACCGATCTTTCCGAAGTAAAAGAACCAGTCAACTATTAGACCTATTTACGCAACTCGATTTCAACCAAATTGAAAACGCACAGCTTAATATTGGGGGTCGACTTCATTACTTCAGTAATGGGCAATACCTAAAATGGTCGCCTCGAATTAAAGCTCAACTTTTTCCTGAATCGAATTTCTCATTTGGTCTTGGATATAGTACAAACTACCAATTCCTTCATCGTCTTGATTTCTTAACCATAAATAGCACTGATTTTTGGATTATGTCGAACGAGGAACAACCACCCTCATCGGTAGACTATTACACCATAAATTTTCGCCTACGCCCTTCTCCCTATTACTACTTTCAAATTGAGGGTTATGTGAAGCACTTTGATAATCTAAGAATTCACACCTTATCTGAAGGAGCTATATCAGCATCATTTAGTGAAGCTGAAGTCCCATATTTGTTTAATAACACGGGCGAAGGAAAAGGCTTAGAGGTACTACATAAGTTCACTCATCACAAAGGCAGTGTTGCAGCTACTTATACCCTTTCTTCTATTGAATTGGAAAATATCATGCTAAATGAGGGCGCACCCTTTCATCCAGATTATGATCGGACACATCAGCTTACAGTGATGAATGATTTTACGATTGGTGAAGGATGGAAATTATTTAGTTCATGGACTTATGCTACAGGCACCCCTAACGCACTAGCCATTTTAAGAGATGAAAGTGAAAGCAGAATCGGCGACTATTCGAGGGTAGATTTCTCATTAACCTATACCTACCAAAAGAACTTCGAAGAACGATTTGAAGCTGCTTTTTCAGTGTATAACGTCTTAAATCGAAATAATCCGTGGTACTCTCAGGTTATTGGCGGTGTAAGCACTGAGTCAGGTGATATCGTTACTGGTAGTGCCAGCGTATTCGATTTAGGCATACAACCGTCCTTCAAAATTACTATTCATTTATAAGCCACACTTGCGCTAGGTATTAGCTTATGTTTAGATAATTTCTATTTTGGAAGCTTCAAACATTCATTTATCTAGACTATGCTTAAACGTTTATTTGCCACTTCGGCCTTACTAATTTTTGTACAAGGGTTTGTATTTGCTCAAACAGCTACCCTCGAAAAAGTTCGAAATTATAGGATGAAACATGAAGCGAGAATCATTAATGATTACAAGAAGTTATTAGAGATTCCGAACGTCGCTTCAGACATCCCAAACATCACCAAGAACGCTCGCTATTTAATCAGTGAGTTTGAGAAAAGAGGCGCAAAGATGGAGATGCTTACTTTACCCGGGAAACCTGAAGTGCCTCCTATTGTATTTGGTGAAATCAAAGTACCTAATGCTACCCGAACTCTAATCATTTATGTGCATTATGATGGGCAACCCGCAGACCCTAAAAATTGGACGCATAACCCTTGGGAACCTACTCTTTATTCTACATCGATGGCAGAAGGTGGCAAACCCATAGATTTCCCAAAAAATGGTGAATCCGTACATCCTGAATGGCGAATTTATGGACGATCAGCTTCAGATGACAAAGTCCCCTTTCCTGCTTTACTCACGGCACTTGATGCCCTTCAAGAATCTAATATTGCTCTTACCTCCAACATAAAATTCTTTTTCGAAGGTGAAGAAGAAGCCGGTTCCGATTATGTAGGGGAATACTTAAAAGCCTACAAAAATAAACTTGATGGCGATTTGTGGGTTTTCCTTGATGGACCTAAACATCAAAGTGGTAGACCTCAAGTAGTTTTTGGGGTTCGTGGTGTAACGGGTATGGAGATTACTGTTTACGGTCCCCAGAGACCCCTACATAGTGGCCATTATGGAGGATGGGCGCCGGTTCCTGGCCAAATCCTAGCTGATTTATTAGCAAGCATGAAAAAACCTTCAGGTGAAATTCTTATTAAGGATTTCAATGCGGAAACAGCTCCCATCACTTCCGCCGATAAAAAAGCCTTTGCCACTCTCCCTGACTATGATGCTGAAATTCGATCTGAACTTGGGTTATTAAACAGTGAATTTGATAATCGCGCGCTTATTGAGAGCTACATGTACCCAACACTTACCATTAAAGGATTAAGCAGTGGCAACACAGGCCCCTTAGCTAGAAATGTCATACCTACACAAGCTGTAGCTTCCATAGGCATGCGACTTGCTAAAGGGAATGATCCTCAGAAAATGCAGGACAAAGTAGAAGCTCATATTCGTGCTCAGGGGTTCCATATAGTTCGAGAAGACCCTGACATTGATACGCGCCGTAAATACGCTAAAATCGCTAAAGTAACGCGCAGTAGTGGTTACCCTGCGGTTCGCACTCCTATTGATAATAAATGGGCACAACAGATTGTACAGGCCATTGATCAGGTAACAGAAGACGAAGTGATACTATATCCAACTTTTGGAGGGTCTTTACCCCTTTTCCACTTTGAACAAATTATGCAGAAGCCGATCATTATTGTTCCAATTGCTAACCATGATAACAATCAACATGCACCTGATGAGAACATCAGAATTGGCAATATCTGGTATGGAATAGATATATACACATCCATATTAACTATGGATTAACGGTTGTTTTACATTATTTAAATTTTTGATTCGACTCTATTGCATTTACAAAATCTTTTAAGCATTCTATACCCATATGCTACTATGGTAAGAGCCGTTAACTAACCGGCTCATATCATTAAGCGTAGCTGTAAGCGGAAGGGCATGATTGTTTCGATGCAATCCAAACTATGATCAGCTAAACTTATTCTCTCTTAAGTCTTTCGACGTTTATATATATGCTACTATGTAAATGAGAATAATTTAGAACACCTCATGTTGTTTGCTTTTCTGCTTACACGCTCGCTTTTAATCCAATATTTATTGACATAAAAAAACCCGCGTTGATTCCTCAGCACGGGTTTTTTATTGGATTAGTTTTAGTGTTTACTTCACTTCATCAAGTAACACTTGAATAGCACGCTCTAGCTGTTGATCTCTTCCAAAATCAATCACACCAGGCATATTCTTCACTTTAATTTGAGGTTCGGTTTGAAGGTTTTCCATCCAACGTCCCGATTTATCTTTTGCACTTACAGGAACTACTCCCCATCGTGTGCCATCAGGGAGTCCTTCCCAGCCTGCAAAACTACAGGTTCCAGGTGTAGGCATTCCTAATGTGATACCAATTTCTAAATCCGTATAACCTTGCGCATAACAATGCCCATCTGAATAATTACTTTCGTTGAACATGGTTAAGGTAGGCTTCGTCCATCTTGAAGTTGGCTCCCCTCCTACAACTTTATCTTCAGTTGCGTAAGTGATAAAAGGCTCTCCGGTAAAGAACATGGCTAAATCGGCCACTAAATCACCACCACCATTAAATCGTGTATCAACAATTACCGCTTTACGGTCGAAGTATTTACCCATCATTTCTTCATAAATACTACGGTATGGACCATCACTCATTCCTGGCACATGCACATACCCAAGCTGCCCATTACTTTTTTCATCTACTTCTTGAGCATTTTTATCGACCCATCTTCTATAAAGAAGACCGCGCTCTGCACCTAAAGAAATAGGTTTTACAGTAATCTGCTTTACGTCCTTACTTCCAGGAGCCGTAATATCTAGCAAGGTGAATTTATTCGCTTTGCGATTTAGGTATTGAGCTACATCTCTATCTTTAGAAATTGTAACTCCGTCAATTTTATGAATAATCGTACCCGGCTTTATATCAAACTTCGCTTTATCTAGCGGTCCGCCTTTAATCACTTCGGCAACTTTTATTCCATCTCCTTTATGGTCGTAATCCATAAAAATACCAAGGGAAGCGGTCGCATCCGCATTAGGAATACTGGTTCCGTATCGAGCTCCAGCATGAGATACATTTAGCTCACCAAGCATTTCAGAAAGCATTTCAGCAAACTCATAAGAATTACCTATGTGCGGCAGATACTCTTTGTATTCGCGGTATAGCATATCCCAATCGTTGCCGTGGAATGTTGGCTCATAGAATATATTCTTAGTACGAATGTATACATGATCAAACATATACTCTCGTTCAGCTATAGCATCATATTCCATTTCACCAGAAATACGAATGCTTTTGTTCTGCCCTTTAGCAGGGTCAATCTTAGAAATACGTCCACCACTTAGCAGATATAAATTCTCTTGTTTCTTATCCCACATTAAACTTCCAGAGCCTGTATTTAACTTAAGCGCCATTTTCGTTTCACGTGTTCTTAAATTGGTTTCCCATAGGTTCATACCTTGCTCAAAACGAGCCAAGTAATACAAGGTCTCCCCATCTTTAGAGAGAACAGCATCCCCTAGGCTACTCGAATGAATAGTAAGACGTGCCGTTCGATCTTTCATGTCGTCAAAGTCGAACTCTAAAGCTTTTACTTCGTCTTTCTTTTCTTTCTCATCCTTCTTGGAATCCTCTGTATCCTCCTCTTTTTTGGATGCTTTCTCAAGCTCCTTCATGAGTTCAAAATCTTCTTCACTCATGTTGAATTTATCCCACGCATCTTGAGTGAAAAACATGGCATAAACATCGCTTTGAGTGCTACCACTGGTGGCGTAGCTTTTTAAACCATGACGATTGCTAACCCAAATCATCTGCTCACCGCCATTCACCCATTTTGGTCTATAATCTCTATAACCACTTTCGGTTAGGTTAATGCGTTCCTTCCCATCAGCCGACATCAATAGTACTTCGCTGTTGCTAAGTAATTTACTCCAACCAATCAGTAGCCATTTACTATCAGGGCTCCATGTAAAGTATTTATCCCCGTCACGCATGTGGAATAAATCTTTAGGAGTTAGCAAATCGGTTGTTTTCTTAGACTTTAAATCCATCACACGCAGCGTTCTTCTTCCTGCGATATATGCTATCTTCGACCCATCAGGTGAATAGGTAGGCATATAATTGTCTTCATTGTTCTCTAATACAGCTTGCTCTTCAATAAGTGTAGCCGCATAAAAGAAAGGTTCTTCCTCCCTTACTTTCTCCGCTTTATAGATACTCCACTTACCATCTCTCTCGCTGGAATAAACAACACTCTTTCCATCAGCAGTGAAGGTTACAAATCGTTCTTGATACGGTGTATTCGTAATTCTTTTTGTGAATTTACCATCTGTTGATGTCACAAATACTTCGCCACGAGCAATAAAGGCAATCTCTTTTCCAGATGGTGAAACCGCCATTTCTCTAACACCACCATTAATAGTAATGAAGCTATCTAAGTTCTTTTTCAGTGGCGTGCGGATAATGATATCTACCTTCTTAGGTTTTTCACCTTCGCGCATTGTATAAAGTTCACCATCATAACTAAAGGAGAGAATTCCTCCTCCCATACTTAGAAAACGAACAGGATGAGTATCAAAATTGGTGAGTTGCTGATTCGTTGATGGGTTATCGATAGACAACTTGTGCACGTTAAAGCTTCCACTTTCTTCACTTAAGTAATACAGAGATTTTTCATCTGCACTATAAATTGGTTGACGATCCTCGCCTTCATATGTAGTAAGCATCTTGTGCTCACCTTTTTTCATATCATAAATCCACAGATCACGAGTAATGGCAGATTCATGATGCTTTCTCCATTCATTCTCCCCACCTTTTTTATCGTGATATACCAACTTAGTACCTGCTCTATTCACTTGTACATATTCAGCAGGAACAGTAAATACTTGGTCTACACGGCCACCTTCAACAGGTACGCTATAAAGTTCTGGCTGTGAACCTGTTGGATATTGACGATGCGTTGCAAGATCTTGTCGAACCGTTCCGAATAGGATATTTTTATCGTCATGGGTGAAGCTAAAAGGCGATTCATCATTCGAATGAAACGTTAAGCGCGTAGCCTCTCCACCTTCAGCGTCGATTGTATAAATATCAAAATTGCCGTAACGGTCGGATGCAAAAGCAACTTTTTTACCGTCTTTGCTCCACACTGGCATGTAATCATGTGCTTCATGAAGAGTAAGTTGCTTCGCCTCTCCACCTTTCGAAGACACTGAATACAAGTCTCCTTTATAAGTGAAAACGATCGTATTTCCATCAGGAGATATTGCAGAATAGCGCGCCCACTTCGGACTCACTTGAGCCATCCCTGCAATAGAAATCCCAATAAATAAAAATGATAGTAGAATTCTTTTCATAGATACCCGTATTAATTGTTTAGATAGGCTCGGAATGTATAAAATTTTGATATACCCTGTATAAATCACAGATATTTTTACATCTATTCGAAATCATTTGAATAGCAGACTACACTTAGGCACAGCAAATTCATATTCTATCATATTAGTTGTAACATCAATTAGATTACTTAATCTATTGATGACTGAATCGCATATACACACTTTCCAATTAGATGTCCGCTAAAACATACTTGCTGAGCTTTTTCATTTTCTTAACTCTTACAGCTTGCTCTGACACAGTGAAAATTGTTGGAGATAAAGAACCCGATGGATTGAACTATGCATTACGCTTTTACGGGAATGGGTCGGCAGCCCCAGACAAAGATCGGGTCAAGATTCAGGTTGATGATCCTAATAATTCAGAAGCGGGCCCTGCTAATGATGTTGGTGCTGAAAACTTTACCATTGAGTTCTGGATGAAAGCCAGATGGCAAGAGAATACAGCTCCAACTACTTCATGTGGTTCTGGAAATGGATGGATCAATGGTAATATGATTTTAGATCGTGACCGATATTCTCAAAGTCGAGCTTACGGTATTTCACTCGCAAATGGCCGAATCGTATTTGGAGTCCGCGGCACCAACTTAGAGGAATACAGCCTATGTGGATCTACTTTTGTACTCGATAATCAGTGGCACCATATTTTAGTACAACGTCGGCGATCAGATGGGATGATGTGGATTTTTATAGATGGACAGCTAGAATCACAGTACGAAGGTCCACTTGGTGATATCTCCTATCCCGACGATGGAGTTCCAGGAAACCATTGCAATGGTGCATGTATAAACAGCGATCCATATTTAGTTATTGGTGCAGAGAAACATGATGTAGGCCCTGAATATCCGGCTTATTCTGGTTGGATTGATGAACTTAGAATCTCAAATGCTTTAAGGTTTAATAGTACCTTCAATCGACCTTCGACGGAACTTACGGTGGACAATTATACAGTAGGCATGTTTCGGTTTAATGAAGGTACAGGAACTACTCTAAGTAATGAGAGCAAGATCGATTCCACTAAAGGTGTGATTCATTATGGTGGGAGTCCAGCTGGACCAAAATGGGACCTGTCAACTATTCCTATTAGCAACGAATAATTAAAATTAACAACTTTTACTTAACTATTTGTTTTAGAGAAGCTATATTCGGCTAAAAACTATGAAAAGAACCGTTAACACCTTGCAATTAATAGGCTTGGCTTTACCCCATAAAACGGTAAATAGTAACGGACAATCAGGTATTGATTGCGGTGCACATTGGCAGAAATTTGAAACTGAGCAGATCCCATCGCTTATTTCAAACAAGGTAAATGAAAGTATTATTGCGGTGTATCACGATTATGAAAGTGATCACACTTCTCCATTTTCATACTTCATTGGATGCTGGGTAGAAGAAGGTACTACCGTTCCCGAGGGATTAGATTCACTCCAAATTCCAGCTGGTATATATCATAAAGTCGAAGCTCAAGGAGTACTTCCAAATTGTATAGCTGAAGCTTGGCAGGAAATTTGGAATTCTGAGATCCCTAGAACTTATACCTATGACTTCGAAGTATATGACGATCGTAGCCAAAATTGGGAAAATGGAATCGTAGATATTTACTTATCCATTAAAGAATAAAGAAACTACCTAGGGTACCGAATGTTTTCAACCATCTCCTGCACATCTTCTGGAGGTACTGGATAGAACTTTTGAACCACAAGCGCCACTATTAGATTCACCAACATACCTAATGTTCCAATACCCTCTGGTGAAATACCGAACCACCAATTATCAGGGGAGTTGAGCTCTGGAAATGCCAACTTAAAATAGATGATGTAGGCCAAGGTGAATAAAATACCGGCTATCATTCCTGCTATAGCTCCTTCTTTATTCATCTTTTTATAAAAAATTCCCAAAATGATAGCTGGGAAGAAAGAAGCCGCTGCTAAACCAAAGGCTATAGCCACTACTTGGGCAACAAAACCTGGGGGATTAATGCCGAAGTAACCTGCCACTACTACTGCTACCGCCGCAGCTATTCGTGCATATCTCAATTCAGCTTTATCAGAAATATCTTTATTCCACTGCTTCTTAATTAAGTCGTGTGAAACGGACGTTGAAATCACAAGCAACAACCCAGCTGCGGTAGATAATGCGGCCGCTAAACCACCTGCAGCAACTAAGGCTGCAACCCAAGCTGGTAATCCCGCTATTTCAGGATTAGCTAACACCATGATATCACGATCTACATAAAGCTCATTGGTATTATCTGTTCTCTGGTTTGTAATCATTACTTCGTTATGAGCCCCACGTCGAATAACTCCGTTTTCTCGAATGATATCTGGGGTACCTTGAATGGCAGGTCCTGGTGCATAAGTGATTACTCCATCATCGTTTTTATCAACCCAATTCAGAAGTGCTGTCTCTTCCCAAGTGTTAAACCATTCTGGTAATTCTTGGTAGGGACGTTCACTTACCGTTTCAATTAAATTCGTTCGTGCAAAAACTGCGATTGCAGGTGCTGTGGTATATAAAATGGCTATAAAAATAAGCGCGTAACCTACCGATACTCGAGCATCTCTAACTTTGGGTACAGTAAAAAATCGAACGATAACATGTGGCAAACCTGCCGTTCCCACCATCAATGCTACCGTAATGAAGAATACATCTTGCATGCTTTTGGTACCTTCGGTATAGGCCACAAATCCGAGCTCGGTATGCAATTGATCTAACTTCTCTAGCAAGTATTGCCCAGATCCATCGGTTACTGTTGAACCAAACCCTATTTGAGGAATAGGGCTACCCGTTAACTGCATCGAGATAAAGAATGCAGGAACCATGAATGCAAATATCAGCACACAATATTGAGCAACCTGTGTGTAAGTGATGCCTTTCATCCCTCCCAACACTGCATAGAAAAAGACGATGGCCATCCCAATTATAACTCCCCAAAAGATGTCTACTTCTAAAAATTTTGAAAAGACTAAACCAACCCCTCTCATTTGTCCTGCCACATAAGTGAATGACACTAATAAGGCACAAATAACAGCAACGGTACGCGCTTTATTCGAATAGTAGCGATCGCCTATAAAATCAGGAACGGTAAATTTACCGAACTTTCTAAGATACGGTGCTAGTAAAAGAGCTAAGAGTACATAACCACCCGTCCAACCCATCAGATAAACAGCGCCATCATATCCCATAAATGAGATCAGTCCAGCCATAGATAGAAATGAAGCTGCCGACATCCAATCGGCCGCAGTAGCCATACCATTAACTAGAGGCTTAACGGCTCCTTCGGCAACATAAAACTCACTGGTTGATGCTGCTCTCGACCAAATTGCAATGCCGATGTATATCGCAAAAGTAATCCCAACAATGATATAGGTCCATAATTGCACATCCATTAGGCATCCTCCTCATTTACGCCAAATTCTTTATCAAGGCGATTCATCAAATACACATACACGAAAATGAGGATCACAAATACATAAATAGATCCTTGTTGGGCAAACCAAAACCCTAGTTTAAATCCCCCCATTTGAAACTGGTTTAACCAAGGTGCCCACAGAATCCCAAAGCCATAGGATACCACAGACCAAATGCTCAATAGTAACCCCAAATACCTGAGATTCTTTTTCCAATATGCCCCTAAGTCTCTATTACTCATTCCCCTCCAATTATGTTCGTTAGAGTATGCAAGTTTTAAATGTTTGAAACAAATGGTTCATAAAATCGCAAAAGTCGCGGTTTTGATTATCTTGAAACCATTGCGAGACTACTATTAATCTATAAGGGAGATAACTCTATTATGATCAAAAAGCACACGATCTTTTCTTTAGGCATTTTATTGTTTTCATTAAACATGCAAAATGTCACTGCGCAATCTAGTAATGCTACTAACTTCGAGGTTACAGCTGTATTCGTCGAAGAAGCGCCACAAATAGATGGGTATATCAATGACGACATCTGGAAGAAAATTCAACCCATCACGAATTTCACTCAAGTTTGGCCAAATGATGGTTCACCAGCTACAGAAGAAACAGAAGTTCGGATTGCCTACGACCGTGACAACCTCTATTTCGCTTTCAAATTCTACGATAAAAATCCTGAACTTATACGAGCTAAGAACTTAGAACGTGGTGGGCGTAACGATCGTGACGACCATGCCTATATTGGCATCGATACCTATCAAGATGGGCGTAATGCATACCTCTTCGAAATGAATGCACTTGGCACCCAAGATGACGCCACCATCACTGATGAGCGTTTATCTATTGATAGCTTTTCGTGGGATGCTGTTTTTAGAAGCGAAACAGTAATTAATGACGATGGCTGGACACTCGAAGTATCCATTCCTTTTCGACAACTTCGATTCCCAGAAGGCGATGAACTCGAATTTGGGCTTATGCTCTCTAGAACCATCAACCGTAAAAACGAACGAGTTCTTTGGCCAGCAATTGGTCTTGAGTATGGAAATTTCACTTCCCTAGCAGCCGTATCACAGTATGGAACTCTCAAGGGTTTAAAGAATATTCGACGCGGTAAAAACCTTGAAATCAAACCGTATGTAATTACTGGAGCTCAAGAAATACGACCTGATATTGAGTTCGAAGAAACCAATATAGATTACACCAAAGACTTAGGGGTTGATGTAAAATACGGCATATCCTCAAACCTCACGCTTGATATGACCATTAATACCGATTTTGCACAAGTAGAATCAGATAATGTTCAGCTAAATCTTACTCGATTCAACTTATTTTTTCCTGAAAAGAGAGAGTTCTTCTTAGAACGCTCTGGCTTATTCGAACATGGTAACCTTAGATCTACTCAAACATTCTTTTCACGCCGAATTGGATTAAGAAATCAGATACTAGCTGGTGCACGAATGACTGGCCAAATTGGGGAATGGTCGATCGGTGCATTGAATATCGAAACCGGGGATGAAATGAGAGACTTCCTTGGAAGTAATTCGCAAAATAATACGGTTATACGACTTCGTAATAATTTTATGCCTAGAGCCACCGCTGGTGTGATCTTCACAAACCTCGAACAAAATAATAGCTATAACAGAGCTTTAGGCTTCGACACCCAATATCGATTTGGGAGCTCCAGCTTATTCAATGCTTGGTTCACAAATGTGTGGGACGACTTAAGTGCCTTAAATGATGCCGCCGGTCATGCATCACTTCGAATTCGAAATGACTTGTATAATGGTCAGATTTCATATACCAATGTTGGCACCAATTATAGTCCAGCTCTAGGATTTGTTCGTCGCCGTGATATGCGCCAATATAACTTAAGAGCGGGTTACACTCCTTCTGTAGATTTCGAAGCCTTACCAAGTTTAAATAGAATGGGTTTCAATGCAGTTTATGACTATATAGAAGGCCAAGATGGGCAAAAACAAACTACTGAGCTCGAGTTTGAAACCACTATGGATTTCAGTACTAGAGATAGATTAACATTTGAATTTGAACGCAATTTCGATCGCCTTCAATCACCTTTCGACATCACCGAAGATGCTACCATACCTGCCGGCGATTACACCTTTAATGTGTATGAAATCAACGGTGAAACTGATAGTAGTCGACGATTATTCTTAATGGGTGGCTTTTCATTTGGCGACTTCTATAATGGCAAGCGTACTGATTACAGCGGTGGATTTGGGTTCCGTCAATCTCAGCACCTTACACTTGAAGGAAACTTCCAGTATTCAAAAATCGACTTACCTGTTAACAATGGAGAGTTTGATGCCACTACCCTTTCCATGTCAGTATTAGGGGCGTTTAGTAGAAAACTCTTCACCAAAACTCTGATTCAATACGACAATTTCAGTAGAGACCTCCAAGCAAATATCCGAGTAGATTGGATTCATACTCCCGGCAGTGACCTCTTCTTTGTTTACAACACCTCATACCACATCACGGGTGCTAATGAGAATACCTTTAATCCACGCAGAGATTTTATCATGAATGATCAGATTGCTATTCTTAAACTCACGTATTTAATCATGTTATAATTGAATTGAGGTCTGGGCTTATATCAAGTTCAGACCTCATTCACTACTATCTATCTACCTTCCTTTTTGTGACAAGACCTGTCTGTTTCAATCACAGTTGTTTAAACAATATTTACTGACACAACGATTTCATAAACCCCACTTACAACACTATTAATTTTACACTTATCATTCTTTTTTAAGAAAATATTCAGTTAAAATTTAGTTCTATATCGTACAGTTTTGATAGCAGTGAATGGTTAACTTTTGCCTCACAAAAACCATTAAATAGCTGTTATAACAACTAATTACAATGATTCAGGATTACAAGAACTATACCGCCGAAGACTTCGAAGTTTGGAGTTTATTGGCATCGAGACAAAAAGAGAATTTACCCGGAAAAGCTCATCCTGAGTATTTGTATTGTTTAGAGCAACTATCCGATGTACTGAATGAAAAAGCGATACCGAAATTTGAAGAATTAAATGAAGCCCTACTTAAAGCCAATGGGTTTACCATTACCGTAGTACCTGGCTTAATACCAGTGGAAGATTTCTTCCAACTTCTAGCAGATAGAAAATTTAGTTCTTCTACATGGGTTCGTTCTAAAGAGCAATTGGAGTATTTAGAAGAGCCTGATATGTTTCATGATATCTTTGGCCATATCCCATTGTTGATGAATGAAGCTTATGCCGACTTCGTACAGAAAATGGGAGCTTTAGGTGTTCGTTTTATCGACAACGAAACCGTAGTTAAGCAACTTCAGAGATTGTATTGGTTTACCATCGAATTTGGCCTCATCAAAAACGGTGACAAAAATATGATTTATGGAGCTGGTATTATTTCATCATCGGGTGAAACGGACCACGTAATGAATGATGAAATCACCATTCATGATTATAATCTGGAGCAGATTATAAATACCGATTTCATTACTTCTGAAATTCAAACTCAGTACTTCGCTATTGAGTCGTTCGAACAACTCTTCAGTTCTATTGAAGAATACGAAGCTACTTTATTAGCTACTGTTTAAATCAAGGCTTCTGCTTTGTTCATTCCACCCGACGGGTTATCCGTCGGATGGTACTTCCAAGGAACTAGCTTCATTGCCTTATTTACCATCGGATGGATTGCCCATCCGGTGGTTTTTAATGTCTCTACCTTACTTAACTCTGCCCTATTCCTTCTTTCGGGGCGTTGTTCATCCACCCGACGGGTTATCCGTCGGATGGTCCTTACAAGGAACTAGCTTCATTGCCCTATTTACCATCGGATGGATTGCCCATCCGGTGGTTTTTAATGTCTCTACCTTACTTACCACTGCCCTATTCCATCCATTAGGGCGTTGTTCATCCACCCGACGGGTTATCCGTCGGATAGTTCTACTAAGGAGTTAGCTTCATTACCCACTTTCGAACAATAAAAAACCCCGACCGGCACTCAGCCAGTCAGGGTTTATCCTGTTCTCCATGAAAGAAAACTTATTACATTAGTTTACTTAAGGGCTAGCTAATGCTATACCCTTCGCAAATGAGTTCAATACTTATGAACAACCAGAAGTTGATCCACAAGTAATACACTTCATACAAGTTCCGTTACGAACCATGGTCATACTACCACATTCAGGACAGGCATCACCTGTGTATCCCAATTGTTTGGCTTTAGCATAATCGGTTTCGTAGCTCGAACCTTTTTCACTCGCTGCTTCTGTAGCTGTTGCATCCGCAGTTGGTGTTGCCACCGTTGCTGGGGTTGGCTCAGTTACAGGCGCTGGAGCAGTAGCCGTCTTAGTTTCAACAACTTCACCGCCCGGAGTAGGACGAAGATCTCTAGTTGTAATTTGATCTGATGGTACATGTGCTAAGTCTTCTCTACCTAGGTATGCAACCGCAAGCTCACGGAAGATATAGTCAATAACAGAGGTACTCATCTTCACATGTGGATTACCCGTAACCATACCACTTGGCTCGAATTTAGTGAATACAAAAGCATCCACGAATTCTTCTAGTGGCACACCATGTTGTAATCCCAAGGAAATAGAAATAGCGAAGCAATTAAGGAGACTTCTGAACGCGGCTCCTTCACGGTGCATATCAATAAAGATTTCACCAAGCTGGCCATTTTCGTATTCACCTGTTCTTAGGTAAACACTTTGTCCACCAATTTTCACTTTCTGTGTATACCCTTCTCTACGGAATGGTAGGCGTTGACGACGAGCTACATATTTATGAATAATACGCTCTGCTACTTCTACCACTTTATCCTGTGCAGCCATCGTAGGTGCGTCAATTTCCTCTTCATCCTCTAGTTCTTCGAATACATCCGCTAAACTATTGAGAGGCTGGCTTAATTTAGAACCATCACGATAAAGAGCATTTGCTTTCAACATCATCTCCCATGAAAGCATATAGGCATCTTTCATGTCCTCTATAGTCGCTTCATTTGGAAGGTTAATGGTTTTCGAAATTGCTCCAGATAGGAATGGCTGTGCAGCCGCCATCATTCGAATATGACCACGTGCTGAAATATAACGAGTACCTGTTCTACCACACTTGTTGGCACAATCGAAAACAGGTAAATGCTCATCCTTTAAGAATGGCGCACCTTCCACTGTCATTGTACCACAAACATAATCGTTGGCTTCTTGAATCTGCTCACGGCTAAAGCCTAAGAATCGTAACATATCGAAGGATACATCACTCAACTGCTCTTCAGAAATTCCAAGCACATCCTTACAGAAGTCTTCACCGAGGGTCCATTGATTGAATGCGAACTTGATATCAAAACTACTTGGTAGTGCAGCTTCAATGGCTTCAAGCTTATCCTCTGTAAAGCCTTTTTCTTTTAAGCTTTCAGGGTTTACATGCGGGCAACCTTCTAAAGTACCCGCCCCTTTTGCGTAGTCGATAATAGCTTTTGACTCTTTAGCGCTGTAACCCAAAGTCTTAAGTGCTTTTGGTACACTTTGGTTGATGATTTTGAAATAACCACCACCCGCTAACTTCTTGAACTTCACAAGTGCGAAGTCAGGTTCTACCCCTGTAGTATCACAATCCATTACTAAACCGATGGTACCTGTAGGTGCAAGTACGGTTACTTGTGCGTTACGATATCCGTTCTTTTCACCTAGTTCAACCGCACGATCTGCATTTTCACGGGCCGCTTTCAGTAAGTAATCTGGGCAGATGGTTGCATCAATACCCATTGGTTTCACAGTAAGGCCTTCATATTCAGAAGGATCCGCATTGTAGGCCGCACGCTTATGGTTACGCAATACACGTAACATGTGCTCTCTATTTTTCTTGAATCCTTTGAATGGCCCTAATTCACCAGCCATCTCAGCACTCGTTTCGTACGACTGCATGTGCATGATGGCCGTAATAGCACCTGCTGTAGCGGTTCCCTCATCGCTATCATAAGGTAATCCTTGAACCATTAGCGCTGCTCCGATATTTGCGTAGCCAAGACCTAATGTTCTAAATACGTACGAAAGCTCGGCGATTTCTTTCGATGGGAATTGAGCCATCAATACTGAAATCTCAAGAACAACTGTCCATATTCTAGATGCATATCGGATAGACTCTACATCAAAGGTTGTGCATTCTTCATCCTTGAAATACTTCATCAAGTTTAATGAAGCTAAATTACACGCGGTGTTATCTAAGAACATATACTCAGAGCAAGGGTTACTTGCTTTGATCTCGCCATCTTCAGGGCATGTATGCCATTCATTAATGGTATCGTGGTACTGAGTACCTGGATCAGCTGAAGCCCAAGCTGCATATGCAATCTGATCCCATAGATCGTTTGCTTCTAGCACCTTGCATGGATCTGGCTCTCGGCCTTCTTTCTTAGCATTCGCTTTTTCAACTCTCCAATATAGATTCCATTGGCCATTCTCTTTAACTGCTTTCATGAAATCGTTAGGCACACGAACAGAGTTATTCGAATTCTGACCTGCTACCGTGGCATAAGCCTCTGAATTCCAATCTGTATCGTATGTTTCAAATTCTAGATCAGTTACTCCTTGAGCAGCTAACTGAATTACACGCTCGATATAGTTAAGCGGTACTTGATCACGCTTAGCTTGGCGAATTACTTTTCCAAGATCTTTATTCTTTAGAGGATCTCTACTTACTGCCCCGTTGAACGTTCTACCTTCAATCTCAACCGGTGTATGGCAAAGCTTGATGATTTCCTTAAGATGCTTTTCAGTGATCTTAGAGCCCGACACCAACGCCGCTACTTTTTGCTCTTCTTTCACTTTCCAATTTATGTACTCCTCAATATCTGGGTGATCTAAATCTAAAGTTACCATCTTCGCCGCACGACGTGTGGTTCCACCAGATTTAATAGCACCAGCAGCTCGGTCACCAATTTTTAAGAAACTCATTAGTCCTGATGAACGACCACCACCACTTAACGGCTCATTAGATCCACGGATATTCGAGAAATTACTACCAGTACCAGAACCATACTTGAATAAACGGGCTTCACGCACCCATAAATCCATGATACCACCTTCATTTACTAAATCATCATCCACACTTTGAATGAAACATGCATGTGGCTGTGGATGGGTATACGAATCTTTACTCTTCGTAAGTTTACCCGTTTTAGCATCTACGTAATAATGACCTTGAGCGGGCCCATTAATTCCGTATGCCCAATGTAAGCCTGTGTTAAACCACTGTGGGCTATTCGGAGCTGCCATTTGATTCGCTAACATGTAACATAATTCCTCATAGAAAACACGCGCATCTTCTTCTGAGTTAAAATAATCATGTTTCCATCCCCAATACGTCCAACAACCCGCTAACCTGTTAAACACTTGACGGCTATCTACCTCATGTGTATATCGTTCTGATGGGTCAATATCCTTTAACGCTTTTTCATCCGCTTCAGATCGCTGTAGCCATTTCGGTACACCCTTTTCAGCAACCTTTTTTAGTTTCACAGGTACGCCCGCTTTCCTGAAATATTTCTGGGCTATAATATCTGTTGCTACTTGCGACCAGCTTTCGGGTACCTGCACATTTTCCATGTGAAATACCTGTGAACCATCAGGATTCTTAATCTCCGATGTTCTGGATACAAAGTTCATTGAATCGAATGGGGTTTCCCAGTCTGACTGGGTGTAAAAGCGCGTGAATTTCATTAGCTACTCCGGTTATCTTAGTAATTTTTCGTAGAGCGTTTGCACAGGATAAAAACCCATTGGCGGGAGCTGCTTTTCCCTTTGAAGTGAAAATAAATATATACGAGTGGTCGGGAGTGAGCAAGTAAAATATCAATTACTTTTCCACAATTACCAACACTTATCCACAATTAAAATCGCACTATTTTCGCTCTCTATAAACGAAGATAAAATATTAGCTATTAAATTATATTTTCATTGATGTAATATTTTATTCAAACCCTCAAAACCCTTTAAATTAATAGCATACACGAATAGAACGAGAATTATATTATCTCAAAAGTTATCCACATTCGTATTTGTAAATCATTAACAAATCACATTTTTATAGTATATATTTTTATACTATATAAACAATTATTGTATCTACAAAAACCTTCAATCTCAGGCTATATCATGCCCGTAAATAATGTTTGTAAAAACCCTCTTATCACCTGCTTTTCAAACGCTATTTATTTCTTCCTACATCTTAAAGTGATGAAATATCGAATGAACAAATGAGTAAATACCTGAGGAATACATCCCCAATATAGAGGGGTACTAGCTTACACTAGGTTTAGCAATTTATTGGGCTCACTACCCCATCCCACGAATGTGGATAACTTTAAGTCCATCCATTTGCAACGATTTCAACAAAAATAGTTTTATATAGATTATCCATCTAATCGTCTTGATTCTTCGTAATTACTCATAAGACACTCAACCCACATATTTCTATGAAATTCTTATCTACCATTTTGTTTGCCATACTGCTTAGCATCTCTGTGCAAGCTCAAGATGTAATTCGCATTCCAATTACTAGCTTCAACCCTGCAAACTTCGACAAAGATGCTGATTCAAATGAATGGGAACGCTTAACCCTTCCGAAGAAAGACTGGACCGAGTACACCTTAGTTGAAGATGCCGATAAACCTCACATTAAAGCCGTGAGTACTAATAGTGCTTCAGGTTGGATGTACGTAGTAGATATTGACCCAGCGGAATATCCTATCATTGAATGGGAATGGAAAATAGATGGTGTGCTTGAAAATGGTGATATGACCCAAAAAGATGGAGACGACTACCCAGCTCGAATTTACATTACTTTCGATTACAGCCGACGTGATCTGCCATTGGGTGAGCGTATTAAATATGGAGCCATGAAAACATTCACAAGCTTCAATATTCCCCTTCGATCTTTGAACTACGTTTGGGCTAACAAAGCTTCCATTGGTGAGATTCAAGAAAATGTATTTACCAATTGGGTAAATATGGTTGTGAAGGAAAGTGGCAATGACAAAGCTGGTACCTGGGTTAAAGCCTCAGCTAATCTGTACGATGATTACCTATCGGCATTTGATGAAAAACCAAAGAATATAACCGGAATTGCCATCATGACGGATTCAGACAATTCGAAAGGTTCAGCAACAGCATATTACGGAGACATCATCCTGCGTCGACTTCCTATTGAAGATTAATACTTACACAAAATTAAATACATAGCCCGTGCTCCAAACACTTTTTATCGTTCTTATAGATTGAAATTGTAACATCTTTTTGAGTGAACCGTCAAAGCCACAAATGTTCACACAATCAATAAGACTTCAATCATGAGAACAAAAGCCATAGGGATACTCCTTGCAAGCTCCTTTCTACTAATCACAGCTTGCAACAACAGCGAAGGCAATGAAAACCAAAACAACGACCAAGATTCAACACTAGTCGTTCCCGTTGAAGCAGCTACAGTTCTAAAGGGTGACATCTCCGCTTATTACTCGAATACAGCCACACTCGAAGCAGAACAAGAAGCCACAGTAGTAGCAAAAGTTCGTGGGGTTATCCAAGAAATTTTAGTAGAAGAAGGCCACCGTGTTAAAGCAGGACAAGTTTTAGCCAGAATTGAAGGTGAGCAATATCGCATTGAAGCCGAACGAGCTAAATCTACCATGGATCGTTTAAATAACGATTACAAACGTAGTAAAGAGCTTTATGAAAAAGGGGCAATTTCTGTTGAAGAATACGATAATAAACGATTCGAATATGAAGCCCAACGTGCTGCCTATGAACTGGCTAAATTAAACGAAGAGTACACGGCTATAAAATCACCTATTGATGGAGTGATCTCTGAACGTTTTATCAAAGTTGGTAATATGATTGGTACCGACCAAGATGTATTTAAAGTAACTGATTTCGACCCACTCCAAGCCATACTCTACATCCCTGAACACGAGATGGCTAAGATAGATCAAGGGCAGCCAGCTGAGCTTAAAGCAGACGCACTGCCTAACCAAGTTTTTAAAGGACATGTTGAACGAATCAGCCCTATCGTTGACCCTACAACAGGTACTTTTAAAGTGACGGTAGTAATCGATGAAAAGAACAGTAAGCTAAAGCCAGGTATGTTTGGACGCATCAAGATTGTTTACGACACTCATACCGCTACTCATATGATTCCTAAAGTTGCGGTTTTATCAGAAGATGAGAACCAATCTGTTTTCGTAATCAAAGATTCAACAGCCTACCGAAAAATTATTAAGACAGGCTACGTGAATGGACAAAACATTGAAGTTATTGAAGGACTCGAAGAAGGAGAAATTATTGTTACTACTGGCCAAGGCAGTTTAAAAGACAGCACTAAAGTAAATGTAGTTCGTAGCTAAGCGGAGATAGAAAATGAAACTCATAGATTTCTCCGTTAAAAGAAAAGTAACGATTTCGATGTTTACAGTAGCCATACTGTTGTTTGGAATCGTATCTCTTACACGCTTGAATGTAAACCTACTACCTGATCTCAGCTATCCTACCCTTACTATTCGCACTGAATTTGAAGGAGCAGCACCCCTTGAAGTCGAAAATTTAATTAGCAAACCTATTGAAGAAGCGGTAGGTGTGGTTAAAGGGGTAAAACTTGTTCGTTCGATTTCTAGACCGGGGCAATCGGACGTGGTACTCGAATTTGATTGGGGTACAAATATGGACATCGCAAACTTAGATGTGATCAGTAAACTTGATGCCATTCAATTACCCCTTCAAGCAAAAAAGCCTGTCACCCTACGATTCGATCCTACTTTAGATCCTATCATTCGGTACGCTATTTATTATGAAGGTGCTTCGCCCGATAAAAATACACCTGTTCAACTCACTTCAGCCCAAGACATTGATGATCCGTCTACCATTGCACGGCTCAAGCAACTTCGTATTCTCTCCGATGAGTTAATAAAGAAAAACTTAGAAGCGTCGCTTGGAGTGGCTTCTGTTAAAATTAGTGGTGGTTTAGAAGATGAGATCCAAGTTAACATCGATCAACAACGCCTTGCCTACCTAAACATTCCGATAGAAAGCATTAATCAAATCCTTGCAGCAGAGAATGTTAACCTTTCTGGGGGGCGCCTTCAGGAAGGCACTCAGCAGTATTTAGTTCGTACTCTCAACGAATTCCAAGATGTGGATCAAATCCGTAATGTGGTTATCACACGCAGGGCAAATAACACCATCTATTTAAAAGATATTGCCGAAGTACGTCAAGGCTATAAAGAGCGAGAAGCCATTACACGACTTGATGGTCGTGAAGCCGTGGAGATCGCTATATACAAAGAAGGCGATGCCAATACTGTTGCCGTGGCTGAGTCTGTTGAAGAGCGCATAGAATCAATTCGCAACGACCTACCTACTGGCTACAAACTGGAGAAGATTTATGATCAATCGATCTTCATAGCCTCGGCAGTTAATGAAGTAAAAAACGCTGGAATAATTGGTGGTATACTGGCTGTTCTAGTTCTCTACTTTTTCTTGAGAAGCTTTTGGACAACGGTAATCATTTCCGTTTCAATACCTGTTTCTATTATCGCCACATTCAATTTGATGTATAGCAACGACATCACCTTGAACATTATGTCGCTTGGAGGTATTGCTCTGGGTATTGGTATGCTGGTTGATAACTCCATTGTTGTGTTGGAGAATATCGCACGGCATGTGGAAATGGGTAAATCAAAATTACAAGCCGCACGTGATGGAGCCAGTGAAGTTGGAACAGCTGTCATTGCTTCAACCCTCACAACCGTCGCAGTATTCTTCCCACTTGTATTCGTGGATGGAATTGCAGGGCAACTATTTAGGGATCAGGCTTTAACAGTTACCTTTTCATTAATCGCTTCACTGATCGTTGCGGTTACCCTTATTCCGATGATGTCGTCTCTTGGTGATAAAGACGAAGATGTTGAACCTCTCGATTTAAAAAAGCCTAAGACCGAACTAGGAAATACCCTTCGAAATGTTCGAATGAATGCCTTTTATATCGCTCCAACTCAAATCACAAAGTTGATACGAAAGCTGTTTTTAGGAATCGGTAAACTATTTGGTTTAATACTATCTCCTTTTGTATGGTTATTTGATGAATTTTATAAGCTGACTGAAAAGGTCTATTTAAAATTATTAAACAGCGCTCTTCACCATAAGGCAATTGTATTACTTATTGCAGTGGGGACGTTTGCTGGTTCCATCTTATTAGTACCAAAAATTGGAATTGAACTTATTCCTCAGTTATCACAGGGTGAGTTTAAGGTAGAGTTTAAACTGCCTCCGGGTACTCCTATCGAACAAACGGATGCGGCTTTAAAAAGTGTACAATTAGCAACACGCTCTAAAGACAATGTGAATTCTACATTTGCCGTTGCTGGGACTGGGAATCGTATGGATGCCAATCCTGATCAAGGCGGTGAAAACTGGGGGGAGTTAAATGTGCTATTGACATCTGGCTCTAACTCGGATGCTGAAGAATCCGTGATGGATGCAATGCGTTCTTCACTACAACAAGTACCTGGGCTTCAATATAAATTTGCGCGTCCTTCCCTATTCTCATTCAAAACACCTGTTGAAGTTGAAATTTCGGGCTACGACATCGATAAGCTAAAGCAAGTAAGCGATGAATTAGCTCGAAAAATGAATAAGGATGACCGATTCGCAGATGTTAAAAACACCATGGAAATGGGAAGTCCTGAGCTACAGATTTTATTTGACCGTGACCGCGCTGCAGCACTTGGACTACAAGTAAATGAAGTGGCTCAACGAATAGTAAACAACGTTCGTGGTGATATTGCAACAAGGTATTCATGGAGAGACCGTAAGATTGACGTACTAGTTCGTGCTCGAGAAGAAGACCGTTCTTCCATTCAAGAAATCAACGAACTAATTATTAACCCTAATGCAGAACGCCCTATCCCACTTAGTGCAATCGCTGAAGTGAAAGTGACCAATGGTCCCGGTGAAATACGTCGAATCAATCAACAACGAGTAGCTCTTATAACGGCTAACCTCAACTATGGTGATTTAGGCGAAGCTGCAAACACAGTTGAATCGATTATTTCAGAAACGACTATGCCAACGGGCATATTCGCTCGTGTAGCCGGTCAGAATCAGGAAATGGATGAATCATTTAAATCACTCCTGTTTGCCTTATCACTTGCCGTGTTCTTAGTGTACTTAGTAATGGCTTCTCAGTTTGAATCTTTACTCCACCCCTTTATCATCTTATTTACTATTCCACTAGCATTGGTGGGTGCAATATTAGCCTTATTCATCACAGGTACTACCATAAGTGTAGTGGTGTTTATAGGATTAATATTACTTGCCGGTATTGTGGTGAATAACGCGATTGTCCTCATCGATTTGATTAATCAATTACGTGAACGAGGATTAGATAAGTATGAAGCGATCATGGAAGGTGGTAAGTCGAGATTAAGACCTATTCTGATGACCACACTTACAACAACACTTGGGTTACTTCCTCTTGCTATTGGTTTTGGAGATGGAGCTGAACTTCGAGCCCCAATGGGTATTACTGTAATTGGCGGATTGTTAGTGTCTACCCTTCTAACTCTTGTGGTAATTCCAGTTATGTATTCTATCATGGATAGAAAGAATTATGTAACGAAGTCTGAAATCTCAAAAGGTTGATACTATGAGTTTACCTGAGATTTCTATTAAGAGACCAATAACCACCATCATGATCTTTGTGAGTTTAGTGGTGGTTGGGCTTATAGCTACACGCTTAGTTCCGCTCGAATACTTCCCAGATATCACATTTCCTGGGGCGTCTATTAATTTTACCTACCCTAATTCTTCCCCAGAGGAAATAGAAGAACGGATTGTTCGACCTATCGAAGAAGCTGTAGCTACCATTAGTGGTGTTGAGCGGATTAATTCGGGATCTGGGGAAGCAGATGGAAATGTAACGGTCCAATTCAAGCAAGGCACCGACATCGATTTAAAAGCCATCGAGCTAAAGGAAAAAATTGAAAGCGTTCGCAATCAATTACCAGATGACTTTGAATACTACCAGATCTTCAAATTTCAAGACGGAGGTGGTAACACATTGCAGTTGCGTATCTCCAGTGAAAGAGATTTATCGAATGCTTACGACTTATTAAACCGTAACCTCAAGCAGCGTATTGAGCGTTTAGACGGGGTGGGGCAAGTAACCTTGTATGGAGTTGAGAAAAAGGAAATACGAATCGAGCTCCTAGCCGATCGTTTATTGCAATACAACGTAGATATTAACCAGTTATCTAGTAGGCTTAATCAAGCCAATTTTTCCATTTCAGCAGGTAAAATCAGTGACTCTGGACTTCGATACAATGTTCGTCCAATTGGGGAGCTCACAACCGTTGAGGATTTCGAGAATCTAATCATAGGCGATAATAATCTTCGAGTAAAAGACATTGCTCAAGTATCCTATTCCTCACCTACTCGTCAATATGCGCGCCATTTAGATCAAAAATATGCTATCGGCTTGGATATTGTTAAGGAGTCGTCGGCTAACACCGTAGCTACCGTAGAACGTGTTCTAAAGGAAATAGACGTCATAAATGAACTCCCTGAGATGCAAGGTATTCAAATTTATGAGATGAATAATCAAGCGGAAGGAATCTTAAGTTCTCTGCGTGAATTATTTAATGCGGGTGTTCTTGGGGCTTGTCTTTCCATCTTCGTACTCTATTTCTTCTTGCGACAATTTACTTCAACCATGATTGTTGCTACGGCAGTCCCCTTTTCACTTATCGTTACGTTAGGCTTCTTTTACTTCTTAAATATCTCTTTAAACATTTTATCAATGATGGGCTTAATGCTCGCAGTGGGGATGTTAGTAGATAACGCGGTTGTAGTAACGGAGAATATTCATCGATATCAACGCAAAGGTTTAAGTCCAAAAGACGCAGCTATATTTGGAGCCAAGGAAGTAAGTATAGCAGTAACTGCAGGTACATTCACGTCCGTTGTGGTGTTCCTGCCTAATGTGATTAATGAAAGCTTTATAAAGCAGCACATGTATTACATAGGAATGCCAATTATGATTTCATTGGTGTCATCCTTAATCATTTCTTTGACGATCATTCCACTTCTTTCCTCAAAAATTAAACCCCAAACAAAAGAAAGAAAGAGAACGGTTGTTGATCGATTATCTGATCACTATGCTAAGTTCTTAAAGAAATTCATCTCCAATAGATGGATTTCAACCATCAGTATAATACTGCTATTTCTAAGTGTTATTATCCCTGCTGGGTTTATGAGTTTTGACATGTTCCCCGACACGGAAGAAAGGGAAATTGATTTGGCTTATAACTTAAACAGTGCCTATTCCTTAGATCGTGTTAAAGTAGCGGTAGATAAAGTAGAAGCCTACCTCTACGAGCATCAAGAAGAATTCGATATTGAATCAGTGTATACCTACTACACACCCGATTTTGCCTTGTCTACCATTATCCTAGTGGAAGAAAAAGAGGCCACAAAATCAGTTCAGGATGTTAAAAAAGCAGTAGAAGCTAACCTTCCTACCATTCCAATTGGCGATCCCTCTTTTGAATTCAGAAGTCGGAGTGGCAACCCCGCTGTTCGAGTGTTTGTTCAGGGTGAGTCGATGGATGTTCTAGCTGAATTAGCCGATCAAGTTGAATGGCGTATGAGCCAATTAGAAGGTTTCGCATCGGTTAAATCTGAAGCAGAATTAGGCAAAGATGAGGTAAGTCTTAAAATTGATCATGAACGCGCCCGAAATTATGGACTCACATCACAAACAGTAGCACGATCGGTATCCAATGCAGTACGTGGACAAAACCTCCGAAGAGTTCGAGGTGAGAATTCAGAAATAAATGTAGTGCTTGCTCTTCAAAATGTAGACAAACAAAGTGTGGAAGACCTCAAGGAACTACCTATTACAACCGACGATGATGAAACCGTAAAGCTCTCCTCTCTTGCCGAGTTTACCCAAACCAAAGGTCCAGGCCGAATATTCCGTGAAAACAGAAAAACAGCCTTAGGCATTACCATTAATTTGGCGGAAGGCACAACCATCGATGACGCTAGAGAAAGTATTTCTCAAGTTATGAACCAAATCGTATATCCTGCGGGCTATGCTTGGAGCTATGGACGTAGTTTTAGCAACGACGATGAAGCCCTTGGCACCATGCTTTTCAATATCGCCGTGGCTTTCTTTCTAATTTACCTCGTAATGGCAGCTCTTTTCGAGTCGTTGCTCTACCCTACCAGTGTTCTCGCATGTATCTTTTACGGCATCATCGGCATCCTCTGGTTCTTTTTAATAACGGGTACTACTTTCGATCTAATGGCTATGATCGGGATCCTTATTTTAATGGGTATAGTGGTGAACAATGGAATTGTGCTCATTGATCACATCATTCATCTTAGATCTGAGGGCATGAGTAGAACAGAGGCTGTAGTTCAGGGTGGAAAAGACCGAATGCGTCCTATCTTGATGACAGCAGGAACTACCGTACTTGGGTTAATTCCCCTTTGTATAGGAACAACACAAATTGGTGGAGATGGCCCTCCCTATTTCCCAATGGCTCGTGCAATTGTTGGTGGCTTAACTTTTTCAACCATAGTTAGCCTAATCGTACTTCCTTCCATATACATTATTCTTGATGATATAAGTTTATGGTCGAAGCGAATTTCAAAAGCCTCCGCTATTAAGAATTAACTTTGGAGGCTTATTTGCTTACTTTGAAAACAAAAAGTGCCACAAACAACGATCTATTCTGAGAGCTTTAATATTCGCGCTAGCGAAGCAGATAATGATAGCGACATCACCATTGCTGCTATTTGTGAACTCTTCCAAGAAGTAGCTGGAAATCATGCCTTACAGCTAAATTTCGACATCACCGATCTACATAAACAAGGACTAACTTGGGTGCTACATCGCATGGATATCCAAGTAAAATCTTTTCCTAAATGGCGCCAAAAAGTGACTATTGAAACTTGGCCTGCTGCAGGCGATGGACTCCGAGCTTATCGTAATTATAGAATTCTAGATGAGGATCAAAATGAGTTAGTGGTATGCCTCAGTTATTGGATGATGATTAATCTCAAAACTCGTAGGCCCACAAGAATGACGGAAGAGATTCTAAATACACGATTTTCAGATCGGGATCATACTCAACCAATTAAAAGCAGCAAAATTTCCAAACTCACCAATGCGGATGCCTCAAAGCAGATTGTGGTTAGAAAGTCTGACTTAGACATGAACCAGCATGTGAACAACGCTCGTTACATGGAATGGCTTATAGAGGCCCTACCTGCTTCCTACAATCAAAAGCCAACGGGTGTCGACATCGTATTCCTTCGTGAAAGTATCTACGGCGATACCCTAACCTCTAGTGTACAGCAACTGGAAAAGCATACTTTACATACATTGGTCAACCAAAAGGATGAAATCGTAGCCCAAGCTGAGTTTTATTATTAATCTAACTCGGGCTAAAGAAAACTCGCTTATTTAGCGTCCCAATCAGGAGCGAAATCAGGCGTTACAATTCTTCGGTCTTTTTGCAGTTCATCGATGGCATAGAAATCATCATCGTCCAACACGAAGTCATATATATCAAGATTTGCTTCCATATGCTCTCGGCTAGATGCCTTTGGAATCACCACCACTTGCTCTTGCTCTATTAACCAGCGTAGGGCTATTTGAGCGGGCGATTTACCATACTTCTCACCTAGTTCAATAAGAAGTGGATTGGTCAGTACTTCCCCTTGTCCTAATGGACTATAAGCAGTCACCATAAGGTCGTGGTCGGCTGCATACTCCAGCAATTCAAACTGTCCAAGTAATGGGTGGTATTCTACCTGATTGCAAAATATAGGAGCGGCCAATTCCTCATTTACTTCTTTCAAATGTTTCATAGGGAAATTACTTACCCCAATGTTCAAAGCCTTTCCTTGATCTCGAATTGAAAGCATTGCTTCGATAGTCTTTTCGATATCCACATCTGGATTAGGCCAGTGAATGAGAAGTAAATCTAAATAAGGTACGTCTAAATCTTGGAGTGAACGCTCTGTAGATTTTATTACATCATCTGGCTCCATATTAGTAAGCCATATTTTTGTAGTAATAAAAAGCTCATCTCTTTTCACATGCGCCGCCTTTATGGCTTGTCCAACTTCTCTCTCATTCTTATACGCTTGGGCGGTATCAATATGCCGGTAGCCTAGGTTTAAGGCTAATTTTACGGCTTGTTCACATTCTTTCCCGATTAATTTAAATGTACCAAAGCCGATTTCGGGAACATCGATACCTTGAATATTCTTGGTGACCATTGTTGGTTAAAACTGTTTTACTTTTAAGTTATAATTGTATGAGTTAATCTGAAGTTAGACTTCTAAATTCTTATTTAACTAAGGTCATTTTTCTTGTCATAACCTTGTTACCTACCTCGAGTTGATATATATACATTCCACTCGGCATATCCGTTGCATCCCATTCCACTGAATGTTCCCCCTGTGATAGGGTAGTTTGGACAAGAGTGGCAACAGGCTGTCCCACTATATTGAACACGGAGAGCTTAACTTCGCTCGTCTCCAGTAAATAAAATGAAATATTGGTAGTTGGATTAAAAGGATTCGGATAATTCTGGTATAACTCAATATCCGTAGGAATATCCTCAACGCCTTCAGTAGCTACAAGAGACTCTGGGATTACTTTAATTCTAAATCTATCCTCTGTTGAAGGGAAACTTGATTCTTGCGTATTCGAAGAATTTTCATTGAAATAATCGAAATCCACATCCCAATCACTTGTCAGCTCGTAAACTCTATCTGTTTCCATGTCCTCTAACACTATCACCCAACCCGTTGGGATATCCTCCCATTGCTGCACACTCAGGGTAAACTCTCCTTCTTCTGTTGAAATCATTTTCAAAGGTAAATTCACAACATTAGACAACGAGGTCGATACATGGAACTTCTCGTAGTGTTTCAAATTCGGATTCATGGTCAAGGCTAAGCCTCTAAATGAGTTTACATAGAGGTCTTTATATAATGCGATAGATTCTACATTCGCAGATACTTCATCATTATCTGTAAATAGTATTTCTACTGATGCACTATTCCGCCCATCGTTTAGCAGTAAGCTAAACCCACGCATATCCTCTACTACTTCAGTTACCGTAGAATTATTTAGCCCATCTACACTTAGCCTTAATGTTTGAGCTTCAATATTTTCATTTAAACCGATCCAAAAAGCACGATTTGAAGCAATTACATCATTGTTATGCAAAGATTTTATGCCATTAAAATTTGATGTACTGATAAACACTTGTGGTGTGTAATTAAGACCTAATTCTTCTTTCAATTGAGATTGTAACCATTGAACTGATATAGCCTTATTTGAATTATTTACCACATAATTCAACCCTTCAAGTTCAGTGATTATTCCGTCACTATTTCTATCCGTTGTTGAAAGCTTAAGTTCCAAGTTCTCATTTAAAACCTGCTTCGCTTTATCAGTATTCAGCTTCGAACTAAATTCTTCCGATAAATAACCAATCCCAAAGTCTCCATCACTTAAAGATTGGTTATTATCAGAGAGTGAGACAAACTTCCCTCGAGTCTGATCCCATGTATAAAAATCATTCACATTACTTAACTCTTTCAATTGCTCAGCAGTTAACACTCTCCAGCCCGGACTGAAGAAACTAGATGCACTTGCCGAGCTATTTAAATCAGGAGTTGATTGATTCGTAGTGTTGTTCGCTAAAATTTCTTTACTGGCGGATTGAATTTCTTGCCTCTCATCTTTATTTGATCGAAGCCTTACACTGCTAACACGCTTACTATTTGAATTAATAAGCTGGATGGTACCCTCATCATAAATCAGCCCTCTGTCTGTATCATCAAGCTCAAAGTAGATATTTGAAAGGGCTTGCAAGTCTGCATTACCTTCTTCAAATACCAGAAGCGTTTCCCCGATTTCAAGGATGCTATTTTTTGGAATCACAAAGTGATGATCGCCATTAACGATATCCCAATTTGAAATATTAATCGCTTTTCGCTCGAGGTTATGTAACAATAGCACGGATCGATCTCGGTCTTCAACCACTTCCATCTTCATAGTAGGAATTTCATCATCCGTAACTAATACTGTATGGCTTATATAATCTCCGAACTGACCATGACTTAGATTTCTAAGCATGAAAATGCCACTTTCCACTCCTTCGTACTCATCATCATTTTCTAGAGGCACTTCTATTTCATAAACCGCATTGCCCACCAAACCTGTGAAATTCACTTCTGTTGTGAAATAGTTTTTAATTTCTTCTCTACTGATTGAGCTATTGGTTGAATCAAATACTACATCTACTGTGAGTTTAGACCCATCGTGTTCGTAGATAGCAACGTTTAGAGTCGCTTTTTTATCGGTTTCTTTAGCTGTTGATAGGTTCTGATCAAATAGAATAACTGGTGGCTTCAATAAATTGAATGTAGTTCCAAAGCCAACATAACTTCTTTCGTTGTTTCCTCTCCAATTTCCTCTGTTACCAACAAAGCTTAGTAACATATCTGCTGTACCACTGGCGCCATGACGAATGAAATACTGGTAATTATCTGCTGTACCTAAAGCTAGTATAGTTCTAGGATTCTCGGCGAGTACCTTAGGGATTTCAGATCCATAAAAATCTTGTAAAGGCTCCCCCCATCCAATCCCGAATAAGAAACGATGAATTTGGTCATCTTTTTGGTACAGAAATACTCTCTCTGTTTTTTCAGATAGCTTGAAAAAGCCGGAGGTTAATACCGCTTCTGAATTACTTTGTTCACCAATAATGATAGGCGTACCTGCGGCAATAGATGAGCGAAACACCACTTCAATCTCTTCACCATCAGTAAACACTTGCTCTTCTTGATTCCAGATACCGTTATTCAAATACAACGTTGAATTCTTCTCCAGATCAATCAAAGGAACAAGCTCAAGAGTATTGTCTTGAGCGTTCGCTGACACTACCACAACATCGCCAGGTATAAGTACTGATTGTGCAGTTGTAACACTTGCAAACAGCAATACGAGCAGGAAAGGGGCGATATGTTGGGTTTTAAAGAGTGCTTTTAATAGTAGCGGTGAGCCCATAGGCAACCAATTAGTTCAATAAAAACTTCTTTTAATTAAACTAATTTCCACTAAAATGGCATATTATTTTTTGATGATTTTCGAATTTTAATCATCCAAATTTGGGGCACTCAATTTGCCTTCAGAAGATGCCACTGTAAGTGCTACTGCGGCATCACCTGTAATGTTTACTGTAGTTCGGCACATATCCAGAATACGATCAACACCAAGTATGAGTGCGATTCCTTCAACCGGTACATCAATAGCTTGAAGTACAACTACTAACATTACAATACCTGCTCCTGGAACACCTGCAGCACCAATCGATGCTAGAGTTGCTGTAGCCACAATTGTTAATTGCTGAACAATGGACAAGTCCATTCCTAAGGCTTGAGCAATAAATACTGCAGCAACGGCTTGATAAAGACTGGTTCCATCCATGTTGATGGTAGCCCCAATTGGTAGTACAAAACTTGATACTTCTTCATCAACACCAAGGTTTTGCTCTACACGCTCCATTGTAACAGGTAGTGTAGCTGAACTAGAGCTAGTACTAAAGCCTAACAACATAGCTGGGCGAATAGCTTTGAAGAAGTCTCTTAACCTCATTTTGCTAGAGAATCTAAATAGCGTAGCATACACTAAGAATACATGTACAATCAGTGCCAATAATACGGTGAGGCAGTACCAACCTAAGGCTCTAAGTAAATCAACAGCTTTGCCTAAATCATCGCCTGCCAGATCCACTATCAAGGCGGCCATTAATGCAAACACCCCATAAGGCGCTGTTTTCATGATTAAGTCAACAATCTTGATGATGACATCATTAAAGGAGTCGAATACATTCACAAGCAGTTCGCCTTGCTTCCCTCCTACTTTAATGATACCAATACCAAGCAGAATGGCTACAAATACAATTTGAAGCATGTTAGAGTTTTCGCTAGCTGAAGCGAAGAAATTGGATGGAACTATACCCACTATGAAGTCGAGCGGTCTACGTTCTTTAATAGCCAAAGCTCCTTCTTCTCTTTCCCCAACATTTTCTTGATAGGTCTCTTGGAGCTCTATTTTTGTTGATTCTGGAAGTGCTTTACCTGGCTTAATTAAATTAACTGCTAATAAACCTATAGAAATGGCAAAAACAGTAGTACACAGATAAATCATTACTGTTTTAAGACCCATCCGTGAGAGTGAGGCGGTGTCGTTCAAACTTGTTACACCAGCAACAAGCGAAGCTAAAACTAATGGAACAGCAATTAGCTTTAATAAAGTGATAAAAATTGTACCAAATGGCTTGATAAAATTCAGTGTAAATTCATTAAATCCTGCCAATGCAGATACTAAACCCCATAGCAGACCTAAAATGAGTCCTAAGATAATCTGCCAATGTAATTTTTTATACCACTTCATATTTTGAATATTAAAACGATTATTAAAACTAGTATCGACGAAGCACCCGTCGATAACCAGTTAACGATATTATTATTTATAGTAATGTTCCCACTGTCGTAATTCGACAAAAAAGAAGCTTTTACTGATTTCCCTTGGATTTTTGCACCCAGCAATGAGTCTATCAAACATCCGATAAAGCCAGCAACCGAAATTAAAATTAGCCCCGATATACCCGCTCCTTCAAAAGCCACCCAATATAACACAGCTATCATTCCAGAACCAAGTAAAGCTGCAACGGTTCCGTAAATGCTAATCCCGCCATCTGTACCGGCTTTAACGTGTTTAAAATCAGTAATTAAATAAGTCTTTGTTTCTGAACTTGAGCCCAATTCTGTAGCCCAAGTATCAGCCGTTGCTGCAGCAATAGTGCTTACCGCAGCGACTAGAAAAAGTGGTAAATCGGTGATAAACCAAATCAGAACCCAAAGAGCTAACCAAAAACCATTTGCCCAAACTTGCGTGCCATCACGGCGGAATCTAATTGAAAAACCTTCCTCTGATCGGGCTACATCTTTCGACACTAATGAAGCTGACACAAAAAAGAAGATGACTATGAGCGCCACTGGCCAATCTCCCAGCCCATACGCAATGGTCCCAAATATACCGGCGGAAACGGCTCCATCATAGGTCAACCAGTTCATCAAAAATGCTAAGACAGAAAAAACAGCTGCAAAGATAACAGCACTGCCTATACGGATATGATCTTCCATAGTGCCAAAGATGATAAACACAAAGATCAACGAGAATAAGAAAAAGATATTTACATGCCGATGAGTCACTAAGCCGATTGGCCTGTGTTTTCCTCATTACCCCGATCGTGCTTTAGAATAGCAAAAAGCACGATTACATAACCCGCCATGATTACAATAGGAGAAATGTATAATGAAATAACACCCTCCACTTTATTCTCTAAATACATGGCTGTAAACCCACCAAAGATTAATAGGATTGAAAGACCAATTAACTTGTAATTAAATGCAGAGAAGAACATTGGTTGATCATTCTCTTTATTACGATTCGATTTTGCCATTATATTTATAAACCTTAACGTTTTCGAAGTTTGAAACGGGAAAAGAAGTTATTTAATTATCAATTTATTCCAAAGGCTCATAATATTATATGCGAATTATTCTGGCATCCCAAAGTCCACGTAGAAAAGTACTCCTTGAACAACTCGGCCTCCCCTTCGAAATACACCCTAGCGGGATAGAAGAACTTATAACAAGTGATGTTCCTGAAACGATTGTAGCCGATCTAGCATCTCAGAAAGCGCTCGATGTTGCAAAACATTTTACAAACGATTATCTCATACTTGGTGCTGATACCATTGTTGTGCAAGACAATAAAATACTTGGAAAGCCTTTAACCGCTCGTGATGCTAAAGAAACACTACTCCGACTAAGTGGCGAAACTCATTCCGTTTTTACTGGCGTAGCTTTAGTTCATTGGGATCAAACTTTAAATCAAACTACCTGCTATACCTTTGTTGAAGAAACTAAAGTGACGTTTAGTTCATTATTAGAGGAAGAGATTGATGCATATATACAAACTGGTAGCCCAATGGATAAAGCCGGAGCATATGGTATTCAAGACGATTGGGGCGCTGTGTTCGTTGAAAAAATTGACGGAGACTTCTACAATGTAGTTGGTTTACCGTTGAACCGATTGTATCATGAGTTAAAAGCACATTATCCTGAAGCATTATCTCTGCTTAATATTCATCTATAAATGAGACGAATTTACTCCATATCATTTTTTGTAGCTCTATTGCTACTTTCTGCCCCCAATGTATTTGGGCAATTTGGGAATGAATTCCAGTTGGCGAATAGGTTATTTCAACAACAAAATTATGAATCCGCTCTCCCTATTTTTAAGGAACTACATGAGGAGAATCCCAACGAGTACTTTTTCTTTGATCGTTATATAGCTTGTCAAATTCAGTTGAAAGAGTATGACTCTGCTCTTAAAACCATCGAAAACTTAAATAGTAACTCTCCTCTTATACCTCAAGCCAAAACTCTTGAAGGTAAACTATACTATTTACTGGGAGACACTAGTAAAGCTTTTAATGTGTGGGATGTAAACCTTGCTAACAATCCTAGGAACTTAAATGTGTATATGGCCACTGCTAGTGTAATGACAGAGTTGAGAGCTTTTGATAGAGCTGTAAGTATTTATAAAGAAGCCCGTCGCACCTTTAACAATGAGCAGTTATTTTTTAATGAAGTAGCTAATACACTACTACAAAGCGGTAAATATGAAGATGCCGTTGCTGAATGGATTTCTTGGCTAGTGGTTCAACCAGACCAAATGATAAACATTCAACGCACTTTATTACGATATAATGATCCCCTTTTAAATGATATCACTATTCTTGAGTTGGATGATCAGCTTAGTAAGCTATCCGTTACCAATCCTGCCTATAATCCATTATTTAGATTTCAGCTTTGGTTGCTTCAAGAAAACAAACTGTATAGAAAAGCAGTTCAAACGGCCAAGAATTTCGAAGAATCTACTTCTTCCTTTAATTACAGTTTATTTCAATTAGGTAGAAATTTAAAACGTAGCAAAGAGTATGAACTCGCCGTTGACGCTTTCCAATACTATATCGACAATAGCACTGGTAACATAGAATGGCAAAGCCGTGAGGAACTTGCTCAGGTTTACACACATTGGGCTAAACAAATAGATGACTACAATTTAGATTTCTCTTCCGATCGAGACAGTTTGTTTACAAAAGCCTCAGAACAACTCGATTACATCCTTTCCGAAACAGCTAACTACCGACGTATTCAGAATGTATTGCTCATGAAGGCTGAAATTGTACTCGATTATCAATTCAATTTGAGACAAGCTGAAAATGTACTTCGAAGAATGGAGGAGTTAAATGAAGAATCTCCAACGCCAGAACAGTTTTATATAGAAGGCCGTATTCACTTGGCAAATAAAGAATTCCCTCAAGCGCGAATTGCACTCACTAAAAGTAATAAGCAGACTGAATTGGGTGAACTCGCTGAAAAAACACGCTATTTCCTCGCACTTACCGATTTTTATGCAAACGATTTTGAGTTTGCTAGTATTCAATTAAAAACCCTGGGGCGCCAAAGTGCTTCTTATTATGCTAATGATGCATTAGAACTCAGGTTATGGATTATGGAAGGAATGCAGGCCGACTCAACGGGCGGTTTGTTAGAGCCTTTTGCAGATGCTTTATATGCGAGTTCCATCAATCAAAGAGAAACCACCATTTCTACCTTAATGAGCATTATTGAGGATCAACAGAATCCTCTTATCGACGACGCTTTAATTTTGCTCTTAACATACAATGAAGTCGATCAAGCAGAATTAGTACATGCTATTAACAATTATCTACTAAGTACCACTTCAGCACCACTGCGAGAACGCCTCTATTGGGAACGAGCTAAAGCCATCGATAAATTGGTTTCAAGTAATACAAACTCAGAATTCAACCTTGATGATAGTATTAAGAACTATGAGGATCTCATCCTAACCTATCCTCAAGGGTTTTATGCTCCCTATGCCCGAAAGCGGCTTCAAGAACTCTCAAACAGATCGATATAATGATACAAAGAGTACTCACAGCCATTGTATTTGTGATTCTATTTAACTGCACTGTTTTTGCTCAACAGCAGATTTTAATCCCTATGGATGCCTCACAGAGCAATCACCTTAAGGCATATGGTGTCGTTTTCAATCAAATTACAGATGGATACCCTGTTAAATGGCTCCTCAATTACAGAGGGGGTAGTTTTATGGCTACGGTAGACAATGACATCATCCGCAAAAGCAGACTTAGAAATGTCACCTTTGAAACTTTAAGCACGGCATCAGCCACATCAATTATTCGAGAGGTTGAGCGAACCGGCAGCAACACTTCACTTGTAAATCTGGAAAAAGCCCCTAAAATTGCAGTTTACACTCCTGACCAAGCCCTACCCTGGGACGACGCCGTTACCCTTGCTTTAACCTACGCTGAAGTTGAATACGATAAGATTTGGGATATAGAAGTTCTTGAAGGCAAACTAGATGAATATGACTGGCTACATATGCACCATGAAGACTTTACAGGCCAATTTGGCAAATTCTGGGCCAGTTATCGAAACATGCCTTGGTATATTGCTCAAGTCCGCCAAATGGAAGCAATGGCCAATACACTGGGCTACAACAAAGTTAGCGACCAAAAGAAAGCCGTAGCTCGCACTATTAAAGAATATGTAGGCCGAGGTGGATTCCTATTTGCAATGTGCTCTGGCACCGATACTTTTGATATCGCTTTAGCCTCTGAAGGCCTAGATATAGCTCCCTCTCAGTTCGATGGTGATGCTGTAGATCCAAATGCTCAAGATGATTTAGACTATTCCAAAACATTAGCATTCGAAGATTTCAATATCATCATCGATCCCTATGAGTATGAACATGCAGACATTGATGTACCTGTACAAATTCAACAAGTTGATGAAACGCTCGATTACTTTACCCTTTTTGAATTTTCTGCTAAATGGGATCCCGTTCCAACCATGCTCACTCAAAATCATGTGAGTTCGATTAAAGGTTTTTATGGGCAAACAACGGCGTTTAGGTCAAACAAAGTGAAGTCATCTGTTGTTGTGCTTGCAGAGGCGCCAGGACGCGAACAAGTAAAGTATATTCATGGCAATTATGGACTAGGAACTTGGACTTTCTATGCGGGCCATGATCCTGAGGATTATACCCACCGTGTAAACGACCCTCCTACCGATTTAGACCTTCATCCTAATAGTCCTGGGTATCGTTTAATCCTGAATAACATCTTATTCCCTGCGGCAAAAAAGAAAAAGAGAAAAACCTAGATTAAGCCTTTTCTATTGTGTTACCTTTAGGCTCTAATTTTTGAGCCTAAATGTTTCAGATATGCAACCATCTCGCAACTTTGATGACCTTATTGAACTAGTAGCTATTCTAAGAAAAGAATGTCCGTGGGATAGGAAACAAACACATTATACGATCAAAGATAATCTTATTGAAGAAGCTTATGAGGCACTCGATGCCCTAGATAGTGGAGACTTCAACGAGTTCAAAAAAGAATTGGGAGACCTACTCCTACATGTACTATTCCATAGTAAAATAGCTAGCGAAACGCAGACTTTTGATGTGGGAGATGTGATATACACGCTGATGGATAAACTAATCACACGCCACCCACATGTATTTGGTGATACATCGGTTGATAACGAAGGCGAAGTAGCTGAAAATTGGGAAAATATTAAGCTCAAAGAGGGTAAAAAGTCGACGCTTGATGGATTGCCTAATCATTTACCAGCTCTCATCAAGGCACAGAGAATGCAAGAAAAGGCTGCTAATGTTGGCTTTGACTGGCCCGAGTGGAAAGAAGCTTGGGGAAAATTAGAAGAAGAAATTGACGAGTTTAAGACCACCCTCCAAGAACAAGATTTTGAATCTGCCGCTCAGGAATATGGAGACGTGCTCTTCTCGATGGTTAACGTAGCGCGTTACTTTGATCTAAATGCCGAGGATAGTTTACGTCAAACAAATTCCAAATTTGAGCGTCGTTTCCGCTATATAGAATTACAGCTTAAGAAAGATAAAAAGGCTTTGAAAGACGCTTCGCTCGAAGAAATGGACCAATATTGGGAAGAAGCAAAATCTTTAGAATAGATCGATTTTTGCTTTCGCTCTTCACCCTGAAGTGCAAAAACTTAGTTCTCATTCCCCCCTTAAAATTAAAGGTGTAATATTTCGTTTCAGAATGAAATTTCACTTAACATTTTCAGCAGATAGTATTATTTTAATATCCTTCTCATGAAAGGAAAGATTGATGATCCGAAACAAACGCTGAGACAAGAATTTAGGTTTTCATTTCGGATCCCTGTTGAATTCAGGACGCAAGTAATTTATTAAACTTCTAAAATTTGGAGATCGAATGTCTTCTGGTTTACATACTGGCTTTGACGAGCAAGAATACCCACATATCAATAAGGGCTTAGATGGCATAGTTGCCTTTTCTACCACCAAAAGTTTCATCGACGGTAAAGTAGGTGATCTGATTTATTCAGGATACCACATCGACACTCTCGCTGAAAATGCTACTTTTGAAGAAGTATGCTTTTTACTTTGGAACGATCGTCTACCGAACAGCCAAGAACTTGAAGATCTAAAAGCTAAGCTAATCGACAAGCGTGAGCTGCCAGAATCTGTTTTAAATTACATTAAAACAACGAGCACTGATGCAGAACCAATGAGTGTTCTTCGTTCGGCAGTTTCTATGTTAGCTGATAGTGATCCTACTTTCGGTAAATTCGACGAAGCACTATTCATGGAACAAGCGATTTCTATTACCGCTCGTATCCCTTCTATTATTGCTGCATTCGACAGAGTTCGCAAAGGCAAAGAAATTGTAGCTCCTCTTAAAGAAGGAAGCACTGCCTTTAACTTCTTGTACATGCTTAATGGCGAAAAACCAGGTGAACAAGCTGAAAAGACTATGGACCTTTGCTTGATCTTACACGCAGAGCATGGTATGAACGCTTCTACCTTCACTTGCCGCACCATTTGTGCAACCATGAGTGACATGTACTCTGCTGTTACTGGTGCTATTGGCGCGCTTAAAGGGCCATTACACGGTGGTGCAAACACAGCCGTAATGAACACTCTTTTAGAGCTTGCTGAGCAAGGCGACGATGCTGATGCTGTAGCATTCACTAAAAAGAAGTTAGAGAACAAAGAAAAAATGATGGGCTTTGGCCACCGTGTTTACAAAGTATTTGATCCACGTGGTTACCACCTTCAAAAAATGGCGAAGGCATTATCAGAAGAAACAGGCCACGAGAATTTATACCGTTGGTCGATGGATATGCTAAACACCATGAAAGAAGAAAAGAACATCGACCCTAACGTTGATTTCTTCTCTGCTACAGTATATTACTCTATCGGTATTCAGCCAGACTTATACACGGCTATTTTTGCTATGAGTAGAGTTTCTGGATGGACAGGCCATTTTGTTGAACAAGCAGCGAATAACCGCCTAATCAGACCTCGTGCATTGTACGTAGGTGAGAAAAATCTTGACTGGGTTCCAGTTGAAGAAAGATAATTAAAGCTTTTAGCTCTTCGAGGCTCGAGATTGTTTAATTACAACTCGAGCCTTTTTTTATGCCTTGAATTGAATTTAATTCACCCAACTAGCCACTTCGGTAGGCTTAAATCGAATTCTAAATAGTGTGCCTAAATCCTCTTTCGAGTGCCATTCAAAGGTACCCTCAAGTTGATCGGTAAGTGTTTTAACTAAGGTCATACCTAATGAATTTAGCTGATCAATGTCGAAATCATCGGGCAATCCTTTACCATTATCACATACTTCGAACACAATGTTTCCATCTTGTTCTTTAGAAAGATGAAGACTAATTACACCTTCCCCAGATTCAGTAAAAGCATATTTGAAAGCATTTATGATCAATTCATTGGCTAGTATACCAAAGGGAACGGCATGGTTAACATTTAGAGTAATACGATCACCTATTACTTCCACTTTTATTTCTCTATCATCACGACGATAGGTATCATAAATGTCTGAAGAAAGTTTTTCCAGATACTCTTTAATCTCTATAGAACTAAACAAATCATTTTGATATAACCTTTCGTGGATAGTTGCAATCGATTTTATCCTCGATTGACTTTCCTTCAAAATGTCTAGCATTCTATCGTCGTTTGTATACATAGATTGAAGTACAAATAATCCTGAAATCACCGCTAGGTTATTTTTCACACGGTGATGGATTTCTTTTATAAGAATATCTTTCTCAGCAATTGACTCCTCTAATTGGCGTTGATAGTTCGTTAAATGAGTCACATCTGTAGCAGTACCGAGGCAGCCCACAACAATACCCTCATTGTCGTAAATAGGATGTGCTTTACCTGATAAATACCTTAAATCCCCATCTTTAGTTATCATCTGAAGTGGAAAGGTATCAAATGATTTTCCAGCCATTACATTTAGATGAACATCGATAGTTTCACTAGCTATGGATTCTGGGATTAAGGGTATAAACGACTTTCCAGTGAGCTCGCTAGGTGAATATCCTAAAATTTCATTACATGCATTATTTATAAATGTGAAATTTCCTAATCCATCAATACGCCAGATAAGATCATGGGAAGCCTCAACTAAAGAACGGTATTTCTGTTCACTATTAATGAGCTCTTGATCTATTTTCTTTTTCTCAGTGATATCCTCCGATAAGATCATTAATGAATGAATATTTCCATCTTCATCTTCAATTGGAGTTACAAATTCCTTGAGATGAATCGTTGATCCGTTTTTGCGAGCTCGAGCTATTTCTAATATTTGAGATTTATTTTCAGAGAATAGTTTTGCTAAATTGTTTTGAAACTCTTCTTTTTTATCCTCAGGTACATAGGGTAATACTTTCCCTATTACCTCGCTCTTAGACCATCCAAATATTTTTTCTGCGGTTTCGTTCCAAAAATTTATCACAACCCCTTTTCTATCAACCATCATAAGTCCAACCGGAGCGCTGTTAATAAGAGTATTTAAAATTTTATTGGTTTTCAGTAGTTCCTTTTCGTACTCATGCTTTTGAGTTACATTGGTAACTAGAACGATATTCGCCTTTTCATCTCCAATGGTGATATACCTAGCATGAATATCTACCGTGTATTTTCTACCGTTTTTAGCTAAATGAGTAATATTTTGATAGTATCGTGTACCATCAAATTCCACTACATAGCGTTTCATCTGCCTTTTGTATTCTTCAATATCTTTTTGTGGACGAAGATCATAAGAGTGCATATTCTTAAACTCTTCCTCGGTGTACCCATACATTTCTAGAGAAGCATTATTAACCCCGATAATTCTATCGGTATCAACGTTAAACATGATCATAGGAATGGGGCTATGATCGAAAAGGAACTTATACTTCTCTTCACTCTTTTGAAGCTCTAAGACTCGATTTTTTCGTTCTGTAATATCTTGAAATGAACCAATAATACTAACCACTTTGTCCCCTTCAAATACAGGTATACCGGTAGCTCTACACCATTTTTGGTTCCCTTTGTGTGTTATAATCTCAACTTCAATATCGAAAGGGATCCCTTCTTCAGCTTCACTTAAAGCCTTTTGGGCTACGGGCACTGAGTTTGGTGCCAGAAATACTTCGTCGCTATCTACAGCTGGGTCAAACTCATCTTTGGTGACCTCATAGATCGAATACATCTCATCAGTCCATACTTCCTTTTTCGTCACTACATCACGTTCCCAGCCAGCCATCTTTGCAATACGTCCACTTTCTTCAAAAAGAGTCTTATACTTAAAGATTTCACTTACATCTTCTAGGGTAGTGATAACGAACTTTTGAACCACACTGCCTAAACTTTTATAATGAATTATAGACTCAAAAAAGCTTCCATCCTTTCTTATAAACTTTCTTTGAGCATCCGTTTTAACCCATTCTTGTGATTCTGCTTGTAATACTTTTTTATACGATTCTTTTTCAACCTCAGCTAAATCATCGGGAAGTAATTCATAGATTGATGTATTTAAAAGCTCGTCGAATTTATAGCCTGTCATTTGGCAGTAAGCTTCATTCACTTTAAGAATTCGACCTTCTTCGTCTGTAATTCTGACGCCTAGTTGGCTCTCAAAAACCTCTTCTAATAACTGATAATTATGTGAGAACTCATGTTGTTTTGATAGAGCACTCAGCTCTCTTTTCAAAGCAAATAATAGTTTTAAGGTATTATTTACATCGATGTAATCTTTGGCACCAATAGATAGTGCGTTGAGCAGCTCACTTTCTTCTTCTTGATCGGTAATTAAAATGGTGGGGATATTCAGAGAATCTCTCGATTCATCTATTAGCCAATCTACAGTTGGGTATTCACAAATAACAATAGTGTAATTTGGCTTAAGTGCAGCCTTTACCTCTTTCTGAGCATGAATGAGCACAAATTCATGGCACAGGTCATGTTCCTCAAAAAAAGATGTTAAACTAATCGCTTTTTGAGGATCTTTAGTAACCAATAAAACCCTTATATCATTCATCCAATATAACTGTGTAATTCCCAATAATTGATATCTTATCGGTAAATCTACACATTGGCGAAGAAACACATTGGATTGTTAGAAAGAAATAATTTCTATGAAGGTTTTATCACAATATTTATAATTCTTTGCGGCACAAAGATTTCCTTAATGATAGTTGCCCCGTCTAAGTAATCTTTAACCTTTTCATCTTGCTTAGCTAAGCCCAATACAAAGTCCTTATCCATGGCTTTATCAGCAGGTACAGAAAGATTACTTCTAACCTTTCCATTAATTTGAACTGGATACGTTACCGAATCCTCTTTCAAATACTCTTCATTGAATGCTGGCCATTGCTGGTATGCTATGCCTTTTTCATTACCAAGTAGAACCCACAATTCTTCTGAAATATGTGGAGCAAATGGTGCGAGTAACTGAATAAAGGTCGAAGCCACTTCTTTCGATATTTCATCCCAAGAATACGCTTCGTTGGTAAATATCATAAGAGCTGAAATAGCGGTATTGAACCTCATTTCTTCGATATCTTCAGATACCTTTTTAATAGCTTCATGTAATGCTTTCAGCTGTTCTTTTGATGGTACTTTATCAACAACCTTAGCATTTAGTTCTCCAGTTTGATCGTTGATAAGTAATCGCCAAACTCTGTTTAGAAAGCGGTTTACCCCTTCAACACCTTTAGTACTCCAAGGCTTTACTTGTTCTAAAGGGCCCATAAACATTTCATAAAGGCGAAGCGAATCCGCACCATATTCATCTATGATATGATCAGGATTGATTACATTCCCTCTACTTTTCGACATTTTATGAGCACGGGCATCAATGCGAAGCTTTGTACCCTTAATTACAAAACCATCTCCTTTCTTCTCTACTTGATCATCTGATAATTTAATGGGTAGAGCTTCTTCATCGGCTTCATTTGCTGAAATCCACTGACCGTCTTTCTTATAGCCGGTGTATTCCATTTCACCAAGAATCATCCCTTGATTCACAAGCTTTTGAAATGGCTCTTTTGTTGAAAGGATACCACAATCGAATAATACCTTATGCCAAAAACGAGCATATAATAAATGAAGCACAGCATGCTCAGCTCCACCTACATACAAGTCAACCGGCATCCAATACTTTTCATAATCAGGATCTACAGGTCCGCCATCAAAATCTGGAGAGATATAACGTAAGTAGTACCAACATGAACCGGCCCATTGAGGCATGGTATTGGTTTCTCTAAGTGCAGGCTTCCCTGTATCAGGATCGGTTGTATTCACCCATTGTTTAGCGTTTGCTAATGGTGGTTCACCTGTACCTGTAGGCTCATATTTTTCAACTTCTGGTAATTCTAAAGGAAGGTGAGACTCAGGAATAGCTTTAGCTTCGCCATCAACATGAATAATTGGGAAAGGTTCGCCCCAATATCTCTGACGGGAGAATAACCAATCGCGAAGTTTATAGTTTACAGCTTTCTTCCCTGCACCTTGTTCTTCGAGCCAATCGATAATCTTCTCTTTGGCTTCGTCAATTTCCAAACCATTCAGGAATTCACTGTTAATGGCAGGCCCATTGCCCGTATAGGCCTTCCCTTCAAAGCCCTCTTCAGGTTGAACGGTTCGTACAATCGGTAGATCAAATTTTTCTGCAAACTCCCAATCACGCTCATCCTGTGCTGGTACGGCCATAATAGCACCCGTACCGTAACTGATTAGCACATAGTCCGCAATCCAAATAGGAATTTCCTTTCCATTCGCCGGATTAATCGCATATGCACCTGTAAATACACCAGTCTTCTCTTTCGATAATTCTTGGCGGTCTAAATCTGATTTTAATTCAGACTGAGCTTTATACTCGGCTACGGCATCTTTATGCTCTTCCGTTGTAATCTCTTCAACTAAATGATGTTCTGGAGCTATTACCATATAAGTAGCACCAAAAATGGTATCTGGGCGCGTTGTAAATACAGTCAGTTTGTCTTCAAAACCTTGAATCTGGAAATCAACTTCAGCACCAATAGATTTCCCAATCCAGTTGCGTTGCATTTCTTTCAGTGAATCTGGCCAGTCTAGATCTTCTAAATCTTCAAGAAGTCGCTCAGCGTATTCTGTGATTTTTAAAACCCACTGCCGCATCGGTTTTCTAACTACTGGATACCCACCAACTTCACTCTTACCATCAATTACTTCTTCATTGGCTAACACTGTTCCTAACTCAGGACACCAGTTTACAGCCACTTCATCTTCATAAGCTAAACCGCGTTCAAATAACTTTAAAAAGATCCATTGAGTCCATTTAAAGTAATTTGGGTCAGTGGTATTTACTTCACGATCCCAATCATAACTAAAACCAATCGCTTGAAGCTGCTCACGGAATTTGTTGATATTTCTTTCGGTCGTAATTCGAGGATGCGTCCCTGTTTTTACCGCATACTGCTCGGCTGGTAGTCCAAAAGCATCCCATCCGATTGGATGAAGAACGTTAAATCCTTTCATTCGCTTATAGCGCGCAATGATATCCGTAGCTGTATAACCTTCAGGATGCCCTACATGTAAGCCCGCACCACTTGGGTAAGGAAACATATCCAATACGTAATACTTGGGTTTCGACTTATCTGTTGGGGTCTTAAAAGTCTTATTTTCTAGCCAGTATTTTTGCCATTTGGTTTCTATGGCGGATGGATCGTAGGAATGCATTTAGATGATTTTATTTCAAAATTCGTATCTCCATAAGATAAAACAATCCTACTAAACCTTTGGAATAGTTTTGTGATAAAAATGGCACCAATCTATACTCTTTTACAATCTTAATAGGTAAGGCATCTTAGAATTTCTTTCTTTTAGGTGAGTTTTTAAATCAATTGAATTATGAAAAGAACGAATATTTTCCTCTCACTTATTTTAGCAGTTATAATGAGTCTACCATCGGCTCAAGCTACGAGCTTCAATTCGTCTATTGAAGACCTTATAACCGTATATAGGGCAGACTATGGGGCCTTATCTCGTAAGTACGCAGTTCAACCTTCTACAGAATATTTTGAGCGCTTTGATACCTTTTATGATACATGGCTCAACAAGCTTGATGACATCAACTTCAATAGCCTCTCTCAAGCTCAAAAAGTAGATTATCTCCTTTTTAAAAATGAACTCTCTAAAGAGCAATACTTTCTCCAAGCTGAAGAGAAAAGATATGCCGCTATTCTAAATTATTTACCAAACACTGCCCCCATCCTTGAGTTCATAAATAAACGACGAGTAGGAACTTCTATGGATGGCAAAGAGGTAGCTACCCTTTTTAACACTTGGACTCAATCAGTTACTGCTAAACATGAAGCACTTAAAAACTCAGAGTTATTGGCTAAACGAGAAGCTCAGTATCTCTCTAGAACCATAAATGCATTGCAAAAAGGTATTGAAGAAGCCTACGGCTTTTACTTCGGCTATGATCCTGATTTCACCTGGTGGGTGGAAGGCCCACATGCCACATTGAAATCTACGTTTGATAAATACGCTGAAAGTGCCGCCAAGCACTTCGATGGAAAGGCTGAAGCTGTAGATAAAAGTGGAATTGTAGGAAGTCCAATTGGGCGAGAAGAAATCATCAAACGTCTTCAATTTGAAATGATTTCCTATACTCCTGAAGAATTGATTGCCATTGCAGAAAAACAGTATGAATGGACCTACAGTGAAATGATAAAAGCTTCTAAGGAACTGGGATTCGGAAATAATTGGAAAGAAGCCTTAGAGCATGTAAAAACAACCTATGTACCCGAAGGTGAGCAACCTGCCTTGGTAAAAGTTCTAGCTGAAGAAGCCGTAGATTTCCTAGAAAACAAAGATCTTGTAACGGTACCCGAATTAGCCAAAGAAACATGGCGAATGGTGATGCTAAGTCCTGAGTGGCAAAAAATAGCACCCTTCTTTTTAGGTGGAGAAACCGTGCGTATTGCATACCCCACCAATACCATGTCGCATGACGAAAAGATGATGAGCATGAGGGGTAATAACCCACACTTTTCTAAAGCGGTAGTACATCACGAATTAATTCCTGGGCATCATTTACAACAGTTTATGAACCAACGATATGAAACCCATCGCCGACTATTTGGCACTCCTTTTTGGACAGAAGGCTGGGCTTTGTATTGGGAGTTTGTACTTTGGAACAAAGGATTTCCTAATTCACCCGAGGATAAAATCGGTATGCTGTACTGGCGAATGCACCGTGCAGCTCGAATTGTATTCTCACTTAATTATCACTTAGGGAAATGGACCCCTCAGCAGTGCATCGATTACTTAGTTGAGAATGTTGGCCATGAATATGCGAATGCCGAAGCCGAAGTTCGCCGTTCTTTTGAAGGAAACTATGGTCCATTATATCAAATTGCGTACATGGTAGGTGCTATGCAGTTTTACTCACTTCGCATGGAAGTAGTTGATAGCGGTAACATGCCTGAGAAAGCGTTTCATGATGCTATACTTCAACAAAACAGTATACCGGTGGCTATGGTGAAGGCATTATTAACCAACCAAAAGTTGTCGAAAGACTTTACATCAAACTGGGAGTTCGGTAACTATCTAGATGGGATCTAACAATATCTGTTACTTTTTGATTATTGAAGAAATAACCTCAATTCCATCGGGTTGCCACCATAAATTTGGTGATTGAGCCGTACTCAGCCATTCTGTGCTAGTTCCTTCTATGGGATTACCGGACGAATATACCGTCTGTACGGCTTCACCGAATTTAGCCTTCAGTGCTTTGAGGGTTGAAACATCGCCTTGCACCCAGTGAAGGGTAAAATCATCACTCGGAAATTCATCAGTAGCTTGTATAAGGAAATCATCTAACCACGCCTGATCTCGATTTATAGCTTTGTTATATGCAAATTGGTAAGCCAGCTTAGGAGTTGGTTTTTGATGCTGTGGGTTCTTCAACCAAAATTCCTCTACATAGTCCGTAAAATGACATTTTACTTTACTGAGAGTATATGGACTTACAATTACGGCTACCGAACGACACCCCTTTCCTCCATACCTGAACACCGACTCAATCATATCCCTCAAGGTCTGTGGATCTTCATTTTCTAAATACGCCATAGAAAATTTAGCTGTTCGGATTATATAATCGGTGCTCCCAGTTACGGCATTTAAAGTCACTAAGCGTTCTTTAACCACATCCACTGATTCCTTTGAACCAGCAAATAAAACCTTATCAGCATTCAAATCCGAAAAATCTGATAATTCTGTTGAGTATTCTTTTAAGTTCTCTACCTCAAAGGCTCTTAATATCTTTAAATAACTTGCTAAGAGATAAGGGTCTTTGGAAGAAAGCTTTCCGTAATAGTTTGCGCCACTTAATACACATCCAAGAGCATCTTGAAAACCAACAAGTGGTAGATTTCCAGCGTGCAAACAAAGTACTTTTCGACCTTTAGCATTTACCTGCTCCGATAATTGTGCCCGTTTTGCCCATTCAGAAATCTGCCCTTGATCTACTTTTTGTTTTAAACTTCTGATTTGAAATTTGATGTCCTCAAAGCTGAATAGGCCTTCTTCAACAGTCCGCTCAATGGCTTGCTTCAAGTCTGCATTATCAGGTTGCAACCACTCTTTAGTAGCTTGTTCAATAAGTATTATATGTGATTTAACATCCTTCATGAAAGCACATTCAATCCTGATCTATTAAAAAATTACAGCCACGTAAATTTTGAGTATTCCATCTACCCAATACCTGGAATCTGCCCGATTCGTCCATCACGCCTTTGTCACCTGTTAAGAGAAACGAACACGAATGTACATTCGCTAAATCTATAACACCGATTAACCCCTCTTCACTATTCGGTAATGTCTCCAATGGGTTCTCTGGATTACGAATGGATACCTGTTTCCAATGTGGAGCCTGAAACCATAAATCCCCTTTGCTATAAGATTGGCTGAGTAGCTCTGACATCCCGTATTCCGAACAAATTTGATCTGGACGTACATCAAAGCCTTCACAAAGTTTTTGATGCAGCTCTTCTTTCGACATGGATCGCTTAAATGTCTTCATCCCACCTGTTTCCATGATCAATGTATTTGAAGGAAATTGAACATTGCTGATTTCAAGCAAATCGAGTAGGCCAAAGGCTGCTCCGAAAATCATTAGCTGTTTACCCGATTTCGCTACTTCAGCTATATCTTTTTGTACTAAAGGTGTATTTAATGGCAGAAATTTACTTTGTGCGGTTTTTTCTTGGTCTATTAAACACTGAATCATCCATATTAGTGATGAATGTGGATTTTCTGCATATCCGGGTGTATATCCCCAAATCACCAAGTTATCGAGCTCAAAAAACTCCCGCATTCCATTGAGTATAGATGCTCTATAAATCTCTTCATCTGCGATATAGTGAGTGCTTCTAGTCATTCCTGAAGTACCACTACTTTGAAAATAAAGCTCTGGAAGTTGTGTACTTGGAGCAGATAAAACCTTGGTTTCCTTAAATGCCTCAATCGGTAGTAAAGGTATCGAATCGATAGATGTAAAACGCTTCACACCTAAGGCATCACAAAAGGTTTTATACACCGAGTTGTGTTGATACTGATATTGGAAAACTTCGGCTACCCTTTCCTCAAAGCTTATTGCTTGATCAAATATGTCAATCTTCCAATTCATAGTTCAGCCTATATAAAGCATTCTTTGAAGCTAGTATCAATATCCCTTTATGGAAATCAAAGGCACGTAATTCAGGGATTTTTGAAAATGTGCTAATAACCTTTCGATTTGAACCTTGAAAATACTCAACTAGCGTGTCTTTCAGTAAATATATGCGGTCATCTTTTGCTCGAATCGCCAACGTATTCTCAGCGGGGTAGAATGATACTAATAATCCATTTTCTGTTAGTTCATGCACCACTTTTGCCTCTTTGTCGAGTATATAGAGTTTAGCTCCTGAGGTCTCTATGTCATCTACACTTTTAATGCCCTTTGGTAAACTGAAGTGGTCCAATAATGCCCCATTTTCAGAAAATTTAAGAATTCGTTTTGCATCGCTATCATAAGCGATTACTTCCCCAAAGTTATTTACGCTCAAGAGAGCCGGAGAAAATGATGGCAAATCATTTATTGATGCGTTATTCGTGATGCTACCTAATAATTGCCCCCTTTTATCAAACAGCTGAATGCGTTGATTACCGTGGTCGGCCACGAACCTTTTTAAGCCAGTGGTACTTGCTAAATCGGATGGAGTATTGAATTGATAGCTACCAGAACCTTTATTTCCGATTCGATCAATAACCTTACCACTTCCATCTAATTCAATGATTTGATGGTCTTTCTGATCTAATACTAAGATGGTTTGATGAGAAACAAATTCGACCGCAACTACATCTTCAAATGCAGACGATAAAATTAGGGGGCTAGCATTCTGTGCATGAGCATTTATCACACTCAAAAAGCACAGAAATCCTATGAGAGCCCATTTATTCATTCAAGGTGTTTAAGTCCTTTATGCCCAATATCGGTTCTATAATACATGTTATCGAACGAAATTTTAGACACATCCTGATATGCTAGTTCCAGTGCTTCAGCTAAACTTTTAGCTTCAGTTACAACATTGAGTACACGTCCACCATTGGTAAGAATTTGATTACCATCCCGTTTAGTACCAGCATGGAAAACCATCGCGTCTTTTATATTGTCTAAGCCTGATATCACTTTGCCTTTAGCATAGCTTTGTGGGTATCCTCCCGACACTAGTACCACCGTACAACGGTATAAATCATCGAGAATAACCTCTGTGTCAGAAAGGCGCCCTTCTGTACAAGCCACCATAACTTCAAGCAGGTCACTTTGCATTGCAGGGATAATAACTTGGCATTCAGGGTCACCAAATCGGCAATTATATTCTACCACTTTGGGACCATCTGAGGTTATCATAAGTCCAACGTATAAGAATCCTAAGTAAGGATTTCCCTCGCTTTTCATCCCTTTAACTGTAGGAGCGATAATTTCAGATTTTACTCTTTCTAAGAGTTCTTCAGTTACAATAGGTGCAGGTGAATAAGCACCCATGCCACCCGTATTTAGGCCGGTGTCCCCTTCTCCAATTCTCTTATGATCTTGGGCATTCCCAATCACTTTAAATTCTGAACCATCACAAATGGCAAACACAGAAGCTTCTTCGCCTTCCATGAATTCTTCAATTACTAATCGAGACGCCGCATCGCTTAAGGAACCTTCTTTTAACTCCTCAAGAGCCTGCATAGCTTCAGCTTCAGTTTCAGGAATAAGTACTCCTTTTCCACCTGCTAAGCCATCCGCTTTAAGTACTACGGGGTAAGCCCCTTTTTCTTTGATGTACTCAGCTGCTTTATCAAACTCGGATTGGTCGAATACTTCATAGGCCGCCGTAGGGATATCATGACGTTTCATGAAGTCTTTGGCGAATTCTTTCGAACCTTCAAGCATAGCTGCTTGTTGTTTTGGGCCAAACACAACTTGGCATTTCTCTTCAAGAAAATCAGCAAATCCATCCACTAATGGTTGCTCAGGTCCTACTACCGTGATGTGAATGCTATGCTCTTGTATGAAGTCATAAATCTCATCAAAGTTTGTGGCATCAAGTACCACATTTTTACCAAGAGACTCAGTACCAGGATTCCCTGGAGCTATATATAGTTCACCCAATTTCGATGACTTAGCTATGCCCCAAGCTAAAGCGTGCTCACGGCCGCCACTCCCTAATAAAAGAACGTTATAATGCATGAATTAAGATAGGTTTTCAGCAATCACAATTAACTCAGCAAAGCTCTTAGCACTTAGGCTAGCTCCACCTATTAAGCCACCATCAACATCTTCTTGAGTTAGCAACTCTTCCGCATTTTCAGGCTTCATACTTCCACCATAAAGAATGCGCACTGCGCCGGCTGTATCATTACCAAAAAGAGCTTCTAATTCTTGGCGAATAAAAGCGTGCATTTCCTGAGCTTGCTCTGGTGTTGCTGTTACGCCTGTTCCGATTGCCCAAACTGGCTCATATGCAATTACAGTATCAAGTGCTTGTACTGAATCTAAGCCGTTATAAGCTGCTCTAATTTGATCGCTTACAAACTTAAAATGTCCATCGTTTTTACGAGTCTCTAATTTCTCACCCACACAGATTATAGGTACGATGCGTTCCGCCATCGCTTTTTTGATCTTTTTATTGATCATATCATCGGTTTCGCCAAAGTACTCACGGCGTTCAGAGTGGCCAACAAGCACATAGTTACAGCCACTTTCAGCTAACATACTTGCGCTTATCTCGCCTGTAAAAGCACCATTATCTTCGTAGTACAGGTTCTGAGCACCTACTTGAATATCAGAGCTGTGTAAGTACTTTACCGCCATAGAAAGCGATACAAATGGTGGACAAACCAACACATCAATGTCGTCAGTAAAATTTTTCTTTAACGACTTCAGTCCGTCTAGTAGTTCAGCCGCTTCGTATGGGCCTCCATTCATTTTCCAATTTCCGGCAATAAGTAATTGACGAGTACTCATTTAACTTCCCTTCTGATTTTGTTTAATAATTGTATTTAACCCTTGTATAACATCCGTAAAGTCTTCGGCAACATACTTTCTTACAATGTTACCTTGTTGATCAATAAGAATTCTAGTTGGAACCTGAGTTACATTAAAGGTTTCGATTAGCTTTTGTACGTCAAAGCCACCAAATTTTGCAACACTCCAGTGTTTAACTCGCTCATCGAAAAAGGCTTGAACAGTTACTTCACTTTTATCCAATGGGATAGTAAACACCTCTAAATCATAATTCTGATAAATTTGATGAATTACGACGGTACGGTCATATTGATTTTGATACAAACGACTAGCAACTGGAGTAATTTCGAGGATGTAAGGTTTACCCACTAAACTATCAGGAGCAATAATTTCACCTTCATCTGTTTCAAAGCTAAATTCTGGAACTCGGTAACCTGGTGCTAGATATGATAAATCGTATCCGATGGTCTTAGCCCATTGTTGAGCCTTTGGATCATCGTCGTATTCTTTTTCGAATTCAGCTAAAAGATCTTTAGCTATATCAACTCGAGCACTATCAAAGTAAAAGGCGATTCGTTCTTGATCTAAAGCGCGCTTAATTTTTGGGTTTTTTGTCAAATCTTGAAGGGAATCTAAATAACTCACTGCTCCTTCAACACCTTGAGTCTCCGCTTTATATTCGAAACCATATTTAGCAGCCACACCAATCATTTCATCGCTTGGCAGTGCATCATTGATACGTTGCATCATCAAATTTTGGTCGAAGGTATTCAATAAACGAACCGACTCACCCCCTGCCATATTGGATGCAAAAGTACCTGGGTAGTTTTCATATACTTCCCAAAATAAGTCACTCCATTTGCGTAACTCATCTTCAATTAAAGTATCGGCTACAGCGCCTGCGTTGATGTATGCTAATACTCTTCTAAAGCCTTTATCTACGCGGTTGTAAACTTCCATAGCTCTATTTTCTCTAGAGTCTACTTCGAAGTTTTCACTCAATCCTGGTAGTTCACCAGAGAAATTAATGGTATCGTTATCCGCTAAGATGAATTGAGTAGACCCAATCACATTGCCATTTCTACTGATATAAACCGGGTAAATACCTTGAAATGGGAATTCTACTTTACCTGTAATATTACCCAGTCTATTCGATTGTTCTAAGAATAACGTATCCACATCAGAATCTACATCTTCACGATGAGTGATTAATAGTTGGATACCTGAGTAATCTTTGGAACTGTCTACTGAATCTGCAACTGTAATCTTACCATTGATAAGTGCACTTTGCATTTCAGGTTCACTACTACAGTTAGCAAATACTATTGTTAATAGTGCGAGTATACTTGTATGTCTGATCTTCATATTCTTTCTTTTCTGATCTATCAATCAGCTTTCTAATTTTTTTGTAACCATCTCAGTAACCAATTTTGGATTGGCTTTACCTCTTGATGCTTTCATCGCTTGCCCCACAAAGAAGCCCATAAGTTGCTTTTTACCCTCTTTGTAGCGTTGAACTTCATCGGGATTATTCGCGATAATCTCATCCACAATTGGCTCTAGGAACCCAGTATCTGATACTTGAATTAAGTTCATTTCTTCGGCAAGTGCTTGCGGCGATTTATCCGAATCTAACATTGCGTTAAATACTTGTTGCATAGCTGAAGAGTTAATTTTATCTCCATCTTTTAGTGCTACTAGCTCCGCTAAACGTTCTGGTGTAATGGAAAATTCACCAATATCGATGCTTTGCTCATTCAGCACTCTAAGCACTTCACTGAGTACAATATTTGAAGCAGATTTAGGATTTCCAGTATGCTTAGCTACTTCTTCGAAGTAATCAGCTAAGTATCTACTTTCTGTTATAGTAACAGCATCCACTTCGCTCATACCGTATTCTTCCACAAATCGCTTCTGACGAACGTCTGCTAATTCAGGAAGTTCAGTTTTGATTTCCTCTAGCAATGCATCTGTTACAATGATTGGCGGTAAATCTGGCTCTGGAAAATATCTATAGTCATGCGCTTCTTCTTTTGAACGCATCACTCGGGTTTGCATTTTAGTAGTATCCCAAAGTCTTGTTTGCTGAACTACTTCTCCCCCATCTTCAATAAGTTCTATTTGACGGTAAATCTCGAACTCAATCGCTTTTTCAACGTTTCTAAAGGAGTTCATATTTTTAAGCTCTGTACGAGTACCGAATTCTTTCTGCCCACGTGGACGAACCGATACGTTTGCATCGCAACGTAAACTACCTTCTTCCATATTACCATCACAGATTTCTAAATACTGAACAATCTGCTTAATCTTGGTTAGGTATGCGTATGCTTCCTGAGGAGTTCTTAAATCAGGCTCTGATACAATCTCGATGAGAGGTGTGCCCGCTCTGTTTAAATCAACTAAGGTGTTGTACGGGTCTTGATCGTGAATCGACTTCCCGGCATCCTCTTCCATATGAATACGTGTTACGCCAATGCGTTTGTCATACTCTTCGAGTTCAATGTCTAAAAACCCATCGAAGCAGATTGGAGTATCAAATTGAGATATCTGATATCCTTTTGGAAGATCTGGGTAGAAATAATTTTTTCGTGCAAAAATAGATTTAGGTGCTACACTGCAATTAGTAGCCAACCCCATTTTAATGATATACCGTACTAAATTTTCATTCACAACTGGCAAGGTCCCTGGATGCCCTAAACACAGTGGCGATACTTGTGTATTAGGTGCCTCACCATACTGTGCGGCAACAGGTGCAAAAGCCTTACTTTTTGTGAGTAGCTGTGCGTGTACTTCAAGGCCTATAACAGCCTCGAAACGTTCATGGGCAATAGTGCTCATTCAAAAATTCTTTTCTATATGTATTATTAAAGTTGGTAAAGATATTAAAGTATACTCTTATATATTAGTCTTTTCTCAGATATACCATTGTTGAGTTATACAATGAATTGAACCTTGCCCCCAGACTAAGTCACTACAATCTATTCCAATAATATCTCTGTTCGGAAAGTATTTCTTGAATAAATCTAGAGCCAATTGATCATAATTTTTGTCGTATAAAGGCACTAATACGCAACCATTGGCTATATAGAAATTAGCATAGCTGGCTGGCACATATTCGGAACCATCTACTGTGGTGCCTTCAATTTTAGTTTGTGGCAAAGGCAAGCGTTCAATTTTGAGTGAAGCCCCATTTGGCAACACCACCTTTTCTAATATTTCCTCGTTCTTTTTGAGTGCGTGATAATTGACGTCATTTTCATCCTCACATATCATTGTAAGCACGGTATCTTCATTCAAAAATCGAGTGATGTCATCAATATGCCCATCCGTATCATCGCCGGCTAAGCCCGAGCCCAACCATATAATCTGTTCAACACCCAAATAGTGCTTCAACTTCGCCTCGATTTCACTCTTACTTAAACAAGGGTTCCTATTGGGGTTTAATAATACCGACTCAGTAGTTAATACAGAACCTGCTCCATTCACATCAATCGAACCACCTTCTAATACCATACCCGGTTCAATTCTTTCAACCTTATACTTTGAGGCTATATACTCTGGCAAAGCATTGTCACTGTCAAAGGGTGGATACTTTTCACCCCAAGCATTGTATTCCCAGTCTAAAATTTTAAACGAATCCGTTGTACTATCTACAACGAAAATAGGACCACAGTCTCTCGCCCACACGTCATTTATTGCTTGCAGGTGGATGATTAATCGATCAAAATTTGTAGTGCTATTTTCTAATAATGCTTCTGCTCTTTGTTGAACCTTTTCGTTCTCAATGAATAAATGAACGTTCTCATAGTTAGTAAGGGCTTCGATGATTTCTACATATACTTTTTCAACGCGCTCTAATCGCTCATCAGGCCAAGTTTCTCTATTAGAAGGCCAATGAAGTTGGGTACCAGAGTGTGTTTCCCACTCAGCAGGCATTTTATACATCTATATTCCCTAACTCAGTCTAAAATTCGTTTTGTAATGCCATCATAGAGATCAATTCTTCTATCACGCAAAAATGGCCATTCACGTCTTTGAGCCTCAATTCGACTCAGATCGCATTCAGCTATTAGAATCTCTTCTTTTTCACCGGCTTCTTCAATGATTTGACCAAAAGGTCCTGCCACAAATGATTTACCCCAGAATTTTAATTGCTTTTCCTTACCAACGCGATTTACAGCCGCTACATAACAACCATTCGCTATAGCATGACTTCGTTGTATAATTTGCCATGCGTCAGAAAATTCCTTCTTTTGCTTTCTTGATTCTCCCTTTAGCATTCCAATTGCGGTTGGATAGAATATGATCTCAGCACCTTTTAAAGCTGTAATACGAGCTGCTTCAGGGAACCATTGATCCCAGCAGATAAGCACCCCAATTTTACCATAAGCCGTATCTACCACTTGAAAACCAGACTCTTCGTCACCGGGTGTGAAATAGTATTTCTCATAGAACCCAGGATCATCGGGTATGTGCAACTTTCTATAAACGGCCTTTCTTTCACCGTCTACATCAATCACCACTGCGCTATTGTGATATACACCTTGTGCTCTTTTTTCGAAAAAAGGGATCACCAATACAACGTTTAATTCTTTTGCTAAGGAAGCAAACTGATCTAGAAACTGACTATCTAATGACTGCGCTAAATTGAAATGAGCCTCATCATATTCTCTACAGAAGTAGGGAGTATTAAATAGTTCTTGTAAACAGATAACCTGTGCACCCTGTGAACTCGCCTCTTTAACCAGAGCGAGTACTCGTTCAATATTATTTGAAGGTTGATCTTCACAGTAGGTTTGAATTAAACCCAGCTTTACGAGTCGTTGTTTATTTTCCATACACAAATTTACAAAGAATGCAGTTTCTTTGGGTTTCCTTTTTCATGTGATTTAAAAATTAACAATGAAATTTAAGGTTAAACATGAATCAGGCATAAATAATATATGTGCATTGCTACAGATTCATTAATGCCTCAAAAAATTAGGGTAAATACTATTTTAACTTAAAATTTCGACTTCAAATCATTAACTTTGGTGCTTCACAAAAAAATCACCCAAAAGGAGTTATGACACCTAACTACGACAAGCACCCAAAAAGTAAAGTTGGATTAGACTATTTAGGCTTAGAGAATAACAAAAACGTACACTGGAACCTGAAACCTTCAGAGCTTTATGAGAAAGCCATTTGCCGCGGTGAAGCTTTCTTAACTAAAGACCATGCTCTTGTTGTTCATACTGGAAAATTTACCGGTAGATCTCCAAAAGATAAATTTATTGTTGATCAGCCATCTATTCACGATGACGTTGATTGGGGAGAGATTAATCAACCCATTTCAGAAGAAGTTTTTGATAACCTCTTCACCAAAGTTCAAAACTATTTAGGCGACAAAGAGCTTTTTGTAAAAGATCTATTTTGTGGCGCCGACAAAAATAACCGTTTACAGGTTCGCGTAGTTAGTGAAGTTGCATACCACGGCTTATTTGCTCACAACATGTTTATTCGTCCATCTAACGATGAGTTAGTAGACCATGAACCTGAGTTTACTGTATTAGCTGCTCCATTTTTAGAAGCAGACCCATCTGTGGATGGTACAAAATCTAGTACTTTCATTATCTGTAACTTTGAGAAGAAGATCATCCTAATCGGAGGCACTATGTACTCTGGTGAAGTGAAAAAAGGAATCTTCGGAGTTATGAACTACTTACTTCCTAAGAAAGGCATCATGGCTATGCACTGCTCGGCCAACCACGACGAAAATGGCAAAACTGCTGTATTCTTCGGTCTTTCTGGAACTGGTAAAACAACCCTTTCTGCCGACCCAGACAAAACTCTTATCGGTGACGATGAGCACGGATGGAGCGACGAAGGTATTTTCAATTTTGAAGGTGGTTGTTATGCAAAAACCATCAACTTGTCGGAAGAAGGCGAGCCGATGATTTATGCTACCACTAAAATGCCTGGCACCATTCTTGAGAATGTAATCTTGAATGATGACAGAGAGCCTGATTTTGATGATGTAAGCTTAACGCAGAACACACGTTGCTCCTACCCAATCAATTTCATTCCAAATGCTAGTAAAACTGGAACTGGAAACCACCCAGAAAACATCATTTTCTTAACTGCTGATGCTTTTGGAGTACTCCCTCCTATTTCAAAGCTTACACCTGAGCAAGCGATGTATCACTTCATTAGTGGTTACACGGCTAAAGTTGCTGGTACTGAGCGTGGTGTAACAGAACCACAAGCTACTTTCTCTGCTTGTTTTGGTGCTCCATTTATGCCACTTCACCCAACTGCTTATGCTGAGTTACTTGCTGAAAAAATTCGTAAGCATGGCTCACAAGTATGGTTAGTAAACACTGGTTGGACTGGTGGTGCATACGGTGAAGGCTCAAGAATGAAGCTTACTCATACACGCCGTATGCTTAGCGAAGCTATCGCTGGCAACCTTGAAAACGTTGAGTATGTAGAAGATGCTAACTTTGGCGTAATGGTTCCTACAGCGGTTGATGGCGTTCCTTCTGAAGTATTAGTTCCAAGAAATACGTGGAATAACCCAGAAGAATACGATCTAAAAGCGCGTGAATTAGCTTCAATGTTCGTTGAGAACTTCAAGCAGTTTGAAGACCAAGCTAGTGAAGAACTACTGAAAGCGGCTCCAAGAGTTAGCTAAATCAGTTTCTTTTATTATTTTCAAAGCCCCGTTCATAAGTTCGGGGCTTTTTTTATATCTATATATTTGTGCTAAACCTTTATTCATACGCTACTTGTTTACCCCTTCTCCTACTCTTGTTCGGTTGTAATCAGCCAACCACTCTAGATTTGTCTATCCCTCCTATTCATAGGATTAGCTATACAGATCAAGCCATAACTGTTGATGGGAAAATGGATACTGCTTGGGACCAAGCTGATTGGTCTGATCTATTTGTAGATATCGAAGGAGCCGAAAAACCCGCACCTTATTTTGATACCAGAATTAAAATGCTTTGGGATGATACTTACTTCTATGTATTTGCCTACATGGAAGAACCTCATGTTTGGGGAGACATCACTCAAAGAGATGCCGTAATCTTTCATAACAACGACTTTGAGGTTTTCATAAAGCCAAACTTGTACAAGCCGTACTATACCGAATTTGAAGTAAACGCTTTGGGTACCCTTTGGGAATTAGTTTTACTCAGTCCATATCGTATTGGTGGCCCTGTTTCTAACCGATGGGATGTAAATGACACTCAAATTGGTATCGATGTTCAAGGTACTTTAAACGACCCAACCGATATAGACAGTAGTTGGACTTTAGAAATGGCTATCCCTATTTCTGCATTAGATGAACTTGACCGTTCAAAATCTTTTGAAGTTGGTGACTTTTGGAGAGTCAATTTTTCTAGGGTTCAATGGCAGCATCAAATACAAAATAACACCTATCAAAGAAAATTAGATGATGACGGGAAGCTCTTAGCTGAGAATAATTGGGTATACACACCTCAATATGCTATAGCGATGCATCGCCCTGAGCACTGGGCCTATATGCAGTTCATTAAATCAGAAAACGATCATAGAGATCTTGATTTCTTAGAAGCTTATCAACTTGCCTACCATTTGTTTAAGCAGCAATTGGATTACCGAAATGAACATAACTCCTTTAGTTCGGATATCACTGATTTCGGAGGACCCAAATTTAAGGTTCAAGGAATCACATTTACGGCAACTACCCTTACCACCCACACCGGTTTTGAAATAGTCGTCTCTCACCCTAGTGAGGGTTCATTGAGTATTGATCAAAACGAAAATATCACTATTAAGCGCTATGAATAAGTTTCCAATTTCTCTTTTTGTACTCATCACTATTCTTGGTTTTAGCATTAATTGCACAACAACTGAGCCTCCTCAAAATTTTCATTTTGCTGCATGGACAGGAGCCGATATTGCCGACACTGAAACTGAATGGCGATCCAAGTTAGAACGATTCAGTGAATATGGCCTTACAGATTTATACCTAGGCGCCAATAAAGAAACCTTAGAAGAAGTTGCCGTGTATGCGAGTGATTATGGAATAAATATCCATGGCTGGGTTTGGGTGATGAATAGACCTGGAGATACTACTGCGGCAAAACATCCTGAGTGGTATGCAGTAAACAGAAATGGCCAAAACTCATACGATTACCGAGCTTATGTAGATTATTACCAATGGCTAAGTCCATTTTCTGAAGGCGCGCGTAATCATATTAAAAACAATATCAAAGAGGTGGCTACAGCAGAAGGAGTAAAGTCTGTACATCTCGATTATGTTCGCTATGTAGACGTTATTTTAGGTGCCGATCTTCAACCTAAATACGACATCGTTCAAGACAAACAGTTTCCAGAATATGATTATGGTTATCACCCAAATGCACGAAAAGAGTTTGAAGAGCTATTCGGAGTAGACCCCATGGATATGGAGTATCCAGAGCTGAGCACTGAATGGCTCCAATTCCGATTAAACGCCGTAAGTACACTGGTGGCAGAACTGGATTCTATAGCAGATAGTCACCAAAAAATGCTAACGGCAGCCGTATTCCCATTCCCTGAAATGAGCCGACAAATGGTTCGTCAAGATTGGTCTTCGTGGAATTTAGATATTGCACATCCTATGCTCTACCATAACTTCTATCGCCAGAACTTAGAGTGGATTAAGTTCGCTACTGAACAAGGTGTTCGTGAAGTGAAGGGGCGATATGAAATTCGACCCGGTCTTTTTGTGCCGGCTCTAACCTCTTCGGAATTAAAAACTGCGATCTATAAAGCGAAAGCAGGTGGTGCAACAGGAATCTCGTTGTTTGATATCAATTCCATGAAAGATGAGCACTGGGCCATCATTCAAGAAGTAAATGCTGAATTGAATAACTAAGGCTTAGCTCTCAGATAGCTCGTTGAGTTTTTCCAAGTTATCCTGAACACGAAGAGCTTCTATCGCTTCCTCTAGGTCACCCTTCATAATGTTATCTAGGTTATAAAGAGTAAGATTAATACGGTGATCTGTAAATCGGCCTTGTGGAAAATTATAAGTCCTAATTTTAGCTGATCTATCCCCTGTAGAAACTTGGCTTTTACGATCTGCCGCTCGTTCCTTTTCCTTCTTCTCTAATTCGATATCATACATCTTCGAGCGCAACATTGTCATTGCCTTCTCTTTATTCTGATGCTGAGAACGCTCTTCCTGACATTCTACTACAATACCTGTAGGCTCATGGGTGATTCGAATTGCAGAATCCGTTTTGTTTACGTGCTGCCCCCCTGCCCCACTAGCTCTGAAAGTATCAATTCGAAGATCAGCTGTATTGATGTGAACATCTACATCTTCAACTTCTGGCAATACAGCTACAGTAGCTGCTGAAGTATGAACTCTACCTTGGCTTTCAGTAGCCGGTACTCGCTGCACTCGATGCACACCCGACTCATACTTCATCTTACCGAAAACTTCATCGCCTTCAAGCGAGAACACAATTTCTTTATATCCCCCTTTTTCTGATTCCGCAAGACTCATAAGACTCATATTCCAACCTTGCGAGTCGGCATATTTTCTATACATCTCAAATAGATCACCAGCAAAAATAGCGGCTTCATCGCCACCGGTTCCCGCTCTTACTTCAACAATAGCATTCTTTGAATCTTCCGGATCTTTAGGAACGAGTTTTATCTTAATGGCTTCTTCGAGCTTAATTAGCTCATCTTTAATTTCTTTATTCTCCTCTTTAGCCATTTCGGTAATCTCAGCATCTTCATCCATAGAAATGAGCTCATCATTACCCTCTTTGCGGCTCTTCAGATCCATCCAATTGTCATAGTCATCTACCAACTCCTTTAGGCTTCCATGCTCCTTAGTGAGTTCAGTATATTTTGCAGGATCATCAAAAACGGCAGGGTCACTCATTGCCGTTGTAACTTCCTCAAATCGAGATTTAATCTGTTTTAGCTTTGCTTCTATATCCATGAATGTAGCTGATACTGTAATTTTATAAGTGTGGAAACTACGGATTCTTTCGCATAGATAACGAATGAATAGGAAATCAATTTCTCTGATTTAGCCTCAAAGGTTTTAACACTTTCTTCAAATACTTTACACATAATTCGTATTTTGAAAAGAAAACTCAATGTCTCGCACTTCCTTACCAGCATCTACAAAAATCGGCTTTTTAGGCGCCGGTCAACTCGCAAGAATGAGCAGCCTTGAAGCATTTAGATTTGGCATTCAAGTTGCCGTGTTTTCTGATCGAACAGAAAACGAGCCCGTTCAATTTATGACTCCATTTTCAACCTCTGGTTCATTTGAATCGGTTGATGATATGGTGGCTTTTGCTAAAGAGTGTGATGTGGTGACACTCGAAAACGAATTTATTAGCTCGGATATACTTCTCGAAGTACAAGAAAAAAGTGGTACTCCTATTTACCCGTCTCCTCAAAGTTTTGCACTTATTGAGAATAAACTTATTGAGAAGCAGACCTTTGAAAATGCAGGTATCCCTGTAACACCATATAAGTTGGTTGCTTCCAAAGATGATCTAGTTGCTTTTGGAGACGAGCATGGCTGGCCTTACCTATTGAAGTCTTCCAAAGGTGGATATGATGGATATGGCAACAAAACTGTTCGATCTATTGAAGATGCAGAAGTGGCTTTTAAGGAATTGGGTGGAACACAGGGACGAGATATCCTTGCTGAAGCATTTGTACCATTTACCAAAGAGCTTGCCGTGCAAGTGGCCAGAAATGAAACGGGTACTGTGGTATATCCTTGTTGTGAAACCGTTCAAGAAAATCATATTTGTGTGGCTGTTGTTTCACCAGCGCCTATCGAGGAGAAATATCAAAAGAAAGCGCAAGAACTTGCTGTAAAAGCAACCGAAGCCATTGATGGCAAAGGGATTTACGCCTTTGAGTTTTTCCTTACGGAAAGCGGAGAGATTCTCTTAAACGAATCAGCCCCTCGTCCTCACAACTCTGGCCATTATACCATCGAAGGTTGCGTAGCATCACAATTTGAAAACCATGTGAGAGCTGTACTTGGTCTGCCATTAGGGGCTTCTACTATGACTACTCCTCACGCTGTGATGATCAATTTATTAGGTACACACAATAGACCTGCTGAAACGGATAAAATGCTAGACGCTATTAAAGTAGAAAACGGACATTTACACGTGTATGGTAAAGTTCAAAGTAAAGTAGGTCGTAAGATGGCGCATTTCACCCTCCTTGGGGATAATGCAGAAGAAACTTATACTACTGCTCGAAGCATTACTAAGTCTATTGAGATCTAAGAGTTTGAACCACCAATGAATTTTGAAATAAACACATTCTATTAAAATTATGAGTACTCCAATAATCGGCGTTGTTATGGGAAGTGATAGCGATTGGCCAACCATGAAGCAAGCCACCGACATTTTAGATGCCTTTAATGTGCCTTATGAAAAGAAAGTGGTATCAGCCCATAGAACACCTAATGATATGGCCGACTACGGTGAAACTGCTCGAGAGCGTGGATTAAAAATTATCATAGCTGGTGCAGGTGGAGCAGCTCACTTACCAGGAATGCTTGCAAGCCATACTACACTACCTGTAATTGGTGTACCTATACAAACTTCTGCTCTTGGCGGAGTCGACAGTTTATACAGCATCGTTCAAATGCCGAATGGTATCCCTGTTGCAACGGTAGCCATTGGAAAAGCTCAAAACGCTGGACTCCTGGCTCTTCGAATGATTGGCATGGATAATCCTGAAGTTGCCAATATGCTTCGCGATTACCACGCAGAGATGGCAGATCAAAGCCGAGCTAAAACTGAAAATCTGGTTTAAAGCAGCCTTAAGTTTTAGCTTATAGTGCCTTTGAAACAATTAAATGCGCCCATTTATAAAAATAATTGGGTAAACCGTTTAATTAATGTACTTTTGGCACTGGACTGGTACTGATACTCTACTAAGGTAGTGTATTGCTCCATAGCGCAGAGTTTCTTCCATCATTCCAAAATTTAGATTTAAACAAGATATAATAGACATGAACATTTATGTAGGAAACCTAAGCTACGGCGTTTCCGACGACAATCTACGTGAAGTATTCGAAGCTTACGGTGCAGTAAGCTCAGCAAAAGTAATCACTGACAAATACTCTGGCCGTTCAAAGGGCTTTGGATTTGTGGAAATGGATAATGACTCAGAAGCTCAAGCAGCAATTGATCAATTAGACGGTGCAGAAATCGACGGAAGAGCAGTACGTGTAAACGAAGCGCGTCCCAGAGAGGAAAGACCAAGAAGATAGTTCGTTTACATCATACAAAGTCTAACTTTGTATTACACGAATTTTACAAAACCCGGCCATTTGGTTCGGGTTTTTTTATGCCCATGATATAAATCAGTAACATTTTCTACTATTTCTAGTATGAGCTTGGGTCTTAAGGGACAGACCAAAAATAACTTTAGAATCTAGATAGGAGAACACATATGATTATGTCGACTACGAACTCGTTAGAGGGACGCCAAGTAAAAAAGTATTTAGGGATTGTAACGGGAGAAGCCATCTTAGGCGCAAATATTTTTAAGGACTTTTTTGCAGGAATCAGGGATATCGTTGGAGGGCGCTCTGGGGCTTACGAAAAAGAACTTCAAGAAGCACGTCGTTTAGCATTCGAGGAAATGGAGATGAAAGCAAACCGTGTGGGTGCCACAGGCATTATAGGTATTGATATCGATTATGAGACTATTGGACCAAATGGCAGCATGCTTATGGTTAGTGTAAGCGGAACAGCCATTTTAGCTGAATAACAATCGGATATAAAAAAAGGGATAACACATGTTATCCCTTTTCTTTTTCTAAATAGATTTAACTAAACGATGGTTAGCTAAAAACGTCCTTCATTTTAGAGAAGAACCCTTTCTCTTCTTCTTTCATGTTAATAGCATCAAAATTGGCTGATTCTCTAAAACCTTCCATGGCTTTGCGCTCTGAATCACTTAACTCTGTTGGCATAAATACATTCACTCTAAGTAATTGATCACCCGTACCAGAATTATTCAAGCCTACTATTCCTTTGCCTCGCATACGCAATAGCTTTCCTGGCTGTGTGCCCGGCTCTATTCTAAGCTTGGCTTTTCCTTTTAGTGTAGGAACTTGAACTTCGGTTCCTAAAACGGCATCCGGTATACTTAAATTTAGATTGTAATAAATGTTATTACCCTCTCTATCAAAGTGCTTGTGCTTATTTTCTTCAATAAGAACAATTAAGTCGCCTGCTTGGCCACCTCTTCTACCAGCATTCCCTTGGCCACGAAGCGTGATATAATTTCCGTTTGATACGCCAGAAGGAATATTAATTTTAACAGTTTCTTCCCCGTTAACACGCCCTTCACCACTACATTTAGAACATTTGTTCTTGATGATGCGGCCATCGCCTTGGCATGTTGGACAAGGTTGAACATTCACCATTTGCCCTAACATTGTACGAGTAATCTGGCGAACTTCTCCCATTCCATTACAGGTTCCACAGGTCTCAAAATCTGAATCTGTTTCCGCACCTGTACCTTCACATTGGTCACAAAGAATCTGTTTTTTAATTTTCAGTTTCTTCTCTGTTCCAAAAGCAATCTCATCTAGATCTAGGGGCATTCTGATTTTCATATCAGAACCTGGTGTACCTGGTTGGCGACGTCCTCTTGAGCGACCTTGCCCTCCGAACGATTGTTCACCAAAGAAACTACTTCCAAAAATATCACCGAAGCGACTGAAGATGTCTTCAAAGCCCATTCCGTCGAAGTCGACGCCACCGCCTCCAAATCCGCCGTTTCCGCCGTTAACTCCTGCATGGCCATACTGGTCATACCTAGCACGCTTTTGCGGGTCTCTTAGTACTTCATAGGCTTCTGAGGCTTCTTTGAATTTCTTTTCGGCTTCGGCATCCCCTTTATTTCGGTCAGGATGAAATTTCATCGCTTTCTTGCGATAAGCTTTCTTTATCTCTGCATCCGAAGAATCTTTTGATACGCCTAGTATTTCGTAATAATCTCTATTTGTCATGATTTATTGACTCACTATAACTTTTGCATGCTTAATCGTACGCTCGCCCATTTTGTAACCGCGTTCTAACACTTGTAGAACGGTATCAGCTGGCGTGTCGTCATCAGGTGCAGGTTGGCGTAATAAAGCATCGTGGAGGTTCACGTCAAATGGAACACCTGTTTCATCGATTTTATCAACGCCATACTTAGCGAGGATATCTCCGAATTTATTGGAAACCATTTCAACCCCTTCTAAGAAACTTTTCTCAATATTGGCTTCTTTACTGGCATCTAGGGTTCTTAATAAATCATCATTGAGTGGTAAGAAATCTTCCAGTGCTTCAGCTTTCACTTGTTCTCTTAGTGTAAACCTTTCCTTCTGAACTCTTTTGCGAACATTTTCCAACTCCGCTGCTTTTCGCAACATTGAATCTCTAGCTGCAGCAAGCTCTTTTTCTAGTTCTTCAATACGTAGATCTTTTTCATCCTTCTCATCTTCAGAAGTAGATACCGCTTCATTCGCTTCCATTTCTTCGTTGGAAACTTGCTGGTCTTCTTTTTCTAATAATTCGTCCTGATTCTTTTCGCTCATTGATGTAGTTCTTCAAATTTTTTAATTCACTTTGTTTCAGCAAATATAATGCCACCAAAGATATGGAATATTGAGCGTGACATTCTTTCGGATTTAAATAAAAAAAGCCTCGTCATTTCTGACGAGGCTTCCTTAGTAAAAATTGTGTATTTGATTTTACTGTGATTGCTCACTAGCGCAATCGCCAATACCACAAACTGTAACACTAGGCAATCCTAAAACATTAACTCTAGGAAGCTTAGCACCCCATTTGGCTTCGATCGTAGCAATAATTTCGTTTGCTAAAATACCGTTACCTCTTGGATTTGGATGGATACCATCAGTTGATAGTACTCCACTTGGTGCGAAATCGGCAGTTAGGTCAACACCATCAATAGTAATTCCTACTTCTTGGTCGCTGATACCAAATAAATCTGCAAAAGCACCTGTAGCTGCATTCGTATCATGTAAAACTAAACGATCACTGTTTGCACTAACTGCGGCTGCAATAATGCCATTGAAAGTTTGACGAGCTGTTTCGATTTCAACTTGCTCCTCTACAATCAACACATATTGATCTTCCACTGCATCTTGTAAACCGTACGCGCCATCACCTAAATCTACCCCTAATATAGCTCCTAAAGAAAGGATAGCTAGATCAGTAGATTCTGATTGACGAAGATTTGGTAAACCTAATGCACTAAGATCTGTTAGTGTTTCATCTTCCATCACAAATGCATTCGCTCCTGCAGCAAAAGTAATAGTTCGTCTGTCTTTTTCTGCTTGATCAATGAAACCTGCTTGTCTAGCTTGCTCAAGTCCGTTGTTGTAGTCTTCATAACCTGCATTTAAAGCTGCAGCAGTTTGAGCATCTAATGGGATAGCGTTATATGGAACCGCACGGAAGTACGCTGCGCCTAATAGTGGCGGGATATTCGTAACTACACCATCAGCCGTTGTATTCGCCATCATGGTGTTGATTACCGCATTAAAACGAGTCTCAAAATCAGTTGTAGAAGTCAACAAACTTGAATTTGAAGCACCGCCAGCTGCGTACCCTAACACATCATTGTTACCAATCCACAAAGTGAAAAAGGTAGGTTGTGCTGCTGCCGCATCACCAATGATTGTTGAAGTACCAGGATCTGAAGCAAATCTATAATAGAAGGTGCTTAATGCTGGGTTTGGGCTGCTCGCTACTAATAAGTCGCCAACGGTTACGCCTGGCACACCAAAGTTATGAACCGCTGGACCCGTATATGCTGTTGGCACTTCACCGTTTATTGTTGGAGAAGGACCCGGAATACTGGTATCTAACTTAAAGCGTCCAAAGATAGTGTTTCCATCTGGGTTTGGACTTACTGCCGTATTAAATCCATTTACTGAATTAATACTTGGTTGATTAAATGTAAGTCCACCATCTACAGCCGCAGAAAGTTCTGCTGCTATTAAATTAGGAATCGAGTTGTTTTGCCCATTGTTATATAGAGCTGCATCCATATACCCTGCTGCAAGTGAGTTACCAATGGCAACGTATGTGCTAAAGTCAGCATCTCCAGAAGTATACTCTTCTGGTGTGGGCTGTGGATTTTCTTCGAGTCTATCATCAACTAAAGAATCTTCAATTCCTTCACACGACATAGCAAAAAAGCCAGCCGTAAGTAATACTAATATGCTTTTATTTAATTTATTCATGGTATTTGCCTTCCTTAGTTCAAGAATTGATCAAAAGTTAGAGAGAAGTAGTAAATAGCACCCATTTTTGGGTTACCGAATGAAGTCGTGTATCGTTCATTAAGAACATTACTACCACCAATTTTTAGAATGGTCTTAGCAGATGGAATCTTATAGCTCACTTGAGCATCAAGAGTACCATACGCTGGAACTACTCCGGCACCAAATGACGAATCCCAGAAGTAAGCATCTTGCCATCTGTATACCATGTTAAATCCAACATTTTCGATCACATTTCTGTTTTCTAGGCGAACGTTATATCTCCATTTTGGAGTGTTATAACTTGCTCTGAATCCTTGCTTAATCAAATCTTTTTCACTGATTAAGTCGTTGTAAGAAGCGTTACCACCTACTTTATATCCACCATCTAGTGAATACTCTAGGCTTACACCAAATCCTTGTGATTCAACATTACCATCGGCATTTACATCGAATCCGTATTCCTGAGTTGGAACACCGCCGTTAATGATCTGGTCTTTACCTGAGTCACTATCCGCATCAAAAGAACCAGGATCATTGGTTAAACCATTTGGTACCCCTTGAACGAACTGAATCTCAGCGATGAAATCTTTATACACACTGTAGTAATAGTAAGCATCTACAAATAGACGATCCGTTACTAATGCTTTGTAACCCACTTCATAAGTACTAATTTTCTCAGTTTTGAAGTCATCAAATTCAATAGGTACTAGTACTGCTCTGGCTTCAGCATCGGTACCGCCATTGTTAGCGATTTGACGAGCTGCCGCAACACTTTGTGCTTGGTACACAGTATTAGTTTCGAATCTATAACGATCTACTAAGTCTTTGTTACTACCAATTAGCAATCGAGTTACTACATCAAGTTGAATGAACTGATCTTGAGTAGTTGGCATTCTAAATCCATTCTGATAAGAAACACGGAAGTTATGACGGTCGCCAACGGTATAAATAGCTGCTACTCTTGGAGAGAACTGACCATCGAAGTATTCGTTTTTATCATAACGAACAGAAGCTGATAAATTTAATTTATCATCCATAAGGTTTTTAGAACCCTGTAAGTAAGCGCCCCACTCATTAATCTTATACTCATCGCCTGAATTGTTTAGTGCGAATAGAGTCGCTTCAGAGTTCAATGCGTATTGACGGTAGTTAGCGCCACCAATGAGCTCTAAAGTCTGTGGGTCGATTACATTTGAGAAGTTGTAAAGACCTTCTACGTGGTACATGTCCGATTTATCAAGGAAACGAGCACCACCATCAGCGATCGACGTAGCGCGCAGTTGTTTCTCTAGATTTTTGAAATTCTGTGTACCTGGCAAGTAATCTTGTTGGTTTGCAGTAGCCGATTGCTGTGCCGATGCATGAGCTTGCTCAACAGAAGCACCTTGTGAACGTGCATTTAAGAATGTTTGGAAGTACGGAGTTAGGTAAGCTACTTGGTTAATACGAGTTGCTACCGTATTGGCTGCGTAAGAATCTCCTGCATCTTCTTGAGTGGTATAACCACGTAGGAAGAAATTCGGATTACGTAATTCCAACTTAGCAGTCCAAATATTGAAGTCATCCAATACAAAACGGTCGTTGGCTGTATACACTGTACTACCGAATCCAGTATTGTATTGAGCTAGAATCTCATAACTATCATTTATACGGTAATGCAATGCCGCTCCAAGCTTTAAACTTTCTGTAGTGTTATCTACAAAAGAGCTCTCAGCAAAACCAGGAGCCGAAAAAGCGCCATCACGGCCATCTGGTATTAGACTTCTTAATGCAGAAACTTGCGCAGCTTGAGCTTGCTCTTCTGGAGTGGCATTTGGATCATTTCCAGCTGCAATAACACCATCTGCAATACCGCCTAACGTGAATACATCATCACCGTAAATGTTTACACCATTGTAAACTCGAGCACCATTTCTTTCGGTAGCACCACGTTCAACAACACCTGCTACAAAACTTTGATCGCGAGAATCTTGTGCCACGAAATCTTGAGCTTTCAAATAGGAAGCAGTGAATTTATATGCAAACTTGTTGTTTACTGCGTTCGCATATCTTAAATCATATGATTGATACAATGATGGGTCTTCAACTTGGCTATCTACATGATTTACACCCAATTTGGTGTTGAATGAAAGTCCTTCATATTCAAATGGACTCTTACTGTTCATCAGTAAAATACCATTTAATGCGTTTGGTCCATATAGTGCTGAAGCCGCACCCGGAATTAATTCAGCTCCTTCAAGGTCTAATTCTGAGATACCTACAATGTTACCAACGGCGAAGTTTAAACCTGGAGCTTGGTTGTCAATACCATCAATGAGTTGAACAAAACGTGTGTTACCGTTAGAACCGAAACCACGTGTGTTAATCGACTTGAAAGTTAAACTCTGAGTACTGAAATCAACCCCTTTTAAATTCGAGATAGCATCATAAAAGTTGGTAGATGCTGAGTTTTGAATTTCAAGAATATCTAGTTTTTCAATCGATACGGGCGATTTTAAAATACTTTGTTCTACACGAGAAGCTGAAATTACAACCTCTTCTCCTAAAATCGTTTGCTCGTTTAAGCGAACAATGATATCGGTAGTATTTGAATTTGTTATTTCAAGTTCCTGCGACTGAAACCCTACTATTGTAAATACTAAGGTAAGTGGTGGATCTTGTTTAATAGTTAAGCTAAACCGGCCATCTGGATCGGTTGCAGTTCCTATTAATTTATTTTTTACTCGAATATTCACACCTGCGAGTGGTTCACCTTCAGCATCCGTTACTTGACCAGACACTTCTGTGACCGCCTCTGTAGATGGGATAGATGCATATGCCTGAGCGGCGTATGTAAATAATAGAGTCATACTTAAAGCAAGTATACATCGTATCGATTTACTCATAATTCTAATCCTGATTTATTTATGTTATAGTCTTTTTGACCTCTTGATTTGCGCCTTCCAGAGCACGTAAACAACAGTATATCTCAATTTGTTGTTCTAGCAAAGAAACATCTGTTTAACCGATAATGCAAGAAGGATTGGTAAAATATTATTGATCTAAATATGATTTTGGTACTTAGATAATAACGTTTAAAAATTATATGATTAGTTTAGTGTCAAATCTATAATCCAACCTGATCAATGAAATCAAAAAAACTTGTCCTTTTATTAATAGTTCTTGTTTACAATTTAGCATGTACAAAGCCACAAGAACAACCATTAAAATATCTAGCTTTGGGCGATTCCTACACAATAGGAGAAGCCGTTCCTGAAAATGGAAGATGGCCTGTACAATTAGTTGATTCCTTGCAATCTCATGATATTGAAATGAATAAACCAACCATCGTAGCTACAACGGGATGGACCACCAATGAGTTACAAAAAGGCATTGATGAAGTTGAATTAGCCCCTCCTTATGATTTAGTGTCTTTATTGATTGGAGTGAATAATCAATACAGAGGGTATGATATAGAGATTTATAGAGAAGAGTTTAGAGCGCTTATTGAACAAAGCATAGAATTTGCTGGAGGAGACGCTACTAAGGTATTCGTGGTCTCTATCCCTAATTATGGAGTAACTCCATTTGGGATGCAAAAAGGAGAAGAACAAATTCGCACGGAATTACTTGCATACGATGCAATGGCCGCTGAAATAGCCTTCGAGTACAACATCCCTTTTATTAACATCACACCCATTAGTGAAGGTGCCAAAACCGACTCCACATTAATAGCCTCAGATGAATTACACCCATCTGAAAAGCAATACACATTATGGGTTGAAGAAATTTTACCGATTGTAAAATCGAAGATTTCAGAATACTAGAAACATAATTCTTGAGTTAGAGTTAAAAAGTAAACCCTTAAAAACAAACGTTATGTTGTCACGAATTTTTGTCTCACTAACCCTTTTAATTACACTTTTTGGATGTGCGTCTCATGCACAAAACCTCACTAATAATGGCAAAACTATTTCCATTAATATGACCTCGAATGAGTTAGTGGAAGCCGATTTAATTGTATTTAATATCAATATTAATGCTGAGGGAAACAGTCCTCAAGAAGCTTATCGCATTCATAAACAACGAGAAGAAGTACTAGCAGGATTACTATCTAAATTCGATATCGAGGAAAAAGAAATTCAGTTTCAGCCCATTCGAATTAACAAAATGTATCGTGATAAAAATAAGACTTCCCAAACATCACAGTCGGTAACGGTAACTTTTTCGGATTTCGATATTTATGAAACCATTCAAGTGACCCTAATCGAAAATGGATTCGATTCCTTTAATGGTAAGTTCACCTCATCGATGCTAGAGGAAGGCAAAGAGCGTGCATTGGCCAAAGCCATTGATGCCGCTAAAGAAAAGGCTCAAACCATTGCAGATGCTTCTGGTGTTAAGCTGGGTACCATCACACAAATCAATTACTCTGACTACCAAATTGGTACGCCTCGATTTGCAGATATGGAAACTAAAATGATGAGTGGTGCCCCTGATATGATGGACTTCTCACAAATGGTATCAGTATCGGCGAATATCTCGATAGTGTACTCTATTAATTAACGGAACTTTAGTTCATATAAAAAAAAGCCTCGTAGCTCTATTGTTACGAGGCTTTTTTTATGCGTACATCTGTCTTATTTCTTTAAAACCGGATACAAATATTCCCAAACTGTTTCAGCAACAAGTTTATGTCCTTCTGCATTTGGGTGAATACCATCAGGGAGATTTAAATCTTCTTTACCCCCTACCTGTTCAAGAATAAAAGGTATTAAAGGAAGCTCATTTTGCTGGGCCAATTCCACATATAGGTTCGAAAAATCCTTCGTGTATTCAATCCCCAAGTTAGGTGGTACCTGCATCCCTGCAATAATTATTTGAATTGATGGATACTTAGCTTGGGCTTTATCAATGATGCCTTGAAGGTTCTTACGAGTATCAGACAAATCAATTCCCCTTAACCCATCATTACCGCCTAACTCCAAAATCATTACATCAATTGGTCGTTGCAGCACCCAGTTAATTCTTCGAAGACCTCCCGCTGAAGTCTCCCCACTTAACCCTCCGTTAATCACCTTATACTCTAATCCGAGTTCATCAATTTTAGATTGAATATGAGCTGGGAAAGCTTCCGACTGCTCCAATCCATATCCAGCAGTGATACTATCTCCAAAAAATAAAATGGTCTTAGTATCTTGAGCATGGATATTGTTGGTAATAAAAAATGAGAAGATTAGTAGTACAAATAATTTCATTCTCTTTATCGATAATAGGGTTTGGTAAAAATATGCTATTTGTTGTGAACAATATTGCAATGCTAACGTAGCAACCTTTTTATTAATTCCGGAATTAAAGTTCACTATCAAAGTGTTCAGGTTTCAACTAAAATAAAGATCTTTCATTGTGTCTCATATACTTCAAGTAAAAAACCTATTCAGAACGTTTAAAAGTGGTTCAAAAACACTTACCGTAGTTAACGATTCAACTTTTGATATCCCCGAAGGTATCACCTGCGCAATTGTGGGCCCTTCTGGTAGTGGAAAAACAACTTTATTGGGATTAACGGCGGGGCTTGATCGTCCAACTTCAGGAGATGTATTCTTAAATGGAATTCATTTAAATCCACTTAGCGAAGATGAGCGAGCCGAAGTAAGAAATAAACACGTAGGTTTTGTATTTCAGACTTTCCAACTAGTGCCTACCCTTACTGCTTTAGAAAATGTTATGGTTCCTCTTGAACTTAGAGGCGAAGCCACCAAGCAAGTACGAGAAAGAGCCATTGAGTTACTCACTGAGGTTGGCTTAGGTGATCGCGTTCACCATTACCCCAATCAATTATCAGGTGGTGAACAACAACGTGTAGCTGTTGCTCGTGCATTCATCAATAAGCCCAAAATTCTTTTTGCCGATGAACCTACTGGTAACTTAGATACCGAAACTGGGGAGCATATTGAAAATTTGATCTTCAATTTGAACAAGCAAGAAGGAACCACACTCATCCTAGTTACGCACGATATGGAGCTTTCCGCAAAATGCGACCGCGTGATAAAAATCAAAAATGGTTGTATTGAAGCAGACTTTATGAATGAAGTAGAAACGGTGGATGTAGCGTGAATAAACTGAGTTGGATCTTCAAAATGGCGTGGCGAGATTCACGCTCTAATCGCCGAAAGTTATTTTTATACATGGCAGCAATCATTGTTGGTGTTGCCGCTCAAGTTGCCATTAGCTCATTCAGAGCAAACCTAACCGATAGTATTTCCGAGCAATCTAAGGAGCTACTTGGGGCTGATTTGGAGGTAAGTAGCAATGCACCGCTTGATGAGCTAGTTGTAAGCTATCTCGATTCACTAAGTGAAGAGCAGTCTACGGCTGTTGGTTTCACATCCATGGCTTATTTCCCGAAATCTCAAACTACTCGTTTATCACAAATAACCGCTCTTGAGGGTGATTTCCCTTATTACGGTACATTGGTAACCTCCCCTACTGAAGCCGCTTACAACTTCCAGAAAAATAACACGGCACTGGTGGATGAACCCATTCTACTTCAATTTGGCTTAGAACCCGGCGATTCTGTCAAAATTGGTTTACTGACTTACGAAATCGGTGGGGCACTAGTCGAAATCCCTGGTCAACCAATCGCTGCATCATTTTTGGGACCTCGAATTTTCATTCCCAAACAGAATGTTGAAGAAACTGGCTTGCTTCAACGAGGAAGTAGGCTAGAATATCTGACCTACGTAAAATACCTTGAAGGTACTGATCCTGTAATCGTTGATGATGAGCTCGATGTATTAAACGACTCTTTAGATTTCCGATATGATGATGTAGCTGAACGTGAAGAAGAAGTCGGTGAAGCCATCACATACTTATCCAATTTTCTTAATCTAATCGGATTTATTGCACTTTTATTGGGTGGACTTGGTGTGGCAAGCTCCATTTTTGTTTACGTTCGTCAAAAGGTAAATACAGTGGCCGTTCTTCGTTGTGTTGGGGCATCCTCCAATCAAACATTGTGGATATATCTCATTCAAGCTGCATTTATGGGATTGATTGGTTCCGCCATAGGTGCGCTCATTGGCTCATCCATTCAGCTTTACCTCCCGGTTCTAGTTCAAGATTTTTTACCCGTTGATATTGAATTAACCATTTCATGGACTTCGGTTTTAATCGGTATAACTACAGGAGTGAGCATTGCCATTATATTTGCTCTATTTCCCTTGCTCGCCGTGCGAAAAATCTCGCCTCTTTTTACACTCCGTATGGTGGACGTTAGCTTGATGTCGTTATTGCGTAAACGCACTAAAATCATATTAAGCTCTATCGTAATACTATTCGTTGTCATCTATGCTAATTCCATGCTAGATGGCTGGATTGCAGCTATTTGGTTTACACTTGGACTCCTTTTTTGCCTGTTATTACTAGCTGGGTTTGCAGTACTTATTATGAAAATAGCTCGCAAAATGAATACGCAGTGGTTCAGCTATGAATGGCGCCAAGGGCTTGCTAATTTATATCGTCCCAATAATCAGACCTCGACCCTGCTGCTTACTTTTGGCTTAGGGGTCACCATGATTTCATCGCTCTATCTAACCCAAGATATGTTATTGGGTACCATCAACTTTGGCGATGATGAAGCGCTCCCGAACTTAGCTTTATACGATATTCAATACGATCAAAATGATGGAGTAAATGACATCATTACAAGCAATGGACTTGAAGTACTTCAAAATGTACCTATTGTAACAATGCGTGTAGGCAGTATAAATGGGAATCCTGTGGATTCAATCTTAGCCGATACCAATCGCACTGCACGTCGTTGGGCTTTAAATAGAGAATATCGTTCCACCTATAGAGATGAACTCGTTTCAACTGAAAAAATTGATTCTGGTACTTTTGTAGGAACCCACAATGGATTCGAAGACCTTGTACCTATTTCAGTTTCATCTGACCTTATGGAAGACTTAGCCGCTTCTGTGGGTGATACCATTACATGGGATGTTCAAGGAATTCCTATTCAAAGTTATATATCCAGTACTAGAACCGTTACATGGGACACTCCGCAGCCTAATTTCTTTGTGGTATTCCCCGTTGGAGTTTTGGAACAAGCACCTCAATTCTTTGCCACCACGGTAAATACACCAAATCGTGAAGCATCGCTCGCTATTCAAAGGGAAATCGTATTAGCGTACCCGAATGTCTCAGCCATTGATGTTGGCCAAGTGATAGATACCATTCGTGCCTTTATTGATAAGATTACCTTCGTGATACAATTCATTGGGCTATTTAGCATCATCACGGGTTTAATCGTATTAGCTGGATCAGCCGCCACAAGTCGATTTCAACGAATTCGAGAAGCTGTGCTACTCCGAACTTTGGGAGCGAAACAGAAGCAAGTGGTCCAAATACAGATTATTGAATACACCTTATTGGGTATCATGGCCTCCCTTACAGGACTTAGTTTATCTGTGGGTGCAAGTGCGCTGTTAGGCTACTTCTTCTTTGATATAGAATTCGTGCCAAATTTTGCCATCCTAGGTTTAGAAGTCGTTATACTAATTCTACTAGTGCTACTTATTGGTTTACTGAATACTCGAGGTATTCATAAAAAACCACCACTTGAAGTACTTCGAGCAGAAGGCGGATAATTCTTCACTATGCCTGGCATTGTTAATTAATGGAACAAATGGCATAGGGTCTTTCTTAAATACGATAAACATCAAATTAAATTAAGACCATGAAGACACTATCGAAATTAGGAATATTCACACTACTACTAGTATTGCCATTTACGGCATGTGAGAATATCAGTAAAACTGCAAAAGGTACAGCCATTGGTGCTTCAGCCGGTGCCTTAGCTGGTGCAATTATTGGTAAAGCAGCTGGTAATTCAACTACGGGTGCTATTGTAGGTGCTGCGGTAGGTGGCGCATCGGGTGCGGCTATTGGTAATTATATGGATCGTCAATCAAGAGAGTTAGAGGAAGATCTAGAAGGTGCACGCGTTGAACGAGTTGGTGAAGGTATCAAGATTACTTTCGACTCTGGAATTTTATTCGCTGTAGATTCTTATCAATTAAAAGAAGTATCTAAGCAGAATATTGCTGAACTAGCTGAAATTTTGAAAAAATATGAAGACACCAATATCATGTTTTCAGGATATACGGATAACACTGGTAGTGAAGCTTATAACCAAGAACTTTCTGAAAAAAGAGCTAAAGCTGTAGCGGAATATGCTGCATTTGTAGGCGTAGACGCTGAACGTATGACTATTATTGGTTACGGTGAAAGCGATCCTATTGCAAGTAACAGTACCGTTGAAGGTAGAGCTCAAAATAGACGTGTTGAAGTTGGTATTTGGGCCAATGAAGAGCTTAAAGAAGCTGCCGAAAAAGGTGAAATTGAATAATTAAAGCACCGCATTTCAAAGCCCCTGCATAGGGGCTTTTTTTTTGTCTATATTCGAAGCTTTAATCTTGGTCTATATCTCATGAATTTAAAGAAACGGTTGATCCCTAAGAAAATCCGCTCTTCTTTTTTAAAGAAAGAAGTTGGTAGTGCGCCTGGTACTCTTACCCATATTGGTGCACAAAAAATTGATACGGTAACCATCGATATTCATGATTATGGCCTAGACCATCTAACAACAGCTAGTGTAGACTCGGTTGCTAATTGTAGACCCTATGTTGCCACCTCTAACCCCACATGGGTTCAAGTAAAGGGATTGCACGACATTCCCAAACTGAAAGAGCTATGGGACGAATTTGACTTCCACCCGCTCATTCAAGAGGATATATTAAATACTACTCAACGCCCTAAGATTGAAGACTACACCAATCAAATCTTCATCGTTTTAAAAATGCTCTACCTCGAAGATGGCGTACTTGAGCAAGAGCAGGTGAGTATAGTTTTATCCGACAAATTTGTGTTCTCTTTTCAAGAATCAGATAAGCCTATTTTTGCCCCTATAAAAGAGCGCTTAAAGGTTGAAAACACTCGCATGCGGAAGAATGGCTGTGATTATATGGCCTATGCGCTTATGGATGTAATCATTGATTATTATTTTGAAGCTTTGGGCGAATTAAACTCTCAGATTGAAGCCATTGAAGATATGCTTTGGGAAGGCACAGATGATATCTCATTAACCGATATCCATACCCTTCGCCGTCAGCTTATCACCTTCCGCAAAAGTGTGTGGCCACTTCGGGATAATATCAATTCTTTTTATAGAGACGAATCCCCTCTTCTTGGAGAAGAAACAAAGCTGTTTTTAAGAGATACTTCAGATCACACTAGTCAGATTGTAGATACCTTAGATAACAATCGGGAGATGATCTCTAGTTTGCACGATATGTATCAAACAAACTTGAGTAACAAAATGAATGAGGTGATGAAGGTTCTAACTATCATTGCTACCATTTTCATCCCACTTACTTTTATTGCTGGCATCTATGGTATGAATTTCGAGCATATGCCGGAATTAGCTTGGGAATACAGTTATCCAACCATTTGGGGAATTATGATAGTAGCGACTATCGGTATGGTTTTTTACTTCCGAAAGAAAAAGTGGATATAAAAAAAGAGTCCTAGCTTTTTCAATGCTAAGACTCTAACTAACTACGGAGGTATTATTTGGGTAAACTACTAATCCTTAAAAGTGGACTTTAATGCCACCTAAGATCTTTAATGATTCGATAGATTGATCGTTACCTACTTCTATTCGGTTGCCGTTTATATCTTCGTAATCATATACTACTGAACGGTCGTTTCTTGCCGAATATTGTGTAAGGAAGTTTAAACTCATACTTGGACTTACAGGAAAGGTAATTCCAAGGGTATAGATACGTTCACTAAAATCTTCATCATGCTTTTTCGAAGGCAAGTAAGCATATCCAGCCTTCATGTTTGTACCACTTTTAAAGGTGTAGACTGCATGACTTTTGAAATTCACTACCGCTGCGTATTCATCTCTGATTTGATTATTAAACTCTGTTTCATTCGCTTTTAAAGCGGCTATATCTTCCGGCGTCAAATTTTCCTCATCTTCTACCAACTTTACCTTCGTGGTACTATAATCGATGTATTCAGCCGACACAGAGAAATTCAATGGTTTATCCGCATTTACGGTAGCACCAAGATTAAGCTTGGCAGGTTTTGTGATTGAGTAATCGAATGAACCTGCGTAATTGTTATCGGTACTCACTGAGTTATCGTCGAACTCCGTATCAATGTTTGAGTAATAAGATTCACTGATAAAAAACTTTGTAGGCAATGTTAAACTACTTCCTATATGGAAACTGGGAAGCATCTTAAAAATGATTCCACCGCTTAGTCCGAAACCATACATTTCTGAATCAATATCATCTACAAGTTCTATAGAGTGGATATCTGTTCCGTTATTGCCTTGGTCATCGGCAAATAGGATCCCATCATCGTATTGGTTTTGAGAGTCTACTTCCTGGAAATTTCTATCAAATCTATGTGTACCAGTGTAAATGGATAGGTTTAGTCCCGCATATAGGTTCTTTTGAAATTCGGTAGCACCGAAAAAAGTGATCTCACCCATATTTCGAGTATTTGTGATAGTAGCGTATTGCTGAATTCCTCTGTACTCATCTGGGCTTAAGCCAATGCGAAAAATGGATTCAAAATAGGTTTCCGAATTATCCCCATAATCAATAGCGAATGCATCAAATGCGATGCCATTGTAATTACTATTCTCTGCTTTAAACATATCCGTGATGGTGTTGTCGTTGTTATACGCATCCAAAAACATTTCATCACTGGTATGAGATACTAGTGAGTATCCACCCCCAAAAACTAAGCTCCCTTGAGCAGTAGGCACTTTATAAACGAGTCCAATATTTCCGAAATATAGATTTGAATTGTCTTCAGTATTGGCGTTCCCTTGATAGGTATTATCAATCGACATGGTGTTGCTAAACAGGCTAATAGAATAAAAGCTAGATTCTGCCAATGCCATTGCAGCTGGATTATCCATATAACTTCCATATCCATTAAATGAAGACACTGATGTTAAGTATCCATGTTCGGCATCACCATTTACATTAAAGGTGCTAAATTGTTGTGCCAGACTTTTATACGAAATTGGTGATTCCCCATTTTGAGCACTTGCGCTCAATGATAAAAACAACATTCCCACTAAGAGGGTTAGTATTCTCTTCATGATAAAACTTTAAATATGTTTGAGGTGTGCTTACGCTTAGTTACGAGTTCTTTTCTTTTTTGAACTCGACGAACGTTTAGATGAACTCTTCGAACTTCTTGAAGAGCTACTATTCGATCTTTTCACAGATGAAGAACGTCGCGTTGGCGATGATCTCTTTACAGAGCTTGATCGTTTTGTAGGCGATGACCTTTTAACAGTTGTAGAACGTGATCTAGAAGGCGTAGAGCTTTTACTTACTCTACTTCTCGACGACGAAGAACTCTTACGGCTCGAAACGTTCGCACTACTTCTTTTTGTGCTACTTGTTCTACTTACGTTAGAACGGCTTCTGCTAGAACTGCTTGATGTTCTTGATACAGAAGATGATCTCTTACTCGAGCTTGACTTACGTACGGTAGACGAAGAACGACTTCGGCTAGAAGTATTCGAACGGTTCACACTACTTGCAGAGCTGCGTTTTGAACTCTGGTTGATATTATTTCCAGACCTTGATCTACTTCGTTTACTTGAATCGTTATTAGATCTAGTACGAGTAACTCTGCTCTTCGAGGATGATCCTCGGCTGCTCGCTTTTCTTACATCTGTACTACGTACACGGTTTCTTACTGAAGGCGAAAGTCCTGAATTTTGATTACGCTTAGAAACAGCCGATGAGTTAACCGTTCTACTTCTCTGCGTTCTATTTGATCTAGAATCATATTTCTGAGTTAAACCAGAACTTCTAGGTCCATAGTTATAATTCGATGAACGTCTATTTCTACTCTCGAAGTAATAATAGTTGTTATAGTACCCTGCATGGTAGAAGTTTGAATATCCACCACCGTAATATGGGTAGCCATAATAATCGTAGTAATATGGATAACCATATGAATGTGCTATAAATGCATCGGCCCAGGTATATCCAAAGTAGAAGCCAAACCCGAAGCTTGGATTTCTATATACAGGATATCCATATCTGTATGCAAATCGGTTGTAATGGAATCTATGGTGTACATATGCTGGCGACCAATGTGAGTACCAGCTACTATAATATCCTGTTCTGAAGTTGTGATGTGCATTTGCATAGGCATCGTCTACACCATCGTCATATCCTTCTTCATACCCTCTGTCGAAACCTTCCCAGTAAACACCTTCAAAGTTGTTTTCTTTATACCAATTTTCGGTTTCGTAATCTTTATAAAGTAGACCTACTTCTTCCGCAACAGGCTCTTCCTCTTCAACTGTTTCGTACTCGAAAGGCTTGGCTGTTTGTTCTTCCTCGTCCCAGTAGTAGCCTGCCTCTGCTAACTCTTCATCGCTCCAAGAATAGTATTTTGAGTTTCTGCTATCATCATATCTATCCAAATTTTGGAGTTGGGTATAGCAACCCATCGAGAATAGTGAAAAAGTGGAAAGTGTGAGTAGTGAGAATAGTGTAGAGCGTTTCATAGGAGTACCTACTTATTAAGATTTCTATCTTTAATATGAGTATTCGTCATCCTCCTCTCAATCACATGATGATGTGAGCAAATTAAATCTCACCTCTAAGCGATTTAGCAATGACTTCAGCTTTTGAGTTAACGTGAAGTTTCTTGTAAATATTTCGGATATGTGCTCGAACCGTATCTATAGAGATATCAAACCGGTCTGCGATCATCTTATAGCTTAATCCATCCACAAGGCCATTTACGATATCCTGCTCACGGGAAGTAAGCATACTATCTTCATTTTTCTGAGGTGCCTGATCATTGAAATGAGTAATTACTTTTCGAGCTATTTGTGGCGACATTGGTGCCCCACCTTTCATCAGATTTTCAATCGATTCTTTGATTTCTGGTAAAGAAGTATGCTTTAACAAATAACCCGATGCGCCCGCTTTCAGTGAATCGAAAATCTTATGTGAATCATGATACACTGTTAACATGATGATATCGATTTCAGGGTACTTACTTTTGATTACTTCCATTCCCTTGATTCCTGACATCCCTGGCAGTTGAATATCCATCAGCATTACATCTGGCTTCGTATGCTCTTCAAGGTATTCCAGCATTTCTTCTACGCTATCTACCGCAACGGGGCAGTCCATATCCTCTTGCATATCTAAATATCGTTGAATCAAATCTCTAATTTTCACATTGTCTTCTACAATTCCGATGATAGCCATAATTCTATGCTGTAGTTAGTTGGCGTTAAGTTTGCCAGTTATAGTAATAGTAAAGCCATTTTCTGTAGCAACATCAATATGTGCACCGATTCTTTTAGCTCGCATTTCCATATTACGCAAACCGTGGCCCGTTTTCTTAGTTCCTTTACCCGTAGTTCCATTATCATGAACTTTGAATGTAAACAAGCCATTCGCTGTATTCATACTGATATTCACTTTATCTCCATTCGAATATTTCGAAATGTTATTCACGGCTTCTTTAAATATGAGATATAAGTTCTCCTTAAGAGGCACTGCTAGTTTGTTTTCCATTTTCAGGTCTTCAAAATCGTACACCACTTCGAAATTCTTAGGCTCTAATACATTTAGAATATAATCCTGCATTCTATCTGTGAGATCACCAAGGGTATCGTTTCGGGCATCAATACTCCAAACGATATCGTCTAAACTGGTTACAATTCTACGGCACTGCTTCCCAATTTGCTCTAGCGATTTCTTAAACTCTGGATCAATTTTACTGGCCTGTAGAAAATCTGATTGTAGTGCTACCTCTGTTAAACTTGCCCCAACGTCATCATGAAGATCACTCGCAATACGTACCCTTATTCGCTCTATATCAATGAGTTTTCGGGCTCTGTAATAGTTATAAAATAGGAAGATGATTCCCGACAGAACTAGAACTATGAGTAGTAAAAACCACCATTGCATCCAATATGGGGTACTTACTTTAAAATCTATCTCTGTGAAATCTCGGCTCCAAGTACCATTGGTATTTCGGGCATGAATCATGAAGGTGTATTCGCCTGAAGGTAACGAAGGGTACTTCACATTCCGGTTCATCGTACGCTGCCAATCAGGATCTACCCCATTCATTTTGTACTCATATACCACCTGATTCGGAGCCGTGAAATTAATTCCTGAGAAATTTATTTCAACATAATTTTGATCGTACGACAGCTCAAAGTTTTGAGATTTATTGAATATTCGCCCAGATGCTATCACTCTATCCACTTTTACTTTTGGTGGAACCGGATTCCCTAAATAATTTCGTTTTAGGAAATGACTCACTCCTTCCACCGAACCGAACCATAAATGCCCTTCCGAGTCTTCGTAAACGGCACCTAAATTCATTTCATCCGAAACTAAACCTTGATCACTGGTAATGAGCTGAAAAGCTTGTTCTTTTTCACTTTGGATGTCGCTAAAGTATTTTGAAGCATCAAAACGGGTAATACCATTATTGGTCCCTATCCAAAACTGTCCATCTGTTGATTGATGAATAAAATAGCACACTCTATTTGGGAGGCCATCAGCCGTTGTAATACTCTGAAATCGAAGACCATCAAACCAAGCAATACCTCCAAAAGTTGACGCCCAAATGGTATCATTTCGGTCACGAATAATCATCATCACCCCATTATTGGGCAATCCTTCCTGAATGGTAAAATTCTCAACTTCGCCTAGATAATAGCGACTAACGCCTCCTTTTGTCGCTATCCAAATACTTCCATCAGGCCCTTCCACCGCCGAAAGCACGGCGTTATCAGCAAGACCATCTTCAATGGTAATTTGATTAAAGGTTTCTCCATCCCATCGAATTAAGCCTTCCCCATCAGTACTAATCCAATAGATACCGTTCGAATCTTCATATACTTCTCTAATCTTACGATAAGGAAACTCGTCCGCTGGAACGATATTCAAGGAACCATTCTCAAGATAGGCGAGTCCGTTTCTCATCCCAATCCAGATGCGACCCTTGGAGTCCTTATCTACTGAAAACACTTTATCGTCTAAGAGCCCTTCATTTAAACTGATATTCTGAAATTCATTGCCATCATATCTGTTGAGCCCACCCCCATAGGTTGCAATCCAAATATTGCCATCATCGCCTTCCACAATTGAAGTCACTACATCATTTGAAAGACCTTCCAACGAGGTAAAGTTTTCGAAGTAATCGCCTAAGAAGAGATTAGCTCCCCCACCGAAAGTCCCAAACCACAGGTTTCCTTCTCTATCTAGTGTAGAGGAATAGATAATGTTATTTGAGAGCCCATTTTGTGTAGTGAAGTTTTTGAAAGTCCCGTTATCTAATACACTAACACCGCCTTCAGTACCTACCCAAAGTCGATTATTTGCATCAAAGGTGAGTGTTTGAACCCTGTTATTGTTTAAGCCCTGCTTTTGATCGTATACCTCAAAAGTATTCTGATCATATTTTACCACCCCTTCACGTGTTGCAATCCACAGTGCGCCATCCTGATCAAATTTAAGTTCCCGAATTCTATTTTCAGGCAGTCCATCTGCAGTAGTAAATGTGCGAATGTTGCCGTCTTTGAGTTGAGTTAACCCACCACGAGTTGCAAACCAGATACTTCCATCTTCACTTTCGGCAAAATCTCTAATACGGTTATTTCGAAATCCTTGAGATGTACCGTACTGAATCAGCTCACTTTCGAAGTTCATTACCCAGGCGCCTGCACCATCGGTTCCAAACCAAATATCCCCTTTTGAGTCCTCAAAGATACTTATCACTCGTTGATTCGCTAGAGCTCCTAAAGCCACGGGTGTGTAAATACTATCCTGTTCCCAGTAATTCACCCCGTATTCCGTTCCTATCCAAATTCGACCCGATGTGTCTTCAAATAATGCATGAACTTTACTGTTATTGAGGCCACGATCTTCAAAGAAGTTGTCCATCTGCAAACCATCAAAACGGTTTAACCCATACCCAGTTGCAAGCCATATGTAACCCTCCCTATCTTGGATGATATCATTCACAACCGACTCACTTAATCCCTCTTCAATAGAATAGGTGCGAAATGGATAAAGCTGGGCCTGTAGTGCATTGGAGCAGCAGATTAATAGCAATAAAAAGCTTATCGTATTTTTCATGATGAGAATGTAACGCAATTGTTCAGAGAATAGTAGAATACTTTCGGTAATTGATTTAAAAAAATGACGAAGCCTATAAATTTTGATGTAATAACCCATAAAGGGGCTAATGAAGAAATCACAAATTTACTGAGTAACACGGTATTAGGCACGCCGGACAAGCTGAGGTATCGTCAGCTAGAAACTCAACAGAACCTCCAACGATTACAGAATTTAGAATTCATTCAAATTAAGAAAGGTAAACGTGCTATTGGAACCGCAGGCTTTATACGTCGAAACCTAAGCTATCAGTCGGGGTTCATCACAGGTTTATATGTTCGATATCTTTCGGTGATGAATGTACTTGGTGCTCGAAAGAAACAAGCCCAACCCTCTGCCAACAATAAGCCTAAACGTTCAAGCCTTAGAACTGAAATATTTGGCCTATTCAATCATCATTTAGATGAACAGCTTAGTTCCGATGGATGCTATTACGCATATGTTGAAAAGGATAACATCCTTTCTAAATCACTTTGCGAGTCATTTGGATTTAGGACTACACGGCAGATTAAAACACTTTTATTTAGTCGATTTAATCCCAAAGTAAAAAAAAATGCTCATCGAATAGATGAACAAAACCTCTTTGAATTTAAAGCCCAGTTACAATCATTTTATAGTGAACACGACTTATTCTTTGAGGATGATTTAGAGTTAAAGGGACAAAGTTTTGCTGTGCATCATAACAATGCTATGGTGGCAGGAGTCCGAGCCTTCCCTGTTGAATGGGAGATTGTAGAATTGGCAGGGTTTAAAGGCTTTCTACTCACCAAAGTGCTACCTAAAATTCCCTATTTAAAACGGTTATTTAATGCTGAGAAATTAAAATTCATCGCATTTGATAACATCTGGTATCAGGCTGGCTTTGAACAAGAGCTTCCAACTCTTTTTTCTCATATCTGCAAACATTACAACCATCACATGGGAATGATTTGGCTAGATGGTGAAGATGGAACAACCTCGTATTTACAATCAAAAGGGGCATTGGGATTCTTGAATCGCATCAATGGCGCCGTTACGGCATACCTTATGATTAGAGGCAAAGGCTCCGCACAACAAGCTTCTTTTGACAAGCCTGTATTTGTATCAGCAATAGATATGACATAAAAAAAGCCCCTATCGAAATGAAAGGGGCTTGTAAATTTGAATACTCGGTGATTATCCTAAGTAAGCTCTTAACGCTGCACTTCGGTTATGATGACGAAGTTTACGCAGTGCTTTTTCTTTAATCTGACGAACACGCTCTCTTGTTAGATCGAAGCGTTCTCCAATCTCTTCAAGCGTTAATGAATGTTCACGTCCAATACCAAAGTAAAGGCGAATAACTTCCGCTTCACGTTTCGTTAATTTCGATAAGGCACGTTCGATCTCTACTTTTAGAGACTCACCCATTAATTCGAAATCAGGGTTAGGGATCTCTTCGTTTTCAAGAACGTCGAGAAGTCTGTTGTCTTCACCTTGAGCAAATGGAGCATCCATTGAAAGGTGGCGACCAGAAATTTTGAGGGTATCAGCTACCTCTCCTACGGTCATTTCAAGACTTTCAGCAAGCTCATGAGCAGATGGTACGCGCTCATATTCTTGTTCTAACTTAGAAAGCTCTTTACCAATTTTGTTAAGGGCACCAACACGGTTCAATGGTAAACGTACAATACGACTCTGCTCGGCAAGAGCTTGAAGAATCGACTGACGAATCCACCATACAGCGTAGGAAATAAACTTGAATCCACGAGTTTCATCAAAACGCTTAGCAGCTTTGATCAAACCGAGGTTCCCTTCATTGATAAGGTCACCAAGAGATAACCCTTGGTTTTGATACTGTTTAGCTACAGAAACAACAAAACGAAGGTTCGCTTTTGTAAGGTCTTCAAGTGCTCGTTGGCTTCCTTTCTGAATTTCTTTGGCTAGACGTACTTCATCGTCTGGAGTGATCAGTTTCTCTTTTCCAATCTCGTGCAGATAACGATCTAAGGATTCTGACTCACGAGTTGAGATTCCGGAACTTTTGGCCACGGTAAATTTTGGTTTTATGAATGTTAGTACGAAAGCTACAATGGGCGTGACTATAACATAATTAAGCTGATTGGTTGCAACCTTGTATCGAAGCTTCGAGTGTCTACGCCCTAATTAAAGCAATACCCAATATACGAAAAATTAGTTTCTTTAGTACAGTTAACTTGTATAAGATATTCTCACGTTCTTAAGAACGATTTTCCCGGCATGGAATGCGATAGGTTGAAATACTCCGCTACACTAACAGCGATATCACTAAAAGTATCGCGAATGCCTAAATCAATGCTATTCGCTGATTTATGAGGAAAAAGTTGTAGTGGAACAAACTCTCTTGAGTGGTCGGTGCAATCCGAACAAGGGTCGTTTCCATGATCTCCTGTGATGATTGGTACTTCTTATTAGGCAGAAACCTCTAGAATAAATCCGTAAATAAAATCAATTTAGTGCTTGATGGTGAGTTTAAATCACACGTATTCTATCTGCTTTCAATGATTTTAAAACCCTTATTTTGATTGACCTTTCGATTAGGCACATTTAGTAATTAGACAATTAGTAAGTGATTGAATTAATAGATTTAATGTGTCATCTTAGCAAAAATAATTTGTTATAGAATGAAGCTTCATTTCTTATTAACCATTCTGATAGTGTCATCAATTTTGATTAATTGTAAGAACACTAGCGATAGCTTTACTGAGTTTCCCATTCAAAAAAATATCATCGGAGAAGTAGTCGATGACATATCAATTTATTCCAGTGGGAATGTTTACTTAGCTGTCATCGATACTTTTTTAGTTATACAGTCGAATACAGAAAAGTACTTCCAAATTTACAGCACAAATACTCATAAACTGCTCACTGAATTTGGAACTGAAGGTAGAGGTCCAAATGAGTTTTTAGGTCCTTCCTTGAAAAAACAGATCACTATCGATGAAGAAACTCAATCTCCAATTGCTTTAGCATTTGATTTTCGAAAACAGACCGCCCACCACATAAATATTTTTGAAGCACTTAAAAATAATAAACAAGCCATTTCACAACTTCCATTGTATGGCAACAACAATTTTTTAGTGTTTTTTCATTATTACAATAATGAATTCTTTATCGCTACTCCCGAAGCCAATGCCAGATTAGTGATGGTACAAGCGGATAATTCCAAAACTGTTGCTGTTCCCTATACACCTAAACCTGATTTTGAAATAAAGAAACCTGACTTAAGTTCAGTTTATAAATCAGCGGTACTGGTTAATGAAGAAAAAAAACTAATTGCTGCTGCTCCCCTTTTATTACCTCAATTAGATTTCTTTGATTTCGAGGGTAATTACATCAGGTCCACAAAATTACGAACAGAAATCGAACATCATAAAGAACTAGAGAGTGGCATGAATTTCTGGGAAAATATTCAAGCTAACATTGCCGATATCAATGCCGTTGGTGATAGTATTTTTACACTCAACTATAACAATGCTATCACCAAATATTATACTGAGGATCGTGAAAATAACATGACGGTTCAGGTATTTAACTGGAGTGGAGATAAAGTAGTTGAATATAGTTTAGCTGATCGCAGATATATTCAATCTTTCGCTGTAGATCCAATTCATTCTAGAATCTATGGGTACGATCCAAATGAGGAGAATTTTAATATTGTCAGTTATTCCTATAAATAAGCTAAGATTACTGACTTTTTAGAAAAGACTTCCCAGGAAATTTATTCTTCACATTAAAACACTCCGCCACACTCACAGCGATATCACTAAAAGTATCGCGAATGCCTAAATCAATGCTATTCGCTGATTTATGAGGATAAAGCAGTAATGGAACAAACTCTCTGGAATGATCGGTGCTATCCGAACAAGGGTCGTTTCCATGATCCCCTGTGATGATTAAGATATCCTCGTCTGTCATTTTGGATAAAATCGCAGGCAGCGCTCGATCGAATTCTTCCAAACTTTGAGCAAATCCCTGCGGGTCTAATCGATGTCCATACAACTGATCGGTATCAATCAAGTTCACAAAAACTAAGCTGTTTTTAACCGCACTCATCGCTGAAAGTAGTTGACTGATTCCTTCAGCATTACTTTTTGTTTTTCGGTACTGAGTGAACCCAACGCCAGCAAATAAATCAATCACTTTCCCAATTGAATAGGTATTCACACCCTTCTTTTGAAGTAATTGTACAAGGTTATGTTCGGGAGGGATAGCTGAAAAATCTTTCCGTTGGTCGGAAATTCGTTCGAAAGGATGAGAACCAGTAAAAGGACGTGCAATTACTCGTCCTACTTCGTGTTCGCCTACACATATTTTTGTACGGGCAAACTCACACCAAGCATTGAGCTTCTCCACAGGCACTACCTCATCATGGCATGCTACTTGGAAAACGGAATCGGCCGAAGTATACACGATAGGATATCCTGTTCGTATATGTTCTTCGCCATAATCTCGTATTACATCCGTACCGGAATAGGGTTTATTACACAGTACTTTTTCAACGCCGATTCCATCACAGAATGCTTCTAAAACCTCTTCTGGAAAGCCATTTGGGTAGGTGGGAAAGGGTTGTTCTAAATGAATTCCAGCAATTTCCCAGTGCCCTGTTGTAGAATCTTTACCTGCTGAAACTTCCCTCATTTTACCGTAGGCTGCTGAAGGTGCCTCCGTTTCAGGAACAGATGCTAAAGGAATAATATTACCAAGGCCAAGCTTAGCTAAGTTAGGCAACGTACACTGCGTCTCTTCAGAAACATGACCCAAGGTGTTCATGCTCTCATCGCCATATTGATGGGCGTCTTCTTGTGCCCCAACCCCTAAGCCATCAATAATTATGAGATATGTATTGCCCATTATGCTACAACTGATTCTGCTTCTGAATTACTGATTGCTTCAGCGTGAGCTCGTTTTGTTTTTGTAAGAAGCTGGTAGGCATTGGCACAATCATCAGCGAGTTGTGTATACCCAATTTTAAAGTTCACATTAAGTGTGTGCCCATTCGATAATTTAATTCCGTGAGTTAATCGCGATTTATACTTCTCGATCCACTCTTCCACTACTTCTTCCTTCTCACTTTGAATAATAAAAGCGTATACATAGTCTGAATTGAATCCGATATAACCCGGCACCCCATACACGCTTGGGTTTAAAAAGCGCACAAAATCTTCTTGGATTTTTTGAAGCTCATCTAACCTAAACTTAGTGCGCAACGAGGAGATGTCATCGGGCGAAATCAATCCAAACCAAGTCTTAATTCTGGAATCAGCGTGGTTTCTTTTAAGCTCATGCTCCAAGGTAAGCTCCCACAGTTCTGGCATATACGCATCAAAACTTTGAGTAAGTAAATCTGAGGCCATAGAAGCACGACTTACGGAAGCTTGAATGGTAAGCGCCGCTATACGTGCTAAGTTGGCTAATTTGTGCTTCGTAGAATCTTTAAATGTCAGAGGGTCATCATCACTAACAACGATCACTGCTTGGCGGCGATCATGCACTATAATGGGGATGGCATAGCTAGCACCATCTGTAATTCCTTCCCCACTCGAAATACGTTTAGGGTTGTTATTGAAATGCATGGTAAACACAGGTTCCCCTTTCTCAAGCGCGTCGTATGCCACACTTTTCTCTTCTACCTTGAGTCCCAATTTCGGAGGTTTTGGCGAATCCATTGAATTGAGCACCACATTCCAAGTATCCATACCATGGCAAATTAACGACACATTTCCACGAGGGATACACCGTTGCATCTCATGAAGTAAGGTCTTCATGATTTCAACTTTATGCTGGCGTGTACTAAATCGTGACAACGACTCTTCGTAGTCTTCCCACTCTTTTTGCTGCTCGTGTAAGTCTACCACTTCAAGGTAGGTATCCAGTACCTTAACCATGGCGTTATTGTAAGCCACAATTTCATTTCGGATACTTTCTGGGTCTACTTCAAACTCACTTTCCAACACGGTTATAGCTACCGTTTCCCCTTTATTAATGAAAGGAATCAATATCATGTGTTCCGCTTGTACAAAATCGAAGTAGTGCATCAATTTCCCCTTTGATACATCCTCTCCTACTTTCAGTACAACTACATCATCAATTTCTTTGTAGTCGTTTAAAAAATGATGTTCAAAATTTACTCTATCCTGAAACATCACATTAGGAAGATTAGTGCTATTGGTCTCCCACACGAATTGTTGCCTGGAGTGGTTAACCCAACACATATATGCCAATTGCACACGTGATGAGGTTCGTAATAAATGCACCAGATCCTCCATGATCTGCTTGAACTCCCTAAGTGCTTTATCCTGTCTGTCTAATGCCATGCTATATTTTTCGGAAATTAAATTTCATAAAACCCTAAGCTTCAATGTAATGAATGAAGCTGAAGGTAGAAATTTCTTTATCAGTTATCTTGGGAAATCTGCGCTGCGAGTTGCTCTGCTTCTTCGATCATACGCTCTAATGAAGTAAGCCCTTTTTGCCAGAAGTTTGGATCTGTGATATCAAGTCCCATTTTTGCTACTAAGTCGTGTGGCCATTCTGAGCCACCCGCACTTAATAATTCCATGTACTTATCTGCGAATCCATCTGGGCGTTGAACAAATTCTTCATAAAGCGCCATTACTAACAATTCACCAAAAGCATACGCATATACATAGCCTGGAGTGTGTAAGAAATGAGGGATGTAACTCCACCATAACCCATATTCTTCTGTTAATTCTACCGAATCGCCGTACAATGCTTTCTGCTGTTCCATCCAGAGCTCAGAGAATCGTTCAGTGGTTAACTCACCTTCTTCTCTACGTGCGGTGTGCATAGCATCTTCAAAACGGTTCATTGAAATCTGCCTGAATACCGTTGCGATAGTATCATCAATTTTGCCTGTAATAAGCGCTAATCGTTCTTTAGGATCTTCGATTTCCTTCAGCAACTTTTGGAATACTAGCATCTCACCAAATACGGATGCGGTCTCAGCTGTAGTTAGGGGTGTACCTGCTTGCAATGGACCCTGCTGCCTTGATAGATATTGGTGAACACCATGCCCTAGCTCATGAGCTAATGTTTGAACATCACGAATTTTACCATCGAAGTTCATGAATACATAAGGGTGAACCGAAGGAACGGTACTAGCTGAATACGCTCCGCCTCTTTTTCCCGGTTTAATGGCTGCATCAATCCAATTCTTTTCAAAAAACTTCTTGGTGATCTCCCCCATTTCTGGATGGAACTTGGTGTAGGCATCTAGCACCATTTCTTGAGCACTGTCCCACGTAATGGTTTCTTCATTCTGGATGATAGGCGCATAACGATCATAATCCTTCATATCATCAATACCTAAAAGCTTGGCCTTCAAGCGGTAATACCTCTGCACCAAATTATAATTTGAGGTCACTGATTGCACCAATGCTTCCACAGTATCATCATCGGTCTCATTCGCCAAATTCCGAGAAGACACCCAGCTTTTATAATTTCTAAACTTATCGTTTGTAGATTTGTCGGCAAGAACGGTATTGAATACAAAAGTTAGGGTATGGCTAAGCTCTTTGAAGGTGTTAGTAAGAGCTGCATGTGCCTTTTGCCTTAGGGTTCTATCACTCTCATGTAACTTGGATAAGGCCTCTTGTTCAGTCATCGTCTCGCCATCAATAGTGAACTTGGCGGCTCCTAAGGTTTCATCAAAAAAGCGAACCCATGCACTACGTCCTGTAACTGATTTGGCCGACATTATTTGCTCTTGCTTTTCCTCGAGAACGTGATCCTTGTAGCGACGAGATGATTCCAAGTAATGCTTGTAAAAGGCTAACTCAGGGTGATTAATTAAAGCTTCTGCTTTTTCGTCGTCAACCTGTAACCACTCTACATCTAGGAATACTAATTTTTGGCTTAGTTCAGAGCCTAACTCATTCGAGTCTTGTACGAGTTTACCATAGGCTGAATTTCCAGTATCGGTTGACCACTGTAGGTAAGCGAATGAGCCAATCTTTCCACCCTTATCTTGAATGGCTTCATATTCTTGCAACATTTCTTTGAAAGCCGGGGCATCCAGTGAAGCCACCAATCCTTTATACTTTGTTGCAAATGCTTCGGCATCTTCTAAAACTGTTTTTTTGTCTTCTATTAATTGAGGATCATCTGCCGATTTATATAAATCAGATAGGTCCCAGTTAATCTTTTCAGCTCCGTTTACAGCTTTTTCGCTCATAGGTCTCTTTTACTCTAAAATTTTTGTTGGAATATAGGGCTTGTTGTAGGCTAATTAAAATGCTCAAATCTCAAAGTACATTGGTTTTCTCTATCTACCGAAGCATTAATATCAATGATACTGAACGGCTTATAAATCCCTATTTATTCTGCATTATCATTCAAAAGCCCTTCTTGTTCTTTAGGATGCGGAATGTTTCCCTCTCCAATTACATTGATTAAGCATTGTGAGGCAAGTATTAAGTCATATCCAGAAGAAGATGTTCGCTTGATTCTATTTAACAATCTTGGTGAGAAGTATTATCGTTTTTTTAGATTCTAATGCTTAATTTTGCCCCTGCTTTAATAATTCATCTGAGTGATCAGTAAAATTATCAGCGAATAACATAACAGATACAATCAGTTGTAAAAAACCCACATGAGGTTAATACCCATTGAAATCTCTTGAAGCCGTTTTCGGTCCTAATTCAGCTTTAGTCGAAGAGCTATATAATCAATATCAGCAGAACCCTGAATCAGTGCCTGTACATTGGAGAAACTTCTTTGATGAACAAGACGGAAAAACTAGTAACGGTTCATCCTCGTCGGCACCAAAATCATCTACACAGGAAGCGGCGAAACCTGCTCCTGCAAAAAAATCAGATGCTCCAAAATCAGCGAATGTACCAAAGGGTGCTGAGCTCGAGAAAATCAAAGGTGTTGCTACAAAGATTGTAGAAAACATGGACCAAAGCTTGGAAGTACCAACAGCTACCTCTTTGAGAGTGCTTCCAGTAAAAATGATGATTGAAGATAGAGCGGTTATCAACACCCACCTACTTCAACGCAATGAGCCAAAAGCATCATTCACACACTTTATTGCTTGGGCTATTATTAAAGCCTTAAAAGAATATCCGGGTGTAAACAATGCATACCATTTTGATGGCAACAACCATTACAAAGTTGTTCATGATCAAGTGAACTTAGGTATTGCCGTTGATTTACCAAATAAAGATGGCTCTCGTAACCTTGTTGTTCCTAACATCAAGGGCGTAGACAAAATGAATTTCCGTGAATTCCTTCACGCCTATGCAGATCTCATCGATCGTGCTAGAAATGGTAAACTTGGCATTGATGATTACCAAGGAACCACCATCAGTATTACCAATCCAGGTACTATTGGTACGGTTTCTTCTGTACCTCGCCTAATGCAAGGCCAAGGCGCTATAATTGCAACGGGTGCTATCGATTACCCAGCTGAATATCAGTCGATGTCTAAAGAGATTTTGAACCAACTAGGTATCAGCAAAGTAATGACTGTTACTTGTACGTATGATCACCGTGTGATTCAAGGGGCTGAATCAGGTTCATTCCTAAAGAAAATCAATGACCTCCTAACTGGTCAAGAAAATTTCTACGCTGATATCTTTAGCGATTTAGAAATCCCATACGAACCCATTCCTTATTCAGCGGATACCTACTCTGGTCCATTTGGTGGCAAGTCTGATTCGTTAGAATATGATCGTCGTGCTATTGGTGTTTGGCGCTTAATTAACATGTACCGCATGCGTGGACATGTTCTTGCCGACTTAGATCCACTAGGAAAAGATCCAAAGCATGTACCTGAACTTGATCTTGAATACTACGGCTTATCGCTTTGGGATTTAGATCGCGAGTTTTATTGTGGTGGTTTTGGGGGATGGGAAAAAGCACCTCTTCGCGATATCATCAAGTTACTGAGAGATACTTATTGTAACGACATTGGTGCTGATTACATGCACCTGCTCGATTTAGAAGAACGCCGTTGGTTGCGTGAGGCCATGGAGTCTACCGCCAACAAAGCAACTCTTACTAAAGACGACAAAAAAGAGATTTTGCATAAACTCAACCAAGCCATGGCTTTCGAAGAGTTTCTGCACAAAAAATATATCGGGCATAAACGATTCTCATTGGAAGGTGCTGATACCTTAATCCCAATGATTCATGCTATGCTTAACAGAGCTGCTAAGAATGATATTCAAAAAATATTCTTAGGTATGGCTCACCGTGGTAGATTGAATATTCTCGTAAATATCATGAATAAGCCTTACCACAAAGTTTTTGCTGAATTCGAAGGCAACATCGATCCAGATTCAATTCAAGGATCAGGTGATGTTAAGTATCACTTAGGTACCAAAGGCATCCACAAAGCTCCTGATAACAAAGAAGTTGAGCTTGAGTTATTACCAAACCCAAGTCACTTAGAAGCGGTTGACCCTGTAGTTGAAGGGGCTGCACGTGCTATGCAAGATCACTTTGATGGTGAAGATGCTGAAAAAAAGATTTTACCAGTGCTTATGCACGGTGATGCTGCTTTCGCAGGACAAGGTGTTGTTGCCGAGACTTTAAATATGTCTCAGTTGGAAGGTTACAAAACAGGTGGAACCGTTCATATCATCATCAACAACCAGATTGGTTTTACGACTCTTCCAAAAGATGGTCGTTCTACTGAATATGCTTCTGATTTATCGAAAATGATTCTAGCGCCTATCTTCCACGTGAATGGAGATAAGCCTGAAGCGGCTGTTCACGCTATTCAAATGGCATTAGACTACCGCCAGAAGTTTGGTAAAGATGTAATCATCGATCTTATTGGATACCGTAAGCACGGTCACAACGAAGGTGATGAGCCTGCGTTCACACAGCCAGGTATGTATAAAGAAATTAACGACCACCCACCGGTGCGTGACCTTTATACTGAACACTTAGTGAAGAACAATGAGCTTACTGAAGAAGAAACGAAGCAAATCTTTGATGAGTTCGACAAACTACTTCAAGAAGCATTCGAAGACGCTAAGAAGTCACCAAATGTAGACATCACTGATGACCTCATCGATCGCACAGAAACGAAGCAAACGAACCGAATTGAATTCCCTGACACCACCTACCCTGTAGATGAGTTAAAGGATATTGCTGTTAAGATTAATACGGTTCCTAAAGACTTCGATGCGAATCCTAAATTACTTCGTCAGCTAGCTAAGCGTGCTGAAGTAGTAGATAAAAATGAAAAGAAAATCGACTGGGGCTTTGCGGAAGCACTCGCGTTTGGTTCACTTCTTAAATCTGGACGCACAATTCGTCTTACAGGACAAGATGTGGAACGTGGGACCTTCTCGCATAGACATGCCGTACTACACGGAACAGAAACGAGCCAGACTTTTACCCCACTCAATAACCTAGCCGAAGATCAAGGATTCTTCCATATTCATAACAGTTTGTTATCAGAGTATGCTGCCATGGGCTTCGAGTTTGGGTACAGTGCTCAAGAGAAAAATGCACTTGTAATCTGGGAAGCTCAGTTTGGTGATTTCGTGAATGGTGCTCAAATCATTATCGATCAGTTCTTGTCAGCTAGTGAAGCGAAATGGGGACAAACCACTTCTCTTGTACTGAACTTACCACATGGATATGAAGGACAAGGTCCTGAGCATTCATCGGCTCGCTTAGAACGATTCCTACAGCTTTGTGCGGAAGATAACATGCAGGTAATGAACCTCACTACCCCAGCACAGTACTTCCATATGCTTCGTAAGCAAACGCTTCAAGAAGCAAAGAAGCCCGTTGTACTCATGACGCCAAAGAGTCTGTTGAGACACCCAATGGCTACTTCGAATACTGAAGAGCTTGCTCAAGGGAAGTTCCAGCCATTCATCGCAGATGCGGATGTTAAAGAAGCTAAGCGATTGGTGATCTGTTCTGGAAAGGTGTATTACGACTTACTGAAATACAGAAATGAAAATGAACTAAATGATGTGGCCATCACTCGTTTAGAGCAGTTCTATCCATTCCCAGATAAAGATATCTCGGAAGAGTTTAAGAAGTTCTCGAATGTAGAAGACATCGTTTGGTGTCAAGAAGAACCTAAGAACATGGGTGGATGGACATTTGTAGCTCCTCGTATTATGGACATTCTAGAAGATGGCCAGAAACTACGTTATGCGGGCCGTCAGGCTTCAGCATCTCCTGCTGCTGGACAAAAGAAAGTTCACGAAGCAGAGCAACTTAGTTTAGTTGAGAACGCTCTTAAAGGCTAAATTAGCCAACACATTTAAAGCCCGTTAGTATTACACTAGCGGGCTTTTTTTATGCCGTTAAATTTTATCGATGGCGATGCGCTTATTCTCTTTAATATCTTTGAAATGTGAAGGCGATAATCCTGTCTCTTTTTTGAACTGCCTCGAGAAATGCTGTTGACTGCTGTAGTCTAATTCCAATGCGATTTCCGCAAAAGTTTGTTCGCCATATACAATTAGTTCTTTCGCCCGCTCTATTTTTTGAAGGATGTAATAGCGCTCAATGGATTTACCTTCCACATTCGAGAATAAGCGACTCAGTTGTTGGTAATCTTTGTGGGTGTGTTCTGATAAATAATCAGAGAGATTTCCCTCGAGCTTTTCATCCGTTCGTATCAGCTTAATGATGAGTCGTTTTACGGTTTCTACAATTTGAGCACCCTGACCATTAATCAGCTCGAATCCGTTATTTCTGATAACTTCATCCAGCTTCAATTGATCTTTTTCATTAAGCGTACTTCCGAGGGTGAGCTCCCCAAGGTCTATAGACTTCACCTGAAAACCTGCATGAGTGAGTTTCTCTTCTAATACCTCAGCACAGTGGCTGCACACCATATTTTTAACGTAATAATGCATCTAACTAATTCTTGAATGGCATTTAATACTTCAAACTTCGGGAATATAATACCTGATTCATAACATTATGTGCATCCTATTTCATTCGTACAAATTTGTGTATTCCAGCATGATTCAATACTCTTTAAATGATTGAACTCTCATTACAATGAATCAACGTTTTATGGATACTACTATCGAAATTGCCGAGAATATTAGAGCGCTTTGCGTCCAGACATTTAAGACACACTTTCATGAAGCACTTCTAAGTGGACTCTGTAGCGACGGTGCCATGGAAGTAGCTATTGGCGCCGTTCAGGCTTTAGATTTAGAGAAGGAGTTGGGTGAGGTTGAATGAAATACAGTTGTTAATTTGAACCAGAAATTGCTTTAATCAAACTGTGTTTTTCAAATAGTCATGTATATCCTTTAACCTGTAGATTCAATTGCCCCATTTAATTTTCAATAGGAATTGTAAAATAGAATTTTACTTTAAACTCCTAACCTACTGAAAATACTTACAAGTGTAGAATGAATCTCGATGAAATAACTTATAGAATAAATGGTTGCGCTATGACAGTGCACAATGAACTTGGAAATGGTTTCCAAGAAGTGGTTTACCAAAGATGTCTTGCAATAGAAATGGAGAAAAATGGTTTAATTTTCGGTCGAGAAATAGAACAGGATCTCTTTTATAAAGGTTTACATGTTGGAACACGAAGAGCTGATTTCATTGTAGAAAATAAAATAATGGTTGAGATTAAAGCCGTAATCGACCTAGAAGCTGTTCACATTGCTCAAGCTAAAAATTATGTAGTTGTTTATGATCTACCTATTGGCTTACTCATAAATTTTGGATCAAGGAGTCTCCAATTCAAAAAAATATTCAACTCACGAAATAGAATTGATCGAAATTAGGAAAGGTTTTGAATCAGGATTTACAGGATTCGCTTGATGTACAAGATTAAACTAACACAATCCTGTGAATCCCAAAATCCAGAGAATCCTGATGCAAAAGACTACTTATTTTAATTCAACTTTAGAACCCATCTCAATTCCCCCCCCCAAATTTGACGTATCTCCGCTAGGCAGGTTCGAACCACGACCGCCAGCCGGCGGATAACAGCCTATTGCCCTTACAAATAATCCTTGATGTCAATCTGCTTATCAATGAGTCGTCGGATCATTCTCTTACTCTTCCAGCTCTTCACTTTACTCTCTGCTTGCATTGCTTCCCTTCGAGTTTCAAACTGCAACTGACAAACAAGTATCCACGGTCGGAATCTCTGTGTATGCCCTTTGTGTTCAGAGTTATGATAGCTCAACCTACGTACGGGATCGTCAGAACTTCCTATGTAATAGGTGTCTTTGACTTCGGATTTTAATATGTAGAGGTAGTAACTCATAGACATAAAAAAAGGACATTCAAGCTAGTGCCTAAATGTCCTTTTGTAAAGCTCCCCGGGTTGGATTCGAACCAACGACCGATCGGTTAACAGCCGATTGCTCTGCCACTGAGCTACCGAGGAAGATATTCTTGATGACTTTTCAATAAACCTGCTGTTTCGGCTATGTCATCGCTATCGAAACAAGCATCCCGTTGAAGGGGCGACAAATATAAAAAGAATATTGAATGAGTATCAATACTTATTTTCAATTTTCGTAAAAAACTTTTTCCAACACTAACCCATGTGCTGGAGCTGTAAAAGATTTCACATCAGCCTTAGGATTGAAAAGCAACTCACGGTAATCGTTAAGCTTGATTTTACCTATACCTACTTGAATCATCGTACCTATTAATCGCCTCACCATATTCCTTAAAAATCGGTTTGCTTGAATGTGAAATAAGACCCTGTCTTCTTTTTCTTCGATAGCTGCATTAAAAATGGTGCACAACGTAGTGTAGTTTTCTTCATTGAACTTAGAAAAACCATCAAAATCGAACTCCCCTATAAGTAAGGTTGCGCATTCTTCCAGCAATCGAATATCGGTATCTTTAGGAATCACCCAACCTATATCGTGATGAAGTGGTGAAGGTCTTTTTAACAAGGTGTAGATGTAGGCTCTAGAGCTTGCATCAAAGCGAGCATGGAAGTCAGCTTTCACTTCCTCAATTTCATGAATGAATACATGATTTGAAGACACGCCATTAACACCAAATATCAGTTTTTGCACATCGACATCATCACCCAAATCAACATGAGCAACTTGCCCACGCGCATGAACTCCTGCATCGGTTCGACCCTGCCCGATTAAATCAATTGGCTGCTGTAATATCTTACTAAATGCCTTTTCAAGCTCCCCTTCTACGGTAGTAGCATCTGGCTGAATTTGCCAACCTGAGAAATAGGCACCATGATATTCAATCAATAATTTATATCGTTTTATCATCGAGGTATGATACGGATTTTATTATTCAGCCGTAAAAACTAGAAGCATTCATGAAACACAAACTGCTTAGCGCCGTACTTGATTGCCATATCAAAAAAAAGAATCTTAGGGCTGTATTATTAATAGAGATTCTCACAAACACAACTAACTAAATATAGATACGATGACTATAATCGAAGTGGATGGCATTCGTAAAGCATTCGGGAAAAACGTTGCTGTTAACGATGTCAGTTTTAAAGCAGAAAGAGGGCGAATATTTGGGTTATTGGGTCCCAATGGTGCAGGTAAAACAACAACCATCAGAATGATTAATAATATAATCATGCCTGATGAAGGGAACATTACCATAAATGGTGTGGCGGCTAGCCCAGAAACACAAAAGATGATTGGCTATATGCCCGAAGAGCGTGGGCTGTATAAGAAAATGAAAGTTGAGGAACAGTTAATGTACCTTACGCAATTGAAAGGAATGAAAGCCAAAGATGCTAAGAAAGCTATTCGCTACTGGCTTGAGCGTTTTGGCGCAGCCGATTGGACTAAAAAAGAAGTAGGTGAGCTCTCAAAAGGGATGTCGCAAAAAATTCAGTTTATTGCCACAATTGCTCACGATCCTGATATCTATATTTTTGATGAGCCCTTCAGTGGTTTAGATCCTATTAACTCAGAAACGCTTAAGGAAATCATCATTGAGCTAAAGAATAATGGCAAAACCATATTATTCTCTACACACAGAATGGAACAAGTTGAACAGATGTGCGACGACATCTGCTTATTCAACAATGGTAAAGCCGTACTTCAAGGTGGACTTCGAGAGATCAAAGCTTCCTTCGGAAAAAACACCATAAATCTTGAGTTCGAGGGCGACGGCACGTTCCTCGATAAACTCCAAGATGTTCGCATTAACAACCGATCTACAAACTTTGCAGAGATTCGAGTGTTAAACGGGCAAAGCATGCAAGACATTTTAAAACTGGCTATGGAACACGCTGAAATCCACAAATTTGAACGTATCGAGCCTTCACTAAATGAGATATTCATCTCAACCGTTGGCGAAGATAACCTAAAAGCACAGCAGGAGGCCTAAGATGGATTTCAAGAAAATTACCTTAGTATTAAAGCGTGAATACATAACACGCGCACGTTCAAAATCTTTTATCCTTTCAACCATTTTAACACCACTCGTACTTATTGCTTTTGGTGCGTTAATGGTTTGGATTGTTTCTGGAGATACCGACTCCGAAAAAGTTGTTGGGCTTGTAGACAACACCGAGATCTTAGCTCCAAAACTCATCGAGTTAGATGCGGATAGATACACCGATGTATCACACCTCCCCATAGACAGTGTAAAGAGCATGGTTATGCGTGAAGAAATTGATGCATACCTTGTGTTAGATGAAGTTCACATCGAAACTAACGAAAACGCCGAATTGACTTATGCTGGTAGTGGTGGATTAGCATTCACTAGTAGTGTGAGAGGTGACTTACGCCAAGTGATTCAAGAAGAGCGTTTAGTTCGTGCGAATGTAACTGATGAAATACGAGAGTTATTCGAACGTCGACCAGGCTTAGACTCAAGAAAGCTGGCTGAGGATGGCACAGCTGAAGACGATAAAGCAGGTTTCATGAGTGGAGTTGGGTTCGTACTTGGCTTACTCATCTTTATTGGCCTATTCGGTTATGGAGCCATGCTTATGAGAAGTGTGATTGAAGAAAAAACCAATCGTATTGTGGAAGTCATCACTTCATCTATCAAACCCATGGAATTACTGATCGGTAAAGTGATTGGTGTTTGTTTACTTGGATTCACTCAATTCGCCATTTGGGTAGTGATGTATATCGGTTTGAGTATTGCAGCCGTACCTATTGCGGGTGCTTTAATGCAAGATCAGATTACTGAAATGACTAGCTCTGAAGAAATGACCCAAGCTGCGGCCGAAGCTGGCTTCGACCCAGCATCCCTTGAAGTACTTTCTATTGATCCAATGATCTTTGTGTACTTCTTCCTGTTCTTCATCTTTGGTTTCTTTATGTATGCGGCTCTATTTGCGGCGGTTGGTTCAGCGGTAGATTCAGAGCAAGATACCCAGCAGTTTATGCCCATCCTTATGGTGCCTATCATGGGGGCTTACTTTATCAACACCCGAGTGATGGTTGACCCCGACTCTACCCTTTCGGTTGTTGCTTCAATTTTCCCGCTTACCTCGCCAATCAATATGATTACGCGTATAGCTGTAACGGATGTACCGTTCTGGCAAATAGGGGCAAGTTTGATTGCACTAATCGCCACTTTCTTTGGAGTGATGTGGATGAGTGCGAAAATTTACCGTGTTGGAATCTTGATGTATGGTAAGAAAGCAAGTTGGGGCGATCTACTTAAATGGATTCGACAGTCTTAGAACCACACCACTTATAAAAAACTAAAAGGGACGTTCATAGCGTCCCTTTTTTTATGCGATGAACTTAATCGCGAGGCTTCATTTTGTATTCAAACTTCTTTTCGCTCACAAATGAAGTATCCGTACTTTCCGGATCAGGATAATAATCATCGGAATAGGTAGTGGTTAATACATTGATCTTAGATTGTATTTTCACCTGATTCCGAGTGATCTTCTTTTTCTCATCTTCGGTCTCAGCCGTTTTAAAACGATCAGCTAATTCCGTCATCTTTCGTTTGTAGAAATTCAGTTCCAGCGCTTTTATAGTACTTTTTGCTGTTCGATGAGGATTTTTATCCTTTTCGTATTTCATACCAACTTTTTCATGATGTCGATCACTTGCGGCATGTTGTTCTAACAATACATCTCCAACCAGTCTTGGGAAAGGGTCTGGTTTTCCTGAATACACCTGAATAGAAATTTCTTCTTCTTTCTTATAGCGCTCCACGATATCTAGATAAAAATCTTTGAGTTCATCGTCTTCAAAAAGCTTTTGGTTGGTGAATGAACAGATGTATTCCACCATTCCTCGCCCGTAAGTAATCATTAAGCGAATGAGCTCTTTTTCATAATCTGGCTTTTTCGCTTTCGTAGGTGGTTCGAAATGTTCGAATTGATCAAGTGGAGCAAATTCTTGATCTGGAATTGGAGGCATTTCCATATCTGGAGGTCTATTAGAACGTTCTTCTCTGAAGCGTTCTCGGCGTTCTGCACGTTGATCCTCCTTTTGCTTTTCCTTCAGTATGCGCTCTAATTCCTCAAATAACTCTCTATCGCTACCCTTTCTATACTGTTGGGTGCGTTGATGCAGATATTGAACATAAATCTGACGCTGTAGTGATTCCTTGATGTTCGAAATGGCCACCAAGATTTCCGAAATCACTTTTCCGCGCTGAACTGGATTATCTAAACGGCCTTCTTCATCGGCTTTCAAGATCAAGAAATCCACAAAATCTGAAGCCTCTTCCTTTTTAAGCTCATCAAATGATTCTTTTCCGAATTGCTTCACAAAAGAATCAGGATCTTCCCCATCTGGAAGCTCTAATAATTGCACTTCCATTCCTTCAGCTAATGCAATATCAATACCTCTTTTCATGGCAGCTTGGCCGGCATTATCGGCATCATAAATCATGATGATTTTTTCACCATAACGATGCAAAATCTTCATCTGCCCCGAGGTTAATGCGGTACCCGAACTTGCTACCACATTTTTGATACCATGTTCATTCAAGGTTATCACATCGGTATAACCTTCAACCAAAATCACTTCTTTATTCTTACGAATTTCATTCTTCGCAAAATTCACCCCATACACTACTTCACTCTTATTATATACAGGGGTTTGAGCTGAGTTTATGTATTTGGCTGTTTTCTCATTCCCAAGTACACGTCCTGCAAAGGCAATCACTTTACCGGTAGCCCCAAAAATGGGGAACATCAGCCGCCCACGGAAAGTATCGTAGTATCCTTCTCCCCTTTGGCTTGGTTTGATGAGATCGGCTTCAATCAAATAGTTTAAATCGATGCCCGCATTTACCGCTGCTTTGTAGAGTTCATCTCCTCCAGATGGAGCATAACCTAAACCGAATTTTTTAAATACTTCGCGATTGTACCCTCTTTTGTCCAGATACTGAAGAGCTTTTGCTGCCTCAGGGTTCTCAATTAAATTTCTGTAGTAGAATACACCTGCAAATTTGAGTGCATGATAAATTCCTTCTTTGAGCTGCTTGCCTTCTGAAGGTTCGTCGTCTACTTCTTCGGGAATAAATACACCATATCGATCTGCCAATTGGCGCACAGCCTCGGTAAAACCGATACCATCTTGATCCATAATAAACTTGAACACATCACCGGATTCACCACACCCAAAACATTTATAGATGCCTAAGCGAGGGGTAACGTGAAAAGATGGAGTCTTCTCATCATGGTATGGACATAGCCCCGTAAAACCATTGCCAGAGCGCTTTAGCTTCACATAGTCGCCTACTACTTCTACAATATCCGCAGCGTCTCTTACTTCCTCTTTTTTATCCTCAGTGATCATACATAGAGTATAAGAAATTCTCTATTCTGTTTAAGCGTCATTAGTGGGCAAAAATCTGGAATTACGCATCCTGCTTAAATTCTTTTTACGAAAACTCAAATTTGGTGAAATTCAGAACTATCAACTATCTGATAAGGATTGTATATTCCCCACCCATAAAAATTTTGAATCATAAAGAACAAAAATGAGTGTATTAGTTGGAAAAGACACCCGCCTGATCGTGCAAGGCTTTACAGGAAGCGAAGGAAGTTTCCATGCACAGCAAATGATTGAATACGGCACCAATGTTGTTGGTGGAGTTACCCCTGGTAAAGGTGGCCAAACTCACTTAGATCGTCCAGTATTCAACACTGTGGCTGACGCCGTGGAGCAAGTAGACGCAAATACTTCAATCATTTTTGTTCCTCCTGCGTTTGCTGGCGATGCAATCACTGAAGCAGCATTTGCAGGCATTAAAGTAATTATTTGTATCACTGAGGGTATCCCTGTAAAGGATATGATTGTGGCTAAGCAAGTTGTAAAGAGCCATGGTGCTACATTAATCGGACCTAACTGCCCAGGCCTTATCACTCCAGGTGAAGCTAAAGTGGGTATTATGCCAGGAAGTATTTTCACTCCAGGTAAAGTTGGTTTGATTTCACGCTCTGGTACTTTAACGTACGAAGCGGTTGATCAGTTAACGAAAGAAGGTTTAGGCCAAAGTACCGCTATCGGTATTGGTGGTGACCCTGTAATTGGTACTACTCACCTTGATGCTGTTAAACTACTTCAAGAAGATCCAGACACTGAAGCTATTGTATTAATCGGTGAAATTGGTGGTTCTGCAGAAGAAGAAGCTGCTGAATACATCGCTGAGAATGTTGACAAGCCTGTGGTAGCATTTATTGCAGGATCTACAGCGCCTCCGGGCCGTAGAATGGGTCATGCTGGTGCGATTATCTCTGGTGGTAAAGGAACTGCTCAAGAGAAGAAAAAAGCATTAGCTGCTGCAGGTATCACGGTTGTTGATAGCCCAGCTGAAATTGGTGTGACTCTTAAGAAAATGCTTGAAAACGCATAATTAAGTACACTTTTTTATTCTATTCAAAGCCTTACTTCATTTTGGAGTAAGGCTTTTTTTATGCCCGCCTTCCTTAAAATGTTAAAAAATAATTCGCAGGCTCACCTTTTGCTCGTACTTATCTATATTCTGTGCTAACTATTAATTTAACGAGGGTTGTAACAGTGAAAAGAACACTTAAACTTTTTCTAGTTGTGATGGTGATGTTCAGTGGCTATGCTACTGCACAAGACACCGAAACAATGGTTGACCGGATTGTAAAAGAAGGCACCGAAAACTCACAACTTGAGCGCTTAGCTCACGAACTATTAGATGTAATTGGGCCACGTTTAGTGGGTACCCCACAAATGCTTAAAGCTAGCGATTGGGCTATCGAGACTTTCCAAGAATGGGGTATTGATGCAGAGCGCCAGAATTTTGGCGAATGGCGTGGTTGGGAGCGTGGTATTACACACGTTGATTTAACCTACCCACGAACAGTTACTTTAGAAGGCATGCTATTGGCTTGGAGCCCTGGCACTAAAAAAGGTGGCAAAGAAGGCGAAGTTGTAACCATTCCTTCCGTAAGCAACGAAGCTGAGTTCAAAACTTGGTTGAAATCTGTAAAAGGTAAATATGTATTAGTATCTATGCCTCAACCAACAGGCCGCCCTGATTATAACTGGGAAAAATGGGGAACGGAAGAATCGATCAAGAAAATGCGTGAAGAGCGTAATAAAGCTTCTCAAGAATGGAGAGAGCGAATCAATGCTACAGGCTTCAATAGCCGTACTATCATCGAAGCTCTTGAAGATGCTGGTGCTATCGGAATCATTCAGTCTAGATGGTCGGGTGGTTTTGGTGTGAACAAAATCTTCAGTGCTAGAACAAAAGAAATTCCTACTGTTGATCTTTCCTTAGAAGACTACGGCTTACTTTACCGCTTAGCGGATTACGGTGACAAGCCTCGCATTAAAGTGAATGCGACTTCAAAAGAATTAGGTAAAGTTGAAACCTTCAACACTATTGCTGAAATCAAAGGAACTGAAAAACCGAATGAGTATATCATTCTTTCTGCTCACTACGATTCTTGGGATGGCGGTACAGGTGCTACCGATAACGGTACAGGTTCTATCACCATGATGGAAGCTGCTCGTATTCTTAAGAAGGTGTATCCTAACCCTAAGCGTACTATCATTGTTGGACTTTGGGGTAGCGAAGAGCAAGGCCTTAATGGTTCTAGAGCATTCGTAGAAGACAATCCTGAGATCGTTGAGAACCTTCAAGCTCTATTCAACCAAGATAATGGTACTGGTCGTGTTGTAAACATTTCAGGTCAAGGTTTCCTTCATGCATATGACTTCCTAGGCCGTTGGTTAGCTGCTGTACCTCGTGATATCACTCGCCATATCGAAACTCGTTTTCCAGGCACACCTGGTGGCGGCGGTTCTGACTATGCGTCTTTTGTAGCTGTAGGTGCTCCTGCCTTCTCACTTAGCTCTCTAAGTTGGGATTACGGTTCGTACACATGGCATACTAACCGCGACACTTACGACAAAATCGTATTCGACGATGTTCGTAACAACGCAATTTTAACAGCTATTCTTACCTACATGGCAAGTGAAGATCCAGAGCGTACTTCACGTGAAAAAGCCGTTTTACCTATCAGTCCACGTACTGGTAAGCAAATGACTTGGCCGACTCCTCGCAAAGCGAATAGAAACGGTGGTAATTAAGTTTTTTTAATAGACTTTTTGTTAAGCCTGTATATCTTTGATGTACAGGTTTTTTTTATATCAGATGTTTGTATATCGTTGCTCTATAGCAAAGCTATTAAATTAACTAACTATCATGCAAGAGTATAGGGTTCCAGGTGGTACTACTATTGGCCATGTCCACCTAAAGGTTTCAGACTTGCAGCAATCACTGGATTTCTATTGCAAACTTCTAGGCTTCGAGGTAATGGCTACTTATGGAGATAGAGCCGCTTTTATTTCAGCAGGTGGATATCATCATCATATTGGGTTAAACACTTGGTTTAGTAAAAACAGTGAACCACCACAAAATTATAAAACGGGATTATTTCATGTGGCACTGCTATACCCAACTCGAAAAGATCTAGCCATCATTTGTAAACGCATACTTGATGCGAACTACCCCATCACAGGCTCTGCCGATCATGGAGTATCTGAGGCCATTTACATAAACGACCCTGATGAAAATGGTATCGAACTCTACTGGGATAGACCGCAAAATCAATGGAAATATTTGGAAGATGGCTCCGTAGAGATGCTCACAAATGAACTGAAAATTACCGACCTATTAAAGGAGCTAGACGAATAACTCCTTTTTCTTTCGATTTAATTGAATACCATTTGATGGTAACCATTGTGCAGATGAGTGGTAACTACCGTTAACATTGATAAGCCTATTTCCACTTCTGTGTTTACCTCTTCGATAGGATAATTTCTTGCCAATAAAGACTGTCCACACACATAAATTTTTACTCCTGCTTCCTTTAATTCTCTAATCAATGGGATATTTGGGTTATCAAATTCATACTTCAATTTATAGGTGTCATTGTTTAATACCACGTCTGTTGCTCCACCATGGATAACCACAGAAACATTTAGATTGTCGTTTGACACCCCACCCAAACCATGTAGGTTGATCATTCGAGCAACATTATTTAGGCCTCCATTCAAGCTCTCTTTATCTCGTTGCAGAGTCTTAAGGTCGATAACAATTTTATAATTGATAGATGGATCTGGCTTTACTGTGTTCTCAATTTCGTAAATAGTGCCATAATTCTTGATGATTGGGTTGGCGCCTTGCTGTGCATAAACACTCCCTGTTACCATTAGAAATGCTATTAAAAACGCTACTTTTTTAACCTTCATTATTGTCTTCATTCTTTTTACTGCTTTAAGATTTGAATCTTCCTGTATAACTAAAAAGCTATCATTTCATTTTGAGAACGATTTTAGCTTAATTGAAGAAGGGTACTAATAATTATGGAGGTAAATATGCAAAATTTGAAAATAAATCATTTTGCGGTTTGGGTTGTCGTAATTCTATTGCATGGTTTGGGGTTTTTATGGTATGGTCCTTTACTTGGGGATTACTGGATGGAACTAGAAGGGCTTTCAATGGCAATGTTGGAAGCAAATCCACCTGGTGTTGGAGTTTGGGTTACAAATACCATTGCTGCCGTATTACCAGTGTATGTACTGGCTTGGCTATTTGTTAAACTACATGTCGACTCTTGGCTTCGTGGACTTGGGTATGCCCTGCTTCTTCAATTTGCCTTCAGCTTTATCAGTATGATGGCAGATAATATGTTTGGCTTTGAACCTTATGCACTCGTTTGGGTTGAAGGCGGCTACAATTTAGTAGGCGCAGCAATTACAGGAATTGTTTTAGGAGGCTGGTCGAAAAAAGAAACTGTACTCGATTAGTAGGTCTTTTCTTAAAACTGGAAGGAAATTCGTGCTGTTAAGCCTGTAGTGCCGAATTCATTGAGATAACTCACTGATGCAACTGGTGGGTTATCCATGATATTGCGTGCCTTTACAAATGCATTGATCCCGCTAAATATTCGATTTGCTACCATAAGAGTTAGCATAGTAGGTATCTGATTTTCAGCCTTTGATATTTTAGAACGCGTATCTCGAAAGTCTTCACGGTCGTTTGTGGTAGACCAACTCCAACGGTTTTCGGGAGTATCGGAATAGATATTTTGCCAATTTCGAGTTCGAAGCTGATAATCGTTGTATTCATCTAAGCTATTGAAATCAGAAACGGCCAGCTCAAACCTTCTATCTCTATTCGAGATGTTAACCCCTGCTTTCGAGCGTGCTAATGTTACTAAGTCGCCTTCTAAGCGATTCGCACGTTGACTAAAGCCCACTAAACCAGCTATTAAAATAACATCAGTTGCTAAATGAATTTTCCCTCGTGTCCAATTGGATTGATCCACATAATGGTGTCCCCAGCCTGGAAGCACAAAAGAGCGCAGTAATGCACCCCTTGGAGATAACTCTAAACTTGTTTGATCTTGCACTTCAGCATAAGAATAACTCTGATGTTGCGCTACGAGTTGGCTTGAAAACAAACAGAGAAACCCTACACACAAAAATAAAGTGATGTTGAGGTTTCTCATAATGAATGACTAGTCTTTGTTTTTCTTGCGTTCACGATCCCAATGTCGCAAAATCGAAACGCTAAATCCAATCATAAGTAGAAAGGTGCCGAGCCATACCACTGATATAAGTGGCTTTTCTTCGGCTACTATTAAAATCCATTCGTCTTGGTATTCTTCATCTAAGCCCGTAATCGTTAGATCTATTTCGCCAGATTCAGGATATACTTTTGTGAAACTAAACGTGATATCATGATTTGGTAATTCCACTTCTGGAGCAAACACATAAGTATCTCCATCTTCGTTATACAAAGCAAAAAGTGGTTCCAGCATATACTGCTGATCGCTTGCTAAATGCGCTAGTTTCACTTGAGCACGTACACCAATATTCGTGTTTGGAGGTAGAGCGGTTGTGTCTTCCATCGCATAATCGATGAATTGCATTTCAAAGCCACCAACTACTACAGTTTCCCCCTTGCTAAAGCGTATCGTTTGCGTTTCGGGTACTTCCCCTTCTGGTGTAGCTGTAGTATTGATATTCGCTCTTCTTGCAATGATATCATTTCGTTGTTTCACATAGCTACTTCCTGCAACATAAAGATAGATATCAGAAATTAAGCCTGTTCTTACATCAGGATCTACTGACCACTGAACATTATCCTGAGTTGAGGTAGCTAACATTGGGTACAATTCGGGATACATATAGAATGGTTTCCCGCCATCAATAGGTTCGAATAAAACTTTATAGGTTTGCTGACCCGGTCTATTTTGATTTACAAGATCATAACCCACATAAGTCACTACATACTTCCCATTTACAATCTTAGGCTCTTTGAGCTCTAAATTAAGCATTGTTACAGGTTCAGTGATTGTGAAGCCCATCTCATCTTTTACTTCACCATTTTTCACACGCTCGTTATAAGCCTCAGTAGTTTGATCAATCATTGGCTTGTTATAAGCCGATGATATTAAAATACCTATCAATAGCACACCAAAACCGACGTGTGTAACTGAACCACCAATAAGTTTAGGTTTTTGAATAATCAAACGAACCATAACCCAAGCATTCCCTACTACCGCAAAGAAAGCTGTAAAGATGTAAAGCACGTAGTATGGATCACGAACTTCACCAACAATCATTGTTAAAATGGTACACGCCGATGTCACCAATAAAGGATATACCAACGCTGAAGAAAGTGATTCCCAATTGTACTTCTTCCAAAAAAGATATTGACCAATCACCGTAAGAACAGCCATGATCATTGCAATTGGCATACTCCATTGATTGTAGAAACTAATTTCTGGTGGCGTTGGGTTGTCGTTAAACAAGAGGCCTATAATAGGTGAGCTTGTCCCCAGAATAATTACCAGACCTAATATCAGAAGCATGATGGCTCCTGTAAAAGTCATAAACTCTCTAGATAAAATCTGCGACTCTTTTTCTTGAGATGGAAGTTCTTTATATCTCCAAAAGAACATACCCAAACCAACACCCGTTATTACAAGCATAAATGCTAATAGCTGGTTATACAGCCCGAGATCCACAAAACTGTGAACGGAAGCATCCGCAAGAATCCCTGAACGGGTTAAGAACGTTTCATATACAATGGCTACATAAGCAAGGATAGCGAATAGAATAGACGACTTTTGAGCTACCGAACTTTTGCGCTGAATAATCATGGTATGAATACCAGCCGTACCAATTAACCAAGGTACTAAAGAAGCATTTTCAACGGGATCCCATGCCCAAAAGCCACCAAATGAAAGCGTTACATATGCCCAATATCCACCTAAGAAAATGGCTGTTAGCAACGATACATTCGCACTTAACGTCCATGGCAGTGCTGGCCCAACCCATTCGTTGTATTTACGTTTCCACAATGCGGCCATTGCAAAACAGTAAGGAATGGTCATCATCGAGAAGCCTACAAAAAGAATTGGTGGATGAATCATCATCCAAGGGCTCTTCAATAAATCATTTAAACCAGTACCATCATTAGGTATAAAATCTGGGTTAGCTTGAATGAAGGGAGCATTCGGCATTTCTTCAGCAATGGTTCTAAATGGAGAAGCACCGAGTTTTAGGATTCCTAAGTCCCATCCCAAAATCATAGAGAGTAAGAAAACTTGTGTAAGCGCTAGAAAGAACAGAACTGGCGCTTTATACGGAGCTCGGGTCCATCTCATTAAGCCAAAACCGAATAACCATGAAAACAAGATCCATAGCATAAAACTACCTTCTTGCCCACCATAAAAAGCCGACCAAAGGTACTTAGCTTGTAAGTCTAAACTGGTGTAGTTGAATACGTAGTAGTACTGAAACTGATGAGTAAACAGCAGATATACTAATACTGCTGAAGCTGCTGTGAGAAAAAGGCCTTTTAAGCCAAAGAGCCAATTCCCAATTTTTAGTTTTGAATCATCGTCGTTTTTTGCTCCTTGGTAGTACAAAAAAAGTGAGGCGGTAGCAGATAAAAAAGAAAGGGTAATTAGAACTTTACCAATAAGGCCTAGCATATGTTAACTCTCAGATGCATTTACAAATTTAGATGGGTCAGCGTCGTTATACTTTGAAGGACATTTCATTAACATATCTGAGGCGTAGAAGGTCTCCCCTCTCATCTCACCGATTACCACTAATCGATCGGCTTGCTCAAAGTTATTTGGCTTTGGTTTTGGGTAAACAACACGTCGAGTTTCACCCGCTTCATCTTTCATATAAAATGTGAACAACTTGTTCTCCATGGAAAAGCCATAGTCTTGAGTATCATCCCAAACACCTGCAACGTGAGCTGAATTCATTTCAGCCGCATCTTCAAAATTTGTATACGTGCTGATCGATTCACCAAAATTGTACATCAATAAGGAAGTAAACCCTATTATTGCCGCTACACCAAGTATTAATTTAAGATTCATTTTGATCCACTGAATTTAGTTTTGATTCAAGCGCACTTACTTTACGGTCTACTTTAAATAAGAAAAAGAGCAACACAAACCAGATGATGAGTGTAACTCCGAGGACAACAAAAATAAGGTCGTTCGAGTACATAAAATTTATAAATGCGTTAGTCTGATCTAGTTGTTCAACACCATCCCACTTCTGAGAGTACGAATTTGTCAGCGTGTCAACGGTGTTGTGAGGAACATCTTGTATGAATTTTTTCATGCGCTAAATTTAATCATTTTCGATGTGATGTTGAACCGTTTTATAGCGGTGAACCACATTGTATAACCATCCTGCTAGAGCAATAAATCCGATAAAAGCAGGATATAAGATATAGCGCAATTCTGGTGCCGTAATCTCACTAAAAGCAGGATTCCCATCTGCCCCGGGGTGTAAACTCTCTAATTGCCTTGGCACGATATAAAGAAGAAATGGAATAGTAGTTACAGCGAAAATATTATACACCGCTGATAACTTTGCTCGCTTCTCCTCATCGTCAAATGCAGAACGGAGCACGAAATAAGCCACATAAATCATAATGGCTAAGGCTGCTAAATTCATTTTAGGCTCCGCAAAAGTCCACCAAGTACCCCACGTAAATCGCGCCCATAGCGAGCCCGTAAATAATCCACACAATCCGAACACCACTCCAACAGAGGCCGCACTTTCAGCACGGATATCTGATTCAATTTGTGGCTTGTTTAAATATTTAATACTGTACCAAAAACTAAGGCCGAACATGGCAAACATGGCCATCCACATAGGTACATGAAAGAATAAATTTCTAGAGGTTTGTTCGAGAATAGGAATCTGTGGAACCTGGATCAAAAAACCTCCTGCAATCACTAGGGTCATTCCGATTGCAACTATATATTTCCAGGGCTTCAAAACGATGTGAATTTTATTAAAGAGTGCTACGTTTTTGAGGTCGTAAATATACTAATATGTATTCACTCATGAATACTTTTTCCAAAACTTTTATTTATGTCTGACGCACAACAAAAAGTAACCTTACATCCTTCTCCAAAAAACTACTTAGGCTATTACATCCTCGGTATTTTAACTCTGCCCCTATTGGTCGGTTTTGTGTTTCTATGGATGGCCTACAAACGCCAAAATGAAAAGATTTACCATATAAGTAACACTAGTATTGGCATTGAAGAGCAAGGGGTACTTGAGCAACTCTCGCTGGTCGACATTCAGCAAACACAGGTTACGCAAACTGCAGTCCAAAAATTATTAGGCATTGGCAACATTGAACTTAGTGCAAAGGTAAGTACGCTCGTACTTGAAGGATTGAACACTCCTTTTGAGTTGCTTAAGAAAATTGACGCTGCTATTGCATTCGAAAAGCAGAAGCTTCAACAAAAGAAACCAGTTACTGTTCGCCAACCAACCCACAGCCCTGGAACCATGGAGAAAATTGACCAGCTAACTGGCATGTGGCAACAGGGTTTAATTAGTTATGAAGACTATGAGAACGAACGAAAAAAATTAAGCTAGAACGCACGGTTTAAATTTTTTTACAATTAAAACCCGTTTATTGACCCCGTTAATTAACTACGGAGCAAAATGTTTAAAAAACTACTTACACCTTGTCTTGTTGGGGTGTTATTAATCGGGGCTACTCAAGTCACACAAGCACAACAGAAAGCTAACTTTGAATTGGCTGAGCGATTCACCAGCCAACAAATGCAAAAACTGGTTGGTAGCACTTCCGTTTCACCACGTTGGATTGAAGATACAGATACCTTTTGGTACACTTATGATAGTCCAAATGGTAAAAACTGGTATTTCGTTGATGCCGCTAAAGGTCAAAAACGACTACTATTTGACCAAAATGAAATGGCGGGCCAACTATCTGAAATTTTCAGCCGCACTTTCAATGAAAAAGATCTGGACTTAAAAAGCTTTAAGTTTGATACCGATAAAAATCTATTCACCTTTCATGTAGATAGTATCAATTTCACTTATAACCTTAATGGTAATAAGCTGATTAAAGGCGACTCTCTTCAAAAAGATGAACGCGAAAACTGGAAAGCATTTTCTCCAGATAGTTCATACATCGTATTTGCAAAAAATCACAATCTCTATCTCATGGATCCAGAAGATCCTGATAGCACAGAGCATCAACTTACTGATGATGGAGAACGTTGGTTCAGTTACCAATGGAGCGATGGCGACACTTCCACTACTAAGAAAATGCGCCCTCGAATTACGTGGTTTGAAGATTCAAAGAAGTTTTGGGTAAAGCGCCAAGACAAGCGAAAAGTAGATGAACTTTGGGTGATCAACTCCCTCAAAAAACGCCCTGAGCTAGAAACTTATAAATATTCTATGCCGGGTGAAGAAGATGTTTATGTAGATGAAATTCGTGTATTCAATCCAGCTACTAAAGATCATGTTGTACTGGATACCGACAAATGGGAAGATCAATCGTTAGGTGGTGCTTACTTCAATCAAGGCGGTATTTACCAAACCGAGAAATCAGACTATCTGTATATCCTAAGGCGTGATAGAACGTGGAGTAAGATTGATGTTCTGAAAGCGAATACAACCACAGGAGAAGTAAAAATATTATTCTCGGAAGAAAGTAAGCCCTATTTCAATACTCGTTATTCTCGCTTAGCGATAATCAACGAAGGTGAAGAATACATTTGGTGGAGTGAACGTACTGGTTGGGGACAACTATATCGCTACGACAGTGAAGGTAACCTGAAAAACAGAATCACCTCTGGCTCCTTTGTTGTAGGTGATATTGCCAAAATTGATACGGCTCGTTCTACTATTTACTTCAACGCTTTTGGGCGTGAGAAAGACCAACATGTGTACTATTCGAACCTATATAGTGTGAAATTTGATGGTTCAAACTTCCGTCACCTAACCCCAGAAGATGCAAACCACAGCATTAGCACTTCTCCGAAAGGGAACTACTTTGTTGATAACTACTCGCGTGTAGACTTACCGACTATTTCTGTTGTACGAGATGGTACCGGTAAAATTGTAACCAAATTAGAAGAAGTGGATATGAGTCCACTGGAAGCAATGGGTTGGAAAGCGCCGGAAGTTTTTAAGGTAAAAGCCGCAGATGGCGCAACCGATATATATGGCGTAATGTGGAAGCCCTTCGACTTCGACTCTACAAAAACTTATCCAATTGTATCGTATGTATACCCAGGCCCACAAACGGAGCCATTCCCAATTGGATTCACGCTTAGAGGTTCGGGATCCAGAACTAGCACCCTTGCTCAAGTTGGATTTGTAGTAGTGGCAATGGGTAACCGAGGTGGTAGTCCAATACGTTCGAAATACTATCATAACTATGGCTATGGCGATATGCGTGATTATCCTTTAGCGGATAACAAGTATGGCTTGGAGCAACTAGCAGGTCGTCATTCCTTTATCGACATCAGTAGAGTTGGTATCTATGGTCACTCAGGTGGTGGTTTCATGAGTACTGCTGCACTACTTACCTATCCTGAGTTTTATGACGTTGCCGTTTCATCAGCTGGTAACCATGATAACAACATCTATAACATCTGGTGGGGCGAAGTTCACAATGGTGTAAAAGAGGTTAGAAAAACTAAGAAAGTAAAAGATGAAGACGGCAATGAAGTGGAAGAAGAAGAAATCACTTTTGATGCTCCTGTAGAAACAAATGCAGCATTAGCTGGTAATTTACAGGGCAACCTTCTCTTAGTTCATGGCGACATGGATAACAATGTACACCCAGCCAATACCATTCGTTTAGCCGATGCTCTAATCAAAGCTGGTAAACGATTTGATATGATGATACTTCCAGGTAGGCGTCATGGTTTTGGGCCATACCAACCGTATTTCGATAGAATGATGTGGTACTATTTTGCAGAGCATTTACTCGGCGATTACCGCTCGAACATCAATTTCAATTTACCGAAGGACGATAATTAGAAGACTCTCTCTACTCAAATATTCTAATCCAAAAGGGCCCTGATGAATTCAGAGCCCTTTTTTTGTGCTTTAAAACTTATGCTAATAATTAACGTCGGCTCGCATTTGCAATCTCCTCGAAATCAACGTTTGTATACCTAAAGCTTGTTGCTTGAAACAGCTGGTTCCCGTATTGATCTCTCCAGTCTCTGTGTAATCCTAAGAGCTCAGGTAAAGGTGGTTCAACATGAAAAATCACCGTATATCTTTGGTCTCTTTCGCCAGGTAGTTTGATATTTCGAGCATAGTGAAAGTTATCTATCAGATTGATGTGAGATACTATTTCTATATTCGATCGCTTTTTGCCAGTTGCTTCATTAATCACTTCAGCGGTAATTGTGATATAGGGAATGAACCCACCTCTCGGTGTACCTTTTGGCACCCTGATACTTTCATCACTTGCCCAGTTTACACGAGCCTCAAGATGTACGTCCGTTTCTGATTCGGCTAAATGCATCTCATGAGGAGTCACATCATCTTTGATGGCTCCTTCAAAAATGAATACGATACCCGGTTGTACTGTTTCTTCACCAATGATGAGCTCCTGCGCATTGAGCGTAGTACCAAATAGCGAAAGTGTAATAAATAAGGAATAGAATAATTTTTTCATGATTGGAGTAAATTTTAAATTCGCTCCAAATCTAACATTATTTAGAATAATTCTAAATAGAAAAGCCATTATTCTGTAAGCTCTTTCATTATTCTATCAATCTTATCATTAAGTGCTTGCGCTGCTTGTTGGTAGTCTTCTCTTCGATCAATAGAAGTGTTTACACTACAGTAGAATTTAATTTTGGGCTCGGTACCAGAAGGACGTGCTGAGATGATAGCACCGTCTTCGGTAATAAATTGAAGCACATTAGATGAAGGCAGGTCGATTCGAGTATGCGCTCCACTGTTAGTATTTAAAGCTTCACCCGACTTATAATCTTTAATGGTTATCACTCTAGAACCACCTAGTTTTTTAGGTGGAGCCGCTCTGAATGCTGCCATCATTTGCTGAATTTCTTCAGCCCCTGATTTTCCTTTTTTGATTATTGAAATCAGTTTCTCTTGGAACAAGCCGTGTTCTACATACATATCTAGAAGGGCTTCATAAAGGGAGCTTCCTTGATCTTTATAGTATGCGGCCATTTCAGCAATAATGACTCCTGAAACGATGGCATCTTTATCTCTCACATGTTCACCAATAAGATAGCCATAGCTTTCCTCACCGCCGGCAATAAACTCTTTCTCCCCTTCAAAATTAGTCATCAACTCACCGATGTATTTAAATCCCGTGAGTGTATTGTAGCAATCAACCCCATATGATTTTGCGATGCGATCAATGAGATATGACGTTACGATGGTTTTTACGATGTACTGATTCCCGTTGAGTTTCCCTGCATTTTTCCATGCCGTAAGCATGTAATTGATAATGAGCGTACCGGTCTGATTACCATTTAATAAAATCCATTCGTCTGAATCATCTTTAACAGCAATTCCTACCCTGTCGGCATCAGGATCTGTAGCCATCACAAGGTCGGCATCCAATGCTTTTGCCTTCTCAATTGCCATAGATAGGGCATCCTGCTCTTCTGGGTTTGGATACACCACTGTTGGGAAGTTCCCATCAACAACCATTTGTTCTTCCACAAGATGCACATTCTCGAAGCCATAGCGTTTTAAAGCTGGTGGCATTAACACACTTGCTGTTCCGTGTATAGGAGAGAAAACAATCGCTAAATCTTTCTGGCGAGCAATAGCTTCTTTTGAAACCGATAGTGCTTCTAGCTCATCTAGGAACTGATTATCAATTTCTTCACCAATACTATGAATAAGGTTCTCATCGCCATCGAAGTTTACATCATCAATAGATGATATTTTCTGAACTTCTTGCATAACTGCGGCATCGAAGGGTGCAACTAACTGTCCACCATCGGCACCATAGGCTTTAAAACCGTTATATTCTTTTGGGTTATGTGAAGCCGTAAGTACTACCCCACCCTGGCATTCTAATTTTCGAACAGCATATGATAGCTCAGGGGTTGGACGAAGTCCTTCAAAGAAATATACTTCAATACCATTTGCTGAGAATACATCGGCTACTACTTTTGCTAAGGTATCTGAGTTATTCCGGCAATCGTGAGCTATAGCTACTTTAATCTTTTGGCCTGCGTAGGTCTTCTTCAAAAAATTACTAAACCCTTGCGTAGCCATACCAAAAGTATATTTATTTACGCGATTGGAGCCTACTCCCATTATTCCTCTCAAGCCACCTGTACCGAATTCCAGGTCTTTATAAAATGCATCCGTCAACTCTTCACCTTTTCCAGCTTCAACAAGCTCTTTAATTTCGGCTTTTGTCACATCATCGTAACTACCTGTTAGCCATTCATTAATTTTTTGTTGAACCGAGTTGTCGAGTGACTCCATGCGTGCTTTCTTCTTAACTATTGGGGTTTATTTAAGCCGCTAAGATAGGCATTCTATAGTAAATTGAAGAAGTATATTGGCAGATTAATGGTCAAAAAAAAGCCCCATAAAAATGGGGCTTCGTTCTTTAGTTACCTTCTTTAAACTGATTGGTTATGAGTATGGGTTCCCCAAAACCTAATCGCTCTAAACGATCAAATTGCGTTTTCGCATCTCCTACAACCACATAGATCATCTGGTTTGGATTCGCATACTTTTTAGCAAGTTCACTGATTTCTTCTTTAGTGATGTTCTTCACTATTTCTTCACGCTCACTTACATAATCTGCTTCCCAACCGTACTCACTGATGTCATCTAACATATTCAGCTTTGCACCTAGTGTTTCGAAACGGCGTGCATTACTTTTCAGCAAGAAGCTTTTCGTGGTCTCTAGGTCTTTATCACTGAAAGTATTCGGATAGTTTTCAAGGATTTCTTTAACTGCGGCTGCCGACTCATAAGTTACGTTGGTACGTACCCCACTTGAAATCACAAATGCACCTGCGTTTTTGCTTCCGTTGAATCCAGAACCAATTCCGTACGTGTATCCTTTACCCTCACGAAGCTCTTGCGTTAAGCGTGATGCAAAACCACCACCACCTAAGATGTAATTCATCACGGTAGCTTTGTAGTAATCATCGTGCGTTTCTGGCATCGCTAAGTAACCAAATCTAATTACCGACTGCTTAGCATTTGGTACATCGTAAAAATACACCTTTGATTGATCAGGCTTGCTCATCGCTGTAAAAGTTGGGATTTCAACTTCTTTACTCGCCCACTTTTCTTCAATTGATGATAATGGAGCTACCGCTTCTGATTTATTAACATCGCCCACTACCATGAAATCTGCCACTGATGGGGAGATATAATTATTGTAGTATGCTTTTAAATCATCGAGTGTAATAGATTCCACGCTCTCGGTCGTCCCATTGGCATCATACGACATGATATGTCCTTCACCGAATAACAACTTGTTATATACACTCGCTGCAATACTGTTTGGATTCGCACTTTGCTGAGCAATATTACTTAATACGCTTTGTTTAGCGAGATCGAATTCTGTTTCATCCCAACGAGGCTCTAGAAGCATCTCTTCTACTAGTTGCATGGTGGCATCATAATTTCTTGTCAGAGTAGTTCCAGAAATTGTGATAGCTTCTTTGCCTCCACTAACGCGAATAGTTGCACCTAATAAGTTTATGGCTTCTTCTAACTCAGCTGGAGTTTTATTTGCCGTTCCTTTATTCATTAACTCCGCCATCAAGTTGGAAACACCTGTTTTTGACGGGTCTTCTAGCATTAGCCCACCATCAATTTCTAGCCTAAATTGAACGATTGGAAGCTCATTATTTTCGATACCGTGAACGGCTAAGCCATTCGATAGAGTAGTATTCCAAACATCTGGTACTTTCACATCTGGATTGTCACCATAAGGTGGTTCAACAGAACGGTCGAAGCTAGAAGGAGTTTTTTCATACTCACTGCTTGCTGGTAGTGTAAACTGTTCGTTGGCTGCACCTTGAACAATCTTTTCTTCTACAACCTCAGCAGGTACAGAACCTTCCACTATCAACTCCTTCTGGCCTTTAGGCACGAAACTAGTGGCTACATAATTTTTCCCTTTGATGTATTTTTCATACACCGTCATTACATCTTCTTTAGTTACCGCTAATACATATTCGATATCTTTGTTAATGTATCCTGGGTCGCCTGCAAAAATATTATACTGTGCTAGTTGGAAGGCTTTACCTAGTACACTTGATAATCCGTTATAGAATTGCGTTTCAATACCCGCTTTAATTCGCTTAAGATCTTTATCGGAAATTCCTTCTTCTTCAAACTTATTAAATGCTTCTTGAACCGCTATTTTCACCTCATCTAAATCTGTGTTTGGGTATGCACGCACAATGAGAGCCGTCTCGCCAGCAATTTCACTATTCTGGCTAAACATGAACACATTGGATGTAAGCTGTTTGTCTTCAACAAGTACCTGATTAAACGGTGCTGTTTTACCGTCTACTAAAAACTGCGTTAGCACATCTAAGGCATATGTATCAGGATGATATTGTTCAACCGTTGGCCATACCATTCTGAATTCTGGTAATCGAGCAAAGTTATCCTCGTAATACAGCTCTTTAGTTTCAGTAAGTGTTACTGGTTGCTTAGGAAGTGGCGTAATTTCTTCACCTCTTGGGATTTCATCGAAGTACTTATGCACCCATTCTTTTGCCTGTGCAACATCGAAGTCACCGGCTATAACTAAGGTAGCGTTGTTCGGTACATACCACTTTCTATAAAACTCCTTTACATCCGCAAGGGTAGCATTCTGAAGATCTTCGAGAGATCCAATCACTTGCCAATTATACGGATGACTTTCAGGGTATAAATTTTTACCCACTACGTAATTTACGTGGCCGTATGGTTGGTTATCTACGCCTTGGCGCTTCTCATTTTTTACTACCTGCTTTTCTTTTGCAACCACTTCTTCGGTTACTGTGTTAATGAAGTAACCCAGTTTGTCGGCTTCCGCCCATATCATTTTCTCAAGGGCATCATTTGGCACCGTTTGGAAGTAATTGGTTCGATCTCGGCTGGTAGACCCGTTGGCACCGGAGCCACCAATTCGGCTACTCATTTTGTCTAAGCCACCTTTACCAAGGTTTTCCGATTCTAGGAATAGTAAATGCTCAAATAAGTGAGCGAAACCCGTTTTACCCTCTTTTTCTCTTGCTGAACCAACATGAAATGTTAAAGCTACAGCTGTTACTGGATCTGATTCATCTTTATGAAAGATTACTTCTAACCCATTATCTAAGGTCATCTTCTCATAGTTCACAGTAAAATCTGCTTGTTTATTTTGTGAACAGGCTCCTATAAGACCTACAACCCCTATCAAGACTAATAGTTTTTTAATCTGATTATTCATTACTCATTATTTAATTAAAAATGTTATCCGAATATAGGACGTAAGCCAAACAGTTTAGTTAAAAGATCAATAAAGTTTTACACTATAAAGAAGCACTGTATTCTTACAAATTTCTTAAAGACTTGATCTCTATCGCTTCCATTTATTTGCGTCTATATTTTGATAAAAGAAAATGAATCAATGGCTTACAATATAAATTACTGATAGGCCTATTACATTTTCTTACAAGCATATCCAATTCGTTTCATATACATTAAATGCTATTCTCCCAAGCACTTATATAGCTAACTAAATTAGGGACCATTGCTCGGGGCAATGGATAATTCAAAAACAACTACTATGAAGATTACTAAACTACTATTACTGGTTTTCTTGATGGTGCCTTTAGTGGCCCAAGCTCAAAAGAAAACCAATAAGAAGAATAGTTCAGATATTGTACTGAACGAGAAACATTTTAACGGATTGAAATGGCGGAATATCGGTCCATTTCGTGGAGGTAGAAGTGTTGCCGTTGCTGGCGTTGTAGACCAGCCGCTCACCTATTATATGGGAACCACTGGAGGTGGAGTTTGGAAGACGGTTAATGCGGGTAATACCTGGAAAAACATATCAGATGGATACTTCAAAACTGGATCGGTAGGTGCTATCGGAGTATCTGAAAGCAATCCTAACATCGTTGTTGTAGGAATGGGTGAGCATGCTGCACGTGGTGTAATGACTTCAATGGGTGACGGCGTTTATAAATCTACCGACGCTGGCAAAACTTGGAAGCATATTGGTTTAGATAAAACTCGCCACATCTCGGATGTAATCATCCACCCTACGAATCCGGATATCATTTTTGTATCAGGCCAAGGAGCGCAATATGGCCCAAATGAAGAACGAGGTATTTTCAGAACCATGGATGGTGGAGAAACTTGGGAGAAAGTGCATTATGTAGATGAGAATACGGGTGCTGTAGCACTGTCTATGGATATGACAAACCCACTTATTTTATACGCAGCTATGTGGGAACACCGTCGCTATCCATGGACGATGGTATCAGGTGGCGAAAAGTCGGGCTTTTATAAATCAACCGACGGTGGTGATACTTGGAAGCAGCTTAAAAACGGACTTCCAAAAGTAATGGGTAAGGCTGGTATCTCTGTATCTCGAGCTAATCCAAACAGAGTATATGCTGTGATTGAAGCCAAAGATGATGAGGCGGGTGTGTATCGTTCAGACAATGCTGGAATGTCGTGGAAACTAGTGAACAAAGATCGCAATAACGTAACTCGTTCGTGGTACTACATGGAGATTTTTGCCGATCCACAGGATGAAAATGTAGTGTATGTACTTAATGCACCGACTAATAAATCTATAGATGGTGGGGTAACCTTCACAAATGTACCGGTACCACATGGTGATACGCATGACATGTGGATCAATCCTACCGACAACCAAAAAATGGTTCACGCCAACGATGGTGGTGGCAATGTTTCTTTGGATGGTGCCCGTTCGTGGAGCACCCAACAAAATCAACCAACAGCACAGTTTTATCGTGTTAATACCGACAACTTGGTGCCATACAATGTATATGGTGGGCAGCAAGATAACTCAGCGATTCGCATTGCAAGCCGTACCACAGATGGTGGCATCGACTGGAAAGATTGGGAATCGGTAGCAGGTTGTGAAAGTGCATATGCCGCCTTCGATCCTGATAACCCTGTTGTTGTTTATGGAGGATGTTACCAAGGTATCATTGGCAAGTGGATGGAAGCCTCTAAACAAGAAAAGCCTATTAAAGAATATGCTGAATTGGGTTTAGGTATAGTGCCTAAAGACTTCAAGTACAGATACAACTGGAATGCTCCAATTATCAGTTCTCCACATGATCCTAGTACTATTTACCATGTAGGTAATGTAGTATTCAAAACTACCAACGAAGGCGATAGCTGGGAAGTAATCAGCCCTGATTTAACACGAAACGACAAGTCGAAGCAAGGACCTGGTGGTGGACCATTTACGAACGAAGGTGCAGGTGGTGAAAATTACAACACCATTATGTACTTGGTGGAATCACCCCATGAAGAAGGAGTACTCTATGTAGGTACCGATGATGGTTTGGTGCATATCACCAGAGATGGCGGGACAAACTGGACGAACATCACCCCTAAAGGAATGCCTGAAGGCATTGTGAATAGCATCGAAGTTTCACCACATGACCCTGCAACGGCTTACATGGTGATGATGAACTACAAAGCTATGGACCTGAGCAATTACATCTACAAAACAGATAACTATGGTAAATCATGGAAGAAAATTGTAGATGGAATTGAAGATGAGCACACATTCACCCGTGTTGTTCGTGAAGATCCTAAGCGAAAAGGTTTACTGTACGCTGGTACCGAAACAGGTTTATATGTATCGCTAAATGATGGCAAAAAATGGGAGCGTTTTCAGTTAAACCTTCCTGTTGTGCCTATTAACGATTTAAAATTCCAAGATAATGACCTTGTTGCTGCAACTGCAGGACGTTCTTTCTGGATCTTAGATGATGTGGCAGCCCTTCAAAACTTTAAAGCTAAAAGTGATGAGCTAGCTATCTTCAAACCAAAAGACACTTATTTGTTCTTTAATGGAGCTAGCCGAAGTCCACTTATTGGTCATAATCCTCCTCAAGGGGTAACGATGGACTATTACCTTCCAGAAGTAACCGACAGCACTGAACTTACTTTGGAAGTGTTAGATGGAAGTACAGTAATTCGTTCATATAGCAATAAAGCGGATACTGAAACTAAAACATGGACGGGTGGTCCTTCGAAAGACCCTCTACTTCCTGCTAAAAAAGGGTATAACCGATTTACATGGAACTTCCATAGAGAATCATTACCGGGTGTAGAAGGAGTATTCGTTTTAGGTGATTACAACGGTGCTCGCGTAGCTCCGGGCACGTATACCCTACGACTCACTCAAGATGGAAAGACCTCGGAAACTAAGGTTACAGTACTTCCTAACCCTAATATTGATACCAATCCTGCGGATTACAGAGAGCAACAACGTGTTCTAGCTGAAATCGCCGATGCGGTTACGGATATTCATACTTCTGTAAATCAAATGCGTTCTGCAAAAGCACAGCTTGAAACCTATGCTAAGTTGCTCAAAGACCACTCAGGCGCTGAAGAATTATTAGCCAAAGGTGAAGCTTTAATTAAGCGAATTGATAGCTGGGAACAGCACCTCATTCAACCTAAACAAAAGACTTTTCAAGATGTGATTAACTATCACAATCAGCTCAATGCTAAGTTTATTCACCTAAAAGGATATGTAGATGCTGCCGATCCTACCGTAACTCTTGGTGCAAAAGAACGATTGGCTGACTTACAAGCTGATTGGAAAGTGTATGAACGCGAACGTGATGCTATTATAAACAATGAGATGAGTGAATATAATCGCATGTATAAACAATTAGGCTTACCTGCAATAATCATGGATTAACGCATGATTTAACATGTAAAACTTAACGTGTATTCTGGAATGGAAGGTGATCATTATTTCGCCTTCCATTCTTTTTTTCTACCTTTGGCATGCAAGGGGTGCTTAACATTTGTTAGGCTGAGATTACACCCATAACCTGATCTGGATAATGCCAGCGTAGGCTAAAAAAACACTTCTATTCTGTGAAGTTGTACATCTCGCCCACCCTTTTGCTCAATTTAAAATATTTCATCTGCACGAATGAGCAACTTAGAGAAAAAGCAATTTGGGTTAACCACCAAGAAGGTTCAAAAATGGAAAGGACGCGACGAATGGTTCTTTAATCGAGAGCACACCGATGTGTATGAAGATTATTATGAAGGACCTTATAAAAGAGCCGAAGTTTGGCAAAAGAAAGTGCTTGGGGAGTTACTCACCAAAGATGAACGAGTAAAAACTTTATTGGAATATGGTTGTGGCACCACCCGTTTCACTCGATGGTGGCATAACATCGGAATTGAAGCCATGGGCGCCGACATCTCCCCTTTTATGCTTTCACATGCTGTGAAACTCTTTGATGGCGACTTAGTTTGGGCCGATTCACATCACATGCCCTTCAAAGATCATAGTTTTGATGCACTCGCTTTTGTTGCCACCTTTGCCTACTACAAAGACCCTATTAAAGTGATACAAGAAGCTGTTCGAGTAGGTAAATATGGAGTGTTGTTTGGGATCATGAATAAAAATACTCCCAAGTTAGTACGTCGCAGAGTTCAGCAAGCTTTTGGTAAAAACGCTTACTATGAAACGGCCAATTTCTACACTCCTAAAACCCTCATAAGCACTATTCACAAAGCTCTTGAAGGGCGCAACTACACTATTGAATGGACCTCAACGGGCTTACCAAAATGGTTCCCTGTTCAACAATGGGGACTCCCAGTAGGTGATTTCTTTTCTCTTTATGTGAAACTAACCGATGTAGACTAATGAGTGCTTTTGTAGATCAATCTGGAAAAGTTGCCCTTTCTATCTTCGACGATCTCTTCGAAGGTAAATTTGGTAAGCAACGCAAAGAGGTACTACAAGGACCAAAATTTGGTGTAGATACTTCTGTGATTGATTTAGGTAGCGGACAAGGTTTGGTAGTATCTAGTGATCCGCTATCCCTCATTCCCTCATTAGGCTTAAAAGAATCGGCATGGTTATCTGTGCAATTATTGGTGAATGATATGGCTACAAGTGGCCATGCTCCTCAATTTGCTCAATTCACTTTAAATCTACCGCCGGAGTTATCGAAAGATGATTTTAAAACCTACTGGGGTTATATACACGAATTCTGTAGTGACGTTGGTGTAGCAATAACGGGTGGACATACGGGGCAGATTCCTGGGCAAAACTCTACCATTGCTGGTGGTGGAACCATGTTTCTAAAAGCACCCCTTGAACGAATCATTAGCAGTGCTGGAGTTTCAGGTGGGGACGCAATTATTGTAACTAAGCAAGCTGCTATGACGGCCTCCTCCATACTTGCTAAAAGCTTTCCCCATACAGTGAAAGAACACATCGGTGAAGCACTACTTCATGAAGCTCAAGACAATTTCTTTCGAACATCGGTATTGCAAGAAGCACAAATTGCTGCCTCTACCCTTGCGCCAAAGGTGGAGCTAAGAGCAATGCACGATGCTACTGAAGGTGGAATTCTAGGGGCTATTGATGAAATGGCGACGGCGGCAAATTGTGGCTTCATCGTAGATAATGAACTACTCCCTATTCATGGGGTTACGGCAAAAGTATGTGAAGTCTTTGAAATCGACCCGCGTTTTAGTGTAGGTGCGGGATCGATGATCATCGCTACAGCACCTAGTTGTGAAGATGCTCTTATTCATAATTTAGCAGATGCTGGTATAGCAGCTCAATGTGTTGGCTATTTCAAAAACGCGCCTACCGAGAAATATATCATTGAAAACGAAGAGAAAGTGCCTTTCCAATTTGATGGAAAAGATCCTTATTGGGAAGCTTTCTTCAAGGCATTAACAAACAAACTCACTTAAAATGACTGAATTTCCGAAAGGCATCTACTTGGTTGTAGACCCTCAAATGGAAACGGATGTACTCTTTGAAAACACTAGGCAAGCTTTAGAAGGTGGTGTTAATGTATTACAGATTTGGAATAACTGGCCTGAGTCTTATGATCAAGCTAGCAAAGTAGCATTTATCAATCAGCTTCTAGAATTAGCGAATTCCTATAACGTACCTGTTCTCATCAATAATGAATGGGAACTCATGCGCGAAACTGAGCTAGCTGGCGTTCATTTTGATGAAATTCCAGCAGATATAAAATCTATACGACTTCAAATACCCAGAACATTTTATGTAGGAATTACCTGTGGAAACGACCGTAAAAAAATTAGAGCGGTTCAAAATTTAGAAGTCGATTATATATCGTTCTGCTCCATGTTCCCCTCTTCATCTGTAGATACTTGTGAAATTGTTAATCCAGATAATGTGGCCTTTGCCCGACTTTATTCATCCTTACCCATTTTCGTTTCTGGTGGTATCACTCCAAACAACGCATCAAGCCTGATGGGATGTGGTGCGGATGGGATTGCGGTAATTTCGGGTATTTTAAACGCAGAAAATCCTAAAAAAGCAGCTGAAGCTTATCAAAAAGCACTAAAACACATATAATTATTATGCAAAAACAACTCCTTAAAAAACTATGCTGCCCAATAGATAAATCGGATTTAGAAGTTCAAATATTTACTGAGCAAGAAGACGAAATTCTTGAGGCGCTAATGACATGCCCTGAGTGCAATCGCTTTTTCCCTGTTATATATGGCCTCCCTATTCTTATCCCAGATGAGTATCGTGATTTTGATATGGAAGGTGAGGTATTAACACGCTGGGGTTTTATCTTAGATGAAAAATCAGAAACTCCTCAACTTTTACCTGAAGCTTCTACTACAGAATAGAAGATTTATATTGGGGAATACCTTTTACTCATATTGAGACAAGATGTCTAAATCATCCTTTATCATTCGCGAAGCTCAGCCGGAAGAACATCAAGCTCTTGGGGCCATCATGGTGGATGTATATAGCTCTTTAGAAGGGTTTCCCCAACCGGATGAGAAACCGGGTTATTATCAAATGCTCCAAAATGTAGGTGAATTAACCCAGAAAGAGTCCATCTCTATATTTGTTGCCCTTTCTAGTACCGATAAAGTACTTGGTGGTGTGGTTTACATGCGCCGTTTAAAAGATTATGGAGCGCCAGGTTTAGTAACCACCATACCTCAAGCCTCTGGTTTTCGATTGCTCGCTGTTTTACCTGAAACTCGTGGTATGGGTGTTGGAAAAGCTCTCATTCAAAAATGCATCGATCAAACTAAAGTGGATGGCAACCAACAACTCATCATCCACTCTACTGAATTCATGAAAGTAGCGTGGGGCATGTACGAACGAATGGGGTTCTCCCGATTCCCAGATATTGATTTTCAACAAGGCCAACTGAACGTGTATGGATTCAAATTAAACATAGATTAATCATACACATACCACAAAACACTTCAATTCGGAACCCTACCATTTAGCTTAATTTATTAGGGCGCAAATATCTATCCCAACTATACTTTTTTTATAGCGCCATTTTTATACTTTAAGGCATGAAAATATTGCCTCTATCATGTACTATCCTAGCTCTATTGTTTTTGAGTTGTTCAACACCTCAATCTCTACCTGATCAAATTCTTGGAAACTTTGAAGACGATTATGGAATTAGATATGAAATCACGAATCATGCTTTTACTATGCAGCCCAATAGCATATATCATATCGTTGAGATAAATAATGACCAACAATTCCTGATAGCGCAAAACGACGCTAACAATAAGTACGATCCTGAATTATATACCCGCATCGATTGGGTCAACTTCGAGGATATGCAACCATTCCAATGGGGTTTTTGCATAAGTGCTTACAATGCATCCTCGCCCGACAGTATCAAGAGTGTTAAAAATATTAACCGTGAAGCTCCTAAAACAGGCTGTAACGGATATCCATTTTCTAGAATGAAACCCATACAATCATGAAGAAAACACCCCTCTTTATTGCCCTTGTATTCGCGTCAGTATTACTGATACAACCTAGCTATGCTCAAACAAGTACAGAAGTGTATCTTTTTGATATTGAGCTTATGGATGGTGAATATACACTGATGAATCCCCGGAATGTATCCGACAACGATGGCTATGATAACCAACCGTCATTCACCGCGGATGGCAAAGGTCTTCTATTTGCTTCCACTCGTGGGGACCAAACCGATATTTTATGGTACGACCTATCAACGGCCACAAAGCGTTGGCTATCCGACACTGAAGGCGGTGAGTATTCACCAGTATTGATGCCATCAGGCAAACACATCAGTGCGGTAAGATTAGATCCTGATGGCTTACAACGCCTATACCGATACCCTATCAAAGGAGGGAAACCTGAAGTAATCGTGCCCGAACTTAAAATAGGATATTATGCTTGGTATAATGCCGATGTCCTAGTTTCATTTGTATTGGGTGATCCAGCAACCCTCCAAAAAAATGACATCAGCTCTGGCATTAGCACCGTTTTATTTGAACGCCCAGGTCGATCAATCCATAAAATTCCAAATACCGACCATTTTAGTTTTATGGATCAATCGAAAGGCGATGAATGGCTAATCAAAGCCTATAACCCTTCTACTGGAAATGCTACATTGATTACTGAAACGCTCAAAGGCTCTCAAGATATGGCTTGGTTAGATAGCGATCGTATCCTTATGGGTAAAGACTCAAAGCTTTATATGTACCATACTAAAGAGTCGACGGGTTGGATGGAATTTCATGATTTAAAACAATGGGGTCTTTCAGAGATTACTCGCTTAACCGTTCACCCTACCGGAAAACACCTAGCAGTAGTGGTTTCGGGCAAATAAACGTCAACCCTGTATTACTTAAGAAAGTCTTTCAGTGCATTCTAAAATTATGTGAATGTGGTGAAAGGCTTTTCTTTTTTAAGCTAATTAGAAACGTCTTTTTACTAATTATCACTAATAAGATATTGGCAAACCCTAAGCCAATAGTATATATTGACCTGCAACTCACAATTAACTCAAACATTATAGAATGAAAAAACTACGGAAAACCTTTTTTCCTCTGTTATTGATTCTTCCTATGCTGTTTCTTTCTGCAAATGTAAATGCGCAGAGCGATCCTACAGCTGAGTCTCCAGCAACCCGAACTTATGCAATTCAAAATGCAACTATTGTACAAGCACCGGGCAATGTTATAGAAGGTGGAACAATCGTAATAGAGAATGGACTGATTAGCGCTGTCGGTAAAAATGTAAACATACCAGCATATGCTGAAATTATAGATGGAACGGATTTATTTGTATACCCAGGGTTTATAGATGGCATGGCATATACAGGAGCAAAACGCCCTGAGCAGCCAGAACGCCCAAGAAATTTATTTACACCAGATCCTCCAAATGAATATGCTGGTATCACTCCAGAGAAGCATGTTGTTGATCAAATCGTAATCGATGATGCAAGCATCAGCAGTATGCGTAAACTCGGATTCACAGTTTCTCACACTGTACCTTATGGTAGAATGTTACCAGGATCTGGTGCTCTTTTACTTCTTACTGAGAAAGAACATGCAGATTTAATGCTTCTTCAAGAAGATGTATCGCTTTACACTCAATTTGCAGGCGCTCCAGGTGCTTACCCAGGTAACACCTTAGGTATTATGGCGAAGTTTAGAAACTTGTACCGTAATGCAGAGCTGTCTAAACAACATTCAGAGATGTATGCAAGTGGTCCAGCGGGTATGGAACGCCCAACCCGCGATCGTACACTTGAAGCTTTCTATCCTGTTGTTGCTAAGCAAAAGCCAATTTTCTACAACGCGAACACCGCTCTTGAAGCACGTAGAGCCATCCGCTTGAAAAACGAATTAGGCTTCAACTTAGTAATTGGTAACCTTCAACAAGGTTGGGATTTAGTGGATGCTATTAAGAATAGCGGAACTCAAGTGTTCATGTCTTTAGAGCTTCCTGAAGAGCCAAAAGAAGCTAAAGAAGAAGATCAAACCGAAGAAGTAAAGCAACTTGAAGAGCGCCGCATGGAGTTCTACAAAAGATATCTAACGCAATATGCTGAAATGAAAAAAGCAGGCGTTAAATTTGGTTTCTCAACCATCGATGCTTCTGCAGGTAAAATCAAAAAGAACTTAAAAACGCTTCTAGATTACGGAATGACCGAAGATGATCTTCTAGCGGCTCTTACTATCGACGCTGCTGAACTATTGGGCATCAACACCATTACTGGTAGTCTTGAGAAAGGAAAACTTGGTAATGCTGTAATCACAAAAGGGGCGTACTTCGCAGATGACTCTCAAGTGAAATACGTATTCGTTGATGGCGATAAATTCGATTTCGAAGTCAAAGAAAAGAAAGCGAATGGCGAAAACGCAGCTCCTGCAAATGCTGAAGCGATTGTTGGAACATGGTCGTACACAGTAATGTCGCCAGAAGGTGAGCAAGGTGGTAAGATGATTATCCGTATGGAAGATGGCTTCTTAGCGGGTACTTTAACCAGCAACGACGGAAGCCCTGATAATGATATGCAAAATATCAGCTTCAGAGATGGTGAATTAAATTTTGAATTCAGCATCGACGCTGGTGGCCAATCAGTATTAGTATTAGTAAGCGGCCCCGTAACTGGCAACGAATTTGATGGCGAAGCAACCGTTGAGCAATTCAACGTTTCTTTCCCTCTCCGAGCTACAAAAGATGAGGCTAAATAAGATGAAAGCACTTAACATGAAGAAAAGCACATTATTGATCGCATTCGTCCTGCTTGTAACTTCTGTAGTTCAAGCTCAGGTTAAGAAAGGCGATGTACTTATTAAAAATGCTACGGTGATTACAATCACCAACGGTACTTTAGAGAACACGGACGTTTTAATCCGTGATGGAAAAATTGATAAAATTGGAAAGAGTATTAAAACTCCACGTGGCGTTGAAGAAGTAGATGCTACTGGGAAGTTTGTAATGCCGGGTATCCTTGATGCTCACTCTCACATTGCAGGTACTTCAATTAACGAAGGAACTAGCCAAGTTACTGCCGAAGTAACCATGGAAGATGTAGTGAACCCAATGGATGTTTCCATTTACCGAGCACTTGCAGGTGGTGTAACTTCGATTCACCTAATGCATGGTTCTGCCAACGTAATTGGCGGCCAAAATGAAACGCTAAAACTTCGTTACGGTTCTACCAACCCCGACGATCTACGTTTTGAAGGCGCTCCAAGAACTATCAAGTTTGCGCTAGGTGAAAACCCAACGCGTGGCGGTAGAGCTCGTGGAATACAACCTCAAAGTAGAATGGGTGTTGAAGCAATGCTTCGTAATTCATTCTCTGAAGCTCTTGTTTACAAAAAGAAGTGGGATGCTTACCGCAAGGATAAAAGCTCTAAGAAAGTAGCTCCTGAATATAACCTCAGAATGGAGACACTTGTTGATATCCTTGAAGGTGAAATTCTAGTACACTGTCACTCTTATAGAGCCGACGAAATCTACATGCTACTTAAAGTATTTAGTGATTTTGGTATCGAGAAGTTAACTTTTCAGCATGCCAACGAAGCTTACAAAGTAGCTCCTGAATTAGCTGAATTTGGTGCAGGTGCATCGGTATTCGCTGATTGGTGGGCATACAAACTTGAGGTATACTACTCTACTGCATACAACGCTGCTATTCTAACTAAGAATGGTGTTAATACTTCCATTAACTCAGATTCTGGTGAACTTATTCGTCACCTTTTCCACGAAGCTGCTAAAACTCAAAAGTATGGTCAGTTAAGCGATAACGAAGCTCTTGCTCTTATCACAATCAACCCAGCTAAGCAGTTAGGCATCGACCATCGTGTTGGATCTATCGAAGAAGGCAAAGATGGTGATATCGCAATCTTTGAAGGCCACCCACTATCAACTTACGCTATTCCAGTAATGACATTTGTTGACGGTGTGAAGTATTTCGATCGTGATAATGACGTGAAAGATCAACGTATCTACATCGATCCTGAATCTACTATTGAAACGGTTCAGATTTTTGATGCGCACTCACAACACAGATGCATGGAAGATGCTGAAGTGGTGAATTTCTACGACCTCTTTAACAATAAATAGGAACTGATATGAAAAAGTTTTTATCCATAGTTTTTGTACTCACCTTTATTCCGTTGCTCACATTTGGGCAAATCGGACAAGATGTAGTGAGGAAAGCAAGAGGTGCTAAATTTGCCCTTACCAATGCTAAGATTTACACCGTTACCAATGGTGTTATCGAAAATGGTACTATTGTAATCAACAACGGTATTATTGAAGCGGTTGGAGCTAATATTAACATTCCAAGTGATGCCGAAGTAATCAATTACAACGGCCAAGAGATTTACCCAGGAATGATTGATTCGGGTACTCAACTTGGTTTAAGTGAAATTGGCAGTATTGCTGAAGCAAAAGATTTCCGTGAATTTGGAAATATCACTCCACAAATGCAGGCATTAACGGCTGTAAACCCTAATTCAGTAGCAATTCCTGTTACGCGTGTAAGTGGTGTTACAACAGCTCTAACTATGCCATCAGGTGGGTTATTACCTGGTACCGCAGCAACCATTAATTTGTTTGGGTATACTCCAGATCAAATGTTTGCTGGTTCAAAAGGTATTGTAATGAATTTCCCTTCTTCTGCTAATCGCGGATGGAGACGTCGTTCGCCTGAAGAGCTTAAAAAAGCTCAGGAAAAGGCACTCGAAACCTTGAATGACACTTGGGATAAGGCTGAGCTTTATGCTAAAATTCAGAATACTCCTGAAGCGCGTTACTACCCAGAAATGGAAGCTCTTGCTAAAGTAGTTAACGGCGAATTAAATCTTTATATCGAAGTTGATGCAGCTAAAGACATCCTTGCGGCTATCGACTGGGTTAAAGATCGTGGCTACGAAAAAGTAGTATTCACTGGCGTATCTGAAGGCTGGAGAGTTGCTGATGAGATTGCAAAAGCAGGCATCCCTGTTATCACAGGTCCTGTGCAATCTATCCCAACTCGTCAATCTGATGCTTACGATTCAGCATACCGTAACCCTGGTGTTATGCAGAAAGCTGGTGTTAAAGTAGCCATTCGTTCAAACGACACTGAGAATTCTCGTAACCTTCCATACCACGCTGGTTTTGCCGCTGCTTATGGAATGGGCCGTGAAGAAGCTCTTAAAGCAATCACCATTAATGCTGCCGAAATTATGGGCGTAGGTGATCAAATTGGTTCTATTGAAGTAGGTAAGAAAGCAAACTTATTCATCGCAACCGGTGATCCTTTCGAAACAGCTACTCAAATCGTTGATGTATTCATTGATGGGTACCAAGTTCCAATGACGAGCCGTCACATTGAACTATATGAAGAGTTCTTAAACCGTACTCCTGGCTTAAACAAACATAAAGCCATTACCGACGGTCAATAGTATTAGATCTATTTTTATCTAATGATTTCAAAAGCGACTCCCCTTCGGAGTCGCTTTTTTTATTTCATCATATTTTAAATGGATATCCATATACTTAAGCATCTTAACATTGGCACATTTCTAATCCATATAATCCTATGAACAAGAACCTACTGTATTTACTGCCACTTGGAATATTTCTACTCACAACTTGTAGCAAAAAAAACACCTCCCCTCACCACCCTATCATTGAGCCTTACTTCACGATTATAGATCAGGAATTTGATGAAAGTCAGGCACTCCAAACAGTAGCTTACGTAGAGCAGTTTTTCAGAGTAGTAGGAAACGAAGGGTTCAACAAATCTATCTTTTATGTAGAGAAAGAATTACAAAGCGCGGGTTTCGTTAATGAAGATGTTGCTGAAGAAGATGATCGCCTTACTTATAGAATTGAAGAGCGCCCTCTAGAACGCCAAACGTGGGAACCCGTAGGTGCCTCATTATCCCTTGAAGATGGAACTGAGATTCTCAATTTCGAAACGAATCGAAATATGATTGCCATCAACTCATACAGTACAGGGAATCCCGAAACTTATGAAGTGGTTAATGTTGGTAGTGGACGTGAACTCAACTTCGATCAAGACATAAAAGGCAAAGTAGTTTTTGGGGAAACCTCGGTACGCTATCTCTTTAACGAAGCTGTTCTCAAACGTGGTGCAGCTGGTGTTTTGGCCTACAGAATGCCGAGCTATACTAATCCTGAAGTAAACCAAACTTCAATTCAATTCTCAGGAATAACCTTAGATGAGCAATCTCGTTCATTCGGTATTCTACTATCATATGCTGCTAAAGAAGCTCTACTTAAAAGTATAGAAAATGGCGATGACCAGATCACGGTAGATATCACCACCAACATTTATCCTTCTACTGAATTAACCGTTGTTGCAGAACTCAAAGGAAGTACACATCCAGATGATCGGTTTGTATTTAGTGCTCATGTGCAAGAACCCGGTGCAAATGATAATGCCTCTGGAGTTGGAGCCTTAACCGAAGTAGCCCTCACAAGTGCTCGTCTTTTTGCCGATGGAAAAATCAACCCAGAACGAACTATCACTTATTTGTTTGGGGATGAAATCATATCCACACGTCGTTTTATTGAAGAAGATAGTGTTCGTGCTGAAACGATTAAATGGGGCATGAGTTTAGACATGGTAGGCGAAGACACTGAGAAAACAGGGGGTTCATTTTTAATAGAAAAGATGCCTGATCCAGGCGCTATCTGGGTTCGAGGAAACGAAAAGCACACCGAATGGGGTGGTCGCATACTTTCTAAAGAGGATATGATGCCGCATTACTTCAATGACTTTGTGTTAAACCGATTTATTGAGCAAGGCCAAGCCAAAAATTGGACTGTAAATGTAAACCCATATGAAGGTGGTAGCGATCATGTACCATTCCTTCGAAATGATATACCTGGCCTCCTACTATGGCACTTTACCGATCAGTTTTATCACACCGATAATGATAGAATTGATAAAGTATCTCCTCAAACACTGAAAAATGTTGGCACAGGAGCATTAATTACTGCCTTAACCCTTACGGGAAGCCAAGAAGAAGCCTTTAACTTAGTGCTTTCGGAGATTAAAGAAGCCGCATTAAATCGCTTGAATGTAGAGTTTGAACTCAGCAAAGATGAGCTTTCGAATAATGGTAGCATAGCTGAAGAAAAAGATATTCTATCTACATGGAGCACTTGGTATCAAGATTCAGCTGAAAGAACGATTGATATACTTAGCAATCCTTCGAGTGCGCAGATTCAACAAATTAGTGAAGTGGTAACTGCAATTCAAAACGAGGAACAACAACTCCTCAATGCGTTAGAGAATTAGACATAAAAAAGTCCCGAAGAAATACATCTATCGGGACTTTCCATCAACAAAACTGCTTTTCTAAATTATCTTAAGCCGTTTGGCAGGCCTTTACAGATTCGGCTTACTGCATCATGGCTGTGCAGGCTTTCTAAATGTGCGCAACGTACCACGAAATCACGGATGCTGTTATAACTATCCAATTCTTCATAGAGTAATCGAGCGGCATCTTCTACAAATTTCTGATATGCTCCATTCAACTCCGCGAAAGCCTGTTCATCTTCACGCTTCACCATCACTTGTGTTTCCGTCTTCAGTGCGTTTCTACAAATCTGAACTAAGTCTTCTACCAAAAAAGCATCTTGTAGAGCTACCGTTATTTCTGCAACACTTCGTTGACTGTGCGGAATTGCTGCCACTCCCCTCGTTTCACGAGCATGCTCTGCTAATTCGTATGAACATGGACATGCACTGCTATATACAAAATTGAGATGCATGTGCTTCGTAAACCGATCATAATTATCGAGTCGACCTTCCCAAGCTACATCATAATACTGATAGCCTTCCATTCCAGAACGTAAACTTTCCATGAGCAATGGATAGCTAAAACTAAGGCGCAGAAAGGATTCCTGACTTTCCAATTGAGTTTTATACGCCTTTAAAATCTCTTCCAACAAATCTATGGTAAATACGCGGTCTTTAAACTCATAAAAGGTTCGCATGATACGACTCATGTTGATTCCTTTTTTCCCAGCCTCTAAACTCACATATCCATCTACCGACACTTCTAAAACTAAAGGAGCGCCTTCTCTCGTCTTAATATGGAGGGGTAACTTAAAATTTGAAATACCCACCTGTTGAATTGGCACGTTTGCCCCTTCAATCAACGATGAAGGTCCATTTTGTAAATCAGGTAACGACTTTTTGTAGTCATCGGAAACAGTAAAAGTAGGATCGTAAAATCGCTTAACAGATTTGGTAATCATAAGTAGTGTAGATGAATAGTTTTAAAAAGCTTTATAAGGACAATACTCTGCTATATTTCGTTCTGTCTCGTACAATTTCACAGAATATAATACAGCCCCATCGGCAGCTACTTTTTCTACTTCTTCTTTGAGTTGCTCATAAAATGCTTTCACCAAATTTTCTGACGTTGGTAGAATTCCTTCAAGAAAAGGCACATCAAGATTGAGGTTCCTGTGGTCGCACGGCTCCGTAATCTTCACTCTTATAATTTCTTTTAGTTCTCCCAAGTCGATTACATAGCCCGTTTCTGGATCAGGTGTGCCGGCTACGGTTACTTTAATCACATAATTGTGACCATGCCAGTTAGGGTAGTTACACTTCCCAAATGTAGCCTTATTCCATTCATCACTTTTTTGAGGATTATGAAGACGATGTGCGGCGTTAAAATGTGCTTTCCGAGTTACAAATATCACAGATGTATGTCTTTAATTATTGAATCTTAGAAACCAATCTGTTGGTGACTAGGTTCCAAAAATAATTATCATCTGCTATACATCCTATTTCCAATATCTGTTATACATTGTGTACCAATGTATTGAGTAGCAAAAAAAAGAGAGTTACGATTCCTCATAACTCTCCTGTGATCAGCACACCTCACAAGAAGCTTGTGAGACGTAATATGTTTAAAAAACGTTGTTTTGGATTAGTTGTCGTTCCAACGAACCCAAGCACCAGTAGCCCAGTTAGTTGAACCGAAAGCACCAACATGAGTAGCGCTAGTGTTGAAGAAACCATCGCTTGGTGGGGTTGCACCAGTCACTGGGTTTGCAACTGAGAAATCAAAAGTTGATGCACTTGTGAATCCAGGGTCTTGCTCCATAGTTACCGCACCGAAGTCGGTAGAATCTGCAGAGTTAGCGAAACCGCCGTTATTCCACACAATAGTATTATCGATAGAAAGAGCAGTTGGGAACGCAGCACGAGTGTCATCTTCGATTTTGAATGATAGCGATTCGAAGTCAGTAATGATGAAGTTCTCTAGCTCACCTTCAAACTCTTCTCTTAAACGCATGCCGTAGTTTTTATCTTCAGCATCTTTGGTTGAACCATCTTGCGTTAAGCCAACTAAGGTTACGTTGTATAGTGTTGGTGAAGTCGCATTTCCAGAACCAAGCGTCTTACGTCCATCACTTTCAAAACCATTATCAGCACCTGCAGTTTGAACCGCTAACCAGTACTGACCTTTACCATTCCAACCTTCATCCATATCGAATGAATCATCATCGTTGAATGCAGAGATTAAGTACTTCGCGTTTACAGAACCACCGAACCACTCGAATCCATCATCCGTACATTTGTACACTTGGATGTACTCTAAAGTAGTGCCACTACCTACCGAGTATAGTGATAGTCCATTAAGCTCCGATCCTTCCACAAAAGAGAATCCTACGTACTCGATACGAACATACTTAAGGATACCGCTATCGTCGGCATTGTTAGAACCACCGTACTGAATTGCATCCGGAAGACCTTCAACTTCACCACGTCCACCTTCGATGTTGTTGATCCCTTCACCAGCAAGTACGATACCGCCCCAGTCGCCTGGTTGTTTTTCCGCTCTTGCAGAAGTGAATACGATAGGATTTGAAGCTGTACCTTCAGCTACTAAACGACCACTTGCACGAGGAGTCTCGAAGTTACTCTCATCAGCAGGAAGAGTAATAATAGCTCCAACATCATCAATGTTATTATTGTGATAAGTAAAACTTACCGTAACACCTGGCTCAATAGTTAGTGTAACGCCTGGTAATACATAATACTGCCCAGTTAGCGTCATATCTGCTGCCCAAGTAGTATCATTTGCAATCACTGTTCCCGGCAGTGAAGCATATAGTTCAGGAATTTCATTTCCCTCGTCGCCACCTGTGCTGCTATCTTTACAAGATGCAAAGGTGATAGATAGTGCAACTGCGAATAGTGCTAGAAGCTTGATGTTGGATTTCATAGTTATATTATTGTTGATGTATTTAAGTTGTATGTATTAGTTAAATGAATAGCTAAATCCGATTGAAAAAGTAGTTCCGACTTCATAGCGATTGGTAATCACATCACCCTGCTTATACTCCACGTGATCACCTAAAATATTTTCGATGCTCGCATTTAAAGATGCTTTTCCTAAGTTCTTCGTGAAATTGAGATCTAATTTGTGGAAGGGTTGTTCAAACTCATCATCAGGCTGCTCATTATTACCTACTGCTGAAATGCGCTTCCCAAATGTGTTGTACGACAGTGTCAACTCACCGTCAATATTCTTTAATAAGTAGTATGCGTTTGCATTGAATGTGTATGGCGACTGACCAAACATGGCACGTTCAGAGTTAGCTTGTCTACCAGTGGCAGCACCATCTTCATAATTAACGCCAGAGATGATATAAGACAAGTTGGTGCTAAATCTTAAACGCTCTGTTAGGTTCTTACGTCCTTCGAGCTCAACACCATACAATTCAGCAGAATCAACATTATCATATCTCACTTCATTGTTTTGCGTGATGCGGTAGAATAGCTCAATAGGATTTTCGAATTGCTTGTAGAATACACTAAATGCTAATAGCTCGCCTACATTCGGGTAAGTCTCGATACGTAGATCGTAGTTTTGGATTTTAGTTCTCTCTAGACCCGGATTACCATAAACCGTACGTCCACCCACAAAATCTTGGAAGTTAAAATTCGACAGCTCACGGAATTCAGGACGTGCAAGAGTGATTGAAACCGCACCTCTGATGTTGGTATTGTCGTTTAAGCGGTAGGTTGCATTGAATGCTGGTAAGAAATCCGTTTCATCAATTAATACTTCATCATTAATGAACTGAGCCGAATTCTCCACTCTTAGGCCTGTCACAATATTCCATTTTTCACTTGGCGACCAGTTCACAGAAGCATAAGCAGCAGCTAGCTCTTGGTAGCCTTCATAAGAATCACGAGAACTCGAACTTTCAATAAGATCTAGTTTTCCATCTTCAACATTTTGAGCCGTAAAAATCTGCTCAGGCGACATTGACTTCTCATCAGTTGGGAAATTGTTACCTAAATCTTGGTAAACCAATTTATATGACTCAAAAGAACGGTCTTTAATCAGCCCAAATGCTCCAAATTTCACTGTGAAAGGGCTGAGTGGCTTGAACTCATAATCTAGCTTAGCTGAATAGTTATTGTCGTCTTGAAGCGAAAAGAAATGCGTGTTTCCTCTGAATGGGAAAATAACTTGGTAAGCGCCAGCATCCGTTTCACCGTACTGCGTTGTTCTACGATCTGGAAGATCACGTACTGCTTTTGAATACGAGAGATCAAGATCTAATTTCGACTCCATAAGCGACTGCTTGTACGTTTCTAGCTTTAAAGAAGAAGAATAAATCGCACGGCGGTCAAACTCAGCAACTGTTTGGCGGTTATCATTATCGAAGTTGTAATAGCTTCCATTGATCACCGAATAAGTATTGTTCGAAGAGTTTGAGTATAAATTCTTCAAGCCAATTTTAGTAACCGAGGATGGCTTGATGAATACATTCATCATGGCACTTAGATTCGTCGACTCAACACCCGTATTTCGTAAGTAGTCGGAACCTAAGAGTACTACATCAGAAGTTTCGTTGTAGTTATTGATATAGCGAACCGTTTCGTCATTCCGCGATTCAGTTTGGTACTTATAGCTGAAATTCGAAACGATACCAATTGGCAACTTATCCTGATTCAGTTGATCACTGTAACTGAAACTAATTTTCTGGCTTGGCATCGACTCAATATTCTTTGATGACCAATTACCATTTAAGTCGCTTACAATACCTGCAGCTTCTTGTTGAGAGGAAACCGTTCCGTCTTTTACATCCGCAGGCAAACTTCTAAGTCCATCATCATATCCAAGGAAATCAGTTTTACTACCGTTGTAACCTAAGTAATCTTTAAAAGTAGAAACTGAATTTAAACTCGTTGAATACGAGAATGACAAGTTCTTTTGGTCTGGAAACTCTTTGGTCGTGATTTTAACAGAACCACCTGAAAACTCTCCATATTGATCCGGTGTGAATGTCTTTTGAACAACAATATTATCTACAATACCACTCGATAGAATATCAACCGGTGCTTCTTTCTTATTTGGGTTGGTTGAAGGGATGGGTGAGTCGTTCAGTTGAACATTGCTGTATCTGTTTCCAAGTCCACGAACATATACATCGTTACCACCTACTACGGTAACACCAGATACTCTTTTCATTGCAGAGCCTACATTCCCATCTGTAGACTTTGATAGCTCTTCCGCTGAAATTCCATCTTGTACTGGAACAGCTTTGCGCTGCATTGAAAGCAATCCAGCTTCTCCATTTTGAACAGCTTCTGCCGTAACTACTACTTCATCTAAGTTAGCGACTTCCGTTTCTAAAGCTACATTGATTACAACGGTCTCGCCTTCTCTAACTTGAATATCCGTGATAACCTGCTTGGTATACGAGATATATGAAATGGTTAGAGAGTATACACCTGCATCTAATTTGCGAATGGCATACTTACCGTCTAGATCAGAAATGGCACCTCTTGTAGTGCCAGTAATTGCAACGCTTGCCCCGATGATTGTTTCACCAGTTTCTGCATCGACTATAGTTCCAGTAATCTGCCCTGTTTCTTGTGCTGAGACAAGGACTGGTAGGGTAACCAGGAGTTGGATTAGAAGTAATTTTATGTATTTCACGAGTGTGCTGATTTGGTCACTATTTTGGTTGTGACCAAGTATACCCACACACTTTTGTGAAACTGTTACCGCTAGGTTACCCTTTAATTACGAGTACATTACCTCAATGTTAAGAGCTTGAGAAACCCTGCTAATTATGCGTCAGTGGACTTCTCTTCTTTATCTTCAGACTTGTCGTCCGAATTCTCTTCTTGCACTATTTCAACATCTGTAGCAGATTCAGCTTTCTTCTGTCCATTCTTTTTAGATGAACTGTTTGAAGTCTCAAACATTCCTTCAGGATATCTACCCAATGGACGGTCGCCTAATAAGTCTCTTAAATCGTGGTGATTCAGTACTTCTTTTTCAAGTAACGTTTGAGCTAAAGACTCTAAATGCTCACGATGCTCGTTTAATAGATCCATCGTACGTTGATAGTTTCTAGCAATGATATCGCGAACAGCCACATCAATTTTGTTACTTGTTTCTGGCGAATATTTACGGTTGAAACCGTAGCTATTATCTGGATTGTTAGAATCTCTAAGTGAAATATATCCAAGCTCATCACTCATTCCATATTCAGCAACCATGGCATAAGCCATATTAGTGATACGCTCTAAGTCGTTTTGAGCACCTGTACTGATTTTACCAAACACAATCTCTTCAGCTACACGTCCACCTAATAGAGCACAGATTTTCTCATTCAACTCTTCCGTATTCATGAGGAATCTATCTTCCAATGGCGTTTGTAAGGTATATCCTAGGGCGGCTAATCCACGTGGTACAATACTCACTTTTAACACTGGGTCGGTGTATTCTAAGAACCAACCTACAACAGCGTGGCCAGCCTCATGGTAAGCAACAATCTTACGTTCTTCAGGACTTATGAGCTTATTCTTACGCTCTAAACCTGCAATCACTTTTTCGATAGAATCTTGGAAATCAATCATTTCGATTTCTTCCTTGCCTCTACGTGCAGCTAATAAGGCGGCCTCGTTACATAAGTTGGCAAGCTCTGCTCCTGCAAAGCCAGGAGTTTGTGAAGCAAGCACTTTCAATTCAATATCATCGGAAAGAATTAGCTTCTTTACATGAACTTTTAGTACTTCAATTCTACCATTTAAATCTGGTTTGTCGATCAAGATCTGACGATCAAAACGACCTGGACGTAGTAACGCGGAATCGAGTACATCCGGACGGTTAGTTGCCGCCATTAGGATTACCCCTTTATCCGAATTGAAACCATCCATTTCACTTAATAACTGGTTCAAAGTATTCTCACGCTCATCATTCGAGCCCATCATCATACCTTTACCACGACTTCTACCAATAGAATCAATCTCATCAATAAATACGATACATGGAGCTTTTTCTTTGGCTTGCTTAAATAAGTCACGCACACGAGCCGCACCAACTCCAACAAACATCTCCACGAAATCAGAACCACTTAAACTAAAGAAAGGCACATTAGCTTCGCCGGCAGTTGCCTTCGCTAATAATGTTTTACCAGTACCTGGAGGGCCTACTAATAACACCCCTTTTGGTAGCACACCACCTAATTTGGTGAATTTCTGTGGATTCTTAAGGAATTCAACTACCTCTTCCACTTCAGCTTTTGCCTCTTCTAAACCAGCAACATCTTTAAAAGTTACTTTGGTGTCTTTCTGTTGATCGTATAGAGAAGCTTTGTTTTTACCAATATTCAGTACTTGCTGGCCAGGGTTCATTCTTCGAAGAATGAGTACCCAGAACCCAATAGCTAATCCAATCATCACTAGCCACATGAATACACCACTAAACCAATCTTCTTCGATGGTGATTTCATACTCTACATCATTCGCATCCAAAACTGGACGAATATCATCACCACGTAGCATCGTGGTTCTAAAAATCTTAAAGCCTTCTGTATTGCTACCTAAATTAAAGCTCTGCCCATCGTCTTCAGCGGGTGGCTCAATTATACCATCTCGAATCGCTTTATCGGTATAAGTACCCTCAATATAACTTCCGTTCTTAATAACAATTTCTTGTACATACCCCTTTTCAACATACTCTAAAAAAGTACTGTACTTAAGATTATTTGTAACTTGTACGCCTGTATATAAGAACTGAGCAATAAGAAGAACTAAGAAAATGATTAGAAAACCCCAGGTAGGAAACTTCGGAGTTTTAGAATCAGGCTTATTATTAGGAGCCTTGATGTTCTTCTTAGGAGCTGATTTTTTATTAGCCATTTAGTTGTTGTGAACTTTTAGAAAAAATATTGAGTGAATATACGTATTAATAACTCTATCCGAGAATAGCTTTGCTACGGTAACGCGTGTTAGTCAAAAAACGTGCCATAAATAGGCTTATGACAAATCATCAAAGGAAATCACATCCCCTTCTGCCGTTTGCATTTTCATGCCATCTTCTTGTGGAACGAGTCGCCCTACAACTGAGAAATCATTGAATTCTTTAACAAATTTCTCTACCTGTTCTTCAGGAAGTGTAAACACCATTTCAAGGTCTTCGCCACCGAATAAGGCATATCGATCTACATCTTCTTCCATTTCATCGGCTACATGGCGTGTCTCAACCGCAATAGGAAGTGCAGCCTGATATAAGTAGGCCCCTGTACCTGAAGCCGTTGCAATTTGGCTTACTTCATTCACTAACCCTTGGGTTAAATCAATCATTGAAGTAGGTTTAATACCATGTTGCTTCAGAGCTTCAATTAAGTTCTTTCGGGCTTTAGGAACGAGTTGTCTTTTAACTACGAATTCGTATTCTGACAAATCTGGTTGAATCCCTTCATTGCCATGTTGTTCCCAGAATTTCTTTTCACGCATTAACACTCTGAGGCCGGCTAAGGCTGCACCTAAATCACCAGTAACACAGATAGCATCGCCTTGTTTAGCGCCATTTCGATAGGTAATGCTTTTTAAATCTGCCTCGCCATAAACCGAAATCGTTATAACCATATTGTTATGATTTGCTGTTATGTCGCCTCCAACCACTTCTACTTCGTATTCAAACCCTGCCGCGTAAATACCTTTGTATAAATCATCTACCATTTGTGCCGACTGGCGATTTGGCAATGCCAAATTAACTAGCACAGAAGTGGGTGTTCCATTCATTGCATAGATGTCACTAACCGCTGCACTTATCATTTTATACCCGAAATGGTGCAATGGAGTATAGGTAATATCAAAGTGAACGCCTTCTACATAAGTATCGGAAGATAAAAGGGTCGCTGTTTTACCATCTTTCTTTAATACAGCTGCGTCATCGCCAATACCCTTGATGGTATCTTGATTGGAGTGAGATTCGTACTCACTAATTTGCTTGATTAAACCCTCTCGGCCTACACTTTGGATGGTTTTGAATTCTTCTGACATAATATTCTAAGGTATATAAATAAAAAAAGGCAACCACGGAGTCCGTGGGTGCCTTAAAGGTACGAGGCTTTTAGATTAATTTTCGCTCTTTGTCGAATAATTAACTTTAAATGTTTGTGCCTGCTTTAATTCTTCTTGTACATCTGTTAACAAACCGAACTCAGAATCTTTATCTACACGAAGTGATACAATCATTCTAGGTTCTTCAATTAGTTTATCATACATGATAGTACGAATAGCATTGATATCATCTTGAATAGAATCATCAATTTGAACTTTATCGTTTCCTAGTTTATTACCAGGAAGGCGCTCAGGTCCAATATAGATGTAAGAAACCAATCGCTTTTCTTCGATCTTTTCGATGTTCGTTGCTTTCGTTAGATCAACTCTAACTTTCAACGTAACCTCTCTAAGTACCGTTGTTACCATGAAGAAGAATAGAAGCATGAATACCACATCAGGCATTGCTGATGTTGGCACTTCCTGCTTAGTACCGGCTTGCTTTTTCTTAAAGTGTGCCATGTCTACTCCTTGTCAGGTTCTGCGATTGATATTTTCTTAGGATAGATATCTTCAACTATGTCTCTATTCTCTTTACTAAGTCTAGAGTACTCTACACCATAGTTTGCAAGAGCTGCTTCATTTCTTAAAATCGCATAGGCTCCAATTACTTCATCCAACATATCGATGTAGATGCTATAAGGGGTTTGCCTAACCGTTTTAATTGAAACAATAGCGGCTTGTGGGCTAACTGAAAGTGTCTCGAGATTCTCTGGATTCTTAATAAACTCAATAATCTTCTCCTGGACTTGCTCCATTGGAGTTAATTCTTCATCCATTAGAACCAATCCATTCTCATTCACCACTATCTTCATGAGGTTACGCTCACGAATGGGTGGTGGTTGATCTTCTGGATTCAGTGGCGGAGGAAGAACCATCCCGATACCCGTATCCACGTTAATCGTGGTGGTTACCAAGAAGAAAATGAGCAAAAGAAAGGCGATATCGGCCATAGAAGATCCATTGATCTCTGCACCTTCTCTTTTACGTTTCTTTAATAGCATAATCGCTTAATTAAAACTTGAATGTTCCGCGAAGACCTGTAAGCACGATGGTTCCAACCATTCCTGCCATCATAATACCAGCAGTGGCCACAGCGGCTTTAACTAGGTCTTGTCCAAGAACTGCGTAACTAATTCCGAATACCACGAATGGTACCATCATTATTGCAATTCTTTTAAAATCTTGTTTGCCTTGAGCTAAGCTCTTAATCGCAGAGATGATCATAGATAACACCCCTAATACGATAAGACCGATGCCAAGAGCAACACTTAAACTTACTAGATTCATAATAGTCTCCTTTTAAACTACTTAGTGTTAGGATTATTATTCTGAATCGGTGCTGTCAGAAGAAGGAGCTACAACTGGCTTTCCTTGCTTAAGAAGAATAATTGAATCGATTAATGTAATTGAGCTTTCTTCCATTTCAGCGATTAAGCGGTCAATTTTAGAAACACAGTAGTTGTAACCGATTTGCAGAATAATACCTGCAATTAGACCACCAGCAGTTGTTAGAAGTGCTACTTTAATACCACCTGCTACAATACTAGGTGAGATATCTGCGGCTGCTTCGATATCATCGAATGCTGCAATCATACCTACTACGGTTCCAAGGAATCCGAATAGCGGTGCAATAGCGATGAACAACGACAACCATACCAAACCTCTTTCAAGGAAGCTCATTTCAATAGAGCCGTATGCTGCAATTGCCTTTTCAGCGGCATCGATACCTTCATCGGCACGCATAAGACCCGCTTGGAATACTGAAGCCACAGGACCACGTGTTCTTGCACAAAGTTCTTCTGCTGCTTCAATACCGCCCTCTTGCAAGGCTTCTTGAACGTTAACGATGAATTTACGTGTGTTAATATCTGCGAGGTTGAGTGTGATAATTCTTTCTAGGAAAATTGCTAGACCTAGGATCAGTGTGATTAATACTGGCCACATCCAACCGCCGTCGTTTCCTTGGTTGAATTTCTCAACGATAATGTTAAAGAAGCCCCCATCGGCTTGTAAAAGAAATAGAGCAATCGACGATGTCATGTTCACTCCGAATATGTTTTAAGTTATTGTCTAAGTTTATTGAGGCGAAAGAATAGTTCATTTTGAAGTAAATGTCAAAGTAACGAACCATAGATTCGCCAACATTAATTGCAACTAAACCACTCGTTTTGCCCCTACATTGTAATGCATTTTGAAACCGAAATAAAGCCTAAAAAGTAGCATTTACAACTAATTTAACGATGTGTATACTATTATTATTGGCTGAGGTCCTTCCATCATAGGAAAAGTTGAACCTAACCAGATTACTAGCCCTATAGCTAGCATTTAAAGCCCATAACAGGCTCTCTCCTTTTCCGGCACCTTCTGTAAGCTCAAAAATACCAAGGGGATTCGTACTCCCATCCACCAAAATGCTTCTAAACTCTACACTAGTATTTGCTTGAAGCTTGCGCCAGAGAAAAAATCTGTGGGTATTTCGAATTTTTACAATTCTAGCTGAAACATTTTGCGAGTCATTCTTACGATCTTCCTTAAATGTGTAACTACTTGCAAATCCTGTTTGCCATGAAGCGTTAATTTTGGATTCAATAGATTGCTCTATTTTCTTTTCCCGAATATTAAAATTTCTGTTTGTTAGGCTCGAGCTGAGATTCTTATTTGTATTAAGAGCCACCAGAGTCCCCCCTTCTATCTGATCTGATATTCTATAGGAAGTACTCAAAAGCCAAGAATCATTGAACTGCTCATAGACTTCACTACTTCGTCTACTCAAATTTCTCAATTGGTTATAGCGCAGGTCTATATCAAGTGGACTATAATCGGGTAGAAACTTCAGAAATTTCTCCCAACTCAACACTCCATTGAGGGTTTCCTCTTCTCTGAAAGTGCTCAATTTTAATAAATAAACATCACTGAGGTTTTCAGTGGTACTATTTTCACGTACATCGAATCTAGATATGAGCTCTACATCCTTCCATATACTCGAGTCGCCCAGCCAAAGCAGAGGCTTAATCACATGCCGTGTTCTAAACCTTAGGCTAATTACTTGCCGTAAGTCATCCGCAGGCAATAGTTGACGAATGTAGGTCCCTTCATTCGGAGTGAGTTCAGGGAAAAACTCATCAACCTGCTCAATCCCATCTTCGTTAAGATCATCCCAGGTGTATTGCCCTATCTCAGGCCCTACTTCTATATAAGTCTCTTGAACCAATGCCTGCTGTTGGGTAAAGGTGTCATACAGAAATTCACCATCTATAAAGTCAGAGGTACTAGCATAGTTGGTTACCGACCTCATCAATAAACCTGTTTTATTAGCTCTGCCTTGTTGCTTACCAAAGTCTGTAAATCGCTTCTCTCTATAGGTGAAATTATTTCGAGTGGTAAAGTTATCACTGCCCTGTACATTTACCTTTACAACATGTTGATGAGCCATGGAATGCTGCTCTAAGGCATCTTTAACTTGGTTATACTCCTCTTGTACTCTCCATTCGAACCCATATCCTATACTATATGTCGAGTTTCTATATTCGATATTTGGACCCACTTCAATAAACTGAAATGATCGACTCCCCAAGCTATCCAATCGAATATTTTTATCTAATCGCTGTTCATGTTCGAATCTTAGACCGGGTATCAATCCTGAACCAGTGAACTGAGCACTGCCTTCTTGCCGAATCCAGCTTGTCTCTAAATCGACATCATCACTTCTACTTTGCACCCAATCTTGACGATACTGAAGATGGATTCTTTTTCTTGCTAACCAGTCCAGATTACTAGCTTGCCTAAGCGACTGAAAACCGGATTTATTCAATCTACCTAAAGAAAATGATACGCTATCTTTAGATGCCGATGTGAACCCAATCTTAGATTCCAAAAGGGTTTCCTTTTCATCTTCTGAGATAGGAGCATTCCACTTACGTTCGAACTCTATGTCTTTTGCTCGGTCAAAATAAGCGAACTCTGACCCTGTTATTCGGCTTCCCACTTCAATACGTGCTAATCCATTATATAAGGGCAACTCATCGATTTTGATATCTCCTAGAAAACCGAAATCAGTGTTATCACCATCGTCTAAGCTTGAAAACCTGTTCTTGTCTAAATCACTGATGGCCCATTCTGTGTTGAAGCGTATATGTTCGTTAAACTGAATACCACTTTTGATCGCTGCCATCTGTTGCTCTTTTGGTGAAGGCAGTATTCTTGAAGAACTATAACTCCCGTTATTAGGACCTACCCATTCAAATAACAAACCATTTACACTACTCCCAATGCGATCATAAGCTCCCGCCCCTACCCCAACTTTAGTAAACCGTACTTTATATAAATCTTCGTTGGTGTCGGTATCGGTGGTATTCTCATAGATGGTATAAATCTGTCCATTATATAAGGTGTCCTTCCTAATATAGAATACATTTACATCGGTATCGTTTGCGGAAACTGTTGTGGCTCCAGACACTCTGGCATCTTCTCTATTGTCACCTGCACTTTTAAGCACCTCAATGTCTGATTCTGACAACACGCGTTGAGATAACAAGTTGTTGTTATCTGCTTGGCGAATTACCGTAGCACCAATGGTAAAACGTTTATCTTTTGACGTGGCCAGTCCTTCCGCAGCAACAAGTGTACTACTGAAATTCTGATTCACATATTCGTACTCAACAACAATGCGTGTTTCTTCTTTAATCAATTGGTTACTGGTGAAATAAATTTCACCCAAACCGTAGTCAATGATGTACTCTTCAGTTTCACCCCGTTGAACCAATTCCCCATCAATATATAATCGCTCAGTTCCTGCAAGTACTATTACGAACTCATCATTGTCATCCCCTGTTAATCTATATGGCCCTTGAACTCCTTCCAGTCCACTAAAACTTAACCTCTTGTAATTCCCCCTAGCTACGGATGCTGCCCCGCTGTAGTCCCCTTTACTACTTTTATTATAGAGAGCCGCTCCTTGAAGGCGACGATCGATCTGAGCGAAATACGACTGATCCAATGCCAAATCCACATCACCCATTTCTATTGAAGTAGTAGGTGCGTTCACTTGAATAAATACCCGATCAAATTCCTTTAAATTTTGCGTAGTACCATCAGGCTGTATTGGGATACTGCGATCTGTGAGCACCCCTTCAATCGATACGTTGTCTGTTAATTGACCACTTAGTTCAAAATTGAGTCCACTTTCAAGCACGAAGTCTTGGTTACTTCCCACGATAATCCCTCTACTAATACTTCCTCTTTGTTGAATATCATAACCACTGGGCAAATTGCTTGAACGTGAGGCTCCTTCAAAGGGAATCATTCTTGAATCGACACTATCTGATTGCTCATAAATAGGGATGGTACTCGAATAGCTTCTGCGCAATTGCAGTGGTATTCGTTTATATCGAATTGTAAGGGAAAGCGTGCCACCCGATGATAGTTTGGTGAGGTATTCTTGTTTAAATGATTCTTTAAAGATGATCTTTGACGACTCCGCTTCAAACACCCAGTATTCATCCCCAATTTCAATCTCTTGTATAAATAGCTGAAGACTTCCCTCTACTATCCAATCCTCAAGTTGATGAGTACTATCAGAATCAGATACATAGATCACTCTCTCTATCGGTTCTGTTAAGAACTGAGCGTACGCTTCCTCCCCTGAAACAAATAAAGCTATTACCCAACTTGTGAGTAATAGCTTTAAAAATTGTTTGTAAGCTGAAGTCTTCAGGGCTGCATCATTGAATTACTGTTCGCTAGAGGCTAAAACATTCCACGATTAGGTTCAACTATTACCTGTTGTTAAACTCAGCTAAACCTTCATTCAAGAATTCAATGAAATTCTCTTCCTTGGTGTACCCTAATACTTGATCGATTACAACTTCATTTACAGGATCATAAATTACATAGGTTGGCAGTGCGATATTACCGGTTAACTCAAACTGAATTTTTTGATTGGCCTTCGCATCCTTGCCCCCATCGGTGTACAATTTAACTAGCTTCATTTGTGCGAACACCTCTTGTACTTCTTCAAGCGGGAAAACATTCGTTTCCATGGCCCTACAGTTGGTACATGTGTATCCTGTGAAATCTATAAAGACCGGAATTCCTTCAGCTTTTGCTTCCTCTAAGGACCCTTCATAATCCTTACTCCAGCCCTCATCGGCAGAGGTGGAACCTGCACTGGCACCTAAAGAGGAAATCAGACTTACATCGGTTGGTTGCTTTGGAGGCAAAAAGGCGTCCCAAATCCCCAATGATGATCCTAATAAACCAGGAATCAAGTAAATACTGAAAGCTAGCAATGGCATGGCTAACAACATTCTTCCAGTTGAAATATTCTCAACTTTCTGTTCATGCTTCAAGGTTAAAAAGCCTAATACATATACGCCTGCTAGTAGGAAAATCACAATCCAAAATGCAATGGTAAATGGACGAGAAATTAATCCCCATTCCCACACAAGATCGGCATTGGATAGAAACTTAAAAGCAGCAGCGAGTTCGATAAAACCTAAAAGGACTTTTACGATATTCATCCATGAACCACTTTTAGGTAGCGATTCGAGCCACTTTGGGAACATCGCAAATAGCACAAACGGACTTGCAAAAGCCGCAGAGAAGCCTATCATTCCTAGAATTGGGTAAAACCATTCTCCACCTACCGTAGCCGTGAATACGGCACCCACAAAAGGTGCGGTACATGAAAAAGAAACAGCGCTAATGGTCATGGCCATAAACAGGATACCAACAATACCCGAGCTCTCAGTACTTTTTCTATTTAAGTAGTTTGTGAGCTGATGTGGAAGTTGCAGTTCGTACATGCCTAGCAAACTGAATGCAAAGGCAACCAAAACAGCTGCAATCATCAAGTTAACTACTGGGTTGGCTGCGAAATTCTGTGCTCCGGATGCTCCTAATAAAGAAGCTAATACAACCCCTAGAATGGTGAATGTTGCTACAATAGCTATTCCAAATAAGAGAGCTGAACCTATTCCCTTTTTAGCATCTTCTTGTTTAGAGAAGTATGAAACCGTGAGAGGAATCATCGGGAATACACAAGGAGTTAAAAGAGCTGCGAAACCCGCTACGATGGCAATCCATAGAAAAGAAAAGATGCCTTCGCTATTCAATCCACCTGATTTCTTAACCTTTGCGGTATCATTCGTCTCAGCTCCTCCTAAAGCTGCTTCATAAATGTCGTCGGCTACTCCATCAACTACAACCCCTACAATTACGGATTTACGGGTTGGTGGTAAGCAAACTCTATCATCACATACTTGATAAAATACTTCAAGATCTAAGTTCTGTTTGCCTTGTAGTTCAGACTTTACAGCTACGGGAATTTCGAAATTAGCATAAGTGCTATGCCACCCTAATTCAGCTTCAAAGTTGGGGTCGAATTCAATATCTGCTTTGGATTCAGCTACATCGCCAGCTATAACAAAATTTGGAGATTTAGCTGAAAACGCTGTTGGATAGGGCCCTGCGTCGGGGTCGTTTAGCACCGAATATAAGTGCCATTTACCTTCAATTGAAGCTTCTACTTTAACAGTAAAAACTTCACCAGCCTTTACAGTATCAGGGGCTTCAGATAAACTGAATTTTACAGGATTTGGGGGCTGTGCGTATAAAAAAAATGGGGATAACACCGCTAAGATGATCCCCATTAAAAGTGTTCGTTGAACCTTCATTCTGAAATTTTAATGTTAAGGGCCTTATTCAGCTTTAACTACCCAGAATTTAACTTTAGGATTCAAATCGCCAACTAAATTCACAGTTGCAGTGTACTCACCTAGCGTTTTAACATCTTCGTCTAAAGAAATGTTTCTTCTATCAACAAGGATTTCGCGTTCAGCTAGAGCATCAGCGATATTGATGTTAGTTACGGTTCCGTGAATTTTGTCGTCTTCCCCGGTAGTTACAGAGATAGTAACAGAGGTAGCCTCTAAAAGTTGTGCAAGTTCTTTAGCTTCTTGAACAGTTAGTTCAGCTCTTGCAGCAGCTTGTCTCATACGTAACTCGAGTTCAGCGATGGTGCTTTTTGTTGCCAATACAGCTTTAGCTTGTGGGATAAGGTAGTTACGACCGTATCCGTCTTTAACATCCACTAAATCGCCAGCTTGGCCTAATTTTTCTACGTCTTCTTTAAGAATAACTTTCATTGTACTGTATGTCTTTTATCTGAGATTTTCTGCTACGTATGGCATCAAGCTTAAAAAACGTGCTCTTTTGATTGCACGGTTAATCTGACGCTGGTGTTTTGCGCTTGTTCCAGTAACTCGACGTGGAAGGATCTTTCCTTGATCGTTAGTAAATCTCTGTAGAGTTTCTACGTCTTTGTAGTCGATGTACTCAACTCCGGCTTGGGTAAACTTACATTGCTTTACCTTGCGGATACTTTTCTTTGGGTGTGAAGGATTCTTAATCATAATAAAAAATCTTTAGATGATGGAGGGTTAGGCTTCTTCTTTTTCTGCGTTTTCCTCTTCTTCAACAGCGAAGATATCAGGAACAGCATTTTTCTTCTGAAGCTCACGGTGACGAAGCATTTTAGCATCATACTTTAACGTTAGGTAACGTAGTACATCGTCATCGATTCTGAGATTACGCTCAATAGGTGCAATTGCTTCTACTGGTGCGCTAAAGTACATGTTCACGTAGTAACCAGTACCTTTCTTGTCAATCTCATAGGCTAGCTTACGCAAACCCCATTCATCAACTTCTTCAATTTCACCGCCATTAGATTCGATCAGTTTATTTACTCTATCAACAACGGCAGCGAACTTATCCTCGTCTAAAACAGGATTGATGATATAAGTAAATTCGTAGTAATTCTTACTCATTTTTATATATATGTTTCTGTGGATGTTTTCGTGATTGAAAACAGTCATCTCGGCACTTTGCCGAAATAACAGAAGGCCCCAAAAATAAGCTTTTATAAGGCCGAATACAATACAGCTTATTTTATTTATTCACGCTGATTGATATCCATAAAAAAACCCCGAAGGCTCGGGGTTTAGATTCTTAAAAAGAAGTAAGCATATCCATGAGTCCACCCGTTGGCAGCACTGGCTCTATACCGTAATACACGGTTAAGATAGCTAGGATTACCAAGGCCCCTTTTGTGAGCATTGATGGATCAAATAACTCTACTTCTTGGTGTGCTTCACGGAAGTATAAGTACACCATCACTCGTAGGTAATAGTACACACTTGCCGCACTCGCTAGTACCCCGATGATTGCCAATGGAATCATGCCGGCGTTGATAGCTGCTGCAAATACATAGTACTTCCCAACAAATCCAACGAACGGTGGAATACCTGCTAAACTGAACAGGAATAAAGATAGTAATACTCCCATTAATGGCTTTTTGAAACCAAGACCAGCAAGGTTGTTTACATCAGAAAAGTCTAAGCCTTTGTTACGCTCGTAGTAAGCTATCACTCCAAAAGCACCTACATTCATTAAGGTGTAAGCAAATAAGTAAAAGCTTACCGCACTGTAACCTTCAATGCTTCCAGAAGCTAAACCTACTAATGCATAACCAGCGTGAGCAATACTAGAGTATGCAAGCATACGCTTGATGTTATCTTGTACTAGGGCAATGATGTTACCAAATATCATAGTTATGATAGCAACTACAGATAGAACTGCCTGCCAGTCTAAGCCCTCAACAGCTGGTAATGCTCTTGATAACACAAGAATCATGGCGATAAAAGTTGCCGCTTTCGATGAAGTTGCAAAGTAAGCCGTTAAAGTGGTTGGTGTAGCTTGGTAAACATCTGGTGTCCACATATGGAATGGAACCGCTGATACCTTAAATAAAAATCCGATGAGTAGTAAAGCAGCACCCGCAACGAATAATAAATCTCCACTTGCAGCAGCGCCGATACCTGTTAAACTAGTAGTTCCTGTAGCACCATATAGAAGCGCAGAACCGTACAGTAAGAAACCTGTTGAGAAAGCACCTAATAAGAAGTACTTCAATGCACCCTCAGCACCTTCTTTTTCATTCTTCATTAATCCCGCAAGTACGTATAAACAAATACTCATGGTCTCAAGACCTAGGAATAAAGAAACTAAATCGTTGGCTCCAGCTAGGCATAGCATCCCTGATGTAGCAAATAATACAAGAGCATACACTTCACTGTAATTATGCCCAATGTCTTCTAGGTAGTCATTAGATAGGAATACACAGAAAAGAGTACCTACCAATATGATTATGCTACCAAAAGCTACTGCTCCACCATGTACTAACATTCCAGAGAATGCTTCTGTAACAGGATTGCCGAGGTCAAGGATTGCGAAAAATAATGCCGCAACTAATGCAACGGCTGTAATGCCAAATACGGACTTAGATCCGCTTTTTAAGGCTTCGATAGTAATTACTACCAAACCGGCTACAGCTGTTATGATACCCGGTAAAAATGCTTGTAAATCGCTTATATAATCCATTCTCGTATATTTAAAGAATGCCGTCGATGGCTTTAGCTAAATCTATGTCTTTTTGAGTAACCTTGTCTCCAGCATCATGTGTCTGTAAGCCAATAGTTACATTGTTGTATACATTAAAAATCTGTGGATGATGTGCATGAGCTTCTGCTTCCATACCAATGCGCACGATGAATCCTAGCGCTTCCTTAAAATTGTTAAAGGTATACTCCTTAACAATGGTATCATCTTCGTAGCCCCACCCATCCAGGTTGGTTAGTAATTGGTTGATCTGTTCTTCAGATAGTGGTTCCATTACTTATCTACTGCTACTAATGAATTGTTTGCTGTTTCAATATCATAGAATGAAACGGCCCATTCAGGTAAATCGTCGTCTTGCGATGTTTCAAGTACCGCAATGCTCTTCTCTTTAGAAGTAATGATAAGCTCTGTTACTTGTGCTTCAGAGTACTTGGTGAAGTCAACCGGATGTACCCCTAACCAGAACATGAAAATTACGAGCGGTACTAAAAGGCCGATTTCACGAGCATTCAGATCAACTAACTTCTTGTTCTCTTCATTATCTAATGGACCAAACATTACACGCTGGAACATCCATAGCATATAAACAGCAGCTAGAATAACACCTGTTGCAGCAAATACTGCGAATGCTTTGTTGTCGTATAGTTCAGAGAAGAATGAACCGTTAAGGATCAAAAATTCACCTACGAAACCGTTCAGGCCTGGAAGCCCGATAGACGCCATAGTTGCAATCATGAACATCACTGTAAAGATCGGCATCTGCTTGGCAATTCCACCGAAGTCTTTAATCATACGAGTATGACGACGATCGTAAATCATACCAACAATCAAGAATAACGCACCTGTTGATAAACCGTGGTTAATCATTTGAATGATTGAACCTTGAATAGCTACTGTGTTTAAGGCAAAGATACCTAACACCACAAATCCCAAGTGACTTACAGATGAGTAAGCAACGAGTTTCTTCACATCCTTTTGAACCATTGCTACTAATGCACCATATATAATGCCGATTACTGCCAATGTTGCCATGTAAGGAGCAAACTCCATAAAGGCATTTGGGAATAATGGAAGACACACACGAATAAGACCGTAAGTACCCATCTTAAGCATAATCGCTGCTAGTACAACCGAACCTGCAGTAGGCGCCTCGGTGTGAGCGTATGGTAACCAAGTATGGAAAGGGAAAAGTGGCACTTTAATACAGAATGCCAAGGCAAACGAAAGGAATAAGTAGGTCTGCTCAACTAGTCCAATTTGGTAAGCTTCGCTTGAAAGGAATCTCCAATCGAGGCTAAAAGTAGCATCCGCTAATGCACTACCTGCATCATAGCCTACATAGATAAGGCCAACAAGCATGATTAGTGAACCCACTAAGGTATAGATGAAAAACTTAAGCGTTGCACGAATACGATCGGCTCCACCCCAGATTCCGATAAGGAAATACATAGGAATAAGAGAAAGCTCGAAGAACACATAGAATACCATTAAGTCTAATGCTGCAAATACACCTAGTGATGCTGTTTGCAATAACAGAAGCATAGAAAGGTATCCCGCTAGATGCTTGCTTACAGAATTCCATGAAGAGATTATTACAATCGGCCCCATAAAAGTGGTAAGCATAAACAGTAACAAGCTTAAGCCGTCTAAACCAACAAGGTATTTGATATCAATGTTAGAAGAGATACGCCCACCTTCTGTGAGGTATTGAGCCATTCCCGAGTTTGCTACATCAAATCCGAATATCAATGGAAGCGAGATAAGGAAAGTAGCTGAAGTAACGAGTAACGCAATCCACTTTTTAGCGGCATCGCTCTTAGACATAAGAATAAGAGGAATTCCTAATAGTGGTAAATAAATGGTGATATTTAATAGTGTTTCCATCAATTGATCGAAAAATTACATAATCATTAGGTATAGGATGACAATCACCCCAATTACAAAAGCCAAGGCGTAGTTTGTTACAACCCCTGTTTGTAGATATCTGAATAGACTTCCAAATAGTCGAACGGTACCTGCAATAGCATTTACAATGCCATCAACTACTTTCATATCAAATACAGCAAGTACTTTATCTGAAAACTTAACGGCTGGGCGTACAATAAGACCTTCGTATACATCATCGAAGTTATACTTATCTCTCCAAAGGCTGTAAAGGCCACCGAATTTAGAAGCGATAAGCGCATCCGATTCTTCTTGTTGGTCGTTGTTGTACATCTTGAAAGCCAACCAAACCCCAGAGATTGCTATAGCAATAGATACACCCATTAATACCCACTCAAGTGCATGACTCATCACAATCTTGTAGTCTGCATTGATGGTGTATAACCAATCATGTAAGAGGTTAATGTGAGCAGGCTCGTGTGTAAAGGTTTCAACAATAAAGTTTGGAACACCGAGGAAACCACCGAAAATAGCTAGCACAGCTAACACCCATAAAGGAGTAGTCATATTCCATGGGTTTTCATGTAAATGCTTTTCAGCACCCGCTGCTTCTTTAATTTTTTGTGGAAGCTTGAACGAACCGTGGAAGGTTGTAAGCGTTAAACGGAACATATAGAATGCCGTCAAGAAAGCTGTGATAATACCTACGCCCCAAAGCGCCATGTATAACCAACTACCGCCATCCACAAAGCCAGCGTTCATTGCCATTGCTAACACTTCATCTTTTGAGAAGAAACCAGCTAATGGTGGAATACCTGCAATTGCTACGGTAGCAATTAAAAAAGTCTTGTAAGTGTGTGGCATATACTTCTTCAAGCCACCCATAAACCTCATATCCTGAGGATCGTAGTGCACATGTTTACCTTCTTTATGAAGACCATGTTCTACATGCTCCATGGCATGGATCACAGACCCTGAGCCTAAGAATAAACAAGCTTTAAAGAATGCATGCGTAACTACGTGGAACATAGCCGCTGTAAAGCCACCTGCTCCCAATGCTAGGAACATATATCCTAACTGTGATACTGTAGAGTAAGCTAACACCCCTTTAATGTCATTTTGTGTAATCGCAATAGTTGCTGCGATAATCGCTGTGAGTGCACCAATTACTGAAATGATAATCATCACTTCTGGCACCATTACAAACATTGGCGACATTCTTGAAATCAGATAGATTCCTGAAGTTACCATCGTAGCGGCGTGGATTAATGCCGATACTGGAGTTGGGCCTGCCATGGCATCAGGTAGCCATACAAACAATGGAATCTGAGCACTTTTACCGGTAGCCCCTACAAACATCAGCAGGCCAATAGTGAACTTGTAGCCATCAGGGATAGCATCAAGGTTGCTTAGGATAGCATCAAAGTTCAAACTACCAATACTTTGGAAAGTCATGAACATGGCTACTAAGAACGCAAAGTCACCAACTCGGTTATAGATAAAAGCTTTTTTAGCAGCATCTGATTTTGCCATATCGGTATACCAAAAACCGATTAGCAAGTACGAACAAACACCTACCCCTTCCCATCCTAAGAATAGAAGTAATAAGTTGTTAGCTAGCACCAGATTTAACATCGCGAAGATGAATAAATTCAGATACGCAAAGAATTTCCAATACCCTTCGTCGTGAGACATATAGCCCATCGAATACAAATGGATAAGGAAACCAACCCCAGTTACAACTAGGGTCATCATGATTGATAATTGATCTACACGATAGGCTACATCAACACTAAAGGTTCCCGTATCCATCCATGTAAAAAGCTTATACACAAGTGCATTTGAATCTGCACTCATATTTATAAAGAAGTAAAGCGCAATTACGAAGGGTATGAACACCGCAGTATTTGCGATGATACCTATTAATTGCTTTTTATTTCTATAGCTCTCGACGAATAAACCGGAAAGTCCATTAATGAGAAAACCCACCAAAGGAAGAGCAATAATGAGAGAAAACAGCGCCGTAGCGGATTCCATTTAACTAATTTTAGAATTAACACCCAAACCGTAGCCTGTACGGCTTAAAACGGTTGGCAAAGATACAAAAAACTAGAGGAAGGTAAAGCCTATTTTCCTGTAAAATTCCCTTCACCTTTATCCGGCTTTACAATATTTTAACATGAAAATATAGAATGCGTAAAGGATATGCTTTTGAAGTGTTCACGCATCTATTATTTTGACACACAATTAAAACATTAACAAATTCGATCAAGTGAACTTAAAAAATATATTAAAAGGGGCACGACTAATATTAGCCCCGCTCTTCGTTCTCTTATTTACTACAATTTCGTTTGCAGCCGAAGGGTCAGGACATGGTATTGATGGAAGTGACTTAAGCTTATTCTGGGTTATTCCATTTGCGGGTATACTCCTCTCTATTGCATTATTTCCATTATTCGCCGAAGATTTTTGGCATCATCATTTTGGGAAAATTTCAGCTATTTGGGCAGTGTCATTATTAATTCCAATGACCATTGAATTTGGAATTAGTGCTACCTTTTATGAGGTACTACATGCTTATTTATTAGAGTACTTCCCATTTATCATCCTGTTATTAGCGCTCTTCACTGTTTCTGGCGGTGTTAGAATCAAAGGGTACCTCAAAGGTACACCTATGGTTAATACGGGCTTACTTTTACTAGGAACAATACTAGCAAGTTGGATGGGTACAACGGGAGCAGCAATGCTACTTATCCGCCCAATGCTACGCGCAAATGCTTGGCGTGAAAAGAAAGTTCACCTTGTTGTGTTCTTCATTTTCTTAGTTGCCAACGTTGGTGGTTCGTTAACTCCACTTGGTGATCCACCCTTATTCTTAGGTTTCTTACAAGGTGTTGACTTCTTCTGGACAACTACCAACCTATTCTGGGAAATGGTATTCGTAGCCGCAGTACTTCTTGTACTCTACTTTATTTGGGACTCTATCCTTTATAAGAAAGAAACCAACACTCCACCAATCGATGATGGCTCAGAGCCATTAGGTATCGAAGGTGGCTTCAACTTATTCCTATTATTAGGTGTTGTTGGTGCGGTATTATTCTCAGGTCTTGTAAACATTGGCGAATTTGAGATTTATCACGTTCATGTAACCGTTCAAAACCTTATCCGTGACTTCACCTTATTGGCACTTGCTTGGGCTAGTTGGCACTTTACTTCTAAAGAAAGTAGAGCTGCAAACGGCTTTAACTGGTTCCCTATCCAAGAAGTTGGGAAACTCTTTGCTGGTATCTTTATTACCATCATCGCGCCTATTGCTATGCTTAAAGCAGCAAACAACGGCGAAGGTGCACTACAGTTTGTAAACAATGCTGTATTCAATGAAGCAGGCGAACCAATCAACGAGATGTTCTTCTGGATAACAGGTATGCTTTCTGCATTCTTAGATAATGCTCCTACTTATTTGGTATTCTTTAATGCCGCAGGTGGTAATGCAGAAATTCTTATGAATGAGATGACCAATACCTTAATTGCGATCTCAGCTGGTTCCGTATTCTTTGGTGCTCTTACCTATATCGGTAACGCTCCAAACTTTATGGTGAAATCTATTGCTGAGCAAAGCGGTGTTAAAATGCCAAGCTTTGGTGGTTATATCTTATGGTCGTTTTGTATTCTGTTACCGATCTACCTGCTTGTTACCCTCTTGTTTATTTAAACTAAGGTTAAGCAATCATATTAGAAGGAGTAGTGCTTGCACTGCTCCTTTTTTTATGCCAATTACTTTTCAGATACACAGAATATCGCTCCTTTTCTTCTATTCAACGATTGAAAATAAAACCCAATTATTGAGTTTGACAGACAACACCCTATTTACTATCTAGTTGAACGCTACTACAAATATCAATTTATCTAATTAGGGTTACATGAAACAGGTTTTATTAATCGGATTAATTCTCACCCTGTCTATTGCCTGTGATGATGGCACCACATTACATCCAACAAAAATAAACCTTGAGGCTGCAGATGGTTATCTAGACCTAAAGGCTTCAGAGCAGAATCAACGTCTACTAAGTCTTCGGGACCAGCTACTCAACAAAACATTTAGATCTAGCCTTGCTGATGAGCAACTTCTAGGTACAATTGCAGATATTGAACTTGATGATGAAGGCTATGCCTATGTATTGGATCAGGATCAAAAACAGATATTTAAAATCAAAGACTCTCAGATAGATACCCTAGGACGCGAAGGTCAAGGTCCTGGCGAAATGGGTTTCCCAATATCGCTAGACTACCATGATAACAAACTGTATGTGAGTGATTTTATGCGTGGTGTACTTGTAATAGACATCCATGATTCCAACGAAAATAACGACTTTCCTTACCGTTTCGCTGCGAGAGATGCTAAAGCTACTCCCAGTGGAGTTTATATTCTTCAGGGAATGATTGCCCAAGCAAACCCAGATGGAGAGTTAAAAACAATCGACTATTATGATAATGCTGCAGACACCATTACTAAACGTTTTGACAGTGCTTATATAGATGACAATAGAGTAGCGGTTCGTAGACTTTCAGCAGGAAATATTGAGTATGTGCATGAAACGGACCTTTTGATATCAATGAAATATCATTCTCCTATTATTTCAGCTTATAAGTACGGTGAATTGGAATGGCAGAAAAAATTTCGAGATATGGTTCACTTTCAAATGACTGAATTTATAAACCCCACTCCCGGTGGTGTTCGAAACCATCGACGTTTTACAGAAGATAAAGAGGAGTTTCACGATCTGAAGACTCTTCAAAGTGCTGGTGATGGTATTTTTATAGTTCAATTCTTACATGCCGCTTTAGATCCTGAAGAAGAAATAATTAAGCCATTAACAACCTATCTCATTGACACGAGAGATGGGAGTACCTTAAAAATGGACGACTATCCGAGGATCATGGCTCTTCGTAACAACTACCTAATAACCCAAGAAAAAAATACTACTGTGAACTACAATCTGTATTCCTATTAATTCGTAGGTAATATTTTTATTAAATCGACCGGTAGGGTAATTGTTGTAAGTAGTGATTGGTATATTAGCTAGATTGTTATCCTACATCACTAAATGCATTAATGAACAAGCAGAGCCAATTTTTATCATTAGGACTAATCGTAGTATTGCTCCTTTCTTTATCTCCTTCCGTGCAGAGCCAGCAGCAAAGCATGGTTACCGATTCCATTGAAACTGCTTTCCTGCCCGCTCTTTCATTTAATAGTGATTTCGGTTTTATGGCTGGCGGACTCGTTTCTAGGTATCATTACAATCAAACCCATGAGCCGTTTTACTCTTACACTCAAATTGCGGCTATTTTTTCAACCAAAGGCTTAGCATCTGCCATCATTGAAATAGATAAGCCCAGTGTTCTTGGCTCAGCGAATCGGTTGAAAAGTGCTGTTTACGTCTCACGCTTTTTAAATGATCCTTATTACGGTATTCAATCCTACCAAAAAATCGACGACTCATTTAATTCAGATCCCGACTTTTATTCCTATCAGTCTTTTGCCACCGGTATAGATGCAGAACTTCGCATCCCTGTTTCTCAACAATTCGAAGCTCTAGCCATCTTTAACCTAGATTATCTAACCCCTTGGTCTAACTCTCCCAATCAGCTCATTATGCAAGAGCGACCACTGGGAGTTGAAGGTGGTTCTAACTTACATCTTGGTACTGGCTTCATTTCAGACAATAGGAATCATGAGTTCAGACCCTCCAAAGGCACTTACTTCTACCTTTCTGTAGAAGGTGGTTTAAAAAACGTTGGGAGTTCGTATAGCAATGCCATTATCCGTTTTAAAGCTCGAAATTATGTAAACATCCCATTGTTTAAAGGCGTTGTATTTGCTCAGCAACTTCAGCTAAAAAACACCTATGGAGATGTGCCCTTTTGGAAGTTAGCTTATGCAGGAGATGAAATGACCCTCCGTGGTTATCCCTCTGGCCGATTTAGAGACGACCATTCCCTGATACTAAACAATGAATTACGTACATGGCTGTTTGATATCCCATTTTTGGGAGCTGAGTTTGGCGGCAATCTCTTTTTTGATGTAGGTAAATCCTACGCAAATGGCACCCCCTTCAATGCATTAACCGAAGACCTGAAGTATTCCTATGGGCTAAGTGGCACTAGTTCTTTCTTTACGCCGGATTTTATTCTACGCACTGATGTTGGTTTTTCGGAAGAAGGAGTTGGTATCTATTTTACAGCTGGTTATATGTTTTAAACACCCTCAACTTTTGTTGAAAACTGCCACTCTTTTAAATAAAATCTTGAGTTAGGTTCACTATATTACCAATCAAACTCTATAAGCTAATCGACTTTTTGTGGAATTCTTCGATCTAACAATTCTCATATTCACATTTATTTATACCTGCTTGATACTCTTTATTTGTATCGGCTTGTTTAGGCTCCCCAAATCTAAAGGTAAACTGGTTGAGAACTATCCTACGGTTGCAGTAATTGTATCGGCAAAAAATGAAGAGCGTGATATTGTAGGGTGTATTCAATCGCTTGAAAACCTCACCTACCCTAAAGATGCCCTAGAAGTTATTCTTGTGGATGATGCCTCTACCGATAAAACCACACAGCTTATAAAAGAAGCCGCAGAACGCAATGAACACTTTACTGCATTAAGTACGGTCGACGCCCCTAAAACACGTCTAAGAGCCAAAGCACGTGGTGTAGCATGGGGCATGAAGAACACCGATGCTGAGTGGGTTTTTATTACAGATGCGGATGGCTCTGTGCAACCTAGCTGGATCGAACACATGCTCACCGGAGTTGATGATTCAATTGGAATGATTGGCGGTATGGTGGCCGTAAAAGATCGATCTCTACTAGCCATATTCGAACGAATGAGTTGGGCTTTTACCCTGCCTTTTGCCTTTGGTATGGCAGGCTATGGCGGTGAGTTTATCTGTGTAGGACCTAATATGGCTCTTAGAAAAAAAATCTATGATGAGTACGGCGGGTTAGAAGCTTCGGAATTCAATGTAGCTGAAGATTTAGCTTTGTTCCGTATGGTTGATGAATCCGAATATGGTGTAAAATCACATGTATCAAAAGAAACCAAGGTAGATCTTGAGCCTGTGCCCTCATTAAAGCACTTACTCAGTCAACAAAGACGTTGGTTAAAAGGGGGATTTGAAGGGAGCTGGAAATACTGGATCGGCCTAGTACTTGCCTTTGGTTTCCACAATGTACTTTCAATACTATTTGTGACGGGATTATTTGTAAGCCTGAAAACAACCATGATTGCCCTGATCATCAAAACAGGCGCTGACTTTCTACTTCTTGCCTCCGAGAAGACACTCCTCAAAGAACCCAAGTTACTTCGTTACTTATTCTTCATGGAGTTCCATTTAATAACCACTCTGTTATGGTTACCGATAAGCCTGCTCATTAACTCCACCATACATTGGATGGGAGATGATTACGTAATCACCTATACTGACAAATCAGAAACCGATTAAGCAGCTTGGCTTTTACTTTTATGCTTAGATCGCTTCGGATCTCGTTCTATTCGTGAGAATAAGGTTAAATCAGCTCTAGTAAAGAATAGGTATAAGAGCTTGGTCCACGAGGTGTGGTAGTACAGAGAATCATAATACTCTGATGCCTTCTCTTTTAACTTGGGCAACCTGCTCCAAGGAATACCTGGGAAATCATGATGCTCGTTATGGTAGCCAATATTAAATGTAAGAGCGTTCAATGGACCATAGTACGAATAGGTTTCTTGAGGCGGTGCAACTACATAATGCTCTTGAATCCATCGTGCACCCAAAGGATGTAGACCTAGAGCAAAAAAGGTAGAAAGTAATAAATAGATAAACGCTGGTATGCCTACCCAATATATGATGGCTACGTCAAATGCCACAGCTAATAAAATATTGAGGTAAAACCGAGCATCAACATAAGGTATACGGTCAAAACGAAGAGGTCTCAAGCTGATCACAATAGGATGTAATAGCAGCCAAAGTATTTTACCGAAGGGAGTGTATTCAATAAGTTTTGCTTCCCATTTATGAGGTAAATCAGCGTCCATCTCATACTCCCCTTGATGCGCGTGATGTTTAAGATGGAAAGTGGTGAAACTTGCAAAAGTAGGAGTACATGAAGGTAAGTTCCCTATCAAACCAAGCATATAATTAAGCTTCTTATTCTTAAGAACAAGATTGTGAGTACACTCATGTTTTAAGGTAAAAAGAGCATGGGTAGAAAAAGCACCTATGGTATAAGCTGCCAATAAAATTACCCACCAAGAGGCTTGGTTTAACATAACAGCAGCCGAAATCTGAACGGCTACTAGCAGTAGAATATAAAGAGCTGTTTTAGGCTCTCTTCCAAAAAGCTCCTTTACATCTGGATGATCTCGGAGTATATCTCTACGTCGTTGAACATGTGGATCTCCAGAGTCAGAATGTGTAAATCCCATAGCGTCTCTTCCCTCTAGTTATAAAAAAAAGCTCGATTCTAAATTTAAAACCGAGCTTTAAAATCTATGTTACCAACGTAACAAATTAATTTCACGAACATCAACAGTAAGATTATTCCTGAATATAGCAATGATAATCGCCAAGCCTACAACGGCTTCAGCGGCGGCAACGGCTAGAGCAAAGAACACAAGAATCTGCCCGTCGATGTTGCCATGATAACTACTAAACGATACTAATGATAAGTTTACGGCATTCAGCATCAGCTCAACACACATGAACACAACAATAGCATTTCTTCTAATAAGTACACCAATCATACCAATGGTGAACATTATTGCACTAACAGCTAAAAGCCAATCAATCTCTAACATATTTAGCCCTTCTTAATTTTGTATTGAGCAACCATTAAAGCACCTACAACAGCCGCTGTAAGTAAGATCGCCGTCATTTCAAATGGAAGTAGGTACTTCGTGAATAGCACATCACCTACTGCTTCAACTGTACCAATTGTTGCCATATTGCTAGATATCTCAGGTAGCATATCGCCTACACCTACAAGGCTGTAGAATATTTGGCCAATCACAGCCACTCCAAGAAGGAATGCAAGGAAGTACTTAATTCTGAATTTATTGAACAGCTTCTTCTCATCTTCCACGTTCAATAACATGATTACGAATAAGAAGAGTACCATTATGGCACCAGCATAAACTAGGATTTGAATCACTGCAAGAAATTGAGCATTCAACAGCAGGTAGATGCCCGCCAATGAAACCATGTTTATAACTAGAAATAGAGCACTATTAACTACGTTCTTGTTTATGACCATTGCCAGTGCCGAAGCAATCGCCAAAACAGCTAACATTATAAATAGATAGACAATCATAGGATCCTGTAATTTTGGAGTGCAAATGTAGCACTATTTGATTCGGCCTTCAAGATTAAAAGCGCGATTATTCATCAAAAAGTGAAATAAATGAGCCCGGCTCCACCCACAGCCCAACAGTAGTAGGCAAAATAGTGAAAACCTTTCTTTTTTAGGATGACTATTAAATATTTAAGGGCGTAATAACCCGACACAAAAGCAGTCAAAAAACCCACCAAAAGCCCTTGAATGTAAACGGTATCCATCCCCTGTTCCATCAAGTCTAAAACTTGGAGCAACATCGCGCCACCAATTACCGGTATTACCATTAAAAATGAAAAATTTGCAGCCTCTTCTCTACTCACTCCAAAATATAAAGCTGTAGAAATGGTGGAGCCCGATCTACTAATACCTGGAATCATCGCAAAAGCTTGAGCAATCCCAATTACGATACTACGCCCAACAGTAACCCGTCCTTCTTTCTCTTTCGCAAACTTGGTTAAGAATAAAATAAAGCCGGTTACCACTAGCATCACCGACACTAAAAAAGGGCTATCAAAAATAGTCTCTACTTTATCTTTTAACGTAAAGCCCACGATAAAAGCGGGAATCATACTCAGAAGAACAAAGCCAATCATTTTTACTTTAGGGTTCTCCATCTCTTTCTTAGGAGCGGCAATAAAACTAAATCCAGCTTTGGTAATATCCATCAACAGAGCACGATAATAAATAAGGATACTACAAAGTGTACCAAAGTGAACTACGATTTCGAAAGTAAGTCCAGCTTCGTTACTTTCACCTAGAAAATATTTCCCTAATGCAAGGTGACCTGAACTGCTAATAGGGAGAAATTCAGTGAGTCCTTGAAGCAGTCCTAATAAAAAAGATTGTAAAATGTCCATGTATTATATTTAATGGCTTTTTGAAGGCGAGAAATTAACCATATCATCTGGAAAAACTATAAGGAATATTAGAAATATGAGCGAAATGGCAGTAGACATGGCCGCACTTGGCGAGAAGATTGAAAAAAGCAGTGCATTTATTGAGGATATAAGAAAAGAGCTCGACAAAGTGATTATTGGTCAACAGTATATGATCGACCGATTATTAGTAGGCTTACTTACCAATGGCCACGTTCTCTTAGAAGGGGTTCCTGGTTTGGCAAAGACATTAACCGTTTCTTCGTTGGCAACGGTGCTCAACACAGATTTTCAGCGTATTCAGTTTACCCCTGATTTACTACCCGCCGATTTAATTGGTACGTTGATCTACAACCAAAAGGAAGCCGAGTTCTTAGTGAAAAAAGGACCCATCTTCGCGAACATTATTTTGGCTGATGAGATCAACCGTTCTCCCGCTAAGGTGCAAAGTGCACTTCTGGAAGCGATGCAGGAAAAGCAGGTTACCATTGGTGAAAACACCTTCAAACTTGAAGAGCCGTTCTTAGTACTAGCTACGCAGAACCCGGTTGAGCAAGAAGGTACCTACCCTCTTCCAGAAGCACAGGTTGACCGTTTCATGCTGAAGCTCAAGATTGGTTACCCTACCGAAGTGGAAGAAATGGAAATTATGCGCCGTATGGCTCGCACTGGTGAGAAGCCAACATTGAATACCGTTGTAACTACGGATAAGATCATGGATGCTCGTCGTGTAATCAACGAAATCTACATGGATGAGAAAGTTGAGAAGTACATCGTTGACCTTGTGTTTGCCACGCGTAAACCAGCAAACTATGGATTGAGCGATTTGGAGGATCTGATTGGCTTCGGTGGCTCTCCACGTGCTACTATCAACTTGAACCTTGCAGCGCGTGCACAGGCCTTTATGGAGCACAGAGCGTACGTTACTCCTGAAGATGTACGCACCATCGCGATGGATGTACTGCGCCACAGAATTATTCCTACTTTCGAAGCAGAAGCCGAGGACATCAGCTCTGAAGATATCGTGGAAAAAATTATGGGCGCTGTTCAAGTACCATAGACCTTTTAGCTACACCGCTAATACCCATAAGGGAAGCCATGCTACATGGTTTCCCTTTTTTTGTGCTTGAGCGTGAAATCTTAATAAAGCAAAAGGGATATTTCCATGAACTCCATCACCCCGCTTTCAGCGAAATGATGGATCGCTCATTCTCCGTCTGTCGGGCTTTGCACGGCTGACGGATTTAGTTGCTGAAATAGGAACCAGACCTCGAAGTTCATGGCCTTAATTCTTGTCGGGAACTTTGGGTACTGGAGCCTGTGCTGAGGAAGCTCCGTGGGTTCCCTTTCCAAGAACTCCATCACCCCGCTTTCAGCGAAATGATGGATCGCTCATTCTCCGGCTGTCGGGCTTTGCACGGCTGACGGATTTTAGTTGCTGAAATAGGAACAAGTCCTTGGAGTTCATGCCCTTAATTTTTGTCAGGAGCTTTTGGTACTGGAGCCTGTGCTGAAGAAGCTCAGTGGTTTCCCTTTCCAAGAACTCCATCACCCCGCTTTCAGCGAAATGATGGATCGCTCATTCTCCGTCTGTCGGGCTTTGCACGGCTGACGGATTTAGTTGCTGAAATAGGAGCCAGACCTCAAAGTTCATGCCCTTAATTCTTGCCGGGAACTTTGGGTACTGGAACCTGTGCTGAGGAAGCTCAGTGGTTTCCCTTTCCAAGAACTCCATCACCCCGCTTTCAGCGAAATGATGGGTCGCCCATTCTCCGTCTGTCGGGCTTTGCACGGCTGACGGGTTTTAGTGACTGAAATTGGAACCAAACCTCGGAGTTCATGGCCTTAATTCTTGTCGGGAACTTTGGGTACTGGAACCTGTGCTGAGGAAGCTCAGTGGTTTCCCTTTCCAAGAACTCCATCACCCCGCTTTCAGCGAAATGATGGGTCGCCCATTCTCCGTCTGTCGGGCTTTGCACGGCTGACGGGTTTTAGTGACTGAAATTGGAACCAAACCTCGGAGTTCATGGCCTTAATTCTTGTCGGGAACTTTGGGTACTGGAACCTGTGCTGAGGAAGCTCAGTGGTTTCCCTTTCCATGAACTCCATCACCCCGCTTTCAGCGAAATGATGGGTCGCTCATTCTCCGGCTGTCGGGCTTTGCACGGCTGACGGATTTAGTTGCTGAGATAGGAACCAAACCTCGGAGTTCATGCCCTTAATTCTTGTCAGGAGCTTTTGGTACTGAAGCCTGTGCTGAAGAAGCTCAGTGGTTTCTCTTTCCATGAACTCCATCACCCCGCTTTCAGCGAAATGATGGATCGCTCATTCTCCGCCTGTCGGATTTTAACATTAGATATGTTTTGTATTCTTCTTTGATTTTGTGCATTCGTGGCTATATCCCATAAAAAAAGGCATCCAACAGAATTGGATGCCTTTCGAATATCTAAGCTATTAAAGTAAAAGCTTATTCAGCTGAATCGTCAGAGTCTTTTTTCTCTGCTTCTTCCATGCTTTTCTTAAGTTCAGCAAGGCCAGACATCTCACCTAGAGTTGGAGCTCCAGTTTCAACGTTAGCAGCGTCAACTTTTTTCTTCGCTTCTTTAGCTTTCTTTTGATCTTTATCAAGCTGGCTTAAAGAGATGTTCTTAGCTTCTTCGTTGAAGTCTAATACGAACGCTTCTACTTTATCACCTTCTTTGAATTCAGCTTCGGTAGCTTTACCGTAGCTTAAGAATGCTTCAGCACCAAGAGATAGCTTCACAAAAGCACCTTTATCGGTAGCTTTTACAACTTCACCTTCAACAGAAGTTCCTGGAGTGTATTCTTTCGCATACTGCTCCCAAGGGTTGTCTTGTACTTGCTTGTGTCCAAGAGTGATTCTTCTGTTTTCGAAGTCGATGCCTAAGATCACTACTTCGATTTCTTGGTCTTTCTTAACGATTTCGTTCGGGTGCTCAACTTTTTCAGTCCAGCTTAAGTCAGAAACGTGGATTAGACCATCGATACCTGGCTCTAGCTCAACAAATACACCAAAGTTCGTTAGGTTACGAATCACACCATTGTGCTTAGAACCAACTGGGAATCTATCAAGGATATCAGCCCATGGATCGTTAGCTAGTTGCTTAACGCCAAGAGAGATTTTCTTCTCATCTTCGTTGATGTTAAGAACGATACACTCAACGATGTCATCTTTCTGTACCAATTGCGATGGGTGCTTGATGTGCTGCGTCCAAGACATCTCAGAGATGTGGATAAGACCTTCAACACCTTTTTCAAGCTCAATAAATGCACCGTAATCAGCGATAGAAACAACACGACCTTGTACTTTATTTTCTTCTGGGTACTTAGCGTGGATTTCTTCCCATGGATGCGGCTGTAGTTGCTTCAAGCCAAGAGACACTCTCTTGCTCTTCTCATCAAAGTCGATAACAGCAACGTTTAAGCGCTGATCCAATTGAACGATTTCGTTTGGATCGTCAACACGTCCCCAAGATAGGTCAGTAATGTGAAGAAGACCGTCAACACCACCAAGATCGATGAATACACCGAAGTCTGTGATATTTTTAACAGCACCTTCAAGTACTTGACCTGCTTCAATCGTATCAAGAATTTGCTCTCTTTGCTCTTCAAGATCAGACTCGATAAGCGCTCTGTGAGAAACAACAACGTTTTCAGCAGCCATGTTTAATTTCACAACTTGGAATTCCATTGTTCTTCCAACGTATGCGTCGAAGTCGCGAACTGGGCGAACATCGATTTGAGAACCAGGTAAGAAAGCGTCGATGCCAAATACATCCACAACCATACCACCTTTAATACGACGCTTGATAAGACCTTCAATGATCTCACCAGAACCGTGTGATGCTTCAATTTTTTCCCAAGCTTGTAGGATGTCGGCTTTACGACGAGAAAGGATTAACTGACCTTCTTTATCTTCAACACGATCAAGGAATACGTCTACTTCATCGCCCGCTCCCATATTCTCAAGGATAGCAGAAGGGAATTCGTTTACAGCGATGATACCTTCCGACTTGAAACCGATATCGATAACAACATATTTCTCATCGATAGATACTACACGGCCGGTAATAATTTCTTTTTCTTCGATTTGATTTAGGGTGTTTTCATACATCCCCATCATATCGTTGTATTCTTCTGTAGTATATTCGTCAGAAGGGCTTGCTAGTTGGTCGTAAGTATAAACTTCGCCTTCAACATCGCCTGTGAATACGTGCGTTAAAGCTTCTTTTTTTGTCTCTTCAGATACCTGTGTAGTGTCTTCTACCACTGTAGCAGTAGTTTCTTCTTGTTCGGTTTCTTGATTTTTGTTTTCGTCGGTCATTATAAGTAATTGTTAATGTTATACCTCACAACTGGCTTTCAATTGTGGGATAGAGTTATGGTTTAAGCGTTCTTAGCAATAAGCTGTTGAACATGTTCTGAGATCATTTGAACTTGATCTTCGAAAGTGAGTCCAGAAGTATTCACTAATATTGCATCATCGGCTTGTTTCAGCGGATCAGATGCTCTAGAGGAATCTTTCAAATCTCTGTCTTCAATATTTTTTCTTACTTCATCAAACGTAGTTTGTTCACCTTTGGCTTCTAATTCAGATAACCGACGGCGAGCACGCTCATCAAGATCTGCGATCATGAAGAACTTTAACTCCGCATCAGGGAAAACAGCCGTGCCTAGGTCGCGACCATCGGCAATGTAAATTCCACTTTGCACCGCTTGGCGCATTAAGGCATTCACAAAAGCTCTCACTTCTGGCATTGCAGCTACTGTACTAACAGCATTTGCAACATGCATGGCTCTTATTTCATCAGATACATCTGAGTGATTTAACAACACATGAAATTTTTTCTCTTTGAAGTAAAACGAGATATCACTTTCTTTCAGCGCATCAAAGAACGAGTCTCCGTTATTCTGAGAGTTAAGATAGATGAGTGTTGCCACCCTATACAGCGCTCCAGAGTCCAAAAATTGGATCTTAAGACGCTCGGCTACCGCCCGGGCTGTTGAACTTTTTCCTGACCCTGCGGGTCCATCTATAACTACTATCATAACAGAAGGGCTAAATTAAAGTTATTTGCTTAAATATTCAATCTATTGTTGAATAATGTTTGGCGAACCCTTAATTTTGGCAACTAAAAATTTTTCCATTAAACACGACTATAAGTCATGCCACAAACTAAACAAGCGATCAAACGTGTTCGACAAGCAGAGAAGAGAAAGCTTCACAACCGTACTCGTAAGTCAAAAATGAGAACTTTAATCAAAAGCGTTTTTGAGTCTACGGATAAAACTCAGGCTGAAAAACTCTTAAAAGATGCTATTTCTTACATTGATAGAATGAGTGTAAAGGGTATTGTTCACCCAAACAACGCTGCTCGTAAAAAAGCTCGTCTTACAAAGCACGTAAACAACTTATAAGATCTTTTTGAATGGCCAACTCTCAATCTAAAGCACTTCTTGTAATTTTAGATGGGTTTGGGTTGGCCGAAGATCCATCCGTTAGCGCGATTCATCACGCTAACACCCCTTTCATCGACCACCTCTTTGCAAGCTATCCGAACGCACACCTTTCGGCTAGTGGAGATCATGTTGGATTACCCGACGGTCAGTTTGGAAACTCAGAAGTAGGTCACCTTAATATTGGTGCTGGGAGAATTGTGCGCCAAGCACTCTCTCGCATTAACCATTCTATTGAGGAAGGCGACTTCAACCAAAACGAAACCCTCGTTCAAGCAATTCAGAGTGCGAAGGCCAAAGGTAAGATCCATATCATGGGTCTTTTCTCGGATGGTGGCGTTCATAGCCACAACGAGCACCTCTTCGCATTACTCAAGCTATGCAAACAGCATAAGCTTCCACAGGTATATGTACATGCCTTCACAGATGGGCGCGATACTTCCCCAAAAGGTGGCATTCATTATGCGCGCGACTTCGAACAAGAAGCACAAAACATTGGGTGTGGAACGCTCGCTTCTGTGATCGGTCGCTACTTCGCTATGGATCGTGACAACCGTTGGGAGCGCATCGAAAAAGCATACAACCTGTTGGTGCATGGCAAAGGCGCTGCATTCGATAGCGCTGAAGAAGCATTCCAAGCCAGTTACAAGGATGGGAAAACAGACGAGTTTATAGAACCTATTCTTTTAGACGATTCTCCAGCGTCTCGCATTGAAGCCGGTGATACCGTAATCTTCTACAACATACGTGGGGACCGAGCTCGAGAGATATCACGTGCGCTCACCGATTCAGAATTCTCGGAATTTGAGACCAAAGCTCTGGATTTGAATTATGTTTCATTCACCTCTTACGATGAGACTTTCACGCACATTCCGGTAGCCTTCCCTCCCCTTGAGTTGGAAAATACTTTGGGTGAATGGGTAAGTAAACAAGGGAAAAAGCAGTTTCGCATAGCTGAAACCGAAAAGTATCCACACGTTACCTATTTCTTTAACGGCGGCATTGAAGTGCCGAATGAAGGCGAAGATCGATTGGTGATACCAAGCCCCAAAGTTGCTACTTACGATATGCAACCTGAAATGAGCGCGGAGGAAGTAGCCACCGAATTATGTAAGCGACTGGCATCCGAAGCTTACGATTTAGCCATTTTAAACTTTGCCAATCCCGATATGGTGGGCCACACGGGCGATATGCAAGCCGCCATCAAAGCGGTAGAAGCCGTTGACGCCCAACTAAAGCGTGTGATTACCACGGCCAATGAACACGGGTACACCAGCTTAATAATCGCAGATCACGGCAATGCCGATCAAATGATTAAGAAAGACGGCAGCCCCCATACCGCGCACACCACCGCTCTGGTTCCATCCATTTTAGTGAACCATTCTGAAGACGTACCACTACAAACAGGCATCTTAGCCGATGTAGCCCCTACCCTTTTAAAAATAATGGGACTTCAGAAACCTGCCGAAATGACCGGTAACTCTCTATATTAATTTTTTCCAAGGGCATTTTGTTTGCAATTAGGAGTGCCGGCTACTACATTCGAAAAAGAATGAACTAAAGTCATGTCAGGCTCGTTTTTTGCAATGCACTGAACGACGAAATGAAAGCTAATTATCATAGAAAGGACTTACCATCATGGAGGGTAATTTTTCAAGTAAAGTAAGAGATGTAATCCAATTCAGTAGAGAAGAAGCGCTGCGATTAGGACACGATTACATCGGAACTGAACATTTAATACTAGGCATTGTTCGCTTAGGCGATGGTGTGGCTATCCGAATTTTAAAAAATTTAGACTGCGACCTCTTTAAGCTCAAAAAGACGATTGAAGACACAGTGCGTGGCACGGGCGGCTCGGTTACCGTAGGTAATATCCCTCTCACAAAACAAGCTGAAAAAGTTTTACGCATCACCTATTTAGAAGCCAAGCTTTATAAAAGTGATACCATTGGCACCGAACATCTCCTACTCTCTTTACTTCGAGACGACGAGAATATTGCCGCCCAGATTCTTCAACAGTTTAATGTATCGTACGACTCTGTGCGTGAAGAACTAGACTTGATTATTTCAGGTCGTACCCGCGAGGAATCCGATGATTCCTCCTCTCTATCTGCAAGTGCATCACCAAAAGGCGCCTCTGGTTCAGGATCAGGAAGCGCGAGGGAGAAGAAAATGGAAAAATCAAAAACACCTGTTTTAGATAACTTCGGTCGTGATTTAACCTCCATGGCCGAGGAAGGGAAACTAGATCCTATTATCGGAAGAGATAAAGAAATTGAACGAGTGGCTCAGGTATTGAGTCGCCGAAAGAAGAACAATCCAGTTCTTATTGGAGAGCCAGGAGTGGGTAAAACGGCTATCGCCGAAGGCCTTGCCGATCGTATTGTTCAGCGCAAGGTATCGCGAGTACTCTATGATAAGCGTGTGATCGCGCTCGATCTAGCCGCACTGGTTGCGGGTACTAAGTACCGGGGACAGTTCGAAGAACGTATGAAAGCCGTGATGACTGAGCTGGAGAAAACAGACAATGTGATTCTGTTTATTGATGAGCTTCACACCATTGTGGGTGCAGGTGGAGCCAGTGGTTCCCTAGATGCATCAAATATGTTGAAGCCGGCTCTTGCACGTGGCGATATCCAAGCCATCGGTGCTACTACACTGAACGAGTACAGGCAGTTCATCGAAAAAGACGGTGCTTTAGAGCGTCGTTTCCAGAAGATCATGGTAGATCCTACCTCGCCTGAAGAAACGGTGGAGATCCTAAAACAAATTAAACCAAAGTATGAGAAGCATCACGGAGTACGCTATACCGATGAAGCGCTTGACGCCTGTGTATCTCTTACCGACCGCTATGTAACCGATCACTTTCTACCAGATAAAGCCATTGATGCTTTAGATGAAGCCGGTGCTCGCGTTCACCTTTCTAATATCACCGTTCCAAAGCATATCATTGAATTGGAAGAGAATATTGAAAAGACCAGTGTTGAAAAGAACACCATGGTGAAGAAACAACGCTTTGAAGAAGCCGCTCGCCTGCGTGACACTGAAAAGCGTTTAATAGAAGATTTAGAAATCGCTCAAAAAGAGTGGGAAAAAGAAGCTGCTAATATCTTATTCGATGTTGAAGAAGACGATGTAGCCTCTGTAATCGCTATGATGAGCGGTGTTCCGGTGAACAAAATCAGCCAGAATGAAGGGCAGAAACTTCTGAAAATGAAGGAAAGCCTAGCCGGTAAAGTAATTGGCCAAGACGAAGCCATAGTGAAGTTAACCAAAGCCATACAACGTACTCGTGCTGGATTAAAAGATCCATCACGCCCAATTGGTTCGTTCATTTTCCTAGGACCTACAGGAGTGGGTAAAACGGAAATGGCGAAAGTGCTAGCTAAATATCTATTCGACAAAGATGACGCCCTCATCCGTGTTGATATGAGTGAGTACATGGAGAAATTCTCTGTATCTCGTTTAGTGGGAGCGCCTCCGGGGTATGTTGGATATGAAGAAGGTGGCATCTTAACTGAAAAAGTTCGTCGCAAGCCTTACAGTGTTGTACTTCTGGATGAAATCGAGAAAGCACACCCAGATGTATTCAACATTCTATTACAAGTATTAGACGACGGTATCCTCACCGACAGCCTTGGCCGTAAGGTGGATTTCCGTAATACCATCATTATTATGACCTCGAATATTGGGGCCCGTGATATCCGAAATCTTGGTAAAGGCATTGGCTTTGCAGGACCTGAAGATGGTAGCTTCGATTACGCAAAAATGAAATCGACCATTCAGGATGCGTTGAAGAAAGTATTCAATCCAGAATTCTTAAATAGAATTGACGATGTAATCACCTTCAAGCCTCTTGACAAAAAAGACATCTATCAGATTATCGATATCATTTGTGATGAGCTCTTTACACGTATCAAGAACATTGGCTTTAACATTGAGATCACTAAAGGAGCTAAGGAGTTCATAACCGATAAAGGCTATGATCCTAAATACGGAGCTCGACCTCTAAAAAGAGCCATTCAGAAGTATGTGGAAGACCCCCTTGCGGAAGAATTGCTGGAGAGTAAAAAAGAGGAAGGTTCTACGGTTAAGATCAAAATGAATAAATCCAGAGATGGGTTGAAGTTTGATTGGACCAAACCTGATCCCAAAGAAGTAAGTAGCGAGGCCTCTAAAGAAGAAGACACTTCTGAAGAAGCTAAAGAAGCTTAATCCCCCCTTTACTTAGGTAGAAACTACAAAAGCCCGGCTCATAGAGTCGGGCTTTTTTTGTGTGTGAAAATGAAAAACCTTCACACCCTTTGCTGTTTTTTACTTTGATATTGATTCAATTTTATTCACTTTAGCCCTTTCTCTATGATTTATAGAGAATGCAAAACTTAAATATGAATCTGGGATAACATGAACTCAGTTCAGCATATTCCCATGTTGATGGCAATGTAAAACAACACTCAGATGATAAATGATTACTCAAAAAGACTAGAACAGCTTCGAAGAAGAAGAACTGATGAGAGGATTGAAAAATCAATTCTTAGCGAATCCTTCAGGAAATCTGAATTAGGGGAAAGTATCAAGTATGCTTTGGAATCTATGAAGGAAATTGACCCTGATTACACAAAGAACACATATGTAGCTAGTGAGAAGGTATCTGAAAACATTAGAAAAGGACTTGAAAAAGTTCCAATCGATATAGAGTTCAGAAACCAGGGTTCAGTAGAAACTAATACTCACATAAAATTGCACAGTGATATTGACCTACTTGTAATACTAAAGACTTTCGAAACATTAGAAAGACCACAAGAACCTTCGAGTCCTTATCAAGGAGACCCACTTCAAGACCTGAAACAGTTGCGGAGTGAAACTTACCGAGTACTTGACTCAGTGTACGATACAGTTGACAATTCTAATGCTAAAGCAATAAAAGTATTTCCGACCAATCCAAAAAGAATGGTTGACGTAGTTTCTGCTAATTGGTTCAACTCAAATGAATATGCCACAAATGGGAGAAACGAGCTATATAGGGGAATCAATATTTACAACAAGGATGAACACTCAAGAAGTAGAGACTTTCCATTTCTTCATATTGAAAGAGTAAACAATAAGGAACCAATGACCAATGGGGGATTTAAAAAACTCGTCAGATTATTAAAGACGCTAAAAGTTGATGCGGATGTTAAAATTAAGCTAAACAGTTTTGAAATCACTTGTGCACTTTATGACATACGTAACGAAAAGCTAAATTTGCCTGAAGTTAATCAACTTCTGCTTCTGCCAGTTGCAAGTGAGCAACTGAATAAGCTCATAATAAATGATGCATACAGACATTCTCTAAAGTCTCCCAATGGAAAAGAAAGTGCTTTTCCAAGTGACACTAAAGTCATTGAACTAAAAAAATTAAAGAGAGAAGTTGATGACCTAATGACTGACATAAAAAGCGACCTCGAAACCAAGTATTTGTCAATTAATGAATCAATTAACTACTAAACATGAAACAAAGAATTTTTATTGGTAGCTCAAAAGAAGGTCTTGAAGTTGCAGAGTTTATAAAATCTGAATTGAATACCGAATTCGAATGTTCAATTTGGACAGACGATGTTTTTAAATACAATGACAGTTTCTTCGAAACATTGATCAGAGAAGCAAGTCTGTTTGACTACGGAATTTTAATCGCAACAAAAGACGACTTTACAAAATCACGCGATAACTCATTTGAAACACCTCGCGATAATGTGGTTTTCGAATTTGGTCTTTTCCTAGGTGCTATGGGAACAAATAGAGCCTTTTTGATTCAAGAGAAGGGCAGTAAATTACCTTCAGATTTATTGGGAATAACAATTCCCTCCTTTGAACGGGTAGCCGATTTAAATACGAGTGAAGAGTTAGATTCTTTCGTTTCAAGAATTACAGAAACCATAAATGAAAATTCAGAATTAGGCACATTAAGCCTTCTACCCTCAACCGCTTTGGCAATTGGATATTATAACAATTTTCTCAAGCCTTTATGCGAAGAGCTTTATACAAACGAAGAAATAGATATAAATGGTTCTAATTGTTCTGATTTTAAGGTAAAAATTGTTCTTCCTAAAAACCTTGATTCTGACATAAAGAAATACGCCCAAGTATACTTCAAGAAGAATTCGCTCAGTCAGACAAGCATTCAAACAAGAAGTAGAAATTATCCTGTCTTTGTTGTGAAAAGTGAACCAACTAATGGATGCGTAAATATTTATGACATACCAACCACTCTTGACGGCATAGATAAGGCGATTGAAATCCTTTTACGGAAAGGACACATTGGGAAAACTAGCCAGCAGAAACTTTTGGAAGAAAGGGAACTAAGAAATTTCGAATCAACATTATCGCATTTAATTGAAAGTGACGCATACACAAAAGAACTTATTGAAATAATAAAAGAATAAACACTGCCACCAACAATGGGTATACAAACCACGTTAACAATAACAGATGAACAAAAGTCGCTATTAATGACACTTTACCAACGACTCTTGGAAAAGAATTCTTTTAAAAACATCTGTACATTCTGTTGTCAATGGGGCAAAAACTACCCTTTTGAAGAAAAATCAGGTTTTTTATTCGTAGGTAAGGCAGTAAATGGATGGGTGACATCAGACACGGATGTTTTCGAGCTCTTTAATGATTCAAACCCTAATAGAATTTTTGCAAGAAAAGATCAGATGGAATGGGTACACAATTTATATGGAAACAAACACGGTTACAACACCCGTAAATCAGCGTTTTGGAGATTAATAAAAATGATTTCTGAAAGGTATTATCCAGACGATTGGTATTCGAATGTTGCATGGTCAAATTTGTATAAGATCGCTCCTTATAATGGAGGGAATCCGAATGTGAAACTTCAAACTTTTCAAAGGGAATACTGCATTGAAATTCTGAATAAAGAGATCGAAATATTTAATCCGAAATACGTTGTGTTTCTAACGTCCGGCTGGGAAGATCCCTTTATCAAAAAATTAAATGGATTTGATAAAATGATGGAAGTTGGAAAAACGCAATGGGGGAAATACCAAACCAAGATGATTGATATTAATGGAACTTATTTTATCGTTACACATCATCCACAAGGAAAAAAAGAACTGACTCATCGAAATGTTATTATAGATCTAATCCAAAAAACAAATGAGTACAAAAGCTAATAAAGGTTATAGTCCATTTTCCCTCGTTCCCAACGTCCACGTTGGGAACGCATGCTAGAAGCTCCTGCTTCAAACTTTTCCTATCAGCTGACAACACCTATGTAAGGCTTTGATGTTATATGTGAATTATTCATTTTAGCCCTGTAAATATTAGGGATATCAGGAACTCAACTTAAATAGACGAAGGCGAAATGAATAAAGAATCTTTCCTTAGGGAATTCATGACTGAAATTTGGAATAAGAAGGATTTTGACAAAATTGAGCAATATGTTCATCCTGAGTATACCATTCATCTCGACACAAATGATCCTTGGGAAGGTAAAACCTTATCTCATTCTGAATTCATAGAACGGTTGAATTTTTCATTCAACTCATTTCCTGATATGAATTTTGAAATTACATCCGCAATACCAGAAGAAAATCACGTTGCTATAACTTGGATTTTAACAGGTACAAATCTTGGAATGATCGGAGAATACCCGGCAACTAAAAAGTCTATTAATACCAAAGGGATAACTATTTATCATTTTAAGGACCATTTGATTAATGGACACACTCAAATTTTTGACAGAGTAACTGTTATGAAACAATTAGGGTTTATGTAATATGAGAACAAGAAAAGAGCTTAAAGAAGCTTACAAACAAGTGAAATTCCCTATGGGAGTTTTTCAAATACGAAACATTAAAAACAATAAAGTCTTGATTGACCATAGTATTGATATGGATTCAAAATGGAATAGACATAAAATGGAACTTAAGTTCGGAAACCATAGGAATCGGAGCTTCCAAAAAGATTGGAATGAGTATGGAGAAGAAAGTTTTGTGTTTAATGTTTTATCGGAATTAAAAAGTAGAGATGAAGAAAATATAAACTACAATAAGGAATTGGAAACTCTACAGGATATAGTTATCGAAGAGTTGAATATTGATAGTATCTACAAATAAAATTAGGATTTACCCTCGTTCCCAATGTCCACGTTGGGCATGTATGTTGTATAAGGCTTTGATGTTAAATGTGAATTATTCATTTTAGCCCTGTAAATAATAGGGAATAATAAACCCTGTGAGTGTTATTCTTATGTCGTTTACAATTACAAAAAGGCAATAATTCCAATAATTATTTGGTACTAACTAAACTCATTTGACCAAAAAAACGACGACAAAAATTCAGATAGATACTAAGAACATCCTTGCATTTTTCATGCATATTAGTTTTTGGTTCATCGTGTTTTTATGGCCTCTTTTATCATTGGAGGATATTTCACAAACACAATATATAATCAATAGAAATTGGTTATCAACCAGTAGCCTTTTTGTAGTTTTCTACTTCAATTATTTTGTATTGGTAGATCAGTACTTTTTTAAAAATAGAAAAGCCCGTTTTTATATCGTAAACCTCTTACTCATTATTGGAATATATTTCCTAATTCAGTACTTCTTAAAATTAATTGTTTTTAACCCTTCAATAGATGGTGTCAGACTTAGAGAGGTTAAAAGTGGAGCCTATACATCTATTCAACTTTTATTACCAATGATTTTAGGTATTGGGATGTGTATTGGTTTAAAAATGAACAATAATTGGACTAAAAATGAATTGATTTTACAACAAATAAAACAGACCCAATTAGATGCGGAAATCAAATACTTGAAATACCAAATTCAACCTCACTTCCTATTCAATACTTTAAATAATATTTATTCATTAATTGATAGTTCTCCTAATACAGCCAAAACCTCTATTCATAGTTTGAGTAAAATGATGCGTTATTTGCTACATGAATCTGCAAAAAACCATGTTCCTTTGGCAAAAGAAATTGATTTTTTGGATCGCTACATAGACTTAATGCAATTACGAACTTCCTCTAATTTAACCTTAACAAAAAATTTTCCTATGATTAATCAACCCATCCAAGTTGCTCCACTCTTATTAATCTCCTTTGTCGAAAACGCATTTAAACATGGTGTAGATACTGTGCAACCTAGTTTTATAAAGATCAACTTGGGTATACGAAAGGATACCATACACTATAGCATTATAAATTCTTCATTTCCTAAAACAGAGTATATAACAGATTCTGGAATTGGTCTTAAAAATCTTAAAAAGAGGCTAGAATTGACATATCCAAACAGATTTGAATTGACCCAAGAAGATAGTAATAATATATACACAGCTAAATTGATACTAACCGTTCAATAATAATGATTAAATGTATATTGATTGATGATGAACCGCTAGCACTTAATCTTTTAGAAGGTTATGTGAAATCTACACCTTATTTAGAATTAGTTGCAAAATGTAATAACGCTATTACAGCTTTAGAAATACTTGAAGAAAATGATATCGATTTGATTTTTTGTGATATACAAATGCCAAATTTATCAGGTATGGAGTTTTCAAAAACGATCGTAAATGATAAAGCAAAAATTATTTTTACTACTGCCTTTGAAGAGTTTGCTTTAGAAAGTTATAAGGTAAATGCCATAGATTACTTAGTAAAACCTATTAGTTATTCAGAGTTTTTTTCAGCATTAAATAAAGCAAAAAAACAAATTCGGAATACTCCAATACAAGGACATACTGCAAATTATAATGATGATTATATATTCGTAAAATCTGATTACAAATTGATTAAAATAGAATTAAAAGATTTAATGTATGTAGAAGGGTTAAAAGACTATTTAAAATTCTATACGGTCAATTCTGAAAAACCAATACTCTCCTTAAAAAGTATGAAGTCTTTAGAAGAAGAGTTGCCTAATAAATACTTTATGCGTGTGCATCGGTCTTTTATAGTGAACTTAAAAAAAGTTACAACCATTGAGCGTAATCATATCATCTTTGGCAAAAAAAACATCCCTGTTTCGGAAAAATATAAAGAGAACTTTCAGATGTTTATTGATTCTAATTTTTCAAAATAGACACAATCCCATCAAACGTATATAAAAGCCTTCCGTTTATCTATTTCTTTTTATAAAGCAATTCGTTTTCAGCAGTTTTGACATATCAAAAACTAAGTCAAAACTTTAATAACTCAAGCTTTAAGAAAATGATCAAGACTTTAATAATTGCTTTACTTTTTTTCATCTTAACACCAACAGACAATATAAATGCGCAGAACCGTAATACTGATTTACCCCCCACACTACATGATTCTGGTTTAACAGCTATACAAACCGAGATTATAATCGATTCAATTGGAAACAAATTAAGAACGAACTATATATTTCCTGAAATTGCAGAAAAAATGCTATCAAAGTTAGAAAACAACTTAAGTAAAGGGTTTTATAAGTCGATTGATGATCCAATGGAATTTGCAAATAAACTCACGCAAGATTTACAGTCTGTAAGTAACGACATTCACCTTCGTGTTATTTATGCCCCCGAAATGATTGCAGAAGAACAAAAAGTTGTAACCGCTGCAGACAGCCTCAAATTTATTAATAAGCAAATAGATAGAATGAAACGGGAAAATTTTGGTTTCAAAGAGGTAAAAATATTAGATGGTAATATAGGCTACTTGAATCTTAAAGGATTTTTTAAAGCTCAATATGCAGGGGAAACTGCTGTGGCAGCAATGAATTTTTTAAGTAACACAGATGCACTAATTATAGATCTTCGCCAAAATGGAGGGGGAACGCCGGGCATAATTCAATTGATTACTAGTTATCTTTATGGAGCAGAAAATATGGTGCATCTAAATACTATCTATTGGAAGCCGACGGATACTTACACACATACTTATACCCTACCACATGTTAGTGGAAAACGAAATCCTTTTGCTGATATATATATACTAACAAGTAGCCGCACATTTTCGGCTGCCGAAGAGTTTAGTTATAATTTAAAGCAACTAAAACGTGCCACTTTAATTGGAGAAACAACTGGTGGTGGCGCACATGCAGGTGGAATGGAGTTTCTGACAGATAGATTCGCCATGTGGATACCAGCAGGTAATGCAATTAACCCAATATCGAATACCAATTGGGAAGGTACTGGGGTTGTACCGCATATTAAAGTTAAAGCAGAACAAGCTTTAGAGATTGCTCAAATTACTGCACTTGATTCTTTATCGAAAAAAACTCAAGACCTTCAAATGAAACATTATTATGAATGGCATTTAAAAACACAAAAAGCATTACTCAATCCTATAAAAATTGAGCCAGACATTCTTAAATCTTACACTGGAAGGTATAACGAACGAGTTGTTACTTTTGAAAATGGAAAGTTATACTATCAAAGAGGTGATAGGGGAAAATATGAACTTACACCCTTAAGCGAAGATGAGTTTAAATTAAAAGGATTACCTGATTTCAGAATTCGGTTTATATTAGAAAATAACACAGTTATAGCTCTGGAAGGGTACTATGATGATGGGAGAACTGATAGAGATTTAAAGTCTCCAAAAAAATAAATGTTGCCAACAAAAAATATAACTAATGTTTGCTAATTGATAACTCCATCTGCAGCTATACATACCGTCACTCCCTTATACCCTCGTTCCCAATGTCCACGTTGGGAACACATGTTGTATAAGGCTTTGATGTTAAATGTGAATTATTCATTTTAGCCCTGTAAATATTAGGGATATCAGGAACTCCGTGAGTGTTCATCCTGTGTTGTAGCCAATTAGAAAAAGAGGATTGAACAAAATGGGTAACTCATATTATTAAGCCACTTATAAAATATACGAGAGAAAAAATGAATGTAAACGACACTTCCGAATTATTATACAATTTAATATCTCAGACGGATAAAAAATCAGAAATAAAAATTTACAACTGTTTTATCCGAACAATTTCTTCTTTAAAAAAGAGGGATTTGACTGAAAATCAATCGATACTAATACAAGAAAAACTCTCTTCATTAAATCTAAATTCGGTAAAGGAAAACAGAAAAAAATACTACCAACAAAAACTTTCTGAATTTAAGGCATTCCTGAAAAATGAGTTTTCTTTCACCTCTGAAAAACATTATACAGAATTAGGAATAATCTATGGAATGGTTTTAGGAACGGGAATTGGAGTATCTATAGGATCTGCTTTTAATCCAACTTTTGGATTAAGTATTGGGTTATCTATTGGAACAGGTGTTGGAATTGTGCTCGGAATGGTGTATGGAGCAAGAAAAGATGCTGAAGCCAAAAGACTAGGAAGAGTTCTATAAAGAATCGCAGGAATTAATAAACTGGGTACTTCAATGATTAAAGATTATGCCCTCCCTCCTTCCCAATGTCCATGTTAGGAACGCGTGTTGTATAAGGCTTGCCTTTAGTTCAAGATGAACCCAGGGCTTTGATAAACGCCCATCCAGTTCATCGTTAGTTTCTCTACAGATCCTGAATCAATTTTGCCCGCCTACCGGCTGGCAAGTTCAGGATGACTTATAATTTAAAGCTGAATTATGATTTAATTATTGTCACTTTTAGTGAGCCACAATCACTTTTTCCCTTCCCCTTTTGTGTGGACAAAAGGGGAGCAGCACCGCCCCGACAGCTGTCGGGGTCCGGGCCTTCCTTAGCCACGCCAGGCACAACATGCAATTCCAACGCCGGAGATGTTTGGAAGTTTTTTGGTTTACCCTGCTAGTGTTACTACTCACTTAACTAACATCCAAACAACCAAAACGACGTCATCCTGAACAGCAGAACGAAGTGATGCGTGATTCAGGATCTTAAGTTGGCTATGAATGTGCGATAGGGTTGTTGAATGAAGCTTTGCTTAAGATTCTTGCATTGCAAAGAGAATTCCCTTACAGATCCTGAATCAAGTTCAGGATGACCAAATAATTTTAAGTCGAGTCTTGAAATAAGCTCTGTTACATCGAAGGATCTTAAGTGAACGCACTACTCATAGCTAGTTCAGGGTTTGAGACCCTTCGCAATCGATAAAGTGGCCTTAGAAGTACTCATCGGCTCAGGGTGACAGCTTTTTTTGTAAGATCATGCCCTCCCTCGTTCCCAACGTCCACGTTGGGAACGCATGCCATCTAAGGCGTTCCTTTAGTTCAAGATGAACACGAGGCTTTGATAAACGCCCATCCAGTTCATCGTTAATTTCTTTACAGATCCTGAATCAAGTTCAGGATGACCGTGAAAATGGTTATGTGATTAGTCCTTTAAGTGCACTAGCGTAAGGCTTTGATGTTAAATGTGAATTATTCATTTTAGCCATGCCTTTTTTTGAAATGCAGGGATTTCAAATAGTAAAAAAACAGTCCGTTGTTCGACATAAAGTAGAACTGACAAATTTTAGGATGAAAAAAGAATTAGATTAACGCTTTAAATAATTAATCCACTTATGATAAAAAACTCACTAACTATGGTTCTTGTAATGCTGGTTTTGTCGGCATGCAGCAACACCAACGAACCCACTCGTACCCAAGAAGATGAAAACAAGGAAATTGTTTTGACCTTCTTAAATGCCATGTGGAACATGGAAGACTTAGATGCATTGGATCAATTACTTGATCCCACCTACATTGACTACGCACCATCTACTAACTTTAAAGGCAAAGCCTATACGCCCGAAAGCATGCGTGAGGGTCGCAAAATGTTTGCACAAATGATGCCTGACTTAAGGTTTGAAATCGATGAAGTGATAGCGGAGGGAAATGATGTGGTACTATTCGCCACTGGCAAGTTTACGCATACCAATCCCACATTTACTCGACTAGGCATGGCCGCTCCCACAAACAAAGAGATTGCCTACAAAACCGTGTTTAAGTACACCGTAGATAATGGCAAAATCGTTAAAGGCTTTGATATGCACGACATGTACAATCGCAGCATACAAATGGGTATGATCGAGCCTCCTAGTACTAATTAGGTAAATGATAGTCTCCATTGAGGCTATTACTTATATGGTTTTTACCTGATGCCATTGCAGAAAATACACAAGCCCGGCTTTAAGAGTCGGGCTTTTTTTTTGGATAAAACTCTAAGATTCAGGAGCTCAATTTTGAAATTAAAACAGTTTTATTCACTTTATCCTGCTCTTCAAAGTCAACAGATCAAAACGAAATGAAATTAAAATATAGAGTGATCCCGATTTTAGTATGTGGAATGTTAGCCGCTACTCTAGTTAGTGCTCAGCCTACAAAACTGTTACGTCAACCGTCTATTAGCGAATCCAATATCGCCTTTACTTATGGAAGTGATGTATGGGTGAGTGATCTCAACGGTGAAAATGTAAGACGGATAACCAGTACCAATGCTGTAGAACGAAATCCAATGATTTCCCCTGATGGAACTACCATAGCCTTTACATCAAACAGATCTGGTGTGAACTCGGTATATACCGTATCTATTGCCGGTGGCACCCCTAAAAGACTGACCTGGCATCCTAGTGGTGCTGTAGTTGCTGGCTGGACACCTGACGGAGATAAAGTTTTGTATGCATCCACTCGAGATTATGCTCCTAGCCCTTCTAATCGGCTGTGGACGATCCCAAAGAATGGAGGCGTGAGTGAATTAGTTAGCCCACAACGCGGAGCAGCAGGTTCTTACGCACCCGATGGATCGAGAATCGTTTTGGATGTTGTTTCCCGATGGGAATCAGAATTTAGAGGTTATAGAGGTGGTCAAAACACCCCATTGGTTATTCTTGATTTATCGGATAATTCCGAAGTACTTATTCCGAATGAGAAAACCATAGACATCCTACCCAGGTGGATAGGTGATACCATTTATTTTTTATCTGATCGCAACAAAGGGGTCGCCAATATTTGGGCTTATGATCTAGATACTAAAGAACTGTCGCAAATCACCACCTTTGATGGAGCCGATGTGAAGTGGTTCTCTGGAAATGAAAAACAATTGGTTTTTGAGCGTGAAGGGTTGCTGCATCTATATGACCTTACATCTGGGAATATTTCCACCTTAGGGATTACGATTATTGGTGATTTTCAGTGGGCCGAGACTCAATGGGAAAACATTACAAATGATGTTCAACATGTATCGCTTTCTGCCAAAGGTAAGCGGGTGATTTTTGAATCTAGGGGTGAAGTGTTCACCGTTCCAGCAGAGAAAGGTGATACAAGAAATCTTACCAATTCGGCACTAGTTGCCGATAGAAAGCCTATATGGTCGCCCAATGGGGACATTATCGCATGGTTTTCTGATGAAGGCCATAGCAATTATAAGCTGAAACGTATTTCGCAGGACGGCATGACGACCTATCCGGATATCTCTATTGGAGAATCTAAATACGCATGGGAGCCAGTATGGTCGCCAGATGGAAAATACCTAGCATTCGTTGACGATGACTTAAGAGTTCGATTGATTGACTTTTCAAACGAAACTATCAAAACCATAGGAATGGGCGGTATCAACATTGAAAGAGGGAATATGGGATTGAGTTGGGCACCCGACTCAAAATGGCTGGCTTATACACGTGCTGGTAGCAACAATTTTACCCAAGTGATGGTCTGGTCGATGGCTACCAATTCAACCAAAGCCATTACCAATGAATTTGCGAATGCCTCTTCGCCTGCTTGGGATCAAGATGGAAGGCATCTATACTTTCTTGCCAGTACAAATATAGCTTTGGGGTCAGGCTGGGCCAATACGAGTGCCATGACCTCTCGTCCAGAATATGCAGCTTACGTCATCAACCTGAGAGCTTCGGACCCATCTCCTTTTGAGCTAGAAAGCGATGAGGAAGAAGTAGAAAAAGAAAAATCTGAAGAAGCATCCACTTCTAAGAAAAAAGAAAAGCCTAGCGATACCAATAGCATGGAAGTTTCCATCGATTTTGACAACATCGACAGAAGAATCATACCTCTTCCTGTTCCCACCAGAAGCTATGCTTATCTAACTGCTGGGCCGAAAGGGTCCGTTTTCATTGCAGAACGTGTACCTAATCAGCGAGGATTAAGCATTGATAAATTCAAGCTTTCGGATAGAGAGTTACAAGAATTCTCCACAAATGTTAGTCGATTTATCATGGCTTCTGACAAAGAGAAAGTATTGATTCAATCTAATGGTAGCTGGGGCATCTCGGGTACTCAAGGAGATAAAGCCTCCTCTAAACCCGTGCGGGTTAGTCTTGAATTAAAACTCGACCGTACAGCAGAATGGAAGCAAATTTTTGAAGAAGCCTGGCGATATGAAAAAGACTATTTTTATGATCCAGACCTTCACGGCAGAGACTGGGATGAGGTATATCATCGATATGCTCCTTTAGTTGAATATGTGAAGCACAGAAGTGATTTGAATTATATCTTAGATCAGATGAATGGCGAACTTTCTGTAGGCCACAGTTTTGTGGGTGGTGGGGATTTCCCAGAAGTAGCATCAAACAAAGTAGGTCTATTAGGTGCCGATTTTATCCCGGTTAATGGACGTTGGAAAATCGGAAGAATCTATACCACGGAAAACTGGAACCCTGAACTCACCAGTCCATTAGACCAACCCGGTTTAAAAGTAGAAGAAGGAAATTTTCTGGTGGGTATCAATGGAGAAGAGCTGTCAGCTACCGACAATCTATTTGAAGCCCTTGATGGTACGCTTAACAAACAAACCATTCTACACATCAATGATAAGGCAACCTTCACAGGATCATGGAAGATCACTGTAAAACCCATCCGCAGTGAAAACAATCTACGCCAAAGAGCCTGGGTAGAAGATAACCGCAAGCTAGTTGATAGTTTGTCGGGTGGTAAACTTGCCTACGTTTGGGTGCCTAATACGTCTAGTCAAGGATTGATATCCTTTAACAGATACTTTTTTGCACAGCAGGATAAATTAGGCGCTGTAATCGATGAACGATACAATGGCGGTGGTTTACTAGATGACTATATGGTGGATTTGATGACTCGAGAGGTGCGTGCGGCCTATACAAACGAAGTTCCCGGAGCGGCTCCTAAGGTGATGCCAGCAGGAATTCTTGGTCCTAAGGTACTCCTCATCAACGAAATGGCAGGCTCAGGTGGCGACTTCTTCCCTTGGGTATTTAGGCAACAAAAAGCCGGACTTTTAATCGGTACCACCACTTGGGGAGGACTAGTCAAAAGTTCAACTCACTATCGTATGATTGATGGAGGATTTCTGACTTCTCCTGACAATGCCATTTTTGATCCCGCAAAAAATGAATGGATTGCTGAAAACAAAGGAGTTGCTCCCGACATTGAAGTACGAATGGATGCAAAGTCGATTGCAAATGGAAGAGATCCACAATTGGAAAGAGCTGTAGAGGAACTAATGAAGCAAATAAATGAAAACATGCTCAACATTAAACAACCTCCTTTTCCTACTCCAGCAAAAAACAATTAACAGGCTACGAATAAAAGATAAAGTGCGTAGAAACGCACTTTATCAAAGCCTTGGGCTTCATTCTCAAACACCGCTAACAGATGATAAAATTCTTTCGAAAAATTCGACAAAAACTACTTTCTGATAACAAGTTCAGTAAATATCTGGTTTATGCCATTGGGGAGATAGTACTGGTTGTAATTGGGATATTGATTGCACTTCAGATTAATAACTGGAATGAATCCAAGAAGGAACAATATATTTTACATGCATCACTAAACTCTGTGAAATTGAACCTTCAAGAAGATGTAGAAAACCTAAATAACCAAGTAGATTATAACCAGTCCGTTTTAGAGGCTGTTGATTTTTCATTTCGAATTATCTCATTACCTGAATATGAGGACTTGCCTTTATCGAGCTTTGCGGATAGCATATTTGATGTAGCCACAGAAAGAACTTTCTTTCCAACAACCACAACGTTTAATTCGATGGAAACAGGTTCCCATTTCCAATGGATTAATAATCAGGAATTAATACAAGCCATCTACAATTATTATGCTTTAGTCGACAAAATTTCGAGTCTTACATATGAGAATAACCAATTCGTAAAAAATCATATGGAGGCCTTTACTTATAATAGAATGGAATTCGGTTCATTTTTACCAAACTCAAATCCCTATGCAAAAACAAGGAATCCATCACTAAATAATACCAACATACTAAGAGAGAGTTCTGTTTTTGAAAATGCACTTATAGGAAGAAGATTTCGAGCTGGTGGTGAAATTTCGTTATCAAGAGAAGCAATCCTAAAGGCAAACCGACTCATAGAAATGATTGATGAATATTTGTATTGAATAAATGTGCAAGAATGTTTAACCGCATTTTAACCCGTAACTGAATGCTTTACGACATCGTTGGGCTTCATGATCAGACACCGTTAATAGATGATAAAATTCTTTAGAAAAATTCGACAAAAACTACTTTCTGATAACAAGTTCAGTAAATATCTGGTTTATGCCATTGGGGAAATTGTTCTGGTTGTGATTGGGATTTTGATTGCACTTCAGATTAATAACTGGAATGAAGCAAATAAGAACAGAGAGAAAGAAGCTTTATTACTGACCGAAATGAAAAGTAACTTAAATGAAGATCGAAAAGACTTAGAATACAACATTCATAACAATCAGCTACGCATAGAATATAATGAGGTTATAAAAACGGTTATAGAAGAAAAGATACCTTATAGTGACACATTAAAGCCCTATTTCGGAAATATTTTCGGGAATTTCCAACTTTCAGAAAACACCTCTACGTGGGAAAATTTAAAATCTGTGGGTCTAGATTTAATCTCTAATGATTCACTTCGATATAGTATTTCAAATCTTTACTCAAATAAATACGAGTATTTAGAAAACTTAGAAAAAGGATTGGACGATAGATATCAGTGGGAATACTTTTATCCACAAATTCTGAAGCATATTAATATAGAAGAATTTTGGGTTTCAGGTGTGCCACGCAATTATGAGAACTGGATACAGGATGAGGAATTTTATGAAGTTATTAAACTGAACCTTACGTGGCGTTACTATATGCAAAATCAGTATGAACTCAACCATAGACTAGTTCTTTCATTGGAAAAGCAAATCGACCGGCATTTAAAGTCATTAAATAAGTAAGTTAAGTGCTGTATTCCTACGCAGGTGATATTGTCAGGAATATTATTGGCTGAAATTTCGGGGACTAGAAACGGACAAGAACGCACTCAGTCTTTTCCAATGAAGCGGGTAAAATAAAAGGCGAGTCTAACACATCTGCTGCTGATAATAGATTTCGGAAATGGTACTATATCAAAACTGGTTCTTATTCAATCAATAGTTTATTTGAACTAGATGCGTTCCTATTAGTTAACCGTTAGGCCACATATAAAAAAGCATGCAGTGAATAAATCAGACATCATTTTCGGAATTATAATTTTTGGCTTGGTTAGTTGTAATACAGAACCCACCATCCCAGAAATTGACTACTCAACAACAGCGGTTTCAGAACCTATACCATTTGCGGCTGGCTTTATTTCTACGGAAGCCAATAGCGAATTTGAATTAGCTTTCTCGAAAGATGGTCTAAAAGTCTATTTTTCAAGACGTCCACCTTCTGGGTAGCAGATGATTTACGAAAGTGAATTTAAAAACGGCACATGGACTCCACCACAGCTCGCTAGTTTTTCTACAGATCGAGATGAAACGCCTATGATCACGCCGAATGGAAAGTTTATGTTTTTCGGTTCTGAACGTGAAATCCCAAATAAACCGAACAAAGGTAACTTTGATATGAATATATGGATGATGGAAGCTACTGAGGATGGTTGGAGCGAACCAAGTCCATTACCCGAGCCCATCAATGCGGTACAAGTTGAAGGTGAACAATGGCCTTCATCAAATAATAATTTCCTGTTCACCAACGACAACGAGAATTACTATTTCACCACAATGTTTCGCGGTGATAGCACTATAAAACTCTACCAAACTACATTCGATGGCGAATACTTTTCAGACCCTAAGGCAATAACCGGAATATGGGATAATGACGAGTATTGGGTTTACTCGGCTGTACTCTCACCCGATGGTAAATATTTAGTATTTAACTCTTATGGCGCTCCCGAGGGATCAGGCGGCGAAGATATCTTTGTTTCTAGAAAAACAGCCACGGGTTGGAGCAAAGCAAAACCCATCGGCGATTTGGTAAATACCAAAGATGAAGAAAGTAGTCCAAGATTTTCTAGAGACGGGAAGTACTTCTTTTTTAGTAGAGCCGAAAACTTAGGAGATTATGAATATGGACAGTGGAGTATTTTCTTTATTGAAACGGAGTATCTGAATTTGGATAAAGCATTTGAATAAATATTGATGCCTCAAAGCCAAAGCGTTCTTTATTTCAAAAACCAACCAAAAAGTATACGACATTCGAAAATGTGTATAAGTTGGTGAGCGGTCAACTGTCTTACCTTTATGTTATAATTTTAAACATGAATAAGAGACAAGATGGAATCAAATCAATTTGGTAAGAACGGTTGGACCCCTGATCGAATAAAAAGCTTAATAGGAAAAACTTTCGTTGTAACTGGAACAACAAGCGGAACAGGTTTTGAAGCTACTCGGATATTGTTAACCAAAGGTGCAAAAGTGGTTATGCTTAATAGAAATCCTATGAAAGCAGAAAACGCCATCAAAATTCTAAAACAAGAGCTTGGAAGCCACATTGATGTATCCGCTATTAAAATGGATTTAGCTGATCAAGCTTCAGTGAAAAAAGCAGCTGAAGAAGTTCTCGAAACAGTTTCTCAGATTGATGCCTTAATCTGCAATGCAGCCATTGCTCAGGTTCCTGAACAAAAATTAACGGTTGACGGCTGGGAAAGTCAAATGGGAACGAATTTCTTCGGGCATTTTACCCTTCAAGCTTTGCTGTTTCCTCTTATTAAAGAATCCAAAGGCCGAATTGTAACAGTGGGGAGTATGGGATATAATATGGGTATTAAAACCATCAAATTTGAGGATTTGAATTGGGATACCGATTACACCCCAAACAATGCGTATAGTCAAAGTAAACTGGCACAAATTATGACCATCTATGAATTACAAGATAGATTGCAAGAAGCTGGTAACACCGATATTAAAGCCTATGCATGCCATCCAGGATCATCTAGAACCAACTTAATTAATACCAGTGGTAGTTTTATGATGAAACTTGTCTTTAATCTGATGAAACTCTCCCCTTTAACACAATCGGCTGAAAGAGGAGCTTATCCACAATTGATGTGTGCTACAGAGCCTGACCTTGATCAAAAAGGCTTTTATGGCCCAACGGGTAAAAATAATTGGACTGGCCCTGTTGGAGCACATCACATTGAACCACATGCTAAAGATAAAGCCGTTGCTAAAAAACTGTGGGATATCTCAGAAAAAGAAACAGATATAAGATGGAACATCTAATCTCAGACTATGCAACATTTTAAAACATTATCATCATATTTAGCTTATCTGGAACTGCCTCGCCCTGAGCACCCTATGCTAAGTGTGTTTAACTCGAAAGGTGATGGCTTCTTACCATGCCCGAAAGAAAGTTCACCCCCAATTACTAATGATTGCTATTCCATAAGTTTTAAAAAGTATGTGGAGGGCGATTTAAACTACGGAAGAACAAAATATGACTTTACCAATGGCGCTTTGATATTCATTGCACCAAGACAAGTTCTACAATGGGATAGTAGTGTGGTTTTTGAGCAAAAAGGCTTTTCTATAAACTTCCACGAAGATTTTTTAAAAGGAACGCCACTAGCTCAACAAATTAAAAAGTACGGCTTCTTCTCTTATTCTGTTAATGAAGCACTTCATCTTTCGCCAAAAGAAGAAAAACAAATAGAGGCGATCGTGGAAAACATCGACATTGAATATCAGAACAACCAAGATGCTTTCAGTAAAGATATTATCATCTCACAGTTAGACACTTTGCTTAAGTATGCCAATCGTTTCTATGAACGACAGTTTTTAAACCGGAAAGAAATATCTAACGACCTTTCTGAGCAATTTAATCAGTATTTAACGGAATACTTTGAATCAGGAAAATTGGAAGAAAATGGAATACCAAGCATCGAACAGATTGCTGAGAAATTGTTGGTATCACAACGCTACTTAAGCGACACGTTGAAAAAAGAAACGGGTAAAACAACTACCGAACATCTACACTTACACTTAATTGATGTAGCAAAGAATTCGCTTTTACATCCTCATAAAAGTATATCAGAAGTGGCTTATGAGTTAGGTTTTGAGTATCCCCCCTATTTTTCGAGATTATTCAAAAAGAAAGAAGGAATAAGTCCCTCCGAGTACCGAGAAAAATACAAACTGAATTAAATTATGGACCTACTACATTTAGCTACCGATTGGGCAAAAGCCGAAGTTTTCTCCACTCGATTCTTCATCATCTTCTCCATCCTCTTTTTACTCGCTAGTTTTGGATTTTGGCAGTTAGGAAAAACGGATTTAGCTAAAGCATATATCATTCCAACTTTGGTAGCTGGCTTATTACTGATGACCATAGGACTCGGACTATTTTTCACCAATAAATCTAGAATTACCCAATTTGAAGAAGAGTTTAAGGCTGATATTTCAAGCTTTTATCAATCTGAATTGCAGCGCACAGAAAGTACATTAAAGGAGTACACTGTAGTATTTAAAGTGATTCCTCTTCTTATCATTGTGGCGGCTCTACTCATTCTGTTTATAAATACACCGACTTGGAGGGCTATCAGTATCACATCTATTGCTATGTTGATTGTTATTTTATTAATTGACGGAACAGCGTACTCGAGAATGGAAGTCTACCATGCGGAATTAAAATCCATGGATATTGAACAGGGAATCAATAAATAAAGTAAGCGCTAAAGTATACATTTAAATAGTGCATGGCAGTCTTCGGGTGCTGCAACATCGGTTTCGAGTTAGTTAGGGTATAGTTTTAACCAACCACTAAGCCATGCTTAAATTCTTTAGAAGAATCCGCAAGAAGCTACTGTCTGATAATAAACTCAGTAAGTATCTGATTTATGCTATCGGCGAAATTGTTCTGGTTGTAATTGGGATATTAATCGCGCTACAAATCAATAATTGGAATGAGAATACTAAACTTAAGGAGCTAGAAAAGGATTTACTAAAGGAGGTCCATAACAGCTTATTAAAAGACCTAATTGATGTTAATACCAACATTCGAGCTCAACAAAAAACAATAGATAGCCAAGAAATTGTAATAGATTGGATTGAAAGCGATGAGGATTTTAATGATACCCTTTCTTCACATATATCAAGGGTATATCTCAATACCTATTTTGCGGCTTATGAAGGTCCCTATGAAACTCTGAAGCAAATTGGAATGCGAAACATCCGCAACGATTCACTGCGAAATCAAATATCGAAATTATATAATATCACCTATCCATATTATTACCTCGTAGATGAATTTTATGCAAGAATGATAGAAGAGCAATTTATACCTCATTCATTTGAACATTTCAGTGAAGTAGATTGGATAAGGCCTATAAAAGTAACCAATATTTCTAAGTTGAGGGCAGACCATGAATTTATATCCCTATTCAAAACGACCCGAAACACTGCTCAAGTATTGACTTATGTGATTATGCTTCCAACAAAGGAGGAAATTGAACTCACATTGAGGATGATTGAAGAGGAATTAAAAGAATAAGCAAAGCATCGGTGCTAGTTCAATTAGTACCAACCCGATATTTTATAAAATACCTGCTCACACTACTTAATGTTATTTAGTTTAGGGATTCAATCATGACAAAAATCACATCCAGTCCGAATTGTGGAAATTCTCCAAAAATGGAGTTCATTAAACAGTTTAATATTGCCTTTGCTAATGGAGACATTGAACGGATCATCACCAGCGTTACCGATGATATCGTTTGGGATATAATAGGCGACAAAAAGATTAAGGGAAAAGAGCACTTCACTAAAGAGCTAGAAAAAATGAGGTCTTTAGAGACCGCTGAATTAATCATTGAGCAGATATTATCCCACGGTAAGGAAGGAGCGGCCAATGGCATTATTCGTATGCAGAACGGTCAACAATATGCCTTTGCCGACTTCTATACTTTTAAAGGGGCAAGTGGCACACAGATTAAAGCCATAACCTCTTATGTGTTAGAAATATAATTATATTTCAATCATTTCATTCCCCTGCGCCCCAAGATATTATCACCTTATGAATGTGTGATAGATCGGAAGCAGATCTTATGAATTCCATTAAACAAACTATTACTTTGGTGGGTTGTTAAGTTGAAATTTGATAAGGTTTCGAAAAACTAAATTCTACTTTTGTAATAATGAATAGAGACAAAAAACCACTTTATAGAAAGGTGAATACGAAAGCACGAGGTGTACGTCACGATTTTGGGGGTGATTTCAAATATTCAAGAAGAATTAAGCGAGACACTATAGAACAGGTAAAAGGATCCATGCACGGGAAAAAGAAAAGAGGGTTAGATTACACCCCCTTATTTAGATTTCTGTTATCAAAAGTAGGTTCTGATTGGAGTGATGTATATCGCGAAGCAACTTCTCGACTTGACAAAGAAGATCCAATTTTTTGGATAGTAGCGCTTACAGATGAAGAAAAAGAGGATTACGTAAGAGTCGGGGAATCCTCCTACTTTTCTGGTTTATATGTGGATGAAAACGAAAAACTTCGAAGAGTTAATCCTGATCTAGAAGCAAAAGACTTAAAGCCATTCTGTGATTGCTGTACTCATACCTTAAATGGTAAAGTTTTTGGTACTGAGTAAGGCAATCACGTTATAAGTATATAACTACGTGGCTTTTAATATCTATTAAAACTTAGCGTTTACTCTCAGGTCTTTGTCGAAGCCCGTGATACGGTAAGTAAAGCGACTTGTACGATTTAGAGTGATATCATCTAAGTTAACAAACTGCAGGGCTCCTGCTACTTCTTTGGAAGCGATCTTACGAGCCGCCACGTTTACAATACGTACTTCTCCTTCTTTAATAAGGTCACCTTCTACCGTTCCTGTGAGTGCAATAATGCTTTGATCAGATGAACTGTAGTTGGCGAATTGAACTTCACCATTTCTGAAGCTACTGCTGGCAATACGTTTACCGTCCATTACTGAATACACCGCAACTCTACCTGCTGAGAACACTGTGAGTGTGCTTCCACTGCCGTATAGATTTAAGCCTTTAACTTCTTGATCGAAGGTTATAGTCTGAATTTGATTTCCAAATCGATCAACAATCACAATTTCATCGTCAGTGCCTGCTTTGCCGGTCGCTATGGCGATAAACTCGCCCGATTCTGCTACTCGCACCGTTCTTATAATTCGGTCTGCGCTGTAATAGATATCGGTGGTCCCATCATTCTTACCAATCCCCACAACTTTAGCGCGCGAGCCATCTTTGCCACTGCTCTTCACTTTGGGGTTATACAGTACAATAGTTCGTGCCTGTGGGTCGGTTGCTAACTCCGAAATGCTTTCTCCCCCACTACTTTGGGTACTGTTCGAAATCGCCCATTCTGTTTTACCAAGCACATTGTACTTCACAAAATTAGCAATATTTTCACGCACGATAATAGATCCATTTGCTAGTCCGTAGGTCTTAAAGGAAGGATCGCTAGACGGTTTAGTATGTGCTACTGTGTTAATAAGAGAACCAGATACCTCCTTCACTTGAACTTCACCACTTTCATATACCGCAACAGGTTTTGTAGTGCTGTTTGATGAAAATGAAAGCGATACCGATTGTGCTACAAGTACGCTAGAGAACAGGAGATTGATAAGAGAAATAGTGAGAATCTTCATAAATAGTCTAATTTTTAAATACACTTAAAGAACGGGATTTTTACAGAATATTTCCTTGCTCAATCTTTCTTTTTTGAAGTAGGCCATTTCTTCATCTCCTATTATTCCTATTCAGATTCTCCTACTAATTATTCTATATTCTAGGCAAATGATAACTACACGAAATTCTTTGTGATTAGCTTTCTAAGTGTATTTCCGCCTTATAGAGGAGGTATTTCTCGTTTTAGTGATTTCTTACTTCGACATTTGAAGCAGCGCTTCCAGGTAGAGGCTGTGAATTACCAGAAGTTATATCCTGATTTCCTATTCCCTGGCACTACACAGTTTGAGCGTACCGATGAGCAGTATTCCTTAGAAGGTGTTCATGCTTACAATCCCTTTTCTTGGCGAACTACGGCTATTGAAATAGCTCAACAGAAACCCTCTACCCTGCTGATCACCTATTGGCACCCCTTTTTCATTTTTTGCTTCAACACCATTTTGAAGGTGGTGAAAAAGAATTCGCCCGATACGCAGGTCATCGTGTTAGCACACAACATAAAACCGCATGAACCTTTTGTGTTTAGTGATACGCTCATTCGAAGTTTCTTTCATAAAGCGGATCATATCATCACCTTGTCAGATCAAACAGTAGAGGAATGTGAAGAGCTTCAGATTACAACGCCTGTAAGTAAACTGTTTCACCCTATATATGAACATGAAGGCCCTATTCTTTCAAAAGTAGAGGCCAAAGAGCGATTAGGCATAGCTGAAGATGAAAAAGTAGTGCTCTTTTTTGGACTCGTGCGCGAGTACAAAGGCTTGGATATACTCATAAAAGCACTTAATAAAATAGATTTAAAAAGTGAGGGTATTCGTCCATTAATCGTAGGCGAGTTTTATGTAGACAAAGAGGAATACATCCAACTCATCGATCCTACGCAACGCGAGCAATATCTCATAATTGATCGCTTTGTAGATAACAGTGAAATCGCAGGTGTTTTTAAAGCTTCGGATGTATTAGTACTTCCTTATAAGTCGGCCAGCCAGAGTGGGGTTTTTGCCGATGCCATCAATTTTCAGGTGCCTACTATAGCTTCTAATCACCCCGGACTTACCGAGCACATCCAAAGCACTGGAAGCGGACTTATCTTTAAAAACTTGGATGAAGATGATTTATTAGTTCAGCTTAAAAGCCTTTTAGGGGATGAAGAAAAGCGAGCAGAGATCCATGATAATTTAGCTCAACTTAAGTCTGAGCTTTCATGGAGCAATTTTTTGGGGCAGTTAGAAAAAATTATGAAAGATAGATGAGAAAAAGCTTGCCATAAAATTAACCAAACCGTATCTTTGGAATCTGTTTCGGAAACAGAATCGGGGAGTGGCGCAGCCCGGTAGCGCATTCGCTTTGGGAGCGAAGGGTCGCAGGTTCAAATCCTGTCTCCCCGACAATTATTGACTTAATGAAGTTGAGCGCCCGTAGCTCAACTGGATAGAGCAACTGCCTTCTAAGCAGTAGGTTTCAGGTTCGAGTCCTGACGGGCGTACAATGACCTAGTTTTTACTAGGCGACATGGCCGAGTGGCTAGGCAGAGGTCTGCAAAACCTTGTACGGCGGTTCGAATCCGCCTGTCGCCTCACACTTTTGGTGATGTTGTTTTAGACTTTGAATTACTGACTTGTTGTTTTGATGCCGCGTTCGTCTAGAGGCCTAGGACGCCGCCCTTTCACGGCGGTAGCACGGGTTCGAATCCCGTACGCGGTACCAACCACGCTTAGCGTGATAGTAGATGGAGCCTGTAGCTCAGTTGGTTAGAGCGCTGGTTTGTGGCACCAGAGGCCGTGGGTTCAATTCCCATCAGGCTCCCTTATTATTGATTTTTCCTAGCCGCGTTCGTCTAGAGGCCTAGGACGCCGCCCTTTCACGGCGGTAGCACGGGTTCGAATCCCGTACGCGGTACAAGAAGCACTAATTCTCTCGAGTTAGTGCTTTTTTTATGCCCTTCACTTTCTACCGCAATACAGCAACATTCTTCTAGTTGAACTTGCCTTCATATTCCATTCTTGAGGTAAACGACACCGCTACTCGCTCAGCTATTTCTTTCACTAAATCGGCATTACTACCTTGAAAGTGTTCGTCTACAGTCTCAAAAAATAAATTCAACCAGCGCTGAAAATCACTTTTTATGATTGGTAGAGGAACATGTTGCCTATATGGACTCCCTTTATACTTCCCTGTTTGAAATAGGATGTTCGACCAAAAATTTACCATCGTTCCTAAATGTTCGTCCCAATCTACATCTGCAAAGCTGCTAAAAATATAATTGAGTCGTTCATCTTGCTGAACTTTGAAGTAAAAGGAATGAACTAATACACGAACGTCTTCTTCGGTTTGAAGATCTAATTTAGTATCCACTAAAACTGCTCCCTTATATTCGGCTTTTGCCTTCTCACATGATTGATGTTGACCAACTCACCAATGAGTCCCGTTGATAAAAATTGTACACCTAGAACCATCAGTAGTATTCCTAAAAAGAGTAATGGTCGGTCTCCAATACCAACGCCAAACAAAATCTTTATACTTGCTAAATACAGATTAACGACGGTACCAGCACTTAGTAACAGTATCCCTACGGATCCAAAGAAGTGCATAGGTTTCTGAAAGTATTTCTGAACAAATAGAATGGTGATGAGATCCAAAAAGCCGTTAATGAATCTAGAAAGTCCAAATTTCGTTTTCCCATACTTTCGTGGATGATGCTTTACCACTTTCTCACCAATGCGTGTAAAGCCTTCCTGTTTGGCTAACATAGGGATGTAGCGGTGTAGCTCTCCATAGAGATAGATATTCTCCACCACTTCTTTGCGATAGGCTTTCAAGCCACAGTTAAAATCATGTAGATGAATGCCCGCCGCTTTTCGAGTTACGAAGTTAAAAAACTTAGATGGCACCGTTTTTGAAATGGGATCAAAGCGTTCTTTTTTCCAACCACTAACTAGGTCGAGTCCACCTTTGAGCATAGCTATCATTTCGGGCACTTCGTTAGGATCGTCTTGTAAATCGGCATCCATAGTAACTACATAATCGCCTTGAACGCGCTCAAAGCCTGCCTGTAATGCCACACTTTTTCCATAGTTATGGCGGAAGGATATGCCCTTTACACGCTTATCGTTGATGCTTAATTGTTGTACAACTGCAAACGAGCGATCGGTAGAACCATCATCTACAAATATAATTTCATACTTAAATGTTGCCGCTAAGGCCTCTTCGATGGCTTTCGTTAATTCTGGCAAAGATTCCTCTTCATTATAGAGAGGAACTACTATGCTCACATCTACTTTACCGTCATCCAGCTTATTTTCCAAAATGTTGCCCTTTTATAAAAGTTCAGAAATGGTTTACTTTGGTGAATTGAACGCGTTAAAATACACTTTCTGCCAGCTATGAAAAAATTGTATTACTCTATGGGTGAAGTAAGTAAACTCACCGGATTAGCTCCACATGTTTTAAGGAACTGGGAGAAGAGCTTTGATGAACTCAGCCCTAAGAAAAATAGTGCTGGGAATAGAGCATACAAAGACGAAGAAGTGGAACTCATTTTTCGCATTAAGGAATTATTGATGGAGAAAAAATTCACAACCGCGGGTGTAAAGAAAGTACTGCGAGGTGAATTAGATCCAACGGCTCCGATTTCTGAGAACGTACCCGTTGACGTAAAAAAAGATCTCACTGAAATAAAAGTATTCCTAAACGAGCTTTTAGAGAAGCTTTAAGCCCCTCCTTCTACTGCATCTGCATTTCGTACAAGTAAGTACATATAATATTGGAAGGCGATCATTAACGCGATTCCTGTGAGGTGCAACACCTGTAGTACTTTAGGGACGTTTAAGTAAGCGATGCCTATCCCAATTAAAATCTGCCCAAATATTAAGGCTACATTCCACCAGCCTATTTTCATCAGCTTGGCAGGCATTGGTTTCTGATATAATAACCATGCGAGTACAGCACCAAAAATCACAAATAACCAAGAGAAGCTTCTGTGAAGCTCAAACATATCTCCGAGTTGCTCAATCCATGTAGACCGTGGTGGGACGGAATCAATGGCATTTTTAATGATATCAATTTCTTCACGCACTTGAGTTCCGAATACCATTTGAATAAGTGTGATGCCTAACAAAGCAATAAGTAATAGCTCCATATTCTTCTTCAAAGGTGCGTTTACTTTTACTACTAATTGATCTTCGGTTGCTTTGAAGGTCGTGTAGATGAGAAACATCACTATGAGCATTGCCAGTATCATATGCGTACTAATCATGCCGGGTAATAACTTAGTACTCACCACTATTGAGCCGAGCCAACCTTGGAATCCAACTAAGAAAAAAGTAGCGAAAGAAAGGATAGGGATTACCTTTTTGGTCTTCCAATATTTAAGGGATAGCAAGAAGGTGGCAAAGATGAGTAGCCCTATTATAGCGCCGATCAAGCGGTTGACATATTCTGTCCACGTTTTTACAACATTGAAGTCTTCTTCAATTTTGATTGTAGGGTCATTCTCAATTTTAGCTGCGGTCTCAGAAAATCCTAACCTCTCAAGATAAGCTACTACTTTACGATTTTTATCTACTCGTTTTTCAGAATAAAGCGATTTGTAATCGGCGGGTAATTCGGAGGCTTGAGTGGGTGGTATCCACTGCCCGAAGCACTTAGGCCAATCTGGGCATCCCATTCCCGCTCCAGTACTACGCACCACTCCTCCCACAAAGATGAGAAATATAGTGGCAAAAACGGTGGTTATAGCTGTCTTTTGATACGCATTTAATTTCATATCCAAAGGTAACAATACTCGTTTAAAATGATTAACTTTTGGGCCGAGAATTTTAGGCTTTCTCCAAATATCAGCATGAGCTCTTTCGAAGATAAAATCCCATTAAATCGTTCATTTACTCAGACGCTTTCTGACTATTACCAGCTAACAAAACCTGGTATTACGTTGGCAGTGGTTTCTAGTATGCTAGTAGGTTTTGTACTAGGTAGTGGGGATTCGATTAGCTACGCCATCATGATTCATGCCATCATCGGTACCTATCTAATTGCAGCCGGTACGGGAGCGCATAATCAGTTCATGGAGCGCAAACTCGATGGCTTAATGAAACGAACGGCAAAACGTCCCTTACCAGACAGTCGCATCAAGCCTAAAAAAGGGATGATCTTTTCCCTCACACTCATTTTCTCAGGTTTACTGTATTTAGTGTTAATGGTAAACCCTATAGCAGGTGCCGTTAGTTTTGCTACTACTTTGATCTATTTAGCGGCTTACACACCGATGAAGCAAGTGTCTGCGATTAATATCGCTATTGGGGCAGTTCCTGGTGCATTACCTCCAGTAGGTGGATGGGCAGCGGCTAGTGGTACTATTAGTGAGCCCGGAATGTGGTTACTGTTTGCCATCGTGTTCTTTTGGCAAGTACCTCATGTGATGGCGATCGCATGGATGTGTAAAGACGATTACTCGGGCGCTGGATTTAAGATGTTACCCAAAGGAGATGAGACTGGAATTAAAACTTCGATCTACTCACTGATTTGTACCATTCTTCTATTCCCTGTAACCTACCTATTATTTGGGATGCAACTCACAGGATGGGTGTTCTTAATTCTAGGAATGCTACTTGCTCTCTTCTTCTTGGTGTATGCAATCCTATTTCTTAAAGAAAGAACCAAAGAAAATGCACGTAAGCTGATGTTTGTATCTATTGCTTACCTCCCACTGGTTTGGGTAGCTGTGTTTATCGATCGATTATTCTAAATCGATTATTTCCTTCCCTTATTCAATTCTTCCATAAGTAGCGTTGTAGTCTTTAACTACTTGCCGTAGAAACTGAGTATCGCCCATATCGTTAGCAACATTCCCAATTCTATTCTGAATCAATACTCTTGTTCTTGCAACCATATGCAACCACGTACTTTTGTCGTAATCCCCTCTACTCTTCAACACTTCGTTGATAATACTGATGTCCTCGTCTTTTAATTCAACTACCTGAGCTATTACAGGTTCATACTCTTCATCCACGAAATCCAGCACGGTATCTTCTAGGGAGGTCTTTCTAAGGATTTTAACTACTCGTGTACCGGCGGCTAAATCACCTAATCTTTGTCCTTTTCCATTAATGAGTATGGCGAAAAAGGCCACAACCCCAGAAGTTAAAGTCACTTCAAACAATCGAATGAGCCATCGCACAAGAAAATTACTTACGCTAGGTCGCCCCCCGTCTTCTCGTACCACTCTTATTCCAACAAACCATTTACCCACGGTAAAGCCATTCCAAAAAATCTCCATCAATAAATGATAAAGCATGATGGGCAGGAAGATTACCAATTGAATAACCCACTGATTTTCGATGACGTTGTTAAGTAAACCTGAATCTACGGTGATATACCATAGCACAAAGTAGAACACGCCTAAAACAATGAAGTCTAAGATGTAGGCTAGAATTCTTTCTGTAACGCCTGCTGGGTCTTGTGATAATTGTACATGCTGGGTGGTTTCTATTCCAACTTTAGCCATCTAGTAGTTTTTATTTATTCTGAAATTAGGGTACTATTCGCCCTAAAGTAAGTCCAACCTTTTCAAAAGAAAAGCAGAAAAAATTAGCCCATGCGCGAAGTCGCCTTTTTGAAAAAAAATGCAGCCAAATGGCAAGCCTTTGAAGAGACCTTAAAGAATCCTAAAAGACATTCTGCTGATAGCATTGCGGACTTATATATAGAGCTCACTAACGACCTTTCCTTTGCTCAGAGCAATTATCCCACTAGTAAAACAACGCGCTATTTAAATGAACTCACCGTTCGTGCTCACGACACTTTGTATAAGAGCAAGAAAGTTAGCTCTGGTAGATTCAAAGAGTTTTGGGGTACAGAGTTACCGCTTCTTTATTCAAAGCATCAAAAGCCGTTGCTCATTTCATTTTTAGTATTTGTATTAGCTATAACCATAGGGGCTTTTTCGTCAGCAAACGATGCTCGCTTCATTCGAAGCATTTTGGGCGACTACTATGTGAATATGACCATTGAAAATATCCAAAATGGGGATCCACTCGCGGTTTATAAGAGTGAGTCGCAGTTAAACATGTTCTTGGGCATCACCATTAATAACATTCGAGTTTCCTTTTTGGCCTTTGCAGCTGGGTTAGTAACCGCATTAGGCCCCGCTTATATCCTTTTTAGAAATGGCATCATGGTAGGGTCATTCTTCCATCTATTTTACACCTACGGCATCTTCAACAAAGCATTTCTAGTAGTATTTATACATGGAGCGCTAGAGCTATCCGTGATTGTAATTGCTGGGGCCGCAGGCATGGTGATTGGCAATAGCTTCCTCTTTCCGGGCACTTACACTAGACTGGAGTCTTTCAAAAAAGCAGGAAAGCAAAGTGTGAAGATGGTTGTCGGGTTGGTTCCCATTTTTGTGATGGCTGGATTTCTGGAAAGCTTTGTAACACGATATACAGAGATGCCAATACTTTTAAGTTTATGTATCATTTTTGGCTCATTTACTTTCATCATCTACTATTTTGTGGTATATCCTCAGCGACTAAAACGAACAACTAATACGGAGATTTATGAATAATTATGAATTAAGAAGTGTCCGAGATTTTGGGCAAATTCTATCCGACAGCTTTACGTACCTTCGCATTCATATCGTAAGTTTAGGTAAAGCACTTTTACTTTTAGGATTCCCAATCATCGTCATCTTTGCCATTTTCTTCAGTGGTTCGTTTGGTGACTTAATGATGGCCCAGAATGATTTCTACATCCAAGAAAATCCTAACCAATCTGTCAAAATTGTTGGGCAAATGTTTCTGGGCTTAATCGCATTCTTCCTCAATTTCTTGGTGATATGTGTAATCGTATACAAGCATATCTCACTCATCGATGAAGGCATCGACACTCGTGATATCGACCTGAAGATGCTTACCCAAAACATCGTAGGTAATGTATTTGGTTTAGCCGCTATCTTTGTTGTAATCGGTATTGCAACTATTATTGGTTTCCTACTCTTAATTATACCGGGCATCTATCTCTCTACTAAGCTCTCCCTAGCTCCTTCTATTTATATTATTGAAGATGAAACCATTGGAGGGGCACTAAATAAATCTTGGCAAGCCACAGAAGGATTCTGGTGGTTTACTTTTGGAATGAGCTTTGTGATGAGCATGATTGTAAATTTTGCCTCATACATATTCCTAGTACCGATGTACATCCTTATAGGGTTTATTTCATTTACATCAGGCGACGCCTCGAATACCGTTTTAGGTTCCGTTGTTAGCATGCTATATGGCCTTTCAATGATTGTACCTGTGCTACTGTATTGTTTCCCAGCAGTGTCTCAAGCCTTGGTGTACTTCAATAGTGTAGAGCGAAAAAGTGGCCGCACCATGTTTGATAAAATTGAATCCTTAGGAGATCAGTAAAAACACTTGTATTCAGAGTTTTCCATATCCATTAGTCGTATTTATAGAAGTTGCCTCCTTCTCTTGCTTTGCGTTATCTCGCTCGGGATGAAGGCACACGCCCAAACTTCGGAGTCGAGCGTACCACCACCTTCTACTCCAGAGCTAAGAATTCCTACGGATGAAAGGTTGCAGGAAATTCAGCAAATGGACGCTTATACCTATGGGGTTAAGGCGGAATCACTATCACTATGGGATCGCTTCATCATGTGGTTATTAGACACTATCAGCGAAAAAATGTCAATCACATGGATCAACTACTTAGTGAAAGCCATACTGATTGTACTATTCCTTTCGATAGCCTACCTCCTATTAAGTCAGATTTTTAAAGGCAACCTTGGGCATATATTTAAAAGAAAGAATAATCGTACTCTGCTAAACCTAAACTACAATACTTCATCTATTCATGTTGAAGATTTTGATTCGTTAATTAATGAAGCTATAAACCAAAAAAGCTTTAGTCTCGCCGTTCGGTATCTATACTTAAAAGCGCTGAAGGAACTAGATCAAAAGGAGCTAATCGTTGTTAAAGAAGCCAAAACAAACTACGATTACCTCCAGGAATTAAGAGGTCACCCGGTAGAGCAAACTTTCGACCGTTTAACCTATTTCCATGAGTATGTGGATTATGGTGAATTTGAGATTGATGAACCACGCTTCCATAAAATAAAAGAGGTATTCGATACCTTTTTGAGGAGGCTGCATGGGTAAAGAAAAATTCTACTATACTTTTTTAGGTATCGTTCTTCTACTCTATGTAATTGTTGAAAGCATTAAGCCAACGCCTATTGACTTCAGAAATGATTTCACGCGGTATACTTCTATACCCTTTGGAACCGAAATTTTATTCAATGAGATTGAGACTCTTTTCCCTGGGCAAAAGGTGGATTTCAACAATGTCTCACTCTATAACTACGAGGAATCAGACACCTTAGATAACTTCATTTTTATTAATTCAGGCCTCGCTTTCGACCCCCTTGAAACCGAAGTGTTACTCGATTATGTATCGAAAGGGAAAAAGGTATTCATGGCTGGTATTGTGAATGGAAAACTTGCAGATACACTGAAGCTAGAATACAATTTCTACTACCCGTTTTTTGACAGCTTATCTGATAAGAAAAACTTTCACCTTTCATTAACCGACTCTACGTTAAATGAGAACCAAAGCTGGGTTCATGAGTCGAAGTCAGAGTTCTATTACTTTACTTCCTATGATACCGCCCATACGCATGTATTAGGCAATTGGAATAATTCATATCCCAATTTTATTCAGGTTCAGTTCGGGGAAGGGACCTTTTATTTGAACTCAGCACCCCATCTTTTTACCAACTACTACTTACGCGACCCTAACTTTGCGCCCTACGCCTTCTACGCCCTCTCTTATCTTCCTGTGGCAAATACTACATGGGATAGCTATTACAAGGATGGGCGAAATGTATCCTCTACGCCCCTTTATGTGGTGTTAAACTCAGAAGGTCTCCGATATGCATGGTTTACCTTAATAGGATTAACATTGCTTGCCATGTTGTTTAAAAGTAAACGTGAACAGCGGGCTATACCGGTGATAAAACCTCTACAAAATTCCAGTATTCAATTTGCTGAAACCATCGGCGATCTTTATTTAGAGCAAGGGACTCACAAAGACCTAGTTGAAAAGAAAATTCAGTTCTTTATGGAGTATGTGCACCACAATCTGAGGTTAGATGTTTCAGATATTACTGAAGACGCCTTTATCACTGATTTAGCATTTAGATCAGGGATTGAGAGAAATGAAATTCAGCGCTTAATCGATACCATTCATATGGTTAAGGATGCGGAAAACGTATCGGATAAAGAGCTTATGCAAGTGACCAAAAAAATTGACGAATTCTATAAAAACACACAACGATGAGTGAATCAACAGAACAAAATAATACGGATCAAAACCCATCCGAGGATTCGGAATTAACTTTCGAATCTCGGCTAGAACTATCAGGAGCCCAAACGCTCGTGCAATCCGTTAAGAAAGAAATTGCAAAGATCATCGTAGGGCAAACGCAGATGGTCGATTATTTAATTGCTGCTCTATTGGCGGAAGGTCATGTGCTAATTGAAAGAGTGCCAGGCGTAGCAAAGACCCTAACCACACGATTGTTAGCAGGCACTATAGATGCTGATTTTTCGCGCATACAGTTCACTCCCGATTTAATGCCTTCGGATGTAATCGGTACTTCGGTATTCAATCCTAAAACCACGGATTTCGAATTCAAACAAGGCCCTATTTTCTCTAACATCGTGCTGATTGATGAGATCAATCGATCTCCGGCTAAAACTCAGGCCGCCCTGTTTGAAGTAATGGAAGAACGGCAGATTTCAACCGATGGGATTACCTATTCGCTAGATGCCCCATTTATGGTTATTGCCACCCAAAACCCCATTGAACACGAAGGTACTTATCGACTACCGGAAGCACAGCTCGATCGATTCCTATTTAAGATAGATGTCCCCTACCCTTCATTGGAAGAAGAAATAAGCATTCTTGAAGGGAGCCATTCTCGAGGCAATGCTATCGATTTTAGTGTATTAGAGAAGGTTACCAATGCGGTTGAAATCGTAAAGCAACGTGGCATTGTAAGCCAAGTTCGTGTAGAAAAAGAGCTCATGAAGTACATAGCTCAAATCATCCACCAAACACGAAATTCTAGTTCCATCTCGATTGGAGCATCGCCTCGAGCAACGGTAGCTGTGATGCGTGCTTCTCAAGCATGGGCGGTGATGAGAGGCCGTGACTTTATTACTCCTGAAGATGTAAAATCGGTTATTAAACCTGTGTTACGCCATCGTATCACCCTAACCCCTGAAAAAGAAATGGAAGGCGTTTCACCTGATCATGTTATTGATCTAACGGTAGACAAGGTGGAGGTACCCCGATAAAACGGTTCTTTTCTGAAATATTCTTAGATGCTCGTTTTTTCGCCGTATTCAGCGTAATTGGGTGTGTATTTCTATTTAGTTACTTCATCCCTGTGTTACTTCCTGTGGGTGAATTACTCGTAGTGGCATCCCTCTTTTTTACGCTCTTAGATGTAGCAATATTGTTCCAATCAAAGAATGGTTTTGAGGCTGAGCGTCCGTTGCCAAAACGACTATCAAATGGAGATGATAATCCGATTTCAATCTCCTTAGAAAATCGGTTTTCATTCTCAGTAAAAGCTCGAATTATAGATGAATTGCCCGCACAGTTTCAGGTTCGGAATTTTGAACACTCCATAAGTATTGAACCAAATTCCGCTGCTTCCTTCAGTTATAATGTGAAACCCACAGAACGAGGGGAGTATAAATTCGGGAAACTACGAGTGTTTATTCGCTCACCACTTAACTTGGTTCAGCGTAGATTCACCTTTGAAGAAGACACATTAGTTCCGGTTTACCCCTCCTTCATTCAAATGAAGAAATTTGAGATGTATGCTATCTCAAATCGTTTAACTGACTTGGGCATCAAGAAAATACGTCGTGTTGGACATACCATGGAATTTGAACGTATCAAGGAATATGTACGTGGGGATGATGTTCGTTCAATCAATTGGAAAGCCACGGCTCGATCTGGCGACTTGATGGTGAATCAATACCAAGATGAGCGTTCGCAACAGATTGTAAGTGTACTTGATTTAGGGCGTGTAATGAAAATGCCTTTTGATGGCTTGAAGCTGTTAGACTATGCCATCAACACTAGTTTAGTGATATCAAACATTGCGCTATTAAAGGAAGATAAAGCGGGCTTGCTAACCTTTACCAATGATGCGATTAACTTCGTGAAACCCGAGAAAAGAAAGCCTCATTTACATCGAATTCAAGAGCAACTTTATAAGGTAGACACCAACTTTAAGGAGTCTAACTATCAGCAGATGCTTTTGGGGCTAAAGCGTAACTTGAATCAGCGTAGCCTCATCTTACTCTACACTAATTTTGAGACTTATTCGGGCTTGGAACGGCAACTCCCCTACCTCCAACGATTGGCAAAAGATCATCTGCTAGTTACCATATTCTTTGAAAACACTGAGCTTTCGTCTCTGCTTACCCAAGAGTCGAAGACCATCCGCGAGGTATATACCAAAGCCATTGCAGAGAAATTCAGCTATGAAAAGAAGCAGATTGTGAAGGCGCTCAACCAACGAGGGATTCATACGATCCTTACCCCACCTAAAGAGCTTTCCGTGAATGCCATCAATAAATACTTAGAGCTCAAAGCAAAAGGGTTGATTTGAGCTCATCGTATCTAAGTTTATTTAATACAATTCAGGGTATTTAGCGGGGTCGCTTTCGCGCATCATTTCATAGGCAGCCTCGAAGATGTCTTCAGCGTTAGGCTTGCTAAAGTAATCACCATCGGTAGCATACGCTGGACGGTGTGCCTGAGCAGACAATGCAATCGGCTTAGAATCTAAAAACTTATAGCCTTCTTGTTCTTCCACAATTTGTTGCATAATAAACGCTGAAGCACCACCAGGTACGTCTTCATCTACAATGAGAAGGCGATTGGTCTTCTTTAAAGACTCTACAATCATATGCCCTTTATCGAATGGAAGAAGAGTACGAACATCAATCAATTCAATTGAGATTCCAGCTTCTTCAAACTGAGGGATCATAGCTTCTATCATGTTGAAAGTAGCGCCGTAAGATACTACGGTAATATCCGAACCTTCACTTACAATCTCCGGCACGCCTAATGGAGTAGTAAACTCACCTAAGTTCTCAGGCATTTTCTCTTTTAAGCGGTAGCCATTCAATGGTTCAATAACCAGTGCTGGGTCATCCCCTTGTAGTAAAGTGTTATAAAAACCCGCTGCGGAAGTTAGGTTGCGTGGCACACACACGTGTACACCACGAAGTCCGTTTATGAGCACACCCATTGGTGAGCCTGAATGCCAGATTCCCTCTAGGCGGTGACCTCGAGTACGAACAACAAGTGGAGCCGCTTGGCCACCTTTGGTACGGTAACGAAGCGAGGCAAGATCATCACTCATGCCTTGGAAACAATACAATACATAATCTAAGTACTGAATGTCGGCAATAGGACGAAGTCCACGAAGTGCCATCCCAATACCTTGGCCCAAGATCGTAGCTTCGCGAATACCCGTATCAGTCACACGGATTTCCCCATACTTATCTTGCATGCCTTCGAGGCCTTTGTTTACATCACCAAGTTTACCCGCATCTTCACCGAATACTAAAGTGTTTGGGTACTTCTCAAAAATCTTATCGAAGTTATCACGCAATACTACACGGCCATCCACTGATTTTGGCTTGTCGCTGTACTCTGGTTTAACTTCTTCAATCTTTAGTGGTGAAAACTCTGTTTCACTTAATAAATGTGAGTTGAAACGCTCTTTGTTGGCTTCTACACTTTCTTTGGTCCATGCCAATAGTTTTGAACGTACTTCCGACTCCGTCCCCTTCGTAGCGTATAGAGCCTTTCGCGCCGCTGATAACACATCTTTACGAATAGGATTTTGAGCCATCTTTAATTTCTTGATAACACCGTCGATGGCATCAACACCTGATTCTGCTTTAAGCTCTTCAAGCAGTCCCATTACTTCTTTCTTCTCTTCCTTTATAGGACCACTGTAATTATTCCAAGCTTCTTTGCGTGCTTCTGTAGCTTCTTTAAGTGTTTCTTCTTCAATCTGGTCTAATTTCTTAGCCGTTGCAATCTTGTTCTTTAGAATCCACTCACGAGTTTTTGCTAAACAGCAAAAATCTACTTCAAACTTGAGACGATCTTCATTCTTATAGCGCTCATGTGATCCTGACGTTGAGTGCCCTTGTGGCTGTGTTACTTCTTGAACATGAATAAGTACCGGCACATGCTCATCACGAGCGATTTTCTCGGCTTTCTTGTAAGTCTCCATCAAAGCTTCATAATCCCAAGCTTTAACGGTTAAAATTTCATAGCCCGCCTTGTCTTCTGTTCTTTGGAAACCACTTAAAATTTCTGAGATACTCTCTTTTGTGGTTTGATATTTCTTAGCTACTGATATTCCGTAACCATCATCCCAAACCGACATTACCATAGGTACCTGAAGTACACCTGCCGCATTTATAGTTTCCCAGAACACGCCTTCTGAAGTACTTGCATCACCAATGGTTCCAAAAGCGATTTCATTTCCTTTTTTCGAAAACTTCGTCCACTCTTTGCCTTTTAATGCTTTTTCATTGCGGTATACTTTCGAAGCTTGAGCAAGGCCTAATAGTCGAGCCATCTGCCCTGCCGTTGGCGACATATCCGCAGAGGTATTCTTCATTTTAGTAAGCTCTTTCCAAGTACCGTCTTCGTTGAGTAAACGTGTAGCAAAGTGAGCATTCATTTGTCTACCGCCTGAAGAAGGCTCTAGCTTCTCATCAGGAGTAGCATATAATTGCGCAAAAAACTGAACGGGAGTAACGCCATCAATTGCTAACATAAAAGTTTGGTCGCGATAGTAACCCGAACGGAAGTCACCATTCTTAAAAACTTTAGCCATCGCTATTTGTGGCATCTCTTTACCATCACCGAAAATGCCAAACTTTGCCTTTCCAGTTAACACTTCTTTTCGGCCTATCAAAGACATATGACGGCTTAACCAGCCGATTCTGTAATCTGAAAGAATTTCTTTCTTTTTAGCTGCACTGAACGCAGTTTTAGTACTCTTAGTCTTTGCTTTTGCCATTTCGTGTGTTCTATAAGTTGTTCAATATACTCTGGAAAGGCCCATTTTAAATTGGGGCTCAAGTATACAGAAAAGCGCTTTTCTTTCAAAGAAAACGCCTTCTGTTTACTATATAATTACCTGTACTTAGCTAACCCTAACAGGTGAAAGGATTTACTCGGTAAATCCACCTTTGGTCATTTTCATCGGATCTAATGCACTCTCTAATTCTTCATCCGATAAGTCGGTCATTTCTTTTGCCACTTCTTTAAGTGGTCTGCTTTCAGCAAATGCCTTCTTCGCAATTTTAGCGGCTAAATCGTACCCAATAATTGGATTTAGAGTTGTAACTAAAATTGGATTACGCCCTACCATGTCAGCAATTACATCTTTACGAACAGTTAACTTCGATACTGAACGATCGGCTAAGTTTCTAGAGGCATTCCCTAGAATCTCGATAGACTGTAATAAGTTATGCGCCACTACAGGAAGCATTACGTTTAACTCGAAGTTACCTGCTTGCCCACCTACTGTTACTGTAGTATCGTTACCGATTACCTGAGCACACACCATGGTTAAGGACTCTTCGATAACTGGGTTTACTTTACCCGGCATAATCGATGATCCTGGCTGAAGTGCTGCCAACTGGATTTCACCTAAACCGCCATTTGGACCTGAGTTCATCCAACGCAGATCGTTACCGATCTTCATCAAGCTAACAGCAATGGTTTTTAATTGGCCGCTTAGCTCCACAGGAGCATCAACTGTTGCTTGTGCTTCGAAGTGGTTCACTGCTTCTTTAAAATCTACACCCGTTAATTCTGTTACATTCGATGCGAAAGTTGAACCGAATTCTGGATGTGTATTAATTCCTGTTCCTACAGCCGTTCCACCTTGTGGTAGCTCAATCATTCTTTCGAGAGCTGCTTCAACACGTTGGATACCAAGCTCAATCTGGCGAGCATATCCCCCAAACTCTTGCTCGATAGTCACCGGCATCGCATCCATTAAATGCGTTCGACCTGTTTTAACTACGTCAGCATATTCTTTTCCTTTGGCTAGGAATGTCTCTTGAAGATGCTTTAACGCTGGTATTAAATTGTTTTTAGCCGCTAATACCGCTGATATTCTAATCGCTGTTGGTACTACATCATTTGAACTTTGGCCAAAATTCACGTGGTCGTTTGGGTGAATGCCTAGTTCGTTTGCACTGAGTTCGTTTGCTCTACGTGCAATTACTTCATTCGAGTTCATGTTTGATGATGTACCCGAACCCGTTTGAAAAATATCGATTACGAATTCTTTATCGTGTTTGCCATCGATGATCTCTTGAGCTGCAGCGGCAATGGCATCTCCGATCTTTGCATCGATAGTGCCTAACTTAGAATTGGCGAGCGCCGCAGATTTTTTTACATACCCCAATGCTTGAATAAACTCACGGCTAAATCGAATGCCGCTTATTGGGAAGTTATCGTGTGCACGTTGGGTTTGAGCTCCATATAATGCATCTTTTGGTACATTAACGTCGCCCATAGAATCTTTCTCAATTCTGAAATCGCTCATAGTCTCCTCTAAGTTTTTTGGTTCCTTTTAAGATAATACTTTTATGCCTGATGAGCAGGCGATATTCTGTTGATTTCTGTTCTTTAAAATTTAGTTACATTTGAGGGAATCAAAATCAGATCTATATGCAAAAGACTACCGAAGTACGAATTAAAAACATGGTTTGTAACCGTTGCATAAAGGTAGTTCGAGAAATTTTTGAAGAGCTGAACTATCCCTTTTGGCATATTGAATTGGGGAAAGTTAAACTCAGTTACCCCATCGAGATTGATGTTGAAGAACTTTCAACTTTATTAAATGAAGAAGGCTTTGAATTAATCGACGACGCCACTTCCCAACTCATCAATCGCATTAAGACTTCTGTAATCAATCATGTTCACCATCATTCAAGTGGTGAGGCATTTCACAATTTAACCGATTACCTAGAAAAGGAAATTGGGAAGAGCTACTCTAGCTTAAGCGTACTATTTTCCAAGAATGAAGGTCGTACCATCGAAAAATTCACGATTCAACAACGTGTTGAACGCGTAAAAGAACTATTGATCTACGGCGAAAAAACCATTAGCGAAATAGCTTATGAACTTGGCTATAGTAGCGCCCAGTACTTATCTAATCAGTTTAAAAGTGAGACAGGATTAACGCCTACACAGTTTAGAAAGTTGTCATCTAAACCACGAAAACCACTGGATGAGATCTGACCAATTTCCGATACTCCTAGAATCCTACACATCCTATCAATAATTCTGTAATACTTTAGCGTCAAATACATTGATATTAGCTTCGAATTAAATCTATTAGTAATGAAGCACACCTATCAAATTTCTGGAATGAGTTGCAACGGCTGCAAAAGCCATGTAACAAAAGCTCTTTCTTCTATAGAAGGGGTAAAAAATGTCGAAGTATCCTTAGAGGAAAAGTCGGCAGAAATTGAAATGACTGAACATATTGAAACTGATACTTTCCAAGACGCATTAAGTGAACTTGGTGAGCGCTACAAAATTAGCGAGCCCGGTAGTTCATGTTGTTCAAATAAGGGCCCCTCTTCCCCAAAAAAGAAAACATCAAATGGAAATGGTGTTTTCTACTGCCCTATGCATTGCGAGGGAGATAAAACCTACGACAAGCCCGGAGATTGTCCTGTTTGTGGAATGGATTTAGTAGAAGAACAACGAATGGGTTCCTCTTCTGATACCGTTTATACTTGCCCTATGCATCCGGAGGTTGAAGTAAACAAACCGGGTGACTGCCCTATATGTGGCATGGACTTGGTCCCAAAAGCAGCCAATGCATCTGCAGAACAAAAAAAGTATAAAGAGTTACTTAAAAAATTCTGGATTGCCGTTGCCTTTACGCTTCCTATTTTCATCATCGCTATGTCGGAGATGGTTGAGCCGAATCCCTTATATGAGTTGGTAGACATCACCAAATGGAATTGGCTTCAGTTCTTTTTATCACTACCCGTTGTTTTTTATGCTACATGGATGTTCTTTGAAAGAGCCTATAGATCTATAAAAACCATGAACCTCAATATGTTTACACTTATTGGGATTGGAGCAGGTATTGCTTGGGTGTTCAGTGTAGTGGCATTAATCTTTCCTGATGTATTCCCCGAGCAATTTAAAACAGACGCTGGCACTGTACACCTCTATTTCGAGTCGGCTACTGTAATTCTCACCCTCGTACTTCTTGGGCAGGTAATGGAAGCTAAAGCACATGCACAGACCAACGATGCCGTGAAGGAGTTGATGAAGCTCGCCCCAAACACCGCCATTCGTGTTGTAGATGGAAAGGAAGAAGAGATCCATATTGACGAAATCAAAAAAGGTGATCATCTAAAGGTCAAGCCAAGTGATAAAGTACCTGTAGATGGAGTTATCATTGAAGGTCAATCTTCTATCGACGAGTCTATGATTACGGGGGAACCAGTACCGGTAGATAAATCGGAAGGCGATTCGGTTAACTCGGGCACTATCAATGGAAATAGTAGCTTCATCATGAAAGCTGAGAAAGTGGGTGATGAGACGTTGCTTGCTCAAATTGTTGATATGGTGAACAAGGCCAGCAGAAGTAAAGCTCCTATTCAGAATTTGGCAGATAAAATATCCAGCTATTTTGTACCTATCGTAATATTGGTATCGTTGATCACCTTTGCCGTTTGGGCGATTTTTGGGCCTGAACCTCCTTATGTTTATGCCTTAATTAATGCCATTGCGGTTCTCATTATCGCATGTCCATGTGCACTGGGCTTAGCCACACCTATGTCGATTATGGTAGGTGTTGGGAAAGGAGCTCAAAACGGTGTACTAATCAAAAATGCAGAGGCACTTGAACGTTTTAAAGAAATGGATACGCTCATTATCGATAAAACAGGGACTATTACTGAAGGAAAGCCTTCGGTTGAATCGGTGATCACTGTTTCAGATGCGTATACTGAAGGTGAAGTTTTACAGTTCATCGCTTCGGTTAACAACGAAAGTGAGCACCCACTGGCTAACGCTACGGTTCAATTTGCAAAGGATAAAGAAGTGGAATTCCTTAAAGTTCAGAACTTCAATTCTGTGACAGGGAAAGGTGTTCAGGCTGAAGTTGACCAAAAATCAATCCTGCTTGGAAATAAGAAGCTATTAGAAGAAAATGATCTAAAGCCCTCTTCTGAACAGCAATCGAAAGCCGATGAATATGCTCAAAAAGGCAAAACAGTGTCATGGTTAGCCATTGATAAAACCATTGCCGGTTTTGTGGTGATTGGGGATAGTATCAAGTCCAGCAGTAAGGATGCTATTGCTGCATTAAAAAATCGAGGTATAGAAGTTATCATGCTTACTGGCGATAATCCTCAAACGGCTGAGGCAGTAGCTGGCGAGGTTCAGGTTTCTTCATTCCAGGCTGAATGCTTACCTCAAGATAAACTCAAAGTGATTGAAGACCTACAAGCTGAAGGTAAGATAGTAGCTATGGCTGGCGATGGAACTAATGATGCGCCGGGATTAGCTCAAGCCGACATTGGAATAGCTATGGGAACGGGAACAGATGTTGCCATGGAAAGCGCTATGATTACCTTAGTTAAAGGGGATCTAAAAGGTATAGTAAAAGCTCTAAACCTTAGTGAGCGAGTAGTNAAGAATATCAAACAGAATCTATTCTTTGCGCTCATCTATAACACCCTTGGGGTTCCAGTAGCAGCCGGAGTATTATATCCAATCTTTGGCTTACTACTCTCGCCAATGATTGCCGCTTTAGCCATGAGCTTTAGCTCTGTTTCGGTAATTGGTAATGCCCTTCGACTTAAAGCCGTTAAACTATAGTTCCAAAAAAGCCCTTAACTATGTTAGGGGCTTTTCAATTTCTGACAGGAGTCAATTGAGAATTAATTTATTTAAGTATTTGCTTAAATAATAAAATTAGTATACAATTGAATAAACTTATCCCATATTATGAGTAAACAAGATTGTATAAGAGAGGTAGCTGACCTCAATCAAATAAACCGATGTATAAATTCCTTAGAACAGGTAGATACATCTATTTATAAATTAACTGATATTCTAAAACTAGCAGCGAATGACGTCAGGCTTAAAATTCTTTTTCTGTTAAATGCTGAGGAAAAATTATGTCCTTGTGATCTTGGGGATATCCTGAATATGAGTATACCTGCTATATCTCAACATCTTAGAAAACTAAAAGATGGTGGTTTAGTCGGTACCACCCGAGATGGGCAGGTCATTTTTTATTCTTTGAATCCTGTTTATAAAAAAATTCTGTCTCCAATTTTTGGACACATTAATAACAACCAACTATTAAAAGTTTTAGCAGCATGAGTAAACAAAAAAACAATCAAACAGAGACCAAGTGGATTGGAGCGGGAATCTTTGCCGCATTTTTAGCTTCTTTATGCTGCATCACTCCTGTTGTAGCTTTAGTAGCCGGTGTAAGCGGAGTAGCAGCCACTTTTTCCTGGATCGAACCATTCAGACCTTATATAATCGGGCTTACCGCACTATTGCTTGGTTATGCATGGTATCGAAAATTAAAACCCAATTGGGATCCGGATTGTGCTTGCGAAGAAAATCCATCTTTTCTGAATTCTAAAAGCTTTTTAGGAATAGTAACTGTAGTTGCTGCACTGTTAATAAGCTTCCCTTACTATTCGACTATTTTTACTTCGAAACCGGATCAGAAAGTTATCTACGTACAGAAAGATCAGGTTGAAACTGTTTCATTCAATATTGATGGAATGACCTGCGCTGGATGTGAAGCAGCAGTCTTAAGTGCCGCTCATGGCGTAGAAGGTGTACTCGAAGCTTCTGCTTCATATGAAAAACAAAATGCTGTTGTCAAATTTAATAAAGAGAAAACGACAGTCCCAACTATTATTGAAGCGATAAACAAAACCGGTTTTATAGCTTCAGAAAGTGCTAAACTTAATTAAGTTTATATGACAACCACCATTGCTGAATCAACCATATCATGCCCTAAATGTGGAAATCAATCCACAGAAACCATGCCCACAGATTCTTGCCAGTTTTTCTGGGAATGCCCTGAATGTAAAGAGGTGCTTAAACCCAAACAGGGAGACTGCTGTGTATTTTGTTCTTATGGAAATGTTCCCTGCCCTCCTATTCAGAAAGGCAGAGATTGTTGTTGAATTTGTTAATGTATTATCTAGATGACCAATGAAGTGCTACAACAAACCATTTTCCATCTTCTTTTTTAAGCACAGCCAACTCTAAGCTATTCATATCAATTTCTCTTCCTGAATAGGTTCCAGTCATTTTAGTTTTTGACGACACCCAAGCTACGTCCCCTTCAATTTTAATAGTTTTAGATACTTCTTCACGGTTTATAGCACTCAAAAATTTCCCGTCGGAATGAAAATGGTGAGATAGATACTCAGCTTTGGTTTCAATTCCTCCACCTTCAAGTATCACAGCGTCATCATGAAGTAAACTTGAAGCAGTTTTTCCATCATTAGATACGATTGCATCTTCTAGGTTCTGTAATGCTTTAGCAACTTGTTCTCTGTCGGTTGTTGCTTGTGCAAAAAGTGTGGTCCCCGATATAAGTAAGATAAAAGTTATGCTTAGTAAATTTTTCATAGTAGTATTTATTATTGTTATTCAATTAATTGACGGGATATGTCTTTTCCCATTTACGGTATATCTCGTCGTCCCATAGATTTTGTATAAAAGCAATCACGGCTTCCTTTTCTTCCTCTGTTAATACGTTTTTAAAAGCCGGCATACTTCCACCAAATGGAATCCCTCCATTGTTAATGGTTTCAATAAGAACCTCTTTTGAATGGTGCCACGTATGTGCGGTACCATTTAGTGGTGGAGCAGGAAATTGGCCATCCGGATTGGGTGTTTTCCAGTCTTCAACCAATCCTTGGCCCAAGCCTCCGTGGCAATGAGAACAATTGGCACTGAATACGCGATCCCCTAATTCAAATTGTTCTTTGGTGTACCAACGACTTTCAATAAAAGTGATTGCTCCATCTTTAGCCTTAGATTCTTCTTGTTTTTCTCTACATCCAATCATAAAGAAAGAAACCGTAGTGAATCCAAAAAGAAAAACTCGTTTAATTATAAACTTGAGTGTCATTGTAGAAATTTAAATACAGAATTTTAATTTCGTACAGCTCTGGATGAACCATGATTTTGCATGATCTTCCATCCCTTTTCTGTTTTTTTAAGAACCGAAGTAGCTACCGCTTGTCTTTCGATAGTTCTGCTGTCTTCCCCTCCCGTTACGATTTTATAGTTGTACGTCTCAAAGGCAACTGCAATCTTTCCTTCAATTTGTACATTCACTTTATAATCGATAAACGAAAATTCTTTAAAATGACCTAACTCAGGTCCAATATGATTATCTAAATAATTCTGATAGCTTCCTTCATATTTTCCATTCTCAAAGACATCAGCATCTTCTGTAAAAAGGCTTTGAGTACCAGTTACATCTAAAGCCTCAAGAGCATTTTTATACGCTTTCAGAACTTTTTTTACTGCTTCCACTTCCTCAGAATTTGCCATTTTTTTATGATTCTCATGATTCATATTCTGAGCTGATATGTATCCCGTTGAAAGTATTAATAAACCTGTTAGTAATATTGTTTTCATGTTTTTTACCTGATTATTTTAGTTGTGATAATTCGATTTTTGAAATAAGTATACTTCCTTTTCCTTCAATTCTTAATCCTACAGCTCCCGATTCTGGAGCGTCTCCATGTCCATGAACAGCCATTTCTTTATTTACATATCCCCTGAAATGAGTATCATTTCCAACAACTCTGAAAAACTGATTTCCAACTGGTTCAAATTTACCTTCCTGAAACACATTATCTTCAGCTTGCTCTTTTCTTCCCTGTATTATTACACCTGAAGATTTGAGCTGTACATAATCAAAATTATTATTATCAATGAAATGGTGAATCAACGTCAAATCCCCATCGAAATCAGTCATGTCGATATAATAGTCGACTTGAACATTTTGATAATTGCTATGTGAGACGAATGTGTTTGATCCTTCTGTTATACTTAACTTCAAATATTGAGTACTATTCGAAACTAAAACTTCAGGATTTAGGTCATTAACTGAACCTTGTGTCCAATGAAAGTTTCCAATCAAATCCGTAACCCCATTTTGGTTTATTTCCCAAAACCAATCACCATTCTCTTTTTGTGTAAAAGAAGATTCATAAGAATTAGAACTTAAATCTATTACATCAGAAGTAGCCTCTACTTTTTCAAGCAATTGTCCGGTGCCAGCGCCATATCCAAATACCATTTCAGCCCCATTCTCTCCTGTTTCATACAATATAAAGAGCCCTGGAAGTACCGCTACAAAAGCCAAATATTTTGTAATCGGTTTTTCAAATTGTTTAAAATAATGTAGTCCGATTCTTAATATGGCAAATGCTATAAAAAACCATACCAACCAAAAAGCCCAATCTGCGTGATTGTTTAAAACTGATTGTGCTTCTGCAGGAAGAAAAACACTATCAGCTGCTGATTTACCGGAGTAATAAACTCCTATTGCAGAAAGAGACCCCACTAAATATATAATTGTACTTTTCTTTTCATCCCACCATTCATCAGAAATGAATAGTGAAACAAAGTTCATTAATACCGCTAATATGATAATCCCGATTGGGAAATGAACCAATAGTGGATGGATATTCGGAGCCCATTCTGGTATAAATTCCATAGTTTTTTAAATTAGATTTATGTTAGTGTATGTTTAGTTAGCATCTATTTTACATGCTTTGAAAGCGGTTAATTCAAACTCCCTTCAAAGATTGGAACCGGTCTTGAATTCGCTTCTTCTGCTGTTTCAGCAATTCCATTTTTTTTAATGTCTTCAATGAGCCATTCCATTTCTTTTATTTCTCTAAGCTGAGCTTTTATGATTTCGTCGGCTAGTTTTCGAACTCTTTCATCTTTGATATTTGCACGTTCGCTAGTCAAAATGGCAATCGAATGATGAGGAATCATGCCTTCCATATAGTCTGTTCCCGTAACTGTACTTTGACTTCGAACTAGCCAAATGGATGATATGATTAATATAAATCCACTTATAAAAATCATCATGTTGGCTTTTTTATTCTTGTACATATTCAACATAAAGGCCAACATAATTATGATCATTGCGCCGCCCATTATCATGGTCATAAATAAACGCGTTTCACTAAACCAAGCGTGGTTTATTAGCTCATATGAATGCAGGTACATTAAAAAGAACATCGCTATCATTGATGTTCCTATCATGATGAAAAATTTCAGATAGTTTCCATGTTCATGTTTTGACGGTTCCATAGTAATAGTGTTTTCTTTGTTAAATTCACTTACAATTAATTACTTATTTATTTCTCTTACAGTTGAACCACATTTATGCATTTTCTGTCCGAAATAAGGATTAGCAATTTTCTCACTTTCACTCAACCATTTCGCTCCTTGTCTATTATTCGCCATTGGACAGAATTGAACATATAAGGCATTTTTATCATACCCTTGATTTTCCACTGCCTTCACAAGCTCTTCTGTAATCAAAAGTAATGAGCTTCTCAACTCTTCTATATTTTTTGCTTCAGATGCAGATTCAACAGCTGTGAGCATTTTTTGATGATGAGTACCATGCTTTTTTTGATGCTCATTGTGCTCATTCATCTCATAATTAGATTTTACTTCCTTAGAAAATTTAGAAATATGTCTCTGTGCTTTATCAAAGTCATCTACTACCAGAGCATTTTTAAAATCCATGTATTCACTGATCAAAATTGATAAATGATCGTCGTGAGCGTGCTTATTTTTATCTTGAGCTTGTACACTTGCAGTACTCATTAATAAAGCTATAAGTGCAATTAGATAAGTTTTCATAGTATTATATATTGTATTTAGAATTATGATTCGATTTTTAATATGGTTTCGCCGCAATTATGCATTTGGTCTCCGTAATAAGGATTGGCAATCTCTTCAGTTTCACTTAGCCAATACCCTCCTTTTCCCTCATCTGTCATAGGGCAATATTGTTGGAATATCACACCCGGTAAGCCAAAGGTTTTAACACTCTCTATCAGGGTTGATGAAAGCATTAGAAAGGCAGCCCTTTGAGCTTCGATGTTCTGAGATTGTTTTAGCTCTTTATTAGATGAGTCAATTTTTTCAAGTTGTTTCATCCATGTGGTATGCTGTTCTCCTTTCACCAGCGTCATGTTTACATTTTTGAGTTCATTCTCAAGTTTATTCGCATATGCAGTAACTTTGGATTTATCTGACATTACCAATGCGTCTTTCAATTTCAAATATTCCTGAACTACATTATTTAACTGAGATTTAAATTCTGCAGGAACCGATTCCGCTTCCTTATTTATGGATTCCTCATTTATTATTTGTGAATTCATCTCCATATTCATAACACCAGAATCTTCTGCACCCATGTTATGCCCTTCATGACCAGTTCGATTAGATCCCGTTCCTGGGTTTCTATTCATCATGCTGAATTTATCTGCAAGTTGTGCAGCTCCGTCCAACTTGAAATTGCCATGTGTAACCACTTCTTCTCCGACTTCAAGTCCTTCCAGGATGATGTATTGATTTCCAACTCTTTTACCTAAAGTAACTTCTCTGGCTGCAAAAGTGGGTTCTTCTTTGTTTGGTATCTGTACAAATACGATGGAACGGGGCCCTGTCCAAAGCACAGCTGATTTAGGAACCAATAAAGACTTATGATTTGAGATATTAGCTGACAATATTCCTTCAGCTAACATGTTCGGTTTTAATTTCTTATCAGGATTATTTGCTTTCACTCTCACCTTTGCTGTTCGGCTCACATTATTGACAGATGGATCCACGAAACTAACCGTTCCTTCAAATTTTTCTCCAGGATACGTTGCTATAGTGAACATAATCTTTTGTCCTTCTTGTATTAAGGATAGATCAGATTCATATGCATCAAACATCACCCACACACTAGATAGATCTGCTACCATATACATCATACTTCCACGATTTACGTAGTCTTCGCGGGAAACATTTAGCTTTGTTACGTAACCGGTTGCAGGAGATACAATGTCAATTTCGGTTTTAATCTCACCCGTTGACTCGATATTCTCTATAGTTTGAGCAGGTAATTCCCATAAAGCTAATTTCCGTTTAGCCGATTTATACAACACGGGATTTTGTTCTTTGAATTTAGCCGCTTGTAACAATTCTTGTTGAGCAGAAATCAACTCAGGCGAGTATATAGAAGCAATTTTTTGCCCTTTTCTAACAAAAGCACCTTCATAATCCACATAAAGATTTACGATTCTACCAGCAAATAAAGCAGTAACACTAGATACCTTATTTTGATCAACCTTTATTTTTCCCGGCAAATAGATTGTTGATACTGGAATTCCTGAGCTAATAACAGAAGTTTCAATTTCAGCTAGTTTCATAGCTGCAAGTGACATCTGTATTTCATTCGGGTTTCCATTCACAACAGTATTTTCTTGTACTTCTATGAGTTCCATGCCACAGATTGGGCAATCACCGGGTTCATTTTGACGAACGCTGGGGTGCATACTGCACGAGTAAATCACATTTCCTTTTTCATCTGTATGATTTTCAGCCACATGCTGATCCATTTCCCCCAGTTGACCTGACTGCTCCATCGTATGAGTATTTGTCCCATTCTCACCAAAAAGAAGCCCACCTAGAATGACCCCGACAACTCCGATTAGTATATATAAACCGTATTTTTTTAAATTATTCATGATAGTTCGTATTAATAATTAATTTCATTTTCAGAGATGTTATTCACACCCATGAGGTAATTGATGTAGCTATTCGCCATGTACAGATCGGCTGAAGCCTGAATTCGTTTTAATTGGTATTCGAGTAGCTTTCGTTGCAACCTGAGAATTTCTTCAAAATCAGAAGCATCTGTAGAATAAGATTCCATCAAAATGTTGATGGCCTGTTCAACTCGTTGAATTTGTTTGGTATGGTATAAATTAAATCTTCTTTGAGCGTCATTCCGATCCCTTAATGCAGTTAAAAGATCGGTCTCTAATTTATTTTCTAATGTGATTATATCCTGCTGAACTGTATTAAGGTTCAGTTCTGCCTGCTGAACTTTGGCATTATACTTATTTCTGAAAAGTGGAATCTTAAAACTGGCTCGGGCTACAAAAGCATCTTTTCCATTATCAGGAAGGTTTGCAACATCAGATCTTTCTCCGGTTGCTATATAGTCGAAACCAATTCCAAAGGAAGGCTTTCCGTCTCTATCAGCTAAAGAAACCATTTCCTTTGATGCTTCTTCTCTGTATCTGAGTTTATTAAGATTCGGGTTTTTTTGAATAATAGTTAACCTGAGATCATCCTTATCTTTTGTTAACATTGACATGGATAAGTTATCCGGAATAATAACTTCCGAGCTTTTATCCACATTTCTGAATTCATTAAAACGCTCAATCATTAAACCACGATTGTCCTTTAACAACTCAATTTGAGTTTTAAGATCTTCTTGTTCGATCTGTGCCCTGAGTACATCAACTTGTGATGTCAATCCATTTTCATACCTACTTAAACTAACTTCAAGCAACGTATTTATAATGCTGAGGTGCTCTTCTGCAATTCTGATTTGTTGCTCTACTTCAAATAAATCGCTCCAAATCATTTCCATCTGATAGAAAATGCGATTTCTTTGTTCCTGAAATTGTTCAAATTGTGCTTTTGCATTCGCTTCAGATACCAACCTCTTTTCAGATAAACTACCAAACCACGGAAACATTTGAGTTACAGAAACGCGTGCCTTTTGTGGTCCAACTCTGGTTTCGATCGGACTAATGAAATAAGCAAATGCCACTTCGGGGTCAGGTAAAGCCCCAACCTGAGGACCATTTTCCAATTCTGATAAATACCTGTTGAACGAAGCTTTAAGCTCGGGATTATTCTGTGCAGCCTCCTGCTGGTAGCTTTCCAGGTTTTGGGCGTTTAGAGTTGAAGAAAGTAACAGGATTATCAGCATATAAAACACACCCCTGAATCCCCTCTCAAGAGGGGACTTTTTCTTTTGTTCCTTCGAAGAGAGATTTGCTTTCTTAAACTGTTCGTAATTCTCGCTTTTAGGGGAACTGATCGAACCGGTTGTTCCCAATTTGATCAGAGAGGTATACGATTCTATATTTTGAAATAATCGTCTCATTTCAAACTCCTTTTTAATTGAAATTCTTTCCAAATAGCATAGAGTACAGGAACTACAAATAACGTGATGACCTGAAGAAGCATACCCCCAACACTCGGAATAGCCATTGGAACCATAATATCAGCTCCACGACCTGTTGAAGTTAAAATTGGGATCAACGCAAGTATAGTTGTCGCTGTAGTCATCAGTGTTGGGCGGATTCTTCGTGAACTTGCCTCAATCACTACTAATCTTATTTCTTCATTATTAACAGGTTTTCGTTTATCAAAAATCTGATCCAGATATGTAGCCATTACAACTCCACCATCCGATGCAATCCCGAATAAGGCAATAAACCCTACCCAAACAGCCACACTTAAATTCACTGTCCCCATCTGAAATAGATCTCTCAGATTCTGTCCAAATAAGTCGAAATTCAGGAACCAGCCTTGTCCATACAGCCAGATCATTAAAAAGCCACCTGCCCAAGCCACAAAAATACTGGTGAAGATCATTCCGGTAGTTGCTGCTGATTTAAACTGGAAATACATGATCAGAAAGATTGCAAAGAGAGCAATCGGTAAAATGATACCTAATCGTTTCTCGGCCCTAACCTGATTTTCATAATTTCCGGCGAACTCAAAACTAACACCTGCAGGCACTTCTAAATATCCTGTTTCAATCCGCTCTGAAAAAAGTTGTTGAGCATTTCGAACTACATCCACTTCAGCAATACCGTCCAGTTTATCGAAGATTACATAGCCTATTAAAAAAGTATCTTCACTTTTAATCGCTTGCGGTCCTTGTCGATACTCAACCGATGCCAATTGTTTCAATGGAATTTGAGCTCCAGATTTGGTTGGTACCAGCATATTTGAAATCGCTTGAGGATCGTTTCTTAATTCTCTAGCGTATCGTACTCTGATCGGATAACGCTCTCTGCCTTCCACTGAAGTAGAAACCTGCATTCCTCCGATTCCTACTTTAACAAAATTTTGTACGTCTTGAATAGTAAGGCCGTATCGCGCTAATTGTTTTCGATTCCAATCTATTTCAAGATATGGTTTACCCACTATCCGGTCTGCGAATACAGACTGGGGTTTTACTCCCGGTACAGTTCGAAGAATTTCTTCTAGCTGTAAACCAAAATCCTCAATAGTTTCAAGATCAGAGCCTTTTACTTTAACTCCCATTGGCGCCCTCATCCCTGACTGAAGCATGATTAATCTAGTTTGTATAGGCTGGAGTTTTGGCGCTGAGGTTGTTCCCGGAATTCTGGTGACAGCTATTATTTCATCCCAAATATCATCCGGTGATTGTATATGATCTCTCCATTGACGAAAGTATTTTCCGTCTTCATCAGGAATTAATTCTCCGTTTATATCTCGCTCAAAAATACCTTCATCATTTATCTTAAATCTAATTCTACGCCCATTTTCATCTGTTTTATATTCTGATTTATACTGAATCAAATTTTCGTACATAGAAATGGGTGCAGGATCTAATGCCGAGTTTGTTCGTCCAAGTTTTCCAACTACTTTTTCGATTTCAGGAATAGATGATACAGCCATATCAATTTTACGTACTACATCCTTAGATTCTTCAATTCCCGCATGAGGTAATGTTGTAGGCATCAATAAAAAAGCTCCTTCATCCAGCGCCGGCATAAATTCCTTGCCTAATCCCGGAAATGTCTGTGAAGCAGTAGTCCAAAGTTTCGTGTTCTTGATATCTACACCAATTGAACCGAAACCTCTGTCTACAAATCCGAAGACATTCGAGAATCCAAGCCAAATAATCATACTCAGAACAATGAAGAACGTCGGTATAGAAAGAAAGGCCAATTTGTGATCCAAACACCAAGCAATAAGCTTCTCATAATATTTGATTACTAACCAAAATGAACACAGAATTGCGCCAATCAATAAAACAACAAACAATAAATTCCATATCAACGCTACTGAAGGACCGAAAGGAAGCCAGTATATTGCTAATAACCACGTTACGATTATTACACTGAAGACGTTATTGAACAAAGAAATTTTAGATTCATATTCAGAATCAAGAAACGTTGATGTTCCGTTAATTAAGCCAAAACCAATTAATGCCATACCGCCCCAAACTGGGCCTGTAAATAAGAATATCAATCCTGAAATAACTAATAAGCTATTCCAAACTAACTTTATTTTCTTATTACTGATCTTTACTGAAAACAACCAGTGAGCAAAAGGTGGAATTAATGTAATAGCAATTATAATGGAAGCGATCAGCGCAAATGTTTTAGTATAAGCCAGCGGTTTAAATAATTTACCTTCGGCCGCAATCATGGTGAATACTGGCAAAAAACTAACTATAGTTGTAGAAACTGCCGTTATTACTGCAGAAGCTACTTCTACTGTGGCTGTGTAAATCACTTCTAAAAGAGAATCTCCTTCTTTCATATTCTCCATATGTCGGAGCATATTTTCAGACAGAATGACACCCATATCCACAATCGTCCCGATGGCAATGGCTATTCCTGAAAGCGCCACTATGTTGGCATCTACATTCGCATACTTCATAGCGATAAAAGTCATGAGGACTGCAACAGGCAACATAGCTGAGATCAGAAATGAAGTTCTTAAGTTCATTACCATCACTACAATTACAATAATAGTAATCAATATTTCGAGAGATAAAGCTTCTTCAAGAGTTCCTAATGTTTCCCCAATCAATTCTGAACGATCATAAAACGGTACAATCGTGACTTTAGAAACCGTACCATCATCCAACGTTTTTGATGGCAAACCTGTTGACAATTCATTGATCTTCTCTTTGATATTGTCAATCACTTCCTGAGGGTTTGCTCCCTGTCTTGCCACAACAACAGCCCCCACAGCATCCGCACCTCCTTTATCTAATGCTCCACGTCGCTGAGCAGGCCCTGTAGTTACAAAAGCAACATCTTTGATACGAACAGGAATATTATCAACAACTTTGAGTACCGTTTCTTCTATGTCTTCAATGTTCTGTATGTACCCAAGTCCACGAACTAAATACTCAGCATTATTGATCTCAATGGTCTGAGCTCCTACATCCGCGTTTGTTTTTCGAACTGCATCAAAAACCTGAGCAAGAGAAATATCATAATTTAAAAGTGCATTTGGGTTTACATCGATCTGATATTCTTTTACGAACCCCCCAATTGGTGATACTTCCGCCACTCCTTGCGCTCCTGAAAGTGCATATCCAATATAAAAATCCTGTATACTTCTTAGTTCCTGAGGATCCCATCCTCCAGCTGGATTTCCATCTTTATCTCTTCCTTCCAATGTATACCAAAAAACTTGCCCAAGTGCTGTTGCATCGGGACCTAAAGATGGCTGTACGTCTTGCGGCAGTGTTCCTTTTGGCAACGAGTTCAATTTTTCAAGAATTCGGGAACGACTCCAATAAAATTCTACACCTTCTTCAAAGATCACATAAATGCTAGAAAGACCGATCATTGAAGTACTTCTAATTGTCTTTACTCCTGGAACAGTCAAAAGCTGGGTTGTTAGTGGATATGTGATTTGGTCTTCTACATCTTGTGGTGATTGTCCTGCCCATTCGGTATAAACAATTTGCTGATTCTCACCTAAGTCTGGAATAGCGTCAACTGGAACTGGGTCTTTGGGAAGAAAATCCAAATTCCATGAAAATGGGGTGGAAACCAATCCCCATCCTACCAAAACAAGAAGCAATAGCACTGCAACTAATTTGTTTTCCAGAAAAAAGCGTATGGTTTTATTTAACATTGGTATGATTTTAGAATAACTAAGACTGAGTTTTATAAGCCATCTCGTTTGAAGTAACCGAGAATCGGGCCTGCTTAAAATGGCATAACTGTTTTTCTACTCTGGTTTCTGAACTAAAGCTCACTATTCAGAAATGCAGAAATATTAGACGTAGTTATTTCTAAATCAGGAAGGTCTCGTTCGCCAAGAAGAGCGGGGGTGGCGAATACGATTCATCTAGCGCAAGATTATAATGCTGTTGAGATGAGGTATCAGAATCGTTGATAATCTGATAGTTTATCAGAAATCTAGTTGGGATAACTTTAGCAAAACTTTTGGATGAAATAACGGCCTGCTTGTTCGTATCTATTTCACACTCACAATCAATAGCCATATCACAATGTTCTTTCGATTCGTGAGATTGAGTGTGGCTAGAAGTGTCATCCATTTGATGATTCATATGCTCCATAGCATTGGAGGTCATATGAACTTCAGAAGTCTCCATTGTATCACAAATTGCATCTACCATCTCCATAGAACATAATGAAGCCGTCATACTCAATAGAATATTGATGCTTACGAAAGCAGATAGAATGCTATGTGGTTTGAAGATTTTCACAGACTAAGGATACAAAAAGAGTCCTTTAATTCAATATTTTCTAAAAATATTACACGAATAGGTTAAAATTCTATACAACGGTAACCTACAATTGCTTACGATACATGCGATAGGTTTTATCTAAACGACCATTGATCTTTTCAGCTAGTCGAATCATGCTAGTATTGGTACCCAACACCCAACTTAATTCTGATCTGGTTAGGTTTCTTGGAATACCTTTTTCTATAGCCTTTTGAGTAAGAATCGCATCTATACCCTTACCTTTGTATTCAGGGATTACTCCAAGCAACGCTGTTCTTAATCGGGTAATTTTTTTCTTCTGAAATAGAATTTTCAAGAAGCCAAATGGAAATAAATTCCCATTCATGGTTTTAAACAGCTGGTTGTAATCCAGCAAAGCAATGGAGAATGCAACAGGCTTACCGTCAATTTCAGCTATATGAGCGAAATCTGTATCTAAAATAAGTTTAAAGTCTTCGGCTGTGGCTTGTAACTCAGCCTTTGTAAGTGGAAGAAAACCCCAGTTATCTTTCCACGCTTGATTATAGATTTGACGTACTATCTCAACTTCTTCGTTTAGTTTTCTCTTATTTACTTCACGAATTTTCAAACCTGGATATCGCTTATAAACAAGATTCAAAGCTCTTTCAAAACGAGACATATCCATATCTTGCTGATCTACCACATAGGCTAACAAGTCCATCTCATGTTCAAAGCCTGCACCAAGAATTAACTTCTCATAGTAAGGCTTGTTGTAAGGCATCATCAGATATGGTTGCTTGTCGAAGCCATCCACTAAAAGTCCAATAGTGTCCATCATACCAGGGCTTGCGGGTCCAAGCACGTCGGTCATGCCCTTTTCTTTTAACCAATCGCAGGCCACTCGGAATAAAAGATCGGCTGTATTTTGATCATCAATACATTCAAAAAAACCAAAATGACCAGTTTTAGAATTATGCTCTTTATTAAAACGATGATCTACTACTGCAGATATACGACCGGCAATCTCACCGTTGTGCTCGGCGATGAATAAAGCGATTTCAGCGTTGTCGTAGTAAGGATTTTTCTTCGTATCGATCAGTTTTTTCTGATCCATTCGGAGTGGGGGAACCCATACGTCATTATCAGCATAATGGCCGTATGGAAACTCAATAAATTTCTTTCGTTCATCGTCGGTTGTGACGATGGTTACCCCATTTGTATTCATACAAGCAGTTTATTTATACAGCTGAATGACCGTTTTGGTCAATAATCCCATGTTTGATACCTACTTTCCTGAAGGCCTCTAAAATTCGGTTTAAATGATCATCAGTGTGGCTAGCCATGTAACTAGTTCTAAGCAGAGATTGCCCTTTAGGCACTGCTGGAGGAACTACGGCATTAGCGTAAACACCTTCTTCAAATAGATCTTTCCAGAACTTGAAGCAGCTCATCATGTCTCCAATTACAACCGGTACAATTGGCGACTCACTCGACCATACGTTGAATCCAAGTTTCTTTAACTCAGTACGCATGTAAATTGAAATCTCTTCTAGACGTTCGATTCTCCAAGTTTCTTCTTGCAGAATTTCTAGAGCCTTAAGTACCGTAGCTACGTTAGCTGGAGGCATAGATGCACTAAAAATATGTGCGGGTGAAGAATGACGAATATATTCGATTACTTCTCTGGCCCCTACAATAAATCCACCTAAAGAGGCGAATGACTTAGAGAAGGTTCCACTAATTAAATCAACATCATCTGTTAAGCCGAACACAGAAGCAGAACCTCTACCTCCATCTCCAATTACACCCACCGCGTGAGCATCATCAAGGTATAAGCGTGCGTTAAATTCTTTCGCCAAGGCTACAAGTTCAGGAACTTTAGCAAGGGTTCCAGACATTGAGAATACACCGTCTGAAATTATAATCTTACCTGCATTAGGATCAGCTTTTTCAAGCATTTTACGCAGTTGTCCCATGTCGTTATGCTGATAACGCACTGTTTTAGCGTTAGAGCAAAGTGTTCCTACAACAATACATGCATGGTTATCGCGGTCAGAGAAAATAATGTCATTTCTACCAGCGATGGTCTGAATAGTACCCTCGTTAGTTTGGTAGCCGGTACTGAAGAGAACACAATTTTCTTTATTCAGAAACTTAGCCAGCTTTTCTTCCAGCTCTAAATGGATATCAAGCGTACCATTTAAATAACGTGATCCAGTACAACCCGTACCATATTTCGTTAATGCTTTCTGTGCAGCCTCAATTGTTCTTTGATCGTTGGTTAACCCCAAGTAGTTATTGGAGCCTGCCATAATTACTTCGTGGCCTTCAATTTCCACGATAGTTCCATCCGTAGCCTCCAATGGCTTGAAGTATGGGTATAACCCTAGCTCTTTTACTTCATCGGCCTTGGTAAAATTATATGCTTTCGCAAAAATGTCGTTTTTGGCTACGTCGGTTTTAGTATCGGCCATGCGATTGATCCTCAAATATTCTTTTTTAACGGCGAAATATACCTAGTATTAATTTTCTATCAAATTCTGCCTGCCTTCAGGCTAACTTAGCTGATGCACTTTCTTCTCAACAACATCCTTAAGATAGGAAATATATTGCTGTGCTACTTTATTCCAAGTAAAGTTTTCGAGCACAAACTCACGAGCTGTCTCACTCATTTCTTCTAAGTTGCTCTGTATCAACTCATCAACAGTATTTGCAAAGTCTTGTGATTGCCTCACGCCAATTTTATATCCATTATGGCCATTTTTCACCACATCTTTGATTCCTTCTAAGTCGGCCGCAACAGCAGGAGTTCCCGCTAAATTGGCTTCTAGAAGTACAATTCCAAATCCTTCCATATCACCTGGTATCGGAATATTAGGCATGATAAACACATCAGCAGCCGCATATGCTTGCTTCAGTACTTTATCGGGTTGCTTACCTACTAATAAAACTTGATCTCTTACTGAAGAATTTTCTAAAAGCTGATTTAAATTTTCATGCTCTGGTCCATCACCTATGGCCATATAAATCACATTCGATTTAATTTTTGGGAGCACTTCAGAAATAAACCATTCATGGCCTTTTCTCTTTACTTGCCTACCAACGGTAAGTAATAGCGACTTCCCTTCTAGTGAAACTTTAAACTCTTTTTCGATTTCTTGAATAGCAGACTCTTTATCTGGCACATCACTAAAGTCTTCCATATCGAAACCATTAGGAAGAGCCACCCCCTTATCGGGTTGCATCCCGCGCTTGATACATTCTTCACGAGTGGCTTTTGAAACTGAAATCACACCATCTAGGGCGTTAAACACCTTTGGTACAAAATTCTGATAGATACCGATAGGCATTTTCACATCTTGGCCATGGTTTATAGTAACCATCGGCACTTCAATTTTTCTTCGTGTAAATTTAGCTAATGAAGCCGTTACCATCGATGAAAACAAAATCACATCGGGCTTGAACTCATCAACCATTTTGGGCAGTTCTCTTATCAAACGAATCAAAAAGAAGACCGTTCGTAGCTCAATGCCTTTCCACGGTGCATGTTGAATAACCGTTTTGATGGTAATATCATCCCGCTTTTCTAACTCACTCACTAATTGCATACTTACACGCTGCATACCACCAATATTTTTCAATGTGGCATCTTTGGGCGGGTGCAAATGTGATATATAAAGTATCCTCAAGGTCTTAAAACTTTAATTGCGGTTTCGGCATGCTAAGTGCTTCACGATAGTTTTTTACAAGGCCTGCATTAATCTTGTCCCATTCATAGTTTAATGACATCCGACGGGAAGCCTCGCCTAGTTCCTTCATTCTATCCTTGTCTGCAATAATCCATTCCAGCTTATCGGTAAAATCCCGAATGCTCTGTTTTTTAGCCCAACGTCCGTTCACACCATCATCTACTAATGATTTACTTCCAATAGCATCCGCTACTAAACAAGGTAATCCACTGGCCATAGCTTCTAGTGTTACATTGCCAAACGTTTCTGTATGCGATGGAAATAAGAACACATCGCTACTTGCATAGGCTCTGGCTAATTCTTCACCGTTCACGAATCCTGTGAAATGAGCTTCAGGTAGCAGCTCTTCAACTTCAGCACGTGCAGGACCATCGCCTACAATCATTGCCCGTACTTTAGGATTTTTAGCTTGTACATTTTTCACACTTTCAACAAAAGTGCGTAATTCCTTTTCCCACACCAATCTCGATACGAATGTAACTACCGTTTCATCATCTTTAAAACCTACCGATCTACGGAAATCCATATCTCTTTTTTCTGGGCTGAACAGAGCCGTATTAACACCCCTTGCCCACACTTTCATACCCTTGTCAATCCCATGATCTGCTAGTTCATCAATCATTGACTGTGAAGGCACATAGGTGTGTGTACACTGGCTATAGAACCAGTTAAAATATCTCCAAGCAAAGAACTCAATAGGCTCTAAACCATAATATTGAAAATATGATGTGAAGTGAGTGTGATACGAAGAAACCAATTGCACTTGATTTTGCTGTGCCCACTTGAGTGCTTTGTATCCAAGTCCATCCGGAGTAGCTACGTGTACAAGTGTTGGTTTAAACTCTTCCAGACGCTCTCGTGCGTAATCTGGGAAACGTAGAGCAATTCTATACTCATCTCTACCCGATACTACCATCGGAATGGAAGGGGTTACTACTAACTCTCCGTTATGATCAATAACAGGATTTTCTATGGATGGCCCGAATACTAAAACAGGGATATTTTGACTCTCTAAATACTTTACTAGTCTGTTTAGAGTTAGCGAAACGCCATCTTTAATGTGATTGTAGTTGCCAGTAAATAAGGCAACGCGAAGTTCAGTCATAAAAGTTTAAAAGGAAATCGTAGATATGTATCTTACGATATCGAGTTCAAATTTTTTTTAGCTCAAATAAATAACCTGAGAATATAAGGAATTAATGAAAGCCTTTGTAACTGGTGGAACGGGTTTTATTGGAAGTCATCTTGTTGATGCTCTCATAGCCTCCCAAGCATACACCGAAATCCGTTGTTTAGTTCGTTCAAGCGACAAATGGTTAACTGGGAAAGATTTTAAAAAAGTTTCTGGAGATCTAAATAATATCCAAGCTATCACTGAAGGCATTGATGGTGTGGATGTTATTTTTCATCTGGCAGCTATAGTAAAAGCACCCACACAAAAAGAATTTACGATCGCGAATGTTGAAGCCACAGAGAATTTAATTCGAGTTGCTCAGCGCAAAGGGGTTCAGAACATAGTGCTTTTATCTTCCTTAGCAGCGGTTGGCCCTAGCTTTGGAGATCCAGTTGATGAATCAGATGACTTCAACCCCATTAGCATGTATGGGCGATCTAAAGTGGCTATGGAGCGCATGACTCATAAAATTGCTTCGCCAAACGATTCTATTAAAATAATTCGTCCACCTGCTGTATATGGCCCAAGAGAGGATCAGATTTATACTTTTTTTAAAACATACAGTAAAGGAATTTGTACTATGGTGGGCGACGGGAACCATCCTAGGCTTTCGATGGTGTATGTAAGTGACTTAGTAGATGGGATACTTAAAGCCGCTCAGAAAAATGACACTGGGGTGCATACGTATTTTATCAGTGGAGCCGATACTTATAACTGGAATCAGATAAGTGCTATCACAGGCAGAGTGATGGGTAAAAAAGCTCTCAAAATTAAGTTAAAACCTTCAATGGTTAAAAAGCTAGCAGCGGTAATTGAAAACACTGCATCATTAATTGGGAAATACCCCGTTGTAAATAAAGAAAAAGCAAATGAGTTAGTGATGGAATGGACATGCAGTTCAACAAAAGCCATAAACGAACTCGGTTATTCACCAAAGGTGAGCATTGAAGAAGGAATTTCTAAAACCATTCATTGGTATAAAAAACACAATTGGTTGTAAATCAGCTATGATGAAAAAATTCATACCCCTCTTTCTATTTATCGTTATTGGATTGGCTACACCAACATTTAGCCAACTGAGTTTAGTGCAAGTTTATGCTCAGAGCATGAGTATACCTGCCATCAAAACGATGGGAGCTTCCTCTTCACATCTCTATGTTTTATCGCAACAAGAAGGACTTGCTGTATTCCGTATTAAACCATCAGGCCTTCAATGGTTATATACTTCATCTGGCATGCAACGCCGTGGGAATACTATTTCTGCTGATGCACGATTTGCCTACCTATATGGAGACTCCAGAAGATTAACTGTAATTGAACCTACCTCCGTTTTAGGAGTTTACTCCTCCACTCTTCTACCAGCACAGCCTTCAAAAGCTGTTCGTTTGCATAACTACTTGTATGTAGCCATGAACGAAGCTGGACTTGGACAACTGTCGTTGGAGTCGCCAGAAACTGTAGATTCACCTCCTACTATTATCACCGAAGGACTTAACGATGTTGCCGTTTTAGATATAGCTGCAGCTCCATTAACCAATCAATTATTTGTACTTACCAACAATAACAAGCTTGTAATCTATACTTCAGATGGTTCGGATAGTTTGTTAACGCTAAGCAAAAGTGTTTCTCTTAATGAACGCCTAAATCGCTTGTTTATAGATGAAGATAAACTTTGGGGAAGCACTACAAATGGTGACGTATTTGAGATTACCGCAAACGGTATCGGTAAAAAACTAGGGTCTACATCTGAACCCGTATTGAATATTCTCCAATGGAATAACTTTACAATGGTTCGCACTCAAAGTGGGAAACTCTGGTACTCAGAAAACCGGAATGCTCTTAAAATTTGGAAAAGCGACTCAGTGTCTGGAAACCTAATCGCACATAGCGGCAATCAATTATGGATTGCAGAAAATGACAAGATTGCTAATGTGGCTACTTCAACAGTAACAACAAATGATGCGAAACAAGTAACTGGGCCATTCAAAATCAAAGATATCCCTAATCAAATTCTGACTTACCCCAATGCGCTGCTATTACCACTTGAGCTCGATAACGGGCATTCACCAAAGAATGTTGAGTTTTCCATCCGTTCAAATGCTCAAAATGTAAGTGTGAAAAAGCAAGGTTTTTACTGGCAGCCATCCCCTTCTCAAATTGGGATGAATTGGTTTACCGTTTTAGCTACTAATACAGCAGGCGACGTTGACAGCACTCGCTTTACCGTTGATGTGCGTTCATTTAATACCCCTCCAAGGTTTAGCCCGGTTCGTACAAATGCCATTGCTATTAACGAGGATTATGAACTACAGATTCAAGCTATAGACCCTGAAGAGCCTTCAAATTCACTGATTCGATACTTAGGTGTTGATTTACCAGAAGGAGCCAAATTGAACGAAGAAACTGGCATGTTTAGTTGGAAACCTTCCGCAAAGCAAGTAGGTGAATTTACTTTTAGAGTAATTGCGACCGATCAGCTCGGAGCGGCGTCTTCACAAGACATAACACTTACAGTATTGGATATAACACGAGGTGGCAACTGAGCTTGGAAACCCTTTCCCGAGAAGATTTCAACAAACAATTATTAGACTGGTACCACCAAAATAAACGTGAAATGCCATGGCGTGGAGAACTAGATCCTTATAAAATCTGGATCTCAGAAATCATGCTTCAACAAACTCGGGTTGATCAAGCTTGGCCTTATTTTGAACGATTTATGTCGGCCTTTCATACGGTTTTTGAATTAGCTGAAGCCGAGCAACAAGAAGTATTAAAAGCTTGGGAAGGCTTAGGGTATTACAGCCGTGCTCGAAACCTGCATCATGCGGCTAAAACTATTGTAAATGAATACAATGGAATAATCCCTGAAGAATATGACGAGATTATTAAACTAAAAGGCATTGGGCCTTATACCGCTGCGGCCATTACAAGTATAGCCTTTGGCAAACCCAACGCCGTTGTAGATGGAAATGTAGTTCGAGTGATTACACGCTATTTAGGTATTGAAGAGGACGTTCGTTCTTCAAAAACTACCAAAGCCGTCCAAGCTCATGTAAATGAATTGATTGATACGGAGTATCCCTCGGACTTCAATCAAGCGATGATGGAACTTGGCGCCACAGTTTGTACTCCATCAAATCCATCATGTTCAAGCTGTCCTATTCAGGTTGGATGTATTGCTAGCCAATTGGCAAAAACGGATGTCATCCCCTACAAAAGCCCTGCAAAGAAAAAACCACATTATCATATTGCGGTCGGAATCATCGAAAACGACCAAGACGAAGTGCTTATCGCTCTTAGACCTGAAGAAGCTATGCTGGGTGGTTTATGGGAATTTCCTGGCGGTAAACAAGAAAGTGGTGAGGAGCTAGAACATACCCTAGTTCGTGAACTAAAAGAAGAGCTTGGAGTGACTGTTGCTCCTGTGAAAGAGTTCATGAACTTAAAGCATACCTACTCTCACTTCTCTATAAATATGTATGCCTTCCTATGCCGAATTATCGAAGGCACCCCATCACCAAAAGAAAGTCAACAGATTAAATGGGTGCCAAAATCCGAGCTTACTAAATATCCATTTCCTAAAGCCAATAAAGTACTTACCGAAAAGCTCCTCGATTCTTAGTTATCATGCCGCGCCCCATTTCAAAGAAAAAGCTTTTAGAATTAAAACCCACTCTTGATGAGTTAGTAGCAAAAGTTGAAACTCCGTCTTTTATAGATGACGATCCCATTCAATTCATGCATGCCTACCCAGATAAAAGAGATATGGAACTAGCCGGTTTTTTTGCAGCCATCATGGCTTGGGGACGAAGAGATATAGTGATTTCAAAAGTAGATGATTTGCTATCTCGTATGAATTATCAACCCTATCATTTCATTCTCAATTTCGATGATGAACAGTTGGGGATATTGGATGGGTTTAAACACCGAACTTTCAAGCCGGTTGATATTTTTTGGTTCATAAAATGTTTACAAGCCATCCTCAAAAAACACCAGTCATTTGAAGCATTTTGGGCACATTGCTACCAAATTGGCACTCAAACAGATCGTGAACTTATTGCTGTTTTTAAAGAACAGTTTTTTCAGTTCTACCCACAAATACCTTCGCGTTCGTACAAACACATCTCAAATTCCGAAAAAAATAGTTCCTGCAAACGCCTCTATATGTATCTACGCTGGTGCATTCGAAATGGGCCAGTTGACTTAGGAATTATGAATTTTATGGACAAAAGTGAACTCATGATACCACTAGATGTTCATGTAGCTCGTCATGCTAGGGAATTAAAACTATTAACTCGCAAACAAAACGACTGGAAAGCTGTTGAAGAGCTCACAAATCGTTTAAGAATATTGGATCCAAACGATCCAGCAAAATACGACTTCGCCTTATTTGGCTTAGGCGTATTAAACTTATAAAAACAATACTATCAGGGATTTATGAAATCAAACAAGTTTCAACGCACTACATCAACTTATGTAGGTGCTCTAATCATTATTGGCGGCATTTTGCTAGCAGCCTGTTCCGGCAATTCTAAACAAAACCAAGTTGCAGTAATCGACTACTCTGAACTATCAACCTTGGCTTTAGATGTTGATTTAGAGATCAAAGAGAGCGAAGACTACCTCCCCGGTCAAATTGCCGATATTATCGTTACCCAGAATGGGCACATCTTAGTGTCAGATTATTCCTCCATTAGCATTGAACAGTTCGATCAAAATGGAACGCACTTAGCTCGTATAGCTCAAGAAGGTGGCGGGCCTGGTGAACTAGCTAACTATTTCTCGATGAGCTATAATCCCGACGATACTTTAGTAGTTCGACAACAATCTAGCCAAGTTAATACTTACGCTCCTACAGCGGATGGCACTTTCGCTTTTTCACATTCCGTAATGCCAGATAAAAACCCTCGTCGTTTTACCCCAAATGGCTACGTTGGAGATGGTAAGTTCTTATCTACCGAATCTTTAGTCATCAAAGATGCTTCTCGATATTTTCAGAATCTAGATGACTATCGTTTGAGTTTAATTGCTGAAACGGATAGACATGGTGAAATAGCAACGGATTCTGTACACTTTTTAAAAGTACCCTTTCCTCATTTATCACAAATTGATGGCGGTATTCATATCAATACTATTCCTTATCGAAACACTGATCGAATCCGATTTATAGACGATAGCCAGTATATGATAGCTCGACCAGATAGTGCTTTCTTCACCCTGTTTAATAACCAGCATCAAGAAATTAAACGCATTCCATTCAAAACCGTTGAAAGACCACTCTCTTCTGCTGACATTGCATATTCAACGCGAAATATTGATACTCGTTTTAAATCAGAAATCACCCAACGAATGCATGATGTTAAACCAACCTACTTAAATGCTTGGGTTACCAATACTCATATCTGGTTACTTACAGATACTAATGAAGATGGCAAAGAAATTGTGGTGCTAGATATGGAAGGACAAGCCGTTGGCAAGCTCATGCTATCAACGTATGATACAATTCATCATGTGGTTGGCAATCAGTTATATAGTGTGTATCAAAGTGAAGAGGATGGCGATTTAATCCGACGATACAATGTTGAACTTTAGGATTTTTTCACACCTTCGAATAACAGAAATAAATTCGTATATTTGACGTCCCAATTATGGGAATAATAAAACAAATGAAAGGAAGTGAGACTCAATGCTAGGTGTTGAAGTTAAAGACAACGAAAGTGTTGAACGCGCGATAAATAGGTTTAAAAAGCTTGTTACTCGTTCTCGTATTCTAAACGAATACAAGGACAGACAACAGTTTACTAAGCCATCTATTGAGCGCCGTGAAGCCATGAAAAAGGCTGTTCGCGAGCAACGTCGCCGTCAACGTGAGAATTACTAAATTCTCGCTGTCGTCACAGATTTAAGCCTTACCGTTTCGGTAAGGCTTTTTTTATGGCTTCAATTACGTATCGAATACCCTCTTTACCTTTTGATTGAGGATGCACTGAATGGTTAAACCCAAGTTTAGCAGCTTCTTTAATTCTTTGCTCGGTATGAGGAACCACACGCACTTCGCCACCTAACCCAACTTCACCTATAAATGCCATTTGTTGATTTATAGGCTCATCAACTAAGCTAGATACTAGGGCACAACAAACTCCTAAGTCTCCTGCAGGGTCGTTGAGTTTAAACCCGCCCGCAATATTTAAGTACACATCATGATTGGAGAACCCATAGCCTGCTCGTTTCTCTAACACAGCTAGTAAGAGTGCTAATCGATTCCGATCAAAGCCATTTGCAGTGCGCTGTGGTGTGCCATAAGCCGATGGAGAAACTAATGCCTGAACTTCTATCAACAGAGGCCTTGAACCTTCCATCGTACATACAACGGCATTGCCACTTACGCCAGTAGTTTTATCGGAGATAAATAACTCCGATGGATTAGATACTTCCACTAATCCGGTCTCTTTCATTTCGAAAACACCAACTTCTTGAGCGGCACCAAAACGATTCTTAAGACTTCTCAGCAATCGGTATGTATAGTTTTTATCGCCCTCAAATTGGAGTACCGTATCTACCATATGCTCCAATACTCTAGGGCCTGCTATGTCCCCTTCTTTGGTAACATGGCCTATAACCAAAGTGGTTATATTTTTCTTTTTAGCTAACTGCTGAAATAAAGCGGCACACTCTTTTACCTGCTGTATACTGCCCGGCATACTTTGCAGCTCTGTTCTATACACCGTTTGAATAGAATCGACAATCAGTAAATCTGGGTTTACCTTTTGAGCTTCATCAATAATCTTATTGACCTGAGTCTCATTATAGATCAATAGGTTATCTGAACTCACACCCAATCGTAAAGCTCGCTGTTTAATCTGGCCAGCCGATTCCTCACCGGCACAATATAAAATCTTTAGCTCTGGATTAGCCTGAGCTATCTGAAGTGTTAAGGTACTCTTCCCTACTCCTGGTTCACCACCTATTAGGATATAAGCTCCTGGTAAAAAGCCTCCCCCTAGAACACGATCTAATTCGCTTATCTTACTTTGGAATCGCGACTTTTCTGAAGTTTCTACTTCTGATATTTTTTTGGGCTTTTCATCCGCTTCTAAACCCGCAACTTTTGCTTTGTGAGCTACTTGTTTCTGCTCTACCTTTTTTTCTTCAAAGGTGTTCCACCTACCACAAGAAGGGCAGCTTCCTAACCATTTAGGAGAGATGTGTCCACATTCGTTGCACTCAAATTGAGATCGTTGCTTTGCCATTAGTCATCGGAATTGGAGTTCTCAACAACAGAACGATTGATATACCACGTTGTAGCCATCATACCTAAGGCAATAGTGATATAGTAACTGATTATCCTCCATAGGAATACGGCTAATCCAATAAATGACTGCCTTGCTATTAGCGGACCTTGAAATAACACAAACAGTCCTTCAACTCCCCCACTACCGCCAGGTGTTGGAACCACTAAAAAGGCCAAGTTCATCGCTAAACTTCTCAATACAGAAAGGACTTCGGGAGCTGGTAATAAACTCAATACTACAATGGTAGCAAGTGCAATTCTACATACCCACGACATTGTGGATAAGAAGAATGCTTTCAATAAAAATGATGGTGGTTTTTCTTTTAGCTGATGGGCATATACTTCTAAATTCTCTGCTTCTTCGGCTACCTTATCTTTGTACTTTCTCAAAAAGGGTAGTCTGAAAATAACCAGAACTACTTTTTTAATAGCCGCCGGATTCACTAATACTCCATAGGCAAGTAAACTCGCATAACTCAGTAAGCCAATATATAAGAGCACCATAGAGGCTTCTCCAACCAAACCTATTTCTGGTGGAACTACTTCATAAAATGCACCAGCTATGAGTAGAATCGGTATTGCCGTTGCAAACCATATTTGATCTAATAAAACCCCATATAAAATAATGGCTGTGGCTGAACCTAGTTTAAGCCCCTCTTTTGTCATAGCATAGGTTGCCATGGGGGCCCCACCTATAGTTGATGGGGTTACTGCACTGGTAAAATCCCATGCCAACATAATCCGAAAGGAAGCAAACCATCCAATGGTTTTTTCAGATAGGAAGCGGATTTTTGCAGCTGAAAACCATACTCGAAGAAATGAAACCACTACCGCGATACCAAGTCCTGGCAATCGTTTCAAAGCCAAATGATCTAACACACCTGGGGTATAGGTATACCATATTACCCCCGCCATAGTAGCAACACTCAAGCTAATCGATAGAACCAGATACTTTTTGGATATAAAGTTCTGAGGTTTAGATGTATGTATAGTGTCTGTGCTCAAAAAATTTGGATTGGAATCGTAAAGTAAAAAAAAGCCTTACCGGTAAACCAGTAAGGCTCAAAGTTATTATCCGAAAAATTACGCTAAAGTAATTTCGTCGTTTAAATACACGTCCTGAATCATATTCAATAACTGAATACCTTCTTTCAATGGACGTTGGAAAGCTTTACGACCACTAATTAAACCCATGCCACCAGCTCTTTTGTTGATGATGGCCGTTTTAACAGCGTCAGCAAAATCGTTATTACCTGATGCACCACCTGAGTTAATTAAACCAGCACGGCCTGCATAACAGTTAATTACTTGGTAACGTGTTAAGTCGATTGGGTGATCAGAACTCAGTTCAGAATACACTAAATCATCAGTTTTACCGAAGCTCTCAGATGCATTCATAGCCGTATAACCACCATTCACATTGGGCTGCTTTTGCTTGATGATATCAGCACCAACAGTAACACCGATGTGGTTAGCTTGGCCTGTTAAATCTGCTGAAGTGTGGTAATCAACACCGTCTACTTTAAATGCACTGTTACGCATGTAGCACCATAAAATGGTAGCCATTCCAAGCTCGTGTGCATATGCAAAAGCGTCTGCTACTTCTTGAATCTGACGGCCACTTTCTTCCGAACCGAAATAAATAGTAGCACCTACAGCAGCAGCGCCCATGTTATACGCTTGCTCGATGTTACCAAACATAATTTGATCGAATGAGTTTGGATAGGTCAGTAACTCATTGTGATTGATCTTTACAATAAAAGGGATTTTATGTGCATACTTTCTTGATACACTAGCTAAGGCTCCAAATGTTGAAGCTACACCATTACACCCAGCCTCAATGGCAAGCTTTACGATATGCTCTGGGTCAAAGTAATCTGGGTTCTTAGCAAATGAAGCACCTCCTGAATGCTCAATACCTTGATCTACAGGTAAAATAGAAACGTACCCTGTTCCTCCAAGTCTCCCGTGATCTAGCAACCATTGTAGGTTACCTAAAACTCTGTTGTTGCGATCTGAATGGTACCATACATCATCCACATAGCTTGCAGATGGCTTAACCAAACGATCTTTGCTTATAGTTTGACTAACGTGGTCTAGTAAGTATGATGCTTCACTTCCAAGAAGCTCTTCGATACTTTTAGTTCCAAGTGACATATTTCTTCCCTTATTATTGTTGAATTGAAAGCCCAAAATATAGGACTAAATCAACGAAATGACTAACTCCTGTTTAAGAAAGCCTATTCTAAATTACGATTTAGTTTCCTTATCTTTGTTTCATGAAAATTGACGATCTACAATTACCCGAAAAACCACTTTTTTTAGCCCCAATGGAAGACGTTACGGACTCCCCGTTTCGTCAAATTTGCCGCCAGAAGGGAGCAGATATTGTATTCACTGAGTTCATCAGTTCTGAAGCGTTAATACGTGATTCAGAAGTTGCGCTGCATAAAATGAGTTATAATGAAATCGAACGCCCTTTTGGAATTCAAATATTTGGAGGGCGTGAAGAAGCGATGCATGGAGCTGCTCAAGTGGCCCTAAATAACAATCCAGATGTGGTTGATATCAACTTTGGGTGCCCCGTTTATAAAGTGGTAAATAAAGGAGCCGGTGCGGCTTGTCTTAAAGATCTAGCCATGATGGAACGCATGGCAGGCACGGTTGTAGATGCTGTAAAAGATCGCCCCGTTACTGTAAAAACACGCCTCGGCTGGGACGACAACACCATTCGTATTCAAGAAGTAGCATTGATGCTTCAAAAAATTGGAGTGAAAGCACTCACCGTTCACGCTCGAACTCGTGCCCAAAAATACAAAGGCGATGCTCGATGGGAGTTTCTAAAAAAACTCAAAAATACTCCCGGTCTTGAAATTCCTATTATTGGTAATGGCGATGTTACCACACCTCAACTCGCCCAAAAAATGTTTGATGAAACAGGTGTTGATGGAGTAATGATTGGTCGAGGTGCAATTGGTAACCCATGGATTTTTGAACAATCTCGCCATTACATTGAAACGGGTGAATTACTTCCTGAACCAACCTTAGAGCAAAAACTTCAGACCTGTGCTCATCAACTTCGACTGTCTGTTGAACATCAAGGCGAACGTTACGGTGTCATCATTATGAAGAAGCACTATGGGCAGTACCTAAAAGGAGTTAGAAATGGTAAAAAACTTCGTTTAGAGCTCATGAAGTACGACACGATGGATCCTATTTTAGAAATTCTACTGAACTTCAAAGAAGAAGAGTTTTACGCTTTAAGCTAGTACGCATCTTTTTCATTAAAGCCTCGTACCCTCACCCCAGTTAAAAAATTGGAGACATTATGTTGGCACGATTAGCACGCGTTTTAAGATCAATTGTTGGTACTGCAGGTGTAGCAGCAAGCCCAGTGAAGGCAATCGCTGGTGTAGTTATTAGCATGGTTATCCCCTACTTACTTTATGCATTCCTTGGAGGCTTTGGAATTGCTCTAGCACTCATCGGCATCGGTTGGGGAATCTGGTGGTTAGCCAAAAAAAAATAGGTCAGCCTGTAAAGCATTTAGCTCCACACACTGACCTTAATTCATTCTAAGTGGAAGCTACTTTATAAGTAATCTCTTCCTAAGAAAGGCTTCAGTACTTCCGGCACACGTACCTTTCCATTCTCTTCTTGGTACGCTTCTAAGATTGCACTTACCACTCTTGGTAATGCCAGCGCCGATCCATTTAAGGTATGAACCATCTCTGTTTTCTTTTCCTCTTTCCGATAGCGAAGCTGCATTCTTCGAGCTTGGAAGCTTTCAAAATTTGAGCAAGAGCTCACTTCCAACCAACGCTGTTGTCCTGGACTCCAAACTTCTAAATCATATTTTTTTGTTTGGGTGAAGCCCATATCGCCCGTACACATCAATAAGGTTCTGTAAGGGAGTTCTAATGCTTGTAGTAGTTTTTCAGAATGAAGGCGAAGACTTTCCAATTCCTCGTATGATTCTTCAGGCTTAACGATTTTAACCAACTCAACTTTATCAAACTGATGCAGGCGATTTAATCCACGAACATCTTTTCCGTAAGAACCCGCTTCACGTCGCCAGCATGGGGTATAACATACGTACTTAACTGGAAGTTGCTCTTCACTTAATATCTCATCGCGGTGGAAGTTTGTAACCGGCACCTCTGCAGTAGGAATAGCAAAAAACTCATCCCTAGGCACTACATACATCATATCCTCTTTGTCAGGAATTTGACCTGTACCTCGCGCTGAATCTTCATTTACGAAATATGGAGCTTGTAATTCAGTATAACCTGCATCTCCTGCTTCATTAATAAAATAATTAATCAAAGCTCGCTGAAGCTGAGCTACCGGCCCAACATAGAATGGGAAACCAGCACCTGTTACTTTAACACCACGCTCGAAATCTACCCAACCATATCGCTCCACGATATCCCAATGTGGCTTCCTCCACTCTTCTTTATTTGGCTCTCCCCAAGTAGCAAACGTCTCATTGTCGTTTTCAGAAGCCCCTACAGGAACAGAAGGGTGTGGCACATTAGGAATACGAAGTAACAATTCTTCTCGCTCCTCTTGAAGCGTCTTAAGCTGTTCTTCAAGTTGCTTAATGGTGTCTTTATCTTTTGAAGTCTCCGCAATTATAGCCTGAGCTTCTTCCTTTTTACCTTGCCCCATCAACGCACCAATTTGCTTTGCTTTGGCATTACTTTCGCTTCGCAATGCATCAACTTTATGGACTTGTGATCTCCATTCTTCGTCTTTTGCGATAACTTGATCAACCAAAGATGAGTCTTTTTCACCTTTATCGATCATGCCCTTTTTTACAATTTCCTTGTTTTCTTTTATAAAGTTGATGTCTAACATTATTCCTATAATTTTTATTGAGACAAGAAGATAAGAGCTATTACTGTTTTCTTTTACCCTTTTTTTAAAAGATTCCTGATTAAGTTCTTAACACTTCCTATTACTACAAAGGTCTTGAAACTAGGGAAAGACCCAAATAATAAATAAGGTATACTAACAATGAGCAACTTACTTGATGATATAGACATCGCCATTTTAAATCATTTACAAGAGAACGGTAGAGCACAGAGAAATAAAATAGCAGAAATGGTTGGCTTAAGTGTGCCATCGGTTTCAGAACGAATGCGAAAATTAGAAGAAAAGGGGCTTATATCGAGCTATAATGCGGTTTTAGATGCCAAAGCCTTTCACTTTGATATCACTGCATTCATATTCGTTCAGGTAGATGGTTCCGAGAATTATCCCTCATTTGTGGAAGAAGCAGCTACTGAAAAGGAAATTTTAGAATGTCATTCTATAACTGGTGATGGCTCACATTTCTTAAAAGTGCGCACTAAAAACACCTCCTCATTTGAACGCTTACTTTCTCGTATTCAATCATGGAAAGGCGTAAGTAAAACCCGTTCGAACCTCGTTCTATCTAGTTTTAAGGAAACTCGTTCGTTGCCTATTGAGCAAGCAACTGAGATTATTAAATAATCGAACTCCACGAATTTAATTGAGATTTAAGTTACTTACGAGCGAAGTAATGTGTAACTTTGCGTCATAATGTCAGAAAAAAATAACTAGAAATGGATCGCGAAGTTTTTCAAGAGCAATTTGGTTTATTAGGCACTTCGAACGAAATGCGCCAAGTGATTGATAAGATCATGCAGGTGGCAAAAACCGACATTAGTGTACTTCTTCAGGGCGAAAGTGGGGTTGGAAAAGATGTAACCGCACGTGCAATTCATGCCCTTTCAGAGCGCAAACGTAATAATCTTATTATTGTAAACTGTGGCGCTATACCAGAAGGGATCATTGAAAGTGAACTATTCGGACATGAAAAAGGAGCCTTTACAGGAGCCAATGAAAGTCGGGAAGGATACTTCGAGAAGGCGAATGGTGGAACCATCTTTTTGGATGAAATCGGTGATACCCCAAAAAATGTTCAAGTAAAGTTATTACGTGTACTTGAAAATGGAGAATTCTTCCGCGTTGGTTCGAGTAAAGTCCAAACTACCGATGTTCGTGTAATTGCCGCTACCAATTTAAACCTTTGGAAGCTTGTACAAGATGGTACCTTCCGTGAAGACCTCTACTATCGCTTAGATACTGTACAAATTCATCTTCCACCCCTACGCGACCGCCAAGAAGATATCATCCCAATATTCAGAAAATTTGTTCAAGAGTTTTCATCTAGGTATGATTCTGTATTCAAAGGCTTTTCTGACGAAGCTCGTGAACTACTTATTTCTTACCGATGGCCGGGAAATATCAGAGAACTTAGGAACGTAGCTGAGCAATTGGTGGTGCTTGAAAAGTCACAGTTCATTGACGCAGAGCGACTTCAAAAGTACTTGAAAGGGCGTCAAAGGCAAGGTTCTGCGGATAACCTCCCGATGGTTTCCGATCAGAAAGAAAGCAACAATCAACAGCAACAGGATTTTGACCGACGCGACCGAGAACTGGTATATCGTGCTTTAGTTGAATTGAGAACTGATATTAGTGACCTTAAAAAGATGCTCGCTAATTTCATGTATTCCACCATGTCCAATAAAGACATTAAAGCACTTCCACCTGCTCTTCAAAGCGACCTCGAAAATAAAGATGGCGCGGATGTTAGTATTAATCTTGATGATTATGCTACCTTAGGTGTGCAAAGTGCTCCTAAAGTAAATGAGCAGGAAGTGGAAGAAAGCGAAGAATCAGCCATGATGCGGTTCTTTGGAGGTGATGCCATACCTTCTATCGAAGCCACAGAGCAATTTCTAATCAAACAAGCACTCGAAAAATTTGATGGGAATAGGCGAAAGGCTTCTGAGACTTTGGGTATCAGTGAACGAACACTCTATAGAAAACTAGATCAATATGGCCTTGCGTAACCTCCTCTTACTCACTCTTATCAGCTTGATAGTAAGCAGCGGTTGTTTACGATATAGTTTCACAGGAGCATCTATACCCGATGGTGTAAACTCAATTTATATCCCATTTTTTCCGGATCGATCTAATAGTGGTATTAGTGATTTAAGTGATCGATTAAACCGGATTTTAGTAGAACGATTTATCAATCAAAGTAAATTACAGTTGGCATCTTCAGAAGAAGAAGCTGATGCCATCCTAGATGGTTCGATTGTAAATTACAGCAATAGACCTTTTAGCATCGGTGGAGATCAACAGGCCAATCAAAATCAGGTACAAATTACGGTAAAAGCCCGTTTTTTATACACTGCTCAGGATGAAGAAGAGTGGGACAAAAATTTCAGTGGTTCATTTACCTACGACCCTACTAGCGATCCCATTGCTGGTGAACAAACAGCCGCAGATGAAGCATTGGAGCAGTTGGCGAATAATATGTTTAACGACGCCGTAAGTAATTGGTAAATCTTTTGAATCTAATGCGTGCGTGCTGTATTATTGCATCTTGTTAACTATGGCAGATTTACCTTTCAACATACCGCAATCTCTACGTTCTTTTAACGAGCGCTTCGAACAAGAACCCGAAGTAGCTATCACTAAGTTATCAAAGCACTTAAAGAAGCGCGGACCTGATGCTGTAGGCCATTTTTTATTAGCTTGGTTTCACCACCTCCGCGACAATAAAAAAGAAGCAATTAAAGAGGCTTTAAAAGCAAAAACTTACGCTCCTGGAAGTCCTTTAATGGAACATCTTCATTATTTCTTAGTGCACCCAGAAAAATTTAATGCCGCTGTACCTGTGCAATCGTTTTCGACTGAACAGAGAAAACTTGATCACTCAAAAAGAACTTCACCAATTCTAGACTTGGATAGCTTGATAGCAATGCTAGAAGCCGTTGAATCGAATCGTATTCGCATTCCTACCGACGATGAGCCTTTTGACGACACTAACCTTGCTGAAGACGCTGAAGAGGTTGAGGATATCATTTCTGAGACCCTAGCTAAGATTCACGTGATGCAAGGGAAGAAGAATCAAGCTATTGAGATGTATGAACAGTTGAAAAGCATACATCCCGAAAAATCAGAGCACTTTCAGTCTGAGATTGAAAAGCTGAAAGCAAACTAGGCGTTCACATTTTCAGATTCAGCAATCAACTAAGCAAAGGGTAATTCCGACCCCTTCACAAAAGAGTTGTGCTTCTTTTCAAATCCGATAGTTGTAGAATCACCATGCCCTGGATATACAACCGTGTTATCAGGAAGCGTATATAGCTTCGTTCTAATGGACTGGGCAAGCAACTCGAAGTCGCCTTTGTATAAATCTGTACGGCCTATGCTTTGCTTAAACAAAGCATCACCTGCTATAACTAACTGTTCGTCTTTGAAATAAAGGGCGGTATGGTCGGGAGCATGACCGGGAGTGTACAGGCACTCAAAACTAAAAGCACCTACCGTAAATATGCCTTCTTTTGGAAGTTCTTCGGGGGTAAAAGAAAAGCCAACTTGGTTCAAACCAAACATAGTGGCTTGATTTCCAAAGTTTTCCCAAAGAAATAAATCTTCATGATTGAGATAGACTGGAATGTCGAAATCTTTGAGCACACGCTGAACCCCCATCACATGATCAACATGAGCATGAGTGAGTACTATAGCTTCTAATTCGATGCCTGATTTTGAGAGTACACTTTTGAACGTTTGGAACTCAGGTTCTTGTGCAAAACCAGGATCAATAAGAATGGCTTTATCACCTTTTATTAACAAATAGGTGTTTTCAGCAAATGGTCCGACTTCAAATATTTTTATATCCATAGGTCTATATAAAAAAAGGATGCATCCGGTGATGGAGCATCCTTTAAACTCTTAAGTAAAGCGCTAGAATTACTTCTTAGCGTCGTACATACGCTTAAAGCGATCAATACGACCTGCTTTAGTTGTCAATGCGTTACCGCGTGTATAGAATGGGTGATTCTTTGAATCTACCTCACTTTTGTACACACCATCTTTAGTGTTCATAGTACTGCGTGTAACTACCTCAGTACCGTCACTCATGATGACAGTAACTTCTTTATAATCTGGGTGAATACCTTTTTTCATAATACTGGGTCATTTCAATTTTCAAAGGCTAACAATATAAGATTATATATCAGCGAATTCAATGATTTTATGTATCAAAATCTTCAAAGTCATCGTCGCTCATTCCGCTTATGCTCGAGAACATCGAACCTAGCATATCTGAGTACAACGACTGGTCGTCCATATCTTGCTTACTAAGCTGCGAATTTTGATGTAACCCTTCTAAAACCAAGTCCATCCAACTATATAAATCCGACTCTTCCAATTCTTTGATTTGCGATTCTACCAATTCAGCGAGTCCACTCACTGAAGACAATCGTTGCTGATATTCTTTATTTGAAAGTGAGTCTGGTAAATGCACTTCTTCCCCTTTTGCAAACCAGCTAGTAATCGTAGCGTATTTTTGCTTCACAGCATCTGATTTACTCTGTGGATCTGGGAAATACGTTTTAAAGGTCTTATTAATCGCCTTCCCAATAATATGCTTAGCCACACTGATGGCTCCTTCCTGCTCTCCTTCATATACCAACTCAAGTTTACCAGTAAGCGCAGGCACCATATGGAACACATCAGAAATTCGAACGATGGTTTCTTCCTCATTATTTAGGATCGCTCGGCGTTCAGCAGAAGATATTAGTTGTTCCATCGCCGTGATCGTCATTCGTGTTGATACCCCACTTTTCTGATCAATGTATTCTGATTCTCGAGCTTCAAAGGCTGCCCGTTCAATAATCAGGCGATATACATCCGGTACATGAACTTTAATATCCCCTTCTCTATTCTGCCATGCCTCCTGTTTTGTGATACCTAAACCAATTTCAATTTCTTTTGGGTAATGCGTGATTATTTGTGCATCAATTCTATCCTTCAACGGAGTGATGATACTCCCACGATTGGTATAATCTTCCGGGTTAGCTGAAAACGCCATAGCTACATCAACGGGCATTCGCACATTGAAACCGCGAATTTGTATATCTCTCTCCTGCATAATGTTAAGCAACGCCACCTGAATTCGTGGTTGCAAATCTGGGAGTTCATTAATTACAAAGAGTCCCCTATTGGTTCGAGGTATTAGTCCAAAGTTAATCACATTCTCATTGGCTAAATCCAGCTTCTGAGTAGCGGCCTTGATGGGATCAATATCTCCTATCAAATCGGAAACGGTTGTATCGGGAGTGGCTAGTTTTTCACCGTACCTAAATGAACGATGGAGCCATTCAATTTCAGTTTCGTCTCCTTTTTCCGCTATAAGATCTTTGGCGTATTTCGATAGTGGATTTAGTGGATCATCATTCACATTTGAACCTTTCACCACAGGGATATATTCATCCAAAAACTGAACCAACGCACGTAATATCCTTGTTTTTGCCTGACCTCTTAAGCCGAGTAAGATCATATCATGCATGGAAAGTATTGCGTGCTGAAGCTGCGGTATAACGGTCTTTTCATAACCCAGAATTTCAGGAAAAAGAGGATCGCCTTTTTTCATAGCTGCAATCATATTTTTCCTCAATTCCTGTTTCACAGATTGAGTAGTCCAACCACTTTCCTTTAATGCCCCTAATGTGGCAATATCCTTGATGTCATCATTCATAAATAAACTCCTTATTTGGTAATTAAACCCTTAGGAAGGTCTCTTCATTCACCAAAAAATAAATTAATCTAGCAATCGGGTTAAGGCCCTCGCTTTTATCAAGGTTTCCTCCCATTCTAGCTCTGGATCGGAATCGGAGGTAATAGCCCCTCCCACTGGATATACAAGTTTTTCACCCTGCACTAGTGCTGTTCTGATTACAACATTGAAATCAAAGTCGCCATCGGGTTTGATGTAACCTATGGCTCCGGAATAAATGCCTCGCTTATAATCTTCGAGCTCTTCAATGGCTTTCATTGATGCGATTTTAGGAGCGCCTGTCATCGAGCCCATTGGGAAACATGCTTGTATAATTGAAAATACATCCACACCGGCATCTACCTTTGCCTCCACAGTTGATACCATTTGATGAACAGTTTCAAAGGTCTGGATTTCGAAAAGCTTCGAGACTTTTACACTTCCCTTTTGAGCTACTCTTGAAAAATCATTTCGAACTAAGTCTACAATCATCAAATTCTCAGCACGCTCTTTTTCCGAATTCATAAAGCGCTGAAGGTCGGCAATGGTATCATTTCCTTTTCTCTGAATGGTCCCCTTAATAGGCTGTGATATTATTTTATCCCCTCTTTTTTGAATAAACCGCTCTGGCGATGCACAACAAATTTGAACCTCATCCATGTACACATATGCCGCAAAAGGAACCGCGCCAATGCCTTCCATTTTGTTATAAAGATCTAGGCTATCGCCCTTAAACTGATATTGAATGGGGTGAGATATATTAATTTCATAAAACTCACCCTCACGTATTCTCTTTTTCGCTTGGTATATTTTTTTGAGATAACTCCTTTTCTTAATCTGATTTTTGGATTCAAGCTTTACGTCGGATGGATACCAATTCTTATCTATTGATGTAGGTTCCCCTCTTAGATATTCCATATCACCTGTTTCATTGACCTCTATCAACACTTCTGGAACCATGAAAAACAGATCTGCGGCTTCAATTACTTCCTCGTTATTTGAGGATAGTGCTTCGATATGGTTTTTTAAATCATAGCCTAGGTATCCAAATATCCAGTCTTTCTCCGATGCATAAAACTCCTGTAATGCCACAAATGGATTTCGATCAAATATCTCGACCTCACCATTTCTTAAGCATTCAATTTGAGTTCCTTTAGCTTTAATCCACGCCTTGGGTTTGCCCGCAATAAAAGAACGTTGGCTAGCTGGATGATCTTTTTTCTGCGACTCTAAGAGTATAACCTCTCCAAAAGCTCTTAAAGAAGCTATCTGTTGTGATATGTAAAATCTTTTCTGATCCATAGAATTCTGGCAACGATGATAAGGCTTATCCATCATTTATTACACGGTTTTCTTATTTTGTTTGATACCCCATTTATTTATGCTATACCAAACTATTGTAAAACCACTCTTATTTAAGAAAGACGCCGAATCTGCTCATGAATTAGCCATTGAATTAGCGTCAGCAACTCACAACTCTCCTGCTCTTCAAACTATTTGCCAACAAATTTATGGTGGACAAGATGAAGGTTTAGAACAATCGTTTTGGGGGTTGTCGTTTACGAACCCGATTGGTTTAGCGGCCGGCTTTGATAAAAATGGTACTACTCCATTAGGTATTCAAGCATTGGGGTTTGGCTTTGTTGAAATTGGATCCATAACAGCTAAAGCTTCCAAAGGAAACCCTAAGCCTAGAGCATTTAGAATTCCTGAAGATGAGTCCCTTATAAACAGAATGGGGTTGAACAATGAAGGAGCAGATGCAATCATTGAACGCCTTAGCAAAGTTTCACTTGATATACCGATGGGGATTAACATTGCTAAAACGAATGATGCTTCAATTCATGGGGATGCGGCCATCGCTGATTATGTATATAGCTATAACAAAGCCCTAGAAGTGGCCGACTACATCACTGTTAATATCTCTTGCCCAAATACTGGAGAAGGCAAAACTTTTGAAGATCCTGCGGCACTTAGAGACCTTCTTTCAGCTTTAAACTTGAAAGAGCAGAACACACCTACACTCGTTAAATTTTCGGTGGATACCGATCGTAATACGCTTCAGCATTTAGTGGAGCTATGTGAAAGTCTACATGTAGATGGTTATGTGGCTACCAATACTTCATCCAATCGTTCTAGCCTGAAAACTTCCAGCACCGTACTAAATAACATTGGCAATGGTGGACTAAGTGGAGCGGCTATAGCTGAACGAAGCGATCAAGTGATTACGTGGATTTATGAAGTGCTTCAAGGCCGAAAACCCATTGTTGGTGTGGGGGGAATCCATAGTGTGGAATCAGCCCAAAGGAAATTAAATGCGGGGGCCAATCTCCTTCAAGTATATACTGGTCTTGTTTACGAAGGGCCAGGACTTATCAAGAAACTTAAAGCTGGAATTCAGCTTAATTCGTAATCGAAATTAAATCGACTGAACAACTTACAGGAGTTGCTTGGTTGTTTACTAAATAAGGGCTAAAAGCTAAACTTTCAGTAAGCAATTCCTGAATTCGCGCGTCGATTTTTTCGTCTTGACTCTCCAGAAGTTGACTACTCTCGATGCCACCACGTCGATTAATTTGAACAATCACAGGAACACTTTTTTGAGTGGTAATAGATTCCATCTGATTTCTAAATTCTGATTTATCACTAAGAAATCTGGGCGTAATATTTAACGAACTGCAGCTAGTCATCTCAGCATTCACATTCGTGCTTGAAACAGCTGTTTGCATTTCCTGAGGTGGTTTACTGAGTGCAATTTCATCATTCAATATTCTCACTTTAGGTAGAAGTTCAGAATTGTTGAATAACCGTACAAACTCATTTAATAAGTCACGAGTTCTATCCCATTTAACCCCTTCGTAAGGAAAGTTTTCATTCGAATCGAACCTCAGTGTGGAATCGATAACCGATTGATATTGTTGCCTATCACCTTGCGATAATGTGGTATCTGATAAGGCCGTTCTAGCTTCAGCCTTTTGAAGGTCTAATGCTTTCTTTTGTTGATTAAAACTTTGCTTGGCTTGATGCCATTCTAACAATTGAACGTTAAATAGAGAATCACTTTTAGCACTACTTACCTGCCATTGAATCGCTTCGTAAAAAATATTGTCGGCATACGCATTACTATCGTTTTCTCGTGCCAGCGAAATTAAGGCATTAATTCTTTGATTCACCGAGATTGTTGTATCCTCTTGAAGTGCCTTAAATTGTTCAAATACTGAAAGCCCTTCCTCTACTTCATCGCCTTCAGAAATATCTATTCCATATTCAGTGGCTATACGTTGAGCATATATCGCATTCGGGTAATTCCTTATTAACTGATTCGCATATTCCATGGCTTCCTCATCATACCCTTGAGAAGCTTTCAATTCAGAGAGAGAATACAACGAAACGGGCACCTCGGTAGCGTCGGGATGTTCAACTATCACTCTTTTAAAATAAACCTCAGCACTGTCTTCCATATTCAAAGAGATATAAAATAGATTCCCTAACTGATATTTAAGGTTGGAGATATCCGATCTCATCTTTTCTTTTTCTGCAGCTTCAAAAGGCACTTCCGATAAGTCTATAGAGACATCAATGCTGCTTATACTTGTATTTTCTGATGTCTGATTATTACTTAAAACGGTTGGATTACTCGCTTGTGTACTTGAAGCCATAATCGACCGTACTCTCCAGTTATCAACTAAAGGTCGATTCCCCCAAATAGCCTGAAATTGGGCTTTGGAATTTGCTATTAATTCTGGATTGGCAATATTTAGAAAACCATTGGCGCCTGTAGTAGGTGACTGCCCTTCATCGTCTGCAACATTCACAATTGTATTTGCTCGCTGTTCGCGAGCATTTCTTTCAGCTTCAAGCTCGCTTAGTTTCTGCTTTTTCAGTTCAACAAGTAGTGAATCGAAGGATTCTTGAGGAAGTTCTGATACCCAAAGTAAACTATCTTTCTTATCCAGTTCCTGCTTCAATCGAGTATACTCGCCAAAGGATTTAGCCAATTCATTTGCAGCAAAATCGAAAGGTAGTTCATCTGGATTGGCGTTTTGTCGAGAAGCAGTATCGTAGTAAGCCGCCGCCATTTCTAAATCATTAAACCCAAAACGATAAACCTCTGCTAAGCGATAATAGCTTAATGCTTTTAGTTCTGCAGTAGGTTGATAATTTCTATTGTATAACAACGATTTATATCGCTCTTCAGCTTCTTCTAGATTCCCTTTATTCTGTTGGGTGAGCGCTAGTTCGTATTCTAATTCTACTTTGTATTCGGTGTTTTTGTCATCTTTCAACATTCCAGAAAACGTACGTAGAGCAATATCAGGATTCCCCAAATCACGGGCCGATTCCGCTTTCTTACGCTGTGCTAGATATTGTAAATCGTAATCCGTGTAGAACTCTCCTACCATTGAGTAAGCATAGTATGCATCTTGCGGAGAGCCAATGCGTTCGAATAGTTGCCCTAATAGAAAATAACCACGCTCACTATACTCTTTATGTTCAATATTAGGCAATGCAAACTCAAGCTGCCGTATAGCTGTTTCCCAGTTCTGTTGTTCTACATAATATTGACTCAGTAACAATCTAAATTCGGCGACTTCAACTACATCAAGTTCTTCTTCAGACTTTAATAGTTCTTCACTAATATATTGAATTCCTTCACTGTACAATTCCATTTCTAACAACACCCTACTTCTCCATAGCTTGGCTTGGTTTAGCAGCTCTTGGTCTTCGGTTGTTAAAATGAGCTCTTGGAATTTCTGTTCAGCAGAAAAGAACTCGCTTTTATAAAAGTAAGATTTACCAATCAGGAAAAGCGCATCATCAACCCACTTTGTGTCGGCGTGCTTCCTTAGAATTTCAGCACCTTTATCGATGGTGTTTTGAAAATCTTGCGCACCTACATTTATTGGGCGTTGATGCACACGAATTGGCAACTGAGGATTATAGACAAGATCAGCATCTTGAACTCGCTGAAGCCCCGTATTAAAACTCTTCTTAGCGTTATAAAAAGTGTTGTAGTAGGCCGTAAAGTTACCCCATCTCGATTTTAATCCCGAACTACATCCTGTTACTAACAGAATTAATACAATGAATAAAAATCGATTTCGCATAAAAGAGTTTATTAAGCCTAACGTAAATACCTATTCGATGGTACTTACTTTGATCATATTGGTACGCCCTCGTTTTGGAACAGGAATACCGGTTGTTAGAATAGCGCGATCTCCACTTTTTACCAACCCATGATCTAACAAATAGGTTTCCATTAAAGAAACACTCTTATCTGTATCAAAAATTTCTTTTACTCGAACTGAATGAACACCCCAAACCAAGTTTAACTGTCGGCGTACTTTTTGATTCTCAGTAAATGCGATGATAGGAACATTAGGTCTGAATTTAGCTATTCGGCGTGCTGTGCTCCCAGAGTGAGTTAAGGTACCAATTACTTTTGCCTCAACATTCTCTGCAATGTTTACACATGAAAAGGATAAAGATTCCACAATCTGCTTTTCCTTCCATTCGGGCTTTTTATAGTCTAAAGTGGAATAAATGTGTGTTCTATTTTCCTCAACAGTTCTACAAATTTTGTCCATCACATTTACAGCCTCTAGGGGATACTTACCAGCGGCCGTTTCACCAGATAACATTACCGCATCAGTACCATCAATTACGGCGTTTGCAACATCCGAACTTTCCGCGCGAGTTGGTCTTGGGTTGTTGATCATAGAATCCAACATCTGAGTTGCCGTAATTACGGGTTTACCCACTGCTCTACATTTCTGTATTAACTGCTTTTGTACAATAGGCACCTGTTCGGTTGGAATTTCAATCCCTAAATCACCTCTTGCAACCATAATTCCATCACACTCTTCAATAATTTCGTCTATTACTTCAAGTGCTTCTGGCTTTTCAATTTTAGCAATTATTGAAGCCTGACTTCCTGCAGCTCGTACTCTCGAAACAATATCTCTCACATCTTTAGGAGAACGCACAAAGGAAAGAGCGATTAAGTCTACGTCTTGGGAAATCCCAAACTCTAGATCCTTTATATCTTTTTCGGTAAGGGCAGGAATCGAAATTTTAACATTCGGAAGGTTTACTCCTTTTCGAGATTTCAATAATCCACCAACTACTACCTCTACCTTTAAAGTAGCTCCTACTTTTTCTACCACTTTAAATTCTAACAAGCCATCGTCGAGTAGTATTCTATTGCCAACTTCTGCTTCATTAACTAAGTTTTTATAATCAATGGGCACCACTGTCGGGCTTCCAACTACGTCTTCACCCGTAATAGTTATAGTACTTCCTGTTTTAAGAACTTGACCACCATTTTTCATTTCACCTACTCGGATTTTAGGTCCTTGAAGATCCATTAACACTGGGATGCTATATTTATGCTTACGAGCAGCTTTACGAATGTGCTTAATTACTTTCGCATGATCTTCATGTGAACCATGCGAAAAATTAACTCTAGCGACATTCATTCCATGTAGTAACAAGTTTTCAATTGCTTCCTCTGTATTACAGCTGGGGCCTATTGTACATACAATTTTTGTGCGTCGTCTTGCAGAAATCATTCGGTCTAAGTATTTAAAGGGTAAATTTAATTATACTAAAGATACTTGAAATGATGTTATCATTTCATATTGTTTTTATAGCAAATCGATTAAACAATCATTAAGTAACAACTTACCACATGCTATTCAAAATTGAAGAGAGTTTAAATATCCCCAAAATTCTACTCCTATGTAGTCTGATTGCAATGGGGTGTTCAAAGTCATACATGGATAAAGTTGAGCGTGGTGCAGGTTATGAATTCAGACCTGGATTTCCAGAAGTACGACTTGTGACTTCAAGTTACATCAGTCCTGAGGGTGAAACGATGCTAAACTTAGCCAGCGAAATTGTGTATGGAAGCCTCATCTACAAAAAAAAGGATGATTTATTTATAGCTGATGCCTTGATGGATGTTCAAATCAATACGCTAGACAACACCAGTAATATAATCGAGTCTAAGCAGTACCCCCTTCAATTAACCGATCCCAAATCAAACGTTGTACTAAGCCAGAAGACCTACAAAATTGAAAAGAACTACCAGGTTCCACCCGGCAATTATGAAATTATCGTTACTGTAACCGATATAAATACAGACAAAGAAACCGTTCGCAAAACACAGACCTTTGTACCCAACCCGAACGGAACGGTCAAAAACATTACAAACATTCGAATATTAAGTCTCAATAAAAGTGTTCGCGATGATTTCATTCCCGTAACTACCTATGACATACCGGGAAAAGCAGATTCTCTAAAGTTCTTATTTCAAGTAACCAATAATGATCCTTCACAGCCTTTAACCATCAATACACGCTTGGTGAAGTTCGAATCGGATACTTCAATAGCACTACCAATGAATTTTAGCACCTATAGGCCTAGCAGTATAGAGTTCAAAGGTATTGATTACTCTGAACGAGAAGAAATAAGTTCAACTCGTCGAGTTCTAAATGACCCTGGAAGCGTTTTAATTGAGTTTGTAAGCCCAGAACTAGAGCGTGGCAACTATCGACTTGAAGTATTCTCTAACCTTGGTAAAGAGAATGAAATTTATAAAGCTCGTGATTTTGGGGTAAAAAGCTATAGTTACCCTTCATTAACTACTCCTAAAGAATTAGCCGCTCCTTTGTACTACTTAATGAGAAAAGGAGAATATGAAGAACTCATGCAATTGGAAGATCCTGACGAAATCAAGAAAGCTATAGATCGCTTTTGGTTAAGAAATATCAAAAACTCAAAAATTGCTAAAGACGTTGTTTCGCTTTATTACGAGCGCGTTGAACAAGCCAACAAGCAGTTTTCAAACTTCAAAGAAGGCTGGAAAACCGATCAGGGAATGATCTATATCTTATTCGGACCACCATGGTATGTTGAAACTGTATTGGACTATATGAGATGGGGGTATTCTTATAATTCAGGAGACCCAGAAAAGAATTTCATTTTCCAAACTCCGAAGCTGAAGAATAAATATTATCCATTCGAAAATTACATTCTCGAAAGGAATAATAATTACTACAATATTCAGTACCAGCAAATCCAGTTATGGCTGAGTGGAGCTATTTTGAAACGAGATATTTAAAGCTCGCTCATTTAGCAAGTATTTGATAGTGCATAAATGCTCTAACTCACTATAAAAACTGACGCTCATCCCTGAGTGTTAATATATTATTGTATTTACACAATTTTACAACCTGCATCAACCTACTGAATTGTAAAAAAATACCCCTAATTTACAATTCTTAACATATTAAAAAACTGATAGTTAGCCGCTAAACAAACTCATCAATGCATTGTATTGCAATCACTTAAGTACTTCCCTGATTGTATGTAAATGCGAATTTACTTTATTTAACACCGCTACTAAACATCACATATTCATGTGGTGTTCTAAACAAAAACATATAAATGCTACTATGGTAAAAAAGTTATATACACTTGCCGTGTTGTTCTTTTTGACGAGTCCTTTGGCGCTCGCTCAGAACGGCACATTAAAGGGTGTGGTAACCAGTGCAGAAACTGGTGAAACACTACCCGCAGTTAACGTAGTGATCGAATCACTACAAAAAGGTACAGCTACGGACGTTGATGGGAACTATACCCTCTCCGGACTGGATGCTGGCACCTATACAGTAAAAGTAAGTTTTATTGGATTTACTACAATTGAAGAAGAAGTTACCGTTGGTAACGGCGAAACAATCAAAAACTTTGTTTTAGCTTCTGATGTTGGATTACTTGATGAAATCGTTGTTTCTGGTGTTGCGGATGCAACTCCACGTAAGAAACTAACGGTATCGGTTGCTAAAGTTGATGCTCAAAGCCTTAACAAAGTACCTGCAACCTCTATTTCAACAGCACTATCTGGTAAAGTATCAGGTGTGACGATTAAAGCAGCAGGTGGTACTCCAGGGGGTTCAGCTCAGGTTCAACTTCGTGCAGATAACAACCTAAATGTTGGATATTCTCCATTAGTAATTGTTGATGGTGTTATCCTTGAAGGAAGTTTAGCTGACATCAACGTTGATGACATTGCTAACATCGAGGTTGTAAAGGGTGCTGCTGCATCTTCTCTATATGGATCTCGCGCTGGTAACGGTGTAATGGTTGTAACTACAAAGCGTGGTGCTAACCTAGAGAACAACAAGATTGACGTTACTATCCGTAACGAATATGGTGTTCAAGAACTTGAAAACTATATTGATCTAGCTGAAAGTCACTTCTACACTCTAGCTACTGACTGGGAATCGGCTAAAGGTACTTACACTAAATATGATGGTGTAACATACCCAGCTGACTACAAAGGTGGTTACAGTCCAGATATCGTAGGTTCAAGAGCTATTGATCCTGACAATTACATGGATAACCCATTTGGTGTTAACAACAACCTACAGGAAGAATTCTTCCGTAACGGTACTAACTACACGAACTTCGTTTCTGTAGCTACTCGTGTTAACAACATTAACCTTTATAGCTCTTTCGAAAACTTCAGCAGTGAAGGTATTATCCCTAATACTGATGGTTATGGTCGTAAGAACTTTAGAATTAACGCAGATTATCAAGTTGCGGATTGGTTAAGCCTTTCTACTTCTAACTTGTTTATCAATTCTACAAACAACTTCCCTGGTGGCGGTGGTGGAATCTTCTTCAATATTGTATTGGCGGAGCCTGATAACAACTTATACTTAGACAACCCAGATGGGCAGCCTTACTTTATTCGTCATAACCACTGGAGTAACGAGACTAACCCTCTTTACAACACCTACAAAAATGACAGAACTGAAGATGAGAAGCGTCAGCTTTCTAACTACTCTGTTAAAGCCACTCCACTTGATTGGTTAGAGTACCGTGGTTCTTACTCTTTCGAGAGCATTAACAACAGATACACTTCGTATAACCCATACGACACATGGCAATTAGGTGGTTCTGACCCACTTGGTATTACTTACTCTGAAGGTTCTTTATACAAGTACTCTGAAGAAGAATTCTCTCAAACTCTACAGCATACTTTTACTGCTAGAAAACAATTCGGTGATTTATACACCAAATTTACTGGTAGTTACCTATGGGAAAACAGAGAAACTGAGTTCTTTGATGTAAGTGGTATTAACTTCGCTATCCAAGATCTTCCAAACTTTGGTGCATTCAATACTGATGATATCTCAGCAGGTTCAGGTCAAGAAGAGATTTCATCTGAAAACTTATTCGGTATTGTATCTCTTGATTATGATGATAAAGTACTTGTGGATGCGATGTTACGTCAGGATAAATCTTCTTTATTCGGTGAAAACAACCGTGAGAACATTTACTACCGTGTTTCTGGTGCATATCGTTTAACTGAAGACTTTGACATTCCAAATGTTAATGAACTGAAAATCCGTGCTGCTCGTGGTACTGCAGGTATTCGTCCAGCATTCTCTTGGCAGTATGAGACTTTCTCATTAAGTAATGGTGTTGCTTCTAAGAATACTCTTGGTAACAAAAACTTAAAGCCTTCTACTACTGAAGAAACTGAGTTTGCAATCAATGCTACTATCTTTGATCGCGTTAGCCTTGAAGCTATCTACGCAACTTCTACTACAAAGGATCAGTTCTTACGTGTTCCATTACTTCCAGTAACTGGATATAATGCACAGTATCAGAATGCTGGTACTATTGAATCGAATACTTACGAATTCAATGCTGAGGCATCTATCATTAATAAGAAAGATGTTACTTGGAACATGAACATGACTTGGTCTAAGTCTGACCAGACGATTACTCAGTTAGATGTTCCTGCATACCAGTCAGGTACTGACAACTTATTCTACATCCGTGAAGGCGAAACTTATGGTGCTATCTACGGACGTACTTGGGTTAGAACATTAGATCAAATGGCTGGCCAGTTAGGAACAGGCGAAACTATTGCTGACTACGAAGTAAACAGCGACGGTTATGTTGTACCTGCAGGTTCTCAAGGAACTTCTAATGAAGAGCCTATCCTTCTTAGAGATGAGAATGGTGATTTAGCATTCGTTGAAATCGGTAATGGTCGTCCAGATTGGACTGCTGGTGTTTCTAACACAGTTACTTACAAAGGTTTCTCGTTCTATATGTTATTCGACATCAAGCATGGTGGTGATGTATACAACCGTAAGTCTCAGTGGTTAACTCGTGATGACAGAAATGGTATCATGGATCAAGCTGGTAAGGCTGATAGCGAAAAGAAGACTTTTGGATACTACAAAGGTTTCTATGATGTAAACTCAAACAACTCTTACTGGGTTGAAGATGCTGGATACGTGAAACTTCGCGAGCTTTCGTTGAGCTACTCTTTCGGCGCTCAAGAACTTGAGCCGATCTTCGGTAACGCTATCCAAAACATTACAGTTTCTGCAATTGGACGAAACTTGTTGACATGGACTAACTACTCTGGATACGATCCAGAAGTGGGTGGAATTCGTAATCCAGTAGACTCAACAGGTGCATATCCTAACTTTAGGAACTACGCACTTTCTGTTCAATTCAAATTCTAAAATCACTTTTACACTATGAAAGTATTTAAATTAAAATCTGTTTTAGGTTTGCTTGCAGCGGGTATGCTGATGAGCTGTGCAGACCTTTCAGTAGAGAATTTAAACAACCCAGATACCCAAAGGGCTTTATCTTCTTCTACCGACTTAACCAACGTTGCTTCTGGTTTATTCCGAAGCTACTACGTTGATACCTACGATACTGCTTCTCCAGCTCACTTGATGGCTACATCTGCGGATGCGGCTACATGTTCTTGGGGTAACTACGGTATGCGTGATATCTCAAGTGAGCCTCGTGGTTCTTGGGATAATGCATCTAACTATACGTACAACTACGTTACTAATAATTTCTTCAATGACATGTACTCAAACTTGTCGTCTGCTTCTGATATCCTAGCGGCTATCAATAATGGAGCTGTAGATTTTGGTAACGACGTTCCAATGATGAGAGCATGGGCAAAATTCAATCAAGGTCTTTCTTTGATGAACCTAGCTCTTACTTTTGATCAAGCGTATGTAATTACTGAAAACACCGATCCTGAAACACTAATCAACCCTACTCTTGTACCATATACAGAAGTAGCTGATTCTGCTGTTGCTTTATTCAATCAAGCAATCTCGATTGCAGATGCCAACACATTCAGCATCCCTGAAGGTTGGTTAAATGGTGTTACTGCTGATAACGTATTGCTATCAAAACTAGCTAATACTTATGCTGCACGTACTATGTCGTACCTTCCAAGAACAGCTGCAGAAAAATCTTCTGTTGACTGGGCTGCTGTTAGAGATCATGCCTTAGCGGGTGTTGATGCTGACTTTAGCGTATTGATGGATGACATTACTTGGTTAAATGATTACAAATGGGTAATCGCGTATCCAGGTTGGGGTCGTATCGACATGCGTGTGATTAACATGATGGATGATTCTTATCCTGCATACAATGCAAATGGTGATGACTATCCAGCACCAGATTCAGCTCGTGTAGTTGACAATGCTGATGTAGATGATAGACTTCTAACCGATTTCGCTCATCTTTCGTCAAACAACTTCCGTCCTGAGCGTGGTCTTTACCACTTCTCAAGTTTCAGACTAAACCGTTACCAAGATTACATCACTACTTGGGATACGTACTTACCTGAAATTCTAAAAGCTGAAAACGACATGTTATTAGCTGAAGCGTACATTGAGTTAAACAACCTTCCAGGTGCTCTAGCAATCTTGAATGACTCAAACAATTCAAGAATGGACCGCGGTGGTCTTCCTGCAGTTGCAACTGAAGCTGAAGCTCGTGATGCTATACACCATGAGAGAATGGTTGAGTTAATTAATACTAGTTATGGAGTAGAGTTCTTTGAAATGAGAAAGAACGACTTACTACAAGCTGGTACGTTATTACAACTACCTCTTCCTGCAAAAGTGTTAGAACTTTTAGGATATGAAAAACCATACTACACATTTGGTGGATCTAATCCTTCTTCATCTGCGGGTGGTTGGAGATAAATTTAGCTTTTTAGCAAAATTTGAAGGCCGGCTCATTTATGAGTCGGCCTTTTTTTGTTTACAGACTTCCCAAATAAAGACTTTATAGAATGTCTTCTAATAACCAGATAGATTATTAGGCAAAAAAAAAGCCCTCTTCAAAAGAGGGCTTATTTATAGTGGCGGGGACAGGATTCGAACCTGCGACCTTCGGGTTATGAGCCCGACGAGCTACCAGCTGCTCCACCCCGCGATTAGACTCCAAATATACGGATATTATTCAACCACTATCAACCATTCTTTTTCTTTTTTTCAAAATTCGACCCTCAAAACATACGCGCTCTCAATAATTTTATTTAGTCTTAGCTAAATTCATTCAGGTACAAATCAATACTGAATCTTATTTCCAAACTGTTAAATAAACATTACTTAAACACCCTAAATTTTAACATCATCAGCACCCCTACAAGGGTTACAATATTTAACCTATGATATGAATTGTAAAACAGAAGAAGAGGTATTGACTATTTTTGAACCTCATAAGTCGCTGTTGAACAATCAAGTAGTGATCAGTTTTTCAATAAAATCTACGTAATTCTACGTAGTACAGCTCAAAAAATGGCTTTTAAATAACCCTGAACGGTGTTAAGTAAAGGTCAATAATTTGTTACGTATTTATGTTAGCTGCCCTTCTCCTTAATATTTAGGTAACTATTTGCGGTGTTTTAATCTCATCTAACACTGCTTAATCAATCATAAATAATAAAGGAAATGAATAAAAAGATACTTTCTATTCTACTATTCTTTGCATCCATTCCTTCTTTTGTTTTCGCGCAAACCGGAAGCTTAAGCGGGACTGTTACTGATGCAAACTCAGGAGAATCGCTCCCTGCAGTAAATGTTGTTATCAAGGAATTAGTTAAAGGTACTTCTACTGATGTAGATGGTACTTACACTATCTCTAGTATTCCTGTTGGCACATATACTGTAGTTGTGCGTTACATAGGTTACGTACCATTCGAAAATACCATTGAAATTTCTAGTGGCACGAATTCTTTAGACATCGCTCTTGAAGAAGACGTACTTCAATTAGAAGAAGTTGTTGTAACTGGATATGGATCTCTACAAAAGAAAGAGATTTCTGGTTCGGTAACTTCACTTAAGATGGAATCGCTTCAGAATGTTCCAGTTCAAAGTTTTGAGCAAGCTATTCAAGGTAGAGCTGCTGGTGTTCAGGTAACGAACTCAACAGGTGCTCCAGGTGCTGCTGTACAAATTCGTGTACGTGGTCAAGGTTCTATCAATGCAGGAAACAGCCCACTTTACATTGTTGACGGTGTTCAGGTTAACTCGGGTGATTTCAGTTCTTCTGCTCCTTCTAGCAACGTTCTATCATCAATCAACCCTAACGACATCGCTTCTATCAGTATCTTAAAAGATGCAGCTGCTGCTTCTATTTACGGTGCTCGTGCTGCAAACGGTGTAGTGATCATTACTACTAAGCGTGGTAATGCAGGCGCTACTGAATTTGATTTATCTGTTCGTCAAGGTTACCAAGAAGTAATCAAGAGAATTGATGTTTTAAGTTCTGCAGAGCTTATTCAATTAACTCGTGAGAGTTTAGAAAACTACGGCTTTGATGAAGGAGTTATCACTGGTTTCATGAATGGCCGTTTTGGTGCTAACCAACCAGAAGACGCTACCATCAACACTGATTGGGCTGACGCTTACTTCCAAAAAGGATTAGGCCAGTCTTATAACTTATCTGCTCGTGGTGGTGACGAAAAAACTAGATTCTTCATCTCAGGTGGATACGATAGCCAAGAAGGTCAAGTAATCAACTCTGATTACCAACGATTAAGTTTACAAACTAACATTGATCACCAAGCTACTGAAAATCTTTCTTTCAAAGCTTCTGTTAACTTAAGTAACTCTGAGTTAAACAGTATCCCAAGTGGTGGTGCATTTGCTAGTCCTTACCGTGCTGGTATTCTAACACTTCCTACTGAGCCAGTAAGAAATGAAGATGGTACATTCAACACTGATCTTGAAGGTACTTACTACTTCAATACCGTTTATGATACCGACTTAAACATCAACGAAACTGTAAACAAGCGTCTTATTGGTAACTTAGGTGCTACTTACAATTTCAATGATAACATCTCTTTCGAGACTTCTAACTCTATCGATTACTTCACAGTAAGTGATTATGTGTATTGGGATCCTCGTAGTGGCGACGGTGAAAATTACAATGGATACGCTAGAAAGAACGTATATGAGTTAACAAACTTCTCTACTAGCCAGGTATTAAACTTTGTATACAACTTCGATCAAGTACATGATGTAACTGGTTTAGTTGGATTCGAATACCGTGAGCAAAACACTGAGAGCTTTGGTGCTACGGCAACTGATTTCCCTAGCTTCCAGTTCAAGAGCTTAAGCTCTGCTGCAGGTTACTTTGGTGATCCTTCTCAGTCTACTTCTACTTTCCGTACTGCGGGTTACTTCGGTCGTGTAAACTACACGTATGATAACAAGTACATTGTATCAGCAACTGCTCGTTATGATGGCTCGTCTCGTTTCGGTAGCGAAAACAAGTTTGGTTTCTTCCCAGCTGTTTCTGCTGCTTGGAGAATCATAAACGAAGACTTCATGGCTGATGTAGACGTTATTGACGATCTTAAGATAAGAGTTGGTGTTGGTGTTACAGGTAACGATGCTATCGGCAACTTCGCTTCTCGTGGACTATACGGCGGTGGTGCAAACTACGGTGGTAGCCCAGGTTTATCTCCATCTCAGGTGGCTAACCCACAACTATCTTGGGAAGAAGCTACTACCTTTAACTACGGTGTTGACTTCGCTTTATTAAATGGTCGTATTACTGGTTCTGCTGAATACTTCTTAGAAAAAACTACGAAGTTATTATTCGACCGTGCGATTCCAGGAACAACTGGATACACTGAAATCACTCAAAACGTAGGTTCTGTGAACAACAGTGGTTTTGAGATTGCAATTTCTACTACTAACTACAAAACTCAGGACTTCTCTTGGGTAACTGATTTCAACATCACTTTCCTAAAAAACGAAGTAACTGGTTTATTTGATGACTTAGATCAATTAGGTACCGACTTATTTGTTGGTGAGGCAATTGGTGTATTCTATGCTAACCGTTATGCAGGTGTTAACCCAGCTGATGGACGCCCTATGTGGTACGACATTGATGGTAACATCACATACACAAGAAGCCCAGACGATCGTGTGATCTTAGGATCTCGCCAGCCAGATAACTTTGGTGGTGTGAACAACACTTTCAACTACAAAGGCTTCCAATTAGAAACTTTCTTCCAGTGGTCGGCAGGTAATTACCTCCGTAACTCTGACCGTTTCTTCGGTGAGCGTGTAGGTAACACTGTTGATAGAAACCAGTGGGCTACAGTTAACGATCGTTGGAGACAACCAGGTGATGTAACTAGCGTTCCTGTAACATGGTACTTAAACCGTTATGGTAGAAAAGCAGACGGTACGGTTGTAAACGACGGTGCTAGCACTTACTACACTACTGGATCTAGCCACTTCATTGAAGACGCTTCTTATCTACGTTTAAAGCGTGCAAAGTTTAGCTATGCATTCGATAAGGCTGTAATCGATCAAATCGGTTTCAGATCATTAAGTCTATTTATCCAAGGAACCAACTTAATTACTTGGACAGAATTTACAGGGTATGACCCTGAAGTAACTGGCGGCAGCACCTTTGGTGACTACCCTCAGGGTAAGACATATACCTTTGGTATCAATGTTGGATTTTAATAGAAATTATAAAACTAATTAAATCATGAAGATTAGAAACTTAACATTACTACTATTCTTGTTGGTGTTTGCATCATCAGCTTGTGATAGTCTTCTAGATACTGAGCCGGCTCAATCGGTTTCAGAAGAAGATGCCATTAAAGACCTAGTAGGTGTAGAAGCCGTACTTAATGGCACTTACGACCGTTTACAAACAGCTGCTTATTACGGAGGTAATTTTATGATTGTCTCTGAAGTACTTGCAGATAACATGAAAGTTGCTGTTCAAAACTCAAACCGTTTTGTAACTGAGTGGACAAACCGCCCATTCGCACATTTCGGATTCCATAATACTGCATACGATATCATTAATAGAACAAACACTGTTCTTAAAGCTCTACCAAATGTTGGTGGAGACCAAGATAAAATTGACCAGTATACGGGTGAAGCTTTATTCATTAGAGCACTTGCACACTTCGACTTACTTAGAAGTCTTTCAAGAAACCCTAACCACTTAGTAGATGGATTCGATCTTGGTATCGTAATCAGAACTGAGCCTTTTAGTGGTGTACTTGACGAAGATGCATTCCCAAGCAGGAGTACTATTACAGATGTATACACGCAGATCAAGAAAGATCTTAACGATGCTATTGCCATCTTAGACCCTTCTACTAACCAGCGTGCTGACTTCCCATTCAAGGTTTCACAAGTAGCTGCGCAAGCACTATTATCACGTGTTCACCTTTATGAAGGCAACTACTCTGAGGCTGTAACAGCTGCTACTGATGCAATCAACAACTCTCCTGTAGGGTTAACTGGACCATCTGCGGCTGATCACCTAACTGCATTCTCTGAAGGCGCTGAGTCTTTATTAGAAATCCAGTTTACTGATGCTGAAACTAGAGGTTTAACTTCTCTTGCGGGTATGTACCGTGATGATATCGGATATGGTGACATTGTTCCTACTGATGAGCTTTTAGGCCAGTTTGAAGCAGGCGATGTTCGTTTAGACATCTTAGATGCTCCTACTGCTAGAGGTTCTGAAACTGTTCGTTACTCGCAAAAATATGCTGGTTACGATGGTACTGCCTTAGGAACTGATAATGTAATTGTTATTCGTTTGGCTGAAGTATACTTAAACAGAGCTGAAGCTTACGCTAAACAAGATACTCCAAACGAAACAGCTGCACTTGCAGACCTTAACCTAATCAGACAACAACGTGGGCTAGCTCCATTAGTTGGTCTTACAGGTCAAGCTCTTATCGATGCAATTCTTAAGGAAAGAAGACTTGAGTTAGCGTTTGAAGGACACCGTGCTTACGACTTAAAGCGTAACGGTATGGGCTTCCCAAAACCTGACGAAGGAATTACCATTCCTTACGACGATTACCGCATCGTGGCTCCTTACTACGAGCAAGAATTGGATGCGAATCCGAATATTGTTCAAAACCCTGGTTATACCGATAACAACTAATTTTAAAGACATGAAAATTTTCAATAAAATTTTAGTACTACTATTAGCCATTGGGTTTACTGCATGTGGAGAAAACACTTCAGTATCATACGATGGTCCTTCATTAGTAGAATTCCCATTAGCTGCAACAACTGTAGACGAAGGCGCTGGCGCTACTACTATCAGAACTCAGTTAGTTGGGCCACACGAGGCAACCGACCTAAACGTAACATTTGAAGTAGACGAAGCTAGTACAGCTGTTGCTGGAACACACTACACTCTAACTACAAATGGTTCATTCACTATTCCTGCAAACAGCAGCTTTGGTGATATCGAACTTACTATCGCTGACGGTACACTAGCCTCTGACGAGACTGTGACTTTGATCATCAACCTAACAGGTGGCGATCTTATTCCTAGCGAAAACTACAAAACTCATACTTTGACTATCGACGGTCAATAATTAGAGTTTGACACTTTTATAAAAAGGCACTCATTTAATTATGGGTGCCTTTTTTTTATTACCCCTCCCCTTCATTCCTTATCTTCCAGCAAGAATTTTAACATTTAGATTTTCAGAATGATTACGACAAACAAGGCTATCGAATTAGAAGACAAATACGGAGCTCACAACTACCATCCACTACCTGTAGTTTTAGCAAAAGGTGACGGCGTATACGTTTGGGACCCAGAGGGTAATCAGTATTTCGATTTTCTATCCGCTTATTCTGCTGTGAATCAAGGACATTGTCATCCTAAAATAACTCAAGCATTAGTAGATCAAGCTCAAACGCTCACATTAACTTCGCGTGCATTTTACAACAATGTATTAGGTGAATACGAGCAGTATATCACTGAGTATTTCGGATTCGACAAGATTCTACCAATGAATACCGGTGCAGAAGGTGTAGAAACAGCCATCAAAGTTTGTAGAAAATGGGCCTATGAGAAAAAGGGCATTGCAGAAAATGATGCTCAGATTATTGTATGTGAAAACAACTTCCACGGAAGAACAACTACTGTAATTTCTTTCTCGAATGATGAAGAAGCACGCAAGAACTTCGGGCCTTACACTCCAGGATTCATAAAAATACCATATAACGATACCGAAGCTTTAAAAGAAGCCCTAAAACAACCAAATGTTGCCGGCTTTTTAGTAGAACCCATTCAAGGTGAAGCAGGTGTTGTGGTTCCCGATGAAAACTTCTTAGCTGAAAGTGCCCAACTGTGTAAAGAGGCTGATGTATTATTTATAGCTGATGAAATCCAAACCGGTATTGCACGTACAGGTGGTTTACTGGCCGTTTGTGGTAACTGTACCTGTTCAGGTCATTGCGAAAAGCAATCAACTTATGTGAAGCCAGATATCCTCATCTTAGGAAAAGCGTTATCTGGTGGAGCCTACCCCGTTTCGGCTATCCTTGCGGATGATGAAGTAATGGATGTTATAAAGCCAGGTCAGCATGGTTCAACCTATGGAGGTAATCCTCTGGGTTGTAAAGTGGCAATGGCGGCACTTGAGGTTGTAAAGGAAGAAAACCTTTCTCAAAATGCACGTAAGCTTGGTGATTTGTTTAGAGCTGAAATGCAAAAACTAGTCGACTCAAACGAGCTCTTCACAAAAGTACGTGGCCGTGGATTATTGAATGCTGTTATCATCAATGATACCCCTGAGAGTGACACTGCTTGGAGATTCTGTGTTGCCCTAAAAAACAACGGTCTGCTCGCAAAACCGACACATGGTAACATAATTCGTTTTGCACCTCCATTGGTAATGACGGAAGAACAACTCCTAGAATGTGTGTCTATAATCACTAAAACCCTTTCTGAGTTCAAACAGTAGATTATTCTGCTTTTTTCTGGATGTATTGAGCAACACATCTGTATTTACTAGCTTCGATTCTGACATAAAAAAGAATTTTGAACTCACTAAATACAGGGACGATTGATGGACGTAGATAAGACTATACATCCGGAACAGGTACGAAAGATTTTAGGAAAACATTTGCTCACCGACGGGTACGATATGGTACTCGATTTAGAAAAAAGTGAAGGAGCTTATCTTCTTGATGCTAAATCAGGAAAGAAATACTTAGACTTCTTCACTTTTTTTGCATCTAATCCATTGGGTATGAATCATCCCAAGCTAGCGGGCGACGATGCTTTTGTAGCTAAACTAGGTCGTGTGGCCATTAACAAGCCATCCAATTCTGATATTTATACCGAAGAAATGGCTGAATTCATGGAATCCTTTAGTCGGGTAGCCGTTCCTGATCATCTCCCCCATTCCTTTTTCATTTCTGGTGGCGCACTTGCCGTTGAAAACGCAATGAAAGTGGCCTTCGACTGGAAGGTTCAGAAAAATTTCCAAAAAGGTTACAGAGTTGAAAAAGGCCACAAAGTATTACACTTCGAAAAAGCCTTTCACGGCAGAACTGGCTATACCCTTTCTGTAACAAATACAGTGGAAGACAAAGTTAAATACTTCCCTAAGTTCGATTGGCCACGCGTGATTAGCCCTGCCAATATTTACCCTGAGACTCCCGATAGTTTAAAAGTGGTTATAGAGCATGAACAATTAGCTATCGCTCAAGCAGAACGCTTTTTTGAGCAGTACAAAGATGATATAGCTTGTATACTCATCGAACCAATACAAGGTGAAGGTGGTGATCGTCACTTCCGTAAAGAATTTCACTTAGCATTGAGAGAACTAGCCGACAAACATGAAGCCCTATTGATTTATGATGAAGTTCAAACTGGGGTAGGAATGACCGGTAAATTTTGGGCTCACGAGCATTATGTAAATCCTGATATCATTTCATTTGGTAAAAAGGCTCAAGTATGTGGCGTTCTAGCAGGTCCTCGTGTTGATGAGGTAGAAACAAATTGCTTCAATGTTTCATCTAGAATTAATTCCACCTGGGGTGGGAATCTAGTTGATATGGTTAGATTCGGAAAAATTCTCGATATCATTGAAGAAGATAACCTTGTAGAAAATGCAGCTGAAGTAGGTAATTACTTAGTATCTAAACTCAAGGAACTATGTGCTCAACATGATCACTTAAGTAACCCACGAGGTTTAGGTTTATTCGCTGCTATCGACCTACCAGACTCTCACTCTAGGGATGCTGTTATTTCAGAATGTATGCAAAACGGACTCATGATATTGTCATGTGGACCAAATACAGTTCGGTTCAGACCACCGCTTACCATTACTAAGCAACAGATAGATGAGGGCTTAGATATTCTCACTAAAGCGTACTCAACCGCTTTGAGTAAATGCCCTGTTGCGAACTAAACTAACCAGTTCTGTTCCAAGCCCTGTGTTTTTTCATACAGGGCTTTTTTTATATGCAAATCATTTAAATATTTTACCACTCTATCCTCATCTCTCCCACTCAGTTAAAGCCCTTTATGTAAGTCACTAGTTTGCAAAAAGATAGACAAAATTAAAAACCCATCAACTATTTCATTTAATATTGAACTAATGTACATTAATACTCCCTTAACATTAATTAACATTGAGGACATATGTTTAAAACGTTACAAAAATCAGTATTACTAGTACTGTTTTTCTCCTCTTTAGCTTTTGCTCAAAGTGGAAGTCTCTCTGGTAAAATTTCTGACTCCGTAACTGGAGAAGAAATACCAGGAGCAACAGTATATATCGTAGAGCTTCAAAAAGGTGATGCCGCCGACATGGATGGTAATTACTCAATTAGCTCGATTCCAAATGGAAGCTACACCCTCCAAGTTTCCTTCGTTGGATATAAAAAGAAAACCGTATCCGTGAGTGTAAGTGGTTCAACAACACTTGATGTGATGTTGGATGAAGACATTGCTGGATTAGAAGAAATCATTGTAACCGGTCAGGGTCAGGCGATTGAAACCAAACGACTCTCAACAACCGTGGATGTGATTACAGCAAAGGATCTTGAAAAACTACCTGCTACGCAGTTAGATCAAGTACTCCAAGCTAACCTTCCAAATTCACAAGTTCGCTTAAACTCAGGTCAGCCTGGTACCGCATCCCTAATTCGTGGACGTGGTGTGAACTCTGCACTTACTTCTACTACACCAGTAATATATATTGATGGTGTACGTGTTGATAATTCAACAGGTGCTAATTTAGGAATTGGAACCGGTGGTGCTCAAAGTTCTGCCTTAGCCGATATTCCTATTGAAAACATCGAACGTGTTGAGGTGATCAAAGGTGGTGCTGCAACCACTCTATATGGTGCAGATGCAGCTAACGGTGTAATTCAAATCTTTACTAAGAAAGGTATTCAAGGAAACAACCGTTTAACTTTTGAAACTACACTTGGTGCCATAAAAGGAACCGAAGACTTCTTATTCTATAAAGAAACTGCAGATATCCTGTTTAAAACGGGTGCCTATCAAGAATATAAACTTAGTGCAACGGGTGGTAATGAAACTTATACCTATGCCTTCTCAGGTTCTATGCTTGATAACGATGGGTTCCGCCCAAACAACAATCAGGTTAAACATAACTTAAGAACTTCTGTAAGTGCTCAAATAAACCCTGTAGTTAGATACTCGGGTTCTTTAGGCTTCACAAGTAATGAATTCGGACGTGACAATAACGCGAACAGTTCATTCGGTTCTTTTAGTAGTTTAGAAGGTGCTCGTTATGGTGATTTATCTCAATTAGATGATGCAACTTATGCAGCACTTGATGAGCAAATCAATGATATTCAAAATAATGTTGACTTCCTTGAAGACAACAAGCGCTTCCAAACGTCTCACACCCTTGATTTCAATATCTCTGAAGGCTTAGCGGCTAAAGCGGTATTTGGTGTAGATAACCGAACATCACGTCAGCGTCAGATTCAAACCAACGCGTATTTAATCGCTCTTGGTTCTGTTCCTGCAGGTACTTCTGATCAAGGATCTATAACTTTGTTTGAGCGTGACTATCTAGGTATTACACTAGAAGGTAGTATTCAGTACCTAAAAGATTTCGGTGATATCTCTACTGTATCTGTAGCAGGTGCTCAAATTTTTAGAACCGATGATCGACAGATTAATGCACAAGGTACTGAGGTGCCCGATGGTGTTAAGACTCTAAATAGTGCTTCTGATGTTTCAACTTTAGATTTCAGAAGAACTGTAGCTAACTATGGTTATTTCTTCCAAGAGAACGTAGGATTCTTTGATAAGTATTTCATTGAATTTGGATTCCGATTGGATCAAAACACCGCTTTCGGTGAAGAAGTAGACCCACAGCTTTTCCCTAAAGTTGGAGTTAGTTATGCTCTTTCTTCAGAGAAATTCTTCCAGGATAATGTTCCTTCTAACATTTTATCGAATGTTAAACTGAGAGCAAACTGGGGAGCCGCGGGTAACTTCCCTACTCCATTCTCTAACCAAGTACTTGCTGATATTGATCCTTTCCTAGGAAAGCAATCAATAGAATTTGGTACAGCTGGTGATGTGAATCTAAAACCAGAGCGCTCTGAAACCTATGAAGCAGGTGTTGATTTAGGATTCTGGAACGACCGTGCTTCTCTTCAATTCACATATTATAACACCCAGACTAAGGATGCCTTATTTAACACAAATAATGCTCCATCAACTGGTTTAGGTGCTTCTCTACAAAACGTAGGTGAAATTGAAAACAAAGGTTGGGAATTAGCCGCTAATGTTTTAGTGCTCCAAGAACGTGATTACTCACTTTCAATTAGAGGCTCTGTAAATAGCTTCGAGAACAAAGTAGTTAAATCAGGTGGTGCTCCATTTAACGTAGGTGGTTTTGCCTTCCTAGGTTCATGGGTAGCTGAAGGATTCCCTATCGGTTACTTTAGAGGTAATAACCCTGTATTTGATGATGCTGGAAATCTTGTTGAAGTAATCCCTAACGACGATCTAGGAAATACTATTCCTGATTACTTCGGATCGTTTGGAATAAACTTCAATTATAAAGACTTCGGCTTCAACGTAAATGGTGACTATCAAAAAGGTGGTAACATTGTGAACACTACTGAGGTACTTAAATTCCTTAGAGGTGCTCCAGAAGAAGGTCGATATCCTGCTGGTTCAGCCGGTCAAAGTTTCTTTGATTTAGCCGGGCTTTGGGTAGAAGATGCAAGCTACATGAAAATACGCTTGATCTCGCTTGATTACACCCTTCCACAAGAATGGACAGAAGGTTTAGTTCGCAGAATTACATTAACTGGAACTGCTGTAAATCCATTTAACTTTGTAGCTAATAATGTTGATCCTGAGGTTACAGGTGCTGGTATAGGTGGACAAGGTGTTACTGAAATTGGTGTTGGTGGGTTCGTATATGGTACGGAGTCTCAACCACGTCAGTTCCTTGGTAGTATCAAAATCGACTTTTGATCATGTTAACAGAAACCTTTTTAAACACAGATAAGATTATGAAAAAGAGTATAATTTTAACCGCCGTGTTAGCATGTTCATTAACAGTTTCTTGTGACATGATAGACGGAACGGGAGTAGAAAATCCGAATTTAACTTTGGATGGATCGTTGGAACTTCCAAACCCAGCTACCGCATGGGTAAATGGTTTGGAAGAGCAAATTGCGACTGTAGCAAACAGTTGTGTAACTACGCAAGAATTAGCAACCGACAACTATGAAAACGTTCAAACATTCTTCAATCAGAATGTGGATGCGGGACCTTATCGAGATATCGATACTAGTTTCAGAGGTTGCCAATTTGCCATTGCTGCATTAAGAGAGCAGGCTGAGTATTCTATCAACACAGTATTACCTGTTGACGAAGCAGCCGCTGGTACTTCTTTAGAAGCTGAAATGCACTTCTATAAAGGTGTTGCCAACTTATATGCTGGTGAAATCTTCACTGCACTACCGAATGACGCAGAAGCCCCAGCTGTGGGTCCTGACACTCATTTTGCCACTGCAGTAAGTGATTTTACGAATGCGTTAAATATCGACAACTCATCAGAAACAGCTATTAGTTACTATATCATGCGAGCACGTGCTCACTATGCCTTAGGTAACCAAACGGAAGCTGTAGCGGATGCTAATTCTGCTATTACCTTAGATGGTGATGATGACTATGTACGATTCGTACGCTTTGATGCCGTAAACGGCCCTGCGCATACGCTTCAAGATGCAGTGCATGACCGTGGTAATTTTGATGATCTTCAACCTTTACCTAGGCTTGATTTCCTAGATCCTAAATATTTCGATATTGATGGTTCTACTGATTCAAATATGCCGATGGCTAAAATTGAAGAAGCCTATCTAATCATTGCAGAATCTGAACTTGCTGACTCTGACCTACCAGGAGCAATTGGAGCCATGAATAGCGTGGTAAATATTGCAAATGCACGTGGAACAGAAACGGTTGATGATTCGAACGAAGGGCGAGAAGACCCAAGATCAGGTACTGCTGTTCCTCAAAGACCTAATAACTCTGGGTTTACTGTACGTGCAAGTTCATCGGATCCCTACCGAGCTAACTTAGTATTGGATAGAACTGCCGCACTTGAAACACCAAGTATCTCTGGTACTTCTCTTTCAAATGCAGACATCAATAACTTAATTCTTGGGGATGCCTTAGAAACATTATATCTACTTCGTCAAGAAATCTTCTTTGGTGAAGGAAGACGTATGTTTGATATGGGAATTAGATGGCCCGTTGCTGAACGTGAAGCACTTATTAATCCGAATATTACGGATGCCGATCGCCAAGCTACAATCCCATCTTATTTACCAACCCTAGGTGAAATCGATGACTTTACCATTGACAGCCCAACCGAAGTTACGATCCTGCATAACATCAATAGATTGATTGCAGATAACAGAGGTAATCGCTTTAATTAATAAAGTATAGACACAAAAAAAGCCCCTTCTCATTTTGAGGAGGGGCTTTTTTATTTCCTAGAGTTAAACTAATTGGTGGCTTTGAGGTTGCATCACCATCTCATTCAACACCGATCCTGAAGGTTGATTTACTGCATATAGAACAGCTTTAGCTACTTCATTTGGGTTTAACATCATTTCTTTTTTAACACGCATATTCACTCGTTCATCATCCCAGAATGCTGTATCTACACCCCCTAAATACAACAGTGTAAATTTTGTATTTGAACGCTTATTCTCTTCAATTAATGCTTTGGTAAAACCTTGAATAGCAAATTTTGAAGCGGCGTATACACTAGAATTCTTCATAACATATTTACCCATAGTACCGGGAAACATCACCACTGCCGATTGCTCTTCATTCATATGCCTCATTACAGTTTGAGTAACTAGGAACGTACCAAACACATTTACATCAATTACCTCTTTTGCATCCGAGGCTTTGATCTCTAAGAATGGTTGTATTAAGCCCTGACCAAATGCATTTACCAACACATCAATTTTACCGAGGTTATCTTCTATTTCTTGAGCCATCTTTCGTACAGACTCTTCATCGGTAGCGTTAACGTGTATAGCATAAGCGTCTCCACCACTATCGTTTATCTGTTTAGCAATTTCTTCCGCTTTAGTTTTATTTCGAGCTGCTAAAACTACTTTCGCACCTTCTTTTCCAAAGGCCATCGCCGTTTCTGAGCCTATGCCACCCGAGCCACCCACTATGAGCACAATCTTATTCTTCATGTTTCTCTCTGTCTTAATGAATATTCAAAGATTGAAATGTCATTGAGTGCACTATTCGTTCCTGAATACCCTCTAGAAACAAAAAAGGCCCACCGAAGTGAGCCTTAATATCAATTTATATAAGATGATGTTTACGCTTCCATAGCTTTAGGAATGACATTTTCATGTATTTCAGTCATTTCTTCTACATCAAGCTCAGCCATACCTTCAATTACTAACTTGGTGCCATTTACTTCACCCAAAGCAATTACGGGTACACCAGCATTTTTGAAATGAGCTAAACAGGTATCAACATCTTTCTGATCTACAGTTATAATAACACCTGATTGTGCTTCACTGAAAAGCACTTCGTGTTGTGAACCAGATAAGCCGTTCACTGTTATGTTTGCACCTAATTTACCAAAGATAGCCATCTCAGCTAATGCTATAGAAAGGCCACCATCAGATAAGTCATGCGCCGCTGTTATAAACCCTGCTTTAATGGCATCAAGTAAACTGTTTTGAAGCTTTACTTCGAAGTTGATATCTAACTCCGGTGCATCACCAGTAGTTAAACCATGAACTACTTTTAGATACTCAGTTCCCCCTAATCCTTTACGATCTGCACCAATATATAGTACAGCATCGCCTTCTTTTTTGAAGTCTGGAGTAGTAGTATGGTTCTCTACATCTTCAATTAACCCAAGCATACCAATAATTGGCGATGGGAAAATAGCGCTATTTGGATTCTCGTTGTAGAAACTCACATTACCACCAGTAACAGGCGTATTAAGAGCTTTACAAGCGTCGCCCATTCCATTTAAAGCTTCTTTAAACGTGTAGTATACTTCCGGCTTATATGGGTTTCCAAAGTTTAGGCAATTTGTAATTGCTAAAGGTCTACCACCTGAACAAACTACATTTCTAGCGGATTCTACTACGGCGATCTGCCCACCCCTTCTTGGGTTTAAGTACACATATCGCCCGTTACAATCTGTTTTAGCTACAAGCCCACGATTAGTGCCCTTCACTCGTATTACGCCTGAATCTGATACACCTGGAGGAGTTACAGTGTTAGTTCTTACGGTAGTGTCATACTGTTCGTGAACCCACTTTTTGGATGCAATATTCGGTGAGTTCAATAATTTCTTAATAGTACCTGCATGGTCTATTGGATGATCAACTGAGTTCACGTCAAATGATTGAACTTCATCTAAATAAGCAGGTCTTTTTGTCTCACGGATATATTGCGGAGCGCCTCCACCTAATACTAGGTGCTCAGCTGGGATATCCGCTTTCACTTCACCGTCTTTCATGTAAGTTACACGATCGGTATCAACCACCTCACCGATAACTACACCATGTAGATCCCACTTCTCATATACATCGATTACTTCTTGCTCTCGTCCCTTTTCAGCAACAATAAGCATACGTTCTTGGCTTTCTGAAAGTAAAAGCTCATAGGCCGTCATACCCGCTTCACGTGCAGGAACTTTATCAAGATCTACGAGCATACCCTGTTCACCTTTAGCAGTCATCTCTGAAGTAGAACAAGCAATACCCGCTGCACCCATATCCTGCATACCTACTACGGCACCAGTTTTCAACACTTCTAAAGATGCCTCAAGTAATAACTTCTCTGTGAAAGGATCACCTACTTGAACACTAGGTCTTTTTGCTTCACTTTCTTCACTAATTTCTTCGGAAGCAAAAGTAGCACCATGAATACCATCTCTACCTGTACTGGCGCCTACAATAATTACCGGATTACCAATGCCTTTAGATATAGCTGAAACCGTTTTACCAGCCTCAACCAAACCGATACTCATCGCATTTACCAGAGGATTGCCTTCATAACTTTCGTCGAAGCAAACTTCTCCTCCAATAACTGGAATACCGAATGAGTTTCCGTAGTCACCAATTCCTCTAACTACACCATCTAACAAATAACGAACACGTGGGTTTTCTAGGCTACCAAATCTGAGTGAGTTTAAACTCGCTACTGGGCGTGCACCCATGGTAAAAATATCGCGATGAATACCACCTACCCCAGTTGCCGCTCCTTGATAAGGCTCAATGGCGGATGGGTGATTGTGACTTTCAATCTTAAAAGCGCATCCAAGACCATCACCAATATCTACTAAACCAGCATTTTCTTCTCCAGCTCCAACTAGTAAATGCTCACCTTCTCGAGGTAGTTTTTTCAACTCAACAATTGAGTTTTTGTAAGAGCAATGCTCACTCCACATCACAGAATACACTCCTAATTCTGTAAATGTTGGCACCCGACCTAAGCGGGTTTTGATCATTTCAAACTCTTCTTCGTTTAAACCGTGCTCAAGGGCTAGTGCTAGGTTTACTTCAGGTTCTTGGACTTTATCTGCAGCCATGAATATTGATGCGTTATTATTTAGAAGTTGAAAGCTATTAAGGTACGAGGATTTTCAGATAAATGATGGTTCCGTTTTCCACCATTATTCCACAATTCGGGCAATTCCTTTATTAGGAATCAAAGAGTGTTTTTTCTAGTTCTCGGAAGTCGCTAAAAACAAGATCAGCAAGCTCTTCACCCTCTTTGATTGGGTTCTGAGTAAACCAAGCTACTTTCCAACTAGCATTTTTACCACCTCGCACATCTGAACTAAGTGAATCACCCACATATAGAATCTCCTCGCGTTCAACATTTACTAATTCAGTAGCATGATCAAATATTTTAGGATGTGGCTTCATCACCCCTATCTCTTCAGAAACAATTAAAGCGTTGGATATTTCTTTAAAGCCAAATTGATCGATTTTTAGCCATTGTGTTTCAGCAAAACCATTTGTGATAATGCCTACTGGATACGAGGATGCAATTTTATCAAAAATCTCTTTTGTACCTTCAATCCATTCCCAGTGATTTCGATAATATTGCATATATACTTTTCCTGCTTCCTCATGCATTGCACCATCTAATCCCAGCGCTACAAAAGTTTCCTCGAATCTGCGCCTATGTAAAATATGACGGTCGATTTCACCTCTACCATATTCCATCCATAAACCGCTATTAATTTCATGATATTTTGCTATCAATTCTGACAAGCTTACACCTTTAAAGAAATCCTCAAAGTGGTCATGAACGTCCTTTAATCCTGCTTTTTCAGCTTTTTTATGATCAAGGAGAGTGTCATCTAAATCGAAGTAAATGAATTTTGGTCGTAAGTGTGACAATGGAACAGTTTTTGATTAATGTTGAAAGAAATTGAACCCATTTTAATCTTGGCTCGTAAGGGGCCACAAAGTAATCAACTAAATACAAAATCATGAAAGCAAAATTTCTTGTAGGGATCGGTGTCGTAGTATTGTTAATCATCTATGGTATCAGTGTAAATAACGGACTAGTGGATAAAGAGGAACAAGTAGAAAGTGCATGGGCACAGGTTGAAAATCAGTATCAACGAAGAGCTGATTTAATTCCTAATCTTGTTAACACTGTTAAAGGTGCAGCAGACTTTGAGCAGGAAACATTGACTTCAGTTATTGAAGCACGAAGTAAAGCAACTTCTGTGAACATCAGTGCGGATGATTTAAACGACCCAGCCAAGTTGGCTCAGTTTCAGCAGGCACAAACTCAGTTAAGTGGTGCACTCTCTCGACTACTAGTATCTGTGGAGCGTTATCCTGAATTGAAAGCAAATTCAAACTTCAGAGATCTTCAAACTCAACTTGAGGGAACTGAAAACCGCATTGCTACTGAAAGAAAACGCTTCAATGACACAGCTCAAGGCTATAACACTGCGATCAGAAAATTCCCAGCAAGTATTTTCGCAAGCATTGGCGGCTTTGAACGAAAAGCATATTTCGAAGCTGAACAAGGCGCAGACACTGTTCCTACTGTCGACTTTAATAATTAAAACATTGGGTCTTATTTAACTAAGACCCTTTTTTTAGCATAGATAAAGACTATTTAACATGGCAAAATTTCTAACTAAAGAACAAGAGCAAACTGTTATACAAGCCATTAAAGATGCAGAAATGGCAACATCGGGAGAGATTCGAGTTCACATAGAAGCCAAATGTAAAGCGGATGATGCCCTGACCAGAGCCAAAGAAGTTTTTGCAGAACTAAAAATGCATGAAACAGAATTGCGAAATGGCACCATCATTTATGTTGCAACCAAGGATCACAAAATTGCAATTTGGGGTGATGAAGGAATTCACAGCAAAGTTGGACAAGATTTTTGGGATCAAGAATTGGAACTAATAACTCGATATTTCATGGCTGATGATTATGAAACCGGCTTAAAAGAAGCTGTTTTAAAAATCGGCGAGAAATTAAAAGAGCATTTCCCATATCAAACCGATGATGTGAATGAGCTACCTGATGATATTAGTTACGGGGAGGGACATTAATGCCGTTATTTAAAAAAATGAGATCATTTTTAACCCTCTTCATTTTATTTCTTCCCCCTGCATTAATCGCGCAAGATTTTATTCCTAACAGTCCTAGAGGCATGGTGAATGATTATGCCGATATGTTGACAAGTAGTGAAGAGAACGACCTTGAGCGTATGCTGCGCAGTTATCGCGACACTACCACAAATGCTGTTGTGATTTCTACTATAGAATCTTTGGAAGGCTACTTAATTGAAGAAGTAGCTACCGAAATGTTCAACAAGTGGCGTATGTGGGAAGGCGATCGCTATAACGGTGTTTTAATTTTAGTTGCTAGAGATGAGAAAAAGCTCAGAATAGAAGTCGGTTATGGCCTAGAAGGTGCTATCCCCGATGTAATGGCTGGGCGAATTGTTGATGACATCATCACCCCTAGTTTTAGGAGTGGGGATGTACACGGTGGTTTAAAACGTGCAGCCGGAGCAATCATTCAATTGGCAGCTGGAGAATTCGAAGGCTTTCCAGAAAACTCATCTTCAGATGGTGGCTTTCCCATTGATGTGATCATTTTCATCATCATCGTGATTTTTGTTTTAATCTCTCGAGGTAGAGGTGGCAATCATGGCGGAGGTAAACGTACCCTTAGTGCAGGTGAAGTCCTTTTCTGGGGCAGCATGCTAGGTGGTGGTCCACGTCGTGGCAGTGGCTCTTCGTTCGGAGGAGGTAGCGGATTTGGTGGTGGAGGCGGCTTCGGTGGCTTTAGCGGCGGCGGAGGCTTTGGCTCTGGTGGTGGAGGCGCTAGCGGAGGCTGGTAAGTCTTACCACATTAAATCATTTAAAGGGATGAGTGTTATTTAAAATACTCATCCCTTTTTTATTATAAAGCTTGGTCTAGATCTGCAATAATGTCTTCAGCACTTTCAATACCAACAGCTAATCGAACAAGGCCATCGGTGATGCCTGCTTCACATCTAAGTTGCTCGTCTACTACCGAATGAGTCATAGAGGCTGGATGCTGAATCAGAGTATCTACGGTTCCCAAACTAACAGCAAGCGTACATAACTTCACTGAATTCATCATCTTTTCACCTGCACTGTACCCTCCTTTTAATTCAAAAGATATAATGCCACTATAGCCGTTTTCCATAATACTGGCTGCTAAAGAGTGCTGAGGATGAGAAGCCAGCCCAGGATACCATACTTTTTCCACAACTGTATGAGCTTCTAAAAACTCAGCTACCCGCATCGCATTACTCGAATGCTTCTCCATTCTTAATGCTAATGTCTTTAGGCCATTCATAGTAATCCAAGCATCCATAGGACCTGAAATTCCACCTAGGTTTTTTCTAAATACAAAGGTTTGGTGTTCTTCAAGAAATGATTGTTTAGCCACCATCACTCCGCCAATAATAGTACCGTGGCCACCCATGTATTTTGTAGTTGAATGAACTACTACATCGGCACCAAACTTAAGCGGCTTTAAGTGATATGGAGTAGCAAAAGTGTTATCTACCATTACTTTAGCGCCATACTGCTTTGCTAGGTCTGAGATACCTTGAATATCACTCACTTTCATGGTTGGATTCGCGATACTCTCCAAATAAATGAGAGCCGTGTTAGGGTTTTTCTTCAGCTCCATCTCAACCAAAAATAAATCACTGGTATCAATGAATGAACAACTCATCCCTAGCATATCAGACTCTTCTTTCAAGAACTGACTTGTACATCCATATAAAGCGTCTTGAGCTATAATGTGCTTACCATTTGCAATACTTATAATCCCAGTTGTGATGGCTGCCATACCGCTACCAAAGGCCATTCCAACGTATTCATCCGCATCTTTCAGTCCATAGGTCTCAAGCTCACAAGCTGCTCGTTCTAGATGCTCAACCGTTGGGTTTCCAAGTCTTGAATAGATATGAGAAGCCCCTCCTTCTTCATGTGCAAATGCCTTTGCTCCTTCCTCTACGTTGTTAAATACATAGGTAGATGTTTGGTATATGGGCGTGATATGAGATCCATATTGATCTTTATTCTTTTCACCGGCATGAACTGCACAGGATTCGAAAGTGAGTTCTTTATTTTTTAAATCTATCATAGTACGGGGATATTAGTTTCTTCCTTAATGGTATTGAGAACTATACTTGTATGGAGGCGTTGCAAATCGGGCAATGTGGTCAACTTTGTTCGCATAAATTGTTCATAGTCTTTAGTGTCTTTAACCACCACATGGAGTAGAAAATCGCCTTCTCCAGTAGTATTGTAACACGCTAGAATCTCTGGTATCGCCTTCACTGCATTCGTGAATTCTTCTAACAAACTTAATTGATGCATATTTAAAGTCACCGTAACAAATACCGACAATCCCTTTTCAACCGCTTCCTTATTTAGCTTTGCGGTATACCCTTCGATAATCCCTTCACGCTCTAACCTTCTAACTCGCTCTAATGTTGGCGTTGTGGTTAATCCTATCCTTGAAGCCAACTCACTATTAGTAATGCGCCCTTCTTCTTGTAAGGTTTTAAGTATCAAACGGTCTATATGATCAATATTCGCTTTTTCCATACCTATAGTATATTTATTTAATATAATTTTATACTCATCGCTATTCAAAGAATATAATACTATATAAAAATAGTTATGTAGTTTATTATTCTTTTATGAGTTGAGCAGTTTTCATAAAAAAAGCTCGACATATTGCCGAGCTTCGATTTTTATAATTAAGAGATGACTATGCCTTTAGTTCGCAACTCCAGTCTGCGATAACAACAATAGTAAAGCACGTTGTATAGCTAAGTGTCCATCTTTATTTAACCACCATTCGTGAAGGGAGTGTCCATGTGCTCCTACTCCACCTCTACCAATTGTAACTGAAGGGATGCCTAATGATATAGGTATATTTGAATCGGTTGAACTACGACCTAGACTAGGTTCTCCACCTAAAAAGACCGTGGTTGCCATAGCATTCTGAACTAAAGGATCATTATCGGCTATTTCACCAGAAGGTCGATTCCCGATCATGTCGATATCAACGGTTAGTGGAGCGCCGCTTCTTCGGAAAGCATTCTCTTCATCTACGCCTTTCTGTATAGCTCGTTTAAGGATGGCATCAATTTTATTTAAGCTTTCAGGGCTAACCGACCTCATATCTACTTCCATCCAAGCCTCGAATGGAACCGAGTTTACTGAAGTACCTCCCCCAATTCTTCCAATATTAAAGCTAGTTCTAGGACCATCGCTAGTAAACTTATCCGCTTCAATACTAAAGTGGTTTACAGCTCTTGATAAGGCATGAGCTGGATTCACATACCCAAAGCTTCCCCATGAATGTCCGCCCGGACCTTTAAAGGTAACTCGGTACCTATACGATCCTAGCCCTTTATTAATAACTCGATTTAAGCCTCCACCGTCAACGGCAATCCATTGATCGATTTTTGGTCCACCTTCGCGAAAGATATGCTTAACACCGCGCAGATCACCTAATCCTTCTTCGCCTACTGTTCCTATAAAGAGTACATCGTCTTCGGTTTCGATATTAGATGCTTCAAGTGCACGTAGAACCGTAAGTACTACTACCAGACCTCTTGTATCATCTCCAATTCCCGGAGCATACAATGTATCACCTCTCATCTTTACCGTTACGTCTGTTTCTTCAGGAAACACGGTATCAATATGAGCATCAAGTGCCACGGTTTTATTGCCTTTTGTGCCCTTTCGAAGAGCTAATACATTCCCAACTTCATCTATCCAAACTGAATCAGCGCCTGCTTCTTTCAGCATTTCTGCATACTTCGCTGCTCGCTTTTCTTCTTTAAAAGGTGGAGCTGGTATTTCAGTGAGTAAGATTAAATCCTGAGTTGTTTTATCATCTATTTTATAGATGTAATCGAGTGCAGACTTTACATTATCCTTTTTTGATAACTCCGTAATGCCTTTCACATATTTCTTGTCTACCGCGTTATTTTGCGATAAGACGCCTTCCGTAGTTCCTAATAGATAAACTGCTGTTAGCAGTATGATTGATTTTATTCTCATATATATACATTTAAGTTGAGGCTATTATAAGAGAAACAACTTAGTATTGAAATGATTTCGCCATAAAAAAAGCCCCTCCGGTTTCAACCGATAGGGGCGAGTTGTCACACGAAAATAAGATCTTTTAATGGTTCACATCTACATTAGGAGTGCCATCACCTACTGTTGATTTAGCATTATTACCCATGTACTCATCTAGAGTAAATGAATCTACTTGGATGGCATCGTTTCTAGCTTCTTCTGCTTCTCTTACCATCTCTGCTTCTTCAGGAGCAATAATGTTTTTTTCCACTGCAAGGTCTAATAAGCTAAGAACATGTTCTTTGGGTAATTCTCTTTGCTTAATCGCCCCGTATAATTTCTTATACACAGGCCCTGCTATTGTAATTAAGTTTAGGGTATGCTCGTATCTACCTACGGCGTCCATAGGATCGTCTGGCAAGTATATTCCATCTGTAATATGATCACGTGCAGCACCAGGGGTTTGCATTGCTTTAGCAACTCTATGACCTAATTCATCCGATGGATAAGTTCCAATTGGATTTAATCGAGACCATACACCGATGAGTCTGAATGCCCAACTTAGTCCAGGCACTTTAATCTCTCTGAGTATACCTTCAAAAGCTGTTTGAATTCTATAGAACATATATTCCATTGACCACTCGAAGAACTCTAAGTCCTCTTTTCTACGCCCTTCAGCCTCAAATCTTCGAAGGGTTGCAGCAGATAAGTACATGAAACTTAGTATGTCTGCATATCTACCAGCTATCTTTTCTTTCATCTTCAAGCCACCACCATAGGAACCCATAGCGATATCTGCAAAGAATGCGAATGAAGCGGACGTCCATGCTAACTTTCTAAAATATTTTGCAGAAGGTCCACTTACCGGAGAGCCTGCTAACCTACCACGGGTGATACTTAGCAGAAATGCTCTAGCCTTGTTTCGACCAACATGACCGATATGACTCCAGAAGTTTTCATCAAAAGCTTTCGCATCTTTATTCATCAATGCGTTTATCTCATTGTAAGCATATGGGTGGCACCGAATGGCACCTTGCCCAAATATCATGAGAGTTCTAGTTAAAATATTCGCTCCTTCTACCGTTATGGCAATAGGTAATGCGAAGTAACTATGTGCAAAGATATTTCGAGGCCCTCTTGAGATACCTGCACCACCCACAACATCCATTGCATCGTTGACGATTTCTCTAGCAAGCTCTGTAAAATTGTATTTGGCTATAGCTGTAACCACTGCTGGCTTAGCACCTTTATCTAGGCCACCTGTTGTATACTTTCGGGCAGCTTCCATGAGGTAAGTATAACCACCAATTCTAGCCATTGGCTCTTCTATCCCTTCAAACTTTCCGATGGTAAGGCCGAACTGCTTTCTGATAGATGCATATGCCCCTACTGCTCTTGTAGCTAATTTGGCTCCACCTGCACTTTGTGATGGAAGCGAAATACCTCTACCTACTGCTAATGATTCCATCAACATTCTCCAACCATTTCCAGCTCCTTCTTTACCACCTATGATGGCATCGATAGGTACTACCACGTCTTCTCCATAAGTTGGACAGTTATAGAATGGAACACCAAGAGGGTCGTGTCGTTGGCCAAGAGTTACACCATCAGTATCAGATGGAATTAAGGCACACGTAATGCCAAGGTCTTCGCCTTTACCTAATAAGTTATCCGGATCACGCAGTTTAAAAGCTAAGCCAAGTACTGTTGAAATGGCCGCTAATGTGATGTATCGTTTATTCCAATTTAAGCGAAGGTATAGTTGATCATCCTCTCCTTTAAATACTTCACCATGCGATGTCATCCCACCTGCATCCGAGCCTGCATTTGGCTCAGTGAGTGCAAAACACGGCATCTCAACCCCGGCTGCTAGCCTTGGTAAGTAATAATCTTTTTGTTCTTGTGTACCATAGTGCATCAACAACTCAGCTGGACCAAGTGAATTAGGAACCATTACGGTAATAGCCAATGGCCCACATCTAGAAGTAAGTTTTGCAACTATTGCACTATGCGCTGTGGCTGAAAACTCATACCCACCATATTTTTTGGGGATAATTAAACCGAAAAAACCATTCTCACGCATAAAGGTCCATGCTTCTTCGGTAAAGTCTTTCTCAACAAAAACGTCCCAGTCGTTTACTAGAGAACACAGTTTTTCTACCGGCCCATCTAAAAACTCTTGCTCATCTTTGGTTAGCTCAGGGTAAGGTTCAGATAGGATTCTTTTGAAATCAGGTTTACCTGAAAACAGCTCCCCTTCCACCCAAACAGTTCCAGCTTCAATAGCTGTTTGTTCCGTTTCAGATATCTTAGGAAGAAAATTCAGTGCATCTAATAACTTCATTATTGGAGCACTAATTACTGAACGCCTAATGGGTTTAACGTTAAATACCAATACGAGTACCGTATAGGTGATGAATAACCACATGGATGCATCAAGGCCTACCAGACCAGCATAACCAGCTATTGCCCATAAATACAATGGAGCACCTTTATAGGCAAAGGTCATTGCTAGAATAACTGTAACACCTAAACTTGCCCAAAGGGGCACTTCACTAAAAAATCCAAACCATTCATTTAAAGCTTCCATGATTTTACCTCTCTTTATGAAATTTTTGTTCTCACTAGATATCCATCAATGATATGACGTATAGATCTACTGAGGTATTCATCTTTGTTGATACGGCTATCCAATCTCTGATTTTGAATTACAGAAATGATACCGTGCAATTGCCCCCAAATTGAGTAGGCAGCAATAACAGGATGTTCTTCATTCATCACACCTGTTTCTACACCTTTTTGAATTACACGAACAAGCAGTTCATAGCATCGGCGTGCTTTTCTAAATTTCTCTTTAGGGTATCTCGACATTGCTTCTGATCGAACCATGTATATGATTTGATACTTTTCTGGATAGGAAAAGGCAAAGTCTGTATAGCCTTTAATTATAGCTTCGAGTTGATCGGGTACTGTGTTTTTACCCTCTACAGCATTTTCAATAGATACACTAAGCTCTTCTACCGATTCTTCAATTAGTGTATGTAGTAGGTGGTCTTTATTCTCGAAGTAGAGATAGATACTCGTGGCTGTAACTCCAACTTTCTTAGCAATACTTCGCATAGATAGCGATGCATGCCCTTTTTCAAGCAGAAGTTGGCGACTTGTATCTAAGATTTGATCTCGTAAGGGATTTTCTTGTTCAGGCATAATTAAATAGGTTAACACCGTTAACTAAACGAATTTAACCATTATAGCGCCAAAGTCAAGCTACTTTTTTAGTTCAAGGAGAAAGAGATGAATTTGATTTTTTTACCTTTCTCTAGATGCATACCCTCATAATATGTTTGAATTGAAAGCTCTGGGTCGTTCGGGCATTCCGTATATACATCTTTAATATCACGATGAATGGTTAGCCCTTCTTTCTCAATCACTTCATGGGTATACTCATAGAGCAAGTCACTGTCTGTCTTCAGATTTATGACAGCTCCTTTCTTGGCGATTTTTCTATATAGGGTAAGAAATTTGGGTGACGTAAGTCGTTTTCTCTCTTTTTTAATGTAGGGATCAGAAAATAAAATCCAGATTTCAGATACTTCATTTTCTGCAAAAAACTGATCTAAATGATCGATATAAGCTCTTAAAAACCGAACATTCTCAAGACCTTTCTCTAAAGCTTGTGTAGCCCCCACCCACATTCTATTGCCTTTGATGTCGACCCCTACAAAGTTTTTCTCAGGATACATTTCTCCTAAAGCCACAGAGTATTCGGCTTTCCCACATGCTAATTCTAACACTATAGGATTATCGTTCTCGAATATATTTTGATGCCAAGTTCCCCTTGGAAATGGTTTAGTGCTATTATAGTCTTGCCACTCGAACACATTTTCGAGGGTTCTCATGTCGTCGAAACGCTTTTTCTTTATCTTAGGCATTAAGGCGCTAATCGTTTTGTGGTCCAAGCTGAACCATTCCATTCATATTTAATACGGTCGTGTAATCTACTTCTTCGACCTTGCCAAAATTCAATGGCTACAGGCTTAATTTTATAACCGCCCCACTGTTCAGGCATCGGCACATTACCATTCGAATATTGTGCTTCTAATTTTTCAAACTCTTGTTCCAGTTCGGCTCTACTACTTACTTCTCTACTTTGATTAGAAGCTAGTGCACCAATTTGGCTTTTAACTGGCCGACTTTTGAAATAAGCCTCACTTTTACTTCTACTAATTTTTTCAACAGTTCCCTCAATGCGTACTTGTCGTTCTAAGCCAAGCCATAAAAAACATGCCGCTACATTTGGATTCTGAGCCATGTCACGGGCTTTATCACTTTCGTAGTTGGTATAAAAAATGAATCCATCTTCTTCTATGCCCTTTAATAAAACTACTCTCGCATGAGGTTTAGCATCTGCATCTACTGTAGCTATGGTAAATGCATTTGGCTCAGGTAATTCTGTATCAATAGCTTGTTGTAACCATTTCTCAAATTGAGATATCGGGTTCTTCTCAACATCTGTTATATCTAAAGAATACTGAGTGTAATCTTCTCGTAAGGCCTGAATCTCTTTGTTTTTCATTTTTGAAAGTATGCTGGTTCGTTTCCCGGTTTCCATTTTATATTACAACCTATACTTGGGATTTGAGGTTCAGGTGCTGGCTTTGATTCTAATAAATTCTGCATGGCCTTTTCCAAATCATTACCCGTTACTGGAATATCATTACCTGGCCTACTGCTATCAAATTGACCTCGGTAATACAACTTGAGAGACTTATCGAATAAAAACAGGTCGGGAGTACAAGCTGCTTTATAGGCTTTTGCCACTTCTTGATTCTCATCATATAAATAAGGAAATGGAAATCCTTCTTCCTCGGCTAATTTTTTCATTAGTTCAGGACTATCCTGAGGATAATTTTCAACATCATTTGAACTGATGGCAATCCAGTTAATTCCCTTCTTTTGATATTCATTAGCTAGCTCAACGAATTTTGAATTCAAATGCTTCACATAAGGGCAATGGTTACAAATAAACATAACCAATGTACCTTCATCACCAGCTAAGTCAGCCAATGATCTCAATTCTTGGTTGGTATCTATTAGTTCAAACGCTGGTGCCTTAGAACCTAATTCTAACATTATTGATTTTGTTGCTGCCATAGTTATCTAAAACCTGTTACCTTTAATGAAAAACTTTATTTCATGAGCCCAAACACAAAGATATTGAATGAAAGAGACAAAGTTCTATTCGAAAAGGGATTAAAACTATATTTCTTTGGGCGCCAAGTTGAAGTCAAAAAGCTAGCCGATAAACTTCAAGAACGAGTTCACTACACAGGAACGGTGGCTTATTCACTTATATATACATTTGTAACTACAGGCTCGCTCAAAATCGAATACATGGACTTTCTAAATCAAGAACTGCGTACGCTACTTGGTTTAGACTCAGAGTTATTTGAAGCCCTACATATCAAACCACAAGAAATAGATGAAATTGAACTTCCCGAGGGCAGTTCCATTAAACTATTTGATGAGGAACAGGAAAAAGATATGATACTTAGCTATTGGCCTAGTGCTAATAAAGTTGAATTGAGTGATATTGGGTGATATCAAACATAAAAAAACCCGACACCCTGGAAAGCCTTTTTCATATGCTACTATGGTAAAAAGTGAATTCAAGCTGGGCGCCGGGAAGCTACTACAACATTATGACGCACCAAATATTGAAAAGTTTCTACAGAGAGCTTTTTTTTAATATTTATAAGTCAAATAATGTTAATTGCTCTGAATGCGTTTTCTTAAATTGTTCCGTTGATAACGAGAACACGCTTTTATTTAATCCATAACGATTACACTGTACTTTAAACAAATCACCTATCTGTTTAGCAACTAAGCCCTCGGCTTTCATCCGTGTCTTAAAATCAGACTTGTACAAGGTCCCCCCTCTCATTTCAATCAACTTATTTAATATTTTCTCTTTTCTATCCGGAAAGTATTGCTCTAGCCAATCTTCAAATAGCTCTTTTACCTTGAAAGGTAATCTTACAATGATATAGCTAGCTCTCTGAGCTCCAGCGTCTGCCGCTGATTTTAATATTTCTGCACATTCATGATCTGTTAAACCCGGAATAATAGGCGCAACATTTACGCTTACTGGGATTCCAGCATTCGCAAGTTCTTCAATAGCTTTAAGCCGTTTATAAGGCCTTGAAGTTCTTGGCTCCATTACATTGGTGATCTTATTGTCTAAAGAAGTAATGGAAATTGTAGTTGAAACTGCATTGTATGCACTTAACTCTTTCAGAATATCAATATCCCTTGTGATAAGGTGATTTTTGGTAATTATTCCCACCGGGTTTCTGTATTCTGAAAAAATCTTTAAACACTCTCTCGTTAATTGGAGTTTTCGCTCAATGGGTTGATAGCAATCTGTAACTCCACTCATTGCCACAATTTGAGGTTCCCATTTTTTTGACCTGAAGGTTTTCTCTAACAGTTTAGGCGCTTCATACTTCACCATGATTTTTGTTTCAAAATCGAGCCCGACGGAGAAACCTAAATATTCGTGAAACGGCCTTGCATAGCAATAGATACAACCATGTTCACATCCTCTGTACACATTTATTCCTGCATTAAAAGGCACATCAGGACTACTGTTGTATGATATAATTTCTTTCGAATGATCTGCTATTAATTGCGTTTTTACTGAGGGCTTCTCTCCTGATTCCTCATCTAAATCATAATCCAGATAATTCCCCTCAAATCTATTGATTGGATTATCTGAAGCACCTCGACCACGTTTAGGATTCTGAACTTTTTTCATCACACATATTTTATACATATAAGGTATTGAAAATTTAGCCCAATAAAAAAGCCTTCTATAAATAGAAGGCTTTACAAAAATGATTAGTTATTCAACTAACTATGATGATGAACATGCAATGTCTTCTAAGTTAGCATCCCAACACGATTTAGTACCGTTATTATAACTTGGTGAAATAATAAATCCTGTCATAGTATTTATATCATAGCTAATAGTGGTACGCGCTTCTGAAGAAGCTTCATAATATTCGAGTACTTTGGTATCACCATCAAAATTATAGTCGATGGTATTTCCTAAATTTCCGTTTCTGTCACTTAAAACTTCTAAACCTACTACCACGCTTCCGTCTTCATCAATATCCCAATTCACAGTAGATACCGGACCTTCTTCATTTGGGTCGTAATAGTACCAAACACCTTCCGTACCATTGTATTCGGCTTCACCAGAAAAGAAGAGGAAGTTATTTAATACTGGATCTGTAGATGAGGTAGTTACAAAGAAATTCCAATTCACTTCATCATTACTATCAACATTAGCTGTTAGTAGCACTGAGTAGTCATTTTGTTGATTTGAAGTCGAGTAACTCCATTGATATTCACCATCGGCCACTTCTTCTGGGTCACGTTCTTGAGCTGCACCAACAAGTACCTTTGGTACCAATAGATTAGCGTCTAGAATCAGTTTTGCTACACCAGCTCTATATATCGCTGCATTAAAGTTTGAGCCCGCTTTCGATTTTGCAGCAACTTTTTGCGCATTATTCATCTCGCTCATGTCAATGCTCATCGACTGTTGCGAGGGTATAGTAGGAGGGGTTTCGTTTACACTCGTAGAGTTACTACAAGCTGCGAAAATAAGTAGCACACCACTGATGGCGGTAATACATTTAAATATCGTGGATTTCATGAGTCTCGGGTTGATTTATGTTTATTAGTTAAATCAACCCGAATCTCAAATGTTCCAACTTTTACTATTTATCGAATACTTTTTTACCTGCCACCCAGGTCTCTAAAACTTCGATTTTATAAATCTCACTGGCTGGCACTTCGAAGTAATCTTTATCAATTAAGATGAAGTCTGCCCATTTGCCTGGCTCGAGGTTACCTAGCACCTGTTCTTGGTGAGCTGCGTAAGCGGCATCAACAGTAAAGGCACGTAAGGCTTCTTCTCTAGTAAGTGCTTCTTCTGAATACCAACCTCCCTCTGGATTGCCTTCATGATCCATGCGAGTTACCGCTGAATACAGACCAAAGAATGGATTCGAATGCTCTACTGGGAAATCAGAACCTGCAGCAATAATAGTACTTTGATCTAAAAATGTTCTCCATGCATAAGCCCCTTTAATACGCTGTGGGCCTACGCGATCTTCAGCCATGTTCTTATCACTTGTTGCGTGTGTTGGCTGCATCGAAGCAATGATATCTAACTCTTTGAATCTAGGGATATCTTCCAATGATACAATCTGTGCATGTTCCATTCGATTTCTAAGATTTTGGTCGCCTAGTTCATTTTTCGAATACTCAAATGCGTTTAACACAACTCGGTTGCCACGGTCACCAATGGCATGAATATTTGCTTGATAGCCTTTTGAGGTAACTTTAAGCACCATTTCATTCATTTCGTCTTGTTCTGAAAATAGTAGACCTCTGTTCCCTGGATCATCCGAATAAGACTCAATCATCGCTGCTCCTCTACTTCCTAATGCTCCATCAGAATATAACTTCACACTTCGAAGTGCTAACATATCATCTGCATATGATGGTATTGGGCCATTTTCAGATAGTTTATCAAAAGTGCCACCCGCTCCTGCTATCATACCATAAATTCTGGTTTTGGCTTTCCCTTGATCAGCAAATTGCTTGTACAATTCCCATGCTTGAACACCTACACCAGCATCATGAACAGAAGTAATACCCATTTTAGCCATTTGCTCATACGCTTTTTCTAAAGCTAATTCTTGCTCCTTTGGTGTTGGATCTGGTACAATTGATTGGATATAGCCTTCAGCTGCATCAATAAATACACCTGTTGCTTCCCCTTTCTCATTTCTAATGATCTTACCACCTTGAGGATCTGGTGTATCCTTACTGATACCAGCTAAACGCATAGCCATGGTGTTTCCCCAACCTGCATGGCCATCCACACGGCTTAACCAAACTGGTCGATCTGATACTACTTTATCAATATCTTCCGCTGTTGGAAATTCATTTTCTGGCCAGAGTGTTTGATTCCATCCTCTACCTTGAATCCATTCTAAATCTGGATTTGCTTCTGCATAGGCCTTAATAGTATCAAGAGTAGCTTCTAATGTATTTATGCCCATTAACTGAACTTGAAGCTGCTGAAAGCCTAAGCCCATTACATGACCATGTGCATCAATCAAGCCTGGCATTAATGTTTTTCCTTGTCCATTAATTACGGTCGCTGATTCGAATTCATCTGCAACAGATGCATCCCCATATTTTAGAACCTTTCCATCTTCAATTACGAGGGTTTCAAACTGAATAACCTCACCATTGGCCAATGTATACCCATTTACATTGCTCATCACTGTTATATCAGAGGATGAATTACAAGCCATGCCGAACAAGCTTGCAAATACTAATACGATAAATATATTTTTCATGTGTTTATGTGTTTTTTAGATGTGCCTAAAGAAAAGAAATTATAGTGTATAAATCTTACAAGGAATTTGTGAGTTCTGTAAACTTCACTTGAATATCTTAGTCTCAAAAAGGTTTTTGGGTACAGTCATGTATTCATTCAGTTCAGAAATTGGTATAAATCTGAGATCCTTTAGTAATTGATCATTTTCTGCTCGTTCTGGATCTGTACCAAGTTTAAGCTCACCGCCAATTCTTTTTACAGTGTAAAAGAATTCAATGGCATGGAAGTCGCCTTCAATTAACTCATTGATAAATACTTGCTCCTGCACTTCAATGGCTAAACCTGTTTCCTCTAAGAATTCACGTTCTAAAGTTTGAACTAATGGTTCTTGAAAGTGCACGGAGCCTCCGGGTGGAGTCCATACCAGAGCATCACTTACAGGAGAATGGAGTTGAATTAAGAGTACATGGTTATGCTCTATAAGTACACCACATACTCTAATTCTTGTTCTTCCTGAATATTGCTGATCAGCTTTTAGCAACCTTTTTTTGGTCTGATTTCAACGAGTGGTAAAGCTTATTCCCTTTCGCATACTTTAAACTGGCTTTCACGAAATCCACAAATAAAGGCTGAGGGTTATTTACCGTACTTTTTAATTCTGGATGAAATTGAACGCCAACGAACCAAGGGTGTTCTGGAATCTCAACGATTTCAACTAGATCACGTTCAGGATTCATCCCAACTAATTTCAGACCACTTTCAACCAACTTATAGCGTAAGTTGTTGTTCACTTCATAACGATGCCTGTGGCGCTCGAATACCACTTCTTCACCATAAGCAGTATAGGCGTTTGAATCTTTATCTAGCTTACAAGCATACTTTCCAAGTCGCATGGTTCCACCCATGTTTTCAATATCTTTTTGATCTTGCATGATATTGATAATTGGGTATTCGCAGTCTTCATCAAATTCTAAGCTATTGGCATCTTCCCAACCACAAACGTTGCGCGCATATTCAATAACAGCACATTGCATACCTAAGCAAATTCCGAAGAATGGAATTTCGTTGGTACGAGCATATTCAACTGCAGATAACTTCCCGTCAATACCTCTTCCACCAAAGCCAGGAGCTACAAGCACACCGGCTACGTCTTTCAGTTTCGTAGCAACATTCGCTTTTGTTAAATCATCAGATTGTACCCAACGGATTTTCACTTTACAGTCGTTAACTGCACCTGCATGTATAAATGCTTCTACAATCGATTTGTATGAATCGTGATGTTCTACATATTTACCCACGAGTGCGATCTCAATTTCACCGGATGGCTCACATACTGCCTCAACAAATCCAATCCAGTTATCAAGATTATATTCTTTCGTTGGAAGCTTTAAACGCTCAATTACTCTTTTATCTAACCCTTCCTCTTTCATGAGTAGAGGCACTTCATAAATACTCTTTGCATCCAATGATGCAATCACATCTTCTAAATCAACATTACAAAAACGAGCAACTTTGCTACGAATGCTTTCATCTAGGGTATGTTCAGATCTACAAACAATGATATCTGGAGACAGACCACTTTCTGACAATGTTTTCACAGAATGCTGAGTTGGCTTTGTTTTCAACTCGCCAGCCGCCGCTAAGTATGGCACTAAGGTTAGATGAATAGATAATGTGTTCTGACGTCCTACATTATACTTCAGTTGACGAACTGCCTCGATATAAGGTAAGCTCTCGATATCACCAACTGTACCACCTATTTCAACGATTACAACATCGTACTCACCTGAATTTCCTAATTCAAGAACATGAGATTGGATTTCATCTGTGATATGCGGAATTACCTGTACAGTTTTCCCAAGGTAAGCTCCTTGACGCTCCTTGCTAATCACATCATAGTAAATGCGACCGGTAGTCACATTATTGGCTTGGGATGTGTTGATATCTAAAAATCGTTCGTAGTGCCCCAAGTCGAGATCGGTCTCTGCACCATCGTCCGTAACATAAACCTCACCATGTTCATAGGGGTTCATTGTTCCAGGATCCACATTGATATATGGATCGAGTTTTTGGATGGTTACTTTTAGACCCTGTGCAACTAATAGTCTTCCTAAAGATGCACAAATGATTCCTTTTCCGAGTGAAGAAGTTACCCCACCGGTAACGAAAATATACTTGGTTGACATGAATTGAGTGAGTGAAGTTGATGGATGGAAAAGATAGTATTCTCACTCACTCTATTCAATCGAAATGGGAAGTTAAATCTGTTTATCTCCAGTTTTTATTCAATACTTCGTCTGCAACCTTGTAAAGTACATCTGGCTTATCTGTAAAAATCCCTTTTGCACCTTTTTCGATTAACGACTTCATCATACCGGGGTCGTTTACTGTGTAGATAAAGAATGGAATTTGGTGCGTATTTAGCTGGCTTAACCAGTTCGCAGCACATTCATTTGCACTAAAATTAAACGCATCAACTTTATAGTCTTTTACCAAGTCGACGGGCTCGCGGCCATAAGACTGCTGACGCTCATAAAGCAGTGCTGTTTGAATTTTAGGGTTCAAGCTTTTCACACGTTCGATAGCTCGGTAGTCAAAGCTAGAAATAATCACTTCATTTTCGAGATTATAGCGCTCAACTAAATCAATCACACTTTTTTCAATGGTGTTATTCTCAGCTGAAACTGCTTCCGTTTTAATCTCGATATTAAGCGCAATTTTACCACTGGTAAATTCAAGCACTTCTTGTAGAGTTGGAATCTGTACACCCTTAAATTTTTCGTGAAACCAACTTCCCGCATCAAGCTTCTTCAATTCTGATAGTGTATAGTCAGATAACAAACCTTGACCATTTGACTTCTTGTCTAAGTACTTATCATGAAAAACTACAGGTACGTTATCTTTTGAAAGGAGAACATCTAACTCGATCATGTCTGCGTTCATTTCGACAGCTGCCTTGAATGCTGGCATTGTATTTTCTGGATAGTATGCACTCGCACCTCTATGTGCTATTACAATAAATCGCTGCTCTCTAACATCCGACATGCTTATCTCTGTCACTTTAGGATTGAACTGGGTTACTGATTCTTGAGAATATACTTGAGTGCTGAGAGATGTAACCAACAAGATTGCAACCCAAGATCCTTTTATGATATCCATACAATTATTTTACTTTCCGAAATATTTTTGTTGACTGCCCGATTTTTATAACAGTCAATTCTACTTTTAACAACCACTAAACTTTAAAGTAAGAACTTTTATTGTGAATTAAATTCTTAATTCTTAAAAGTTACTACTCTGTGAATCGCTTCATTTATCAAAGCGTTAGAAGTGTGTACATTCCCTAATACACTATAGGAAGTATAAACCCCTAAAAAGAAAGTTATACAACCTATTAATAATATCACAGCGGCCAAAAGCCCTGAATTTACCCATCCCAAGATGGAAATGCTAATAGCTAACGCCCCTGAAATTATTTGCAAAAAACCACTTAAAATGGCAATTACAGTTGTTCCTGTATGACTTTCAGCGTTTAAATTATTCTCTCTATGAACTCTACCTGAAGTAATTGTATTATAATTAGCAGGAGTAGTGTTCATCTCTTTTTGTTGATCACTCATGTCCTTAACTTTATGTCCTTATTTTGTCCTAACCAGTACTATAAATTAGTATAGTAAAAGAGCGCTAACTTAAAAATTAATAATGAGCAAGACAGAAAACATTTACATTTACGGTCGGAACCCAATACTAGAAGCGCTAATACATCGCCCTGATGAAATTGAGAAAATTTTTATAAAAAATTCAATTCAACCTGCATCTATACAGGATATTCAACAGCATATCTCAAAGAACTTGATTCCGGTTTCGCGAGTTCCTCAGGCGAAACTTCAGAATTTAGTAGGAAGAGTAAACGATCAAGGTATTGTTGCACTCTTAAGCAAAATTAAATACACCGATTTCTTTGAATGGGCACAGAGTCTAGCCTTAGATAAACATACTTCTGTGTTGTTGCTCGATGGTATTGAAGACCCTCATAATTTTGGCGCAATTATTCGAACGGCTACGGCCGCAGGCGTTTCTGCAGTGATAGTACCTACTCAAAAGCAATCTCCTGTGAATGCTACAGTTTTTAAAACTTCAGCAGGTACAGCTGGACGGATCCCAATTATTCGTGTACACGATACCAATCAAGGATTAAAAGATTTACAAGTAGCGGGCTTTAATGTGATTGCCGTAGATGGAAATGGTAAGGAAGGTATCTGGGAAACGGATTTCGATGCCCCAACTGCCTTCTTGATTGGAAACGAAGGCGCCGGTATCGACAAGAAACTTTTAAAGAAATGTAGCTCAACGGTTCGTATCCCTATGCAAAACCAAGTGGAGTCTTTAAATGCCTCCGTTTCTGCAGCATTAGTGTGCTACGAATGGGCTCGTAAAATCTCTTAGTTATATAGCAGATATTTCTGACGTGATTCTTTGAATCTATCTAAGGCTACACCCCAATCGGTGTGGCCTTTTTTTATGGCATCCGTACCGGCCAATTTCAAAATAAAATTATTAAACTCAGCTCCTTCACTATGTTCAAGTAATGCGTGGAGCAAATCAACACCGAATGCAACGGGGTCTGATAGGGCTAATCCGTTTTGGATTTTTATCCCTTCTAGTGCTTGATCTTGAAATTTGGGGTATAAACTTTTCCCTGGAATTGAAATCGGGGTAAATGATACTGTATCGAGTTGAACCATATACTCACTTTCTATGCCTTCTATCCAACCACCACTTGTGTCTACTTCAGGAAATCCAAGTGTTAAAAAAGGGTCGTTAGTACCTCTCCCTTCAGAAAGTGTTGTTCCCTCTATTAAACATGTACCCAAGTACACATAGGCATGCTCAAAAGTGGGTAAATTTGGTGAAGGCGCTATCCATGGTAGCCCTGTATCATCCCACTTCATAGATCTCTTCCATCCCTTCATCGGAATAACTTTGATCTTAGGTTCCTTTTCAATGTCAAACCATCCCTCACCCTGTGCCATTAAAGCTAGCTCACCAAGAGTTAAACCATGAGCTATAGGAATAGGATAGGTACCTACAAACGACTGATGTTCATCTTCAAGCACCCAACCCGAAACATAATTTCCGCCGGCTGGATTAGGACGGTCTAGGATCCAAACTTCTTTATCATTCTCCGAAGCTGCTTCTATCACATACTTCATCGTACTATTATAAGTGTAAAATCGAGCCCCCACATCTTGCATATCAAAAATGAGCACATCAATGTTAGCTAACATCTCAGAAGATGGTTTCTTATTCTTTCCATAAAGTGAATAGACTGTTAAGCCAGTTGCTTCATCTACTCCATCTTTAATTATTTCACCTGCGCCAGCATCCCCCCTAAACCCATGTTCGGGTGCAAATAATGCTGTTACATTTACTCCTGATTGAAGCAACGTATCCAACATATGAACGCCATTCACACGTGCAGTTGGGTTCATAACTAAGCCCACACGCTTATTTTGAAGGGAATCGAGGTATTCACTTATAAGTACTTCTCCTCCAACATGCACTTTGCTTAAGGCTACCTCAGTTGGCTTACATCCTAAGATTAGGAGTGCAGTTACTAATGTATAAAGAATGGGGGTAATGATATGTTTGTTCATATCCCAAACATAAAAAAAGCAGACTAAAGAGCCTGCTTTTAATTTGAATCGATCAAAAAAAATTAAGCGTTGTTTGCTACAACGTCTGATTCAGCAAAGAAATATGCTGCTTCAATTTGACCATTTTCTACAGAATCAGATCCGTGGATAATGTTCTCACCAACACTATCAGCAAAATCAGCACGGATAGTACCTGCTTCAGCTTCAGCTGGGTTAGTAGCACCAATTAATGCTCTAAAATCAGCTACTGCATTTTCCTTTTCAAGGATCATTGGAACACAAGCTCCGCTACTCATAAACTCACAAAGTTCACCATAAAATGGACGCTCTTTATGTACAGCGTAAAACCCACCAGCTGTATCTGCAGTTAAACGGGTTAATTTCATTGCAAGAATTTTAAATCCTGCGTCCTGAATTCTCTTGGTAACTTCGCCGATAAGTCCTTTACGAACACAGTCGGGCTTAAGAATAGTCAATGTTCTTTCTACTGCCATTAGTATCTGTATGATTAAGTTTTTTGTAACAACCATTTTAAAATAAACTCTTCAAAATGGCATCTTAAGATAAGATTTAACAGATTAATTACCGAACGCGAAAGCTTATTTTGCTTAGCTTAAAACATGAAGAACACCCCAAGGCTCACATTTCAATGGCAATTTGATCTAAAAGGATCACCGGAAGAGCTATGGCCGTTACTCTCAGATACCAATAAATTTTTGAAATGGGCTGGGCAAGATCCTGTAAAAAGAGATTCTTTTACTAGATCTGCTACCAAGGGTTTTCTTGAACTTTCCTCTAAGAAACTGAATGCCAATCAGATATGGCTGGAAGAACCTTTTATTTGGGAGAAACCATATAAGTTTGGTACTACTCGCCATTACAAAGTTGGGTTCTTTCGTGAGATTAAATTCTTAGCCACTTTAACCCCTACAGTTTCGGGTACGAGATTTGAAATTAAAGCATGGCTTCGGGCACCAAATAAAATCTTAACCCACTTTGTTAATTACTACATCGGTAAGATTGTTCGTCGAAAAATCGCCAAGTATTTGGAAGAAGTCGACAAATGTGCACAAAATAACACTCTACCTTACGAGCATCGCAAACCAGCATCTCTAGTACGTGGTGCAAAAAAGCGCATTGAAGAAATTGAGCAACAGCTTTTAGAGAAAACCAGAAGACAGCGAATCATCAGGCACTTAAAGAAGTTCCTCATACACGCTGAAGACGAAGATTTAAAAACTATCCACCCTTACCAGCTTGCCGAGTATTGGGGTGAAAAGAAATACTCTGTTTTAAATGTATTTCTACATGCGGCCAAGCTAGAGTTAGTTGACTTCAGATGGGATGTATTTTGCCCTGTTTGCAAAAGTACTCGTCAGAGTTTCAGAAGGATGCGAGATATACACAGTGATCTATACTGTGCTGAATGTGATAATCATTACAATATTGATTTCAATGAAAACTTGCATTTAGTCTTCAATCCTAACCCGTTAATTCGAAAGCTATCGGATAATAAATTCTGCTATGGAGGTCCTCAAAATACTCCACAGCGAGTAACCCAACATTTTCTGGAACCAGGTGAAGAACAATACCTTCATATCAATCTGAATGAAGGCACTTACCTTTTTAAAACTTCAGAAAATGATGGCTATCTACGATTACATTTACGTAAAGATGGCGATGACACCGCAACCGTTTATATCACCGACGAAGATTTAAATGGAGATGAAGCCACGATATCCACATCCCCGAATTTGACGATTGTTAATGATTCTAAGAAAAAGATGGTGTGCTATATTGAGAAAGAAAACTGGCGACAAGAAGCCATTTATGCTACTGAAGTAACTTCTTCTCATGACTTCCGCACTCTATTTGCTCAAGAGACTTTAAAAGATGGTGCTAAAGTCGATTCTTCAAATGTCACGATTCTATTTACTGACTTGATGAATTCTACCGATTTATACTTACAAGAAGGTGATGAGTTTGCCATCGGTCAGTTAATGAGTCACTTTAAAATCATTCAACAGATTGTTGCTGAGGAACGTGGGGGAATCGTAAAAACAATTGGCGATGCTGTTATGGCCGTGTTCAAAGAACCTGTTTCTGCTCTTAAAGCCGTAGAACGTATTCAGCAAATATTCTCATCTTCAACCGCAATGGGTGACTCGTTCAAACTCAAAGCAGGGATTCATTTAGGGAAGTGTACAGCTGTAAACTTAAACGATAGAGTAGACTACTTCGGCACCACGGTTAACATCGCATCACGTTTGGTGGATGTAGCTAGTGAAAAGGAAATTATTGTTTCTGAGGCATTTTACGAATCGGGTGATGTAAAGCTTTACTTAAAAAATAACAGAAACAGCTTGTTCATTAAGAACAGTGAAAAAGAACTCAAAGGCTTTGACTCTGAGAAGTTCAAGGTAAAACAGATTCGCATGGAACGTACAAGTTTACGTTTAGTGATCTAAGTTCATTTCCTCTCCTCTCCCACCTTATTTTCTTCGTAATTGTGTGTATTTTAGGTCTTCAGCAACAATTATGTGAAACCCCTACCGACCTTGAATCGATTACAGCACGAAAAGAGCCCTTACTTACTTCAGCACAAAAATAACCCCGTTGATTGGTACCCTTGGGGTGATGAAGCATTCGCTAAAGCGAAAGAAGAAAACAAACCGATCTTCTTATCTATCGGTTATGCTACCTGCCACTGGTGCCACGTGATGGAGCACGAAAGTTTCGAAGATGAAGGCATAGCTGAGCTCATGAACCAAGCGTTCATCAATATTAAAGTAGATCGGGAAGAGCGCCCTGATATCGACTCTACTTATATGACGGTGTGCCAGATGCTAAATGGCCATGGCGGTTGGCCTTTGAGTATCATCATGACACCTGATAAAGAACCATTTTTTGCCGGTACTTACATACCAAAAGAAGCGCGATTTAATCGCATTGGTTTACGCCAGTTAATTCCTGGTATTACCGGCATGTGGAAGCACGAACCTGCTAAGGTGCAAAAAGCTGTTGAAGGGATTAAAGATGGATTTCAAAGATCCCAAGAATTTGAACAAGGATTATTCCCTGGTTTAGAGTCGGTTGATTATGCCGCCGAACAATTAGCCGCAAGATATGACGATCAACATGGTGGTTTCGGAAGTGCTCCTAAATTTCCATCGCCACACAATTTGAGTTTCTTACTTCGAAAATGGTACACCACTAAAGAAGAACGGTTCAAAAATGCTGTTGAACATACACTTACTCAAATGAGATTAGGTGGCATTTGGGACCATATTGGTTATGGCTTCCATCGCTATTCAACCGACCAAGAATGGTTACTACCACATTTTGAAAAAATGCTGTATGACCAGGCATTACTGATGTTGGCTTATACCGAAGGATGGCAAGTATCAAATACTCCCCTCTTTAAGCAAACCATTGTTGAATTAGATCAATATATAACCAACAAATTAACTTCAGAGAAAGGTGCTTTCTTCAGTGCAGAAGATGCTGATAGCGAGGGTGAAGAAGGGAAATTTTATGTTTGGTCCCTTTCCGAAATACAAGAAGTTTTATCCAAAGAAGATGCTGCATTCTTTACGGAATACTATCAAATTTTAGAAAAAGGAAACTTTGAAGATGAGGCCACTAAAGTTAAAACGGGCGCGAACATTCCTCACCTAAAAACGACTTTAAATGAAAGCAATCAAGTTCGGTTCAATGATATAAGGGAACAACTATATGAGATTCGAGAGAAGCGCATTAAACCACTTCTTGACGATAAGATACTCTGCGATTGGAATGGGATGATGATCATGGCCTATGCTAAAGCAGGTGCTGTTTTACAGGAACCCATGTTTGTTGAAAAAGCTAAAAAAGCTTATGCCTTTATCTTGAATAACTTATATGTCGAGAATCAATTGTTTCATCGCTATAAAGAAGGTGAACATGCAATAAATGCCTTTGCTGATGACTATGCGATGTTAGTTTGGGCAAGTATTGAACTCTATGAGGCAACCTATGATGAGCAGTATTTAGAAAAAGCCATTCTGCTACAAAATCAGATGATTGAATTATTTTGGGATTCAGAGCAAGGGGGTTTTTATTTAACCGATACTAAGACTGAGGAATTATTAGGTCGCCAGAAGCAGATTTATGATGCCGCTGTTCCTTCCTCCAATTCTGTAGCCATGCAAAACCTGATGAAGCTATCAAGGCTAACAGGTGATTCTAAATTTGAAGAATTTGCTCAAAAAATTGGTGAATGTTTTTCAACCGATTTAATTCGATCTGGTTCAAGTATTACCCTTGGTTTACAAGCTATTCAATACGCTCATGCTAGCACAAATGAAATAGTTATTAGCTCAGAAAAAGCTCTGGATTTTGATAATGAGCTTTTAAAAATACTTCGCTCTGGTTTTAACCCCTTTAAAATCAGTATCGCAAAAAGCACCGAAAATAAATCGTTGTCAACACTTGCTCCTTTTTCCTCGAATATGCATCCTGTTGATGGTAAAACGACGATCTATTATTGCTCTAACTACAGCTGCGACAAACCCTTTTATACTGCCAAAGAGTTGAGAGAGAAGCTATATGCTGAATGATTAAGTAATAATTTTGATTATCTAACAATCTAATTGTTACCCACATTCGTACTTACTCACAGAAACAAGATATATGCTATTTTTTCTTATATCTGCAATTGGCAGATTTCTCAATCAGGATAATTCAAGAGATAAAGAACTCTTAATTCGCATAGCGGCTAAAGACCCCGTTGCGCTATCCCTTTTGTATGACCAGTATAATAGATTACTCTTTGGACTTTTAGTTTCGATACTAAAAAAGAAAGAAGAAGCTGAAGATATTTTACAGGAAGTGTTTACAAATATTTGGGAAAAAGCGGATCAATATGATCCAGAAAAAGGTAGCGCTTATACATGGATTGTTTCTTTAACAAGAAATAAAGGAATCGACAGATTGAGGTCCAAAGTATATAAAGAGCAAAAAAAGCAGTCGACGAGCTTAGACAACGAAGACACTTATATGCCTTTATTTTCAGAGGAGAATAATCCACTTGAGGATGCTATTTTATCAGATCGTGCTAGTATGCTGAAAGAGGCTTTAGCTAAGATTTCTGAAAAACAAAGAACAGTACTGCAAGTGGCTTACTTTGATGGATTAACACAAACTGAGATTTCAGAACAATTAGATATTCCACTGGGAACCGTAAAATCCCGAATGCGTGATGGTATGTTAAAACTTAGAGAAATTTTATCGGGAGGCTTAGCATGAGTGAATCAGAAAACACATTATTTGAAGAGCTTTGTATAGGCTCCGTACTGAATGCACTTAGTGCTGAAGAAGAAAAGCAGTTTAAAGTCCTATTAGAGGATACCTCAAAAGAACAGCAGTTATTATATCAAGATATGCAGCACATAGCTTCTGAGATGGCTTTATTGGCTTATACTGATAAACCATCTGAGAAAGTTAAAGAACAACTTTTAGAAATGGCTTGGGCTTCTGTTCATTCACGAGGCTCAGCTGAGGCAACCGTACATTACTTATCTAGATATAGAATTGCAGCTGCCGCAGCCGTTGTATTTATGATGATGACTTTGGGGATGTTCATTTTCAATCAAAATTTAGAAAACGATTTAGATGAACGTTCTACTGTTATTACAGAGCAACAAACCACTATTCAGCTGTTAGAAACAGAAGTAGAACGAAAAGAGGAATTACTTGCAATCCTTGAAGCTCGCGATGTTGATTTGATACTGATGGATGGCCTAAACGTGAACCCTAATGGTTATGGAAAAGTAGTTTGGGATAAAGATAATGGCCAAGCACTTCTTCAAGTTGCAAACTTACCAACCGTACCAACGGCTAAAGATTATCAATTATGGTTTGTAATCAATAATCAACCGATAAGTGCAGGTGTATTCTCCGTAAATGATCCTTTAAAGGATAACTTTTTTAAGATTCAGGAGTTGAACCAACAGGCAACAAGTGGGGCATTTGCAATTACCCTAGAACCTGAAGGTGGATCGCCTCAACCTACTGGTGATATGTATTTATTAGGAAGTATGTAGTGTTTAGCCCCTTCTAAGACCGTTTCCGGAACAATCCGAACGGTTTTCCACTTCGTAGTGTAGTATAAGTATGAACTCGTTAGAGTTCTTTAATAATTAACTACACACACAACATATGAAAATAAGAGAGTTACCAATCTTGGTATCTGTTCTGTGTTTACTACTATTTGGGGTATCCGAATCAAGTATAGCACAAACAGTTTTCACATCGACGTTAAGTGGGAGTAATGAAGTCCCCACAAATACTACTACCGCCGCTTATGGCGAAATTACTGCAACTTTAAATGGAACCACCCTAACTGTTGAAGGAAACTTTGATGGTTTAGAAGGCAATTATTCAGCATCACACATTCATGCTGGTTTAGCTGGACAAGGAGGTGGAGTTGTATTCACTTTAACCGCTACAGTTGACACTGATAGCAAAGGTGGAACTTACGCAACAGCAGATAACACATTTTCTCTTACCACAGATCAAGTAGCTATGCTTGAAGGAAGAGAGTTATATGTTAACATTCACTCTGAAGGTTATGCCTCAGGTGAAATTCGCGGACAGTTAACACCACAAGCTGACGCTACTTTTAGAACTAATTTATCTGGTGCATTCGAAGTACCCGCTGTAAAAACTATGGCGAGTGGTGGATTAGTTTTTGAACTCAATGGAGATTCCCTCTTCGTATCTGGTTCTTTTAAAGACCTAAGTAGCGCTTATAGTGCATCTCATTTGCACATTGGAACAACAGGCACGAATGGTGGTGTGGCATTTACCCTTAATGCTACGCTTGAAACGGATAGCCAATCTGGTACATACTTGGCCTCAGAGAACAGGTTCGAATTAACAGCTAGCCAAAAAACTTCACTAATGAATCGCGAGTTTTATGTTAATGTACATACAGCGAACAACGCTTCAGGTGAATTAAGAGGGCAAGTTACACCTCCCGTAAAAGCATCTTTTTATGCTTCCTTATCTGGAACTGCTGAAAACCCTTCTATTAAAACTGCGGCAGCTGGTGCTGTAACAGTAGAATTAAGTCCAAGCGACTCAATCATCGTAAGTGGTGCATTTGCTAACTTAGAAGGTAATTTTGACGCTTCTGTAGCAGGCGGATCACATGTTCATGCTGGACATGCAGGGGCATCAGGCGGCATTGAATTATCATTAACTGCTGATGTAGCTGTTGACCTTAAGTCTGGTACTTATTTGTACTCAGATAATAAGTTCTTAGCAACTACTGATCAGATTACAAAGTTGATGAATCGTGAATTGTATGTAAACATCCACTCAACTACTCATGCAAGCGGTGAACTCCGTGGACAAGTATTAGGTGATGCAACGGCATACTTCAAAACTAAATTAAATGGCTTACATGAAAATCCTGCTGTAGTAACGATGGGTTACGGTGCTGTTAATCTTGAGATAAACGGAACCACCGCAATAATGACGGGTGGATTTGCTGACTTAGGTAGCACCTATGATGCATCACATCTACATGAGGGTGGTGTAACAGCTAATGGTGGTGTAGTAACTGCCTTAACTGCAACAGTATCACAAGATACAGCAGGTCAATATTCAGTTGCTTCAAATACCTATACAATGACAGAAGCGCAAATCACCGCGCTATATGATGAGGGGACCTACGTAAATGTTCACACAGCTGGAGAAGCTGGTGGCGAGATACGTGGCCAATTGCTATTTGGCGACAATTCCCTCCCCGACCCAAGTACATTAAGTACACCTGCTGATGATGCAAATATTACCATTAGTGGTGATGCGTCAACAGATTTCACGGCGACATGGACAGCTACCACTGATCCTGATGGAAATGAAGTAACCTACATTTGGGAAGCTTCAACGGATGTGAATTTTGACGCAAAAGTGATCACCTCCTCTACAGGAAGTGCTACAACGTTCACTACTACGTATGCCGTTGTAGATAGCATTCTAGCTTCATTAGATGTTCAACAAGGTGCTTCGGCTACTTTATACCATAGAGTGGTAGCATCCGATGGTAGCAACGAAGCTTACAGTGAATCTAGAGCTGTTGTAATAGAACGAGGTGTGGTTACTTCTAATGAAGAAACCGAGCTTAATACACCAGATCAAGTTCGATTATCACAAAACTATCCGAACCCTTTCAACCCTAGTACAAACATTTCATTTAACCTCTCGGAAGCAGGTTTAACTGAATTGAGTGTTTATAATATGCTAGGCCAGAAAGTACGTACGATTGTAAATAAGCGATTAAGTGCTGGAGAGTATTCTTATACTTTCAACGCTGATAATTTATCCTCAGGGATTTATATCTATCGCTTAAGAGCAGCGGGTCAAACGATTACAAAACGAATGACCATTATTAAATAAACTGAGATTTCAGTTCATAAAAAAAGGCGTCAACCTTAAGGGAAGACGCCTTTTTTATTATCTATTATTTTTATCTGCCGCCCGACATCACCTTAAACATCAAGTCGGAAACACCGATTAAATTCACCCCAGCTGGTATTTCAACCATTGCTTTAGCTAAGTTTGTTTTATAGATGTTGGTTACTTCCATTATCACTTCGGTTCCTTCATCGCTGGTAACTTCAATGAGCATTGGGAAGTTTTTCGATTTAAAAATCGCTTCTTGAGATACTTGATTTACCGCTTCATCGGCATCTTCTGGTAAATTTTCCCAAGTTTGTGCAAGCATTCCCCAATTGATATCAACATTTGGAGTTAACCATACCGAGATATATTCACCATTCTCATCTTTGCTTTTATTCCAAATACGAAGTTCAGACGTTTCATAGCCATTTATGGACTTCGTTTTGCCTGTATATTCGAAACCCGCGCGATCTCTTTTATTTGAACTTGAGGAAGAACCACTCATTGATGAAAACATCTTGAAAAGTCCTTCGATTTCAGACTTAGTTACTTGAAGAGCATCATTGTCGTCCATTAAAATGATAAAGTCTTTCATATCATTTCGGATTAAGATACCTCCAGAGTTAACGCCTTCTGTTAAACTCACCTCGTTCTCACCCTTTACAAAGATACGTTGAGCAGTTACAAACATATTCAGCTCACTGGTGTTTGGAACTCCATTATCCTCGCTATAGATGTTCATGGTAATTTGCCCTTGAAACTGAGCTATCGCTGAAGTGGATACAAAGATGCTAAAAAGTAATAGTGAGAAAGAAAATACTAGTCGTGATTTCATAGTAGTAATGTTATTTAATTTACGCGAGTAGTAAACGTCCGAAAAGTAGTAATGTTACGCTTAGATTAAATCATCCATGCCAACATTCACTTTTCTAATCCAACCACCGGCCACAACATCGTCTCCTTCATAACAAACAACGGCTTGTCCAGGAGTAATTGCTTCGCGACCCGCAGGGAAATGAACTTTAATCTCATCTTCTCCTAGCTGAGTTAGATAACCAATCGCACCATCATCATTATATCGAATAGCGCCGGTTATTTCCATATTCTCAGTCGGAACTTTATCGTACTTAATCAGATTAATTTCCTTTGCTGTAAGCGTAGTACTAATAAGATCTTCTTTTTCACCAATGGTTATAGTATTTGTAACCGCATTGATATCGGTTACATACACAGGCTTACCCATAGGCAAATTTAATCCTCTACGTTGGCCAATTGTGTAGAATGGATAACCTTCGTGTTCACCAAGGATATTTCCATCCTTGTCCACGAATTTACCTCCCTTCATCCTTTGCTCTAGTCCTGGTACTTTGTCTTTTAAAAATCTTCTGTAGTCATCATCTGGAACAAAGCAGATTTCATAAGAATCTGGCTTGTTAGCAACATTCAGCAATCCATGATCTTCAGCAATTTGGCGAATCTCGGTTTTAGAATATCCACCTAATGGAAAAATAGTTCTTTCAAGATGTTCTTGAGCTACTCCCCAAAGTGCGTAAGATTGGTCTTTTTTAGGATCTAGACCTTTTGAGATGATATGGCGGCCATTTTCTTCACGAACTCTTGCATAATGTCCTGTAGAAATAAAATCACAACCAAGGTTATCTGCTCGTTTTAGTAGCGCTGCCCATTTAATATGCGTGTTACATAGCACACAAGGGTTAGGTGTTCGGCCATCCATGTAATCGCCAACAAAACGGTCGATTACCCAATCTCCAAATTCCTCGCGGATATCAACAATAAAATGTTTGAAGCCATGATTTACAGCAATATGGCGAGCGTCGTTCATCGACTCAACCGTACAACAACCCGTTTCTTTCCCGTTCGAACCACCACTACGGTGATAGTCCCAGGTTTTCATGGTGATGCCTATAACTTCGTAACCTTGTTCTCTTAGCATTACAGCTGCTACCGAGGAGTCAACTCCTCCACTCATAGCAACGAGAACTCTTCCTTTTTTACTCATGATGTTGTGCGATATCCGTTCACTTTTTGCGAACCTAAAATATAAGGCTTTTTCTACTCCTTATTTGGAATTGTATGCCTTCATCAATTAGAATTCTCTATGCCTCTGATAAGCTGGGGCAAAGAAAAATCAATCTGCAGCTTCTTTGATGGAAGTATTGCTTTTAACTCTTTTGAGGATCACAATTGCGAGAATTATACCCACCAATAATCCGCCTCTAATATTCCCGAAAGCAGAACTGATAGCTATACAAATAACGACAACCCCAATAGCTATGATTACATTTTTCATAGCAAGTTGATTTAAGTGAGTTGAGCCTGACTAAATAGCTCGTTAAGTCATATATAGGTACGGCTTCCACGGCTCTTGAACCCCGCCGTTGAAGTCTCTAAAAAAGGTAATTGGAACGGGACGATACGGCTCACTTCGAAGTGGCATTAGCGCCTCTTTAGGAGTTCTATTTCCTTTTTTCACATTACACTTATCGCATGCTGTTGTAAGATTTTCCCAGGTATCTTTACCCCCTCTACTTTTTGGCAGCACATGATCGATGGTTAAATTCGATTTCTTTCCGCAATACTGACATTTGAACCCATCTCTGCGCATGATATTTCGTCGAGTTAATACCACTTTTGAATAAGGGATACGAATGTATGAGCGTAATCGAATAACTGAAGGGTAGTCGTATTGCTGCCTTGTAGTTCGAAGTTTCTTTGTAGGGTGATCGTGCAATAGTTCGGCTTTATCCAAAAAGATGAGCTTCATGGACCGTTGTATTGAGCAAATACTCAATGGCTGATAATCCTGATTTAACACCAGTACATTTGCGTTCATTGTGCATCCGATTTAGGTTGATGTAACTAATTATCTCTCTTTCATGGAAAATGCAGGATCATGAACTCTGAGCTTACCTAACGCAAGCAAGCCTTAGTATGATATATTTCTATGTTAAATTCAAATTTGCTCTACTATGCAAAAATGAGTTAATACTATGAATTCCTCTTTATTTCTCAGCTTTAGATTAAATACAGCAGGAGTTTAATCACACTATTACTGTAATATTTTTTAAACCTTAACTTTTTCGTGTCGATAATGTCTTTTTAGTAGGAGATTAGACTGTCTTATTTATATATTTGCATGCATTTTTTAGCACCCTAAAGAACTTTACATCTACATATGTCAGAATTAAAAGAAGCTCTTTCAAAAGAGTACTATAAAGAACCCGCCCCAATACCACAAAGCGATTCTCCATTTGCTTCCATGATGGAAAGATTCCGTTTTGCAGCCGATATCTTAGATTTAGACGAAGGCGTATTCCAATACTTATCAACGCCAGAAAAAGTAGTTATGGTAGCAATACCTGTTACTATGGATGATGGACGCATTGAAGTATTTGAAGGCTATCGTGTAATTCATAACAGTATCCTTGGGCCATCTAAAGGTGGAATCCGTTACGCTGAAGATGTTCACTTAGATGAAGTGAAAGCATTAGCAGCATGGATGACTTGGAAGTGTGCATGTGTAAATGTTCCTTTTGGTGGAGCTAAAGGTGGCGTTAGAGTAGACCCAAAGAAATTATCTATGCCAGAATTGGAGCGATTAACTCGTCGCTATACTACCAATATGTTTGAAGTATTTGGTCCAGATCGTGATATCCCAGCTCCAGATATGAATACAAACGAGCAGATTATGGCTTGGATTATGGATGCATACAGCATGAAAAGCCATAAAAATGATACTGCGGTTGTAACTGGTAAGCCTATTATTCTAGGTGGCTCGAAGGGTCGCCGCGAAGCTACCGGACGTGGTGTAATTACAACTACATTAGCGGCTTTAAATAAACTGAAAATTTCCCCAAGCGATGCCTCTATTGTAGTGCAAGGGTTTGGTAATGTAGGTTCTGTTTCGGCTCAATTAATATATGAGCAGGGAGCAAAAATCATCGCGATTAGTGATGTAAGTGGTGGTTACTATAACAAGAATGGAATCGATATTCCAAAAGCTATCCATTACTCTCAAACCAACGGCTATTCTCTCGAAGGCTTTGACGGTGCTGAAAAAATCTCGAACAAAGATCTGCTTGAACTAGAGTGTGATGTACTAATTCCTGCGGCGAAAGAAGATCAAATCGACAAAGACAATGCTGGCAAGATCCGTGCAAAAATTATTGCTGAAGGTGCAAACGGACCAGTAACTGCCAATGCTGATAAGATTCTTGAAGAAAATGGAATTATGGTAATCCCTGACATTCTTGCTAATGCGGGTGGTGTAACTGTTTCTTACTTTGAGTGGGTACAGGATCGCCATGGTTACTTCTGGACGGAAGAGCGTGTTAACCGCCGCCTAAATCGTATGATGCGTGAAGCTTTCGATAACTTATTTACCGTAAGTGAAAAGTACAGCATCACATTACGTCAGGCTGCTTATGTTTATTCTATCGATCGTGTTGCTACAACTTTGAAGCTTCGCGGAATCTACGCTTAATTAATTTCATGAATTATAGCACGGAACTTATACTCGAGTCTCGCTATGAAGAGGCAGAAAAAGTAGAAGGACTTTTGAATGAACTTCAATCGTCCTTAGACTTTGATGATGAGTTCTATGCTCGTTTGATGCTAACAGTTAGTGAAGCAGCTACAAACGGTATTGTTCATGGCAATAAGCTAGACGAATCTAAAAAAGTGAGAATCTTGGCTCAATTTGATGGGGAAGTTCTCACTGTTTCGGTTAAAGATGAAGGGGAAGGATTTACGCCTTCTGAAGTAGCCGATCCTTTGGCTGAAGAAAACCTACTTAAAACAAGTGGCCGTGGTGTATTTTTAATGGAAGAATACGCCGATGAAGTTACCTATACTGAAAACGGCACCTGTTTAACTTTGAAGTTCAAGGTTTAAAAAAATCAGCTCTGCACTATTTTCTGGATGAATTCATCCTCATAAAAAAAGCCGATTAGGACATCCTAACCGGCTTTTTTAATATTCGTACTTCAACTATTTACGCTAGTTGAGCATCTAGTTGTTTTGTTAAATGTGGTTTTGGAACCGCACCAACGATTTGGTCAACAACTTCACCGTTTTTGAAAATCAATAATGCAGGAATACTACGAATTCCGTACTTCACAGAGATTTCTGGGTTATTATCTACATTTACTTTACCAATTTTAGCTTTGCCGTCATATTCGCCAGCCATTTCTTCTACAACTGGTCCAATCATGCGGCAAGGGCCACACCATTCTGCCCAAAAGTCTACTAATACTGGTTTATCTGAGTTAAGTACTTCAGCTTCAAAGTTGCTGTCTGTAAATTCAAGTGCTTTTGCCATTCCTGTCACCTAAGGTTATTGTTTAAAAATCTTTTTTTCTTTAACGGTCTAAATATCACAATTTTTCCACTAATAAGTCACATTGTTTGTAGTTATACCGTTCATTGCAAGGCTTTATCACGACAGGCTTAATTCCACCTTCTCGTCGCCCAATACATTTCTCAATCCTTTTAGTAATTCATCATTAGGATCCACCACAAAATTACGAACATTCATTCTAATAGGACCTTTTGCTTCACTGCTGTGCACTTTCATTTTCACCATAGTTGTGCCTTTATGAAGCTGGAATAGGGTTTCCATTTGCTTTACATCTTCTGGCTGTAGTTCAGAAGTAACTACTTTCAAATGTAATTTAAGGTTGTCTTGGTATTTTTCTCGAAGATTTTCGACTCGGTCAACGGCCGTTACAATCACACTATTACCTCGATCTCTTCTTCGAAACTTACCCGATACAAAAACTACATTATCTACTTGAAGTAACGCATTGTAACGGTCGAACTCGTTACTGAAAACAGCTACTTCAATAGATGAATTCAAATCCTCTAGTTGCAGGAATGCGATAGGTCTACCCTTCTTATCTGTGGCTTGTCGCTTTCCGGTAATAATCGCAATGAAACGGACATCAGAATCATGAGGTAATCTATTCAAGCAATCATCGCTTAGATTCTGCTTTCCAAATAACTTTATGTCCTCTTCGTACTTTTGCAAAGGATGTCCACTCAGGTAAAAGCCAATGAGCTCCCTTTCATTATTGAGCCTTTCGATACTGCTCCATTTTGGAACAGACTTCAATTTCGGTTCTTGATACGCCGCATTTCCTGAGCCACCACCAAATAGATTAACTTGGTTCATGCGTTCTTCTTCTTGCTTTCGAGATGCATAAGAAAGGATATCTTCTACACCTCCCATCAGCTGAGCTCTATTATCATCAAGCTCGTCGAAAGCACCGGCTGCGATTAAACTCTCTAAAGTTCTTCGGTTACAAACGCGCAGGTCTACACGAGCTGCAAAATCAAAAATTGATTTAAAGAGGCCGTTTTCTTCACGCTCTTCCACTATATGCTGAATAGCTGAAGATCCAACTCCTTTAATGGCCGACATTCCATAGTGCACCGTACCATCTTTTGCTACGAATTTTCCACGAGCTGTATTGATATTTGGTGGCTTTACTTCGATACCCATTTTCTGGCATTCTTCGATAAAGGAGGCCACTTTTTTGATATCGTTCATATTATGGCTCATCACTGCCGCCATATATTCAGCGGGGTAATTCGCCTTGAAATACATCGTGTGATATGCCACCACCGAGTATGCCGCCGAATGCGATTTATTGAAACCATAACTCGCAAACATCTGCATCTTCTCGAATACAGAAAGCGCCGTTTGTTCGTCAACCCCTTGTTCTTGGGCGCCAGCTACGAACTTAGGCTTCTCGGCCTCCATAACGTCGTGCTTTTTCTTACCCATGGCACGGCGAAGTAAATCTGCACCACCAAGTGTATAACCCCCTAATTTCTGTGCCACATTCATGATCTGCTCCTGATAGATCATAATTCCGAATGTTGGCTCTAGAATATCTTTAATAAGCTCATGATCGTATTCCGCTTTTTCAACGCCTTGCTTACGCTTGATATAATCTGGGATAAACTGCATCGGACCTGGACGATACAATGCGTTCATAGCAATAAGGTCGTTGATATTGGTTGGCTTCAGATCTTTCAGGTATTTCCTCATACCCTCACTCTCAAACTGGAAGGTTCCTAAAGTTCCTCCCTTTTGGTAAAGCTTATATGTCTTTTCGTCATCAAGTGGAATATCATCGAGATCGTACTCTATACCGTGATTCTCTTTTACTAATCCAATCGCGGTTTTTAGAATCGACAAGGTTTTTAAACCCAAGAAATCCATCTTCAGCATACCTGCATTTTCGATAACACTTCCGTCAAATTGTGTTACCGTTAAGTCGGCATCCTTGGCCGTACTAACAGGAATATATTCGGTGAGATCATCCGGAGCGATTATAATACCAGCGGCATGAATCCCTGTATTTCGAACCGACCCTTCTAATACATGAGCCATCTTGAGGGTTTCAGCTTCTAAGCCTTCCCCAGCTTTTAAGTCGCGCAGTTCTTTTACTTCACTGAAAGCATCATCTAGGGAAGTACCGGGTCGTTCTGGGACAAGTTTTGCTAGTCTATCGGCATCTGAAAGGGGTAAATCAAGCACTCGAGCTACATCACGAACCGATGACCGTGCTGCCATAGACCCGAAGGTGATGATGTGGGCTACCTGATTTTTACCGTATTTATTTACTACATATTCAATCACTTTTTGACGACCATCATCATCGAAATCGATATCGATATCAGGCATCGATACACGTTCAGGATTCAAAAAACGCTCAAAAAGAAGATCGTATTTCAGTGGATCGATATTGGTAATACCGGTACAATAGGCCACCACAGAACCAGCGGCTGAACCTCGACCGGGCCCTACATATACCCCCATATCTCGAGCAGCTGAAATAAAATCCTGAACAATCAAGAAGTACCCAGCAAAGCCCATATCCTTGATAATCTTCAGCTCATGATCGATGCGATTTCTTACCTCTTCATTCAGATCTTCATATCGCGGTTTCGCACCTTCATAGGTAATGTGCCGAAGGAAATCATCTTCTGTTTCAAAGCCATCTGGTAATTCAAAATTTGGTAGAATTACATCACGAGATAATTTGATTGGCTCAATTTTATCTACGATTTCTTGGGTTGACATAATGGCTTGTGGCATATCCACAAACAACGCTTTCATTTCATCTGAGGTCTTGAAATAGAATTCGTTATTAGGGAATCCATATCTAAAATCTTTACCTCGCCCAATAGGAGTACTCATCAACTTACCATCATCAATACAAATGAGTGCATCGTGAGCTTTGGCGTCTTCCTCTTCTAAATAGAATACATTATTAGTGGCAACGAGTTTTACGCCGTATTTCTTAGAAAACTCCTTATAGACCTCGTTCACCTTTTGCTCTTCCGGTAAACCATGGTTAAGCACTTCTAGATAGAAGTCATCTCCAAATACTTCCATCCACCACTGTAGTGCTTCTTCAGCATACTCTTCCCCTTTATTCAGGATAAGATCGGCAAGCTCGCCATATATGCCACCACTCAAGCAGATTAAGTCTTCTGCATACTCCTTTATTACTTCCTTATCAACTCGGGCAAATTTGTAATAGTAACCTTCGGTGAAACCAATAGAACTAAGCTTTGCCAAGTTCTTATACCCATTTTGATTTTTAGCTAAAATCGGGATTTGATGGCGCTTATCTCTGTTTTCGCGGGTAAATTTTTTCTTATGGCGATCTTCAACTACATAAAACTCACAACCAACTATTGGTTTAATACCCGCATTATGTGCTTCAGCCACAAAACTAAAAGCCCCATACATATTGCCTAAATCGGTAAGTGCTACGGCGGGCATTCCTTCATTTTTGGCTTTGGCAACCAAATCTTTAATTCCGGCTGTAGCTTGGAGTACGGAAAACTTAGAATGACAGTGAAGGTGAGTAAAAACTAGATCTTCATCTAATTCAACTTCAGGCTCTACAGCCTCATTCGCCTCACTTTTTTCACCCTCAATTAATTCATCATCTTTTTTTTTGATCCTAGATGGGGATACTAGGTCGATGTACTCCTCGCGTTTCATGTAACTTGCCGACGATTCATACAGCTTAGCGTCTAGCGGGAAGTTTACCTTGATTACACCTAGGCGCACCATTTCCAGAAAGGCACGAGAAGTGGCTTCCACATCCGCGGCTGCATCATGGGCATCATCAAAGCCACGATTAAAAAGTGCTCTATGCAATTCCATCAAAGTTGGCCATTTGTAGCCACGCGAACCTTCAATCTTGCAATATTCAGTACCTTCGTCCTTCGTATCAATTTTCGGCTTGTCCATTATAGCCGACGGAATTTTTTTACGAAGGTATTCTGCGCCCATCACCTTCTCATCAAAAGAGACATTGTGCCCGATTAAGAAAAATGCACGGTCCATATCTTTTCTAAAGGCATGAAGTACTTCAACTAAGTCAATTCCCTCTTCATTGGCTCTTTTTGTAGAGATCCCATGAATTTGTTCAGAGTTAAATGGAATGGTAAAGCCTTCGGGCTTAACGATATAGTTACCGCTCGAGATAAGTTTACCGGTATGATCATGTAACTGCCATGCAAGCTGAACAAGGCGTGGCCAGTTCTCTAGATCTGTGATAGGTGCTGAAAAATCTTGGGGTAAACCGGTTGTCTCGGTATCAAAAATTAGATACATAAAAAGGGGTCAATGAAAACTCTGCTGAGTAGTGAATATACAGTTCAACAGCTTCAAAACTAAGTTGAATTTCAAGAGATTATTTTCAGCATTTCACAATTCTTATCAACCTTTTTCACAAGCTTTTTTCAGATTAATCGTATCCTTATCCCCATACTATTATCAAGATTATTTAAGAGACTATGAAACTATCAAAAAGACTATCCCTACTTGCTTTAGCACTGATTCTGTTAAGCATGCCATCAGCCATTGCTCAAGATATCTCGGCAGGCGAAATTGAATTTGATGACCTCGCAAACATGGGCTACTACGGCTCCACCGTTAAAGAGAGTAAGTACCGAACGGTATCAGGTTCACCCTATATCAATGAAAGCTGGAATATTGGCCGCATTACGTTAGCGAATGGAAAGCAGACGGTAAAAACCCCTCTCCGATTTAACAGCTTAGAAAATTATATAGAGTTCATGCAAGAGGGCCAAAAGCTGATGATGCCCACCGAGAAAGTGTTGGGCTTTTACTACTTAGAAGATGATACGCGCATAGTTTTTGAACGAGGTTTAAACCATCGCAGTGAGAACATCACGCCTGAGACATTTGTTCAAACACTATACAAAGGTGATCACATCTTTTTTGTGCACTACAACACTCGTAAAACCGAAGGCCAGCAAGCTAGTTATGGATCTGGTGAGTATAGAGATCGCATTCGAACTTACACTAACTATTTTGTACAGTTACCGAATGGTGAGCTCAAAAAAATTAAGAAGCTAAAAGAGAAGGATGTGCTTAAGGCATTTGATTCAAATAAAGACGCTTTGAAAGCTTATGCTAAACAAAACAAATTGAGTTTTAAGAAGGAACAAGATGTAGCTAAAATCATTAAATATGCTGATAGCCTATAAATTCTGATTTCTTGGATTTGGAAGCTCTCTAATTCAGGGAGCTTTTTTTGTTTTAAGTAAGTAGATTATCAACGAACTCAATCGTTTTTTTATGACCCTCACTCAACTATCTTATATCGTGGCTGTAGATAAATATCGCCACTTTGCTACCGCAGCTCAAAAGATATTTATTACCCAACCAACACTGAGTATGCAAATTCAGAAGTTGGAAGACGAACTCGGCGTTCTCATCTTCGATCGTTCAAAATCGCCTGTAGTACCCACCGCCATTGGTGAACAAATTATTGAACAGGCGAAGGTAATACTGAGTGGCTCTAAGCACATTGAAGATATGGTGTCGGTGAAAGACAAAGAGCTTTCGGGAACCTTTCGAGTAGGTATTATCCCCACCATTGCTCCTTATCTTGTTCCTTTATTTTTGAAGCCATTCACTCTAAAACATCCGAACGTAAAGCTCATTTTTGAGGAAGCACTTACCAGTGAAGTATTAGATGGCTTACACGAAGATCACTTCGATGTTGGAATTATTGCAACATCCACAAGTCAGCATATTCATGAGCAAGAATTGTTCTTAGAACCATTTTTAGGCTACTTGAGTAATGGACACGATTTTGCCACCAAAGACAAGTTGTGCATCGATGATCTATACTCTCAAGAGTTGTGGTTATTGAATGAAGGGCATTGCTTCAGAGACCAAACGATTAAGTTGTGCAAGCAGACCAACGACAAGATCAAAAACAACAATGTGACCTTTGAAAGCGGAAACCTTGAGACTCTAAAACGATTGGTAGAACAGGATTTCGGTATTACCCTGATGCCTTACCTTGCTATGCAAGATCACGACACCCGTTGTGCGAATGGAGTCATCAAAGAGTTTATGGATCCCGTTCCTACTCGAAAAATACGCTTAGTGTATAGCCGTGAATTCTTGAAACAGAATGTGGTTTCAGCTTTTGCAGAAGCTATTAAAGAATCTCTACCAGAAGAATTAAAGAATAAGAAAGAAGAACTCGTTGTTGAGTAGCTTTCAACATTCAGACTCTTAAAGCCCGGATTTGATTCGGGCTTTTTTTGTATGTGGAGGTGACTAGAACTTGATTTATGTATGCCACGAACTGTCACCCACTATGATTAGTTTAACCAACAAACGAATCATAGTGATTAATGCAGAAGGTTATAAAAGAAGGATATCATGGCATCTTACTTCCTGAGTTAGGAATAGGATTAGACTATTCGGGGAGCAAAGCTGAGTATGTATTTATCAGCCACGCCCACGCCGATCATGTACCACGAAATCGTTCGATGACAGTATATGCGACTCCTCCTACTGCCAGTTTTATGAAGCTCAGAGGATTCAAAGGCATGGTTCATGAGCTACCCTTTGCTCAAACATTAGAAACCGAACGAGCACGAATCACTTTTTATCCAGCGGGGCATATTTTAGGCTCAGCAATGACTTTCATCGAAAGTGACTTAGGGAATCTGTTATATACGGGTGATTATCGAACACCACCATCGCCAGCAACCGAAGGGTTTGAACTTCCCAGTGCCCCCATTGATACTTTTATAACCGAAGCCACCTTTGCCCTGCCCATCTATAAGTGGATGAGTGAACAAGCATTGGCAGAGCAGATCAAAGGGTTTGCATCAGAGTGTTTGCACCAAAACTACACCCCAGTATTTACGGCCTATAATTTGGGCAAAGCTCAAGAGTTGATGTACATCCTCAAAGAACTTGGCCACCCAATGCAGATTCATGGCGCTGGGTATAACTTATGTAAGGTTTATGAAGAGCACGGTTTCCCATTAGGTGAATATGAACGCTATGACCGTGACAGCTGTGAAGGTAAAATTTTAATTACCCCTAGTTCAGCATTGAATAATGGCTTTGCGAGTAATATTCAACGGAAGAAAATCGCTTACTGTTCGGGCTGGGCAAGTAACGCATCTAGGCAATCTCAGCTTACCGTAGATGCCATGATTCCCATATCCGACCATTTAGATTTCTTTGAGTTAATTCAACTGTGTAAGCGTCTCAACCCCAAAAAAGTATTCATTACTCATACGCCCAATCCTCAAGTCGTACTTCATTATTTAACGAATCTAGGTATTCCATCAGAGTACTTAGACCTTCCAGCCGATGAGGAGACCTAATTGTGAAAACTTCCTTTAAATCATTCTGTGATTATGTTGAACGAATAGCTAATACCCGTGGAAACAATGCTAAAATTGCTTTATGTGTTCAATTCCTCCAGTCTATTACTACTAAGGAAGAGCTTGAAATTGCGACTCAGTTTTTAAGTGAGGGAGCCTTTTCAAATGTATCTGGAATTCGAGCATCAGTGGGTCATCGAACGCTTGCTACCTTAGCTGCCGACTTCTGTGACATTGATTACGATTTGGTCTTCAAACCTTGCAAAACGGCCACTGGTAGCTCCTCTGAAACCATTCAACGATTATTTGAAAACATCCCTGAAGCTCGAAATAAATGGAACGATGGTGGACTTACTTTAGGTGCTATTGCTGAAGTCTATAGTCGATTAGCTTATACCCGAAAACGAGTGGAAAAACAGCACATCATTTGGGATACATGGAGCCAAATAACCCCCCTTGAAATCAAGTACTTCATTCGCATATTAGGGCAAAGATCGTTGCGTATTGGTTTCGAGTCTAAGAGCCTTCTCCATGCCATAGCTAAAGCCTTTGATGCGAATCTAGATCAAGTGCGCTACGCCCATATGATAAGCGGGAGCATGGGTAAGACCGCTGTGCTTGCTCGTGAATCTAAGTTGGATACGGCTCAATTTAAGATGTTTAGCCCTATAGCATTTATGCTTGCCTCCCCCATCGAAAGTAGAAGTGTAGAGGATTTCAGTACTTATATCGCTGAAGAGAAATTCGACGGTATGCGCTGCCAAGCACATATCCATGACAATGAGGTAAGACTTTACTCACGAGACCTCAATGAAATCAGCCATAGCTTTCCAGAAGTAATTTCCTTTTTTGAGGACAAAGAACTCCCTCCCACAGTTCTGGATGGTGAACTTTGTGTGTATATAGATAACACCATCATGCCCTTTCAACACCTCCAACAACGTATGGGAGTGAAGAAGCCTACCGAGCTTCTGCTTAGTAAATACCCGGTGCTATTCATTAGTTATGATCTACTTTATTTCGATGAACATGCACTTTTTGATGCTCCTCTTCATGAACGCAGAAAGCGTCTTGAAGAAGTGGCACATAGCCATTCCATACCAATCACCAACCAGTTTGCTGTACAATCCAAACAGGATATCTCAACATTGTTTGAGCAGGCTTTAGAGCATGGGAATGAAGGGCTCATGTTAAAGCGTAAAGATTCGATGTATGAATTTGGGCAGCGACGTAAGTCATGGTTGAAGGTTAAAAAACCGAGTGGCAGTTTAGATACCGTAATGTTGTATGCGCATGCTGGCAGTGGTAAGCGTGGAGGTAGTTACTCTGACTTCACTTTAGGTATTTCCGTGAAAGACGATGACCGTTACGAAGAAGAGTTTATCCCTATTGGTAAAGCCTATAGCGGATATTCAGACGTTGAACTGAAGAAAATGAATGCGCTGATCAAAGATATTACCCTCGAGCGTTTTGGTCCTACTGTTCTCTTAAAACCTCATTTAGTGATTGAACTTGAATTCGAAGACATTCAAGTAAATAAGCGAACGAAAGCAAAGTACACCTTACGTTTTCCTCGTTTTAAAGCCATTCGTTGGGATTTAAGTCCAAATGATGCCGATACATTAAAAGATGTGGAGAAGATGTATGAGCAGAAATTAGAACGAGAGCGAAGGCAACAGGGGATAAATCCTTCATTTTATTTTGATGTTGATTCCTGAACGATTGTACATTTCATTGAATTGTTGAAGTTGCAACAATGTGAACTTACACCCATAGGTACCTGAATTTATGAGCTCATGGACGCTTAAATCCATCCCCCCACACGACTGGTTTTTATGCCTGGATGTTGAATCTTACTTCGATCATGAACACGACCCCGAAACCATTTTCGAAGAAGGCTTCACTCGGCCTATTCCTATTGGAGATCGTGATGTTGTGATTACGGTATTCTTTAATGGAGATCCTGATGCACCTGAGTTTCATATCGAATGTAAAGAATCACTCTCTAAAGAGGATATTGATGAGGCCAACGTGAGCTTAAAAAAGATCTTAGGCACCGAAATGGATACGCGTCCGCTGTACGACCAAGCCTCGGATGATCCACTATTGGCCGATAAGCTTTCTGAATTATATGGGTTGAAGAGAATGACTCGAGCTAATCTTTTCGAGGATATTCAAAATCGTATTGTGGAAATGCAGATGAACCACAAACCGACCGCTAAAAAAATGATGTTTGCTATTCGGGAAGCCTACGGTGCTGCATTAACCCACAATGGTAAGAATTTACCATCTTGGCCACGGCCACATCAGTTGATGAAAGCGGACCCTGCCAACATACGTAAACTTGGCCCTACACTACGCAAAGGGCAATATCTTGTAGAGCTGTCTCATAATATTGTTGGGGGCGAAACGGATATGGATTATATCATGAATTGTGACCCAACAACGGCCTATGAAGAACTCACCAATATCAAAGGTATTGGCCCAACAGCGGCTCAAGATATAATGATGATGCGAGCGCGCACCGATGCTGTTTTTCCAAGTAATAAGAAGAAAGATGAAGAAAAAGGACTTCGCAGGTGGATTATTTGGAGTTATGGAGGCGATCCTCATAACACCACTGAAGAAGAGTTTCAGCAGATGATACAGAACTGGCAAGGCCAAGAATCTGCCGCACTTGAATTTCTACATGTGAATTATGTGATTAAGGAAAAAGAACAAAAAGCGAAGGCAAAGAAGTAAGGGCAGTTAACCAACATCACTGTAAAGATCTTCTCTAATAGACCACTTAGTTCATTTGATGAGTGGATTGGTAAACAACCCAAAGGTGGAATCATCGATTCGAACTCCTATATGATCGTCCGATACATGAGTAACCATCCCATTATTAGGTAGATGGACTTTATATTCAATTTCGCCTTCCATATTCAATACAAACCAGAGTTGGGTTGGGCCACTAAGATTCGATTTAAGCCAGATTTGCTGATTTTTAACGATCATTTTATCAGCTACTGCTTTAGTTTTAGGGAATGCATTTCGAATCCGCTCTTCACTCTCCACATCTAAATAGTTATTCTCCCCATCTTCATGTTTTATGAATTCATCTACCTCTTCAGTAGTTACATCTTCAGTTGGCAACTCAACAGTGATAGTACGGAGGGTATCAAATGACTGATTTACCTCTGCAATTTCTGTTGTTTGAGTATCAAATAGCCATAATCTACCGGCGGTTTCCGATTCGGATATTAATTGTTTTACACCAAAGGGCAGATAAATCCAGCTCCCAAATCTTCCATTTATAGATTTTCCAATGGGTGCCTGTAATCTCCCAATTATACCTAAAGAGTGTTCTAATTTTTCTGTGTCAAAATTATAGAGAAATAGATTTGTCGAATTAATTTCTCGATTACCATACGCACGTCCTTTGGTAAAAACTAAGTTTATTGAGTCTGTTGAAGCGTAGACTTCATACATTGAATAATTGCCCTTTGGTGGGAATGCCTCCCTTATTAGGTTCAAATCCGTATCAAATACTGAATAACGATCTTGCATCTGATCGTAAACTACAACACGCTCTTCAAAATATGATGGAACCCCAACGTCTTGAACTTCGCCCGGCCCCCTTCCTTTTATAGTTTCGGTGATTACTGTAGTAAGGCTCTTATCCGTTTTTATGATTGAGGCCGGATGAAATACTGGGAGGAGTATACTCTCATCAACAGTTGTAATGCTATTTAGACCTAGATAACCGAAGTAGAAATCATCGATTTGGCTAACGGACTTTATTAAGGTTGGAGTAAGTGATGGAATTGATTCTATACGTTCACTTGTAGTCTGTTTCTTTGGCTCTGACGTACATGCCATGCCCATCAATAAAAACCCTAATATTATAAATCTCATACCCTATATATTAATTGTAAACAATGAACTATAGGTAATTAGCAGGAATAAAAAAAGCCGAGCTATTACACTCGGCTTCGTATTGAGACTTACTCTTTATTAATGTGGATTAAAGAGTATTATGCTACTACTTAGACAATGCTTTTACAATGCTTGGTGGTAATATTACTGTATCAATTACATGTACTACACCGTTTGTTGCTACTACATCAGCCATTGCAACCGTTGCATTATCAACCATTACTTTACCATATCCTTTTTTCAAAGTGATGGTACTTCCTTCCACCGATTTTGCCTTCATGCCATCTTTAATGGATTTCGACATTACTTTACCTGGCACTACATGGTAGGTTAATACTGCTACTAACTTATCCTTGTTCTCAGGTTTTAGAAGCATATCTAATATTCCTTCCGGTAATGCAGCAAAAGCTTCATTAGTTGGTGCAAAAACCGTAAATGGTCCTTCTGATTGTAGGGTTGCCACTAAGTCACCTGCTTTTACAGCTGCTACTAATGTTGATAGGCTCTCAGTTCCTACCGCTAACTCTACTATGTTTTTATCTTGTGCTTTCGTGTTCGTAGTTATGATCATTGCAAGTAAAAGTGCAAAGATCCCCGATTTCATTTTCAATTCTCTCATGATGAATAGTCTAGTCTTGATTATAGTTTATCGACGCTTTAAAAAGCTTTAAACCCAGACTTTCATTCCCGACTGAACATTAAAATTTAATGTTAAACTATTTCACCTGCACTAAGAAACTGATTGGTAGGCAGTTAGGAATCAGAAAGAAATTACTTACTTCTGATTACAGACCATCGATTTCGCTCTCGAAGTCGAACAAACATATAAATAATGGTAGCTGGAATAACGAACCAGAGCATGGCAAATTTAAGATCTGCTGTGAGCGTAGAACCCATTGCATCCATCACTAAATAAGTGAGATAAGTAAAATAGTAGAATAGGAATATGGCCCCGTCGGTTTTGGTAAGGTCTAGTCCCGCTAAGAAAATAGGAATACACGCTATGCTTACTGCAACCATGAAGGGTAAATCAAGATATAAAGCTGCTTCCGATACCTGTAAAACTCCTGGAGCTATAATCAAAGTGAGACCTAATGTGAGGAGTATGTTATAAAGGTTACTCCCCATAACGTTGGCAACGGCTAAATCAGAGTTATTTCTACGAACGGCTGCTACAGAGGTAGCTACTTCTGGCAAGGATGTTCCTATAGAAACGATAGTTAGGCCAATTACGAGTTCAGAGATACCCAAAACACGAGCTAATGTAACCGCACTATCCACCATTAAATCTGAGCCTTTTACAATTAGAGCAAGTCCAATTGCTAATAGACCAAGGTTTTTAATATAAAACCAAGCCCCATCTGCTAGCTCATCGGCGGTGGTATCTGTTTCGAACACCTCCAGCATTTTTTCATCGGCATCTTCTCGTCGAATCTGAATGAATGTGAATACCGAATAAGCCACTAGTCCACCCATTAAAATCATCCCATCCGTTCCGGATAAGCCTCCATCTAGTGCCAAAAAAAATAGCAGCAAACTTACACCAATCACGATGGGCACGTCTATTCGAATAATTCTACGCGTGATATTAAGTCGACCTACTAGGGCGGCAAAACCGAGAATTAGCAAGATATTTGCAATGTTACTCCCGATGATATTACCGAGTACAAGATCAGCACTACCTGTTGTTGCGGCTTGAATACTAATGGCTAGCTCAGGTGCACCTGTAGCAAATGCTACCACGGTTAATCCCATTACAATGGGAGAAATGCCCCATTTCAATCCAAATCGATCTACACCTTTTAGAAATATTTCCGCACCGCCAATTAGCGCTACTAATCCAACAACAAAAAGTAAAATAGTCATAGAGTAATTTATTTGGGTGCAAAGGTACGAGGTATTCAGCACAAAAAAAGCCCTTCGATGAAGAAGGGCTTTAGAGTTTCTATAAGCAAAGTATTTCGATTAGTTCCCTAACCAACGCTTTCTTAATAATTGCTGAACTTGCGTAGCCTCAGGGTTTTCACGAAGCTTGGTTTTAGTAAGTGTAGGTGAACCCACTTTACCAGAAAGGGTTACTTCTTCCCCATCACGAAGTACAACCATTGTAATATCTGTATCTGGTGTCCACTGCATTGAAGCTGGCAGCAAAGCTCGAATGTTGTCTAAGTTATACTCAGTGCCATTTATAGACTTTATTACATCTCCGCCTTCAACACCTAAAGCTTCTAAAGAAGAGTTCAGTTTTATATTGCGGAAGAATACTTCTTTAGATTGAGGATTGGCATCAATGAAGGGAACCTGTCCTTCAAAGAAAAAGGCTGTTTGCACTTCTTCTTGCTCATAATATAATCCTACTTTCTCGAAGAATTCTTCATAATTAATCGGAGTATCGCCCACTACATGTGTTTGTAGAAACTCACCAACTGATGGGTACGTCATTTGAGTGATTTCAGCAATGAGTTTATCATCCTCAAACGGCTGTTCTTTACCGTATTTCTCAGACAATTCTTTCATTAGCGAGAGCATACTACGCTGGCCATTACTTTCTTCACGCATCAAGATGTCGATACACATTCCTATCAATGCACCTTTCATGTACACATTGTAATAGTTCGACGCATACGGTTCATCAATAATAAGCTCACTCATTTTAGTGAAGCTCATTGCATCGTCCATGGTTAGTGAAGTCTCTATTTTTTCCTGAATTTTGTCGTAAAACTCTTGTTCAGTTTGAAGATCTTCATATACTTGGAAGTGGCTGGCGAAGTATTCCGTTACACCTTCATACATCCACAGGTGTTTTGAGAAAGTGGGTGCGTAGTAGTCGAAATAATGAACATCTTCAGAGTGCACACTCAATGGGGTTACGATATGGAAGAATTCATGTGATACTACATCAATCATAGCACTTGCAAGATTCGCCTCTGGCATAGCTTCTGGAAGCACCACTACTGTTGAAGTGTGATGTTCTAAGGCTCCAAAGCCTTGAGGAGCTGTAGGTGACTGAGGAGCTAAATACAGGTAGATGTCGTAACGAGGCGTGCTGTTCATATCACCTAGATATTCTTTTTGCGCCTCCATCATCTTGAAAACAGTATCTTTAATTTTTGCCGCGGTATGTAATCCATTGGGTGAATACACACTCAACACAATTTCGATGTCCCCTACTTGGAATGTCTCCACATCCAAATCTCCATAGAACATTGGGTTGTCAGTGACTTCGAAATAGCGTTCGGCCAAGTAAATATCAGTAGTTACATTCGTTTTGGTATCGGTAGAAGAGGCCGCTACTGGTAGTGCCGAAGTTTTTTTCAGTGAAGAAGGCGCAGTCACTGAAATGGTATAGCTATTGTCTTTGAGCTCTTCGAAATAGCCGATAAAACCATGTAAGTTTAATACAAAATTGTCTTCTTCGATATTCGTCCCAGATGGCGAAAATGGAGTGGGTTTTTCGGTGCCTTCAATATCATAGGTGTCGTTTACGTAGTACCCTATTTTATCCAATTGTTGAGCTGAATCTATAATCCATGTATTGGCATCTTGCTTTGTTGCTGGCAGGCTACTTCCGTCATAAGCTGTTACTACTAAACTATCTACGAAACTACCAAAATCACTAATCGCATAAGTTCCTTGCACTACTTTTGGCAATCGGAAGGTGACTGTGTTCTGAGATAATTTTCCGGGATTCACTTCTACCCAAACTCGGTCGTTGTTAACATTCACTAAGTCTAGGCTGCTTACTATTGCTGTTTGTTCGGCTGGTGCTTCCTGAGTTGAACTTCCAGTCTCTGCCATTTTAGGTGAGCAGGCAGATACTAAGCCAAGAGCAAACACTCCATATAATAGGTGCTTCATTCGTATCATTTTTAATTCTGTTTTATGTGAGAAAGCTTCAAAACGCTTTCATTGATGAATAGTTACGTGATGGTACGAGTTTTAACAGAGATTATCATTGATGATGTATCATAGCCCTATTGTGCTTTATCACTTCGTGTGAATACGAGAAGTCTATGGATCCTCACCAACGAAGTGAAGCGTTGTTATTGGGCCATACTGTTCAAAGCTATTCCCCTACAGATCCTGAATCAAGTTCAGGATGACCACATCTTTTACCTCGTTCCCAACGTCCACGTTGGGAACGCATCCTAGAAGCTCTAGCTTCGCTTATCACGATACTATCCTTAAGCTATCCGATCACGATCTTTCTTAAGCTACAGAAACACAATCACTTTCTCTTCCCCTTTTGTGTGGACAAAAGGGGAGCAAAAACCACCAGCAAGAATTGCTTCGGGCCTTCATTAGCCGCGTCAGGCACAACATGCAATTCCGCTCCGCAATCCTTACGTCGCGGCGCATGTTCTGCTTCTCTGACGCTATGCAAAATGAAGACAATTCCTGCTCAATTCTAACGCTGGAGATGATGGGAGCAAATAAAGTATTTCAGGGTATTAACACTTTTCTCTTTCTTAGCAACCAGTCAACCAATCAAGACGTCACCCCCCTTCTTCAGCAATCGGGAAACGATGAGGGCAGGGTAGAAATAAAAAACCCTCGCACGGTCAAATACGAGGGTTTACTCATATAGATATTAAATTCACTTCATTGTCAATCTAATCTTTACTCCCTCTCTAAAGATTTTAACTTGTTGTACGCGTAGGCTCCCCCTGCTATCGCTAATAACCCTAAGCCACCATCTATAGGAGCTTGTTTCGGGTTAGAAGGAAAAGAAGGAGGCCCTGGTACCCCTTGACTGTAACTCATATTGGATTGAAACAATAAGATTACAATGAATGTGATTGCAACCTGACGTTTGGGTCTCATTCCGTTTCTTTGCTTCGTAATTTTTTAAAAGCGTACGCTCCACCTGCGGCTGCAAGTAAGCCTAAGCCACCGTCGATCGGTGCTTGTGCTGGAGTCGTTGGCATGCCTGGTTGTGCTGCAAGTAAACTAGACAGTAGCAGTAATAATGCGATCGTTATAAAAAAGCTAAATAGATACTTCATAGTTTTAAGATTTGGTCCTAAAAAAGCAGTACCCAACCCCCTCAGGTTGGATACTGTAATCATAGGTGGATTAATGATTATTTAATTAATGTCATCTTTTGGATGAGAGCCTTACCGTTCACTTCTAAACGGTAGATATACATCCCAGAGGCAAGGTCTCTTGCGTTAAAAGTAACCGTATGCCTTCCTGCTGAGGTAAACTCATTATTGATAAGCGTTGCTACTTTTCTACCAAGTACATCGTATACCTCAAGTTTTACTTTCCCAGCCATTGGAACACCAAACTGAATAGCTGTGCTTGGGTTAAATGGATTCGGATAGTTCTGACGAAGCTCAATCGCATCTGGTATGTCAACAACTTCTTCGTTTGAAACGGAAGTACTAGGTTCCATTCTAACTAGATACACTGGTTGCTCACTTGTTGATGCTTTTGCCTTAGCAAGGCTATTTAAATCTGAGTCAGTGGTGGTTTTTACCTTTTTCGTAATCTGAATGGCTTCTTCAATACGAGCATCGTATTCCTGCATGGTTTGCAGATCAACTATCGTAATTTTCCAATCGTCTGGTAATTCAGAACTTTCCCAACTTAGATTAAACGTGCCACCTACATTAGTATTTAGGTAGAATGGAATTTCAATCATCTCGCCAAGCGACTCAGGTACTGTGTTAATTACCATATTCAAGTCATCTACTTTCGAGAAGAGATTTGAATATTGTGCGGATAGTGGTTGTAAGTAATACGCGTCATTTCGATCGGCCCCAATCATTGATTCTGGCATTATGCGAACTGTACTCTTACTCACTTTGTCTGAACCTTCACTAGCTAAGTTAAATGCAAGTGTAGGTATATCCTTCTGTTCGTTTACAGCTTTTAAACCTGCATCCACTACATGGTCATCATATCCTAGTTCAACATTAGCAGTTACTCCTGAAGTAACTAAGCGAACGAAGAACGATTCATATGGACTGATTTGTCCTGAACCAGCTACTACGTATTCACCATTTTGAGTATCCCATCTATAGATGAAGTTACTTGCACTAGCATCCGATCTTTGAATGGTGTTGAGTAGTGAATCTACGCTAATATTCCACCCATAAGGGTTACCCATAAGAGCCCAACCCTCATCGCCATTTGTTGTAGTAGAATTGTCTTTATCTACGTTCTTAATGGTTACTGTAATATTATCGGTAGTAAATGGATTACCGTAATTCGGCAACAGCTTAGGCCATCCACCGTTTGCAGGTGGGTTTCCATCTAAGAAATCATCATCAGCAAATAAATATGCTAACAATCCTTGTCCAGCTGCCAATTTAGTGGTATCCAAATCGGTAGTTATCGGCTCGAAGAAAGCACTATCCTGATTAAAGGTATACAGTGTTGGGCCTGCACCTGGTGCATCTGAGTTAACAGCACCTTGTGTCCATAGACTTCCTAACCAGTCGTTGATTGTAACATCTGTTGGGTTAGATAACATGAACCAACCATTTTGATCAGCCGTATGATGCAACTGTGGATTCGCTTTTAGTGTAGCTACTGCCACTTTTATTGAGTCGCTAAACTGACCTGCATTCAAGCGAATGGTTAACGAATCTGTATTCATTAGGGAGTTAGCATATTTCAGCGAACCTGTTGATGGTAAATATGATTCTGTTTGTGCAGAAGTGATACTTACATCGCCTGAATTGAATACGTTATCACTGTTGTTATCAATGAATAAGGTACCTTCAATGGCTTCATCTAAAGTGATAGTCATCGTTGTATCAATATAGTTGGCCTCGAAGTTGAAGAAGCTACCAGGGATTGTAAGTGTACTATCATTATAGCTGATGAGTGTGGTATCAGGAGTCTGAATTAGATCGAACTCTTTGTAAACCGACATAAACTGGCTGAAGGAAGTAATACCTGTCCAGGTTACCTCACCAGTAGTTGCATTTGCTGAAGAAGCGCCGCCTAAGTCTGTCCAACTACCCGAAGAATTTGAACTTCTTTTGAATAGTTTTATCTGAGATGGCATAGCCGCTTGCTCTGGTGTAATTGCACCAGAACCATAGTTCAGTGTAAGATCAGCTGAGAATGTACCAGGATCTCCATATAAGTTGATCACAAAGTACGTGCCACCAATTGTTGAAGTAACACCTGCTGGGAAGCTATTAGGATCCCCAGATATTTCGGTTACCTGAACATCAACTGGGTTATCGAAACCATCGCCCATAGATAGGGTTGTTTTACCGATGGTTGTTGAACCTGTTTGGAAATCATTGGCTTCCTCTATAGTTCCTTGGCCTATTGGTGCTTCAGAAACTACCCAACCGTTAGAGTTATTGATAAAACCATCCATTTTACCCGTTCCATCGGTAGCCGTGCTTCCACTGCCATCGTTGAACTGTAAGTAAGTACGTAGGTATTTTTGTTGACCTTCGTAGGTGCGGTGCATAAATGATCGTATTTCAGATTCTGTGCGTTTTACATCCCAAATGCGAAGTTCGTCGACGGTTCCATAGAAGTCATTTCCATTAAATCTATGAGCACCTAACCTCCAAGCACTTCCATCAGCAACAAGTAAGTCTGCTGAAACGGTATCTTCAGCAACTCCATTTATGTACAGTGTGAGCAAACCTTTGGTCTCACCAACAACGGCGATGTGATACCAAGCATCCGTTGTAGCAAGAGTTGAACTAGTTGTCTCAATCTTATTTGAAGGTGCTGGACCAGGCCCACAGCACATACTAGTTGGAGCTTCTGGTTCAAAGCCTCCTTCACCACCGCCGCCACCACCAACGCTTGGTTGGTTATGGGATGCGTAAAATTGATTTGAGGCATTAATCCCTATCATTACATCATCACTACTGTAAGAGAGAATCACTTGCTCGGTGTTTAAAGCAGATGGTTTCACCCACATTTCAGTAGTAAAGTTGGCAGGAACATAATCTGTGTTAATATTCACATACTCTGCATAACTCGTATTTGAATCAAATTCAAGAGCACTACCAGCTACTGTTTCGTAGGTGAATTCTTCTGTTCTTGGTTCAGGACCTATAGCACGAGTGTAGCTAAACCCACCGCCACTGCCACCAGAAGACCAAGAAGAGAAGTTAATATCAAAGTATAAGTTTTCTGCTTCTACATACACTACCATATCAGTGCCTTCTATATAATCTCCAATTGCACCTTGAAGAGTATTCTCGAATGTATTAAAAGTTAAGGTAGATAGGTCATCAGTTGTTCCCAATGCCCACAATGTACCTTCTGGTGAGGATGAACTTGAATAGCTAGTTTCGAATGCCGCATTGTAAAAACCTCTGTCATCACCTCTGGTAAACCAAACCGTTTCGGAAACCTTGTCCTGATTAGCAGGATCGGTAGCGTCGGCATAATTAGCTTTCGTAAAGGTAAAGGTAGAATCATTTTTACTCCAGATGGTTGGTGGAGGTGCTGTTGTAAAGCTACCAACAGCAGTTGAAGCTGTTAGTATTTTTTCAGCTCCCGGCAACCCATTCATCTCGAATATTTCTACATAGTATTCCGTCTCAGCTTGAAGTCCTGAAACAGCCGTTGAGTTTGCAGCACCGGCATAGATTACATAATTACCAGTGCCTAATTGAGTTCCAGAACCAAATACTGGATGCGGGTTATAATTCGCGCTATCAGCAGGGATAGCATCCACAGCACTTGCTTCCTTAAGAACTACCAGGCGACGATTGCCATCTCCATTTGTCCAGCTTATTACTGAAGATGTAGCCGTTGAATTAGCTGATATATTACTTGCTGCTAGAGTTGGTGTTGTTGCAATAACCTCTTCATTTAATGCCGTAAGTAATACTCTATTCCCCGCAGCATTATAGTCGGCCGCATGGGTAATTACATCTAATGCCGCATCACCATTTACATCTACAAATACGAGATCGTTAGGGAACGAACCATAACTATATGGAGAAGAATTTGGATATTTGAATAAACTTTGGTTTCCAAATACTGCACTACCATTGTTGTATGCAAACAGAATTTCTTGACCTCCAGTGAGATCATTTTCGTAGTATATAACAATGTCTATATCATTGTCGCCATCTATATCTTTTACATACACATCATTCAAGAAAGCATTGGCATCTAGACCATAATCGTTTGCCGTTCCGAAGGTACCATCACCATTGTTTACTAATACTGTGAAGGCATAACTATCAGAACGCATTACTATTACATCATTGAAGCCATCACCATTGAAATCAGCAATTCTAATTTCCTCTGGATCAGTACCCACTTCGTACATGGCCGTACCTTCAAAGGAGCCCAATGAATTGGTCATTACCAGTAACTTAGACTGCCCTTTTTCAGTGGCTAGGATATCAATATCCCCATCGTTGTCGATGTCGCCTGCGGCAATATGATCTGAATTAAAGCCTGTACCTGAACTTTCATGTTGCATTGTAGAATAACCACTGGTTGGGAAACTAAAATCACCAGCTCCAAACTTATAATACATTAGTTGGCTTCCTTGTAAATGGATTATATCAGGGTAACCGTCACTGTTAATATCTGCCAAGATATGTTCATAGTTCGAAAAAGTAACTGTGCTAATCGTATCAGCAATAGAGAATACACCCGTACCGTCATTAGAAAACAAGTGATTATCACCATATGGCTTGGATACGATATCTACATCTCCATCGCCATCAATATCATCAAGCATGAGCTTCTCAGTGCTAGATATCGCAATAGTAGAGGAATGACTGTAAGTACCTGCCGTATTTTTGAATACTTCAATAGACGAACCATTATTCGCTATCAAATCAATGTCACCATCGTTATCTACATCGGCACCTCGCATAATGCTTAAACTAGAGTATGCACTCACATCGGTTGAGTCTCTATAAACAAAGGTACCAAAACCAGAAGCAGCGGTTGTGAACGAACTAATAAATGGTTGGAAGAGTTTTACACCATCCAAATTTGTTACGTTTGTACTTACAGTAATAATTAACTCTTCACCTACTTTAAAATCAGTATTAGGGTTAATGGTAAGCGTTTTTGTACCTGCGCTGTAAGTATACACCGCATCTATTACACCTGAAGTAGTACTTCTAACATGTACGTTACTACTAGTAAGAGTAGCTGGGTCCATGTCTTTGCTGAAGGTGATGGTCACATTATCTGACACCGTAATTCCTAATGCATTAGGTGCTGGAGTTGCCGACACAACTTCAACTTTAGGCATATTCAAGGTCGTTTTAATGGTACTACTTTCACCATATACCAAGTCTAATGCCCCATCTTTGTTTAAGTCAAGCAACTCAAAATCAGACATATAACCACCAAAGTTTATTTCTTGGAAGCTAGAAAATGATCCAGATCCATCATTAGGGTATGCCATTAATCGTTGTGAATCGCGGATTATGATGTCTAAATCTTCATCTCCATCAAAATCATAGAGTTTGATGTCTCGAACAGAAGAAGCAACGCTTTGAGAAGCACTAAATACTCCACTTCCTTGATTTAACATTACAGTGAATGCGTCTCCATCATTATCAGACACCACTAAATCTAGAGCCCCATCACCATTCAAATCACCAGTTCTTAGGTAACTCGGCCTATTTGTAACAGCATAACTAACGCGAGCGGCGAAGGTGCCTGAACCGTCATTTTTTAATACAGATATGGTGTTATCATTGTAATCCGAACTAACCAAATCTATATCACCATCACCATCTACATCAAAAGCTTCTAAGCGATCTGGGCTATTTCCAAATGCCATTGAAACTGTGCTTTGAGTAAATGTTCCATCTTGATCGTTGGTTAACTTGATCAGGTTTTGAGTAGAGTTTCCAGCAAGCAGAATATCAACATACCCATCCGCGTCAATATCCTTCACATCAATTCCGTAAGCTAAATCTCCCGTTAATGTAAACGATTCAACCAACGTTAAACCGCCTACACCATCGTTTGAATAGGTTAAGATATTAGTATTTGAAGATACCCTTTGAGTAATAACTACATCAAAATCACCATCATTATCCATATCGGCTACTTTCAATGCGATGGGTGAATTATTCGAAATAGTAGTTGTATCCACAGTGCCAAATCCACCATTCCCATCATTAAAAGCAACAGATATAGCATATGGCCAGTTTATTCCATTTACTATATCTAGATCACCATCACCGTCCATGTCGGCCGTAGCCATGGTTTGAATTTTCATAGAACCTGTAAGATTATAAGTCGCTTCACTTAGGTAAACTTCAGCCGCATAATTCTTCACTGTAAATGAGTAGCTCACTTCATCTTCTAGATTCAAGCCTTGGGTTGAACTAATTGCTTGAGATAGTGTTACAATGATTTCTTCCCCTGGATTAAGTGTATTTGTTGGATCAAAAGAAATTGTATTTGTTCCTCCTGTATAACTTACTGAACCATCAATACTCCCTGTTTTGGAACCATAAACGGTTACATTGGTTGAGTTTACAGTAGTAGGATCCAAGCTTGTATTAAAAGCTACCTCAATGTTTGCAGAGGTGTCTGCAGATAGGCTATACACATCCGGCGTTCTAGAAACAATCGCTGGCTGAACACCACCAAGGTGAACAGAAAGTTGCCCTGTATTATAGTTAGCACTCAATACATCTGTAACTCCATCTTTGTTTACATCAGCAAGGGCAATCGACTTGGGAGCATCTCCTGAAGAAATGATTTCCGTTTCAGTTAATGAAGCAGAACCATCATTTGTAAGAACTACAAAATTATCGTTAGTACTATTTGCTAACACAACATCTAAGTCTCCATCACCATCTATATCCATAGCTTGAAGGTCATCAGCTACGAAATATTCGGTCAAAGACGTTTCGGCTTTAGCTGCAAAGGTACCATCACCATTATTTTGGTAGTATGCAATTTTCCCGGCTATAGAAACGACAGCATCTAAATACCCGTCGCCATTAAAGTCGCCCGTTCTAACTGCACCTGCAACTGCATTCAACGTATAAGTATTTGTTGAAGGAGTGCTGGTGCCAACATTCGAGCTGGTTTTAAAAGTTGAAATACCGGCATTATTATCTACATAAGCAGCATCTAATATCCCATCGTTGTTTAAGTCAACTACTTCTACATTTATGTCGCTTGAACTCAAATTCCATTCTGTTGAGAAAGTACCTGTTCCATCGTTCATTTGACGTCTCAATGAACCTGAACTTGAATAGATGATGTCTAGATCGCCATCAACATCTAAGTCAGCAAGGGTTATATCAGTACCAATCCCTGAAATAGATTGGGTAGTACGTGCAGAGAATGTTCCGCTTCCTGTACCAGTAAATACCGATACCAATGATTCATTAGCTACAGTAACGATATCTAAGTTACCATCACCATTTACATCTCCAGCATCTAAAGCTGTTACTTCATTACCGGCGTAATATTGAGTTGCCGCTCCGAATGTACCATCACCGACTCCTAATAAAATAGAAATACTATCAGCTGTGAAGTTAGCAGTTGCTACATCCTCAATACCATCAGCATTAAAATCCCGAACAACGATATCATCCGCACCAGATCCCGCAGCGTATGCTGTACCTGCACCATAAGATCCTCCAGACCCTGCACTGCTCAAGAATGCAAAAGTAAATGGATTCTGCATTGCAGCACCTGTGCTACTTTCAACATTTCCATTCGCGCTTACTTTGATGAGCTCACCAGCAAGAAAAGTTGAATCTGCTGTAATAGTCACTGTAGAATCTAATGATGAATAGCTATACAAAGCTGAATATGACCCTCGAATAGATCCTGTTACTTGAATACTACTCTCATCTAAAGTAGTAGCGTTTATAGCATCATTAAATTTTAGAGTAATGCTACTAGCAGCACCAATGCCAAACGTACCATTTTGTGGTGTACCCGATGCCACTTCAGGCCCTGTGTACGCTTCCACAACTGAGAAAGTACCATTCCCATTAGCTGTGATAAGATCTAAATCACCATCATTATCAACATCAGCTGATGTTATATGATTACCATATGTTGAGTTTAAACTAAATGTAGACTCCGTTAAAACTCCAGTGCCGTCATTCGATAATATGGATAGGTTATTGCCAACACCATTTGTTACCACCGCATCTTGATCACCATCTGAATCCACATCCAGTGCTGTTATCCAAGTAGGTGAAGTTCCTACAGTGGTGGTATTTGTACCGATATATGAGGCCCCAAATTGGTCGTAATTAACATCCACTCGGTTTACATCAAGTGCCAATACCATAGCGTCAACTCGTCCAGTGGTGCCATTTACATTTGCGGTAGCTAAGGCAACTGGATTTGTTCCAACACTCCAAGAAGAACCTGAAGTAAGTGTACCACTACCATCATTCGTGAACTCCTGAAGTAAACTTGAGGTACCAATTACAACAAGTATATCAATATCGTTATCATAATCGGAATCAACGGCTTTTAAAGAAGAAACACTTGCACCCGTGGCAACGCCCTTTTCAGCATTAAAAGATCCCGTTCCGTCATTTAGAAAAACATGTAGACTGTCCGAATCAATATTGGATTGAATAATGTCTACAAAGCCATCACCATTCATGTCTGCGGCAACTTGAGATTTTGCCGGCGATTGCATTAAAGTGCCATAATCTGTTCGAGCTGCAAAGGTACCTGTTCCACTACCATTGTTTAAAAATACCGACAAACTGTTCGCAGCATTGTTCGCAGTTACAATATCATTATCACCATCCTTATCAACATCAACCGTTGATAGTTCAAAAACCGACTGATTGGTAGCTAAATCAGTCCCTGCACCATAAGTCCCATCTCCATTGTTAATGAACACAGTAACCACATTTTGGAGAGGTGTTGCAATCACTAAATCGAGATATCCATCTTCGTTTAAATCAGCTACAGAAGTGTAGTTTGCATAGTTTCCTGCACCTTTTACGGTATAATCAACTGGAGCTTTAAATTCACCAATACTATTGTTGGTAGTTTTAAAACCGTAATAATAAGCACTAGCTAATGGGGTATTATCTGTAGCATCTTGTGCTCCGGTAGTAATCATAACACTAATTTCTTCCCCAACTTTAAAATCTTGAGAAGGGTCGAATGTTATTTGATTTCCACTTGTGCTAAAAGCACCGCTATATATGGTGCCGAAGTTTCCAGTTACAATAATGGTTGAAGTGTCGATAGTGGCCATATCCATGGCTTCACTAAAAGTAATTACAATATTAGCGTCGGTGCTAATATCGTTACTATGCTTTAGTGGCGATACGGCTGTTACTGCAGGTTGAGCTAACCCACTAAACACCGTAATTATGGCCAAAAATACCGTTCCGAATAGCTGTTTCATTTTAATAAGACTAAGATGTGATAGGGATTCAATGAATGATTCAATGAATTTCGAAATGATATAGATGTACTAATCTGAGGGCGCAGTACTAGCGTTAAATCCTCAGTATTTGATGGGCTTTTAAACTCGTAATGAGTTAAACCAGTTGTTATACAATCCATAGCAATAAGCAATCCATTGTTTATCGCGCCTGGTTTAGATGAACTCCAAGTTATCTATGAGTGGTGGTATCTCGTACCACCGTGTGCTTTCACATCCTTCAGCTGATAGAATCCTTTACAGTACTCTTAATTGCTGATTCACTTATGGTAGTCTCTCATTTGCTCCCCACAAGCGTTGTGATACCCATAGAATAAACTGTACCCCTAAAACCAATACGCTAGTATCAAATTACTAGCCACAAGTTTCTCAATTAGATAGGCTCGTTCAATAGATAAGACTACTCAATCGTATAGGCACTTGTACTCATACACCAGCTTATAACATCATATAAGCACTTTTTAATTAATGAGTTATAAAACCAAAACTGGCAAACTTTTTTAACCTTATATCTATATTACTTACATAAACAACCCATAAAAAAAGCCTCCAACATCAAGATGCTAGAGGCTTTAATTTTTTCCTAGACAGGTATTATTTAATCAAGGTCATTCTATGCGATTTCACAAAATTTCCTGTGCTAATGCGATAGATGTAGATCCCAGAAGCTAAGTTTCTTGCATCAAAGGTTACTTGATGCCATCCTGCACTTCGGCGTTCGTTATTTAACAAGGTGGCTACCTTACGGCCTAGAAGGTCGAACACCTCTAAGCGCACTTCGCCTGCTTGGGGTACACCAAATCTAATCACCGTGGTTGGATTAAATGGATTTGGATAATTCTGCATTAGGTCGAACTCAGATGGGATATCCACTACCATATCTTCAGAGCTCGTGAACATCGGGCTTGAATGCACTTCCACGGTATCTAGAGCTACGATATTATCAATGTTAGCCACTTGTATAGCCACAAAGAAGGTATCGGCATAAGCTGGAGCTGTAATAGCTAGTTCTCCACTGTTGGTATCGAAGCCTATGGTTTGCAATGAATCTGAGACTACACTAAAACTGAATTTAAGGGCATTGTCAGGAGTGGAAACATCGCTTACATAATCCCAAAGCTGTAGGATGCGGGTATCTTCAGTTAGGATCTCAAATGGTTCTGGAAGTGGTGAAAATACAGGCTCGTCATCTACACCTTCTTCCCCACCCCACGATACTACAATGTTACTCGACTCACGCAAGGCTCTGAGTGCTGTAGCCCCTTCACTGTTAAGTTCAATACTTCCAATATTGATACTTTGTACGGCGGAGTTCACTTTGTCTTTCCACCCCACAAACATCTTACTCACATTATCAGAGCTCATGCCTGAACCCACCAGGAATCCAGAGATTGAATCTGGGGCCGAAGAATTTACTTTGGCTTGAGTACTAGATGTATCAGGGGCATTATCAAAATACTGCACGCTCGAAATATCCCAGGAACTTATGTCCTGATTGAAGGATTCCGCCCCTTGGAACATACTCGCCATGTTGGTGACCTGTGAGACATTCCAATTCAAGCTGCTAACTACTTCTTTGCCATTACCCACCTTTGTTTTTTGGCCGGGTCTATTTCCATTATCGAAAGATGATGCACCATTAAACATACCATTCATATTAGTTACATTTGATACATCCCAGTTACTAAGGTTTTGATTGAATGAGTTTGAGCCGTAAAACATATGTTCCATATTTCTCACAGAAGAAACATTCCAACTTGAGATATCGGCATTAAATGCACTTTTACCCCACAAAACTAAGGCATATTCTTTTCTATAAAACATTCTACTCATATCAGTTACCTTCGATACATCCCAGTTTGAAATATCTTGATTGAAGTCTGTAGCATTAAGAAACATTTCACTCATGTTAGTTACATTTGAAACATCCCAATTTGAAATGTCTTGATTAAATGGAACCGCTATGAGACCATGACAAAATGACGACCCATAAAAGATATGAGGCTCACAATAATAGTCTATGATTCTACCTGAAAACATTCCAGCCATATTAGTAACACTAGAAACATCCCATGAACTAATATCTTGGTTAAAATCCCTAAAGACATATTTTTTGCCCCCTCCTGACAAATTAACTTGAACCGGTCTAAAGAGGTTACTCATATCTGTAATACCTGTAGTAACTGATGTAACAAACTCAGGATTATTCACATCTTTGTTTCTAAGTGATTCCAAGCCTGCACGATCACGCTTAGTATGTATCACCGGTTCTCCATCAATGATCACAAACCCTTGCTCGTTAATCTCCGCATCTGGTGCTTTGATGGTTACTCCATTTTCTGCGAAGTAAAAGTTATTGTACAGTTCAACGTTCTCCTTACCTGTTTCAAGTACACTTAATTCAGGGATTTCTACTTCAACTGAAATATTGAAATTAACACCAGTGGTATAATTTAATTTTATATCTCTAGTTTCTAATTCCCAATAACTGCTATCCGCATTAAAACTTGGAGCTACAAATCCTGTTAAGTTGGTACTATCTGCTAGATTAATTGCTGTCCATGTAAAATTTGCTTCACTATCTGAAAGTGGAACATCATCCCCTAAAACATCCATAATTAATACGGAATCTACGGAAAATCGATCGTTGCGAGCTATCAAATCAATCTTGCTGAGCCCAATACCACCATCAATGATAGTCCAGTTAAAAGCATCGATTATTTTCTGGCGACTCTGCTCAGATCTTCGAGAATAGTTAGTACTGTCAACATCTAGGGTTAGGTTCATTGGTAACGTTTGTTCCGACCATTTGATGAGTAGAGAATCATAATTGATAATTGAAAGTGCAGTTCCTTCTAAGAAACCTTGAGACCCCGCTTGCATGAATTCTACTGAACCAATTTGCCAGTCACCCAGATTCTGATCAAAAGCTGAGGCGTTGTTCAACATGTTTCTCAGATCAGTAACTTTACTCACATCCCAACCAGAAATATCCTGATTAAAGGAAGTGGCAAACTGGAACATGTCTCGCATAGTAGTCACATTGCTAGTATTCCAACTTGATACATCACCATTGAAAGCTGTTGCACCGTCAAACATAAAACTCATGTCGGTAATCGTTGATACGTCCCAATTATTAAGGTCAGCATTCAACTTTTCAGCAGCAAAGAACATAGCTGCCGTTGATGTTGCGTTGCTAAGATCTGGAGCATCTGTGGCATTGTATACCATATTTCGAGCCCAAGCGAACATTCGAGTCATGTCTTCCCATTGAATTGAACCCCAGCTTTCTAACGAGATCAATTGATCAAGATCCCCATCCACTTCTGCATTCATGTGTGGAAACACTCCACCGATCATAACTGTATAGGTTCCGGCATTTGCATAGGTATGCATAGGATCAGGATCATCTCCAGTGACGGTTTCTATTGTACCATCACCCCAATCAATGATGAAATCGAAGTCTGTGATCTCAGTTCCGCCACCAGTTGGAATAGTAACCGTCTCGTTGGGTGAAGTGGTTTGCCAGCGAGTTGTAAATTCAGAAGAGGAACCACCATCGTTAATTGTCCAGCCAAGGTCTGTAAGACTATTATAGCTTGAAGTGGAAATGATTGAACGCAAAGAATTACCAAACGAAATCTTAATATTACTATTGGCTGTAACCTTTTCAGCCCATCCTATAAGCGTGGAATCATAATTTGAAGTAGATAACTCGGCATCCTGCTTAAAGCCAATTTCTATTTGAACTGTAGATGAGCCAATAGTACCAAAAAAGTCAAAGGTGTCTACGTTTTGGATATTCCAATTCCCAAGGTTTTGATCGAAGGATTCGGTAGCTGCGAACATTCCACCCATATTGGTCACGGAGCTTACGTCCCAACCTGAAATATCCTGATTGAAGTCTTTAGCTCCGGCAAACATCAGCTCCATATTTGTAACAGAAGATACATCCCAACCTGAAATATCTGAGTTAAATGAAGACTGAATGCCTAGGGAGAAAAACATATTTTCCATACTACTTACAGAAGATAGATCTGGAGTATCCAGGTTTCTAAACTCCAGACTGTCTGCCCCTGCAAACATCGATGCCATACTTTCCCATTGAATATCTCCCCATAGAACTACACTGCGAAGATTTGAAATAGTTGCTCCTTCCGCGCTTGCATTCATTTCAGGGAATATGCCTGCAATTCTAATGGTTTCGGTACCAAACTCTGAATAAGTGTGAGTAATAACCGGAGCGTCACCTACAAATCGTTCAACCGTTCCGTCACCCCAATCAACTACTACATCAAAATCTGTGATATTCTCACCACCAACAGTACCTAACTGTATAGTTGGCTGTTCTGTACTAGTTACCCAGGTGGTAACAAACATATTGTATCGACCCCCATCGGTCAGTGTCCACCCTTTAAATCCAGTTAGATTATCATGAGCTGCTGAAGCGGGGCCATATTTTGCAGAGCCTACATTCAACGAAAGATTTTCAGGCAGGTTAGCTAACTGATTCCATTTATGAAGGAGCATGTCATAATTCTGTTGAGAAAAACTACTTCCTTGTAGAAAACCGAAAGATCCGTTATCCAAGCGGGTGGCGCTACTTATGTTCCAATCGCTTATATCTTGATCAAAAGAAGCAGCATTCAAAAACATTGCCCCAAAGTCGGTTACCTTGCTTACGTCCCAATTTGCTAAAGGCTGATTGAAAGCAGCCGCATTTGCAAACATACCAAACATGTTTGTAACAGCGCTAGTATTCCAAGTGGAAACATTGCCGTTAAAAGAATCGGTATCCTGGAACACTCCTTGCATATTGGTTACAGCAGATACATTCCATTGACTTAAGTCCTGATTCAAGGAATCCGCATTCTGGAACATTTCCTTCATATTGGTCACACTAGATACATCCCAAGTGGTAATATTGCCATTAAATATGGTGGCTCCATCAAACATAAAACTCATGTCGGTGATGGTGGAGGTATTCCAACTACTTAAATCTCCATTCACTTTTTCAGCGGCAAAAAACATTCCCGCAGTTGAAGTAACGTTCGACAGATTAGGTGCATCTGTGGCATTGTATACCATATTTCGTGCCCAGGCGAAGGTGTTCACCATGTTTTCCCATGCATTATTACCCCATTGCTCAATAGAAGATAATTGATTCAGATCTCCATCTGCACCCGCATTCATGTAAGGGAAAGTCCCTTCTATTTGTATGGTATGTGTACCCGCTGTAGCGTAAGTATGGGAAGGATCCGGATCATCGCCTGTAAATCGCTCAATAGAACCATCGCCCCAGTCAACAGTAAAATCAAAATCAGTAATTTCTGTGCCACCAGTTGTTGGGATAGTTACTGTTTCATCTACACCCGTAGTAGTCCATGTAGTGATGAAAGCATTTGCAGGGTTTACGGAGAGAACTTCGTTCACGGTTACATTAAATGTGTTTGCAACTGAAAACTCACCATCACTTGCGCTTACTGTAATGTTTGTAGTTCCAAATTTGTCTTGTTGAGGATATAAGCTCAATGTATCAGATCTAAATAAACCAATAACAACGGTTGGATCATCTATTGCAGTAACAGAGTAAGACAATAATTCTGATGCTGTTTCCGGGTCTTTAAAATTTGGACTTACAATTATTTTGTATTCCCCAGAGTTTTCATCAACTACCACATCCGAAATTGGCGTAGTTACAAAAGGCGTCTCGTTAGCATTGGTAACTGTAATAGTCAAGGTAATGGATGAAGTATTATTCACTTCTTGGCCATCATCGGCCTGAACAATTACTTCATATTCATTGTTACCATCTGCATCAGCAGGATTTTCGAAATCAGGTACAGCTTTAAATGTTAGAATACCTGTAGAAGCATCGATATTAAATAAACTACCATCTGTCCCTCCTGATATGGAGTAGGTCAATCCTTCATCCGCAGCACCCCCGTTTCCATTGTTGGCAAAAACATCAATGACTGTGCCCGTACCGTTCTCGGCAAATGTAGTAGTTCTTGGAGTGCCGGGTGCCAGGCTGTACTCTACGATCGCTATACCATTTTCTCCAATCACAAACAGCTTTGTGCCATCTCCGTTGAAGGTGAGACCAAGTGGGGATATCTCCTCGTTGCCTACGGAAAATTCCTCTTCCGCACCTTTATACACCGCCGTGGATACATCCCAAGCTACCCCCAACGTGTACTCTACTACCGCATCGCCTGATGGTCCTATTATAAACATCTTCGTGCCTTCCCCGTTGAAGATGAGACCATATGGAATTGTCTCCTGAGCTCCTATTGAAAATTCCTCCTGCATTCCCGCATATACCGCCGTGGATACATCCCAGGCCACCCCCAGACTGTACTCTACTACTGCATCATCATTAAATCCAATCACAAACATCTTTGTACCGTCCCCGTTGAAGGTGAAGTCGGTTGGGATTGTCTCCTGGGCTGATACGGAAAATTCTTCTTCCGACCCTCCATACACTGCCGTAGATACATCCCAAGCTACCCCCAGGGTGTACTCTACTACCGCATCGCCTGATGGTCCTATTATAAACATCTTTGTACCGTCCCCGTTGAAGGTCAAGCCAGTTGGGTCTGTCTCCTGGGCTATTACGGAGAACTCCTCCTCCGCTCCCGCATATACCGCCGTGGATACATCCCAGGCCACCCCCAGCGCGTATTCCACTACCGCATTGCCCGATGGTCCTATTATAAACATCTTTGTGCCGTCCCCATTGAAGGTGATGCTGCGAGGGGTTGATTCTTGGGCTCCTACGGAAAATTCTTCCGCCTCTCCTGCGTGTAACGCCGTCGATACATCATAGCTCTCGGCAAATACCGGGGCTTTGTTGGCTTCATTAACAGTAACTACAAAAGAGTCATCTACACTAAGCTCTCCATCACTTCCTCTCACCGTAATATTTGCTACCCCGAATTGGTTAGTCTGATAATCGAGAGTTAGTGCAGAGTCATTAATTGTTGCTGTTACCAAAGTAGGATTGTCATTTACTTCTACCGTGTAGATTAGTGAACCTGAAGTAGTCTCCACGTCGCTGAAGTTGGTGCTTAGGTCTATGACGGTGTTTGCTGCGTTTTCATCAACCGTTACATCAGCAATTGGTGTGCTTACAACAGGTGCATCATTTACAGCATTTACCGTAAGTACGAAACTATCTTGTACGCTTAATCCTTCATTATCTTCAGCTTGAACGATAATGGTTGAAGTACCTGAAGAATCTGCTTTGAGTGAAAGTGTTAAAAGATCCGTTACATTATCTATAGAAGCTGAAATTAAAGTGGTATCACTATTTGAGATCAACGTGTAGGTAAGTTCACCTGCAGCTTCCTCTCCATCTGCAAACACCGTTGTTAAATCTATAGTACTATCCGCGGCATCTTCATTTACTGCAAAGTCGGCAATGGCACTTGCTACAACTGGTGGTGTATTTCCTGCAGGCACCTCCACATAACTACTAGATGCTGCGCTGCCTGTATTGGTTCCATCACTCGGTACTACGTCCACGCGTAGGAACTTCCCTGCATCGGCTGCAGCTACGGTGTAGCTTGTCACAGTAGCCCCTGCTATCAGTACCGCATTGGTTCCCACTCCATCATCGGCCCGGTACCACTGAATGGTGGTCCCTGATTCTACATCTCCTTCGGTATCGTTGTAATCATAACTTACCGTTAGCACATCCCCTTCCGCAGGCGGTTGTGCAGGGTTCGAGGTATTACTCACAACAACATTCGTTGCTGTTGGCGCAAAGTTAGCCGGACCAAAGCCTAGATTTCTCAACCCAGGATACCCATCCATCTGCCACGTCCCTGTAAAGTCCCAGCCCGTAAAGGTGCTTTGGGTTTGCATTTCGGTAGTGGTTTTTGCCGTACCCCCTGCACTACTGGCTTGGCCAGTGGTCATGGAATCCCAATAACTACTGTTGTAGGTATTGCCTAGCGTCTCCAATGTGTAATCATCTTCAAAACCCACCAGACCTCCTAGGTTCACCGCCGAGACATCCCCACTTACCGCTCCAGTTGCATATGAATTGGTTATGGTTACCCCTCCAAATACGGCCCCTACTAAACCTGCAACATCATCGTAGCCACTTACCGCTCCGGTTGCATAACTATCACTGATGGTTAGGGAAATACCGCCACCGGCACCCCCAACTAAACCACCCACTTGTGACCCAAATCCTGTCGACTCTGTAACACTCCCGGTTGCATAACTCTCCGAAATACTTCCACCATCCATATAACCAACTAATCCACCATAGTAAGCAAACCCACCGGTTCCCACTACTGTGGCCGACGACCAAGCATGGCTCAAATTCCCCGCAAATTGATTCCCTATCACACCACCTACATTATCTCCACCAGTTACAGTACCTGTAACGAATACTGAGTCGATTACTGGAAGGGTATCCATTTCGGGGTTCCCAACAACCGTTCCGCCTATCAGTCCTCCAACATTCGTAAACCCAGTGATGTCTACATTCGCCAAGCCTACGTTTTTAATAACCCCAGAGCTCCCCAAATATTTAAATAACCCTACCCCTGCACTATCCGCTTGACTCATATACAATCCAAGTATAGTATGGCCACCTCCATCAAAGGTGCCTGTAAAAGCTACGGGCATAAAGGTACTCGTGTCGTCATAGCCGATGGCGATCCAGCCAGCCCCCGCATTCCAGAAATCCCCCGAAGGATCTCCTGTGGCTGTGCTTAAGTCAAGATTTCCCGTCATGATAAAATGACTGTCGAGATAATTCCTAACGTTGTCAAGATCAGCCGCAGTTGCAATCTGATACGGATCGGCTTGCGTTCCCGAACCTCCCGAAAATTGAGCCAAGGCTGGATTAACCCCAACCATGAGTAGTATAAATATCGTTTTATATATGAGTGTAATCGCCTTTTTCATAAAATGCGTATTTGGTTATTTACTTATTGGTGTAAGGGAGAGTACAAAGTTTATGCTTTTGCAATATCACGCCAAACATTGTCTTCTTTGGCTTGAAATTTTTAAAGGAAGCAAGTTCTGCAGGGCATATTCATCCGAATAGCAATGATAATAGCGTAGACTTTTCTGAAGCTGCGCAACCAGAAATATACTTCTTAAATGTTCTATGAGATTGCACTTTGGTTGTTGAAATGAAATAAGTGGACCCCGTGAATCACCCTCTCTTACTCTTTAACAAATAGTGTTACTCACACCGAACAAAATTCATTGATAATTTATGAAAAAAATTACGACAACCCGTTCAATTGTCCATAGGTATTAGTACTCATTATTATAGGTACAAGTACCTATAAACATCGTAGAGATGCTCATATATCAACTTATTATGATGACAGAGAAAGTGGAAAAAGCTAGAAGTATTGAACTCCTTAAAGGATTAGATCCATTTAAAAAACGCCTCAACCGAGTCTTCGATTGAGGCGATACAAGTCAATATAGGTACTACTTTATCAAGGTCATTCTATGCGACTTCACATAATTACCTGTCGCAATTCGGTATATATAAATTCCAGATGACAAATTACTCGCATCAAAGGTTACTTGATGCCATCCCGCACTTCGGCGTTCGTTATTTAACAAGGTGGCTACCTTACGGCCTAGAAGGTCGAACACCTCTAAGCGCACTTCGCCTGCTTGTGGAACACCAAATCTAATCACCGTAGATGGATTAAATGGATTTGGGTAATTCTGCATTAAGTCGAACTCAGTAGGGATATCCACTACCATATCTTCAGAGCTCGTGAACATTGGGCTTGAATGCACTTCCACGGTATCTAAAGCTACGATATTATCAATGTTAGCCACTTGTATAGCCACAAAGAAGGTATCGGCATAAGCTGGTGCTGTAATAGCTAGTTCTCCACTGTTGGTATCGAAGCCTATGGTTTGCAATGAATCTGACACTACACTAAAACTGAAATTCAGGGCATTGTCAGGAGTGGAAGCATCGCTAACATAATCCCAAAGCTGTAGAATGCGGGTATCTTCAGTTAAGATCTCAAAAGGTTCTGGAAGCGGTGAAAATATAGGCTCGTCATCTACGCCTTCTTCCCCACCCCACGATACTACAATGTTACTCGACTCACGCAGGGCTCTGAGTGCTGTAGCCCCTTCAGTGTTAAGTTCAATACTTCCAATATTGATACTTTGTACGGCAGTATTCACTTTGTCTTTCCACCCCACAAACATCTTACTCACATTATCAGAGCTCATGCCTGAACCCACTAGGAAACCAGAGATTGAATCTGGGGCCGAAGAATTTACTTTGGCCTGAGTACTAGATGTATCAGGGGCATTATCAAAATACTGCACGCTCGAAATATCCCAAGAACTTATGTCCTGATTGAAGGACTTTGCCCCTTGGAACATGCTCGCCATGTTGGTGACGTTAGAAACATCCCAGTTTAATGTTGTTGTATTCGTACCCCCTTTATTATTTCTTTTTGCAGCACCTGGACTAAAGCCATTGTTAAAAGACCATGCATTACTAAACATCAACTCAGTATTTATAGTACTGCTTAGATCCCAATTCCTTAAATCCTGGTTGAATCTTGTTGCAAAGCCAAACATTGCATATGTAGTTGTGACGTTACTCACATTCCAGTTACTAATATCTTGATCAAAATTAGACCAAACAAACATTCGAGACATGTTTGTCACACTACTTACATCCCAAGACCCAATATTCTGATTAAAGTTTTCTCTATAATCAAATAAACTTGACATATCAGTTATTCCTGTTGTAACCGTACGAGCAAGTTCAGGATTATTTTCATTTTCATCCAGCAATGCAATAATTCCTTGTCGGTCTCTAAGTGTAAAAGTCACTTCCTCGGCAACTCCATCCTTATCCAAATCATACATTAATGTTTCACTTTCACCCACTTGTGTACCCGGTTTTGCAATAATGGTAACCCCGTTATCAGCAATAAAGAATTTACTTTCTTCCACATCCGTTACGGTAACGGTTAGGGTTATACTAGCTGTGTTATTTGAAGATTGCCCATCATCGGCCTGAACGGTAACCTCATACATGTTGTCAGCATCCACATCAGATGGATTTTCAAAGTCTGGAGCCGCTTTAAAAGTAAGTGCTCCTGTTGAGCTATTTATTGCAAATAAGTCACCATCGGCACCACCCACAATGGAATAAGTTAAACCAACATCTGCGGCACCGCCCTCGCCATCGGTGGCTTGTATGTCGATCACTGTGCCCGTAGTGTTTTCAGCAAAGTTGACAAGTGTTGGAGTGCCTGATGCTAAATTATATTCTAACACTGAGTCAGTAAATCCAATGATATACATTTTTGAACCATCTGCATTAAATTCTATACCATATGGAGCCGATTCTTGGTTGTTTACATTAATTGTTTGATCATCTCCTGCATAAACCACGGTCGATAAATCGTAAGCTGTACCAAGAGAATATTCTACTACAGATCCATCAAGTGTATAACCATCTGTAGATATACCTGAATTTTCTAAAACAAATAGCTTTGTACCATCTCCGTTGAAGATTAAATCTTTTGGAGATATCAATTCAGACAATAATGAAAAATGATTTCTTGTCCCACTTTGTGTAACAGTCGACACGTCAAAAGCCATTCCTAAGACATACTCAACAATCAAAAGCTCTTCCGTAGTTTCATTAGAGCCGAGTACATACATCTTAGTCCCTTGACTGTTAAAAGTTAAACCATACGGCCTCGTAAACTCTACACCTACAGAATACCCTTCTCCAGCTGCATGTACAGCCGTAGACACGTCAAAAGCAGAACTAAGGTTATATTCTATCACCTTATCATTCGCTACACCTATCACATACATTTTTGTTCCATCAGTATTAAACGTGAAATCATGTGTAGTTACTTCTTGAGCATCAAAATTAAACTCTTCCTCGATTCCAGAATAAACTGCTGTAGATACATCATAGGCTACCCCCAACTCATACTCGACAACAGCATTATCATATCCAAGTACAAACATTTTCATTCCGTCATTACTGAACTCTAATGACAGTGGGTTTACATCTTGGGCACTTACATCAAACTTTTCCTCATCACCTGCATATACTGCTGTAGATACATCATAAGAAGTAGCAAAAATAGGAGCATTGTTCTCTTCCACATCTGTAACGGTAACTGTTAGAGTAATACTAGTTGTATTATTTGAAACTTCTCCATCATCGGCTTGTACGGTTACTTCATAAACATTATCAGAATCTGAATCAGATGGATTTTCAAAGTCTGGGATAGCATTGAAACTTAGTTCACCTGATACGCTATTTATTGTAAAGGCTGTTGCATCTAAACCACCAATTATGGAATAAGTAATACCTATATCCGTAGCTCCTCCATCACCATTGGTGGCTTGCACGTCGATCACTGTGCCCGATTCGTTCTCAGCAAAACTTACCTTTTCAGGAGTTCCCATATTGTACTCTATGACCGAAAACGTCCCCAAATCAAGCAAGAACATCTTAGTCCCATTTCCATTAAATGCTATCGCCTCATGCAATAAAAAACTGGAATTAGTTTTTTCATGACTAGCTTTGTATACCGAAGAAGACAAACTATAGGGCGTACTCAGCGAATACTCTACTATTATACTATCTGAGGTACTGACAAACATCTTTGAACCATCTTTATTGAGGGCTAAATTTTTTGGATTAATTATTTGTGTAGCTACACTAAATGAATCAGCAAGCACCGCCGTAGATACATCATAAGCTGCTCCAAGATTGTATTCTAACACCGAGTTTTCATTAGTTGAAATTTGTCCATTACCATTATAAGTAAGCGCGAACATCTTAGTTCCATCTGCGTTAAACTCGAAATCTGTTGTATAAGCTTCTCGATCAGGATTAAAATAGTACCCCTGCTCGCTACCGGCGAAAACCGCAGTCGAGATATCAAACGGAACGCTTAAATTCAATTTTGAAATAAAAGACCCATTACCCCCTCCCATTACAAACATTTGGGATCCATCACTGCTAAATGACATAGCCCCAAGATGAGACTGATTAGCTAGCTCAAAAGTATTCACTCCCTCTGCAAATCCTGAGTGCGCTGCTGTCGATACATCATTCGCAACACTCAATTTATACTCATGAATGAAAGAAAAATCTACAACAAACATCCTGGTACCATCCGCACTAAAAGTGATATCATAGGGTAAATCCGTTGTGTCTGTTGGCAAAGCAAACTCTTTTTCCAGGCCAGCATACTCCGCCTTAGTTAAATCATAAGGAGTACCAAATACAGGGGCATTGTTTACTTCATTTACTGTTATGATGAAACTATCATCAACACTTAACTCTCCATCACTGGCGCTGACCGTGATATTCGCCACTCCAAATTGGTTGGTGTGATAATCCAAAGTTAATGTATTTCCAACGATTGAAGCTGTAACCAATGTAGTATTGTCGTTCAATACAATGGTGTAAGCAAGTGCACCCGAAGCTGTCTCGGCATCACTAAAGTTTGCACTTAAATCGATAACTGTATTTGGCGCATTTTCATCTACCGTAACATCCGTTATGGGTGTGCTCACAATTGGTGCAGAATTAGCTTTCACCTTACCCGGCACCGGTGTTTGTGGATTATCCTTTAAGTAAGGATGACTCACGGTGTCCCCCGTCATAATTGCCCAGGTATTTGTAAAATCAAAACCAGCATTAGCAAATGAGATTGAATCTCTCATTGCCGATTTTGTTAAACTCGAAGTTTCAATACCGTTTGAATTCCAAAGGGCATTGGTTTCTACACCAGAAAGTGTGCCTGCGAAATAATTGTGGGATTGGGTTGCCACACTATAGCCAATAATACCGCCTTCAAAATTACTCCCTGATACAGTTGACAGTGAATAACTGTCGGAAATTGTACCTCCATCATTAACACCTCCTACGATACCACCTGCTCGTTCGCCTGAAACTGATCCGATTGAATAGCTTTTGCTAATAAATGTATTTTCATCGCCATACGATTCAATATTACCGGCAATACCACCAACAATGGGTCCGGTAACCGTTCCATCAAAAGAACTTTCTGTAATAGCCCCATCATTCCATAACGCTCCAGCGATACCGCCTACACCATTTGAGGAAGGGGATGTAGATGTAACCGAACCTGTTACATGCACTTTAGAAACAATTCCGCCACTTACATAGCCAATTGCCCCAACGTTGTTATCATTTGAAACTGTAACATTAACATTTGTAAGCTTTAAATCTTTTACAGTTCCTACGTGATGCCCGATTAAGCCTACATACTCCTGAATATTGTTATTAATAAAAAGTCCACTAATAGTGTGGTTATTTCCATCTAAGCTCCCTGAAAATACAATGGAAATACCTCTGGTTAACGGAATCCAACCTTCACCTTGATTATAAGGAGCTACATCAAGGTCAATATCTGAAGTCAATTTAAAATGATCTTTAATGCCAGCCATTGGATCATTCAAAGTTCTGATAGAATCAAGCTGTATAGCTGTTGAAATCAAGAATGGCTCAGCTTCGGTTCCAATTCCACCATCAAATATACTTGCCAAGATATATCCACTGGAAATGGTGGCACCAGCATCCATTCCATCATTCGGAGTTACATCCAATCTTAGATATTTAAAATTATCCGCTGAGGTTGGAGTGTAAGTTTTCGCTGTAGAATCAATGATAGCTACCTCACCTGCCCCATTTGCATCATCGGCTCGATACCATTGGAAAGTACTTCCTGATTCTGTATCACCATCGGCATCGGTAAAGTCGTATGTTGCTGTGATTTGAGTTCCGATTTTAGGATAACCAACTACTTGTACATTTTCAGCTACAGGAGCTCTGTTGCTCTGATTTATAGTGATGACAAATCCCATTTCATAGGTGTTTACCCCACCATTTTCTGTACCCCCGTCATCAATGACCTGAACAGTTATAGCAGCTACACCTGAGGTATCTGGAGAAGGGGTGAATGTTAATGTCCCCGCATATTGGTAACCACCTGAAGGTGCCGTACCAGTAATTTCGATTTTAGGCTGCACTTCGAACAAACTCGAATCTCCTGTACTAACCGCATATTCCAACGGTTTCTGACCGGATTCATTAGAAGGGCCAGGCTCGAAATATGCAATAAAAAGATCCTGCACATATTGTCCTGAATTATTGTCCACAACTGGGTTAGGGTAATTTATTTTTGCAAACGGCTCATCATTTACAGCACTAATGTTGATTTCAAAAGTCTCTATGGTTTGATCTGTACCCCCATTTGCAGTTCCCCCATCATCACTCACAGTTACGGACACTGTGACCACTCCATTACTATCAGGAGCCGCCGTATAACTTAATATTCCTGTAGAAAGGTCAATGGTTGGAAGATTAGTAAAAACTGAGTCATTATTAGTATTTATAAGAATACTTAAGTTTTGAGCAGACTCATCAGTGCCACCCTTTGAATTCACAGTAAGAAAATTCTCTACTATTTGTTCTCCATCATCTTCATAAATTGTTTGATTTCCAGCTAAAGTAAATTCAGGGCCATCATTCACTGGATTAACTGTAAGTGTGAAGCTATCCTGTACGGTTAAGCCTTCGCTGTCTTCAGCTTGTATAGTAAAATCTGCTATACCATTAGCATTAGATTGAAGAAGTATTACTAAAATATCTTGCGTATTGTCAACCGATGTAAATACTAATGATGGGTTAGAATTTGAAACTAATGTGTATATCAAATCTGCATCATTGTCTTCTGCATCACTAAATACATCGGTAAAATCTATAGGAGTTACGGAACTGTCTTCGTTTACAACGATATCTATCACGGCATTTGAGACTATAGGTGCTGTGTTCAAAATTGGCACCTCCACATAACTACTAGATGACGTACTACCTGTATTGGTTCCATCACTCGGTGTGATATCCACGCGTAGGAACTTCCCTGCATCGGCTGCAGCTACGCTGTAGCTTGTCCCCGTAGCACCTGCTATCAGTACCGCGTTGGTTCCCGCTCCATCATCGGCACGGTACCACTGAATACTTGTTCCTGATTCTACATCTCCTTCGGTATCGTTGTAATCATAACTTACCGTGAGCACATCCCCTTCCGCAGGCGGTTGTGCAGGGTTCGAGGTATTACTCACTACTACATTCGTTGCTGTTGGCGCAAAGTTTGCCGGACCAAAGCCTAGATTTCTCAACCCAGGATACCCATCCATCTGCCACGTCCCTGTAAAGTCCCAGCCCGTAAAGGTGCTTTGGGTCTGCATTTCGGTAGTGGTTTTTGCCGTACCCCCTGCACTACTGGCTTGGCCAGTGGTCATGGAATCCCAATAACTACTGTTGTAGGTGTTTCCTAGCGTCTCCAATGTGTAATCATCTTCAAACCCTACTAAGCCCCCTAGGTTCACCGCAGATACATCCCCACTTACCGCTCCAGTTGCATATGAATTGGTTATGGTTACCCCTCCGAATACGGCCCCTACTAAACCTGCAACATCATCGTAGCCACTTACCGCTCCGGTTGCATAACTATCACTGATGGTTAGGGCAATACCGCCACCGGCACCTCCAACTAAACCACCCACTTGTGACCCAAATCCTGTCGACTCTGTAACACTCCCCGTTGCGTAACTCTCCGAAATACTCCCTCCATCCATATAACCAACTAATCCACCATAGTAGGCAAACCCACCGGTTCCCACTACTGTGGCCGACGACCAAGCATGGCTCAAATTCCCCGCAAATTGATTCCCAATCACACCACCTACATTATCTCCACCAGTTACGGTACCTGTAACGAATACTGAGTCGATTACTGGAAGGGTGTCCATTTCGGGGTTCCCAACAACCGTTCCACCTATCAGCCCACCAACATTCGTAAACCCGGTGATGTCTACATTCGCCAAGCCTACATTTTTAATAACCCCAAAGCTCCCCAAATATTTAAATAACCCTACCCCTGCACTATCCGCTTGACTCATATACAACCCAAGTATAGTATGGCCACCTCCATCAAAGGTGCCTGTAAAAGCCACGGGCATAAAGGTACTCGTGTCGTCATAGCCTATGGCGATCCAGCCAGCCCCCGCATTCCAGAAATCCCCCGAAGGATCTCCTGTGGCTGTACTTAAATCGAGGTTTCCCGTCAGGATAAAATGACTGTCGAGATAATTTCTAACGTTGTCAAGATCAGCCGCAGTTGCAACCTGATACGGATCAGCTTGCGTTCCCGAACCTCCCGAAAATTGAGCCAAGGCTGGATTCACACCAACCATGAGTAGTATAAATATCGTTTTATATATGAGTGTAATCGCCTTTTTCATCGCAATTGGTATTTGGTTATTAGCATATGTAATATGGGAACTAGTTCACGCAAATTATCTTTACAGATATAGCCTTGAACCTGTAGTTCTTTAGCTCTCTTTTTATATAGAGGGGAGTTATGACTTGATACAATGACTACTTTTGCCTCCGAATCTATTTTCATTAGATGTATAGTAGCATCAAACCCCGACATTGCACCTAATTCTATATCCATAAGAACGAAATCTGGTTTAAACTGTGGATATATTGAAATAGCCTCTTCAGCACTTCCACATTCTCTCACAACCAACTCATTGCTGATAATTGTTTCAATATATTGCCTCAGTAATCGTCGTATCTCACCATGGTCGTCTACAATTAGAACGTTCATGTATTCCTTTCAACTGGTTCTAGCTATAGAGCTAACCACTTTGTTCACATTTTCCGAAAAATGAGTGTATAGATTTCGATAATCTATAGAGAGAACTACCTATTCTTCTAGGTACAACTACCTATATAAATGGTAAGGCTACCATCTTTTCTCATGATTAAGTGCATATTTTAGAAGGGCATGTGCTCCACTTAATCCCAGTTTATTACAAATGTTATTACGATGATTTTGAACCGTTTTAATACTCACGTTGAAGTAATCTGCAATTTCTTGGCTGGTTTTCATTAAGGTAAGCTGTTTCATGATTTTCCGCTCAGTCTCTGTTAACAAGTCAATACCATATTTATCCGTTGCTTCAGGAGCAAGCCTTGAATTACGGCGAAGTAAATATTCAGAAATAACGGGGCTTAAATAGTATTTACCCTCAGCAACAGTTCTTACGCAGTTAGCTATTTCTGATACGGTATTTTCTTTGAGCACAAATCCCTTTACCCCAATATCCATGGCCTTATTGAATACTGTTTCATCATTGTACATGGTTAAAAAAATTATATCTACAGATAGAGACTCATAGTGCGCTTGTTTAGCTACGTCAATACCCGTTTTTAAGGGCATTTCTATATCTAGTATTGCAATTTCTGGCTTTTGCTCTCTTATAAGCTCTAAGGCCTCCTCCCCATTAGTTGCTTCTATAACTTCAAAATCATCCTCTAAGTCAAATACTTGCTTAAGTCCATTAAGCATTAGTGGGTGATCGTCTGCAATCAATAATTTTATTTTTCTACCCATGAGTTAATTGGCACTCTAAAAGAGAGTGATGTTCCTATATGATTTGTATTAATTTTAAATACCCCACCTAATGATTCAACTCGTTCAATCATTCCCGTAAGTCCTAAGCCTTCTTTGTGCTCCCTTTTATCTGGATTGAACCCTGACCCATTATCTATGATGGTGGTGGAAATTTCTGAGTTTTCTATTTTGACAAATATTTCAGCTTGTGTAGCTGAGGAGTGCTTTAAAATATTATTAATGGCCTCCTGAATAACACGATAAAAATTGATTTCTTTTTCTGATTCTATAGTATTGTCTATATCGTCAATTTCAACAATCCAGTCTATATCAGAAGTCTGTCTCACATTGTCGCATAAATTCATAATAGCTTCGGTGAGGCCGAATCGTTCAAGATGAACAGGTCGCAAACCATGTGAAATGGTACGAACATCTGATATTGAACTTTGTGCACTATCAACGATATCGTTCAGTTGCTCTTGAAGAGCCATTGGGTTGTCTAGATAATTTTTAGCCAACTCTGCCCTATTTTTAATTACAAGGATCTGCTGACCTAAACTGTCATGTAACTCGTTTGCAATACGCCTTCTTTCCTGTTCTTCAGATTCTATGAGTTGTTCTGAAAATCGCTTCTGTCTTTCATTTTCTGATTTTAGCTGCTGAACTTTTCTATAGTACATGCTCACTATTACCATCACACCGGTAATAATGCTAAAAAAGTAAAACCAACCCGTTTGCCAAAAAGGAGGCACTACTGTTATTCTGAAGGATGCTCCCTCATCATTCCATACTCCACTGCTATTAGCTGCAACAACTTGAAAGGTATAATCGCCAGGAGGAATTTTTGTATACAAAGCCGAACGTACACTCCCTACATCAATCCAATTCTCATGTAGGCCTGCCAAGCGATATCGAAATTTCACTTTATCAGGATCTGTGAAATTAATAGCCGTGTATTTGATTTCAAGAAAGGTATCATTGTATGAAAGTTCTACCTTTTCTGGTGATGAGAGTTCAAATTCACTTCCAGTAATCTTTTCAATATAAATGGTAGGTGTTGCATTCTTATCACTCACTTGCTCTGTTGTAACCACTGCCACACCACTCACTGTTGGGAAGTAGATATTACCCACGGAATCTTTAATTGCACTAGGCTGAAAACCACCATTTGTTTCAGCTGAATTCATTCCATCGCCTGTGCCATATGAATACGAAGAAACTTCTTTGATTTGACCTTTTGCGAAATCATTTAGCTCATTTCTTGAAACTCTAAAAATTCCTCTGTTACTACCAATCCAGAAATTTTCATTCTTATCTACCACAATATGGGATACAACATTATCAAATAAACCATCCTTACTACCAATGTTTAGCAGCTTATCCCCCTCCATTCTGAATATTCCATTCCCATATGAACCAAACCAAAATATTCCCTCATTGTCTTCATATATAGCTCGTATATAAGGCTCATCTTTTTCATTTAAATATCCTTCTGCAGATACCAAAGAAACATTTACCGCTGTACTGTCAGCTATTTTGTACACCCCCGTAACGGTGCCCGCCCAAATAGCTCCACGAGTATCTTCAAAAATCACTCGTGTCTCAGGCACATCAGAGCCATCTGCTTTTTTGTATGAACTAAAGCCTGACTCGTCGTTGTACTTAAAAATACCGTTACTGCATCCTATCCAGATATTGCCTTGTCTATCTTCATAGAGCGCAAAAATATTGTCTCCTTCAAATCCATCCGAGAGATCAAACCTTTTACCCTCTTCATGTAAAGAGTTCGACATATACAAGCCTTCTGAACTAAACCAAACTCTATCTTTTGAATCTTGAAAAACTGACCAAACACAATTATTTGGAAGAAAATCATTACTAGCTGGGTAATCAACTACACCATTTTTTGAGACAAAATAACCTCCACAGTTTGTCCCAAATACTAAACTGCCATCATTCAATTTTGTAAGTGAAAGCATTCGTTGATTGGTTAAGCCATTATTCTCATCAATCATGGATATTTTGGTTTTTTTAAACCGGAACACCCCTTTGGCAACCGAACCAAACCACAGATTACCCTCGTTATCTTCAAATATAAATCGAATTTGAAATCCTAATCCCTCACTCTTACCAGGTATCTTAAATGGCTTGAAATGAGAACCGTCATTAATAAAGACTTCTTTATTGGAATATGCCCATAATCTATCATTGCGATCTAAATAAAGCCCTATTAGATCATTCACACTTAACCTCGAGTTCTGTTCAGGTAGCTTAATTTTATTCCCTTCTAATTTCAGAATTCCATTATTGGACGTTCCGATAAAAATTGACCCAGGCTTTTTTGGGTCTTCAACCATTTTTACAATATGGGAATTAACATCATTGCTTAGATCGACAATTTTATACAGCCTATCTTTGTAGCTCTTTACAATTGTTTTACCCAGAAAGAGATGAACCCCTGAAGTATCATTAGACATTTGTTCCAAGATGGTCTCATCCGCCTGCCAAAGAGTTTGGCGTTCAAATCGATTATTTTTCAGTAGATAAAAACTCTCATTTAACGCTCCCCAAATTCTTCCATCTTTATCTTCACTTATCCATCCCGCAGATATTGAGGTTGTTCTATTCTCTATAGTATATGAAGTTGCTTTGCCTTTCGACAAACGTACTACCCCTTGCTCTGAAGCTCCCCATATATTTTTATTACTATCTTCAAATATACTTACTACGCGATCGTACTCGAGCCCTTCCGTATTCGATCGGTTGAAAGTTTTGAATTGATGGCCGTCAAATCGAACTAATCCACCAAATGTAGCTAGCCATATATAACCATCACTCGTTTGAATGATATCATTAATGGTACTTTGAGGTAACCCTTCGGCCAAACCGAATTGCGTAACGACATAATTCTCTACTGCTACTTCTTGGGCAAAAGTAGATGAACATATGAGTAGATGAATACCAATAAATAAAAGCCGCCTTAAAGTCCTTTTTGCCATCCCACGTATTGAATAACGACAAAAATAACGAGGGAATATTGAAAAGCAAATTATTGATAAAGAAGTGCCAATATTTATGTTTTATTTTACACTTGTATGGTAAAGCTATACAAGTCAAGGCTGTTTCGTTTAGCCTACAGTAGTATTAATTCTTTCCCTTTCCAGTTGTTTTATCTAGGGTGATTACATCAATCATTAAATATCTATCTGCGGTCGATATGACAAAGAGATAAAAACCACCTGTTTTGTCACTTACCCTCGTTCCCAACGTCCTCATTGGAAACACTCTCTAAAGCTCCAGCTTCGCTTTTAGCGATGCTATACAAGCCACCCTACAACGTGGCCATAAAAAAAGCCCCGACCATAAACATGATCGAGGCTATACTCTTTAGAGTGAATATAGGGGATGAATTACATCATACCGCCCATGCCACCCATTCCTGGCATTCCACCACCTGGCATTCCACCGCCCATTCCAGCAGAATCATCATCGTCTGATGGCTTATCTGAAATAACAGCTTCAGTGGTTAGTAATAGACCTGCAACAGATGCAGCATTCTGTAATGCAGCACGAGTTACTTTAGTTGGGTCGATTACACCTGCTTTAATAAGGTCTTCGTAAGTTTCAGTACGAGCGTTGTAACCGAAAGCGCCTTCGCCTTCTAGTACTTTCTGAACTACGATAGCTCCTTCTACACCAGCATTGTTTGAAATAGTACGTAGTGGTGCTTCAAGTGCCTTACGGATGATTTGGAAACCAACCGCTTCGTCTTCGTTATTAGACTTTAAGCTATCAAGAGCTTTAAGTGTTCTAAGAAGTGCAACACCACCACCTGGTACGATACCGTCTTCAACAGCGGCACGAGTAGCGTGTAGGGCATCTTCAACACGGTCTTTCTTCTCTTTCATCTCAACTTCAGAAGCAGCACCGATGTAAAGAACAGCAACACCACCGCTTAGCTTAGCTAAACGCTCTTGTAGTTTTTCACGATCGTAGTCAGATGTTGTGTTCTCAATCTGGCCTTTGATCTGGTTTACACGAGCTTTGATGTCGTCTGCTTTTCCTGATCCACCAACAATAGTAGTGTTGTCTTTGTCGATAGTTACGCTGCTAGCCTGACCTAAGAAATCTAGAGTAGCATTTTCAAGTTTGTAGCCTCTTTCTTCAGAGATTACAGTACCGCCAGTTAAGATCGCGATGTCTTCAAGCATTGCTTTTCTGCGGTCGCCAAAGCCTGGAGCTTTAACCGCTGCAATCTTAAGTGATCCACGAAGTTTGTTTACTACTAATGTAGCAAGTGCTTCGCCTTCGATGTCTTCTGCAATAATTAATAATGGCTTTCCAGACTGAACTACTTTTTCAAGAATTGGCAGAAGGTCTTTCATCGTAGAAATCTTCTTGTCGAAGATTAAGATGTATGGATCTTCTAATTCAGTAGTCATTTTCTCTGAATCAGTTACGAAGTAAGGAGAAAGGTAACCACGATCGAACTGCATACCTTCTACAGTCTCAAGTGTAGTTTCGATACCTTTTGCTTCTTCAACAGTGATAACACCAGTGTTGTTGAACTTACCATCTTCCGACTTACCTACTTTTTCGTAAGCATCAGCAATCATAGTTCCGATTTCATCATCACCGTTAGCAGAGATAGTTGCAATCTGCTTTAATTTGTTGATGTCGTTGTCGATGTCAATTTTAACATCATTAAGTGCTTCAACAATAGCAGCAACTGCTTTGTCGATTCCACTCTTAAGGTCCATTGGGTTTGCACCCGCTGTTACGTTTTTAAGACCTGCGCTAATGATAGCTTGCGCTAATACAGTTGCGGTAGTAGTACCGTCGCCTGCATTGTCGTTGGTTCTGGAAGCAACTTCCTTCACCATTTGAGCACCCATGTTTTCAAGCTTATCAGAAAGCTCAATTTCTTTAGCAACGGTTACACCGTCTTTAGTAATTTTTGGGGCACCAAAAGACTTTTCGATTACAACATTGCGTCCACGTGGGCCTAATGTAACTTTTACTGCATTAGCAAGCTTATCAACACCTTTCTTTAGGGCGTCGCGTGCTTCCACATCATAGTGAACTAACTTTGACATAATATTCTTCTATTTTTGATTTATGAATTAAATGTGTTTGAGTGGCGAGCTGCTTAAGACAGGATTCCAACAATATCAGACTCGCGCATAATCAGGTACTCTTCTCCGTCGAAAGAAACTTCAGTACCAGCGTATTTTCCGTAAAGTACTTTGTCTCCCTCTTTTACGGACATCTCAATTTTATTTCCGTTTTCAACTTTTCCCGGACCCACAGCAACAACAGTTCCTTGCTGAGGTTTTTCTTTAGCTGTATCTGGGATATACAGACCAGAGCTGGTTACTTCTTCAGCTGCGTCCGCTTTCACTAGTACACGGTCGCCTAAAGGTTTAATGCTAGCCATATTTATGACTCCTGTTTTTTTGTTGTTAGTAGTTAATGTGGGCAGATGCCCTTTTATTTTTCACATCAACTAAAGCAACTTCCGTACCAAATCATTTCAAATGATTTTGCTTTTCGAGATGGGCAGACAACTCTGCATAAATGTCAGGGGTCCAGTTTTCAGCTCTCTGATCAAAGTTATAACCTTCTGGCCTATAGTCGTCGAGTACAGGCTTAAGCGCATTGCTCAATTTTTTACGCCGTTGGTTGAAAGCTGTACGAACTACTTTTTTTAATGCCTCGTCTGAGCATTCTAAGGCAGGTTTATCGAAAGTGAGTCGAATAACCGAACTCATTACTTTTGGAGGAGGGTTAAATGAATTAGGTGATACATCGAATAAAATTTCAGGAGTACTCATCAATTGAGTTTGTACCGAAAGTATGCCATAATCTTTAGATGATGGGGATGCGACCAATCGTTGAGCTACTTCTTTCTGCATCATCAATATGGCTTCTTTGAAATTCGAGCGCTGTGCTAGCAAAGTAAATAGAATGGGACTGGTGATATAATAAGGAAGATTACCTACGACAAAGTTGTCATTTTTGTCAGACAAAATTTCCGACCAATCCACCTTCAATACATCCTTTTGATGGATGTGTACATCTGGAACTTGTTGCTTTAAAACTTCAATAGCTCGCTCATCTACTTCAATCACATGTAAGTCGTTGTACTTTTTAGTCAACCACGAAGTGAGGGCTCCTGTACCAGGACCAATTTCAATGAGTCGATCGTCTGAGTTTGCACCAATGGCCTCAACTATTTTATAGATGATGTTGCTGTCGGTAAGAAAATGCTGTCCTAAACTCTTTTTAGTCTTAAATGCCATTTGTACTGTACTTAGTGCTGGAAATATGCCTACGCTATGGCTTTATCCATTCTTTGAATTCTGATGATTGAATGTACTGAGCATAGATATCAATTTCTTCAAATCCCTGCTCAGTGAATTCGTACCCAATATACTCCTCTAAAGCTATCAATTGCTCAGTTACCAATTTGAAATTTTCCTGGTCCAAATAAATTTCAATCAACGACCAATATGCATCTTCGATATAGGGGTCGTTTGAAATTGCTGTTGTATAATATTTGATTGCCCTTGTAGTATCTTCATTTACCTCAGCAACAAATCCTCTGTACGTATTTAAAAAATTATCTCCTCCAATTGTAGCGTCTAACTCATTTATCATTTTATATGAGTTTTCGATATCTCCTCTCAATAAATAATAGTCTAAGGTTATTAATGGAAGACTTGGATCGTCGGGAAATATGTTTTTGTATTGCTCAATAATTGATAAATAAAACATCTCATCAACATAAAATGCTGATGTTAATACGTTGATTATAAAGATCTTTTCTACTTTTAATGGCTCTGGAAGCGACTTATACAAGTTTACCATCCCTTGATGATTAGCTTGCCGCCTCATTTCTCCCATCTGTTTCATTTTATCTACATTACTCGATAACAATTGTTTATTTGTGTCGAAACCTGAAACAGTGGTATCAAGCATCCCTGTTTCTGAAAGTAGAATTATAACAATTCGATTAATGGTGTCGCTGAATAGCTCGCCTGAATAGTATGGGTAGATATCAATTATTCGTAATGAATTTTTATTGGAGTAGTCTATTATTAACTCATAATAGTTTAACCCCTCGTCGTCAAATCCTCGCATTAACATTGAAAATGAACTATCTGTAACACTAAAGTTTACATATTGGTAATTATCGAATGCCGTTAACATTTCATTTAATGCTTTGTGCATCTCTGATTTCATGCCTCGCTTAAATCCATTTTTAAATTGCTCCAAATTATTCGATGCAACTGTGATATCATCAAATACTCTTTCAGTAAACCTTTCAATGTCAAAAGACGCTATAAAACTATTAACATCACCCACATTGATTCGATCAATATGTTCGAAGAGCTGCTGGTGATATAGTTTCGTTGTGGCACTATCAACAATTTGTGCTGATAAAATCGAAGGAGAACAACTCAAAAAAATGAGAAGAAAAAAGGTTTTCATTACAAATTAGTTAAATTAATCGCAGTTTAGATATCAATAGCAAGTGTTGTAACTTAGTTAACGCTGCTATCTGTTTACTAGCGAATCTATATAATATTTATGAGTTTACTCGAAAAAATTGGTTTAAGCCCCAAACGAAAGGAGATAACTCCTTTAATGGGTGAGAAATTAAAAAAGGAGCAAGAGGCGTATTCTCTGAAGCGGAATCCCTATCTAAGAGCGTTCATTTTTATCTGCTTTATTGGCATCTCTATTCTATCGCTTCCTCATGCTACCATCAATTCTGGATTGAATTACACCGTTGGCCAACCGTGGAGAGCCGACGATTTAGTAGCTCCCTATACCTTCGCGATTAAGAAAACTGAAGCTGAAATAGAGACAGAGCAAGAGCAAATCAACCAAACCATCTCCCCTATTTTCAGAGTAGAACCCAGTGCGTCGATTGATACTCAAACAAAAATCGATTCTCTGTATAAACGCATCATGCCCGTGCTTGAAGGGTATTATATTTGGCAAGAGAGTAAAGAAAATAACCTAAATAGTGTTTTTGAGGATAGTATTCGATTTGCTCAATCCTATTCAAATACAAGCATTCAGCTTACTGAAGATTCATGGAATCTACTTTTTGAGAGTTATTACACAATGAAAACTCGAAATCGACCTCAAAGCTCATTTCTAGGCGTTCGAGTAAAACAAGAGTTAGAACAAATTGTTGAAACGCTTCACACCGATGGTATCATCAATAGAAATAAGTCAACGTTTGATCAGAACGAGATTATCGTTCGCAATCCTGTTAACAGCACCGATCGCATCGTTACAAAAGCTCGAGTACGTGATTTAAAAGAAGCCAATAGCTATGCCCAGTTTCAGTTGAATAGAGAATTCAGCCAAGAAGTTGCACAGTTGGGAATGGAGCTTTATAACAAAGCCATTCAACCTAATAACATATATAGTGAAGCTGATACAGAGGCTAAGATTCAGGAAGAGTTAAATACCATCAGTGAAACCAAAGGCGCCATAGCTCAAGGGCAGGTAATTATTCGAAGAGGTGATATCGTAACCGAGCAAGTAGCAAATGTATTGAATAGCCTTTCGGAAACACGATCTAAAAACGCTTCGTTAGCGGAAAAATGGCTTCGATTTAGTGGAGGTGTAATTGCCATCATCGCCATATCGATGGTCTTTTTCATGTACCTCTATTTATATCGTCGCCCCATCAGTAATCACAACGGACTCTTCTTCTTGGTGTTTCTAACCATGAGTTTGGTGAGTTTGGCGAGTGTGATCATCTTTCGTTTTGAGCTCTCTAGTATCTATGTAATACCCATTGCCATAGCGCCGATTATCCTCACTATTATATTTGACTCAAGAGTGGGTATCATTGCTTCGGTAACCTTGGCATCCCTTATAGGATTGGTAAATGGTAACGACTTTGAGTTTACCATCGCTACCTTCTGTGCCTGCAGCATGGGGGTATTTTCAGTACGTGATATTAAAGATCGATCTCAATTTTTCTTTACTACACCGGGCATCGTGTTTGTGACTTACTTAATTGTAGTTGGAGCTTTTGCGCTGGCAAAGCTAAGTGGGTGGGATGACTATTTAAATCAAATCCTATTCATTGCGATCAACGCGGTATTCATTCTATTTACTTATCCCATCATCCTTCTTTTTGAAAAGTTATTTGGTGTTACAACCGATTTCACCTTGCTTGAAATGAGCGATACCAACCGCCCACTGTTGAAGGAATTAATGAATAAGGCACCGGGTACTTTCCACCATAGTTTACAAGTTGCCAACTTATCAGAGGCCGCTGCTAGTGCCATTAAAGCAAACGCATTACTCTGTAGAGTAGGTGCCCTGTATCACGATATTGGGAAGATGGTTAAACCTTCTTATTTCGTTGAAAACCAAGGCAGTGTTAACGAACATGACAAACTAAAGCCTCAAATGAGTGCCATGGTGATAAAGGCGCATGTTTCAGAAGGCGTTAAAATGGCTGAAGAGCATGGACTTCCAAAAGCTATTACTCACTTTATTGAAACTCATCATGGTACGTCTGTAATCCGTTATTTTTATGAGAAAGCAAAGGAAGATGAAAGCTTAAAAGAGATGCTAAATGAGGAGCAGTTTAGATACGATGGCCCACTTCCAAGCACAAAAGAAACGGGTATCCTGTTATTAGCTGATGGCATTGAAGCGGCTTCTCGTGCTATGAAGAACCCAAATTATAGCAAACTCGAAAACTTAGTAAACCGCATGGTGGATGACCGAGTAACGGAAGGTCAACTCAGCCATTGCCCACTTACTTTCCGGGATTTAAGTGTTATCAAAGAGACCTTTTTAAACATCTTAGTTGGGGTGTACCACAGTAGAATCGAGTACCCTGAAGACAGCGAGAGAAAGACAAAAGGTAAGGACAAGGAGAAAGAGCACACATCAGACCGTTCGAATGCTAAACCGGATGATGAATCTAGCTCAGATGCAGAAAAATCGGAGAATAAGAGCGAGCAAACTCAAACCCAAGAGGAGTCTAAACCGAGTTCTGAGTAATGGAGAAATTTACGCGTGAGCTTAACTTATACCTTCAATTTGCCAAACTAGAAAAAGGTTTATCTGAAAACTCCATTATCTCTTATAAAAACGACTTAGAGCGTTATTTAGACTACTTGGTTTTTGAAAAAAAACTCAATGATTTATCGGGTGTTAGTTTAAATCACATAGAAGATTTTCTAGGTTATTTACTCGATTCGGAATGTCTTTCGGCTAGTTCGCTTGCTCGTAATATATCCAGTATCCGAAGCTTTCATGAGTTTGCCACTATCGAAGGATTTTCGCATGCTAATCCTGCTGAACTTATTGAGCTTCCTAAGAAGGCTAAGAAACTACCGGAAGTTCTCAACCCAATAGAAGTAGAGGCAATTCTCAGCACTCCAAATTTAGAAAAGCCAGCCGGAATTCGCGATAAAGCCATCTTAGAGTGTTTGTATGGCACAGGCATGCGTGTGAGTGAGTTAACAGGCTTAGAAATAGATCGCTTATTCTTTGAAATAGGCTTCATTCGAGTAATTGGTAAAGGGAACAAAGAACGCTTGGTACCGGTGGGTGAAATTGCCCAAGAAGCAATCGAACATTACGTGGAACATATTCGCCCTTTATTCTATAAACCAAGTAAAGCAGACAAAGCCAAAAACCGTGTGTTCCTCAATCAAAGAGGCGGAGCATTAACTCGCATGAGTATCTGGAATATTGTGCAAAAAGCGGCCAAAGCGGCGGATATCCAAAAACCGGTGTATCCACACATTTTTAGGCATTCTTTTGCAACACATCTACTTGAAGGAGGCGCCGACTTACGAGCCGTTCAAGAAATGCTAGGTCATGCTTCCATTAACACTACTGAAATTTATACTCATGTCGATCGTTCATTCCTTCATCAAGTACATAAAGAATTCCATCCTCGCGCCTAACATGAAAGCTAGTCTATCAGCACTCTTCTTTTTTATAATTATATACCCTGCCATTACGGTTCCCATTCATGCTCAATTTCGTCAAAGCCAATCTTATGAAAATGGCTTAGTGGTTACGGAAGAAATTTATGCCTCTGAAGTTGGGAAACAGATTCTACAACGGGGTGGAAATGCCATTGATGCAGCAGTAGCGGTCCAATTCGCCCTTGCAGTTACTCTGCCTCAATCTGGGAATATTGGTGGTGGGGGTTTTATGATCATCCACTTAGAAGATGGCTCGACTACAGCACTAGATTTTAGAGAATCCATCGTAGAGAACTCTAGACAAAATAATAGGCGCAACTTAAAACAGATACCCATTCCGGGAACGGTAGACGGTATGGTTCGAGCCCTTGAACACCATGGCCGAATGCCTCTAGAATTAGTTCTACAACCCGCTATCGATCTAGCTCGCAATGGATTTTACTTATCCTATCAACAGGCACAGATTTTAAATGCATACGCCGATGAATTCTATGATCACCCTTCATCCATAACTTACTTTCAGAAAGAGAATGGAGTTCCATTCAAAGAAGGGGATTTATTTATGCAGAAAGATTTAGCCAATGTACTGGAGCAAATTGCACAGTATGGCAGAGATGGTTTCTATTCTGGGGAGGTAGCCGATAAGATCATTCAGTCGGCACGATCGAATAGAGGCTCACTCACCCGTTCAGACTTATATAACTATAGAAGTATATGGCGCACTCCTATTCAAGTGGAATATGATGATTACACGATCCATACGGTACCTTCACCAAGTTTAGGAGGTGTTAGTTTTACTCAGACACTACAGCTTGTTCAAGACTACCCTGTTTATAGAATGGGGCATAATTCTGCCAACTATATTCACCTCATTTCAGAAGCGTTAAACGCCACTTTTTCTGGACTTCCAACTAATGAAAGTCAAACCACCTTGAGTAAAAGGTCTAGATCAAATAGAAGCAATGATTCAATTTCACAGCAATTTTCTCGTTCCTTCTCCATGGATACTATCGCATCTAGAAATGGATCAAATTCTGAATTTGATCAGTTTAATAATAGTTCAGAAACCACCCACTTTTCGGTAATTGATAAAGAAGGCAATGCCGTTTCTGTTACTACAACTCTAAATGGTCCATTTGGAAGCTTCCTAGCTGTTGAAGGAGCTGGTTTCCTATTAAGTAAAACTCCTTCTACCATAACAACATCAGATTCTAACCGCCTTATCAGCTTGATGGCGCCAAGTATTGTTAGCCAAAACGGCAAAGCCCGTTTAGCCTTTGGCGCAACTGGCGGTAAAGAAATAGTATCAGCTTTAGTACAGACATTCTTAAACCAATTCCTCTTCAAGATGAATACCCAAGAGGCCATATCCGCCCCACGCTTTCATCACAACGGACAGGAAAACTACATTTACTATGAAGCATTTGGCATAAGCCCCGATACCCAGCGATTATTATTGGCTAAAGGCCATAAACTGAGAACACATCAAATGGGAAGAGTTCAAATGATCTATGTAGATCACGATGGTTTGAAATGGAGTGGAGTTGATCCTAGAAGTGATGGATTCGCTTCAGGCTATTAAGGAATCAAAAATTACGCAGTGCTTGAGCTACACTTCCTGTGTTCACTGCATTATGAGATCCATGCCAAATAACTTCGGCATTCTTTATTACAAATAGTTGTGGAGATTCGTGACGCACCGAAACTTTATCTCCAAAGGCTAGAGAAAGTTCTCTATTTCTAATTACATCAATAAGGTGTAAATCCACATTATGGGCTGCCCAGAATTCAGTATCGTTTAAATTCTTCATCGCGAAGAAACTAACACTGCATCTTGGGCTGTGCTTAAACACAATCTGTGTTTTCTCGTTTGATGCCATCATAATTTCATCAAACTGTTCTTCCGATTCTAACTCGTGCCACAGTTGATGGGCATCAGAATTTGGGCTTGAATTAAAAATACTACCAAGTTTATCTAAGAAACTCATACCTATTTATTATTCGGAAATATTACATTAATGATTAATATGGAACGTGTTGTGTCCAATACTCATTCAACTACTAAAGCTAGAACACTAATAAATCATTCACAATGGAAACGAATATTAAAGCTTATTGGCTCGGTCACTCTGCAGTTAAACTTGTAAGTCCTTCTGGAAAGATCATATTTATTGATCCCTTTCTCAAAGATAATCCTAGTACTCCTGAGGAACTTAAAGAAGTAAAAGAAGCCGACTATATCCTTTTAACGCATGGACACGAAGATCATGTGGGCGATACTTTGGAGATTGCCAAAAATACAGGGTGTACCGTAGTGGGTATTGTTGAGTTGATGGGGCTACTACAAAAGAAGGGTTTGAGCGAAAACCAAGCGATTGCCTTCAACAAAGGTGGCACCGTTCATTTTGAAGATTTTTCTGTAACTATGGTATCTGCCAATCACAGTTCTTCTTTTGATGGCGAATACGCAGGTGATCCAGCTGGATTGGTTGTTTCATTCGAAGACGATCTATGTATTTATCATATGGGCGACACCAACATATTTTCTGATTTATCCCTCTATGGTGAGCTTTACGAACCTCATGTTGTGCTTGCACCTATTGGCGATCACTTTACAATGGGACCTGAAGAAGCGGCTTATGCTGTTGAAATGGTAAATCCAACAATGGCTCTTCCAATTCATTATGGAACATGGCCTCCGATTGATGCCGACCCAACCGAATTTCAAGAAGTGCTAGAGGAAATTGCAGATGTTGAGGTGGTAATACCTAAAGCTGGTGAACAATTTCTTGGCTAAGTAATGATTCGACATGCCCATATTGATGATGCTGAACGCATCGAAGAGATTGTACAGCAGTCGCTAGATTTAAAATATGTGACTGCTTTGCAATCTCCTATGGGTATTGAAAAACGTAAACACTGGATAGAACATAGAACTAGAAACCACCCTGTGTTTGTGTACGAGGAGGATGGCCAACTGATAGGATATATTGCATTATCTGCTTACCGGCCTCAACGTCCATCACTAGATAGAACAGCCCTAATTAGTTATTTCGTTGATAATAAGCATTTCCAAAAAGGCGTAGCCTCTGCCCTTCTTCAATACTTGATCAATTATCTTAAAACAACCTCAATCAAGGTGATCATAGCTATTATTCTAGATGGGAATGAAAGAAGCATAAAGCTCACTGAAAAATTTGGCTTCGAGCAATGGGCATACTTACCCGATGTTTTTGAAGCTTATGATAAAGTTTTGAGCCAAGTCTATATGGGTAAGGTATTAGACCAGTAAGGTTATGAATCTAATGCTATTTCATCCTTCAATCGCAGGAAAAATCTAAGCTGTTTATCATCCCTCGTAACGGTAATGCGAATGGTGTTTCCTCGTCCGCCTTCAAGAATATCAATCAACTCATTCAGAGTAAACAAATAGGCTCTTCGTGTATTTACTTGTCGGATGAGATCCCCCGGTAATATCCCTGCTTCATCGGCTGGTGACCCTTTGCGAACCTGCGACACTTCATAGAATGGAAGAGAACTCAAACTCTTCGTTCTTTGCATGCCTGCCACACTGTATGAATATTTTATTAGTACGGGTGAAATATCCGATACAAATACTTCAAGCCCCGCTTTATTATAGGAATACTCCTCTTTTGCCTTACTCGTTGGCCTCAGTAACATCCCATCTGCTTCATAATTAAAAATCACTCTGTATCTGGATAAGAAATCTGAACCCATTACCCCCTGCCGGTCGCCTTCCTCGAGTGCCAACTTTATACTTTCGCTATCAGGGTAAAAAACCACCGGATCTTGGTCGACCACTACATCGTGTATTTTCACTCGATCAACACGTCCAATCTTGCCAAAGACTTCCCCGTTTAGTCCTGTACCAAGAAATGAATCAATAGTTTTTGGTGGTAAATACACCCCGCTTTCTTCGGTTACATACAGTGAAAAGGAGTTACTAGCTCCAGAATCTACCAGAAGTTTTGTGTTGATAGCATTTCCATTTTCTTGAAGTACTTGAGCTTCTACATAAGGTTTACGCCCCTCAACAGTAATGGGCAGGTAATGCCACTTCTTGCTCTTTTTGAGCTCATTGAACTTGGATTGGTAAACATCCGGATGATGTAATACTAAGCGCTCTCGCTGATAATTGAGTTCAACTACAAAATCCTGAAACAGATTATACCCTAGAATGCCATGTATGGGCATCCCCATGAAAGAGGACAAATCAAGCTTATGTTTATGAAGAAAGATTACGTCCTGATTTGTGCCCTTCACTTCTTTCATAAACACATTGTTGCCTAATGAAAGCAAGGCTTCTTTGGGAGCTTCATTCCCCAATCCATTGATAAGCACTTCACGTGTAAAGTTCAGGGTGAGTTCTTCACCATCAGGAATTTCAGTAAGGATAATCCGAGTAGCGCCGCTGTCTAAAATAAAATTCAGGGGTGCAGAATCGTTGATGCGCATCTGCACTACCACCAAATTATTTACTACATCGAATGGAATGGTAACTCGCGACCGGTAGGGGCTTTCAAACTCTATATCCCTATCCCGAGATGGCTCAATCATCTTATTAGGAACACATGCGATCCCTACTAGCCCAAATAATAAGCTAAGTAATAACCACCCTCGGTATGTAGTGTTCCTCTTCTCGATGATATTTTAGTTTAGTTTAGAACTTGGATCCTCGAATCCAAGTATCAGACCGAGCCCAGCTTTCAGCAAAGGCTTTGTTTATGTCCTCATCTTCTCTATTTAATCCTTCCAAAGCTTTCTTGATGCCAAATAGCGACCACCCATTATTCGGGTGATGCTCTAATTCTTTCTTGTAAACACTAATCGCCTCTTCAAAGTTTTCCATTTCAATTAAAAGTGCACCATACCAATGTCGTGGTGAAAATGGAATAGGTTCAGGTTCATCGTAAGTCAATTGATCGTAGTAGCTAATTGCACTTTCAAAGGCTTTTTTCGCACCTTGGTAGTCCTCATTTGTCCAGGCAATTTCCCCTTCTAAGATGTACCCAACAGTATGAAGTAGATGCTCTGCCGAGTGAAATCTAAATCGTGCCTTCGATGAAGCAGCTGTTTCTAACACCTTTTCTTTATGCTCCATTGCTTTGTCGATGTCTCCAAGTTTAAGAGCGGCATATCCTTGAGCAAAATCCCACATCCCTCCATGTACATCATGAGATGGCTTTTTTGAGATTGCTGAAACTTCATCAAAACGGCCAAAACGGATGAGGGTAAGCACATGATACATGTTGTTATTTGTTAGCTTCGCATAGTCCTTACCTGCTTGAATAGCTATTGCACCTTGCCCATCCATACTAGCTGCAAAAGCCAACATATGAAGATTGTGAGAAGGATAGATAGCGAAGCCTTCACCTACCGACGCTTTCATATCTGAATGCCAAGCCATGATATTAGATCGTACAGCATCGGCCCAACGCCCCATTTCATTCCAGGTATGTGACGGCATATGATTGATATGGCTAGCTCCTGGAATCGAGGTGCCAATATATTCTGCGCATGAAGCCGCCCATTCGGGGTTCTGGCTAGATTCTGTTGCATGAATGTATAGATGACAGGCCCCGGGGTGCTTTATATCTTTTTGAAGAATCTCTTCTAAAACATCATGAAGTTTTATTACATCGGGGTCGTTTACATCGCGAGTACCTCTGCGTGGCTCCAATAGAAATAATGATTCAGCATACAGTGTACCGATATCTAAATCGTTTGGGTATTTCTTGTAAAGCTTTTCCATTTCGATGGCATATAAGGTGTCTTGCCTAGCAAGCTTGTCATTATCGTATTCAGGCAGGTAGCGTACACTAAATGCATTTACTAACTCTTTTTCTTTCTGAGTTCCATGTTCTTTGGCAACCTCAACCGCTTCTTGAATTTTGGCATAAGCTCGTGGGCCTTCATCTGATCTCATATCCCCATTTAAGTATGAACCCCAAGCCCAAGCTTCACCCCAATAACAAAGTGTACACGTAGGGTCGGCTTTTTGAGCTTCTCGAAAAGAGCGAGCGGCATCCACTTTTGTGAAGGCATACATCATTTGGAAGCCTTGATTGAAATAAGCCTGTGCTTTTTCATTAGAATTATTCAGTGGATAAGAAAAATCGCCTAAAGCCTTTAAGTAAAGTGGCATGGGCTCCGAAAAGCTAGTTGGGTAACTTACATTTTGTGCGAAAATGGTAAGGCAAACAAATGAGAGTACGAATGTTAGGAAAGTAGACTTCATGTTAATCAGACGATATGTTTTCTAGAACGTTTCAACTCTCCTAATAAACTCAAAAATTTGAAAAACCCCACAATCTAAAATTTAGAAGCTTGTAAATCCGATGAGCTATGCTCATTTTCAGGCAAAAAATTATCTATGGCAGATTTAATTGGTGTTTTCGCTCTTATTATTGGATTAGAATTAGTGCTAGGTATAGATAACATTCTCGTTATCACCATTCTCGTAAGTCGCCTAGATGAGAAGTATCAAAATAAAGCCAGGAATATTGGCTTAGCATTAGCCATGGTTGGGCGTTTGGTATTATTAGCTCTCCTTCTTCAGCTCACAGAACTTACCAATCCTGTGTTTATGGACTTTTCCATACGCGATATCATTTTGATAGTGGGTGGCTTGTTCTTGCTATATAAAGCCGTTAAAGAGATTCATCATACCGTAGAGCTAAAAGACGAAGAAGACCTAGCTAACAACAAAAAGAGTACCTTCAGTTCTGTGATTACTCAAATCGTGCTGCTAGATATAGTATTCTCTGTGGATAGTGTTATAACAGCGATCGGTTTAACAGATATAGTTTGGGTAATCATCACTGCTGTAGTTTTATCCTATACCCTTATTCTGATATTTGCGAAGCCCATTGGCGATTTTATTACTGAGAACCCCGCATTAAAGATATTGGCACTCTCATTTTTAATAAGCATCGGAATTACCATATTCATGGAAGGATTCCACAAAGAAGTTCCTAAGGCATATATTTATCTACCTATGGGATTTGCCTTGTTAGTAGAATTATTGCAAATGAGGTATTCAAAGAATCGGGCACAAAAGAAAGAAGCGATCAAAAAGCTTTAAAAAATCACATTAAATTAAGGTGTAGTACCAACAAATAATGTACTCACCTCTCATATTCGGAAAATAGATGGGGAATAATAGATCAATTATTACTGGGACAGGTGTACCTAAAGCACTCTACTTTTTAGTACTCTTTATGATATTGTCTATTTCTCCTGTCTTTGGTCAAGATGATATCCCTAAAGTAGAGGAAGGGGTAATTGATTTAACTGAATATTCGTTATATGGGCGGTCTGTACCTCTTTATGGGGAGTGGGAATTCTATTGGGAGTCACTTATTCCACCCTCTGAAATAGCCCTTCAAGAGGATAAAAATTATAGAGCATTCACTAAACTTTGGAATGAAGACTACACCCCTTTTGGCTATGCTACCTATCGGGCTAAAATTAAAATTCCTAGAAACAGGCCTACCCTCGCCTTACAGATCCCAGACTTCTATCTAGCATTTTCACTGTATTTAAATGGGAAATTATTTCATAGTAATGGTGTAGTAGGAACTTCAAAAGAAAACTATAAGCCAAATTATAATCCCAGAACTTTAACCATTGATAATATTGAGGGCGATGAAATTGAAATTGTAGTGCATACAACTAATTTCCATCATCGTAGAGGGGGTTCTTATAAGCCCATCTTCATTGGTGATGAAGAAGTTTTACACCGTGCTCGTGAGCAGGAACTAGCTTATACCTATATCCTAACGGGCACTATTCTGATGGGTGGATTTTTCTTTTTAGGGCTCTTTTTGTTTGGCACCCATGAAAAGGCCATACTCTACTTCTCTCTATTCTGTATAGTGTATAGTTACAGAATTGCAGGCACAGGAATTTACCCCATCCACTTCATTATGCCAGGCTTGCCGTGGATACTTGGCCTGAAGTTGGAATACCTCACTCTTTACATGGCTGTATTCTTTTTTGGTGAGTACACAGTGAATTTATACCCTCATGAAGCTTCTCGGAAAATTATATCCCTCCTAAGTGGTATCTCCTTATTGTTTGCCTTATCCGCCATTGTGCTTCCTGTTTTCTACTTCACGAATATGTTGATGACCTTCTTTGCCATCATGGTAGTATATATTCTATATACCTTTTTAGTATATGTACGGGCAGCCATTCATAAACGCGATGGATCCTTGTTTGCAACTACAAGTACCACCATTGTATTCTTCGTTTTTTTCCACGACCTCTTCGTTTATATGGGCTATTTGCCACGGTCGTTAATAATAAATGCTGTAGGCTACATCTCCTTTTTCTTCTTCCAATCGTTGGTGCTGTCATATCGATTTTCTACTTCTTTGAAGCGTGTAACCGCTGAAGCACAAGAAGCATCACGGGCAAAATCTCAATTCTTATCCACCATGAGTCATGAGATTAGAACTCCGTTAAATGCCATTATTGGGCTTTCTGGACTTCTGAGTGAGACAAAGTTAAATATCAAGCAGTACGATTTTGTTAAAACCATCAAAATGAGTGGTGAGAACTTACTCAGTATCATCAACAACATATTGGATTACTCTAAAATTGAATCCAATGAAATGGTGATTCAGCAAACCGAATTTGAGCTTCGTGAAATCATCGAAAATGCTCTTGAAGTTGTAGCCCCATTAAACAATAACCCCAACGTTGAACTCATCTACGATATAGATGAGGATGTGCCTGCTTTCATTATTTCTGACCCTGTTAAACTTCAACAGATATTAGTAAACCTGATAAATAATGCGATAAAGTTTACGGAAGAAGGCGAAGTGTTTGTATCTGTGAACAAGTTAGAAATTGAAGACAACGAAGAGTTTTATTTAAAAGTAAACATCAAGGATACTGGAATTGGGATTTCTGAAGAAGGAAAACAGAAGCTCTTCCAAAGTTTTTCTCAAGTTGAAGAAGGCAAATCTCGTAAATATGGGGGAACAGGATTAGGTCTTGTAATCAGTAAACGATTATCCGAATCAATGGGCGGTTCCGTACATGTTGAAAGTGCCCTTGGTATTGGAACTACTTTTACGTTCACCATTCGAGTTGAGGCAGGTTCCTCTACGTTAAAGCCATTTAGATCAGTGGCCCTTCAAAATAAACGAGCCTTCTTATTAGACGATAATAAAACCAATTTACATATACTGTCTCAACAACTAACAGCTCATAACATAGAAGTTGAGACCGCTACGCATTTCTCTCTCACAACAGGCAACATCAAGGATCTTGCAAACTTTGATATTATGATCATGGATATGCATATGCCTAAACTTGATGGTGTTTACATCGCCAAAGAGATTCGCAAAGAATATGACTTGAATACACTCCCTATTGTGTTATTAAGCTCTATTCACAACGAAATTAGTTCTGAAGAAGAAGATCTCTTCAATCTCCATCTTACCAAACCCGTTAAGCACTCACAGTTGATTCATCAACTAGACAAACTATTCCAAAATCAACGTGAAGGAGATGACAAGGAAACTAGAAGTATTCCTATTCCTAAAACCATATCTGACAAACGCGTATTGGTAGCTGAAGACAATATTTTTAACCAAAAAGTGGCTATTAGAATATTAGAGCGTTTAGGATATAAAGCCGACATAGCAGAGAACGGCATCGAAGCATATAACGAAATCATGAAAGGACATTATGATATAGTGTTTATGGATATCGAAATGCCAGAAATGGATGGGATTGAAACAACTATAAAGCTTCAAGAGAACCTGCACAAACTGGATAAAGCACCAATCATTATTGCCATGACCGCTAATGCGTTAAACGAAGACAAGCAACGGTGTTTAGATTCGGGTATGGATGACTTCATAGCCAAACCCATCACTTTAGAGTCTTTATATAGAGTGATTAAGAACTGGGTATAGCACAAAATTTTACGGATTGCTATAATACACATTGTTATACTTCACGTATCAATGATCACTTTACCCAAATTAAATGAATCGCTTACAACGAATTAGCTTATTAATAGCATTCGCACTGCCAGTATTTATACAGTGCCAAAACACCTATGAGTTTTCAGAAGAGAACTCAGCTCGAATTTTAAAAACATTGAGCTCTGATGAAATGAAAGGCCGCCATGCTTTCTCTCCTGAAATTGAAATGGCCGCAGATTTTATAAGTAATGAATTTTCTGAAATCGGGCTTCAGCCACTTAATGGTGAGTCTGATTACAGACAAAGCTTTGAATTGTATTCTATTGGTGTAGATGAAGCTTCAATAAGTGTAAACGGGCGTACTGTTGGTAGCAATGATTTCTTTGCTATGGTAAATGCAGAACCCATTTCATGGTCTTCAGCTGACGATGTGACCACACATCAAATTAAACGAGGCGAAGATTTTAGAGCAAAATTCAATGAATTTAGAAATGGCACGGAAGACGCGCTCGTTTTGGTTCATAATAGCCAAGAAGAAAACTTCAGAAGATATCAGTCTTTCTTTTCACGAGCATCCAGAACCTTCCCCGATAAGCAAAGTCCGAATGTAGTGTTTGTATTATCAAACGCATCAGCATCAACCAATTTCGACATCAACATCACTAAGAAAGTAGATGTAATTGAAATGGCCAATGTTGCAGGTATGATTGAAGGAAATCGCACTGATGAATATGTTCTTTTCTCAGCGCACTATGATCACATTGGTGTTCGTACTCCACAAGAAGCTGGCGCCGATTCTATTGCTAATGGTGCCAATGATAATGCTTCTGGTGTAACAGCAGTGATTGAACTAGCTCGTTACTTTGCAAGTATGGGTAAACCAGAACGTAGTTTATTATTCGTGGGATTTACCGCTGAAGAGTCTGGTGGATATGGTTCTAAATACTTCTCGGAGCAATTAAACCCGGATGAAATCATGGCGATGTTTAATATCGAAATGATTGGTAAACCAGCTGTATCTGGCCCTAATTCAGCATGGATTACAGGTTTCGAACGTTCGTCGTTTGGTGAGCTACTTCAAAAAAGCACCGAGGGTACTATCTATGAGTTTTACCCAGATCCGTATCCAGCGCAGAATCTATTCTATCGTAGTGATAATGCTACTTTAGCTCGTCTTGGAGTTCCTGCACATTCAATAAGCACAACTCCTATCGATGTTGATCCAGATTACCATGAAGTATCTGATGAATTCGAAACCATTGATATTAGTCATATGACCAATACCATTCGTGCCATTTCTAGAGCAGCAGAAGGTATTATATCAGGCGACGATACGCCTACCAGAGTTGATGTTAGCAAAGTAAACTAAGCTAATTACACAGTCTTAACAGTGCTTTTCTATTCATTTAGGGAAGCACTTTTTTTATTTAGAAGCGGTAAGTGCTTTATTATGAAATTTTAAATCGGATTACACTTCCTACCTGCATTTGCGCTAATGGATCCAAGTAATGCTCACGTACCTTCGCAATGCGAGGATAGCCCCCTACTGTTTGTGCATCTCTCATTAATATGATTGGCTGTCCCGATGGAGGTAATTGGATTACCCCAGGTACAACACCCGATGATTTCAATTCAAGATTAGGAGTTGGTAAAGGGATATCTGAAGCCAAACGGATTCCCATTCTATTGCTTTGTGGTTGAATGCTAAATTCAGTGTTGGTTAATTGCTCAATAGCATCCTTTGACAAGTATTCAAATTCAGGTCCGAGAAGGAGTTCCACCGTTAACTTATGGCTGTAATAGGGAATTTCGTTTGGTGATGCTTGCTTTAACTCCGAAGTAGACGGCTCTTTCACTGAAATCACATCACCACCTTTTAATGTTTGTCCGTTGAAACCTCCAAAATGCCCCGGCACAAAAGTTGAATAGCTCTCCATCACTTTTTCTATGTCCCATTCACCCGCTATTGCCAAGTACGATCGTACCCCCGAACGAGCATAATTCATCTTAACGATGTCTCCGGCTTGTACATTAATGCTCTGATTTCTTTCTAAGCTCATTTCATTCAGCGTAGCTTTCATATCGGCACCCGTTATAGCAATGGTAGCTGAATGCAGAACTTTGAAGCTCCCTCCTTTTAAGGTGAATTCAATCACCGGAAAATGAGCGGGATTTCCAACCAGCCTATTTGCAAGTTTAGCTGCCGTTTGGTCCATCGCACCTGAAAGTGGAACCCCATATTCTCGGTACCCTACTCGACCCAAATCTTGAATAGTAGCAAACACACCGGGGTCCAAAATCTTTATAGTATCAGCCATGTGCACTCAATTTTTGGTACTCCGATTCAGTAATGGGCTGAAATATCAAGGTATCACCAGCATTAAGTGTAGTAGGTGGTTGTTCATTGGCATTAAAAAAAGACTCCGGTGATCGACCAATAATTTGCCACCCACCTGGACTTTGCAAGGAATACAGTCCTGTTTGAGCCCCTCCAATTCCAACCGAACCCGCTGGCAAACATACTCTTGGGCTTTCTTTTCTTGGACAATGCAATGCTTCGTCCAATCCTTTTAAGAATATAAAGCCCGGCAAAAACCCCATCATTGCAATAGTGTATTCAGTACCAGAATGTTGTTGGATGATATTTTCTTTAGTTAACCCCGTATGTGCCTCAACCTCAGCCCAATCAAGACCGAGTTCATAACATACCTTCACGATGTGTTTTTGAGGAGCTAATGCCGTCACATTTATAGTGCTTAATTGTGCAAAAAGGTCTTCTAAGGCATGTATAGTGGCATCTTTCCAACTATTGAATAGAATTGTGATAGAATCGAAGGCAGGGATAAATTCGGATACCCTTGCATCTTTCAGGCTATTGAATGCGGCCATTGCCTTATGAACTTCACGTAATGGATCAACCACACCCACAGGTGATATTAGAATGGCGTATTCGGAAAGTTGAAATACACGCCACTCAACTTCGTTAAACTGAAGTGATTTTAACTCCATGATCCTCTAAAAACTTATGAATGCTTTTTGCCAATGACTGAGCGTCGTCCGTATCGCTATGTAGGCAAATAGTTTCTGCCTTTATTGGATAGGTATTGCCATTATAGCTGGTAACTGTACTAGATAGTACCATTGATCTTATTTGCTCTAACACCGCTTCTGCATTACTGAGCACGGCTCCTTCTAACTTTCGCGACCTTAAGGTCAGATCATCATTATAACTACGATCAGCAAAAACTTCTGCTTTGAAGACCAAGCCATGATCTATAGCTGCCTGTTCAAATTTTGACCCAGATTGCCCATACACGATTACATTTAAATCTAAGTCGACAATTGCTTTTGAAATCAAGTTTGCTGTTTCAGCTTGAACACTCGCTGCGTTGTACAATGCCCCATGTGGTTTTACATGATGCAATGAACTCCCATTCTCTTCAACTATCCTATTTAGATTTAAAATCTGCTGCTTAATGGAGTCGCTCAATTCATTTGGATCCATTTCCATTTCACGGCGACCAAAACCTGACCTATCAGGATAGGATGGATGGGCGCCTATGGCCACTTCGTACGAACGGGCTAATTCCACCGTTTTCGTCATACTTCTCACATCCCCTATATGCCCACCACATGCAATATTACATGAGGAGATATAAGGCATAATCGCCTCATCTTTTTTGGGGCCATCATCCGTTCGCCATTCTCCTAAATCACAATTCAGATCAACTTTTATTTCCATTAAAGAAATTGAAAAACTGAGTTTAAACTTCTAAATCCCACTAATAGTGCTACTGTTATAACAATAACACCGAGTATATTTTGAGTGAGTGTATTTACATAATCACCCAATAACGATTTCTTATTTACGATATATAAAAGGAAAATAGCAATCAGTGGTAATAGAATTCCATTGGCCACTTGTGCAAACTGTATGATTTGTACAGGCTTAAAATTCAGCATCGAAAAGAGTACCCCAATTACAAGAATGATCATCCATACTGTTTTAAATTTGATATGATGCATATCAACCTGCCAACCTAGAATGCCACGGGCCGCATAAGCCGCGGCTAATGGCGCCGTGATTGCAGATGAAATACCCGCTGCAAACAGTCCCAATGCTAGGAAATATTTTGCCCAACTACCCAATAGTGGTTCGAGTTGAACCGCCATATCGGCCGCACTCGATATCGTTGCCCCCTCACCTCCAAAAGCTGCCGCACTTGTGATTACAATGGTCATGGAAATCAATCCTCCAAGTACGATAGCTGTGATATTTTCTTTCCTTAAATCACTTAGCTGGCTTGGTGAGTGATACTTCTGTTGAACAGAGGATGCATGTAAGAATAGGTTGTAAGGCACTACAGTAGTTCCGATTAAGGCAACTACCGTCAATAGTTGATCGGCGTCCGCTGTGGGCACTAATAACCCCTTTAGTACATCCATTAAATTAGGAGCTACGATAATGGCTGTAGTTAAAAAGACCACACTCATGATGATCACAAGTCCTATCAAAAAATTCTGAATACGTTTAAAATTCCCTGAAAACAATAGCCAAAATGCGATTACGCCTATCAGAAGTGGGGTAAATCGAATAGTTGTTGCCCCTACATTAATGGACCACTCTCCCACTATAGCCTGCCACCCAAGCACCGCTCCTGAAATGTTACCCCCTTCATATGCCGCATTTCCAATTACGATAGCGCCTAATACTAGTAGTATACCGGCTACGCGGAGAACAGGCTGTTTCAGTTCATTTCGAATTGCTTCTCCAAAACCTTTTTGAGTTATTAACCCCAATCGAGCAGTCATTTCTTGAAGAATGATGGTGGCTATTACGGAAAACAATAATGCCCAAAGAAGCATATATCCCGAATTAACACCGGCAAGAGTACAAACGGTAACGGTTCCAGGACCAATAAAAGCAGCGGTTACTAAGGTACTAGGACCAAAGTATTTCTTAATTTGAAAATTCATGTTTGAGTATATAGAATGTAGGGGTTAAAATCCTGCTTCACGTAACCCGTTAAATCCGACCTATGGCAGAAAATAAAACACGTCCTACCGATTTGAAAGTCTCTGATTATTTGGCTGCAATTGAAAATGACCAAAGAAGAGAAGATTGCACGGTTATTCACGACATGATGAAAGAGGTTACTCAAAAAAGTCCAAAAATGTGGGGGCATGCTATAGTGGGTTTTGGCACTTATCACTATAAATATGAAAGCGGACGTGAAGGGGATATGCTTATGACGGGATTCAGTAATAGAGTAAATGCCATTACCCTTTATGTGATGACAGGCTTTCCTAGGCATCAGGATTTAATGGATAAACTTGGGAAATATAAAACAGGCAAATCCTGTTTATACATCAAAAAATTAGCCGACGTTGATATCAATGTGCTTCGAGAGTTAATAGAAGCCTCTTATGAAGCCTGTTCACAGAAATATGACATCATTGACTAAATAGAAGTCTTGAACGTCTATTAACATCTACTATGACACTTAACGATTTTGAACCTTTTACCATTGAGCTTGAAGATGACTATGAAGGCCGTGTAATTGCCACTTTATTGCGGTCAACCTTCAATCAAGATGGAAACCCTGTTATCCTATATGTACATGGGTATAATGATTATTTTTTTCATCCTCATGTAGCTGAAGCCGTACATGAAGCGAACTATAATTTTTATGCACTCGATTTAAGAAAATATGGCCGGTCTTTACTACCTCATCAACATCCCAATTATTGCAGAGATGTAAACGAATACTACGAAGACATCAACGAGGCTATCAAAATTATTCGCAATACCCACACGGCACCAATAATACTGTTAGGGCACTCTACGGGTGGCTTAATTTGCTCGATGTATATGAATTTTGGTGAATTAAGACATGAAGTTCATTCATTGGTATTGAACTCTCCCTTTTTTGAATTTAATGTGAACTCATCAACGAAATTCTGGAATCTGTTAGCTGCAAAGGCATTCTCATTTTTCATGCCCTATGCTAATAAGCGAAAACCACTTTCCCTATTATACACCAAAAGCATCCATAAGAAATATTATGGAGAATGGGACTTTAAAGAAGAATGGAAGCCCGAACGTGGGTTTCCCGCATACTTCAAATGGTTAATAGCTATTCACGAAGCTCAAAATACACTCAAAGAAAAGTCCGATATAAAAGTACCTGTTTTGGTAATGCATTCAGAAAAATCTAAGAAGCCCAGAAAATGGGACCCTGAGATTTTGGGAATGGATATTGTACTTAATATTGAGCACATAAAAGAAATTGGTAAGAAATTAGGAAAAAAAGTTACCTTCCTGCCGATTAAAAAAGGAATGCACGATATATTTCTCTCTAAAAAAGATGTCCGTGATCAGGCTTTTTCATCTATGATAACGTGGTTAAATAAGGTGATTAAATAATCTACTATGGAAAACAGTATTATATTCAATATTACTATAAACGCCTCTGCCGAAAAGGTATGGGATACAATTACAAACCCAGACAAGATCGAGCAATATATGTTTGGCTCTCGTTGCGAGAGTGCTTGGGTTCCCGGAGCAAAGGCAAACTATTTCATCAAACAGGGTGATAAAGATGTAACGGTTGTGAAAGGTGAGGTGATTCGATCTGAACCTCATAAACTTCTTGAACACACCATTTTCCCTGCAGGCTCAGAAATCGAAGATATTCTCGAAAATTATATCGTAATCATCTATGAGCTAGAAGAACAAGATGGTAGCACAGAGCTTACTATCACTCAAAAAGGCTATAACTATGTAGCTAATGGCAAAGTGCGCTATATAGAAACTCAAAAAGGGTGGAAAGCCGTTTTACCAAAGCTTAAAGAAGTAGCCGAGCAGTAGATGTATGAGTTTCATACAGATAAAAAAAGGTACTTCAACATGCAGTACCTCACTTCAAAAGAATACATCATTCCTTTTATACAGGGGTCTGTTCCACTAAAAGAGACCTACAAAGTTCTTGAAATCGGTTGTGCTGAAGCTGGAGTATTAAAAGCATTCCTCGAACATGGGAATACTTGTACAGGAATTGAGCTGAGTGAAAGCCGTGTTGAACTTGCTAAATCATTTTTACCAGAAGCCGTCGAATCAGGGCAAATCTCCTTTATAGCTAAGGATATTTATGAAGTGGATGTAGAAGATGAAATCGGTCACACATTCGATATCATTATCTTAAAAGATGTGATTGAACACATTTTTGATCAAGAACGCTTTATTCCTGAACTCAAAAAATTCCTAGCGCCTAACGGACATATTTTCTTTGGGTTTCCGCCTTGGCAAATGCCATTCGGTGGCCACCAGCAAATGTGCCGCAATAAATTTTTGATGTATCTCCCCTTCTTTCACTTACTCCCAATGCCCGTTTATAAATGGGTTTTAAAAATTGGTGGAGAGTCTGAAAAGAACATTCAGAACTTAGTGGATATTAAATTGACGGGGATTAGTATCGAACGCTTTGAGCGAATTATAAAAGCAAGTGGACTCCATTTTAAGGCTAAGAAACTCTTTTTTATCAATCCGATTTACACCTATAAATTCAACCTTAAAGTAAGAGAACAGTTATCTTTGATAGCTAAAATTCCTGTACTAAGGAATTTTGTGTCAACCTGCGCATACTATCTGATATCTCAAGAATGAATTCACAGCCTAACAATCCATTACACGGCGTTAAACTTCAACAAATAGTAGAAGACTTAGTTAACTACTACGGGTGGGAGCAATTAAGCTATCATGTTGATATCAACTGTTTCAAAAACGAGCCCACTGTAAAAAGCAGTCTTAAATTTCTACGTCGCCACCAATGGGCAAGAGATGAAGTAGAAGCACTTTGGCTTGATGTTTTTGCAGAGTAATTTCTGAATTACCTACTTACTAGAGTTAACATTTCATTCTCTAAAAACATAAGTACCACTAAAAAAGCAAAAGCGATAACCACTCGAGTTACTTTCTGCTTTAAGGGATGAGTCTTCTCATTCTTAACTAATACCGACTTCACGGCTTCAATCACTCGATCGCGGTTATAAACCAATACAAAGCTGATTGCTAGTAAATAACTTATGGCGCTTAGCATTGCTCCTGTCGAAATCTCGTAAAAGTAATCCACTACAATAATGTTTAGCAGTACGGGAATTAAAATGGCTGCCCCAAGAATTTTAGTTCTCTGGAATAGTAACATGATTGAACCCAATAACTGAGTGCCACCTATAAACAGTATATAGCCAAATGAGTACCCAAAGAATGTCCATGCTAAATCGAAGCCCGATAGCTCTGATATAGGTAGGGAGTTCACGGCCTCTGGTATTTCATTTTGGTAGAATTGTCCACCTACTATTTTACCTAAGCCGTAAATCGACAATTTTATAGCTGCATAAATACGAGCAGCCAATTCAAGATGAGAAAGCAAAGTCTGTATTGATAGGTCCATAAATCTGTTTTTATCCAAAAATTTATGGCTCTTACTATCAACAACTATGGATGTTACAACTCAACTACATTTCTTAGTGCGTCGTCATAGTTCTCAATCAATTCAGACCAATCGTAATGCTTTACAAGTGATTGATAATCGATCTGGCGGAGATACATAAAAGTTTCGAGAGCTGTTTCTAAACGTACTTCAAGTTCACCCTCTTCATACAAGTAATCGCGCCGTATCTTCTTAGGGAAATGCCCAGGGTATGCTAAACGATTCGGTAGTATTGGGTGGCAATCGCAATACATGGCTTCCACCACGCTGCCGCCGAAAAAATCCTGCTTTGAGGTTACTGGGAGTATATCTGCTCTCCAAAGCCATCGTGCATATTCTTCAAAAGTATTGGCATAGCCCCAGTGAAGTATTTCGTCTTTCAAGTGCTCTTTGGCTTCTTCAAAAATGGGCGGGTTCACATCATTTTGCTCACCAAGAACAACCAACTTAAAAGCATGGCCATGTTCTTTGAGCCGGAACAATTGCTTAAAAAAAGCTTTCGGTCGTTTATCATATTCCCATCTATGATTCCACAGTATTACCGGTTCCGATTGCTTCTCTTTGTCTGAATCTCTGTAGTCATCAAATCGGCTTAGGTCTAATCCCAATGGCAATACTTCACTCTTCTCTGTTAGGCCTTTTAACTGATCTTTCTCTCGTTTATCAGGGAATTGCTTCAAAAAACTAGGCAGGCTGCCTAGAAACGACTTTTTATGGTATTCTGAATTGAAGAATACTTTATCGGCACTTAACGCAGATACATAGTTTATAAATGCGTAGTGATTGTCTCTTTTCTTTTTGAGGTCTCTATCCTGAGGCGACCACGGATAGGTTAGCTGGTTCTCGTGGAAGTAGATGGCAACAGGTATCCCTGATGACTTTTCTCTTGTTAACGCCAAAAAAGTCGTTAAATCGAGCATCGACGTTCCCAATATCAAATCGGGTTTTTCAGTGAGCTCATTAAATTGTTTTGCAAGGCTTATAGCGCCCCCATGCATTCTCCATTTCCAGTGTCGACCTTTTAAACTAAGTATCTCAATGCGATGAGATGAGTGTTTTTTTAGACCTTCAGCCCATTGCTGATGTGATCCTGAGAAAAAAGGTTCTAGTAATACTATATGTAGTTTTTTTGAGGAACCGATAGTTACTGAGTTTGATTAAAAATTTTGTGTGCAGCTTCCACACATTTTCTTCCATCTATAGCTGCAGAGATGATACCGCCAGCATAGCCTGCACCCTCTCCACATGGATATAATCCTTTAATTCGCACATGTTCCAAAGTCTCACGATTTCTAGGAATTCGCACAGGCGATGAGGTTCGAGATTCAGGTGCATGAACTACAGCCTCGTTTGTTAGGTAGCCTTTCATGCTTTTATTCATCTCTATAAAGCCTTTTCGTAAGGCTTCGTACATAAAATCAGGGAATAATTCTTTAAGGTTCGCAGAAGTTAAACCTGGAGAATAAGATGTTTTAGGAAGATCTGTTGATACTTTGCCTTTAGTAAAATCGACCAACCGTTGTGCGGGTACTCGTTGGGTTTTACCTGCTAGCTCCCATGCTTTTTGTTCAATGGCTTTCTGAAATTCCATCACTCTTAGAGGTCCATATTTCTCGTAGTCCTTAAAATCTTCTAAGCGAAGTTCTACCACAATGCCTGAATTCGCTGTAGGCCTAGAACGCTGAGAACCCGACCATCCATTGGTAACCACTTCCCCTGGGTGCGTGGCACATGCCGCTACTACCCCACCTGGGCACATACAAAATGAATATACTCCGCGGTCATTAACTTGCTTCACAATGCGATAGGGTGCTGGTGGTAAATATTCCCCTCTATCTTCACAGCTATACTGAATAGAATCGATAAGCTTTTGCTCATGCTCCACTCTTACACCCATCGCTATAGGTTTAGCTTCAATCTCGATACCTTTTTCATACAGTAATTCAAAAATATCTCGGGCTGAATGCCCCGTTGCTAAAAGCACTTGAGGAGCTTCAAATAGTGTACCGTCCGCTGTTCGCACACCTTGTACTGCATCAGAATCCACAAGGATATCAACTACTTTCTGTTCGAAATGAACCTCGCCCCCAAACTCACGAATATGATTACGAATGGCCGCTATGATTTTGGGCAATTTATTTGTGCCGATATGAGGATGGGCATCTACCGTAATTTCTTGTTTAGCACCGAAGGCAACTAAGAGTTTTAAAATCTCTTGAACATCTCCCCTCTTTTTGGAACGGGTATACAGTTTACCATCCGAGTAGGTTCCTGCCCCTCCTTCACCAAAACAATAGTTAGAGTCTGGATTCACAATGTGGTTTACATTGATGTTTTTGAGATCCTTTATTCGAGCCTTTACATCTTTACCGCGATCTAAAACAATGGGCTTACGTCCTACTTCCAAGCACTTGAGGGCTGCAAAAAGTCCGGCTGGGCCTGCACCTATAATCAGCAACGGCGGTTGGTTGCTTACATCTTCATAGCTTGGTTTTGTGATCTCTGGAGCTACATATTCTTCATTGATATACACTCGAACTTTGAGGTTTATTTTCACCTCTTTCTGGCGCGCATCTATCGATCTTTTTAAGATCTCCACATACGTTATATCATCCATTGCGATATCTGTAGTATGTGTTACATATTGTTTTAGTAACTCGCCATTGGCGGCTTGTTCGGGTGTAACTTGTAGCTGTAGTTCTTTCTGCATCGTATCGGTTCTATCAATCTAGATCACATATAAAAGCCTTGATACAGTAACAATCATATTGCCACTATATCAAGGCTTAATAAAACCAAAGATACGTAATTTTTCTCTGGGTTAAGAGTTCGCTGCTAACTCTCTAATGCTGGCAGCTAACATTCTCACTTTAGCACTGTTTTTAGAAGAGCCCGCCATTGCTTCAACTTCAGTAGCTAAAGAAGCTAACATTTTGCTTCTTTTCTTTGAAGGAGATGCTTCTGCGTTAGCTAATCCTTGGCGCACCATAGATAGTCCAGTGCTGTTTAGTTCACCGTTTCTATCTAATTGGTCAACATATGCTTTTGATAGAGCAAAAGATGCTGGCCATACAAATTTAGGCTGACCTTGTGGGTTCAAGTAGTCTAACTGAACAGTATTCGCTGCTGCAATTTCATTTTCAGTTAGGTATGGACTAGCCTTTAGCTCAAATACATCTAAACCACGAGCAATTTCAGAACTCACGATTAAGCCGTTGTACCAGTACACCGACCAGCTACCGCCGTTACCCATTTCTTCACCTGAAACTGGTCCACGATCGTGAAATGCAATCTCAACTGGGTTTTTAGGATCTGTCCAATCGAATACTGTAATACCACCTTGGTACCATGCTTGAACCATGATATCACGGCCTGGTACTGGAATAAGTGAACCATTATGTGCTACACAGTTTTCTAATTCTGTTTGAGCGGCTGGCATTTTGAAGTACTCTTCAAATTTCATCTTACCATTTTCGAGAGTGAAAATAGCGTTTGCACCCCATTCCATTGGATCGGTTGCACGACACTTAGGCTGGCCACCACCACCCCACTCATCCGTGAATAATACTTTCTCGCCATCGTTGCTGAAGGTAGCAGAGTGCCAGTAAGCAAAGTTTGAATCAGCTACGGCATCAATACGGAATGGGTTTGCAGGGTCGGAGATATCAAGTAATAAACCATACCCTTCACATGCACCACCTGCTAATCCAATTTCAGGATATAGTGTGATATCATGACACTGAGTTGGGCCTTTACGTTCGCCACCTTCGCCTGAACCAAATCGAGCTGCAATAATAGAATCGATATTCGCTCTTAACGTCTCACGATCTTCTTCAGTTGGCTCACCTGTTCCACCACGCTGCTTAACAATTTCATTCAATAGAGCACGCGCAAAGTTTTCAGGTAGTACACGCTCAGTTCCATTTCTTGTGTAAGTAATAGCACCGTTTGCTTTAGCTTCTTCAACTTTAGCAATATCTGCAGGAGCAAGTCCGTGTGTAGGTGGAGCTTTTAGATCTTCAAAAATACGTGGAGAGTTTACGATAGCCGCTTCAGTAGGATTATCGAGAGGCACTTTAATCACCTCAATTCTAAATAAAGCAGAATTTGGATCTTCTTCAGGTTGTGCACTTACACAGCCTGGCAATTCTTCTTCTGGACGAACCGAAGCTGAACCAGACACATAGATGTATACATTATCATCGTCATTTGGATCTTTTAGTACAGAGTGCGTGTGTGAACCACGGCATGTTTGAACATTTGCAACATACTCTGGGTTTTGAACATCACTGATATCGAAAATACGAATACCACGTAAACGGTCTTTACTTACCGCTGTTTGAACACCTTCAGTACCACAATCTAAACGACCACTGTAGCCTTCTCCCGATACAAATAAAAGGTCTCCATACACAGAAACATCACTTTGTGAAGCCGGGCATAAATAATCTTTAACCAATTCAGGTTGTTTCGGATTGCTTACATCCCAAACAATAATACCGTTGTAGTTTCCCTGAAATACATAGTTGTCTTTGAATGCTAAATCTGAGTTAGTAACGCCAACAAAGTCGGATGGTGGAGGCGTTTGTGATAGCATTTCAAGATTCCAAAATGCTTCTTCTGCATCAAATAAACCGGGCTCTAGTCCTACACGAGGATCTGGAGTTGGCTTGTTGATACGTTCTATTGATCGAACATCAGGTGCTGAATAATTAGCATCCATCATCGGGGTAGAAGAAGAACAAGCGTAAGTCACCGTTAATGCTGTAAGCATTAGCAATGAAGCCCGAACTCCTTTGGTTATAAATTTAGATTGGTAACGTTTTTTCATAGTGAGTTTTTATGAATGTTAAATGTTAATTCGTAGTGGTTAATTCGCACTGTTGGTATCGCCGAGTTCGATTTCTCTCAGCATCAATTTCATGCGTTCTATTTCTGTGATCTGGTCTACATTGATATCAGTAGCTAATCTAAAAGCCGCTTCATCTTGTACAGCGCCGTCTGTATTGATTAATTTTTTAACCATAGTTACAGCGCCCTGATGATGCTCAATCATGTATTTGAGAAATAACTTGTCGTACTCTTCGCCTTTAGCTTTGCTAAGCTCCACTAGTTGTGCTTGCGTAAGCATTCCCGGCATCATTGTATGATCGCCATGACCAGCATGCTGTGATCCAGCACCATGTATCATTAGGTTTAGACCATCGATATGTACTTCAGGAACGGGTTGGCCTCTGTCTTTTAACCAGCGTTGCATCGTAGCAATCTCATCTTTCTGAGCATTGATGATACGTGCGGCTAAAGTTTGAACCGAAGGACTTGCTCCATTTTCTGGAGCTAAACGAGACATAATTAATGCCTGCGCATGGTGCCCTATCATTCCTGTCATGAAATCTACATCTGCTTGTGTGAAGTTCATCTTTGCACTGTCACGACGAGCCCAATAAAGCTCTTCGAGTTCTGCCGTAGATCGGGTGGGTTTGATATCGTTTGATTGTACGGTTTCTGAGCTTTTACAAGCCATTCCAAAAAGTACTGCTCCGCCAATGAGTACCATGGGTACTCTTAAGCTTGTAAACAGTCGTTTAGGATTCATAGAAGTCAATTTCTGAGGTTTATTATTTTGAAGCTTTACGGTAACCATTCGCCTGTAAAAAGACAAAATCAAAGCTTCGTTGTTACATAGGCACAATTTAACTATATCTTACACATCGACAAGAAGAAATATATTTTTCAACTAAACTGAATGGAATCTATTTCAAATGAATTATACCCTCAAATAGAAACTTTAAATTTTTCGCCATGAAATCTCTCCTATCCCTCATCCTCGGCCTACTATTCTTATCTAGTCACAGCTATGCTCAACTAGATAGCAGTGCCGACAGCTACAAAACTGAAATGGGTGATTTAACCATCTACCCTATCAATCATGGAACGGTTGCCTTCACCTTTGATGATAAAACGATTTTTGTTGACCCTTATGGGGGTGCAGAAAAGTTCGAATTTTTTAAAGCCCCAGACATCATCTTAATCACGGATATTCACGGTGATCATCTCAATCAACAAACTCTCGGCCAGCTAGATATAAGCAATACTACATTCATTGTGCCACAAGCTGTTGCCGATCGACTTGAAGGAGTTAAGAAGTCGCAGATACTGGTTCTCAATAATGGTGAAACGACGGATGAGGTAAGCTTCCAAGTAACAGCCATTCCAATGTATAACCTCCCAGATGATGAAAACTCAAGGCATCGAAAAGGTCGTGGAAATGGATATGTCATCAATTTTGGCGGCAAGCATGTCTATTTATCAGGGGATACTGAAGACATTCCTGAGATGAGGGCACTTGAAAATATTGACATCGCCTTTGTGTGCATGAACTTACCCTACACTATGGATATCTATCAAGCGGCAAGTGCTGTGTTAGAATTTAAGCCTGCCATTTTATATCCATACCATCATAGAGGGCAAGATATAAACCGATTCAAAGAAATTGTGACTGAAGCCGACTCTGGCATCAATGTTGTACTTAAACAATGGTACTCGAAGTAAATAAGAATTTAAATTAAGGACGCACTCAACACATGTTGAATTTCGAATTTCATAATCCAACCAAAGTACTCTTTGGTAAAGGCCAAATCGCTAAAATAAAGAACGAAATCCCTGAAGGCTCCAAAGTACTTATGGTGTATGGTGGGGGAAGCATCAAAAAGAATGGAGTGTACGATCAAGTAACAAAAGCTTTAGAAGACTTTGAAGTGGTAGAATTCCAAGGGGTGCCCCCAAATCCTGAATATGCCATTTTGATGGAAGCCGTTAAGATTGTGAAAGATCAAAACATCGATTATCTATTAGCTGTTGGTGGAGGCTCTGTTATAGATGGAGTGAAGTTTATTTCATCGGCTGCGAAATTTGATGGCGAAGACGCATGGGATATACTTGCCAAAGGCATCCGTACCTATGAAGGAGTTCCTTTTGGAACTGTACTCACTCTACCTGCTACCGGTTCAGAAATGAATTCTGGTTCTGTAATCACACGTGCTGAAACAAAAGAAAAGAGAACCATGGGTGGGCCAGGCTTATTCCCTCAATTCTCTGTATTAGATCCCGAAGTGGTTCATTCAATTCCAAAACGACAGATTGCCAATGGTCTAGTGGATTCATTTTCGCACGTAATCGAGCAATATCTAACTTACCCTGTAGCGGCCAAACTACAAGACCGTATTGCTGAAAGCGTAATGCAGACCCTTATTGAAGTGGCACCAAAAATCATGAAAGATCCTTCTGATTATGATGCGGCTTCCGATTTTATGTGGAGTTGTACCATGGCGCTTAATGGACTACTTCGAATGGGAACACCGAATGATTGGGCAACACATATGATGGCGCATGAATTAACGGCCTTGTATGGTATTGATCATGCCAGAACATTAGCTATCATTCACCCTAGCCATTTACGCCATAATTTTGAAGATAAGAAAGAGAAGCTAGCACAGTATGGCGAACGTGTTTGGGGAATTCGTGGTGGAACCATTGAAGAAATTGCCGAACAAGCTATTCAGAAAACAGAAGAGTACTTCCACTCATTAGAAATCGATACCAAGCTTTCTGCTTATACCGAAGACTATGAAGGCACAGCTGAGATCATCGCTAAACGTTTTAAAGAACGTGGCTGGGAAGGTTTAGGAGAACGCAAAAATGTAACTCCTGATGACGCCGCTAAAATTGTAAGCATGAGCTATTAAGCTTGCACACTAATTACAGGCCGACTTGATTTATATCGAGTCGGCTTTTTTAATATAAGCGCTTGGATTGTGTAGGCTTGGATTTCCTTTTACAAAACATTTCAAAAAAGTGCCCCAATAGCTGAATTAAAAGGGTATAATTACACAATTTTTTAAGCCTAAGGTTATTATATATTCTCAATTGTTTTAACGAATAGAAAACGAAACGTATATGAGGGAACTGCTACTAGTTACTTTCTTATTTATCATCTCAGTAAGCCCAACTCTTGCACAAACAGTTACCGTAACTGATGATTTAACAGGTCAACCTTTAGAGTTTGTTTTAATCTACAACGAAGATATGAACCTCTCTGCTTCCACCAATTCTCGTGGTAAGGCGGATGTTGAGGCCTTTAAATCATCTTCTGAAATTCACTTTAGACTAGTTGGCTACCGAACCATTTCAACTACTTTTAGCAAATTAAAGCGCAACGACTTCGAAGTGAGGCTAATCCCTTCTGAACTCACTTTAGATCAAATGGTGGTATCTGCTGCACGATGGAAGCAAGAAACGCGTGAAGTTCCCTTAAAAGTAACCACTATTCAACCCAACACAATTCGATTGCGCAACCCTCAAACCGCAGCCGACTTACTCACTGTTTCAGGTGAAGTTTACGTTCAAAAAAGTCAGTTAGGGGGTGGTAGCCCTATGATTCGTGGTTTTGCGACCAATCGAGTCTTACTCGCTATTGATGGAGTACGAATGAATACGGCCATTTTCCGAAGTGGGAATGTTCACAATGTAATTTCCATCGATCCCTTTGCCCTTCAGGATACTGAAATCATTTTTGGTCCAGGCTCTGTTATCTACGGCAGTGATGCTATCGGTGGTGTGATGAGTTTCTATAGCGTAAAACCTCAATTTGCAACTGGTGATGGCATCCTAGCTAAAGGGAAAGTGGTATCACGTGCTTCATCAGCAAACAGTGAATTCACCAATCATGGCGAACTCAGTTTAGGATGGAAGAAATTCGGATCTTTTACCAGTGTAAGTTATACCAGCTACGATGATTTAAGAATTGGATCGTATGGCCCAAGCGAATACCTACGTAGTTTTTATGTAATACCTTCACCAAATGGAAACGATTCGGTAAATATGTCTGGCGACCCGGAACTGCAAACTCCAACAGGGTTCAATCAATTTAATTTAACTCAGAAACTTCGCTGGCAACCCAATAGTAAATGGGATATAAACTACGGCTTACATGTGTCTGAGTCGTCGGATATGGATCGATACGATCGTTTGATTCGAACACGCAATGGCGAACCTCGCTCAGCTGAGTGGTATTATGGGCCTCAAATTTGGCGAATGCACAATCTGAATGTGTTATTGCAGGATAGTAACTCTGTGTTTGATCAAGCTAGCCTAACTTTATCCACGCAATTTTTTGAAGAGAGTAGACATGATCGTGATTATCAATCGCGTAACCTTCGATCACGAACAGAACAAGTAGATGTATATACCTTGAATCTTGATCTGGAGAAGAATGCTTCGAAAAAACACCGTTTGTTTTATGGAGCTGAGATGGTTTTCAACGATATCTCATCAACGGGGAAAATAACCGACATTGTGGACGAGCAAAGCACTCCAACTTCTACACGTTACCCCGATGGTTCTGATTGGAATTCATTCTCGGGTTACCTGAGTCATAGGTTCAAAATATCTAATCAAGTTACCCTACAGTCGGGTTTTAGATACAGTCACTTTTATTTAGATGCGAGCTTCGACCCTACTTATTACCCTATCCCATTTAACGATGTTTCTATCAATGAAGGGGCTATTACTGGTAGTGCCGGCATTTCATACAGTCCTGATGAATCCCTTCAAATGAGTGCCAACCTTTCCACAGGTTATAGAGCACCAAACATTGATGATGCAGCCAAAGTATTTGATTCCGAGCCGGGTTCAGTGGTAGTGCCAAACTCGAACTTAAAACCAGAATATGCTTACAATGCCGACATCGGTTTTGTGAAGGTTATCAATGAAGCACTCAAGATTGATTTAACGGGTTATTATACCATCCTGAGTGATGCACTAATTCGCAGAGACTTCACCATCAATGGCCAAGATAGCATCATGTATGACGGGCAAAACAGCAAGGTTCAAGCTATTCAAAATGCGGCTTATGCTCGAGTGTACGGTATACAAGCGGGTATTCGCCTTGAACTACCATCCGGGTTTAGCTTGTCCTCAAAACTGAATATACAAAAAGGAGAAGAAGAGCAAGAAGATGGAAGCTATGCTCCCCTTCGCCATGCAGCCCCTACCTTTGGTTCCACTCATTTAACCTACACAATGAGCGGACTTGAAGTTGATTTATTTGCTGAATACAACGGCGAAATAAAACATGAAGACTTAGCACCATCGGAACAGAGCAAAGATTATATCTATGCCAGCAACACTAGAGGCCTTCCATATTCACCCTCTTGGTACACACTGAATCTAAACTCTGTGTATCAATTAAGTGATTCTTTTATGGTAAGCACGGGTATCGATAACATTACCGATCAACGCTACAAACCATACTCATCAGGAATTGCAGCCCCAGGAAGAAACTTCTTCCTAGCTTTACACGCGTACTTCTAAACTATTTTAAAGCCTTTGGATGTTCTGAGGTTAATTCCCCAGAACATTCATTGAGCCTACATAAAAGTTCTTATCTACTTCAAGATCTTCCCCTCTACTGTTCATTGCTCTCCAACTAGTGGTAGGTTCTAGCATCGTTTCCTTGCCATCAATGTATACTTTCACTGGCATATTGAAGCCTCGAACAGCATTGCCCCAACGATATAACAGTTGATTATTCTTGAATGAATACTCCAAAATGGGCACTCTGTAATCTCTTAAGTATTGATCGAATACTGGCTTTAAGTTTAATCCAGTCTTCTCCGTCATATATGCTTCAATCTCTGCTGAGCTTACAGTTTGATGATAGAAATCTTTATTTAAACCACGCAGTAAGGCTCTCCAAGCTTCATCGTTGTTAACTAACTGACGTATGGTATGAAGCATGTTCGCTCCTTTATAATACATGTCAGACGAGCCCTCATAATTCACATTGTAGATACCTATAATCGGGCGATCATTCTGAATAGCTAAGCGAGTACCAATCACATATTCATCTGCGGCTTCTTTCCCATAGTGATACTCAAGAAATAAAGACTCGGAGTAATTGGTAAAACTTTCATGAATCCACATATCTGCAACATCTTTGTAAGTGATGTTATTGGCAAACCATTCGTGTCCCGTTTCATGAATAATGATAAAGTCGAATTTAAGTCCCCACCCCGACTGACTTAAATCACGACCTAAATATCCTTTTTGATATCCATTGCCGTAAGTCACCGAACTCTGATGCTCCATACCTAAATAAGGAGCTTCCACAAGTTTGAAACTGTCTTCATAAAATGGATAGGGCCCAAACCAATACTCAAAGGCTTGCATAGTGCGCTTTGCATCAGCAAAATGTGTCATCGCCTTTTCGAGATTGTAACTGAGTACATAAAAATCCATGTCGAGTATGCCCTTTTCACCGTCATAGATTTCTTTAAAATGCTTGTAGTCACCAATGTTAATGTTCACCCCATAATTATTGATCGGATTGATCACCTCCCAATGCCAAGTGGTGGTTCCATCACCATGCTTTTCCTCTTCCACTAATCTACCATTAGATACATTCATTAAAGGATCAGGCACACGAATACTCAACTTCATTCCATTATTAGGCTCGTCATACCCATGATCTTTATTAGGCCACCAAATACTCGCTCCAATACCTTGGTTTGATGAAGCAATAAATGGATTCCCATTCTGATCACGTGTCCAAGTAATACCACCATCCCATGGTGCACGTATCGCTTTATGTGGTTTGCCTTCGAAGTACACTACAACCTCATGCTCTTCACCAACTTCATTAGGTTTTTGCGTCTCAATGAAATAGGCACTTCCAACTTGTTCAATGTTTAAAGTTTTCCCATTCTGCTCGGCTTTAGTAATTCTCATTGGAGCCTGAAGGTCTACCTGCATACGATTCGTGGTAAGCGAGTCCACTTTATATCGAATGGTATTTGAACCCGAAAAGGTGCTATCGTCGAGATGTACCTGCATTTGAAGATGGTAGTAGGTTAAATCCCACCATGCACGTTCAGGAGTTATACTTCCTCGTAAGGTGTCTTGCTTAGTGAATGTTGCTTCTCTACCAAAAAGTTGAGCATGTGCTACATCAGATAGAAATAAGAAGGCTAATAATAGAAACGATATGATTTTCATGAATAGTAGAATCGTAGATTTTCAATTTCGACGAATATACAGAAAGTTCGGGCACGATTTCCTCAATGTATCCCCCACTTGTAGTTTTTAAAGGGTTAGGTTAGGAATTTTGGAACCAATTGTTATTTTTATAAGCATCTAAGTACATGGGGAATAGGGGTATGGAGAGTTCCCTCAACATAAAATAATAGGGTCATGAAAAAGGGATTAAAAATCATAAGCGGGGTTTTAATAGCATTTCTACTTCTTGTAGGTATAGGATTAACATATATATCCACAGCACTTCCAAATGCAGGTGAAGCTCCTGAAATGAACATTGAGTTAACTCAAGAACGCATCGAACGAGGTAGGCATTTAGCCAATAATGTAATGGCATGTATGTATTGCCACACTCCTCACGACACAAAAAAATTCACCAATCCGCTGGATAGCACTAAGTTTGGTGCAGGTGGTGTTGAATTTGGGAAAGCCGAGCTTTTGCCGGGCACTTATTACTCTACAAATATCACGCCTGCAGAGTTGGGTTCATGGACTGACGGTGAAATCTTTCACAGTATCACAACTGGTGTGAGTAAAGATGGGCGGGCGCTATTTCCGATTATGCCCTATGAGAATTATGCCAAAATGGATGAAGAGGATATCAAAGCAGTAATTGCCTACTTACGTACCTTAGAACCTATTGAAAGTACGGTACCGGAATCAACTTCAGATTTCCCGATGAACTTTATCATCAACACCATTCCCAAACCAGCAAACTTTACTGAACGTCCTTCGCCAAGCAATAAAATTGCCTATGGTAAGTATCTTGTGAATGCAGCTAGTTGTAACGACTGCCATACACCCCGGAATAAAGGTGCTTTTATTGAAGAATTAACTTTGGCTGGTAGTTCACCCTTTACTTTAAAAACGGGGGGAACCGTTCGCACGGCTAACATCACACCCGATGAAAGCACAGGTATAGGTGCATGGACAGAAGAAGCATTCATTAAGAGGTTCAAAAGCCATAATGACTCCACCTTCCAGCATTACCCAATACAAGAAGGTGAATACAATACGGTGATGCCATGGATGAATTATTCCAAGATGAGCGAAGAAGAACTTTCTGCTATTTACGCATACTTGAGAAGCATTAAACCAGTGAAGAACCTAGTAACTAGATTCACTCCTCCAAATGGAGAATAGAATCTCGATTGAGCTCATTGGTTTAAGCAATTCGATATCAGAACCTTAAGTTCTTATCTTTGGTTGAAACAGCATAACCATGGATAAGAACTTTTTACATACCCTTTTAACCAAACATACAGAGTGCACTCAGTGCCCTTCGAAAGAAGAAGTAAGCTCATTCTACACTAAACTCTTGGGCACCCTCTTCCCCAATTTCTCTAATGAAGTTTTAGATTCAGAATCTGCCATTCTACATACCATAAAGGGTTTAAAAAAGGATTTAGCCGCTCTGTTAATTTCGCAACAGCATCAGCTACCCAAAAGCATTGAAGAGCACGTTGATTCATTTTTCAGCCAAATTCCTGAGGTTTACCAAGCACTGGTTTTAGATGTAGAAGCCATGCATCAAGGGGATCCAGCTGCACGATCTACAGAAGAAGTCATTCGATCTTACCCGGGCTTCTATGCCATTGCTGCCTATCGATTTGCTCATCAGTTGTATAAACAAGGAATTCAAATAATTCCGAGGATGATCACCGAACATGCTCACAACGAAACGGGCATCGATATACATCCTGGTGCTACTATTGGATCACACTTTTGTATTGATCACGGAACGGGTATAGTAATTGGAGAAACAACCGTTATTGGCAACCGCGTGAAAATATATCAAGGGGTCACACTTGGGGCATTAAGTGTGAGGAAAGAAGATGCCAAGTTGAAACGCCACCCAACTATTGAAGATGATGTAGTATTGTATGCCAATGCCACTATTCTAGGAGGGAAAACTATAATAGGGCGAGGATCAATGATAGGGGGAAATGTGTGGCTTACCGATAGCGTTGAAGCCGATACCCGAGTAACCTATCAAACGAAAGTAATTCAAGAGCAGTATACGCCTAACCCTACACACGAGAATAAATCATGAGCTTAGATAAGATTATAGGAAATACTCCATTAGTTGAGATTATGCATCTCAACCAGAACAAAAATGTGAAGATATATGCCAAGCTAGAAGGTCAAAACCCCGGAGGAAGCGTTAAAGACCGTGCGGCCTATGGTATGATTACAGGCGCCTTAGAACGTGGTGAAATAAAAAAGGGAGACCGCTTGGTAGAAGCCACCAGTGGAAATACTGGTATTGCCTTAGCTATGATTGCCAACATCATGGGCTTAGATATCACCCTCATTATGCCTGAAAGTGCTACTGAAGAGCGCAAAAAAACAATGCGTGCCTATGGAGCAGAACTCATTCTCACACCTGAAGCAAAAACTATAGAGTATTCCAGAGAGTTAGCTGAAGAAATGGCGGCCTCCGGAGACTACTTCATGCTCAATCAATTTGGGAATGCAGATAACTATAAGATGCACTACAGAACTACAGGTCCCGAAATCTGGGAAGATACCCAAGGGGCAATCACACATTTTGTATCAGCGATGGGAACCACAGGTACCATTATGGGAGTGTCTCGTTATCTCAAAGAACAAAATAGCGATGTACAGATTGTAGGTACTCAGCCTAAAGATGGCTCACGAATTCCGGGCATAAGGAGATGGTCGCCAGAATTTTTACCCAAAATTTATGAAGCAGATCGTGTTGATCGTATTATTGATGTAAGTACTGAAGAAGCCACCACCATGACACGACGATTAGCAAAAGAAGAAGCTATTCTTGCCGGAATGAGTAGTGGCGGAGCTATGACCGCTGCTTTGAAAGTAGCCAACGAAATAGATCACGGCGTAATAGTTAGTATAGTATGCGACCGAGGTGATCGATACCTCAGCTCTCCTCTTTTTGATGAATAAATAAAAAAGGCATCTCTGAAATTGAGATGCCTTAAAATTTTGTCCTTTATATATAGGCTCAAATCTAGCCTATGTACTTCAGCATAAAGAAAATCACCACACCTGTTACCGAAACATAAAGCCAAATAGGAAAAGTCCATTTCGAAACTTTACGATGTTTCTGGAAATTTCCGCTCAATGCTAAGTAGAAACTGCTCAATACTAGAGGCACTACAAAAGCTGAAAGTAGAATATGAGTGACTAATATAAAGAAGTAGACATACCGAATAATCCCTTCGGTTAAGAACTTAGTATCACCTTGAAAATGATGGTAGATCACATAGCTAACCAGAAATAAAGCTGAAGTGATGAAAGCAAGGGTCATCATTTTCATATGCCTGTTAAAATTACGTTGCTTAATCTCACGCAATCCAAGCACTAAGAATACCGTACTCAAAAAATTAAAAGCTGCGTTACAAGCTGGCAGGTAAGGCACCCAGCTATAAGAAGTGGTAGCTCCATCTTTTAAATAGATCAACCAAATCAGAAATAAGAGAGCTGCAACGCTTACTGCGATAATAGTAGTGAATGCTTTTTTCGCGCTCACCTGTTGCAGAATTTTTGCTTGTTCAGGAATATTCATACGTGCAGACATAATTCAAAATTCGTTCTAATATAATGGGAGTCAAAGTTAATGCATACTCAAACAAATGTTTACAGATTTCCGGTTTTTATCTAAGAATATTTTAGAAATGTATGTTATCTTCATTGCTTTAAAATAACCAAGTTTTGATTCGGCACATTTTTATTTAGAACCGTTTTAAATAAAGGTTCTATTGATCTCATCCTTCACTTCGAGGGAAAATATCGGTAGATTTGCGCCGCTTCAATTAAGGGTAATTAAGCACGGTTCCGCTAACTAAAATAAGCAATCTTTATGGCGCAGATTTTCCCCAAGTGGACAAATCAAGTTCCCCGAAAACTATTGATAGGTATCATCGTTGTAGCCAATGCTCTGATATTCTCAATATGGTACTTTTTCTCTCCTCAATACACTGATGTTGGTTACGCACCAACGCAACCGGTTCCTTATAGCCACAAGTTACATGTGGATAAGCTCGGATTAGACTGTCAATACTGTCATACCAGTGTATTCGATTCTAAACAGGCAAATATTCCTCCTACACAAACGTGTATGAATTGCCACAACCAAATTAAAACTGATAGCGAGAAACTTGCTCCTATCCGTGAAAGCTGGGAAACAGGAGAGCCTGTTGAATGGGTTCGCGTTCACAACTTAGCTGATTATGCGTATTTTAATCACGCTGCTCACGTAAATGTGGGTGTAGGGTGTGAAAGCTGCCATGGTCGTGTAGATAAAATGGAAGTTGTATATCAAGCAGAGCCACTTAGTATGGGCTGGTGCTTAGATTGCCACAGAGAACCAGAAAAATTCTTACGCCCTGTTGAAGAAGTAACAACTATGGGCTACAAAGCCGAAAACCAGGCAGAATTAGGCGCAGAGCTGGTTAAGAAGAAAAATGTGAGTCCCCCTCAATATTGCCAGGGCTGCCACTACTAATTACGGATTTTAGAACTTATACATTATCTAATGAGCGAAGTTAAACAAAATACATACTGGAAAAGCTTAAATGAATTAGCTAAAAACCAGGAATATCAAAAATTTGTTGATCGTGAATTTCCTGAGAATGCATCTGAATTAACCGACGGTTTTTCACGTCGTGGATTCTTAGGCATCATGGGTTCGGCCGTATTACTAGCGAGTTGTGATTTCGCTCGCCGTCCGGTTCAAAAGATTTTACCATATTCAAAACAACCAGAAGACATCGTCCCTGGTATTCCTTTATTTTACGCATCGGCTATGCCTTATCAAGGCAGCTTAACAGGTTTAGTAGTAGAGAACCATGAAGGTCGCCCTACTAAAGTTGAAGGTAATGACCTTCACCCTGGAAGCCGTGGAGGTACATCTATCTATAACCAAGCTTCTGTGCTTGGCATGTATGATCCTGATAGATCTAAAAAAGTATTACGTAAAGGTACAGAAGCAACAATGGATGACTTTGTTGCTTTTGCTGCTGAATACTTCGCTGATACCTCTAAAAACATTGCATTCATCTCTGAAGCTACTTCATCTCCTACTCTATTAAGAGTTAAAGAGAATGCACTTAACAAATTTAACAACGCAACTTGGGTTACTTACGAAGCATTTGGTGAAGACAATGCCCTCGCAGGTACTGAGTTAGCGTTTGGTCGCCGTTTAAGAGCGTACTACGATTACAGCAAAGCGGATGTAGTAGTTTCTTTAGATGACGACATGATGAGTGGTAACCACCCTAACAGTGTGGAATACGCTAAGCAATTAAGCTCTAGACGTAAGGTTACTTCTACCAACGATTCTATGAGCCGTATTTATGCAGTTGAAAACGGCTTTACATTAACGGGTTCTTATGCTGATCACCGTTTACGTTTAAAAGCTAGTGAGATTGAAGCTTTTGCTTATGCTCTTGCTGGTGAATTAGCGAAAAGCATTTCAGGTTTAGGCGCATTTAGCAATGCAAACAATGCATACAGCGACCATCCATGGATTTCAGCATTAGCTGACGACTTATTAAATAACCGTGGTACTTCAGCAGTATCTGTTGGATTCGAGCATTCTGCTAATGCACATGCTATTGTAGCTGCAATCAACAAAGCTCTTGGCAACGACGGCAAGACGGTTTCTTATCTTGAAGTTCCTCACTTAGATGAGCAACGCAAAGAAGCATTTGCAAACGTTGTTGCAGATATGAAAGCGGGCTCTATTGATGCGGTTGTAATGATAGGAACAAACCCATCTTACTCGGCACAGAATGTAGACTTTAACGCTGCGCTTGAGAATGTTGAAGAAGTAATTCACCTTTCTGACTATGTGAATGAGACTTCTAAGAATGCAAGCTGGCATGTAAACCGCGCTCATTATTTAGAAACTTGGGGCGACGGTCACTCATTTGGTGGTGCTCGTTCTATTATTCAGCCTCAGATTCAACCATTATATGATGGCGTAAATGAAATTGAGTTCTTGAACATCATTGTTAATGGTGAGCTTGAAAACGCTTTCGACTTAGTTCAAGATACTTTTAAAGGATACTTTGGTTCTTCTTTTGATACTCAATGGACCAATTTATTACACGACGGTATTGAGCCGAACACTTCTTTCCGTTCAGCCAATGTACGTTTAAGCAACTCGTTCTCGCCTGCTACTCCTTCTACAGGAAGTATTTCAGGTATTGAAGTTGTGATTCGACAAGACGGCACACTAAACGATGGGCGTTATGCGAACATCGCTTGGTTGCAAGAGCTTCCAGACCCAATGACCAAGATTACTTGGGATAATGTGGCTCTTATGAGTGCTGGAACTGCTAAAAAGCTGGGCGTTGAGAACGAAGATGTTGTAGAAATTAAAGCAAACGGTGCTACCATTAAGATTGCAGCTTGGATTCAGCCAGGTCATGCAGACGACTCTATTACTTTAACTGTTGGTTATGGTAGAGATGGAATTGGACGTGTAGCAAACCGTTACATCGATTTTACTACCGGTGGTGTTGATACTTACCCAATGCTAGACGCTAATTCATTATTTAGCGAAGCTACTGTATCAAAAACTGGTGACACATATGAGATTGCCTGTGTGCAAGATCACCATAGCTTAGAAGGCCGCGATATGTATCGCATGGCTACTCTAGAAGAATATAAGAGCAACCCAGACTTCGCGTCATTCGCTGATGTACATACCTACCCAGTTCCTGGTATGAAAGAAGCCGCTGAACTCGGGGAAGATGCTCCAATCTCTTTATTTGACGAACAAACTTACCCAGACTCTGAGCCACAATGGGGTATGGCTATCGACTTAAACTCTTGCTTTGGTTGCGGAGTTTGTGTGATTGCTTGCCAGTCTGAGAATAACATCCCTGTTATTGGTAAGAAAGAAGTGAACCGTGGACGTGAGATGCATTGGATTCGTACCGATCGCTACTATGTAGGTGAAGACGAAAATGCACCACATGCTGTACACCAGCCTGTGCCATGTATGCACTGTGAATTAGCACCATGTGAGCAAGTTTGCCCTGTTGCTGCTACTACACACAGTGATGATGGTATGAACCAGATGACTTACAACCGCTGTATTGGTACTCGTTACTGTGCAAACAACTGTCCGTACAAAGTACGTCGTTTCAACTTCTTCAACTTCCCGAAAGAATTCTTAATTACAGGCGACGAACCAGATATCATCCAAATGGCGATGAACCCTGAAGTAACTGTTCGTTTCCGTGGTGTAATGGAAAAATGTACTTACTGTGTACAACGTGTTAACAGAGCTAAGATCGAAGCAAAAATCGAGACTGGTTCTCCAAAACCGGCTGACGGTGCTGTTAAGACAGCTTGCCAGCAAGCGTGCCCAGCAGATGCTATCTACTTCGGCGATTTAACCGACGATAATAGTGAAGTAGCTAAGATGAAGCGCAATACGCGTAACTATCAGATGCTTGAAGAGCTGAATACACGCCCTAGAACATCGTACATGGCGAAATTAAGAAACCCAAACCCTGCTTTGGCATAAGAAATTAATCAGGAATAAATCCAAACATGAGTAAATACGAATACGTACCGGAACCCGCTCTTGTAAAAGGTGATCACGATTTCGCCAGCCTTACAAGATTGGTTACTGATATAAACTTAAGACCTACTCCAAAAGCCTGGTATTTGGCAATGATCGCAGCCAATGGGCTGTTGGTACTACTACTTGGCTCCATCGGGTATCTAATTTGGGAAGGAACCGGTATCTGGGGACTTAACAACCCTGTTGGTTGGGGTTGGGCCATCATCAACTTTGTATGGTGGGTAGGTATTGGCCACGCAGGAACCCTAATTTCTGCAATCCTTTTCCTTTTCCGACAAGACTGGCGTACTGCAATTAACCGATTTGCGGAGGCAATGACCATCTTTGCCGTTATGTGTGCCTTGATCTTCCCTGGTATTCACGTAGGGCGTATTTGGGCTATTTATTGGGTATTCCCAATTCCTAACCAAATGCAGATGTGGCCGAACTTCAACTCTCCTCTACTTTGGGATGTGTTCGCAGTATCTACCTACTTTACCGTATCACTCCTATTCTGGTACGTAGGTTTAGTTCCTGATTTAGCTACACTTAGAGATCGCGCTGTAGATAAAGTAAGAAAGTTTGCTTACGGCTTATTCTCACTAGGTTGGACTGGTTCAAACCGCCACTGGTGGAATTATGAGAAGTCGTACATGATCTTAGCTGGTTTAGCTACTCCTCTTGTACTTTCTGTACACACTATTGTATCCTTTGACTTCGCAGTATCTATGATTCCAGGATGGCATACTACCATCTTCCCTCCTTACTTCGTGGCAGGTGCGGTATTCTCAGGATTTGCGATGGTACTTACACTGATGATTATTTGCCGTAAGATTTATGGCATGAAAGACATCATGACGGATGACCACATGGAAAAAATGAACATCATTATCCTTGTAACGGGATCTATGGTAGGTTTCGCTTACATGATGGAGTTCTTTATTGCATGGTATAGTGGTGTTGAGTACGAAAAAGCTATTTTCATTAAAAGAGCAACTGGCCCTTACGCTTGGGCATACTGGACGATGATGGCGTGTAACGTGTTATCTCCACAGTTCTTCTGGAGCAAGAAATTAAGAACTAGCGTTGGCTTCACATTTGCCATCTCTATTGTTGTAAACATTGGTATGTGGTTCGAGCGATTTGTAATCACCGTAACCTCTCTTGCAAACGATTACCTACCATCAAGTTGGGATTATTACTCTCCAACTCTATGGGATGTATTAACTTACGTAGGTACGTTTGGATTATTCTTTACCATGTTCCTCGCTTTCTTACGCTTCTTACCAATGATCGCATTGGCCGAAGTAAAAGCTGTTATTCCATTGGCTGACCCTCATAACTATGATGAGGAAACCGGTGAATACCACGCACCAAAAGTTGAAATTCCTAAGCCTCAAGTTGAGAAGGTTTAAAGACTATGAGTACTAAAGCAAAGAAAACGGAAGAAGCTCCAAAGTTATACGGCATATTAGCCGAATTCAGAAATCCTAAAGAGTTAACGGATATCTCAAAAACAATCGTTAAGTCTGGATACACAAACTTTGACACTTTTAGTCCTTTCCCTATTCATGGAATGGACAAAGCAATGAACCTAAAAAAATCTAAGCTTGGCTGGATTGTATTAGGGCATGGCTTATTAGGTCTTACAGGTGCACTCGCAATGATGTACTACATGTCTGTAATGGATTACCCTATCAACATTAGTGGTAAGCCATTCTTTAATGCGCCTGCTTGGGTACCTATTACATTCGAATTAACTGTATTACTTTCTGCTTTTGGAGCTGTATTTGGAATGTTCTTCCTAAACGGACTCCCTAAGCTTCATAATCCTTTATTTAACGTTGAGCGCTTCAAAAAAGCTACCGATGATGGCTTCTTTGCTTACATCGAAGCTGAAGACTCTCTATTCGAGGCGGAAACAGTTAAAAAACTGTTCCAAGAAGCTGGTGCAACGCATATCGAGGAAGTTTATGACTAATAAAAATATGAAAAGCTCTTTGATGACTACCAAAGGTATTTTAAAACTCACCTGCATGTGTGGTGTTGGGTTATTGTTAGGCGCTTGTCGCGGACAAATCTCAGAGAAACCGCCTATTCATCCTAACATGAACATGGATCAGCAACCAAGAATGGAGGCTCAAGAAGTAAATAAGTTCTTTGAGGACAACCGTTCTATGCGCCAGCCCGTTGCTGGCACAGTTGCTCGTGGCCTCAAAAAAGATGATAAAGCTTATTACGAAGGTGTAGACGCCAATGGCGAATGGGTTGAAGATATGCCCGTTGAAATCACTAGAGCTTTATTATACAGAGGACAAGATCGCTACAATGTTTATTGTGCACCTTGCCACGGTGGAACAGGTGACGGAAATGGTATCATTATGACTGGTAACTACGGTTATGTACCTGCTCCAACGTATCACCAAGCTCGTTTACGTGAAGCTACTGACGGTGAGTTATACTCAGCGATTTACAATGGTGTAAGAACCATGCCTTCGTATGCTACTCAAATTAAAGTTGAAGACCGTTGGGCTATCGTAGCTTATATCCGTGCTCTTCAAGAGTCTCAGAATGCATCTGAATCTGAATTAAGAGCTGAAGATGTAGATGTGGAGCAATTAGAAGCTGAATATACGGCGGAACAGGAGCGTTTAGCGGCACTTGCTGAGGCTCGTAAGCCAGAAAAAGAAGCTGAAGCCAGCATCGATCAAGGAAAGAAACTAGTACAACAGTATGCATGTGAGACTTGCCATAACGTGGACGGCACTCCAGGAGGTATTGGACCAACTTGGAAAGGCCTATTCGGCAGTCAATCACAAGGTATTAATGAAGCTGGTGAGACTATCACCATCAATAAAGACGAAGCCTATATCCGCGAATCTATTGTAGCTCCAGAAGCTAAAAAGACCGAAGGATACGAACAAGGCGTGATGGCTCCCTACGATTATCTATCTGAAACTGAGCTTGAGTCTTTGATCCTTTACATTAAATCTCTCAGCGATAACTAAGAAAATAGCTTAATACATTTATAATGAGTCATAAGCCAACCATTACCGATTCTTTAGAATTTCCCGCACAAAGCATGATACCTCGTGCTGCATTCGGGCTTGGATTTGCCGGATTGATTGCCAGCCTAATCGGCTATTTTCTTCAACCCGACCAATTTTTCTTCTCATACATTGTAAGCTTTACCTTCTTTACAGGTATTGCCCTTTCATCTCTTATCATGATCATGTTACACCATATCACACGATCATCTTGGGGTGTAGTATTCAGAAGAATTCCAGAAGTATTCTCTTCTAACCTATTGTTATGGACTGTATTCTTCTTACCAGTAGTACTAGGTATTCATAACCTATACCATTGGTCTCACGAAGATGTAGTTGCCGCTGATAAGATCCTTAAAGGTAAATCAGCATTCTTAAACACTCCTTTTTTCATCATCCGTCAAGTACTCTACTTTGCTATTTGGGGATGGTTAGGCCATAAATTATACAAAGCTTCTATAGAGCTAGATAAAACTGGCGATTGGGGCATCACTACCTTAATGAGAAAGATTAGTGCACCTGGTATCCCATTATTTGGACTATCAGTAGCATTTGCTGGCTTCGACTGGTTGATGTCTTTAGATCCACACTGGTTCTCTACTATGTTCGGTGTGTATTTCTTCGCAATCAACTTCCAGGCATTCTGGCCAGTAATGATCTTGCTTGTATTTTTCTTACAGCGCCAAGGCTTACTCACAAACACCATCCAAAAAGTACATATCTATGACTTAGGTGCTTGGTTCTTTGCCTTCACAGTATTTTATGCATACATCGCGTTTAGCCAGTTCTTACTCATCTACTACGCTAACCTTCCCGAAGAAACGCTTTGGTACTACCATAGATTAGAAGGCGGCTTTGAGTACATCGCATATGGCTTATTAATTTTCCGTTTTGCTCTCCCATTTGTGCTTCTGTTAAACAGAGAAACAAAGAAGAGCCGTTTAATGCTAACCATCGTGTCTATCATTGTACTGGTTATGCATTTCTTAGAAATTTACTGGATCTCGATGCCAGCAAACCACTCGGGTGATGCTCATGGTTTACACTTTAGCTGGATCGATATCGCAACCTTTTTAGGACTAGGTGGAATGTTCTTTGGTTTCTTCTTTAACAAGTTTAAGAAAGAAAGCATGGTACCACTGAATGATCCTAAAATGGATGACTGTCTATCAAAATCTTATCATCAATAATAGCTGAACTATGTCGTCTAAGCACAGCGCAGAATTTAAAGCAAATATCGCTCTTGAAGCCATCAAGCTTCCAGTTGAAGAACTCGATGCCTTTGCAGAAAAACATGGGGTAACTAAAACCGAAGTATTGGAGTGGGTTTCAGCTCTTAAAGCTAAATCCGCTAATATTTTTGAAGGATCAGCGGACTCTCATGGTGGACATCATCATGCCGTTGGTGAAGATGTAGAGCTTAAAACTCAGGATGAAGAACTAGCTCAAGCCGTAAATTTCGGTGTTCATAATGATGACCTGAACTACAAATCACTGACGTTCTGGACTACTTTCGGTACTGTATTAGTTATCGTTATTATTATCGGCCTAATCCAATTTGGAAAAGACAGCTACTTTAAAGCACAACAAAAAGCATCTTTCAACAGTGGTGAAACTGAGATTGATGAAATAAAAGCTAAAGATGCGGAAACGCTCAATAGCTATGGTGTTGTTGATCTAGAAAACGGTGTATACCGTATCCCTGTAGACAAAGCTATCGACAAAATAGCTGTAGACTAATATAATTATGAATCGCTTTGCACTGTATGCCTTTATTACGCTTGCAGTGCTTTTTCTTTCTCCGTCAAGTTACGCACAGGTTAACAGCAGTAACTTAGAAGCGCTGCAAGGTGTGGGTATCGATGAGAAATTAGGAGACTATATTCCTCTTGATGCCACTTTTTCCACCGTAGATGGTGACAGCATCCGTTTAGGCGATTTACTAGAGGAAGGCAAGCCTATCATTCTGAATCCACTGTACTACGATTGCCCAATGTTATGTGGACTTGTAGTTGATGGTGTGATAGATGTGGTAGATGAGTTAGCATGGCAGCCCGGGAAAGATTATTTGATCATATCTTTTAGCATTGATCCTACCGAGAATCATGAACTCGCAAAAGAATATCGTACGAAGTATATCAATAAACTCACTTCAACTAATGCTGAAGAGGGATGGTATTTCTTAACAGGTAAAAAGAAGCAAATTGATGCGGTAATCGAAGCCACTGGTTTTGAATACCGCGAAGTTCAAGGCACGGGTGAATATGCGCATACGGCGGCTATCATTATGTTGGCGCCAGATGGCAAAATAACTCGGTACCTGTATGGAATTCGGTACAAAGAGTTTGATGTACGAAATGCACTTTTTGAATCTGCTGATGGTGAAATTGGCAGTACAGTGAATAAAATTCTCATGTATTGTTATCAATACGATCCAGATTCAAACAGCTATGTACCCGTTGCTATGAATATAATGAAGCTCGGGGGCTTGGCTACACTAATAATTCTCGGTATATTCCTGACTCTATTTTGGGTACGAGAAAGACGCAAAAAACAATCACAAAACATCGATTATAACTAATGGGCAGACTATTCGATTTTATGCTTCCTGAGGCCAAATCGCCTACAGCCGACAGCACCGACGCCTTATTTCACTTCATTAGTGAAGTGAGTCTAATTTTCCTAATCGGGATCGCATTTTCACTCCTCTATTTCGCTTTCAAATACAAGCGTAAATCAGAAGATGACAAAACACCTGTGATCACACATAATAACACACTTGAGATCACTTGGTCTGTGATTCCTCTACTAATCTGTTTTGTAGTATTTGGTTGGGGCTATACCGGATGGTTGAACTTAAAGTCTGTTCCTGATAATGCGTATGAAATTCAAGTATCCGCTTTCAAATGGGGCTGGACCGTTAAGTACGAAAACGGTGCACAAACATTAAACGAAATCCATGTTCCTGAAGGGCAGCCTATTAAGTTAGTAATGCAATCTCAGGACGTACTTCACTCTTTCTTCGTGCCAGATTACCGCGTAAAACATGATGTAATCCCAAACCGATATACTTATGTATGGTTTGAAGCTAATGAAGTGGGTGAATCGATTGTATTCTGTACAGAATATTGCGGTACAGGGCACTCTGATATGTTAGCAAAAGTAATTGTACACACTGAAGAAGATTTTGACACTTGGTTAGAGCAAAATGGTGGCGGCGTTACAGGTACCCCAGCTGAGCAAGGTGAGCAACTCGTTTCTTTACAAGGTTGTGCAACTTGCCACTCTGTAGACGGCTCTCGCCTAATTGGCCCATCGTTTAAAGGCCTTTGGGATAGCCAAGAAAACCTAACAGATGGCAGCACGGTTACAGTTGATGAAAACTACATCCGTGAATCTATTTTAAATCCTGCAGCTAAAATCGTTGAAGGTTACGACAACGTAATGAGCTCTTATGAAGGACGTATCTCAGACGATGAGATCACCAATATTATCGAATATCTTAAAACTCTGAAGTGATATGGCAACTGCTGAAGTATCTAATGTAAAAACGCTGAAAGTACAGCGATTTAAACCCTCTGATAATCCTGAAACGAACTGCTACACTGAAGAAAAAGGTGTTTGGGCATGGATGACTACCGTCGATCACAAGAAGATCGGTATCATGTATCTAGTGGCTGTAGCATTCTTCTTTGCCGTAGGTGGTGCGCTTGCTATCCTTCTACGTACAGAGCTGTTAACACCTGCTAAAACTTTTATTGAAGCAGATACCTACAACCAGATTTTCACCCTTCACGGTGCAATCATGGTATTCTTTGTATTGGTACCGAGTATCCCAGCTGCTCTTGGTAACTTTATCTTACCGATTCAACTTGGAGCAAAAGACGTAGCCTTCCCGCGATTAAACTTAGCTAGTTTCTACATCTATGTAGCAGGTGCTATTTTTACTTTCATCGCTTTAGCGCAAAATGGTTTAGATACCGGTTGGACTTTCTATACTCCGTATAGTACACAATCAACCACTAGTGTGATTTGGGTTACCATGGGTGTATTCATCCTTGGGTTCTCCTCTATCTTAACAGGTACCAACTTCATTACAACGGTACACAAGCTAAGAGCACCAGGTATCACTTGGGGTAAGCTTCCATTGAATATTTGGGCCTTATACGCTACTTCTATTATTCAGGTATTAGCAACTCCAGTACTTGCAATCACTGTTCTACTACTAACGATGGAGAAGTGGTTAGGCGTTGGTATTTTTGATCCTGCTATTGGTGGCGACCCTGTATTATTCCAGCATTTCTTCTGGTTCTACTCTCACCCGGCAGTATACATCATGATTGTACCTGGTTTCGGTATCATCTCTGAAGTAATCTCTACGTTCTCTAAGAAAACAGTATTTGGATACTGGGCGATTGCACTTTCATCTCTAGCAATTGCATTCATTGGTTTCCTAGTTTGGGGTCACCACATGTTTACATCAGGTCAGTCTGCGATTGCAACGACTGTATTCTCGTTCTTAACATTCTTAGTTGGTATCCCAACGGGTATTAAGATCTTTAACTGGCTAGCTACGCTCTACAAAGGGTCCATCAAGATGGACACCCCTATGATCTATGTATTTAGCTTCCTGTTTATTTTCTCTATCGGTGGTTTCACTGGTATTACGCTAGGTGCATTATCTGTAGATATTCACTTACATGATACGTACTACGTAGTTGCTCACTTCCACTATGTGATGATGGGTGGTACTTTAATTGCACTACTAGCTGGTTTACACTACTGGTGGCCAAAAATGACTGGTAAGATGTACAACGAACGATTAGCTAAAATCGGTTCTGGATTCATCTTCATCGGGTTCAACATGACTTTCCTACCGCAGTTCATTATGGGCTCGCAAGGTATGCCACGTAGATATTATAACTACATCGATCAATTCACTCCATTCCACCAAACATCAACCATTGGTTCATACATTCTTGGTGTTGGATTCTTATTGATTCTGTATTACTTATTACACTCTTTATTCAAAGGAGCACAAGCCCCAGCTAACCCATGGAATAGCCGTGGATTAGAATGGCAAGCAACTTCACCTCCTGACTTCCACAACTTCGACCATACTCCGGTAGTAATTCATGGACCATATGATTACCACCAGCCAATGGAAGAGTTCCAGTTAGGACTAGCCGTAGAGGGCAACGGACACGATTCAACTCAAGAAGTTAAAGAAGTAGTTGATAGTGAACGTGAGCAATGGAAAAACTACAGCTTAGGCTAATCTAACTAAGAAATTAACAATAAAACTAAACGCGGAAATCTAAATGTCGAATCATTCAGTAGCACACGCATCACATGTTCAGCACCACTTTGTGGATTCTGACCAGCAGTTCGATGCAGCGAAAATGGGGATGTGGGTATTCATCGTTAATGAAATTCTTTTCTTTGGCGGTTTATTCTGTGCATACATTGTCTTTAGGGCATGGTACCCCGATCTATTCACTCAAGCAGCAACCGAACTCAACACCTTTTGGGGTGCTGTTAACACCGTAGTGCTTATCGGTAGTAGTTTAACGGTAGCAATGGCCATCCGCTCGGCTCAAAAGAATCAGAAAAGAGGAATCGAGATTAACTTACTAATCACAATAGCGTTGGCTTGTGTGTTCTTAGTAATTAAGTATTTCGAGTACTCGCATAAGATTCACATTGGTATCCTTCCAGGTGAAGGTCTGTATACCTATGATGGCATCGACCATCCGCTAGCCCACGTGTTCTTTAGCATCTATTACATCATGACTGGAATTCACGCACTTCACATTATTGTGGGTATTGGACTTATGTTATGGATTTACGGCAAAGCTCGTAAAGGCGCTTTCAGCAGTGAATATTACACACATGTTGAGATCGTAGGACTTTACTGGCACTTAGTGGATGTGATTTGGATTTTCTTATTCCCACTACTTTACTTAATTGAATGATAGGAGATTTAAAATGAGCGCACACAAACACGAACATCACATTTCTTCAGCAGGTCAACTTTGGGCTATCGGTATTGCCCTAACTGTACTTACTATTCTAACTGTAGTAGTAGCAAAGTACGTTGAGATTCCTGCTCCATTCGATATCATTGTAGCCCTAACTATTGCAGTGGGTAAAGCATTCTTAGTAGCTGCTTTCTTTATGAACCTCTACTGGGACACCAAATTCAATACTATGCTATTAATTGGTGCATTTGCATTCTTCATTCTAATGGTTGCGGTAACCCTATTAGATACCTTATATCGAATTCCGGTAGTTCCTTCATTCTAACTACCTTCAACACTTTTAAAAGCTCGGTCTATTTGATCGGGCTTTTTTTGTATACAGAAGTCTTCAAATTTGTACTTTCCCACTTACTAACCAAGAGTATTTGAATTAACTATGAGTTTATCTAAAACCACCCTCGGCAATTTTGAATTATACACCATTGAAACCGGCGACTTCAAATTAGATGGGGGAGCCATGTTTGGTGTTGTTCCGAAGACTTTATGGTCGAGAGGTATACCTGCAGATGAAAATAACCGCATTCAAATGACCATGCGCTGTTTGCTCATTAAATCAAATACTACTGGCCGTGTATACCTTATCGATAATGGAGTGGGCACTAAGTTCAACGAGAAGCTACAAGCCATTTATGAAATCGATTTTAGCACACACAGTTTAGCAGCTTCATTTAAGGAGCATGGTTTTAGCTTCGATGATGTAACCGACGTTATCTTTACTCACCTTCACTTCGACCATTGTGGCGCTACTACATATTACAATGAGCAAGGGGAAGCCGAGTATACATTTCCTAATGCAACCTATCATGTGCACAAAGAACAATGGGAAACCGCAACTAACCCTAATGCACGTGAAAAAGCGAGTTTCTTAAAAGAAAACATTGATCCACTTAAGGAAACCAAGCATCTCAATTTGGTAGACGATGATGTGGTATATGAAGAAGGTTTAAGCACTATTGTTGTAAATGGCCATACTTTAGGGCAGCAACTTCCTCTTATTGAAGCGGATGGAAAGAAACTTTGTTTTGTGGCCGATTTATTAGCTACTCATGTACATGTACCTCTGCCTTGGGTAATGGGATATGATATGTACCCAGCTACTACTCTCAAAGAAAAAGAAGCCTTTCTACATCGAGCAGTAGAAGAATCAATTTATCTGTATTTAGAACATGATTACTACAAAGAGATCATCACCCTTCAGCAAGACGGAAAGAAGGTAAAAGTTGCTGATTCTCTGACATTGAATGAGCTCTAAGCGACAATAATACACTGCATTTACGGTTTTTTAGAGTAACTTAGTAGAGATTTTCTTTACTTGAACTCATGCATTCACAACCGTCGAACACAGCGATTAACTATTTCAAAAAAGCGCTTGATAAAGCATATGGAAAAATTCTGTTTCGTCGTCGTTTAAGCATCCTACTAATTTGTTCATCCGTAGTAGGTTTGGGATGGCTAATCCTAGGCTTCATTGAGCAACAATTTTTTTTAGAAGCGAGTGATAAATCTCTTTACTTCGGCTTAGTAACACTCATTACGCTCATCATTGGTTATCGAAAGTATAAGGCTCTCCCCTCTTCAACTCAGAAGAATTCATTTATCACGCACTTTGCTTACAGTACCCAACTTGAGAACATCCGATATCTATTAGATCTAGAGGATAATACCCAAGCCGACCCACTTCTTGTTCAAGCAGCTATCGAACAAAACCTCTCTACTGTAAACCGGTCGGACTTTAATAACAGCTTAGAGCACTACGTTCAAGAACAACCCATAAGCCAAACCTATACTCGTGGTGCCATTGTACTTGGAGTATTAGCTTTATGTATGCTAGGGAGTATCTTTTTGATTGGCGATGGATTGAAAAGAAGTGCACTGTTTTGGAAAAATTTCGAAGCTCCCAACCCCTACAATTATTCCATATCTCCTCAGAATATAACTCTTGAACAAGGGAATGAGTTTATTGCCACCATCACTTTTGAAGGCAACCAAATTCCTGAACAGTTAAGTTTAATGGTAAAAACTGATGTTGAAAGCTCTTTTCGCCCTATCGCTATGAATGATAGAGCTAATGGGCAGTTTAACTCAGCGCCTATTAACCTCAATAACTCCTTAAGCTATTATGTAGCAATGGACGAGTTTCAATCTGAAATTTATACGGCTACAGTTCAATTACGTCCTCGCTTCCAGAATTTGACGGCTAATCAATATCCGCCTAGCTATACCCGTTTAGATTCAACGGTAGAGTCTTATCCTTTTTCAGTGTTATCATCCTATCAAGGCTCAGAAATAGTGATAGAAGGACTACTCAATAAAGATGTAGACCAGGTTCAATTACGAAATACAAAAGATGAACTGCTAAAAGAACTAGATGGTAATTCCTTTTCTCACACTATAGCAGTAGCAGAGCCTGACACCCTCTTTTTTAAGATGAAGGATGTAGATGGGCTCACCAATAAAAATGAATTTCGATTTATCATTGATCCACTGATTGACCAATATCCTATAGCCGAAATTATTGATCCTGCTACCGATATTGAAGTCGTAGACCCTAAAGAATTACCTTTGTTATACAAAGCGAGCGATGACTTTGACCTATCACAAGCTGAACTACACTATCAGGTTAAGAAGGCCTATGTAGAAGCTATAAACACGCAGAAGATTCCTTTAACTCGCCCAAAGAACGCTGTACTTCAAAACTATAATTGGGACCTTTCAAGCTTAAATTTAAGCCCCTTAGATGAACTCACTTTATGGATTGAAGTAACCGACAATGATGGATACGCTGGCTACAAAACATCACGCTCTCGCACTATCACTTTAAAAGTACCCTCTGTTATTGATTACTTTGAGTCGTTGGATGAAAAAGAAGAGGATATACAATCAGATTTAGAAGATATCAGTGAGTCGTTTCAAGAGGTAAGTGATATCTATGAAGAGTTTAAAGAAAGCTTGAAAGAAGATGCTCAAGCTAATTATCAAGAAGAAGAACAGCTTCAGAAAGCCCAGGAGAAACAGGAAGAATTACAGAAGAAAATCGATGATTTGAACAAAGCCTTTGAGCAAATCAAAGATGAACTGAGTGAAAACAATATGCTTTCAGAGGAAACTCAAAAGGCCTATGATGAACTCAAGAATCTTATGGAAGAAATTGATGATCCTGCTCTTCGAGAAGCTTTGGAGAAATTGAGGGAAAATCTATCCCAAATGACGCCGGATCAACTTCGTAGAGCAATGGAGGAAGTGGAGTTCAATGAAGAAGATTATAAGAAACGCCTTCAACGAACCATGGAACTCTTTAAGCGATTAAAGCTTCTAGCCGACTTAGAGAAACTTAAGAAATCGTTTGAGGATCAAGCTCGCCAAGAAAGTGAGTTGGATGACACTCAATCAGCCAATGACGATTACTTCAATAAAAGAAAAGCGGATCTAAATCAGATTGAGAAACTTCAGGAGGCTATACAAAAGTTAGGCGATTATACCTCCAAGCAAAACGAAAGTGTGGTTAGTGATTACCAGCAAGCTACCACTAACACCTTAGATCAAGAAGTAGCTCAACCCATTCAAAAGGAAATTCAAGAGTTCGAAAATACAGAACTAAAGGATTCACCTTTCTCATATCAGGAACCCTATGATAGCTTAGCGGCTAAAACCACCGCTCTTATAGAATTACTCAACAAAGAGGAAGAAGAAGTTAATGTAGCGGCCCTACAGTACCTTTTGTATTCGCTCCTTAATCTGTCATTAGAGCAAGAAGACTTGGTGTTGATGGCGCAAGAAGCGGAAGATCGTAGCTTGGCCTATGTAGAGTTTGCACGGGAACAACGAAATGTAGCTGATATCTTTGAAGTACTTGCCGACTCCTTATTTGAAGTATCCAAAGCCATCCCTCAATTCTCTAATCAAATCAACCAGAAAGCAATTGAGTTGAAGGGCGAATTAGATCGCTCATTAAAACAAATGGCTGAACGAAATCAACGAAATTCATCGGTAGCCTCTAGGCAAGCGTATGCTGGAATTAATGAAATAGCTACACTGATTGCGCAACTGCTTGAACAATTGCAGAATCAGCAAAATGGAGGGGAAGGCTCAGGATCTGGTTCACCCCAAAATATGCAACAATTGCTGGAACAGATGGGTGAAATGAAAGGGAATCAGCAACAACTAAATCAGCAGATTCAAGACCTCATCAATGATATTCAAGGTGATCGATTATCAAACGAGCAGATGGATCGCTTAGACCAAATAGCTCGTCAGCAGAATGAAATCCGAAAGCAGTTACAGCAAATGCTTCAACAAGGCGACTTACAGGGCGACAAAATTGGAAGTGATTTACAGCGCATGATTGAAGAAATGGAAGACACGATCAATGATTTAAGAGGAGGTGCGGCCGATCCAACTCTTGTGAAGCGACAGCAGAATATCCTTAACAAAATGCTTGAATCCGAAAAAGCGTTGCAAGAACGTGAAGAGGAAGACGACGAACGCGAGGGAACCAACCCTACCAACCTCCAACGTGCAACTCCCCCCGAAATGACCTTAGAGGAACTGGAGAAGCAAATTCGATCTCGCTTAAACGATCCGAACTTCACAAAGTACGCACCCGATTATCAACGACTTATCGAGCGATATTTTGAATTATTGAAGAAACTGCGAGACCAAAATATTCAATTCTAAATTGATCAGTAGCCGTGAAAAGCTACACGGTTCTATTGAATTCAATTACCTTTTTATAAGCATATAAAACGGCTTCGGTTGCTTCAAATGGCGCAACTTCAGCTACATGCTTAGCCACTTCTTTAGCATTGGATGGAGCAAAGGCTTTACCAACAATTTTCAATGCCGGTACATCGCCCCCCGTATCCCCAATGTAAGCAGTCTCTTGTAAGCCTAATCCCAACTGCTTGCACAACATTTTAATGCCCTCGCCTTTATTTGTGGCTTTCGAGATCACATTAATCGATACATCGGTATAATGTACTTCTAGATTAGGGTATTTTTCTTGAACAAAGCTTTCCACTAATGGCAGCATGGCTTCAATCTTCTTAGGGTCTGGATTGATTAATCCTGCATCCGTGTGCTTAGCAAATTCAGGAATGGTCTCATCAAACTTAGAAACACACTCCTTTTGAAGGAACTCTTTAACGGATTGGATGTCTGCAAGGCGCTTTTTCGTAAATAAAGAATGCCAAGTTAAGGAATTCGACTGCGCATCATACATCCCTCCACCACTTTCAAACAAAAACGGCAATCTCATCCCCATCCATTGATGAATGGCTTCAGCATAAGGCAATGGGCGTCCCGTACAAATGGTGATAGGAGGAACGGTCGGATCAGATTGGCTGAGCTCATTGAGGGCTCTTATCTCATTGAGTGCATCCCAATTAGGAAGTTCAAAGGGTATACTCATGCAGCCATCTAAATCAGTAATAAATAATTTAATCATGCCCGTTTTTTCGGTAAGTAGGAATGATGTAAGAAACGGCAAAACAACAGAGCGCTAAGGCCGCCATCCATTGGTACTGATTTTTATAGTCGGCATACTCCTGGCTTGAAAACTCTCCCTTTTCCAGTTCATCCACTCGTGCCAAAAAAGCATCAATGCCATCATTCCCGCGTTCAATTGCGTAATAAGTACCGTTCGAACGATTCGCAATCTGACGTAACACATCGCTTTGAAGTGAAGTCGTTACAATTTTACCTTCTCGATCTCTTTTATACCCAATCAGCTTCCCTGTACTGTTTTCATACAATGGAATGGTTGTTCCTTCATTCGTCCCGATGCCTAAAGTGTAAACTAAGATGTTGTTATCAATCAATTGCTCTAAAGACTCATCAAAAGCCTGACCGTGGTCTTCCCCATCTGAGATGATTAATAACACCTTGGCTGCTTCTTCGGTATTCTCTTCTAACGACTGAAATGCCGTGAGTGCCGTTTCCATAGCCGAGTTGAAATCAGTAGCTGAACTAGGCATTTGGTCGGTATCCGCAATCTCAAGGAAGAGTTTTAAGGCTGAGTAGTCTAAGGTCATTGGACTTTGAAGATAGGCTTCACCTGTAAAAACCACGAGTCCTACCCGGTCGCCTTTCAAGCGTTCAATCAACCTGCCAATTTCAAACTTGGCTTTCTCCAACCTACTAGGGCGCACATCCTCAGCATTCATACTGGCCGATAGATCTAATGCGATTAACATATCCACCCCTTGTCGTTTTACTTCACGTACTTCGGTACCAATTTTTGGTCCTGCCATAGCAAGTACTAAAAAAGCAAAACCGACGATAAAAAAGGTATTTTTAAGTGGATCAGACGGCTTCCAATAGCCTAAACGTAGCTTATTGAATAATTCCTCGTTGAAGAAACGTGCTCTCTTTTTCTCTAATGCACGTAGGCGCAACCAGATTCCTACAACGAATACAGGGATCAATAATAAAAGCCATAAATAATGGGGAGATTGCCAGATCATAATGTGGTTTCAGCTGTAGATTAATGCTTCATCGGGATGTTAGTATTCTATTTATCGCAACGCAACACTGCAGGGATAAACTTACATCAATTAATGTTAACTAAGAAGGCATTCACTCAATAAGCACCACTTGAACATCCATCCAGTTTTTGCCCGTAGCACCTACCTGTATGTGCGTATTTAATGCTTTGTGGAAGTGATAGGAATCGTTGTTTTGAAGATAACGCTCTGGCTCAATCTTTTTCTTTCGAGCCTCCAAAATGGTAAAGCTATTAATGATAGCACCCGATACCTCCGTTGGTCCGTCAATGCCATCAGTATCCATGCTTAACAATGAAATTGCATGTTGACCTTCCACCGAAAGTGCCGCCATTAATGCCAATTCTTGATTCCGCCCACCTTTACCATCACCTTTCACCTTCACGGTACATTCGCCATTAAATATGAGTGCGACCGGTTTTTTCAAAAGATCGTTACCGCTCAAAACCTGAATTGCTCTGCTACATATTTTTTTAGACACCGCCATCACTGATCCTTCATACGGTTCGCTATTTACCCAAGTAGTATAACCCTGCTTTTTTAGGAATTGAGTGATGCTAGCAATACTCATATCCCTCTCGTTGATGAGATGAACCGTGTTCATAAACCTAAACGCGTTCATAATCTTCGGGTTCTCCGGGATAATCCCTTCCACTCCACAAATCAGATGCTCTTGAATACAAACGGGTACCTCTTCCCAAATCTCATGTTGCTTCAGCAACTGAATGGCATCTATATAACTAGTAGTATCAACTATGGTTGGGCCACTGCCTATGGTAGAGTGATCATGATCAGGCACATCAGAATCAAGAATAGTGGTAATGTATGCACCTTGAAAAACCTCGAGTAACTTTCCCCCTTTCACATCACACACGTGCTTACGAACGGTATTCATTTCATGAATATTCATCCCTGATTGTAAGAGCAAGGCATACAGTTTTTGAATCTCTTCAAGTTCGATTCCAAACGGAGGAATCGTGAACATGGATGAGGCGCCACCGGTTACACAAACCACAAGGTGTTCATGAGGAGCTACTTCTTTCACAAACTGTTGTACCTCATATGAGGCCGCCACCGTCTCATCATTGGGATATGGGTGAGCACCTTGGAAGCATTGAATGTTTGGACCGATCATTCCGTCCTTATGTCCAATCACCAATCCATCTATAATCTGCTTTGGATAAGCCTGATAGATACTTTGAACTAAAGCCTCAGCTGCCTTACCAACACCCACTATTTTAAAAGTCGAATACTTCTCCAATCCCAAAGTTGTAGGATCAAAATCCACATTGCTATCTGCAATTAGGTCTGCGGTTTGGCTAAGAATTTTATGTTGCTTGGAGAGAGTTTCCTTCATGCTGATCGGTAGTGCGCTGTTTCTTTTCAATAAAGGCTAAAACTACCATAAAAAGAGAAGAAAGTGGAAGAAAATATATACTCGACATATCAGCAATTTGGAGGGCCATGGGATGCCCTTGCACTCCGAAATAAAAGGCACTTGCAATGATTACCCCAAAGAATATCTGTACCGCAGATTCTATGAAATAAAACTTTCTTGTCGCATCAATGAGTATCAACCCAATCACTCCAATAAAGAAATTCATCCCAAAAGGTACACGGGCTTTGGCGCGTTCACCGTTGGTGGTGTTTATTACGGTTATCCCTCTATTTCCCTGTTCATATACCGAAATAGGTTGTTTTATCACTTCTAAGGAATTCTTTGTAATGAATGTCATGGTCGTTTCTCTTACAGGAATGAGCACGGTAAAATACAGAGCTACAAAGGCAATGAGCTTAAGTAATTTGAATAACCAGCGTTTAAGCATTTTTAAATGCCTGCTCATTGAAATTCACCCAAATCATCCATAATCCAAAAATGATAAAATAGAATATGGCCGTTGTAGTGTAATCGTGAAAGAAATCAAAAACTTGAGGCCACTCTTCCTGAGTGATAACCAAAACGGTTATGCGAACTATATTTGAAACATAGATGGCTAAAACACCCAGTATTACATAACTCAGTTTTTTAATCGCATCACCAGGGAAGGCCACCATAAACCCTAGGAATAATCCCATTGGAGCTATTCCGTTACATCCATCTACAATTTCAACACCGGGGGTACCAAAAATACCCACTACTCTATTATAGCTGATGATATCATAACCAAACGACTGAAGGAGTCCTTTACTTATGCCGATTACATTCAACGAAAGCCATTCATCTAACCGACCATCAGGCAGTAGCCATAGCTCATAGATGATGTACCATATAATAAAAAAGCCGACCGCTTTTAAGATGAATAAAGTTAGTGGTGAAAGCTTCATAAATACTCAATTTTAAAAAATAACTTACCTATAATAACAGTTTATTATTCAAAGGAAAATCATGTATTTTTTAGGCTTTGGAAAAACTAGGACTCATTTAATGATCAGAACACTCGCACTATTATTTTTCACAATCATATTTTCATTTACTCTATTAGCTCAGGATATATCTAGCATAGATTTCAAGAATTTAAAAGCCGATGATTTAAGTGATCAGCAGATACAGCAGATCTATGAACGTGCGCAAACTCAAGGCTTATCTATTCAAGAAGTAGAAGCTATGGCAATGGCTCGTGGTATGTCGTCGGTGGAAGTAGCTAAGCTACGAGCTCGATTTTTGGGGCTCCAATCAGGCATTAATGCGCCTTCCACGGAATTAAACCAAAGCGAAGACCGACTTCGAGATACCGACGACGATACTCTCATACAACGTGATAGTACCGACCTTTCCGACCCAAATTCGAATAAAATCTTTGGTTCAGACCTGTTTAATAATAGTCGATTGACCTTTGAGCCATCTCAAAACATTCCGACTCCAAAAAATTATGTATTAGGCGCAGGAGATGAACTCATTATTGATATCTATGGGGCTGCTCAAAACAACTATGCGCTTACCATATCTCCAGAAGGCACCATTTACATCCCAAGCATTGGACCTATTGCTCTGAGTGGGTTGAGTATTGAAGAGGCTTCGAATGTGATAAAATCACGTTTATCCTCTATCTATTCCGGATTAAAAGGATCGAAAAAAGATACCTATGCTCAAATCAGTTTAGGAAAAGTTCGCACCATTAAAGTGCATATGGTAGGAAACCTCCAAGTACCAGGCACTTATAGCATTTCCTCCCTTTCTACCGTGTTTAACGCCCTATATGCTGCGGGTGGACCTTCAAAAAACGGGACTTATAGAAGTATAAAAGTAATTCGAGGCGGTAAAGTAATTCAAGAAGTGGATCTTTACGACTTTCTCGTGGATGGAAATCAAACGTCTAATATTGTTCTTCAAGATCAGGATATCGTCAAAGTGGATCCCTATGTATATAGAGTGGCACTAAATGGTGAAACTAAACGAACAGGTTTATTCGAAACACTGCCTGATGAGACATTTGCAGACCTATTGTCTTTTGCCGGAGGATTTGGCCAACAAGCCTATACACAGCGAATCAAAATCCGAAGAAACACTCCTACGGAACGAAGTATCATTGAGCTTGAATACCCAAATGAAGCCGATACTCCACTTAAGACCGGGGATCAAGTTACGGTTGGTGAAATCCTAGAGCGTTACAGTAACCGTGTTGAAATCCAAGGTGCGGTGTACCGTGAAGGGGAATACCAACTAGAAGAAAACCCAACTTTATACACTCTTATTCAAAACGCAGATGGTTTGATGGGTGACGCATATATGGAGCGTGCCATCGTGTATAGAACGCGCAACGATCTTACCGTTGAAAGTATCCCAGTTAACCTCAGTAAGTTGATGAATGAACCAGAAGCTTATGATATTGACCTTCAGAAAGATGACATCGTAAATATCGCCTCCATCTTTGACCTCAGAGAAGAAGAGACTATTACCATTTCTGGTGAAGTAAACGAAACCGGTACCTTCCCCTTCATCAAAAATATGACTTTAAAAGATCTCATCTTCCAAGCAAAAGGATTTACAGAAGGGGCTGCCAATTATAATATCGAAGTCGCACGACGTATTCTTGACGATGGATCTGGACAAGTACGTAATGAGCTTGCTGAAATCTTTATTATTGAAGTAAGAGAAGGACTTATTCTCTCCTCTTCCAATCCTGAATTTAGTTTACAGCCTTATGATCAGGTATTTGTGCGTAGCTCACCTACCTATGTAAAACAACAAAGTGCAACCATTCTTGGTGAAGTAGTATTCCCAGGTTCATACGCTCTTAAAAATAGAGAATATCGTGTATCTGATTTGATTGAAAGCAGTGGTGGGATCACTGAATTTGGGTATATCCCTGGAGCTACCCTAAACCGACCTCGAGTGAATGATAGTACATCAGTAGTGGCAATTCGCTTAGAAGAGATTTTAGCCAATCCAGATGGCGAACAAGATCTCCTTCTACAACCAGGAGATATTTTACGTATCCCTAAAAAGCTTGAAACTGTCTTAGTGGATGGAGAGGTACTCTTCCCTTCTAACATTCGATTCGACGACAATAAATCATTTAGAAGCTATATCAACTCTGCAGGTGGAGTATCAGATTCTGCAAATACGAAGAAATCATACATTGTGTATGCCAATGGTGAAGTAAAGCGTATGAGGAAGTTTTTGTTCTTCAAAAAATATCCTAATGTAGAGCCGGGTAGTAAAATCATCGTTCCTAAAAAACCTGTGGTTGATAAGATGACGACTGGTGAACGAGTCGCTATTTACTCAACCATTGTTTCACTAGCAGCTATTGTAACCAACACGATTTTCCAAATTAGGCGAAATTGATTTATTGACTCTAAGCTAATTGGTCCGACGGTTTAGCCGTCGGCACCAATGGTAAAAGCCCCTGGCATTTGTTATCCTTGGTCTTAGTAGCATTAAACAACCTCTTCCTCGTATCTATGGCCATCCTTCGATACAAGACTAGGTCATCCTTGTAGATGTTAGGTAATTCGATGACGTCTTTGATGGGTATTTGGGTGGCAGAGTAGACATAAAAAGAAGCTGTCACCCTGAGCCGAGGAATTCTAACAATGCCTCTTGGTTGGTTGCGAAGGGTCTCAAACCCTGAACTAGCTTTGGCTAGTGTGTTAACTTGAGATCCTTCGCGTTTGCACCCTTGATCCTCATCACAGCCTTTCCTACTCAGGATGACAGCTATTTTGTTTGGTTGGTTATATAAGTTAAATAGATACGTTGTTAATCATCTCTAGAAAAAGAGAAGAATAACCTAAGATTCCCTGTCTGACGAACCATCGGCATGGATACATATCAACGTTGAAATCAGAATCCGATGGGAGGAGTTTGGAATCTTATTGACTTTTTGGGCACTTTTGGGTCAAGCCAAAAGTGTCATCACTTTAAGGCAAATATAGATATCTCTTATTCTTTCTCTTTATTCCGATGTTTAGGATGACGACGTTGTTGGGTGTTGGGTGTTGGGTCTCAGAAAAGAGTAAACTGGTAATTAATAGATAATACTAAATGGCTCCAACGATCTCCGCCGTTGGAATTGAGCAGGAATCGCCTTCATTTTGCACAGCGTCAGAGAAGCAGAACATGCGCCAAGTCAGCCAGTTGGCGGATGAGGAATTGTATGTTGTGCCTGGCGCGGCTAAGGAAGGCCCGAAGCAATTCCTGGCGGTGGTTTTTGCTCCCCTTTTGTCCAAACAAAAGGGGAAGAGGGAAAGTTATTGTGGCTAAGAAGCCTAAGAAAGATCCTGAATCACGCTACACTTCGTTCTGCTGTTCAGGATGACGTCGTTGTTGGTTGTTTGGTTGGCAGAGTAGACATAAAAAGGAGCTGTCACCCTGAGCCGAGGAATTCTAACAATGCCTCTTGGTTGGTTGCGAAGGGTCTCAAACCCTGAACTAGCTTTGGCTAGTGTGTTAACTTGAGATCCTTCGCGTTTGCACCCTTGATCCTCATCACAGCCTTTCCTACTCAGGATGACAGCTTTAATTTCGATCTCTAGACTTCTCGTTTCACACGAAGTGACAAAGTTTATTGCAAAATTCCACCATAAATTTATTGGTCATCCTGATCCGCCGGTAGATGGAGAAGAATCTTGTGGGATAATAGCACCAGTTTAACAATCTACCAAGTGCCGCAAACAACATCCCCATGTCCCTTGGTATAAAACTATACAGTGAATGGACAACCTAATCACCTACCCCCTAAGATCCTTCGCTCCGCTTAGGATGACACTTTTAATAATTTCGTCATCCTGAACTTGATTCAGGATCTGTAATGGAAACCTCTTTGAAATGTTTAGGCTTTTCTCAACGCTTCGTGCAACAACCATTTTACACAATCATAGCCAATTTAAAATCCTGTCCGCCAGCTGGCGGATCGCCGTTCAGGATAACGAACTTCTTAGGAGTTTAATTAATAGGTTAAAATCTTCATTATCCCTTTCCTCGTGTCAAAGATCCCCCATCGATACGAATCTAAATTGATAAATTTATACGTATTTATACTTATAATTTTATTCGTAAATATCAGTATTTATACTTTTTAAGTATAAAATTTCTTGCTTTTATATACAAAATGCCTTACAAATTTAATTAACCGCAATAAGCGGTTTAATTAAATCAGGAGAAATCATGTCTATCATTATAAAACTCATTAAAGGGTTTGTGGGATTATTCTCTACAATTTTATTAGTTAGTTTGACAATATTTACATTTCAGTCATGTACTAATAACTTATCTGACTCTAATACTAATAAAAATTTAGCTATTGAAAATTTCACATACCACATAGAGCAAAACAGAAATCAACTAGAACAATTAAATCATAAAATCCTAGATTTTGAATCTAAGGATATAAACTATCGTGCAGATCCTGCGTTAAATTTTGAAATGGAAAGTACTTTAAAGCCTATATATCAAAGTAGTATAGAATTATTACATACTTATGGTTTTACAGATAAAGATTTTGAAGATGAAAATTTCAAAATTAATGATCCCCGAATAATTTATATGGCATTTACTATTGTTGAAATGGAAAATTATCTTAAATCCAATCAATCATTCGGCAGCGTATTTAGCAGCCTTTGTGCCACTGATGCATATGCATCAGAATTTTGGGACTGCGCTAAGCGAGCTATAGGAATTGAAATAGCTATAGAACTATTAAGACATAGAAGTATGGCCACTATCAGTGGAAGAAAATTGCTAATAAAAACATTTACCAAAATAGGTGCTCGGTACCTAGGATGGATTGGCGTTGGAATTGCTACCTATGATTTTGTTGACTGTATGTTTTTTGATTAATAAATAATGGTGAATAATATGGTAGGAAACATATTCTTGGGTGTGCTTCTAGTTTATTCAATTATTGAATATTTCAATTCAAAAAAGAATAAAAATGTTAGTTCACAAGATTTACAATTATCATTAATTGTCATCGCAACAATCACATATGTGATTGTGTTCAGAATGACCTAATCACAACAATTCTTGTACTGAATTCATCAGTTGAATTACTGGTACTCCCACTCTAGCAAACACTAATCCCCTTCAATAAAACAAAAAAAGTCCTGCAGCTATGCTACAGGACTTTTCATATCAAATAACCTACCTCAATCAATCCTTACCAAAAAGATCTCGGGTATACACCTTAGATTCCACATCTTCGATTTCATCCACCATACGGTTGGCAACAATCACGTCCGACATTTCCTTAAAAGCCTCTAAATCTCTAATCACTCTAGAATGATAAAACTCATCCTCTTTTAAGTAAGGCTCAAACACCACCACTTCAATACCCTTGGCTTTAATACGCTTCATGATACCTTGTATGGCACTGGCTCTGAAATTGTCCGAACCCTGCTTCATCACCAATCTATAGATACCAACTACATTTGGGCTTTTCTTTATAATCTGCTCTGCTACAAAATCTTTCCGAGTTCTATTCGCATCTACAATAGCCCGAATCAGATTATTTGGAACATCCTTAAAATTAGCCAATAGCTGCTTGGTATCTTTTGGTAAGCAATAGCCCCCGTATCCAAATGATGGGTTGTTATAATGATCCCCAATTCGAGGATCTAGTCCCACTCCCTCTATCACTTGCACCGTACTTAGATCATGGGTCTCACAATAAGAATCCAATTCATTAAAGTAGGCCACACGCATCGCTAAATAGGTATTCGAAAATAACTTAATGGCCTCAGCTTCGGTTGCATCGGTATACAGAACGGGAATCTCCTCACGAGGCTTTTCTGCCCCTTCAATGAGCATTTCTGCAAAGATTTCCGCTCTTTTAGAACGCTCTCCTACTACTATTCTTGATGGGTAAAGATTATCGTACAATGCTTTACCTTCACGTAGAAACTCTGGGGAGAAAATGATATTCTCTGTATTAAATTTAGCTTTTGCTGATTCTGCATAACCCACTGGTACGGTCGACTTAATGACCATTACCGTAGTTGGATTAATATCCAGCACTTGTTGAATAACGGCTTCTACCGATGAAGTATCAAAGTGATTGGTCTCAGGATCATAATTGGTTGGAGTAGCAATTATCACATAATCCGCATTTCCATAAGCCTCTTTCGCATCCAGTGTAGCTTTTAAAGAAAGCTTTTCTTCCTTTAAAAATTTTTCAATCTCGGCATCACTAATAGGTGAAATACCTCGGTTAATTTGATTTACCTTTTCTTGAATAATATCTACAGCTGTCACTTCATGATGACGGGCTAATAATACTGCTAAAGACAGCCCCACATAGCCTGTCCCTGCTACTGCAATTTTCATAATTAATTTAATTTTTAGATAAAGATACTAATCTAATAGACTGGCTTCAGATAATTTATTGGAGCTTTTTTTCTTTTTATTAGTAACCTCAAGATGAGCATATAAATCCACCTTCTTTTTTGGACGTATAAGCTTGGTGATATCTAATCCTAATACTGAGGCGATTTTTCGTTTCCAACCACCCGTAGGGAAAACCAACAGGCAAGATAGAACTACTAATCCGAGTGAAAAATTTACATTTAGGCTTGTAGTTAGAAATCCAACTCCTACTATTACCATGGCAGATGCATATAGATATAAAACGGTTCTTTTTTGCCCACATCCCATTTTAAGTAATGCATGGTGAATATGATCAGAGTCTGCACTAAATGGAGATTCACCCTTTTTTATTCTTCTCATAAAAACTCTAAGTGTATCATATAACGGTAAGGCTAAGAAAGAGATTACTAGAGGTGCTGCTGAACCAGAAAAATAAGTATTAAATCCTTCGACTGTATTTAATGAAAGTGTATGTATAGCTAAAAATGAAAGAGCGAAACCGATAATCAATGATCCAGTGTCTCCCATAAATATATTAGCAGGGTGAAAATTATGGAATAGATAACCCACCAATGTTATTGCTAATAAAATACTCATTACCGCAAGAGGCACATACCCAGAAACAAAAAACACTATGGAAAAACATATAGCTGCTAATGCTCCTACTCCACCCGCTAATCCATCTATACCATCAATTAAGTTATAGGCGTTAATTACCACAATAGCTGTAAAAAGTGAAATTGGAACACTTAACCAAAATGGAATCTCATTGATTCCAAACACTCCACCAAAACTACTAATTAAAGCTCCCCCACCAAACATTATTGCAGCAATGGCAATACATTCTACGAGAAGTTTTTTATTGGGTGATAGTCCAACCAAGTCATCTTTAAGTCCGCAGAAAAACAAGGCGGTTATAGCTCCAATAAAATACGCTAAGCCATTTATTGAATCCGCAAAACCACTAAATGAAAAAGATAATAGAAATGCTATAAATATTGCGATTCCGCCTAAGGTTGGTATATAATCAGTATGAAGTTTACGCTCTCCATCCGGTTTGTCGTATAGTTCTTTTAAATAAGCGACCTTTATAAGAACTGGAACGGTAGCGTACACAATAAGAAAAGCGCTAATAGCTGCACCTATAAGCTGTAACATAGATCCGCCGGTGATTAAATAAAACATAGTCTCCCTCTTTAGAGGCATGAATATAAGAATATTATCTAAAAGCTCTAACGGAAGAATTTTAATTAAGCTTTCCAAACTTTTTCATGCTTACCTTTAAATACATTTCGAGTATCCACTATGAGTGACGACCAATCAAATAGTGCCTCATAATCAACATTATTATGATCTGTAGAAATTACTACAATATCGTACTCTCTAATTATTTCCTCTGACCAATTGATTGATTTCGTCCCTGTCCATTCAGCATGTTCTCTAGTCGGTGAAATAACTGGAATATATGGGTCAAAGTAATCAACGTCTGCACCTAAATTTTTATATAAATCTAGCAATTTAAAAGTTGGAGACTCACGCATATCATCTACATTAGGCTTATAAGCTAATCCGAGTAATAAAACTTTACTTCCATTCAATGCTTTTTTCTGAGAGTTCAATGCTAAGATACTTCTATCTACTACATATTGAGGCATTGCTGTATTAATTTCCCCAGCTAGTTCAATAAATCTAGTATTCTGTTCAAACTCACGTGCTTTCCATGTTAAATAGAATGGATCTATTGGTATACAATGTCCACCTAATCCTGGACCAGGTGTAAATTTCATAAACCCAAACGGTTTGGTATCTGCAGCATCTAGCACTTCATGAACATCGATGTTCATTTTCTCAAATACTACTTTGAGCTCATTGACTAATGCTATATTTATAGACCTGAATACATTTTCTGTAATTTTAACAGCTTCTGCTGTCTTCGTATCTGTAACAGGAACTGTTTTAATGATAGATGTATCATATAGTGCTAATGCAATTTTTAATGCATCATCACCATGCCCACCAACTACTTTAGGAATTTTAGCCGTATTAAAGTTAGGGTTACCTGGATCTTCTCTCTCTGGGCTATAAGCAACATAAAAATCTTCTCCAGCCTTTAATCCACTTTTTTCTAAAATAGGAATCATAACCTCCTCAGTTGTACCAGGATAGGTCGTCGACTCTAATATAACTAATTGTCCTGATTGTAAATGATTACTTATTACTTTGGTAGTTTCTACAACGTAACTCATATCAGGCTCTCTATGGTGATCTAGAGGAGTTGGAACGCACATTATAATTGCATCAACTTCTTTTAGTTCATCAAAATTAGTAGTTGACGAGCACCTATCCGATTTTGCAAGTATCCCCATCATTTCTTCACCTAAATGTTTGATATAAGATATACCATGCTCTAAACAGTGAATTTTATGCTCATCTATATCAAAACCCTTTACTGTTAATCCATTTTGATGAAATGTCCACATAAGTGGCAAGCCTACATAACCTAAACCAACAATCCCAACTTTATACGATCTCTTTTCAATCTTATTTAATTGCTCAATTACACTCATTCTATTGACTATTTATTAATAAATCCATCATTTTCTTAGCCATAACTTTTCTATCAAAATCTGATGCAAGCGTAGCTGTATTTTTTTCAAGCTTCGAATATAAGGCAGAATTAGTTAGTAGTCGATTTAATTTATGTGCAAAATCAACAGCATTCTCAGGCTCAAAACATAACCCCACTTCATACTCATCAATAAGCTTTTTAGCTTCACCTTCAACCCCCAATAGTATCGGCTTATTCATTGCGCAAGTTTCATAAATTTTAGAAGGAATTACTGTTTTAAATGTATCAGATTTTTTAAGGGGAATTAAAGAAACATCCACAATTGATAAATATTTTGGAATTTCTTCTTTAGGTATAGGATCATGAAAAACTATGTTTTTCAATTCATATTTTTTTGCCAACGACATTACTTTTTCTTTTTCAGCTCCATCACCAATAAATAGAAAATTAGCGTAATCTAGATTTTCACTATTTATAGATTCAATAATGAAATCTAAACCGTGTGCCATTCCGTGAGTCCCGATATACCCAACAACAGGCCTATCATCAAATCCTATATCTTTTTTAAGCCCTTTGCATCGAACACTAGTATCAAACAATTCTAAATTGGCCCCATTTTGTATTACATGAATTTTTGCAGGATCAATCGCCCTTTTTATAAGATTTTCTTTAAATGCATCTGTATTGGGGATCACGATTGTTGCTTTTTTGTAAAGAAACAGCTCAATTCGTTCGAGAAAGTCGTACAACTTACCTTTTCCCATTGCACCAACTGATACAATAGATTCTGGCCAAAGATCTCTCAACTCAAAAACCCAAGGCCTTCTTTTTAGGATACTCAAAGTATAACCACACCAAGTAGTAAAAAATTGAGGCGAAGTAGCTACAATTATATCTGCTTTTTCAAATAAACCATGTAATGTGGCCATAAATGCAAAACTCAAATAATCTAATGTGCGTTTTACAAAACCGGCGTTTGTTGTTATATAACTCCAAACCCTAATCACTTTTATACCATCAACAACCTCGGTTTCACGAAATTTATTTTTATACCCTTTATATACTTTTCCTTGCGGGAAATTTGGAGCACATGTTATAATTGTTACATCTAAACCTAATTTTACCCACTCCTTTGCATGCTCATAGGTTCGAGTTGCAGGGGCGTTGACTTCTGGGGGGAAATTATCCGTAATAAATAAAATTTTATTCATAAAACTCACATGTCAAATCATCTTCAAAATTTATACATACTTTTTTTGAAGTAGTTCTTAGATTAAATCCTTCACAAAACTGGTAGTCTTCCATATTTAATTTAATATTCTTCCCCTCTAATAAAATTTTTACTATATCATTTAATACTATCTCTGTTCCTTTAATACTTATAGTTGTATCAGGATGAAAATGTATATATGAGGTCCCCGTTTTATTTTTTCCAATACTATCACAAATTTTGATTGTGTTATTAATAGTCTCCCATGACCTTTTATGAATTACACCAAATCTAGCATAACCATCATTACTAGCTAAAATCTTATTTTCTGCATCTATATTAATTGTAGTTTTTGCTCTTTTTCCCACTCGAAAACCACCCCAAATATCACTTTGATTGGTATCTCTAATTACTACTGTATTATGAAAAGCGGTACTTCTCTCAATTCTCCTCTGATTATTTTTTTCATAAGTAGATATACCGCAATCTACTATCATTGGTTCGCCTTGGTAATACATAACATATGATAAAGCATCTGCGTGTGCGTGCCCTGGTTGATAGGTAGGAGCAATATTCCCCACATCTGCAATAAGTTCAAAATTATCAGACACTAATTTTCTATAGCCTGAATCTGATAGAGTTATTTTACTTGGAGTAAAACCTTGTTGTTTTGCATACTCCATTATAATGGTAGGCGAAAGAGCTTGACCGCTTACACTATCGTTAAACATTGGTATATCTCCATTACCAAACATTAATGTATACAGCCAATTCACCATTTTTTGAATTACACTTTTTAACTTCTGTTCAACATCCTGAAGTTTATGCTCATTATTCCGTAGTAAATTATAGCTGTCTAAAGCTCGTTGTAAGATAATTAAATGATACATGGGCGAGAGTTCGAAATGTGCCCCATCCTCCAGTATCTGTTCCTCTAACTCAGCCATAAGTATTTTTCTAGCAAGCTTTATCAATTTTTTGTCTTGAAAAAAAACAGCACCAAAAAGCAACGAAAACCCGTTTTCAAGTAAATGATTCCCTAACAAATGATACTCTATTTTTTTAGTGAGCACTTGGTACTGAGCATAAATCGAATTAACTACATCTATAGGGTATTTATCTTCGACTGCAAGAAATTTGATCCAATTAATTGTTCGAAGGGAAATTGGATAGGGATCTAATCCTTCTGAACGAGAATGAGGCTGATCATTGAAATCATCAATCAATTGCTTCCCGGTTTTCCAATCCATTTCAGGTTGATGCAGGAAATCAAAATAATTCAGATGATAGGCCCAAAGTTTTCCATAATCTGAATAATTCCAATCGATCTTACTTTTAAACATTTGATTTAGATTCAAAAATTGGAACTGATTTTTGCCTAGGTAATGAACGTATTGCTCAGGAAACGAGCAAAGCTGTATTTTCTGATACTTTGGTGCCTTAATTCCATCAGGATACTGCGTAGGGAAAAATTTATTTTTAAGCCTATACCATACTTGATATCGTATTTGAATAAACTTTAGCTCTTTTAGAGTAAAATAGTACCTTAATAGTTTGTGTATCACATTTCAATTATTTTTCTGCAACAATCATGCAAACAAAGTTAATAATTGATTTACAATTCTAGTTGACGTTTTTCCATCCCATAGTTCTGGAATACTTCCACTTTTCCAGTTTCCTGAAAATAATTTCTCCATGGCAGGTTTAATTGCTTTCGGATTTACTCCTAATAACTCGTTCGTTCCTAGAGTAACTGTTTCTGGCCTTTCAGTACTATCTCTTAAAGTCATACATGGGATTCCCATTACCGTAGTTTCTTCTGTAATTCCACCAGAATCTGTGATAACTGCCAGAGAATTCTCTACTAAATAATTGAATTCTAGGTAACCTAAGGGCTCGACCATATGTAGTCGATCATAACTAATTCCAAGATTTTTTAAAATCTTTGCCGTTCGAGGATGAACAGGAAATACCAGTGGTATATCTTGAGTATTATTCATGATTTCATCCATCAACGACTTCAGAATTTCTTCTTCATCTACATTCGAAGGACGATGAAGTGTCATTACTATATATTTACCTTTTTCAAGACCAACTTCATTCCATACCGAAGGTTTCTGAAACCTTGGCCGGTGCTTTAGTAATGTATCAATCATTACATTCCCTACGAAGAAAATACGCTCATCTTCCACACCGCTATTTTTCAAGTTGGAATTTGCCACATCTGAAGTGGTGAAAAAATAATTAGTCACTGCGTCCGTAGCCAACCGATTAATTTCCTCAGGCATCTTCCAATCACCCGATCGAATTCCTGCTTCCACATGAGCTACAGGAATATGCATTTTTTGTGCTGTAATTGCACAGGCCATAGTAGAGGTTACATCCCCCACAACTAAGCATAGATCAGACGGTTTATCCATAAGCAATTTCTCATATCCAATCATAATGGATGCAGTTTGCTCAGCCTGAGTACCGCCTCCGGCACCAAGATTTTCGTTGGGTGCAGGAATACCGAGTTGTTCAAAAAAGGAACCACTCATATTTTTATCATAATGTTGACCAGTATGGATTAATCTGAAACTGATCTTAACATCCTTTTTTTGTTCTTCCTTAATGGCATCTATAATCGGAGCAATCTTCATAAAGTTTGGTCTAGCTCCAGCTATTAAATCTATTAACATGTTATACTTTTTTGGTTTCATTAGTGAGTAATGAATCTATTGCAGCAAAAGATGCCTTTGTAGTATTCACAATCTCATCAAAAGGTATTATTGGTGCCAGTCCTTTTTCCCATTGTTCTATTAACAAATTAAACTGATTAAAATGACCTTTATCCTGTTTAGTTTTAAGTAATTTAGAACTCAGTCCCTTAGAGTACCCATAACCATCAAGTCGTCGGAAGTTATCTAAAATGAGGTTCTTATTTTGATAATAAACCTCAACCCTTTCTTTAGAATATGACTTATGACCATTGGCAAAGTAATTTATTACTCCTAGTGAGCCATTTTCATACTTTAAATGAATAGAGGCATTGTCAGTATTTATTTTTGGATCAACACCCAAAGCCTTCATATTAACTTCTACTATTTTTGACCCCGTTAAACAAGTTATCAAGTCTATATAATGACAAGCTTCACCAATAATTCTTCCCCCACCAGAATTCATATCATGTACCCATACTTCTGGAGGAATAAATCCTGCATTCATTGTTGCGATTACATTCATTGGACCCGGCTCATTACCTAAGAGTTTTTTCATCTTTAAGATATGAGGCGAAAATCGTCTATTGAATCCAACTATTACAGATTTGTTGTTTTTTTCTACTGCAGAAATGATCTCGTTAAGTTCATCTGATTTTAATGCCAATGGTTTTTCAACAAAAACATCTTTCCCCGCATTTAATGCCTGAATGGTCATTCCAGCGTGTAAATTATGCTGAGTTGTAATAACAACATGATTCACCTCACTATCTGCTAAAACCTCATCAAACGATGTTGAACTAATAGGTACATTATATTTTTTTGCAAGAGATGTAGATGATAGGCCTCCAGAACTTAAAACATATTTAATGTCTGCATTTGTATTTTTCAATGCAGGCATTATCATAGCTTGTGTAAAATTTCCAGCACCTATTACAGCGATTTTACCTGAAGATTTTTCTGTATTAGTTAAAGAGACTTTTACAGACCGATTAATCTCTACACTTTCAACTGGATATTGTAATATTGAGGCAATCGAACCTTTTGCATTCATATCACCATAAATTGATAAATAGTCTTCTAATACTACTTCTTCAGTAATAAGAGACTTTACATCAAGATTTCCATTTTCAATTGCCTCAAGAATAGCCTGAAAATTTCTATTTTCTGTCCATCGAACAAATGGAAGCGGATAATCATGCCCACTTTGCTCATAATTAGAATCATACCTGCCTGGGCCATAAGAACAACTTACTTGAAAGGTGAGCTCTTTTTCATAAAAATCAGCCCTTTCTATATTTAATCCAATTACACCCACCAATACAATACGGCCTCGCTTACGAGACATATTCGCAGCTTGCTTAATGATCTGATTTGATGGAGCAGAAGCAGTGATTATTACTCCATCACAACCAATTTGACCTGTAAGTTCATTTACCGAATTTACAGGGTCAGAATTTAAAGGGTTCAATGCTTCAACTCCATAGCTTTTGGCTCTATCAACTTTATCCTGATCAAGATCTATACCAATAACATTACAGCCATTAGCTTTTAACAATTGAACAGTTATAAGTCCTATCAAACCCAATCCAATTACTACAATGGTTTCACCGAATGTAGGCCTTACTAATCTAACCCCTTGTAAACCAATAGCTCCAACAACTGTAAAAGAGGCTTCATCAAAACTAACATTATCAGGAATTTTTGCTACTAAGTTCTTAGGAACGGCCACAAACTCGGCATGATTACCATTAGAAACAACTCTATCACCAACTTTGAATTCTGTTACTCCATTTCCTACTTCAACAACAGTTCCTGCCTGACTGTATCCCAATGGTAGTGGAGTTCCTAATTTTCTAAAAACGGCTTCCACTGTGGGTTGAATTCCATCCGTTTTCATTTTATTGATAACATCTTTAACACGATCAGGCTGTTGACGTGCTTTATCAATTAAATTTGCTTGACCAAAATTGACTAGCATTTTCTCTGTACCAAGAGAAACTAAACTACGGTGAGTTTTTATTAGTACCTTACCAGAGCCTACACGAGGGACCGGTACTTCTTCTAAAATCGTGTCACCGGATTTGAGGTCTTGAATGATTTGTTTCATTTATAAATTTCTTGATAGTTCAATTTCTTTTTCTGTGACTTGATTATTTACCATTTCTGTGATGTATAACATAAGCTCAGTGGATGCTATAACTTCACTTAGATCTCTGTTATCTTCCTCAAAAGGTTGCATTACTGAACGTTTATGACCTACATCTTTTGGCCAATATCTCTTTTTATACAAATTTTCCTCATCCCAAATAGTAAGTTTTCTGAAGTCATCAATCTTTGCAATTATTGTATCATATTGAAAATTAATTGTCTCATTAATCCCTTCAAATGGCTCAGATCGCGCAGTAATGGTAATGGATGTTAAATCTCCCTCGAGAGTTGTTATTGAAATAGTAATATTATCATCTGGTTCTTCATTATTGGAATAGGCAATTTGTACCTTATAATTTTTAGGAATATATCCTCTCCAATTATACATATTAATCATTAAATCTAACCAGTGGCCCACATTGCCGCATATCCTAGTACCTTCTTCCTTGTTTCGATACCAATGATTTCCCGGTATGTCATGAGCTGAAACAAAACAATTTATAGAAAATTTTTCTTTATTATTTTGTTTACCCAAAACCTGATTTTTTATTGTCTGTACAGCTGATGAGTAAGGTCTATTATAACCTGCGTAAAATTTACCTTTGCTGCACTTAATGCTTTGAATTAACGCATCAAACTGAGAAAAATTTACTGATATTGGTTTTTCACAATAGACATTGATGTCTTTGTTTAAATAATTTATTGCATATTCAGTATGTGAAAAATGATTTGATGCGATATAAACAATTTTAGGATTATAGCTATAAATTTGGCTTTTAGTTAAAACTGTATTTTTTACCCTATAGACATAGCTTAAAGTATTAGTTTTGTTTTCATCAATATCAAAACAAAATAGTAACCGGTTTACAAATGATCTTGAAAGAAAAAATGCTATGGTAGAAAATTGAAATTGACCGCATCCAATTAAACCTATATCAGGTTTATTTAAAAAATAAAAGGATCTAAAATACTTTGTTCTTAATCTCCCGACTAATTTATAAAATGTGCGTGTAGCTCCATATATACCAGTATATCTAATTAATTTTTTTAAATATATAAGATTTGATTTCATTCAAAAAACTCATTTATTAGATAATTTACTTTGTTAATTGCTGAAATATCTCTCTCTTCTGTTCAATAGTCGGATAATTAATTAACACTGCCCTGAATTTGCCTCTAAATACAAAAAGACTTCCTGCAGCAACACCAATAATGCCAAATTCATTTATTAGTTCTTTAATGTCATTATAAGAACCTGCTCCACCAATAATTGTTAAAGGTAAATTAGTATTCTCTCTAATTTTCCTTACCAGATCTAAATCATAACCAGACATAGTTCCTTCCTTATCAATTGAATTTATCACAAGCTCACCAACACCTATATCTTTTAAACCTGCAACAAATTTAAAAATATCAATATTGGATTTCTTTTCTCCATTACAAGTTCTTAAATGGTATCCAGAGAATGTTGATTTTTTCACATCAAGAACTGCTACAACGCTTTGACTTCCTACTTCTTCAGATACTTCAGACAGTATTTCAGGGCTTTCTAGTGTTAGAGATCCAAAAGCAACTTTTTCAACACCTAGATCAAATATTCGGCTTGCCTGATCTTTATTCTTAATGCCCCCCCCATAACAAAGCGGCATACGACATTCAGATGCAATTTTCTCGATTAATCCATAATTAGGTTCCTTACCTTTTACTGTGGCATCGATATCTAGGACCATGATCTCATCCACATACTTTTCATTGAATATCCTTACAACATTTATCGGATCACCAATATATTTTGGATCTTTAAAGCGTGTGGTTTTATATACACCTTCATTATGAATTAGAAGAGTAGGTATAATTCTTGGGTTAAGCATTCTAAATATTTGAATAATTTTTTAACAATTGAATCCCATTATCATGGCTTTTCTCAGGATGAAATTGTACTCCGTAAATGTTATTTGTATTAACTGCACAACAAAATTTATCTCCATAAACCACACTTGCCATACAATTTGAATTTACTTTGTTTTCAAAGTAATAGGAGTGTAAAAAATAAAAGCGCGCTTCTTCAGGAATATTATGAAACAGAGGGTCTTCAATTTTATTAATTGAGTTCCAACCCATATGAGGCAAATGGGTCTTTTGATTTAATTTATTTACATCTAATTTTTTTACCTCTCCTTCAATCCAGCCTAAACCCGGGGAATTTCCTTCTTCACTAGAATGAGCTAACATTTGCATTCCTACACAAATGCCTAAAACATCCTTCTTTTTGTTAATGATTTCAACTTCTAATGTGGGGAGTAAACCTGATGCACGCAATTTGTTCATTGCATGGTCAAAAGAGCCTACACCAGGTAATATGTATTTTTTAATTTCACTATTTATATCACATACGGAATTCACTCTAATACAAGAAATTCCAAGCCTTTTATAAATATTCTCAAATGCTTTGATATTACCGACTCCATAATCTATAATACCGATCATCTAAATAGCCTTTTTTCTTTACCTACCAATGATAAAACCTTTGTTCCAAGGTTTATTATCCACTTTTTATTCTTGTAATCTTTATAAGTCTTTTTGGGTAGATTAAAATAACCTTCTAGCTCTTGAGTAGTTATATTCAGTTTATTTGCTACGTATTCAAATTCATTTTTTAATGTTTTTTCATCAAGTTCGGGCTTTGAAATTCTTTCCAAAGCAGCTTCTCTGCTCATCTGACCGGTAAGAATTAATGAAGAAAAATGAGCTCTCCTTTTCTCATAACCAAAGCGTCTTGGAAGCCAATAATCTTCATAAAACCTAGTAAATCTTGACTCATGATGTTTATGTTGAAAACGTTCCCATCCGAATTTTGATTCTAAAAAGTCTTCAGCTTCTTTTTTATAGAAAGGAACCAAATCTAAAGGCTTTACAACTTCCATTCCTAATAAACCCATATAGAAAACTCGATACCTTATGATATCTACCAATGGATAAGTATTAAGCTTTTTTCCTCCAAATTTTTGGTATATGTCTTTAAATAATGTTGAATCTACACCTGGGCCGTATCCTCCCCACTCCATAGGTTCTCTACAACATTCAGTAGAGATATTCGAACCGGTTAATATATAATTTATATTATTTTTCCATGCAAACTTGTACATAGATGAGAAAAAGGCATAATCTTGAGGTAAATCCTGATCAGATATCCCTGATTTAAAGAAAGCAAGTTGTACATCGCGCATTTCTGACCAATCTATAACATCTGTGAAGAGCTCGAGATTCAGGCCGTTAAGTAATTTTTCGATATTGCTAACTGCTTGTTGAGTATTCCATCCTGCATCAACATGATATACCAATGGATTCAAACCCATTATCTCTTTTGCAACATAAACAGTATATGAACTATCCAAGCTTCCGCTTAAACCAATGATACAGTCGAATTCTTTATTCTTACGATTCTTCTTTATTCTATCAGCTATCACTTCTAACTTGTTTAGACCTTCTTTATTTGGCAACCAAGAAGGCTCTATAACTTCTTTAAAATGATGATAATAGTCACACACACCATTTTCATCAAATTTGATATTAGGATCAGAAGTATCCATAATAGTTTTAGTACATATCTGATATTTTCGACTACTCATAAATCAATTTTTATAATTATTTTTCTTAATAATAAGACTCCAAATAATGTAAAAATGCCATTATTTATTATGCTTACTGGCGATCCGTTTACAAATATGGACAAATAGAAAAATATATAACCATAGGTTAAGCAACGTACTACAGTTCTCTATTTAGTTAACATTCTTTTGTATAAATAAGCGTATAAGAATCCTTTGATACTATATACAACAAAGATACCAATAAGTCCTCCATTATAATATGTAGAACCAAGGAATGTTGGTGGAGCTATGCCCCTGTCAGTCCCATAAATTAGCTTAAATATAAAATAAGAAATAGCATTACCTCTCACACCTGGCAAAATACCTAAAGTAGTATTCCACCAATCTGAGAACCAAACTATTTCATGGGTGTAAAATACCTAAAACCTACAATACCTCCCAATGGATTATTTATAAACATTCATTTATAATTCCAGACAAAGATGAATCTATTTTAATTGAACTAAACGTATTTGATAGTTTTCAATAATCGATATTTATTTTTTTCACGAATTTTTGTCCGAAAAACACCAATAAGCAAAGCAATTACTATAAATAAATTGCGTGCAGAATAGATTACATGACTCTTAGAATATTCCATTATCATGTATATAAAACATAAATATAGACCTAAAATCACCACTCTACTTAAATAATTTTTTGTTTTTTTGAGTATCCTGATGGGTTGATATAAAATAATCGCCCAAATCATAAAAGCAATAATTCCTCCATCATATAATATTTGCAAAATGAAATTATGAGGATGGTACGGGTTGGGCAAATCATTACCTAATCCCCAACCTACAATTGGATGTACGGCAATCTCTTGAATAGTATCCTCCCAAATCAAGATACGGGTGAATGTCGATACATCATCTTTAACATTGACAAAATTAAATTCGAATAAACGATTTAATCCTGATTCAATATTAAATAAATTATATATACCAGTTAATCCACCTACAACAAACAGTGCGATTAAAATCAATTTACCTTTATTAAATTCATTATTGTAAATAAATATTATATAATAAACAGGGACAAGCAGTGAAAAAATAACCGCACCTCTTGAATTCGATAAAAATATCCCAAACAATATAACTACAATCAAAATAGCTTTAGTTTTTGAAATTCTTTTTGCTGCAAAAGCAGGAACTAGTATTAAAAATGATAAAGATAAATTATAACCGAGAGCTAGATAATCAACAATATTGAAAAAATTTCGATAATCTCCACTAATTATCGAGCCTACAATTAGTAAGATAGAAACAATAAACCCATTTAACAGCAAGCCTTTTATTAGGCCATTAATAAAGTAATCATGATTATTTATTAATGTAATAAGACCAATAATAATTGATGAATTTAGCATAATAAACATTTCAACATTTAATGAACCAAAAATCAAAAAATGGAAATAATAATAAGTAGGAAGTGAAAGACTTGAGAAAATGAAAATTAAATCTAATTTATTTGGTTTTTTTAATTTTACTGAAAAAAATGTTATTAAAATATATATTGAGCCAACTATAGCTAGTATAGTTACGCTTTTTATTTTTGTAAACCTTTCAATGGTACTCGAATACATTAAAATTGACAGAACTAAACCATTTAAATAGTAAAGATATTTCATATGTTACCAACCTGAAAGAATACCATAAAAACCTTTTCTAAGACCAAAAAAGAAGGGATTGATCGTAGAAATCATTCTAAGCTTTTCTATAAAGGCTAACTTAGAAAACAAAATTTTCAAAAACTTTCCATTTTCATAATATGCGTTGCATTTGATTCTCTCTTTTATCATTTCTTTTCCAGATTCGCTCAATTGCTCACTAAAATTCTCATAAAATATTTCAAATGCATACCACCTTTTTAATAACCTTTCTTTATAATCGTAAACACTCATATTCAGGTTATACGTATTACCTTCATGAACTCTCCAAAAGCAACAGATTACATCAGAATGAATAATTTGTATTTGATTTAAGTGCGAAAATGCTATTTCTAACCAAGTATCTTCGTTAGGAAGTTCTTCCGGAACAGGAAAAAGTAATTCTACAAGTTTCTCATTCATTAAAGGAGATTGTCCACTTGGATTTCCTTTACCTTTTCTTTTAGGTACAACTTTTCCATCAAATTTCGGATCTTCTGAAAATGTTTTAATTTTATACAGCCCTGTTCCAGGAGTGTTCTCATTTAATCTTTTGGCAACTTTTAATCTATTTAAAAGACTACCTTCAGGCATTATATCGTCACCTGCAAATAAACACTTATACTTTCCCTCTGCTAGCAAAACACCGAGGTTAAAGGCAGATACTTTACCCTTCGAAGTATTTTTTATATATCTTATATTTTCATGATTATTCTCATATGATTTGATAATTTCTGCAGTACTATCTGTAGAATTATCGTCGACAACTAAGACTTCGAAATCTAATCCTGTTTGACTTAATATGCTTTCCAAGGTTTCAGAAACATATTTCTCTTCGTTGTAAACAGCTAGTACAACTGATACATCTTTCATAGCTTTTCTAAAATTGGTTCTAATTTCTCGATTTCATCCCTAAATGGACTTTCTTTCCATTTACCTATATTCTTTTTTGATATATGGGGCTTGAATCTCGACTGCCTCTTTTCATTGCTTATATCTATTCCCAAAAACTTCTTCACCCTTTTTACTTCATCTTCATAATTTCCGATTAATTCTTCAAAGCTTAGCCAATGCACATAACTCATTTTAGAAAGTTGAATTTTTTGGGCTAATAACAGCTCTCTTATGCCAATAATAAATTCAGAGGCTTTCAAATGTTTGGATTCTAGCTCTAGACCATTTGCCTCAACGTCCAAAGCTATTTTTGTATTGACCATTCTTTTTAATTCATTTCTTATTTCTATGTATTGATCTTTCCAATTTCGATCTACGACTAGAACTTTTGCTCTTGGCATGAATCTATTAAATGAATTTATATATGCTGGAGCAATCATTTGGTCAAATACCAACTTGAATCCATCTTTCCCATTTTTACTTGTATAATACTCAGCAATTGTATTAAATATTTCTTCGAGAATTTCTCGGATTTTTGATTCTGAGATAGACTTTTTATTTGATAAAACATCCTCCAAATAAACCGATAGCTTCTCACAAGATTGTGAATAAGCTTTTCCAAATCTTTTTCCAAAACCTGCTCTCCTGACTACCAGAGATTTGGGATATAAGTTTAATTTGTCAAGTCCATACCTTAAAGTTGAATATACTTTTGGAACTTCACTTTTATTAAACTTAGTAAAACGATAAATATCATTTTCCAAACGTGATCGGTGTTGCTCTAGGTTGCCTGATTCAAGTACTTTGTCAAGAGTATCAAAGAATTGACCATGAGTAAATAAAGTGAACTCTGTTGGAACAATTATGCAATCATCACTTTCCTTTATTAAATCAATAAGTGCTCCTGATCCTGTCCAAAAGCCCCCTGAAACTGATATTATTTCAAATGATATTTTAGGCATAGTGTCTATCTAGTGTGTTAAGCTCTACAAACGATTTATAGCATCTAAAAATAATCCAGGTTAATACTGCTAACACAAAAGTAATGAATAGAAACATTAAAATACTGCCATCAAAAAATTGATTTACATTTGATTTATATAATTCAATTATTGAAAAAATTATTAACCCAATAGCAATCTCAGGAAGAATTTTTTTCAAGCTCATTTTCACTTTTACACCTGCATGAAATAGCAGCAATATTCCAAAATAGAAATAAGAAAAGGCAGTAGTGAATGAATACAACATAATTGCTAAAAGAGAATCTTGATATAAATAACCCATATATAATGATATCAATGTAAATATTAACATACTAATCTGGAAGTATAAGCCAAGTTCTTGCTTTTCTAACACTGCTAGTAATGTTAGGATAGGAACAAATATAAAAACTGCTATTGACTGTACGATAAGAGCTTGAAAATATCTCCCACCTCCGGACCATTCATCTCCAAAAAGTAAACCGAATAATTCAGGGCCAAAAGCCGCGACAAAAACCAGAGGAATTACTGACATTTTGATAAGCAAATCAAAAACTTTAATCGAAAGATTACCCAGATCATCACTTGTAGTAAGTTTAGAAGCAATGGACATGAAAGATTTGCCCGTTCCCTCAGATATCAACCCAACTGGAGAGTTAGCTACTCGGTTAGCCATTAAATAAAAACCGGCTATCGCAGGACTAAACAGGCTCGCAATTATAACCATTGGTAGTTGCTTGGAGAGAACATTTGCTAGATCTGCCCACACAGTAAATAAAGGAAATCTTTTATACCTATATAAAACGTACTTGATATGTTTAGCTCTTATCAGCTTGAGCAAAACTATATTCCTTTTAATTGATTGCTTAGCTATTACTATTAACCCTAATAATAGTCCCAAACCATATCCTAAACTTAACCCCATAAAATTATTAAAAAAAAAGTATCCTGTTGAACTTTGATAACCTACCATTATTGAGTCTTGAGTCATTCTTGCATAAGCAATTTTAGACGGCTTATTTATTCTCAGATTCCAAAAAACAAATACTTTTATAGTGCCTGCTAAAAAAATTAAACATGGGATTAACCAAGAAAAAGTTATCAATTCTTTTCCATTGGGTAATTGAACTAAGAAATCTTGAAATATCAGGATCAAAAAGAACAAAGAAAGTGATATAGAGCTAACAAAAACAATAGAAATCAACAGTAAACTCATTGCGAGAATGTCATTCTCTGGAAGAATAATAGCTAGTTCATATCTTAGCGCAGAGATTAATGCAAAAGAAGCTACAACAGAAAGCAACAGGCCAAAGATTCCAAATTCTTCGGGCGAGTATATCCTTGTTAGAAAAGGTGAAGTAGCCACAACAAGCAACTGCCCTATAAACGTACCAAATGATAAAGTTAAAGCCCCTTTAACAAAACCACCTAAATTCAGCTTATTGAGTATGTAAGCTTTTGTGAATTTTATCATTTGAAAAAATCACAGATTTTCTCTGCTACATATTTAATTTGCTCTTCTTGTAATTCAGGGTATAAAGGTAAAGAAAGTATTTCGTTTTGAGCTTCGAACGAGTTCGAAAAATCTTTCTCCGAAAATCCTAAATGGTTGTATGCCGGAAGTAAAGGCAATATTGTTGGATAATGTACTGATGTCTGAATTCCGTTCTCATTTAGAAAATCTGCAAGCTTATCTCTCTTTTCCGCTCTAATTACATATAGATGAAAAGAATGCTTTGTGTTAGGCCTGATTTTCGGAATCCGGATTTCTTCAATATCCCTTAGATGGAGGTCGTATTTTGAAGCATTATTGATACGATCGTCAGTCCATTTCAGTATGTGCTTGAGCTTCACATTTAAGACAGCAGCTTGTATTCCATCAAGACGGCTATTGATACCTTCCATCTTATGTTCATGTTTTACTAATGCACCATGTCTGGCATACATTCTGCACTTTTCAGCTAATTCATCATCATTCGTTATAATAGCACCTGCATCTCCGTATGCCCCAAGATTCTTGCCCGGGTAGAAACTGAATGAACCTGCTATACCTATCAACCCTGCTCTTTGATTATTGAATTCAGAAAAATGAGACTGTGCACAATCTTCGATCACAAATAAATTGTGTTTTTTTGCTATAGCCATAATATGATCCATATCACACATTTGACCATATAAATGAACAGGCATTATCGCTTTAGTATTCTCATTAATAAGCGATTCCAGCTTATCCGGATCCATTGTATAATACTCCGGTTCAATGTCAACAAATACCGGATTAGCTCCTGCCTGAGAAATAGTCTCTGAAGATGATATCCAACTATTAGCAGGAGTAATTACTTCATCACCATTCCCTATGCCCAGCATCTTCATGATGATGTACAAAGAATCAGTTCCGTTTCCGACTGAAATACAGTGTTTTACTCCGTATTTCTTAGAAAAATTTTCTTCAAATTCTGACACCTCATTTCCGCCAATAAACGCTGTGTTAGAAATAATTCTATTTATAGCATTATCCATTTCAGGTTTAATGGATTCGTATTGGGATTTAAGATCAACAAATGGGATTTTCATATTATTTAAGTTTTCTTGCCGGATTACCGACATATACTCCTTCACTATTTATATTTTTCGTAACTACTGCACCGGCTCCTATCACTACATTATCACAAATAGTAACAGGCAATATTGTAGCATTGCTTCCAATACTGACATTATTTCCAATATTTGTTTTCTTCCACTTTTCTTTATCGCCTCTTGCGGGGCCTCCTCCGCTAAAAACATCGTTTATGAACATAACCCCATGCCCAATAAAACAATCCTCTCCAATAGTCACCAGCTCGCATACGAAACTGTGCGATTGTATTCGACAACGAGCACCTATTGTCACATCTTTTTGAATTTCAACAAACGGCCCGATAAAGCAATTATCTCCAATTATACAACCGTACAAATTAGTTGGCTCAACAAGAGTTACTTCTGAGCCAAACTCAACATTTTTTATCCCGGTTTTTAACTTCTTAGGTTCCATATCATTTATTTTGATGCAGCTTCATAAATCTTGTCAATAATCTCAACGGTTTTCAGACCTTCAAACGAATTGGTTGATATAGAACCCCCGTTTTGTAAGACATCTACAACGTTCTTGTATACCTCGTCATGATTAGACATGGATCCCTGATAGTGTCCGTAATTATTCGCTTTATTTCCCTCAGGTAAGTCCTCAAATTTAAAGTCCTTGATATTCTGGTATTCTAACTCATTGAGATACTGGCCACCTATTTTTACTGTACCTTTTTCGCCAAATATAGTTAATGAACCTTCCATATTCCCACCATAACTATTTACGGTATAGTTTATCGCTCCAATAGCCCCATTATAAAATTCAAGTGTCACAACTCCACTATCTTCAAACTCGATGATATTTTGATGATGAAAATTTCTAGTAATAGCTTGAGCACTTTTAACATCTCCAATCATCCAATACAACAAATCAATAAAGTGGCTAAATTGAGTAAATAAAGTACCCCCATCCAAATCCTTACTTCCCTTCCAAGAATTTGTGTAGTAATCTTCATTTCTATTCCAGAAACAACTTAACTGGATGCTGTATATTTTTCCAAATACTCCTTCATCGATTGCTTTTTTTACTGCTGATACGGGTGGATTGAATCTATTTTGTTTTATGGCAAAAAGCCTTTTGTTATTTTTTTCTGCTGCCTGAATCATTAAACCACAATCATGAACATTAATTGCCATTGGTTTTTCACATAAAACATGAAAACCTGCATTAAGTGCCTTAATGGAATGCTCAGCATGAAGCCCGTTTGGAGAACAAATCGATACCACATCAACATTCTTTTCATTTTTTAAAAGATCATCAATATCTTTATAAGAAGAAGCAGCATATTCTTTACCCAGCGATTCTGCTTTTTCGGGTATTATATCACAAACAGCTTCAAGCTTTGCAAAATTTGAAATATGCTCTGCATGTCTTTGTGCAATTCTACCGCAACCAATTATTGCAAATCTAATTTTACTCATAACGCTTTCTTTAAAATTTCAAGTAACATATTCTTATCTAGTTTAATTGGGTGATTTTGCAATCTCTCAACGTTAACACTCTTAACCAGATCATCTAAATCTTCTTCATCATGTAAACCAATCTCCTTAAGTCTTAGCTTTAATCCAAGACTTTCCACCAACCCATAAAATCTATTTTTCGCTAATTCCACATCATTAGTTCCAAATTTTTGAACTAACTGATTCATATATTTATCAAGCTCAATATTTTCCTGAACCAATGCCAATTTTTTGTTCAATACAAAAAAATGACCTAAAGTTACTGCTACTGCATGCCCATGAGGTATTTGATATTTAGATGTTAACCCATAAGACATAGCATGTGGAGCTGTTGTTTTAGATATATTTATAGCCTTTCCTGCTAAATTAGACCCTTTTGCCATCTTAAGCCTAGAATCAGGACATGGATTATGAACCGCATTTTTAATATTATCTAAAATTAGATCAATCGCCTCTAATGAATATTTTTTACTCAGTTCTGTTGTGCCATTTGCCCAACCTGATTCTATGGCTTGGCTTAAGGCATCGAGACCAGAAACTGCTGTCTGATATGGTGACATTGAATAGGTGAGTGTAGGATCAATTATTGAGTAATCTGGTAATATATCAGAGTGTGCTACAGAATATTTTATTGATTGGATATAAGCCACTGCAAAATGAGTAGCTTCGCTACCTGAACCCGACGTTGTTGGAATAGCAACAATAGGAGCTAATTTATTTAATTGTAAATAATCTCCTTTTATCATATTTGTAGCTTCGTCGGCCTTATCTGGAAGTACGGATATAATTTTTGCTGTGTCAATTACACTGCCCCCGCCTACTGCAATTATCAGATCTGGATCAAAATCATTTATTAGTGAAGCACCTTCCAGTAAATCCTCAATTTTAGGGTTCTCTTCGAATCCAAAATATCTAAAGGTATTAATACCCTTTAATGTTGTATCAATAATACTCTCAGCGCCAGATTGTCTATACGATTTACCACCCGTAACAACAAATACTTTTGAAGGAGAATGATTAGCAATAACTGACTTCAGATTATCTAAAGCTCCGTTTCCAAAGTATTCAGTTTGCATAGTTAAGAATTTAGAAGCTTCATCAAGGCTTTTTTATTCTCTTCAGGAGTTGATGTAGGTCGACCCAAATCTTTTCTTGCTCCTTTCTTTATACAAACTTCCAGTAGAACAGGACCATCTTCCTTTAGGAATCTTTCCAAGCTTGATTTCAAACTATCTGAATCCTTAGCTTTAAAGACTTTTTTATATCCATTCGCTAATGCTATTTCAGAAATAGAAATCTCAAATCCAACTGTAGGTTGACCACCTACAGAATCGTGAGCGCCATTATTCAGAACAATATGTCGAAAGTTTTTTGCTCCTGATTGTCCAGTAATGCTTAAACCTCCCATATGCATAATCACAGAACCATCTCCATCAATACAGAACACATTTCGATCAGTATGAAGAGCTATACCAAGTGCAATTTGTGAGCAATGCCCCATTGATCCTACCGTTAAAAAGTCGTTCTGATTTCCAAAATTTTGAGATACCCTAAACTCAAAAACTTCTCTGGATGGCTTTCCAGTTGTAGAAACGACGATGTCGTCAATTTCTAATTGTTCAAGAACTTGCTGAATCGCGGACTCTCTTGACAACATATAATCTGAAGCAACGCTGGATTTTAACTGATAAGGCTCAAAAGTATTTTTACGCACTACAATAGCAACAGGTGTACTTAAGTTAACAGTTTTAGATATAGCTTTTTTTACAAATTGAGATACATCTGAAGTACTTTCATCTAGTACCATGTAGGGTATTTCCATACAGTCTAAAAGATCATTCTGAACTCTGCCCTGTTTTTTATGTTGAGGTTCATCATGTACACCAGGCTCTCCTCTCCAGCCTATCATTATCAACATCGGTATTCCATATACCTCTTTATCTGCAAGTGATAATATTGGGTTTACAATATTTCCCAAACCCGAGTTTTGAAGATAAACTAATGGTACTTTACTTGTTGCCATATGGTAACCACTTGCTAATGCAATTGCACCACCTTCATTCGCCGTAATAATATGTTCTTTGGAGCTTGTGTTATCTGTAAGGAACGCACAAAAATCTTTGAGAAGTGAGTCAGGAACCCCGCAATAAAATTCAATTCCAGATTTTTTTAATGCTTCAAATAACAACTCATTCTTCACCATTATTTCCCTCCGGGAATTAATGTTAGTATGTCTTTAATAGACATCAAATTCTCTCTAGCTTCATAAGCTCTTTTATAAGTCAGGATTTTCTTAGCAGTATCAACCATTGCAGGATAAGCACTTCTTAATAATTGATTTGCATAAATCACGACATTTACCCCTGCTTCTGCAAGCTCATCTTCATACACAGAATCATAAGACGATGGTACTGCTACTAAAGGTACTTTACGGTCAAATTTTTTGTATTCTTTACAAAAATCTAGAATTTCATTTGGCGAACTTTCCTTTGAGTGAATCATTACAGCATCGACACCTGCATTTATATAAGCTTTTGCTCTTTTAATCGCATCCTCTTGCCCCTGTTTTAAGATAAGGCTTTCAATTCTTGAAATAATCATGAAATCTTGCCCTACTTGTGCATTTTTTCCTGCTTTAATTTTTTCACAAAATCCTTCAATTGAATCTTGTTGCTGCGGGACTTCTGTTCCAAATAGTGAATTCTTTTTAAGTCCCACTTTGTCTTCAATTATTATAGCAGAAACACCCAGTCTTTCCAGTGTTCTAACTGTGAAAACGAAATGTTCGATTTTACCTCCAGTGTCACCATCGAAAATTATCGGCTTTGTGGTGACTTCAACGAGATCATTGATGTTTTCTGTTCTTGCAGTTATATCAACAGCTTCAATATCCGGTTTACCTTTACTAGTTGAATCTGTAAGTGAGCTTGCCCACATACCGTCAAATTCCCTTGATTCACCGTTAATCTCAACTTTAAGGTTTTCTACTATTAATCCCGTTAATCCTGAGTGTGCTTCAATAATCCTAACTGGTTTCTTTGCCGCAATTAATCTTCTAAGTCGCTTAACTCTTTGATCTGGTGTTATACCTATTTCTTTTAAAGCTTGATTTAACTGAGTTGAAGATATTCCATTTGTATATGGAACTTCGACTAACTCTCCCCCCCATACTTTCAATGTGTCAATTACTTGTTGTCTTGTTTCTTTCTGAATTCCCTCTTTCCAATCGTCACCATGTACAACATAATCTGGTTTAATTTTTTTCAGATTTGGTCTATAATCGAGCGTATTTTGAGGAATTACTTCTAATACTCCTTTTATATTCTCCACAACTCGTTTACGATACTCATATTCCATATGAGGTAATCTCTTATAACTTGCAATTGCTTCATCAGTCAGCAAACCAACAACAACATCACCTAACTTTTTAGCTTGTTCAATAATATTTAGGTGTCCTGGGTGAACCAAGTCAGCACTCATGCCAACATAAACTTTCTTATTCATTCTACTTGTTTTTGATCGTTATAATTAATATCCAAAAGGCGCCTAACACCGTTCCAAGAACCATAAATGATGATATAATAATCAGTGACTTAGGGCTGCTTTTTTCCACAGGAACACTAACGGGCTGTAGAACTTTGAACATAGGGGTTTCTTCTTGCACTTTCAGTTTCGCTTCTTCATACTGTTGAGTGAGTGTATTGTACAAATCAAATGCGAGATTGTATTCTGAATTCAAATTCTGCTGTTCGATTTGTGCTCGTGCTGATAGACTTCCTTGATTACTATCTACAAACTCTGCTAAGGCCAATTGTGCTTCCTCAAACCTTTCTTCAGCTTTATTCAATTGTTCTTTTATAAATCCTAAATCTCTTTGTACTTTTTCAATCCTGTATTCTGTGAGATAAGTAGTCAATTCTTGAATAGTAAATTGAGCTACTTCTGCGGCTAATTCTGGGTTTGGCATCGTTGCACTTACGGAAATAATGCCTGACTCATCATTTAGGCTTGCTCCCGTTTTACTCCTCAGAAACTCAATAAATCCAACTTCATTTTTCGTTAAACTTAAAATAAACGATGAATCAATATTAGCCTCTGATTTATCAACTAATTTTTCTTCACCAAATAAAGACTCGATTAATTTTCCTGGCAAACCTATTGTATACTCTTTTACTGTAGGTAGAAGGCCAGGTTCTCTAATTTCTGTATAATAATCTATTAATGGTGCTGAAGTATCATAATCGTTATAGTAGAACACCTGATTCGCCAGACTATATTGAAATGTTAAACTATTTACGATTTCAGGATATAGCTCCACTCGAATGGCATTGCTGTTAGAACTATAACTTCCCCCACTTAACCCAAGTAAGCCTCCGTATTGTTTAAGTAAACCAGAAGCACTTCCTCCGCCTTCGGTACTATACTCAGGCATCAAGGTTGCGTAAGCTTTGTATTCTTTTGGACTTAAAAGGGCTACCAAAATTCCAAGCACAAACCCTACGGCTAAGAACTTATAGATAGTGGTTCGGTTATCCCACAGCGTCTTTGCTAGTTCTATTAAATCAATCTCATCTTCACTATCGATTTCATGATACTGATCAGCGGGTACCAGTCGGTATTCCTGAATTGGAAAATCCGTTGGATTATTTGGTGTCTTCGGTGGTTTTGAATCGTCTGTACTCAATGTTCCCTTGTTTTAAGCTGAATAATAGGGATTTATTCAATCCCCATAAACTTCTTTTCCTGTAAATTTTAGTTTCCGAGTCGATCTATGAGTAGAATCACGGTAAGAGTACTGGTCAAAATAGCCGTTGTTTCCTGAAGAAATTCTCGAGGTGTCATTTTCTCTTTTTGAGTTTCTACTGGTTTACGTTGCACAATAATCTGAGCGCCGTCGTACACTTCTGGGTTTTTCCTAAACCACCCTTTTCTTTTCACAGAATAAGTAGTTCCATCTGGCTGAGTTAATAGTACGCGTTTTTCACTTTCTTTTTGCATCCCGCCAACCCGTTCTAAGTAGTAGGACACTTTTTTACCGGGTACAAATTTCACTAAACCTTGTACTCCAACATTTCCTGAAACCGCTACGGTATTCGGTACTCTTGGAACTACAATTTCATCTCCTGGGAGTAACTCCATATCACTCATGGAACGCCCAATTAGTGCTTCACTAATATCAATAATTACTTGACGGTCATTTCTGTAGAGTTTGGCACCTTTGGCATAACCTTCAACCGTAAGGCCCCCTGCTCTTCTAAACACATCGGTCAATTTTTCGTTTTCGCTTAACAAGGTGTATGTACCTGGAAATACCACTTCTCCACGGATCGTAATGGTGGCTTGTTGTTCAAAACGAGGATTATTTCTTACATAAATTTTATCTCGATGCATTAGACCAAAAGTCTTTGCTTCGTCCATCAACCCATCCATTAAGGTAGGATGGTAAAATGCATCTTTGTTCGCATCGTCAGTAATGAGTTCTTTAAAAAGCTGAATGGATTTGCTATTTCTGTCTTCGGGTTTTTCTAATCGTGACACTTCCACTTCCCCTAAATACGCTCCTTCGGTAAAGCCACCTGCGTTCAATATCACATCGCTCAAGTTCATTCCATCGCTGAACTCATAGGTACCGGGCTTCTGCACCGCACCAAATATTTGCACAAATTTATTGGTTATACGTTCTACAGAATTAGAATAAACCTGAATTCGATCTAATCTTTGTAGCTTCATATTTACCGTAGCATTCTCATTCATTACTGCTTCAAAGTTGAGCGAGAAAAAATCTTTAGTAAGATCTTCATTGGTTCTAACTAATTCTAGACGTTTAGTAAAAGCATCTCCTCTTATACCATCAGCGGCAGCAATAAGATCTTTGACGGTTTGAATATCGCCATTGATTTCATAAGAACCTGGTTGGTACACCGCTCCTTGGATGTACACGATGTTTTCAAGGCGATCTGAAATATTCAATATCTGAACACGATCACCATTTTCTGGTACATAGCTCACTTCACCCGCTAATACTTTTTCAAGATTATAATCAAGTACAGTTCGAGCTACACTTGGGTCTTGACGTTCGTTAAGAGGGATTATCCTGTTTACATGAAATCGTTTTCCATAAGCTTGAGGCTTAAGATTACCTGCAAAAGTTAACAGATCGTTTAAACTTTCTCCTTCTTTAAGTTCATAGATAGCAGGTCGACCTATAGGACCGGTAATGGTTACTTCATTCTTACGGCGTGGTATAAAAATTCTATCGTTGTTTTGTAGCCTTATAGAACCCGTATCTAAGCCTTTTAGTAGGAAATCGTACAAATCAAAAGACGTGATTACTTCCCCATCACGAATCAATTGAATATCACGCAAGGAACCGTTTACGGTTGGTCCACCTACTCCATAAAGCACATTAAACAAGGTTGAGTAACTGCTGAAAGTATACCCCCCAGGGTTGTTTAACTCACCAATTACGAATACGCGAATAGGGCGTAAGCGAGTAAGAGTCACATCTAAAAAGATAGTTGGAGGATCTTTTACTAGCCCTGAGTAGCTTTGCGATAATCGTGTTTTTAAATAACTACGAAGTTCTTTGAGCGTTTGTCCTGCTACGGTAATTTGGCCAATGCTTGGAATAAAAATTCGACCTTCGGCATCTACGGCTAATTCGTATTGAAATTCTGTGGCTCCCCAAAGTGCTAAACGCATTTCATCTTCAGGACCAATAATATACCCCTCATCTACCGGCCCAACATTACTAGGTTTGAAGGCGTCGGGTACATTGCTAAAAATACTATACCCGAAATAGGGTAGTCCATCTCTTGTAGGAGTTGTTATTCTTGGAGCTTGATTTAAGGCGCCTGTCGGTTCAACTTCGTTGATATCTTCCACACCTACACCTGTATCTCTAAGATCTTGCACCATCCCACTAGAAGCACCTACGCTTGATGTAGACATACCCATTTCTTGTAACCAAGCGTCTATTTGTGCTTGCGGAACACCATTGGCTTTTGCAAAACGTGATAACTCAGCGGGGTTATCAGGATTGATACCTGCTTGGCGTGCCATAGCACGTGCCTGTGATAAGGTTAAATTTCTTTTGGATAGTTCTTCTTGCACAGAAGACTGTGCCACCACTTTCGAGGTAGGTGCCTGATAAGCTAAAACAGACAGTAAAATCCCCAGAAATGCACCTAAGCTAAATCTTCGAACCATTCTCTTCTTCTATTATATAATGTTACTCCGTAGAATCCCTTTTTTTGGGAAGCTAAAAAGATAGCATTTTATTTCTCAATTAGAAGTTAAATTAATGTTTTATTCAAAATTTCAAGCGCATTTGCGCTCCAATATCACTTCTTGTATCTCCAATTATTTGGTTTAAGCCAGTACTTATGACTTGCTTATTCTGAAATTGGGTAATACTGTATTTCAACCAGAACTCTACATTTTCACTCCACTCGTAATTCACAACGGCATACATGCGCTTTCCTGTATCACTGAGTGCTTTGTTGCTTAGCACGTATAACAAATCATTTTCAAATTGATAGACTCTCGCATCAAATGAGTCGGTATCAAATAAAGTCACTCTCACATCGATTTTTAATTTCGTATTGGGCTGAATGCGAAGATCTTGATAAAGTAATACTCCGCGCTGCTGTTCTTCCCCTCCCGCTGCTGGAACCCAGACCTGTTCAAATCGAGTGCGCCATCTCAAACTTCTTGTTTGTTGATATGCCAATTGAATGCGAGCACTTATCCGTTTGGAATTATACACTCTCGACTCATCCCTCCCCTCATTATTGGTAAATATCTCTTCTTTATCCTTCGTCTCCATCCGAAACAAGACGAGGGTATTCATACTTTGAGTAGGGTTCCATTCTATATCGGCTAATATATCGAATCCTTGTGAGGGTTGATCTATGCCCGATATTGGAGCTTCAAACTGATATTGATCGGCATATAGCCCAATGACTGTTTTTCTATTCAATACATGTCTTAACCCGATATAAAACCCTTCTTCATTCTGAGGCGCGGAAGACTGCTCCCCAAATCCGGCCCCGTAAATAGATTGGAAGTCTTTGGCATAATCTCTGTAGAGTAAACTTAAATCTGTGGCACTACCTAAGCTCGTTTCGAGCCCACTCACCCATCCAATTCCTCCATTTTCAGAACGGGCTACTTCCCCAAAGAATAGTACTTGCCCAAATATGCCTTTATAATCTAGACCTGCAACGGAATGGTTTTTACCTTCAAAATAGTATCTAGCCGAAAGCGCGCTTCCTTTTACGATATAATCATCAAAACGGGTGCCGTAGTAAGTTGCTCCAAAAATTCCATATGGATGAACTGCACGCACCCGCCCTCCCCACAGCGTGTGGCCCGTATTGTATCTTCTATCACGTTCACTTTGTGTTCGATGAAATCCAGCTGAAGATGGAAACCTTGTAGAATCTTCCCCAACAATTGAGGCCGTGAAATTACGTCGAGAATAAAACCCCGTCAGTTCTACATCGCCGCCATAGGTAAAGGCGACACCTCGAAAGGCACCACTTTCTTGAGCAGAGCTATAGCCTCGAACCCCACGTTCATTTTTACCTACCGTTCCCACTACTTCTCTGCCTTTTCCAAAAGCGCCGCCATTCCACATTACCAAACCTTGGCCCATATTCAGGGCAAAATCCCCTATCACAAAATCTTTGAGCCAGCCATTGTCTTTTAGAGCCAAATGTGCTGAAGTGTAATCGAAACCGAGTCCTCCACCCCATGGCTCACCGGCATCTTTTTCTTGGGTCATATTAAACTGAAGATGTTTCCCTGCCACTCGTATACGTTGATATACTTTAGCAGCACTCCCAATATATCCTCCTTCACTTTCTCTTCTTTTATACCCCTCCTGCTCTTCCAACACCTGTTGATAGCGTATCAAGTATTCAGGCTTTAAGTTTTGTGTCCAATAATCTGGATTTAAATAAAGCGCCCGAAATCGCTCAGTTGAACCACCAATGGTTACAAAAGCACTCATGCGTTCGAAGGTTACTCTTCCTATTCCCGGCACCTTCATAAGGTCTGTAATCTGTTCTAATGGCTGAGCCGATCGATACCGAATGAGTGCCTGTGCAAGCTTTAGATTGAAGCCGGGTACCTGTAATAGTCTATCGATAGAAGCTGAATTTACATTCACAGGATTTGCCGCTAGTTCTTCCAGAAATAGTAATAACTGTTCCCCGTTGTCATCTTCACCTAACTCAACTTCATTAAAAGAGCGCTCAATTTGACTTCTGATTTTAGTGCGTGTTGAATCCTGCTGTTGAGCTATTAAATGAACAGGGGTCATGAAGCCGACGACTATCACACTACACGCTATTAGGGTACTATTACGCTTCATTATTTCAGATATATTTTCATATCTAAACCGGGGCTTGTCCCCAATATCTGATGATGTTGAACTACGAAGTTAAAAGAATATCGCTGAGCCTGATATCCTAGCCCCCCTGAATAGGTATTAGGCTCTGTAGACACCCCCACTCTCCCAACAAAGTTTGAAACAATATCCATTTCTACCCCAGCCCTGATGGCTAATGGAAATTGCACGTCTTTTACTACATCAAACAGAAATAAGGCTCGCTCTTCAAGTGAATACTGAATACCCACGGATATTGCACTAGAGAGTTCTTCATCCGATTCTTCAAAGTGATAGGCACCATTAAATAGGTTCGTTGCTGTAGCGGCAAGAACCCATTTATCTTGAATTGGGATGCTCCCTCCAACATCGAGTGTGAATGCAGAACCTGAGCCATAATCTCCCCCAAACCCGAGTACATGTAAACCCGTTGACACTCCCCACTGCACTTGTTGCCACTCAAACGCGTAACCAAGTTTTATGTTTGTTTCGTGGTATAAATCATCCCCATAGCGGTGTATGCCTGCGCTTAACGTTCCATCTTTTATAGCATAACTGCCAGAAAAGGCAATGTCAGTAAGTTCGGATATTCCGTAATTCCGTAAGCTGTAAAAAGCCACCCCGTCAGGGTTTGAATATAGAGAGGAAGGATTCCCAAATAATGCCCACTCGTTATTAGCCAGTGCGGTTTGGGCGCCGCCTACTGCCATCGATCGAGCACCAATAATTGTTTGTGCTTTAAGGTTCGGCACTAGGATCAAGCCCAAAACAGCTAGTAGGTATAATTTTGAATACCATCGCACTTTCATAATACTCTCTTTTCAACGCTAAAGAATGCAAGATCAAACCTTTACATTCTAGCATTATTTATGAATAGTGCAAACTTTTACCAAAAAGGAATGGAAGTAATCTTTGGCTTTAGTTTCTAACGGCCAAAATCATCTCGGCAAATTCCCGCACACAACCTTCCCCACCTTTCTTGTTGCAAACCACCATTGCGGCTTCTTTGATTACATCAACGGCATCGGCTGGACAAGCTGAAAGCCCAGCAGCTTTTATGAGTTCTAGACAATTGATGTCATCCCCTATATAAGCCACTTCTTGTAAAGTAATTCCAAGCTTCTCGCACATTTGTTGAGCTACCTCAAGTTTCCCATGATCACGTTTGCCTTGATGCAGAAAATCGATTTTCAACTTTTTGGCTCGTTGCTTTACAATATTGGTGATTTCGCTAGTAACTAAGCCTGTTTTTATGCCTTGTTCTCTAATCAATTGGAAACCCATTCCATCTCGAGTGTTGAATTTCTTCAACTCATCCCCAAATTCTGTGTAATACATGCCTGCATCGGTCAACACACCATCCACATCACTTAAAAATAGTTTTATGGATGCAGCCACTTCGGTGAAAGGGGTATTTTTACTTTGATCTTTTTTCAGAAGTGCTTCGGCAATTTGCCAATCGGAAGGCTCGTCGATTTCGAAATAACTTTCAGGGGGCATTTTATACACACCCATGGTGCCCGAAATACGACATTTGGTTGCGAGTAATGATTCCTTTGAAGTGATATACATAGCGCCGTTTTCAACCAGTAAACCCTCAAAATCTTGTCGACGTGGGCGATTCAATGGGTCATAGTTAATGGGCTTTGCTCTACCATCTGTTCCTTCTTCCCAAATAAACCGTTCTTGCACACATACAGTGAGAAGGCTATCTACATTCGTGTGCTTCTTTTGCTCAAAAGCTTCTCGGATATGCTCACTCTTTAATAGTGGTGAAGTAGCTTGTATCAACGCTATTTCATCGAAGTCAAACTGCTCAGCGAATTCTAACATTGCAGATTCTGTACTTGCCTTATCTGTTGCTGTTTCCGCACTTCGCTTTATCAGCGTAAACGCCAAAGCTTGCTGATGCTTCACTACTACTTCTTCAATTTCTGGGGAATCCGTGGAGATATAGATGTGGTCAAACACTCCGCTATGCAAAGCCGCCTCCATCGTCCAATAGATTAGTGGCTTCCCCGCTAAAGGCCTTATATTCTTTAAGGGGATACTTTTGCTACCCCCTCTTACAGGTATGAATGCAACTCGCACGGTTTAAATCCCCCACTTAAGTTTATCCCTTTGTGGCTTTTCTATCTCTAGGATTTCACTTTCTTTATAATTAAGTGCTTTTGATACATTTCTCAAATCACGCACTAACTTACGCATTCCTTCGGGTTCTAATGATGCAGCGTGATCGGTGCCTTTCCATGTTCGATCTAAGGTGAAATGGCGCTCAACCCATTCAGCCCCCAAAGTCATAGCTGCAATATCAGCGGCAATGCCCAAATGGTGCCCTGAAAAGCCTATTTGCTTTACCTCTTCGCCATAGTTTTCAATAAGTCGGGTGATTTCATAGAGTCCAATATCTTCAAAAGGAACGGGGTATCCAGATGTGCAACTGTATAGCACCAAACTTTTATTTCGTCCACGTTCTTTAAAGAAATCGATGAGCTTACGTTCTTCTTCATGAGTAGTCATCCCAACCGACACATGGATATCACCTGCAAATTGTTCGCAAAGATAGTTCAGTACTTCATAGTGCTGATTTGTGCCCGATGGTATTTTGATGAAGTCAGGATTCAGCGATGTAATCTCTTCGGCCGAGGTTAAATCCCACACTGATGTAGAGTAACCTATTCCTTGTTCTTCACACCATGCTTTAAGCTGTTTATGCTGATCTAAATCAAATTCTAAAAACTCGCGATGCTCTCCATAGGTTGTACCATATGAGTTGGCCTCAACGGGGTGGGGCATATTGTATTGCTCGGGGGTAAGAACTTCCTTAGGGTTTCTCTTTTGAAACTTAGCATAATCGGCCTTACAGAATTTAGCGATCATCATGATCATTTCTTCGGCGATCTCCATCTGACCTTTATGATTACAACCGATTTCAGCAATTACCTTTGGAGCTTTCATGTTAAAAAATTTGATTTATTATTTTGATCACACTAGATGTACATCACCCATGCATCTCTGCCTAAGGTATAAAGTGAGTATATAAGATGCCTATTAAGAATTCTTAGTAGAACTTAAGAGCGCATAGAATTTTCTGCTTCTGTTTTCGTATTCTTCAATGAAGTATGCATGATTTCAATTAATAGATTAAATCGCTTCTACATTGCATAGAATCAACTTTACACTTTTTATTCTACTCCTTTTTTTCTTTAGCGAAGCACAAGCTCAAGAATTGAATTGCACCGTTACTGTAAACGATGCCCAATTAGAAGGAAATTCATACACCTATATATCTGAGCTTAAACCTCGTGTTGAAGAATACATAAACGACCACCGTTGGACTGAAGTTGAATTTGAGGAAGAGGAACGCATTGAATGCCAAATTCAAATCATTTTGGAGTCCGCCAATTCAAATTACGACTTTGGTTCTCGTATTATTATGAGTGCTCGCCGACCTATCTATGGCACTACCACACTTACTACATCCATTATTTTAAGTGATGACAATTGGCAGTTTAATTACCCACAAGGGCGAACCTTGATTCATGATGAACTACAGTTTGACAACTTAACGGGAACACTCGACTTTTATATGAATGTGTTATTAGGCTACGACTTTGATAGTTTTAGCGAGTTGGGTGGCGAGGCTTATTTTCAGAAAGCACAACAGATTGTTGATTTGGCACAAACGACCTCAGCTATTGGTTGGACGAGGGCTGCGAACAATCGTCGAAATAAATTCAATTTGATTGCTGATCTGCTCAATCCAAGTTACCGCCCTTTGCGCGTGGCTTATTACCAATATCACCGATTAGGATTAGATGCCTTTACAGCCGATGCCATAGCTGCCCGAACCGTGGTTCTTCAAGCGCTCACCGATATTCGAGACTCTAAGCGGCGAGCAACCAGCAACTATTTATATGATTTATTCTTCGATACGAAATCGAGAGAAATTTCTGGTATTTTCAATGAGGCAACGCCTCAAATAAGGCGACAGGCTTACAACCTCTTGGTGGAGACGGATCCTGGACATTTATCAGACTATAACAATCTGCAGAATTAAAACATTTTAGTTTTGGTTTTGTATATTGGCGACCCTAAAAAAGCGGTTCCACAAAAAATCACTTAAAGCAACAGAAGCGAATGAAATTCTATATATGTATTAAAATGGTGCCTGATGTATATGCACCACTTCAGATCAAAGAAGGCGAGCTAATTATGGATGCCGATCGTATGGTATTAAATGCCTACGATGCTTCGGCAGTTGAAGAAGCTTTAGTCTTAAAAGAAAAACATGGTGGCGAAGTTGAAGTTGTGTGCATTGGCCCAGCAAAAGCCTCTGAAACCATTCGTAAAGCTTTAGCTATGGGTGCCGATCGCGCTACTCATATTCTTGCTTCTGGTGATGAAGAGTATGACTCGGCTAGTTACGCAAAAATTTTAGGTGCGTTCTTCAAAGACAAAGAATACGACATTCTTGCTCTTGGTAAGCAATCGCAGGATACAGATTCAGGCTTAACCGGTAGTATGGTTGCTGAAATCTTAGACCTACCATACACTACAAATGCTGTAGGACTTGAGGTTGAAGGCGATCAGCTCGTGGTTAAACGCCAAGGTGATACTGGGCAGGAAATGATTGCACTGCCAACACCATGTGCTGTTACCTGCTCTAATGATATGAACGACCCTCGTATTCCAAACTTAAAAGGAATTATGGCTTCAAAGCGTAAGCCTATCGATCAAGTTGAGATTTCAGCATTGGGCGTAGACGAAGCTTCACTTACAGCAAGTACAAAAGTAACTTCTTATGAAGAGAAACCTGCACGACAGGCTGGTAAGAAATACGAAGGCGAAGCAGAAGAAGTAGCTCGCCAGGTTGCACAACTGTTGGACACAGAAGCCAACGTTCTTTAACATTTCAAATTTTTTGAATGCTCTACATTGATGAGCATCTAATTATTAAACCATTTTCTCAATGAGTACGATTTTAACCTACATTGCTATTGCCGACGGCAAAATCAAACGTTCGTCACTAGAAGTATTATCCCATTGTAAAAGCCTTGCTGATGCAGCAGGTCATTCTGTTGAAGCTGTTGTTATTGATGCGAACGCTTCAAATTATGTAGACGGTATCAAGCAGTACGGACCCTCTAAAATTCATGTAATCGAAGATCCAATCTTCAAAAATCACATGAATGCTCCATTACTAAAAGCATTGGCTAATGTAATGAGCCAAGTGAACCCAGCTGTATTTGCTTTTGCTTCAACGGAAGGCACTAAAGATGTGCTTGGAGCTCTTGCGGCAAACCAAGATGCTGCTGTAATTGCCGATGTTTCTTCATTCAGCCTAACCAACGATGGTGTGGAAGCTAAGCGCCCAGTTATGGCTGCAAAAATTATGGCTAACACTTCCGCTACAGCTGATAAAGTTATTGTTTCTGTTCGCTCTGGTTCATACGACCTGAACGAATCACCAGCTGATTCAGAAGTAGTTAATGTTGACTTCAGTTTCGATGAGTCGACTATGAAAGCGACTCTTAAAGAAATTATCTCGGCTACCGGCGATACTGTTGACTTAAACGAAGCCGAAGCTATTGTTGCAGCGGGTCGTGGAATAAAGGATGAAGATGGTAAAGCTTTAATAGCTGAGCTCGCAAGCATCCTTAATGCAGGTATCGGAGCATCTCGTGCTTTAACTGAATCTGGTGTATACGATCCAAGTTTACAAATTGGACAAACAGGTAAAGTGGTATCTCCTCAATTATACATTGCCGTAGGTATTTCTGGAGCTATACAGCACGTTGCTGGTATGGCAAACAGTAAAGTAATTGTGGCTATCAACAAAGACCCTGATGCTCCAATCTTTGAAGTAGCAGATTATGGAATCGTTGGAGACTTATACAAAGTACTTCCTCCGTTCATTGAAGAGATCAAAAAAATTAAAAACTAATTAAATGCATGCGCGAAGGTTCAGTTTTAAACTGGGCCTTTTGCAATCTTCTGAAGATTGCTTCGCTATGTAACCTAAGCTTATGGAAGATAAATTTGACTGTATCGTAATTGGTGGTGGTGTTGCTGGCTTAGCAGCAGCAATGACGCTTGCCAAAAACAACATGAAATTCCTGCTCATTGAACGCGGTGAATTTGCGGGTTCAAAGAACGTATCAGGTGGAGTGCTATGGGGTTCAGATCTTCATAAACTCGTGCCTAATTATTGGGAAGATGAAAACGGAGGCTGGGAGCGTTTCATTAACCACCGCCGTCTTACTTTCATGGACGAGCAGTCAACCTTTTCATTAGACTTTAAATCATCTCATTTCGAAGAAAAGCCATACACTGGTGTAGTAGTACTTCGTTCGAAATTTGATAACTGGTTGTCTTCAAAAGTACAAGAAGCTATTGATGCGAGTGATTATGCGATGGATTCATTCATTGCCACCGACATCAAAGTGGATGAAGTAATCATGGAAAATGATAAAGCCGTAGGTATTAGAACAGGCGAAGATGAATTCCATGCTGACTCTGTAATTATCGCTGAAGGCGTTAACAATCTACTTACCCGCCAAGTGGGTCTTCAGGATAAATATGTTCCTGCCGATCATATGCTTACAGGAGTAAAAGAGATTATTCGTTTCGACCAAAAAGTTTTAGAAGACCGCTTTCAGCTGGATGGCCTCAGCGGTATGAGTAACGAATTTGTAGGTTGGGCTACGAATGGTATCGAAGGTGGTGGGTTTTTATATACCAACCGTGATACCATTAGCTTAGGATTGGTTCTTGGACTAAAAGATCTTCGTGAAAAGAAGCAAAAGCCTTATGATGTACTCAACCACTTCAAAAAACACCCTACCATTGCCAATGCTATCAAAGGCGGGGAAGTTGTAGAGTATTCAGCACATGTTGTGTCATCGGGCGATTCGCGTGTGATGCCAAAAGAGCTATATAAAGATGGCATCTTACTTGTAGGTGAAGCGGCAAACTTATTGATGAACGCTGGTAAGGCTATTCAAGGAATGGATTATGCTATGCGTTCAGGTATTCTTGCTGCTGAAACTATTGTGAAAGCTAAAGAAAAAGGCGATTACAGCTCAGCCACTTTAAAAGAATATAGACGAGTGATGGACGAGAGTTACATCATGAAGGATATCAAAGGATTCCAAGATGCGGTTCACTTATTGCATACCGACACTATGCAAAATAAGGTACCAAATTTAGTATGCGATTTCGGTCGTCAGTTCTTTACGATTAAAAATGAACCGACTCCAAAATCAGAAAAAATGTTACTGGGAGCTATCAAGAGACATTCCTCTCTATGGGAGCTTGCTAAATTAGGTTTTAAAGCACGGAAGTCTTTATAAACTTAATGAATGAGCAATGGGAAATGTGAAACAGAAAAAGTGTGATAAAGCTTAACCATAAATCACTTACTGAATAGAATATTATGAAATTATTGAGTTTACCAGAACGATTAGGATTAGTGAGTTACAGAAATCAGGCGAAGTCTGAAATCAAGCCCCATATCATTGTTGATACAGACATATGTAATTCAGGCTGTCCGCATAAATGTACTACATGGGTGTGCCCAGCTAATTGCTATACCATGGATGATGAAGGCCTAGTTCACTTTCAGGTTGAAGATTGTATTGAATGTGGTACTTGTATGTATGCATGTGATCAAGGAGCGGTAGACTGGAATTATCCCGATCCTGAGATTGGTCGCGGCGTTACTTGGAATTTTGGGTAATTCTTTGTTCAAAAAAAAAGCCCAGGTTTAACACTGGGCTTTTGGAGATCTATAATTTTTATAATTAAGAATCTTCAGGTTCTAACTTAATAGTTTTGCTTACTTTGGGTGATTGAGCATCTATCTCAATATCACTTTCATATTTCTTATACCCATCATGTTCTACGATGATTGTATAAGTTTCGCCAGCAACTAAGTTTTTAACGCTGTACTCACCTTCCTTGTTGGTTTCAACAGAAACATTGAGCTCACTCACTTTTATAGTTACCTCAGCTAAAGCTTCTTCGGTTTCAGAGTCCACTACCTCGCCAGTTAACAATACATTTTGTTGTTGAAGGATGTAGGCAGTAGGATTGATTGGGTGATTATTTTCTTTATTTACCGCTGCTATACTTACTAAGCCGAATAGCATAACAGTTAAAATGGTTGGCATTTTTTTATTCTTAAACATGACTAAACCTCTCTTGGTTTAATTTTTATTTTAATAGATAAATGAATACTGAATTGCTTCAGTTGCCCGTTTCAACACCCTATAAGATTAAGGGTTCTTTTTTCTAATCCTTTTGCCGCAACTACTTGGCCAATTAACGAGAGCTACTTATCTATTTATAAGTACTTAAAATGAATCTTTTACAAACGATGGCTTACATTTTTGGGTTAAAATAGTATCTTATGGAAGCGTTTCCACGAAAATGAAATTTAGACTTATTTACACCTATTCATATGGACACTACAATTGAAAATGCTCTGTCGTTTGAACTGACAGAAGATCAAAAAATGATACGAAACAGTATCAAAGATTTTGTTGAGAGAACTGTTGCACCAACAGTGATGGAGAGAGATAACAGCAAAGAATTTCCGCACGATATTGTAAAGCAGCTCGGAGAATTAGGAATGTTAGGCATCTACCACGAAGAACAATATGGCGGTGGTGGCTTCGATGTAGTGAGTTTTTGTTTAGTACTTGAAGAAATTGCTCGTTGGGATGCCTCTCTTGCTTTAACGGTAGCTTCTCATACTTCTCTCGGTACTGGCCATATTGCTATTGCTGGCTCGCATGAGCAAAAGATGAAGTACATGCCTACACTTACTTCAGGCGAAAAACTTGCTGCTTGGTGTTTAACAGAGCCGGGTTCTGGATCGGATGCATCTGGAATGAAAACAACCGCTATTAAAGACGGTGATGAATATGTAATTAACGGCTCTAAGATTTTCATTACTCAAGGGTCGGTTGGTGATGTGTATGTTGTACTTGCAAAAACAGATCCAACCAAAGGAACCAAAGGCATTTCTGCATTCATCGTGGAACGTGAAATGGATGGTGTACAGCCAGGACCAGGAATGCACAAATTAGGTATGAACTCATCTGATACTACCGAAGTTGTTTTTGAAAACGTACGTGTTCCTGCTGAAAACTTATTAGGCGAAGAAGGCCGTGGTTTTATTGATACCATGAAAGTATTAGATGGTGGCCGCGTTGGTATCGCTTCACTTTCTGTTGGTATTGCTCGTGGTGCTTACGAAGAATCATTACGTTACGCTATGGAACGTAAGCAGTTCGGTACAGCTATCGGCAACTTCCAGTATATGGAAGGCAAAATTGTAGATATGGCTACTGAAATCGATGCGGCTCGTTTACTCGTTCAAAGAGCGGCTTGGTTAAAAGACAATGGCAAACCTTATACGGTTGAAGCTTCAATGGCGAAACTATTCGCTTCTGAACTTTCAGTAAAAGCTTCACTTGAAGCTGTTCAAATTCATGGTGGATATGGATACACCAAAGAGTACCACGTGGAAAGATTTTTACGTGACTCAAAGCTAATGACCATCGGTGAAGGTACTTCTGAAGTACAACGATTGGTGATTGCACGCGAACTTAAGAAGACGCTAGCTTGATAAAATTCAAGCAACTTGAGAGCCCGTAGCTAATCAGTTACGGGCTTTTTTTATGCCTACCAATTATGCCTCCTACCCTTTCATGGTTGAATGCCTTGCCCCTTAACATTCAGTGATCCATAAAGTTGAATTATATACTGAGTTCAAGTTCACCCTATGATTTTTTTTTCTTACTATCAGCAGGCATATAGTTTACTAATTCAAAACAAAGGCTTTTCACCCGATGGCTAAGAATCTCTTCAATATCGACGACGCATTTCTATTCGAATCTGAACTTCAGGAAGAAGATCGACTAATCATGGAAACAGCGCGTGATTATGCACAGTCTAAACTTGAACCCCGTGCACTAAAAGGTAATACAGAAGAGTATTTCGACCGTGATATCGCCCTCGAAATGGGTGAAATGGGGTTGTTAGGAGTAACGGTACCTGAAGCGTATGGAGGCTCGGATGCCAGTTATACCGCCTATGGATTAATTGCTCGCGAAGTGGAACGGGTTGATTCAGGTTACCGATCATTTATGAGTGTGCAGTCTTCTCTAGTGATGTACCCTATTTCAGTATTTGGTACAGAAGAACAAAAGCAGCGATTCTTGCCAAAACTAGCAACCGGTGAAATGATTGGATGTTTCGGTTTAACGGAACCAGATCACGGTTCTGACCCGGGTTCTATGGTTACAACAGCCGTTAAAACAGATGGTGGCTGGGTTCTAAATGGGGCCAAAATGTGGATCACCAATTCTCCCATCGCGGATGTGGCTGTGGTATGGGCGAAGGCAAAAGAAAGTAAAGACGACGAAGGTGTGATAAGAGGCTTCCTTGTGGAAAAAGGAATGAAAGGGTTTACAGCCCCACATACTAAGTTTAAAATGTCGTTACGTGCATCAGAAACTGGTGAGCTTGTATTCGATGACGTGTTCATCCCCGAAGAAAATGTATTTCCAGACATCCGTGGACTTAAAGGGCCTTTCATGTGCTTAAACAGTGCTAGGTATGGAATAGCTTGGGGTACCGTAGGTGCCGCAGAATTTTGTTACCAAAAAGCACGACAGTATGTGTTAGACCGTAAGCAATTCGGAAAGCCTTTAGCAGCTAATCAATTAATTCAGACTAAGCTCGCGAACATGCTTACCGACATCACCTCGATGCAAATGTTGGTATTACGTCTTGGCACCTTAAAAGATGAAGGTCGTGATCATCCTTCAATGACCTCACTTGCAAAACGTAATAACTGTGGTAAAGCCCTTGAAATTGCACGTATCTCACGTGATATGCATGGGGGTAATGGTATCGTGGGTGATTATAGAATCATTCATCATGTAATGAATTTGGAGTCAGTAAATACTTACGAAGGTACTTACGATATTCATGGCCTCATTTTAGGTCGCGAAATTACTGGGATTCAAGCTTTCACACCAAAAGGTTAATCCTTTACCTACTACTTGTTCCTTTTTATCATTCTATTATATTGAGCTTCATAACATTATGGAGCTCAATATGATTAAGAAGATTTTAGTTGGTGTAGCCGCCTTTCTTATCGTCCTGCAAAATTATCAACCCGACCGCTCTACGCTAGAAGTGAATCCTGCAGATAATATGCTAACGATACTAAACCCACCTGCAGAAATAGCAACAACCATTCGAAATGCTTGCTACGATTGCCACTCGTTCGAAACACAATACCCATGGTATGGATATGTATCACCTATTTCGTGGTGGACCCAAGGGCATATCGATCATGCACGAGGCGAGCTAAACTTTAACCAATGGGCAACTTACTCCTCCCGCAAAAAAGAACGTAAGTTGGAAGAATCGGCAGAACTTATAGAAAAAAAGGAGATGCCCCTTCCCAAGTATACATGGATGCATTCGGAAGCAAGACTATCAGCTGAAGAGCGGAGTGCATTAATAAGCTGGTTTGAATCACAGCTAACTACGAACACTGATAAATCTAACCCATTACCCGAAGTAGATTAAAACCATTTGGCTTGGCGGTGCATCTACATCCAATCGCTTAAATTATTAAAGAATTACAATGCCTGTACATAAAGAAATTCTAACAACAGGTCATTTCCGGTTTACATATCTTTACAACAGAGAACGAAATGAAAGCAAGTCGTTCTCGCCTAATGAATTGTTGAGAGAATATTTTGGTTGGTCAAGCAACCCTTAGATATCTGAATAGAATATATTTAAGATTCTACTTTCCCTAATAGATAAATGAATAGGTACATGCCGGAAGGTGTGTATCTATTTTTTTTTGCTCAATTTCCTGTAGATTCAAGCCCAAATTTTTATCTAAATCTGCACTTTGTGAAAGAACGTTATAAGAATAATACCGAAGCTTTTTTAAATACTATTCAACTGTTTAACGAAGAGAATTTTTATCTCAAGCCGAACGCTGAGTCGTGGTCGGCCGCTGAAAACGTTGAGCACATTAACCGATCTGAGTTTGCCATCGTGCGTTTATTTAACGGACCTTCTGAGCCTGCAGAGGGACGTGATGTGGTAGCCGGCATCGATAAAATATGGGCTTATTTTTCGGATCGAACGGTTAAGGCCAAGGCACCAGAGATGGTTAAACCTCAGGGCGAGAAAAAAACTATGGACGATTTATCCGCCACGTTTCTAAAACAAAGAGAAGAGCTCTACCCACTCATTCATACTTTAGATATGACTGAAGTGTGCACTCTATTCAAGCACCCAGCATTTGGTTTCCTTACCCGCGCTGAATGGTTACATGCAAACATGGCCCACGCCCAAAGGCACGAAGCACAAATGAAAGAAATATTGGAAGCAGTATAAACCAAGTATATTCCAAATTTTTAATTTCAATATTAAGCTTTATTCTCAATCCACACGTTGGGAAAACATTCAAAAAATTAATAATGAGACTATTTTCTGCACTTTTAGTAATACTCTCACTACTCACATTTTCGGTTTCAGCACAAGAGCAATTAAGAACGAATATCACTTTCGAAAGTGGTGAGTATACGATGCATGGGGAACTGCTACTGCCTGTAAACAGGAGTAATATCCCTATGATTATATTCTTGGTGGGTGCTGGCGAAAATTCTTCTCATCGTACGCTGTACAAAGAGTTTGTAGAGCAGAATATAGAAGCCTTATTCATTGAAGAGGGTTATGGCATCTTGTACTTCGACAAACGTGGGATTGGCGAGTCTGATGGTAAATGGCAACGATCAGGTATTTATGATCGAGCAGATGACACGAAAGCAGCTGTCAATTATTTAAAGAGCCTTGATGTAGTAGACCCTAACCGCATTGGCATTGTAGGGCATAGCCAAGGAGGATGGGTGGCTCAAGTTGTAGGGTCGCTCTATGCTCAAGATGTTAAAGCCATTGCCTCCCTTGCAGCTCCTGTTTTTGATACCGAGTTACACCTCACTAATATTTACTACAGCGAATATATCTGTGAAGGGGAATCGGAAGACAAAGCATTCGATAAAGCTACCAAAAAAGCCAAATCTGATATCAATTGGGTTACTTGGTTCCCTCTTAAAAAAGCATGGAGGCACTTAAGAGAAATCTCTGAATTTGACCCATCTAGTTCATTAAGACGTTTGAGTATTCCATCTTTGTTCGTTTTTGCAGATAACGATCATATGGTGTACCCCGGCTGGGCGTTAAATAGCATGAATGAAATCTTCGATAATAACATCCCGAGTCACTTTACTATTTCGGTGGTGCCTAATGCGAACCATGATTTTAAAAACATAGGGATGTGTGCCAGTCAAGAAGATGTTGATTCAGCTTTGTATTCAGACTATTTCAAAACCACATTCAAGTCTTGGATACTTCGCAATCTATAATTGCCTAGGCCGAATCCATCTTTAAAATCAGAGTAAGCCACCAGAGCTAACTTTTAGACCGATTTACTCATTCAAACAACCCATTTACTCATTTATATTCGCATAAGTGGATGTGGTTTATAGATTTAGCACATGAATCAGTTTTCTACCCACCTACATATTCGTCCTGAATCATCCCATGATTTGGATGCAATTTACCATATTCACCACAGTGCATTTGGGCAAAAAGATGAAGCAGAATTGGTGAATACGTTGAGACAATCCGAATATTACATCCCAGAGTTATCATTAGTGGCTGAAAAAGAGCATGATATAGTTGGGCATATTTTATTCACTAAGATTCACATCTTTGATGAAGAAAATGATTCGACATCCGAAACACTTGCACTTGCACCAGTGAGTGTACTTCCAGCTTATCAAGCTAAGGGCATCGGCACTCAACTTATTATGAAAGGGCTCGAAGTAGCTCCCACCTTAGGATACACTTCTGTAATCCTTTTGGGGCATCCCGCATACTATCCGAAATTTGGTTTCGAACCTACCAGTACTTGGAATATCTCTCCTCCTTTCGACGTGCCTGAGGAAGCTTTTATGGGCATTGAGTTAGTACCAAATGGCTTATCCAATATCAAAGGTACTGTACAGTATCCTGAAATTTGGGGGCTTTAATTCTTGCCCTGTTTTCATACCTTCAGCAATGAAGAATTCGAAAATAGTCGTGGTTCAAGCCACCCCCGCTTTATTTGACCTCCAAAAAGGCCTACAACTTGTAGACCAGTGGGCTCAAAAAGCAGCTCAGCATTCACCTGATATTATTGTATTCCCAGAAGCTTTTTTACCGGGCTACCCACGGGGATATGACTTTGGAACTAAAGTTGGTGATCGTTCGGAATCAGGTAGAGATACATGGCTTACTTATTGGGAGAACAGTATTTCTTTAGACGGCAAGGAAATCAAAGTGCTGGGTGAGATCGCAAAAAAAGTAAATAGCTGGATTGTTATAGGAGTTGTTGAACGGAGCCATTCAGGTTCACTCTATTGCACACTTTTATATTTCAATACTAGCGGTGAGTTAGTGCATAGCCATCGAAAACTAAAACCTACAGCTGCCGAACGAGTTATTTGGGCGGAAGGCGATGGATCCGATCTTCAAACTATACACACTGATTTTGGAATAATTGGAGGGCTCATTTGTTGGGAAAACTATATGCCCTTAGCTCGAACTTACTTATATCAACAAGGAGTGCAGATTTATTTAGCGCCTACGGCCGACCAACGCGATGGCTGGCAACATACCCTCAAGCATATAGCACTTGAAGGACGTTGCTTTGTAATAGGATGCAATCAATACGTTACCAAAGCTGATTATCCAGAAATGCCCGTAGAAGATATTTCACATCTACCCGACATTCCATGCAGAGGAGGAAGTACTATCATTGATCCGCTTGGTAACACCATCGCTGAACCGCTATGGGATCAAGAAGGATTATTGATAGCGGACCTAGACCTTTCTGACATCCCTCGTGCTAAGCTCGATTTTGATCCTGTTGGCCACTATTCCAGAGATGATGTATTCCGTTTAGAAAAACTTCGTTAGTCCCTACTCTTCCCAATATGCATAAATAACCGTGTCACCCACCGTGATTCGATCTACGACTTCCATACCTGAGATGACTTCTCCATAAATAGTGTAACTCCCATTTAAGTGAGGAGCCCAAGTGTGCATCACAAAATATTGACTACCCTCTGTGTCGACACCCGAACTTGCCACGCCTGCTTTTCCTCTAAAATAATGCTGTGCACTTCCTTCGGTTGGCACGGTATATCCAGGGCCACCAAAACCTCGACCCGTTTCAACATCTCCACCTTGAATTACAAAGTTGGGCACCACTCGATGGAATGCAACACTGTCATAGCTATCGGAAGTGATTAAACTATCCATTCCTGAAATGGTAGCGGGTGCTGTATACACATCCATTTTAATTTTGATGGTGCCTTTGTTGGTATCCAGAATTAAAATCGGATTAGGACCTAATTCAGCTAATCTTTCCCAATCAATTTTTCTAAAACTTACCACACTTGGCGAACCCGTTAGCCCTTCCCATTCTTGTCTCAATAACACATCATTTAAGTCTGTGTTATTTTGAGCAAACAGCTCATTAATAAATTCATTAGCTCTCTCTTCATATCGCTCTTTTAGGATGAATGTTACTGAGCTATACATGCTAAGATGATCACCCACTGCTTTATCATCCAACAGCACTATTAAGGCATCAAAATCCTCTTCCGTAAGTACAGCCTCGTCAGTAATGAGCGCTCTTAACATATATGCACGATCTCCATTATTTAAGGCTTGAAACAACTGATCTTTAACTATGTCAGCTCGTTCATCAGTTTTGAAATCATCCTCTACATTTGCCCAAAAAGCATTCAATTCAGACATCAACATGCTTAAAAGCAAGCCGTTGGATGCTTCAATCTCAGATACTAATTGATTAAAAACTTCTTCGTCACTCCAAACCTTTTTTAATACTCTATATCGAATATTCTGCAAGTATGGATCTGATTTACCAACATCTTTCATACGGTCGGTATAGCGCTCTGGCCTTACAATAGAATTCCAGCCATATAGTCTTAAACGAGCATCTACTTCCGTATTTAAGGCTGTATAGTTTAGAGTAGAGTTTTCAATACGCTCAGAGATTGTATCATTTGCAGCTAGTGCAATAAGCGCCTGCTCAACAACCAATGGATTTGAATGTTGTACAAATCCATTGAGCGCAACCGTAGTATATTTCACAGGCTCATGTCTTTGTATACCTCGCAGCATCTCCAAGGCCAATTCAATATCCATCGTATTGAATTCATCTTTAACAAAATGATGAAATACCATTGTGGCATTATCTTTCATCAACATTTTGGTTAAATAACGGTTAGCCCCAGCTTCATCAGGGTAAAAGTTAATCCATGAATCTATTATGTGTTGTTGAACTTCTTTACTTAACTCTTCATCACTTCTATAGAATCCATACAAATACGCCTGACTTATACTTGATCTCGGATACCTTAATGCACGATCAATAATCTTGATTTTATAAGTATCGTCCAGTTCTACGTTCATAGAAATGCGGCCTATTGCATAAGCTAACTCTAAGTGTATTTCTTCTACCATAGGTGGCTGCCGTTGCATCAAAAAATCTAGTGATCTTTTATTTCCATGCACCGCTAATGCCGACATCAATCCCACATTCAGTGTATCCGATTCCGCAAACCAATTATTTAAACGCTCAACATCATCCTCAGATAATTCTTTATTCCATAGCGAAGCCCAAGCTGTTTTATGGTTCGCTTCTGCCACTTGAGATACATAAGCGCTTACATCTTCTACTGGAGTATTAATCATTGCATTCCAAGCTTGAGTCACAACCTCTTCATCTGGATGTGATGCAAAACTCAAAATCTTTTCCGCGTCACGTGCATACACGGCCTCATATAACGCCGGATATTCCTCTGTGATAATTCGTTCGAATTCAGGATTTGAAGTACAAGCTCCTGCCATTGTTACGCTAAAAAGGAGCACAAAAAGTTTATACATATTTTGTACACATTTTGTATTGACCTTCATGAAATATCTTCTTTTATTGCACATACTTTATACATTAAGCTATTGATTATGGATAATGCGCATCTGACTAGAAAGCAAAAAGAATTCTTCGAGTACATTGTAGACTATAAAAAAGAATACGATGTATGGCCCACTTATAGAGAGATAGCCGATCATTTCGGATATCGCTCCCCTAATAGTGTTACTCAAAATATTCAGGCCCTTTTGAAGAAAGGCTACCTAATCAAACGTAACGACGAAGAATACGACCTTCCATCTGAAAAGAAAAAAACATTACTGAATGAATCTGAAGAAAAAGATGGAATCCCAATTCGGGGGCTTATTGCAGCTGGTTATCTCCAAGAAGCTGTAGAAGCAGATCTAGGGAGTATCACTATGGAGTCTTTATTCCCAAATCTCGACAAGTTATTCGCCTTGCGTGTGTCTGGTTTCAGCATGAAGGATGTGAATATCTATGATGGCGACTTAGTGCTATTGATGGATGACGATGTAAAAAATGGAGACATCGGAGCCGTACTTTACGATGGCGAAACGAGCTTAAAAAAGATCTTTTGGGATCAAAATGGACTTCGCCTTGAAGCAGCTAATGAAGACTATGACGATATCATCGTTGAGCCTGATGTATTTGAAGAAGTACGCATCATTGGTAAGTATATTGGTCATATCAATAAGCAAGGTTTCCAACGGGCTACGGCAAAAGTAGCTTAATCATACCCCATGAAATGTAGTGTATACATCGCTGTATCTGTTGATGGGTATATAGCTCGAAAAGATGGAAGCCTTGATTGGCTTCCTGGTGCCGACCCCAATGAACAATCAAATACTCCTGCTGAAGACTACGGCTACCATGCTTTTATACAAAGTGTAGATGCTTTAGTGATGGGCCGTAACACCTTTGAAATGATTCAATCCTTTGGTAGCTGGCCTTATCCCATGGATGTTTTTGTACTTACAAACCGACCGTTGGACAAGCTACCCGACGGGGTAACCAATATTTATGCCGTGCAAGGCTCCCCTTCTGATGTAGTGGAACAAATCCAACAAAAAGGGCATCAGCATTTATACATTGATGGCGGCGATACCATTCAGCAATTTTTAAAAGCAAATCTAATTAGTGAACTCATCCTTACTAAAGTTCCAGTACTCATTGGGCAGGGTATATCTCTTTTTGGTGATAGCGATCTTGGTAAGGATATCCCATTGAAGCACTTATCCTCTCAAAGTTATGAGAATGGATTTGTACAAAGCCATTACCAAATAATAAGTACTTAAGGCGATATTAATCGGATTTACGGTAGTAATGGCCATCAAAAACTACGCGCCAAGTATTCCCTGCATCAGTTGACTGTTCCCACACTTGGTTTACATAGTCTTCCGATTTCTTGTAAAAGCTTAGTTTATTTTGAACCAGTTGCCCGTTTTGGTTGAGCGTAGTAGCAGAATAGATTAGCGCTTGAGCCTCAGGGTCAAAAGAGCCTTCGAATTCTATCGGAAGACCATTCGTATCAATCCATTTTTGATTCCACTTGGCTGTGAAAGGATTGTAGTAGTTAAAACTTTTACCTGCATATCCCGGGTTGTTACTTGTCCAGTTTTCAAAAATTACGCAATCATTCAAGATCAATTCTACTTTACTGGTACCAAGTTGTGTACCGTTAGCATCAAGTACATTCCAATCACCCACCCAGAAATCGAATTGTCGATGTTCAGGAGTGTTACAAGCATTATTTGAGCCCTGACCATAACCCTGTAATGAATGGAAACTCATCAAAAAAAATAGGGCTATGGAAAGGAGGAGTCTCATTCTATTTCTGTTCTTTAACGGTAATTAATTTACCATTGGCATCTTTGCGAGCGTTGTGCAATTGCGAGTCCTTAATCCATGCTCTTCCGCCATCATGCTGAAGTCTTTTAGTATTCTTATATTTGAACGCTTGTTCGTGTAAGCTTGGTAATTTCTTCATAGGGATAGTTTTTTAAGTTCATGGAGAATTTAATGCTTCAAAATATAAAGAACAGTGTCTTTTTTACTTTGTTTTATCTTAACTATCGCTTATCTTTGCAAGCTCTAGAAAAATCCAAAAAAGAAATTAGATACCATTATGTACGCTATAGTCCAAATCGGCGGACATCAATACAAAGTAGCTGAGAATGATGTGCTTTTTGTTGATAAGCAAAACACTGACGACAAAACAGTTACTTTTGATAGTGTTCTTTTATTGAAAGACGAAAAAGGTGCTGTAAAAATTGGAACTCCGGTTGTTGAAGGAGCTTCTGTTACCGCCACCATCGTTGACACCGTTAAAGCTGATAAAGTTCTTGTTTTCAAGAAGAAAAGAAGAAAAGGTTATCAAAAACTGAACGGACACAGACAGGTAATGTCTCAGATCCAGATTGATGCTATTTCAGCTTCAGGTTCATCTAAGAAAGCGGCTTCCAAAAAAGCAGCTCCTAAGAAAGAAGAAGCAGAAGCCAAAGCAGAAACTTCTGATCTTAAATCATTAACCGTAGCTGAGCTTAAAGCACTTGCTTCTGAAAGAGGTCTTACTGGATACTCTAGCATGAAGAAGGCTGAGCTTATCGAAGCGTTAAGTTAATTTCAACCTATAATACCTACGTATAATGGCACATAAGAAAGGTCAAGGTTCTACCCGTAACGGTCGTGATTCAGAAAGTAAACGCTTAGGCGTTAAGAAATTTGGCGGTGAGCTAGTTCGTTCTGGTAATATCATCGTTCGCCAAAGAGGAACTAAGTTCCACCCAGGCAAAAACGTAATGAGAGGCGGAGACGATACTCTCTTTGCAGTTTCTGACGGTCACGTTAACTTCAGCGTAAAAGCTGGTGGACGTAAGTTTGTAAATGTAGAGCCAGCCGGATAACCCGGTCGAAAAGATTTAAGCCCCGCGCATTCAATGTTCGGGGCTTTTTTTATACCTTCTATGCATGAGTAAATTTATCCTCCCCGGCACTACTTTATCTGCAAACAACGTATTCTGCATTGGCAGAAACTATGCGGATCATGCAAAAGAATTAAACAATCCCGTGCCCTCCGCACCTATTGTGTTTCTTAAACCGAATAGTAGCCTCTGCACTCAAGATACTCCCATCGTGCTTCCTTCTGTAAGCTCTGATGTTCACCATGAAGTTGAGCTAGTACTAGCCATTGGCAAGACGGGTAAAAACATTAAGGAAGAGGACGCTCAAGATTTTATACATAGTGTAGGACTTGGGATAGATTTTACGGCAAGAGATATTCAGCAAAAAGCCAAAGAAAAAGGTCACCCTTGGAGCGTAGCTAAAGGCTTTGATACATTTGCGCCAGTAAGCAATTTCATTCCATCTCAGGAAATTGATTTCTCAAATTCTGACATTCAACTAAGTGTTAATGGAAGCACTAGGCAAAGTGGAAATACCAGTGATATGCTTTTCTCTATCCCGAAGTTGATAGCCTATTTGTCTACTATCTTCACCTTAAATGAAGGAGATCTCATTTTTACAGGAACTCCTGCGGGTGTTGCGGCTATCAAAAGTGGAGATGTACTTAAAGCATCACTTAACGATTCTCAAATAACCTTAGACGTTCAAGTATCCTAGCCATTGCTACGTTTAACCCTATTTCTTTTACTCTGTTTTAGCAGCCTGCAATCTTTTGCACAATCAGAACAACACATTTGGCCCACCAATGCTAGCCGGCATTTAAGCTCTACCTTTGGTGAAACTAGAGCTGCTCACTTCCATGCTGGTTTAGACATTAAGACTTGGGGTCGAGAAGGATACAAGGTGTATGCAACTAAATCTGGCACCTTACACCGCATACTTATTACTAACAAAGGCTATGGCAAGGCGCTTTACCTAAAGCACAACGACGGAACGTATACGGTATATGCTCACCTTCAACGATTCAATAGTCGCATACAGGCTATCGCCGACTCAGCTCGACTGAAAGATTACAGTTATGAAATGGACCTGTATTTAGATCAAGATTCCGTTTATATCGAGCAAGGGGATGTGATCGCCTATACCGGTTCAACAGGGATAGGTCCACCCCACCTACATTATGAAATCCGTGATGTTTTAAATGAACCGACCAATCCGCTGTTCGCAGATTTCCCCATTAAAGACACGAAACCTCCTGTTTTTAGATCGGTACTTGTTGAGCCCCTGAATAAAAATACACTTATCGAAGGCGCTCCTTATCCCAAATCATTTGCCCTAGATGAAGATGAGACATTAAATGTGTATGCAAATGGTCCCGTTGGCTTGGCCGTGAATGTATATGATCCTGCCGATGAAGTGTATAATAAATATGCGGTATATGAACTGATCCTGACCTCAAAAACGGATACACTTTTTTATCAGCGAAAGGATGAGTTTAGTTTTCATCAAGCGCCCTTGATGTTTCTAGACCGTGTACCTGACTTTAAAAGTGACCGAAGAAATTTTCAGCGTTTATATAAACATGAAAACATTGATCACCCTTTTATCATCATCGATAAAACAAAAGAGACAACCCTTGCAGCACAAGACACGCTAACCTTAACAGCGAAAGATTTTTTCGGCAACTCATCATCAACTCGCATCCTTGTTCAAGAGCAAGCAGTTGATTTCAATACGACCACTCATTCACAAGGTGATTATTGGACATTCAACTGGAAGGCAGAGCACAACAGAATTGTTAATTTTAGAAACTTTGATCAGGGCGTGATTTGGGACTCACAGAATCAACAAAGGCTTATTGAATTCCCGCACGACCTAAACAAAAGTATAGCCCGCCTAGCTCCTTCAACAAACAGTTGGCTTTCTACACCAGATCGAAATCTTAGCCTCCATTTTGACACAGAAAGTCTTTTTGATACTACCAGCTTCACTTTCGACTATTATCTCAAAAATGACACTACATTCATTGAGGTAGGTAATCCTCAAATACCCCTTAAAAATGGATATGATATCCTATTCTATTTGGAAGGAATGCAATCTGATTCCACCTTACGACTATATGAAATTGACGATGAGGAATTCGACTATATAGATTCGAAAGTACAAGGCCATAGCCTAAGAGCCTACCCTAATTCTTTTGGCACTTTTGTTATACTCAACGATACTACGGCACCATCCATACAGAGTATCGAGAAAGTGACTTTAGGTGATGGACAGGAAAGTTATAGCATTCAAACTAGCGACAACTTATCGGGCGTAGATTTTAAGTCGGCTATTTTTAAGATAAACGACGCACAAGGAATAGCTGAGTACGACTATGAAGGAGATTATTTTACATTCTACCTTCCAAACATTGTGCTCAAAAAAGAGAATAATGTTTATTTCGAAGTGAGAGATAAAGCAGGAAACCTTTCCACGAAAAGCTTCCTGCTTAAAAATTAAACGTAAGCGATACAGCTTATTTCAACAAGTACGCTTTTAGGTAGTGTTTGAACTGCTACCGTCTCACGCGCTGGTGGCTCCGACTCAAAGTAGCTACCATAAACTTCGTTCACAGCAGCAAAGTCGTTCATATCATCTAAGAAGATTGAACACTTAATAACTTTAGAAAAATCAGTGCCCGCAGCAGTTAATACTTCCTTCAAATTCTTCATTACTTGCTTGGCTTGATCCGCTGCATTGTCGCCCACAATTTCCATTGTTTCTGGGTTTAATGGAATCTGCCCTGAACAATATAAAAGGCCATTATGAAGTACTGCTTGGCTATATGGACCGATAGCTGCTGGTGCACTATCAGTAGAGATAATTTTTTTCATGAACTAAGGTTTTTTTGTTTTAAACTTATTACTCGTGTGAAGCCTTCATTTTTTGCGGAAAGCTTGACTTATGGTTACTTTACGCAACTTATTAAATCCACATGAAATCAACCACTATCAATTTTAAGACTGACATGAAAAAGATATTACAAAGTCTCTTCGGAATTGCTCTATTCACTACACTATTAGTGAACTGCGGCGGCGGTGGAGACCCAATCATCAAAGAAGCGAAAGATGGTATCCAATCGCAGAACTACATGGCTGCTATCGCTACTTTGGATAGTGCTATTGCACAAGACCCTTCTAATGCAATTGCTCACTACTACAAAGGGCTAGCATATGCTGAAATGGCTACAAACAACTCTAATGTAAGTGCACGTAAAGATCCTTATGGCAAAATGCGTGAAAACTTATTAACTGCTCAAAAATTATACGCTGAGCAAGGTATTCAAAGTGTAGAGTCGGTTGAAGCTGAATTACTTATTGACAGAAAATGGGGACTAGAACATAACGCTGCTGTTCAGTACGCTACTGGCGACAGTGCTGCTCCACAAGTAGCTAACCCATTAGATGTTGCTGTTGATCACTTAGAAAACGCTATCATCATCAACCCAGACAGTCTTCTTTCTTACGATGTGCTTGCTGAAGTACACCGTTTAAACAACAACATCCCTAAGGCTGTTGAGACAATGGAAATGATTGTTGAGCGTAAAGAAACTCCAGATGCTTACGACTACGATCGTTTAGGTGGATTTTACTTATTAAATGAAGACTACGACAATGCTACTCGTGTACTCGAGGAAGCTGCTGAAATGTACCCTGATTCAGTGAGCATTTACCAAAAGCTAGCTGATGCGTACATGAACTCAGGTCAGAGTGACGAGTCTATTCGCGTTCTTGAGACTTTAATTTCTAACGATCCTCAGAACCCACAGTACCACTTAGTACTTGGAACTCAGATTTATATCATTGCAAGTGATATCAATGAAGAAATTGAGCCATTATACGCTCAGGCTTACGATCTTGAAAAAGACATCGAACGCCTAAGAGGTAACGACAAAGCACAAGCTCAGCAGCGTTTAGATGAATTAAACAAAAACATTTCTGCTTTAGAAATGCGTTCATCTGAGCTTACAGATCAGGCATCTGAAGAGTTAACGCTTGTTACTGAATTACTACCTGATGATGCAAGAGCATACAACATCTTAGGCATTCTTAACCAGAACAGAGCTTCTCTACTATTCGAAAAGCGTACTAACACTGTTGATAACGACAAAGCTGCTGAGATTTACGAAGAAGCAAAATCGTACTTAACAGAAGCTATGGTTAGCTATGAAAAGGCTGCAGAAATTGAGCCAGATAACACTGGTTACTGGGAGTCTTTATTCAGAGTGTACACTGCTTTAGGAATGAATGAAAAAGCAGAAGAAGCCATGAAAAAAGCTGGAATGTAAGCAGCCATCATGATTTCTATGAATATTTCAAAACTAACCCGACTAGCAAGTTTTGTGCTTGCTGTCGGGTTTTTTGTTTCTTGTACTAGCTCACAATTCACTGTCGATAATTTAATCGAACAGGAAAATTATGCGTTAGCGCTTGAACAAATCGATCAAGAGTTAACAAAGAATCCAACTGCTGAATTATACATTCAGAAAGCGGAAGTCTTAGGAAAAATTGCCGTAACTAGAGAGGCAGAAAATAGAGACTCACTATATAATGAATTTGATATCGCACTTGAGAACGCGACGGATAATAACCTAGATTCAAGTGCTTTAATTAGCCAGAAAATTGATAGCATTTCCACTAAATACTGGAATATTGAGCATCAATCTGGTTTACAGGCGTATGAAAGTGATAACGAACAAGTACAACGCCGATCTATCTTACATTTTCAAAATGCATTAATCATTGATAGTGAAAATGTAGAGACTTATAAGTCCTTAGCCATCGCTCACTATAACTTTGGCAATATCGAAGAAGCGATTAGCACCCTAAATATCGCTAGTTCACTAGATCAAGAAGATTCAGAGATCTACGAAAACCTTGGCTTTCTTTATTTAGAAACAGGAAATGCTCAGCAATCAGCCTATTATTACAAGCTCGCGAATAAAGATCCGTTAAAGGATAAAAACATCGCATTTGGTTTAGTGAACGCTTATATCAGCGAAGGCAATGATGTTGAAGCTATTAAGTTGCTCGACCAATTAGTGAATGTGTACCCTAACAATGGCAAGATCCATAATGTATATGGAACACAACTCTTCAATCAAGTAAGTACGTTGTTTCCACAACTTAAAGATGCTTACACAAATGCTGATGAAGCTGAAGTAACAACGCTAAGAGTTGAAATCGAAGGGCTTTCGGAAAAAGCTGAGCAACAACTTATTGAAGCTTATAAAACTGATTCCAATAACATGGAATTTATTGAGAGCTTAGCTGTGTTCTACAACAACATGGCAGGTAATTATTTCTCATTACATCCACAGGCATTTGAGGATGATAAAGAGGCTATCAAAAACAGAGCTCTCACGCTTACAGATTTTGCCATCCGTTATTACAACGAGATGCTTGAAATGGAAGCGAATAATGACCGAATTACTACCAAAATTACCAATCTGAACACCTTAAAAAATAGCTGGAACAACAAATAATGCGTTTCAACACCAAAGCAATTCATGCCGGACAGAAGTTAGAAGAAACAACCGGCGCCGTAATGCCCCCAATCTTTCAAACCTCCACTTATGCTCAAGAGGCACCGAACGTACATCAAGGATATGATTACGCTCGAGTAGGTAACCCTACAAGAACCGCTCTCGAGAACATGATTGCTGGATTAGAAGGCGCTGATGAATGCGCGTGTTTTGCTAGTGGTGTAGCAGCTATGGATGGTCTTTTAAAGATGTTTAGACCGGGCGATCATATCATCGCTTCAAACGACTTATACGGTGGTTCATATCGTTTATTTACTCAAGTATTTGAGCCCTTTGGCATCAAATTCTCATTTATTGATATGACCGATCTAAATTTGGTTAAAGAAGCATTTACTGATCATACTAAAATGCTTTGGATTGAAACACCAACCAACCCACTTCTTCGGGTAGTTGATATAAAAGCTCTTTCAGATATCGCCCATGATGCTGGTGCTTTAGCAATTGTTGATAACACTTTCGCCTCTCCATATTTACAACGCCCATTAGAACTTGGAGCGGATGCCGTATTACATTCCGCTACTAAATATCTAGCGGGTCACTCTGATGTAATTCACGGTGCGGTAGCATCTTCGAACGAGAAGATTATGGAGAACTTACGATTCCAGATTAAATCGGGGGGTGCTGTTCCTGGACCTATGGATTGCTACCTTGTTTTAAGAGGTATCAAAACCTTAGCTGTTCGTGTAGAACGCGCCGTAAGCAATGCTAAGAAAGTGGCTGAGTATTTAGATAATCATCCAAAAGTAGGCATGGTGCATTATCCTGGCTTAAGCTCACATCCACAGCATGAGCTTGCTAAAAAACAAATGGATGACTTTGGCGCAATGGTATCATTTTCCTTAAAAGATGATTCTATGGATGCCGCTAACAAGTTCATGAGTAACACACACTATTTTACGCTCGCTGAGAGTTTAGGTGGTGTAGAATCACTTATAAGCCACCCGGCTTCTATGACTCATGGCTCTATTCCAAAAGAAGTACGTGAGAAAGCAGGACTCAAGGATTCACTAATCCGTTTATCTGTTGGTATTGAAGATGCAGACGATCTAATTGCAGATCTAGAGCAGGCATTTTAATACGACTTCTATTTCGAATTATATATCTTACAGCGCTAGAAAAGCGCTTACAAACCTTTAAAAATTTATTTTATCATGCGTGATGTTGTAATAGTTGAAGCAAAGAGAACTCCAATTGGATCATTTGGTGGGAGTCTCGCTTCTTTTACTGCTCCTGAACTAGGTAGCACGACGATTATTGAACTTATTAAGAGCACAGGAATTACCCCCGACACTGTACAAGAAGTAGTGATGGGTAATGTGCTAACAGCAGGTATTGGCCAAGCTCCAGCACGCCAAGCTGCACTAAAAGCAGGCCTTTCTGAAAAAACTCCAAGTACTACTATCAATAAAGTATGTGCTTCTGGTATGAAGGCTATCATGATGGCGGCTGATCAAATTCGTTTAGGCGATGCTGATGTCGTTGTGGCTGGTGGTATGGAAAGCATGAGTAATGTGCCTTACTACCTACCTAAGCAACGTTATGGCTCAAAATATGGCCACGTTCAAACAGAAGATGGTATTCTAAAAGATGGCCTTTGGGATGTTTACAATGACTTCGCAATGGGTAATGCTGCTGAAATCTGTGCTAAAGAATGTAACATCAGCCGAGAGCAACAAGATGAGTTTGCTATTGAGTCGTACAAAAGAGCACAAAAGGCTCAGGAAGACGGTTCATTTGATGACGAATTGATTTCAATTAAAATCACAGATCGTCGTGGTAATGTTACCATCGTAGATAAAGATGAAGAAGTTTCTAGAGTTAAGTTTGAAAAGATTCCTTCTCTACGCCCTGTATTCGATAAAGAAGGTACAGTAACAGCTGCTAATGCTTCTAGTATCAATGACGGTGCTGCTGCTCTACTTCTTATGAGCGCTGAAAAAGCTGAAGAGCTTGGTCTTAAGCCATTAGCTAAAGTAGTTAGCCACGCCAATGCAGCTAAAGCTCCAGAGTGGTTCACAACAGCACCTGCGGATGCAATTCCAATTGCATTGAAAAAAGCTGGGATCTCAAAAGACGATGTAGATCTTTTTGAAATCAACGAAGCATTTTCAGTTGTATCATTAGCTAACAACCAAATTCTTGAACTAGACCCAGCAAAAGTGAATATCCACGGTGGTGCTGTAAGTATCGGTCACCCAATCGGATGCTCTGGTGCTAGAATCATGGTTACTCTAGTACACGCACTCAAGAAAACTGGTGGCAAGTATGGTTGTGCAGGTATTTGTAATGGTGGTGGCGGTGCTTCCGCTATGGTTATCGAAATGATCTAAGACCATTATTTCCCAATTCTAAAAGGAGCTTTTTTTCGAAAAGCTCCTTTTTTTTGTTTGACATTATAGCCGCTCTGATATATTATCACCTCAGACTTTTAATTAACCCTATGTACATCGGCTATACCGCTACCATTTATTTAAATCCAATAAAACAGCTAGTTAGGGAAACCTATTCACTCAAAAGTCTAACACAACAACGTATACTTCTATAAATCAAGAGCTACTATTCCAACGTATTTTACGTTAGTTTTTTAAATCAGAATAATTGCATAGATGAGAATCAGACATCTACATATTTGTAGCTTGTTTGTTGTGTTAACGTGGAGCCTACCAGCTTTCGCCCAACAGGTAAAAGTTACCGCAACAACGCCATCGTTTACCGACTATGAAATGGTAAACGAGGGTTATTCTATTCTGCCTCCCTTCCAAATTCAGGTACCTATCATCAATGGAAGTCCGGCTTATAAAATCATTGAGCAATCTGCCCGTAGAGTTGACAGAGTTGTAAGCAACAAAGAAAAATTAGCGATGTCGTTGGCTAGTGACTCATCTTCAATTGTTGAAGTAAGTACGCCGGGATGGTATAGAGGGCAACAAGTTACACAGTTACTCATCCATCGTGCACGTGTAGGAACTGAGAACACTTCAGTAACCGATCGTATTAAAATTCGTGTATTCAACGCTCCAACAACACGGAATCAAAGTCAGAGCAATTCTAAATTAAATCGTTACCTCCCCGACGCTCCATTCAACCAAGGTATCTGGTATAAAATCCCTATTACTGAAAACAACATCTACCAGATCGATGCCGACTATCTAGAAGAGCTGGGCGTTTCTCTTTCTACCATCGATCCAAAGAAAATTCAGCTCTGGGGAACCGATGGTTATCAATTAGCTGAACTTGTTGGTGCTAGCCGACCTACACTTCAACAAATTCCAATAATAGTAGAAGGTGAAAGCGATAACCGCTTTGATGCCTCTGATAGAATTCTTTTCTATGGGAATAGCCCCCATCAAGTACAGTTAGAGAATGGTGAGTTTTCACATTCCATTCATGCATATTCAGATACCAACTATGTTTTTCTAACTATTGGAAATGATGATGGGCAAAGATTGAGTGCCATCAATACAACTTTATCTCCTACAGCTACCGTATCTGAATTCACTGATTTCATCTGGTTGGAAGAAGAACTTCGTAAAGCAGAATCTAAATTTAAATCAGGGCGTTATTGGTTAGGGCAGGTTATTCCATTTAGTCAGAATAATACCTCCGTGAGTATTTTGGATCGCACTATTCCTGGCTTAGCAAATTCTACCACTGTAAAAGCCGAAGGTCGATTATATGCCCGCTCCGAACGGCTTACAACGTTTGATGTCGCCTTAAACTCTACAGATATATTTAATAGAACTACGGCGAGTTTATCATCATCCAACTCTTCCCGAGGATATAACGGTAACGAAGGAATCGCTGCCCAAGCTGTTCAGTTTGATGAAACAGCAACCGTTAATACTAGTGATGGTCGATTAAACTTAAGTGTGGAAGTAACCCATAGAGATTCTCAAAGCGAAGCATTTGTAGACTTTGTTCGATTAACATTCAATCGTGCATTGATAGCTGAAGACAATAGACTTTTATTTTATACCACTTCAAGTTCGGATCCTGCAACGGTTGTGACTTTTCAACTTCAAGGCTTCACAAGTACTCCCTTAGTTTTTGACGTTAGTGATCCCGACGCACCTAAGCTTTTAGAAGTACAAGAAAATGGTTCGAGTTATAGCCTCAATTATCATCAGAATACAGGGCTGACTATCATTGCACAATCAGACTTTCCGACTCCTATTATGGGAGAAGAAATTCCTGATCAAAATTTAATGGGAATCACGAGCTACCCAGAAAACATCATTATCACCTCCAGAGCATTACTAGGTGCTGCATCAGACTTAGCTCAATATCGAATTCAGCAAGGCCTGCCTACCCTTTTGGTAACTCAAGAACAGATTTTCAATGAGTTTTCAAGCGGAGTTACCGACCCAACTGCTATTCGGGATTTCCTAAAATTTCTTTGGGAACGCGCACTAATGGCTAATGAAGAGCTTCCGAAATATGTACTACTATTCGGTGATACCTCTTATGACACCAAATCTATAGAACAAGGCGCACTCCGTAACCATGTAGTTACTTATCAAAGTGTAGAATCTATAAGTAGAACTAGCACCCTAGGCACGGATGATTACTTCGCATATATGGATGACAATGAAGGTGATTTGCGGAATGGATCTACTCCTAATTCTTACATCATGGATTTAGGTGTGGGAAGGATTCCGGTTCAAACAAGTGCTGAAGCCCGAGCTTACATTCAAAAAATTAAAGATTATGAAAGCCGTACTCACTCTGGTGATTGGCAAAACCTGTTTACGTTCGCAGCAGACGATGATTTCCCAGAACCAGAAATAAATCGAGACTTACATACCATCAATGCGGATGTGTCGGCACAAATGATGGAAAGTGAAGAGGAAGGCATCCGAATAAATAAGATTTATGAATTCTCTTATCCTGTAGAGCTAACGGGTGCAGGTCGCCAAGTACCTGAAGCAAGCAAAGCCTTCATGGATGCAGTTAATGAAGGTACATTGGTACTCAATTACTCGGGCCATGGAAATGAGCAGACTTTATCGGATGAAGAGCTTTTTGTGTCACAATCCATTTCTGAGTTCACCAATAAAAACAAATTATGCATTTTGGTTACAGCCACCTGCCAATTCGGAAGGTATGATGCTACAAATAGCCAATCAGGTGCCGAAAAATTTGTATTAGCCACCAACGGCGGGGCTATAGCCGCCTTTACAACTACCCGAATTGTATATACCAGCTCAACAATCAGTTCATCAAATAACTTTGGATTAAATATTGCACTCTCGCAACGAATGGCTGAACGGAATGTAGACGGAAGCCCAAAAAGACTGGGAGATTTGATGGCTCAAACTAAGAATTCTGTTCTTAGCTCAGGAGGCTCACGCATTGGGTCATCACTCAATAACAAAAAATTTGTATTACTAGGTGACCCAGCCATCCCTTTCAAACTGCCATCGAAGAAAGCTGTTGCCCAATCCGTAAATGGGGTTGATGTCGTATCTAATGATACAACCATCACTTTAAGGGCTCTTGATCAAGTTTCAATTACTGGGGCTGTTTATGATGAAAATGGAAATATCGACAGCAATTACAATGGAATTAGCACGGTTTCAATATTTGATGCACCACGCAAAGTTCAACTACCTGAACGTGAATGGAATTGCACATTGAATTCTGATTGTAGCTATGAAGTAGAGAGAGACCTGTTATTCAAAGGTAAATCGACAGTGAGCAATGGCCTATTAAATATATCGATGATTATCCCTAAGGATATCAGTAATGCCGACTCAGCTGGGCGCCTTGTGCTTTATACTCAACATGAAAATGAGAATAGTTACGCGGGTGGGGCTTTTACTTCCATTAAGCTTATGGGTGAAAACCCTAATGCTGTAAATGATGGCAAGGGTCCAGAATTAGATGTTTATCTCAACGATGAGAAATTTGTAAATGGAAATCTAGTCAATGATAGCCCTACACTTATTATTGAACTTGAAGATGAATCAGGAATAAATACTACAGGAACAGGAGTAGGACATGAAATAATTGCTACTATCGATACTAATCCCGAACAAACTATAGTTCTCAACGAATTTTACGAAGGGAACTTAGATGATTTCACTGGGGGACGTATCGAGTACCCTTTGGATGAACTTCCAGAAGGTAATTACACACTTAAAGTTCGAGCTTGGGATGTGCATAACAACTCAAATGAAAAGGAAATTTTCTTTGAGGTAGCCTCTCAAAATATTCTATCGGTTAGGAACGTATACAACTATCCGAATCCGATGAATAATAAAACCTTGTTTACGTTCGAACATAATGCTCCTGGAACGCCAATGGATGTATCCATAAAAATTTACACCCTTAGTGGGCGCCCAGTACAGCATATCCAGCAAGAATCAATTATTACATCCAGTTCTTATGCCAGTATTCCATGGAATGGCCTTGACAGGGATTATGATCGCCTGGGTAACGGTACTTATATTTATGTGCTTAAAGTTACGGCAGACACCCCTCAAGGAAGAAAATCAATCGAAAAAATCGAAAAGCTTGTAATCATTAGGTAGGCAAGCTTTAATACAATTTTATACTTTATATTCATTCAAAAAACGGACGTTATATGAAAAAGACTTTAATCGGATTAGCAGTAGCCCTGTTGGTAATATTTCCAGCTACTGTTTTTTCACAAGTAGGTATCACAGGGGTTCCCTTTCTTCAAATTGAACCCGATTCAAGAGGTGCTGGTATGGGTAACACAGGAGTGGGTATTGCTGATAATGCAGCCGCTCTTTTCTGGAACCCAGCAGGACTCGCCTTTCAACGTGATAACCAAGCAAGCATCACTCACTCAAATTGGCTCGCAAATTTTAACGTAAGCGATCTCTTCTACGATTATGTAGTAGTTAAGCAGTATGTAGAAGGAATCGGAACCATAGGTGCTCATCTAACCTATTTGAACTTAGGTGAACAAGCTCAAACTGGTGAAAGTCCTGATGTGATTTCTCGATTCAACAGTTATGAACTCGCATTAGGCCTCTCTTATGGTACTGAGGTAAATAAAAACCTTGCGTTAGGAGGTAGTTTACGCCTCATTTATTCAAGTTTAGCCAGTGGAACCACGGTTTCTCAACAAGAAGTGAATCCAGGTTCTAGTGTGGGTGTAGACATTGCCATGCTCTATAAGTCAAACCCATTTGATTTAGGGTCTTCTGATGCCATTGCAAGTTTCGGTATCAACCTTTCAAATTTAGGCCCTGGAATTCAGTACTCCGACAACGCTCAAAAGGATCCAATTCCAACACTGTTGCGCTTCGGACCTGCCATAAATATTGGACTAGACGAAGACCGTATTAACGAGATAACCGTAGCAGTTGATATCACGAAAGTAATGGCTCGAAAAGAGGCTTATGAAGTACAAAGTGGAGATTCGACAGTAACGGAATACCGCTCTGTTGGTCCTTTAAAAGCACTAGTTGAATCATGGAGTACGTACAAACCAATTGATCCTAATTCGGGGCAAACTACTACGGTTACTTTACTTCAGCAGTTTATGATTGGTGCTGGGATGGAGTACTGGTATGATAAGCGTTTCTCACTCCGAGGTGGTTACTACTACGAAGATCCAAACAATGGTGATCGTGAGTATATCACCTTTGGTGCTGGTTTAAGGATTAATAAATTTGGGGTCGATTTCAGTTATATAAAAACCCTTGAATCTGAACATCCTTTGGCAAACACACTTCGCTTTAGTGTACTCTTGAATTATTAATCTATATGGCCACTTATAGGAGAATTTTTAATAGGAGCATGTTAGTAATAGGCATGCTCTTTTTATTTACTGCATCTACTGTGGGGCAGAATTCTTCTATTCAACGAAGTCATTCATTACAACCATTTTCTAAACCAGCCACTACATCAATCCCTACTACAGGCACCTTAAACGTAGTTGCTGTGATGGTTGAATTTCAGCCCGACTCCAACGAATTGACCTCGGGAATTGGAACTTTTGGGCCGGGTGGAATCCCCTATTTAGAAAGTAGCCCAACAAATATTGATCCCCTTCCCCATAATCAATCCTATTTTGAGGCTCATCTCGCTTTTGCGGCCAACTACTTTAATCGTGTATCAGATGGGCAGCTTTCGATTAACTACCAGGTACTTCCTCAAGTCTACACATTGGATAAGAAAATGGAAGAGTATTCACCGACCGGTGAGACATTTACTTATCACAAATTAGCTCAGCTTACCTTAGACACTTGGAATGCTGTTGAAGCAGAAGGTGGATTTGATGCTACAGGTTTAGATCCTGATGAAACCGCATTTATCATATTCCATGCTGGTGTAGGTCGTGATATTGAACTTATTGGAACTTCCCTAGATATCACACCACAAGACATCCCTTCTATCACCCTACGTAAAGAAGACTTAGGGCAACTTTTTGATGACCCAAATTTCGAGGGCATTCCTGTAAATGGAGGTTCCTTTAGAATCACCAACTCACTTATTCTACCCCGTACTGAATCACGCCGAGGTGAAGACATTCAAGAGAACGAAGTAGTGCTACCACTGTCAATAAATGGGTTGTTATGTGCATCCATTGGAAGTCATCTTGGGCTACCCGATTTATTCAACATTGAAAATGGGGAATCTGGAATTGGTCGTTTTGGCTTAATGGACGGTGCAAGCATTTTTGCCTACAATGGTCTTTTTCCTCCTGCACCATCCGCTTGGGAAAAAACATATTTAGGATGGGAAACTCCATTTCTAATTAATACGTCAACCCCAAATCCCATTTCACTTCCAGCTGCAAGTTTAGCTCAACCAAACAGTATTGCTAAACTTGAACTTTCCTCTTCTGAATACTTCTTAGTTGAAAACCGACACCGTGACCCCGAAGAGGATGGCGTAGTTATAACTATCCAAAAGCCCTCCGGTGCCATCATTCAACAAAGCTTTACCAACCAAAATGAAGACTTTGTATTTCAGACCTCCGAATTTGACGCCCAATTTGAATCAGGGGTAGTGATTGATGTTGACAATTTTGACTGGGCATTACCTGGAGGTTTAGACATTGGCAGCGATAATGAAGCAGGAACTGCAGATGATCGAAACCTCAATGGTGGGATACTTATTTGGCATATCGATGAAGCCGTATTGAATACAAATTTAGCACAAGACCTTGGTGTAAACCAAAATGACAGTCGTAGAGGTGTTGATTTAGAAGAAGCAGATGGTTCGCAAGATATTGGTAAGCCTTTAGATGGAGCCCTCGATAATAGTGCTGCGTTTGGTTCCCCATTTGATTTTTGGTGGGATGGAAATGATGCACGAGTCGTCAATCAAGGAAATACCATTCAGCTGTATAAAAATGAATTTAGCCGAACGAGTACACCTAGTAATGCAAGCAACACTGGGGCTATTCAGCCATTTAAACTCACTAACTTTTCCGAGAACCAAGCTATTGCCACCTTCCACATTGAAGAGCAAAACCTCGATGACCTTTTATATACTCATTTAGAACTCCCACAAATCGACGCGAATTTTAGAGCAAAGCGTTCCCTACATACCGAATCATATCCATTAAGCGTAAGCCTATATATTACTCAAACCGATTCATTTCTTGTACTGAATAGTACCTCATCAATAGAGTTACTTCATCTGAATGATGTAAACCAAGAGGTATATTCCATACCAATTGGTTCCACTCAGCAGGTTTTAACTGGGCAACAGCTTATTGTAGCACAAGACCCCTCCCTCTTTTCGCCTATTTCAATATCCGCTTATGATTGGAATCCGATAACCCCATCATTTGATGAAGTTTGGACAAATACATCTGCACCAAATTTTGGATTCATGAGTAGCCAGAACGGAGACTCACTCTTTTTAGATTTCACTTCCAATGCCTTCGATTTCAATGATGGTAGCATTCTAAGTAATAGTGTATCACCTACTTTCAAGTCTGAAGTTCACCAAAATGAGTATGCTTTTATTCAGGGACCTGAGGTACGTTTCAGTAGCCCAGCCCTGCCAACCTATTTACACAATGGCATCAACCGGAATTATGTTGGTACTATCAAAACAAACGGCAGTAATTTCTATTACATCTTAACCGACGAGCGATTAACCTTGGTGAATCCTTTGTTATCGGATCCCTTCGTATCCATTTTTGAATCTGATACAATCAATTGGCCTGCCATCAGTGAAGACCTCGAATTTTTTCTTGTTGATCAACAATCCAATGCATTGATTGGAATAAATAAGAATGGTGCCATTTTAGATCACTTCCCCATCACTGCGCCGAAGACCTTTAAATTTACAGGTACCCCATTACTTGCAGACCTGAATGGAGATAATGAACAAGAGTTGTTAGTAACAGCTACTGATGATTATTCATTGAATATTCTAGCCTACTCAAAATCTGGAGATATGCTCGAAGGATTTCCATTATATGTAGGAGAAATTAATTCTAAACAAACACCTCTCCATCCTATCATAGTTGACAATACACTATATGCCATAAGTGAAGATGGTGATATTAAAGGATGGGAGTTTACTTCGTTAACTACCTCAGAATGGTCATCTATGTATGGTAAGAATCGCTTTAATAAAGTCTCCGCTACGGCTACCATTTCAGATGAACCGAGCACTGTATTTAATGTTCTGAACAAAGCTGAAACGTATAACTGGCCAAATCCAGCTAATGAATTCACTCATATCCGATATGAAACCAAAGATATGGGTGAAGTGGAAATCAACATCATCAACCAAACTGGGCAACGTGTTTTTTCACAAAAAATAAAAACGCTTGGTGGGGCTCCCGAAGAAATAGAAATTAATACCTCTAGTTGGGGAAACGGTGCGTACTATGCTATGGTGCAGGCTACCGTGAACGGTAAGAAGGAATCGAAACTCATCAAAATAGCGGTGATTCACTGATGCGTTTATATTATCTATTCTTACTATTGGGGTGCTTTGGTTTTGTTCAAACTGTTCAAGCGCAAACTGACCCTCAATTCTATGATTACCCCCAAAATCACTTAAAGTGGTTCACTATTGAAACCACACACTTCCTCATTCACTTTCAAGAAGGAAACAGCCGTTCAGCTCAAGTAACCGCTCGCGTTGCAGAAGAAATTTATACCCCCATCACTGACCTTTATCAATACGAACCGGATGGCAAAGTGAGTATAGTGCTCAAAGACCGTGAGGATTACAGTAATGGTGCTGCTTACTTCTTTGATAATAAAATTGATATTTGGCTACCCGCTTTAGACTCTCCTTTAAGGGGTACTCATAATTGGCTTCGAAATGTAATTACGCACGAATTTACACATATCGTGCAGATTCAAACGGCCATGAAAAGAGACCGTTCGTTTCCTGTTACCTATTTTCAATGGCTCTCTTATGAAGATGTTCGTCGGCCTGATGTTCTATACGGTTTCCCAAATGGTATCATTACTCATCCATTTGTCTCTATAAACGTACCAGCTTGGTTAGCGGAAGGTACAGCGCAATATCAACGAACGGGGCTATACTACGAAACCTGGGATGCTCACCGAGATATGATACTGCGTACTCGAATTCTCTCTGATTCATATTTCTCGCTCACTGAAATGGGTACCTTTTCTTCTAAGAACTCATTGGAACGAGAAACCGTCTACAATCAAGGCTATGCCTTCGTTATATATCTAGTTAACCGTTTTGGCGAAGACGTGTTAAGAAGCATATCAGAAGCATTAGCGAACAAAGGCACCTACGATGTGGCCACTGCTATTGAAAGTGCAACGGGCATTGATGGTCATGTTGTTTTTGAGGATTGGATTCGTGACCGCACAGCCTTTTATACCGAAGCAACGTCTAAACTTACCCCTTCCCCATCTTCCTACATTGAAAGTGAGGGCTTTTTCAACTTCTACCCTAAAAGTACCGCAGACGGAAATACCATTGCTTACTTATCTAATAAAGGGCGCGACCACAGCCTTGTTTCACTGTATATTAAACACCGTGATGAGCTTAAAGAATTAGGCATGGTTGCACGTATCCCAGATATTCCAGCATGGGATCATACCGCACTCTTCGAAAACCCAGTTATAGCGTACTTAGGCACCTCTTTATCATTCTCGCCTGATGGCTCACAAATCGTTTATTCTGTTAACAAAGCCACAAAATATGGCGAGTCTTTCCGTGATTTATTTACTTACAACTTGAACACGGATGAAACGAAACGACTCACGAAGGGAGCGAGAATAGAATCTCCTGCTTGGTCGCCAAACGGTAAGCTTATAGCCGCTGTGCAATACCATAAAGGCACACAAAATCTTGTATTTATTAATCCAGATAATTCAGAAATCACACCCCTTACCGACTTCCAAAATGGCGAGACTATTTACACTCCTAGTTGGCATCCTGATGGTGAACAGATTTACTTTGCGAAGGCTGATCACGGTAATAGATCCATTTATGTGATGGACGTCGCAACAGGAGATATTCGGTCTGTTTTAAAACACGTGGATATAGACTTTAGAGATCCTCAAACTTCCCCTGATGGGCAGTATTTATACTATGCGGCGGATGAAGATGGCATCTTCAATATCTATAGATATCACTTTGAAAAAGGTAGCAGTGAACAGATTACCAATGTACTTGGGGGCGCTTTTATGCCAAATATCCTTGGGGGCAATCACCTGCTTTACGCTGAGTATGAAGCCGATGGATATAAAATTAAACGTACTGATCTTACTCCAACACAAAGCTCGGGTTACCAACCTCAGTTTACGTCAACTGCTTTAGCCTATGCTCCACCTGCAGAAGATATTCAGCGTTTAAATGAATTTGATGATCGTGACTTGAGCCCCATATCCGATTCAACCCTTTCTCAATTGAAAAGAGAGCCTATGGAATTAACATTTAATTCTGCCAAGGCTTCAAATGAATCGGCAACTATTCGGAAATATGAAGACACCTTTACCGATTTCTCTTTCTTCCCCGTCATCCGCTTTGATAACTACACCAAGAAAAATGGCAACAATGGTACTTTGCTTAAAGAAGGTCGAGTTGGTGATTTAGGTGAAAACCTATTACGTGATTTCAAACCGGGTTTTTATTTCAGTACTCGTGATGTACTCGACAAACTCACCATCTTCGGTGGAGCTATGCTTGGAGTGGCATCTCGACCTGCCGAAAGTATCGGTGGGTTCTTTAAACCCGACCGCATTCTTGAGCTGGATAGGGATTTATTTCTAATTGCAGAACATCGTGGATTACCATTTATCGAAGCTAGTTGGTCTCCCACTGTTTCTATTGAGCTGTACAATTTACGCCGTAATGTGTCGAATGGACTTCAAATAGAAGAATTCAAATGCACATCCTGTGTTCAAAAAGATACGTCGAATGTCGACATCGCTTACCAAATTTGGGAAGCCAATTTATTTCTCAGAAGTAAACTTAGTAGGCGTTCATTGCTTGAATTCGGGATAGGCTATAGCCCATATACCGTTGAAACGGACAACTTCTTTTCTAAAGAATTAAATGCACTAGTAAGCGGTAGTTCGTCTCAGTATTTCAAAGGAACTACCCTATCCGCTGCCTATACTTTTAATTACTACGAGTTCACCACTGATGCTGATATTGCTCCTGTAGGCTTAAAGGGATATTTACGCTACCAGTATCAGCCTAGTAAGCTTTTGGATGAGTACGAGATCAAAGACGGTGCACTACTCCCTATTTACTCTACTACAAAAAACCATTCTGCGGAACTCCATCTTCGCTATGGTTTCAAGTTAGCATCAGGGCAAGCATTCCAAGCTCGAACTCGAGGCTTCGCTTATTTCAATACCCCAGAAGACTCATTCTATACCGATTATATTGGCGGCTTTATGGGGATGAGGAGTTATCCATATTTTGCATTAGGTGGCGATAGAACGGTGTTTACCTCTCTATCCTATTTTGCACCACTTATTAAAAATATTACTAAGCAAGCAGGGCCGTATACCATAGATAAATTATACGCGCGTCTCTTTTTTGAAACTGGAAATGTGTGGAACTCCCCCTTCAGCGACAATAGTTCATTGAAGTCGGGCGTTGGTGCAGAGTTACGTTTAGCGATGAATGGGTATTACTTATTTCCTTTGAAATTCTTTATTAGTACCTCATACGGTTTAAACGAATTTGATATTACTTTACCTCCAGAATTTGTAACCGGTTCTCAATCAAATAGAGTAACATACGGAAGAGAGTTTATCTTCCACTTTGGACTAACCTTCGACTTTGAACTTCTATGAAAGCGCTGATTCTTACAGTTTGTGTCTACATTTTGGTGCCTACTATAGCTAGGTCGCAGGTTAAAAACGATTTTCAAGGGGCTATCATAAAGCTTCCAACTGAGACTCAAATCCCGCTGCACTTTCAAAAGTTTGAGTATCAAGCATCTAATACATCAATAGATCAAAGAAATATATTGCAAAGGCACGCTGGCTTAGCTTTCCTATCCTCGGCTATTTTACCGGGTACTGCTCAAGCTGCTAATGGGAAGTGGGTTCGTGCTGGGGCCTATTTTGCCACTGAATTATTTAGCATTCTGTATTACATCGACCGCAATAATACAGCTAAGCGTCAAGAACGTAATTATCAGAAAATGGCGAATAGCAAATGGAGTGTGGTTGCCTATGCGCAATGGTTAGTTGGTTATTATGATAACAACGCAGGCATTTCAAACCCAAGAATTGATGAGCTCAGGAATATGGTTGCTGGCCAAGACCCAAATTTTGGGAATACTCAAGCAGACTGGTCGGTAGTTGATATTCGCTTACTTCAACAAATTGAAAAAGAAACGCCTCTTGTATGTGGAACTTGTAGTCCGGGAAATTTCTCTCATACTTTGCCGGCATATGGCTCCCAACAGTACTACGAACTGATTAGTAAATACTACCAATTTGAAGCAGGTTGGGCTGATTTCTATCAACAGAATGTAGCACAGAATAACCCCAACTATAATTACCAGTATGATTTGAATGGCTCCTTTGCCTCCCCACTTTTTATTGAAGGAGCAAATGATGCCAAAGCATTTAATAACAACTACAGACGCGCAGGGAACATTTTGAATCTTTTAGTTATAAACCATGTAGTCTCTGCTATTGATGGTTTATTTACTGTAAAGCTCAATAATAGCCGTTTGGAAGCCCGAACTGATTTGTTAGGTGCCGAGACTTTTTCTGTAATCTTACACTTTTAACATCCTGCTACATGCCGTATTTTTCGAGTATGCTCAAGCGAATTCTGACAAGTAAAAAATTCTACCTCACCATTCTAGGTGTAATCCTATTTGGGGCCTGCTCTTTATTGTTACTCGATAAAGTGATCATGCCATCCTACACCAATTATTATGAAGGGGTTACTGTACCTGATTTAACACGTGTTTCTTTAGAGGAAGCAGAGGTTAAACTCACTAATATTGGACTTCGATATGAAGTGGCTGATCGCCGAGCTAATTCTGCCTTTCCAGCGAACTATGTAATCGACCAACAGCCTGCTGCAACCACCATTGTTAAGCCCAATCGTAAAATCTATCTCACAGTAAACACTGAGGTAAAACCACAGGTTATTGTACCTAACGTAACGAGTCTTTCATTCCGTAATGCTAAGATTCAGCTACAAAATTATGGCTTAGATGTAGGTTCTGTGAGCTATGAATCATCTAGGTTTAAAAACTCTGTACTCCGTCAATCAATCCCTGAAGGGACTACCGTGTCCAAGGGTACATTAGTAGACTTAGTGGTGAGTGATGGCCTTGGTGATAAGATTGTTCAGATACCAGAAATCATAGGATTACGACTTCCACAAGCACAGTTAAAGCTTAGAGAAGCAGGTCTTAACATCGGCGAGATTCTATTTAGACCATCAAAAGAAGTAGTGCCGAATACCGTATTAGATTTTACCCCGAAAGTTACTGAAATCATAGAAGGCGAAAGCTTAGACCTTGTAATCTCAGAACGTTTTGACGCCATTGAGCAAGTGGAAGGTGGAGTCGTTAACATCGATTCAACTGGAAACAAAAGTAAAAAACCAATTATACCCAATAATAAGTAATGGATTTCCAACTACCGATTCTAGCACCTTCAATTTTAGCCGCCGATTTCACTCAACTCGGTAAAGACATTAATGACTGTATTGAAGGAGGTGTTACTTGGATCCATTGTGATATTATGGACGGGCACTTTGTACCAAACATTAGCTATGGTCCAAGTATTGTAAAAGCAGCAAAAAAATCCGCTCCCGAAGCTTTTATGGATGTTCACTTAATGATTGAAGATCCAGACAAGTATGTGGAAGATTACATCAATGCAGGGGCCGATTTAATTTCTGTGCATTATGAAGCTTGTCCACACTTACATCGCTCAATTCAGAACATAAAGAAACACGGCGCAATGGCCGGTGTAGTAGTAAACCCCGCCACTTCTTTGTACAACATAGAGCCTATCCTAGAGTATGTTGATCTTGTACTCATCATGAGCGTAAATCCAGGCTTCGGTGGCCAAAGCTTCATCGAAAGTAGCTATGACAAGCTCCGCGAGTTGGCTGATCTAAGAGAAGCGGGCGACCATAGTTTCCTGATTGAAATAGATGGTGGGGTAAGCTTAAAAAACATTGAAGCAGTTGCTGAAGCTGGTGCAGATATTTTAGTTGCTGGAAGTAGTGTATTCAGTGCTGAGGATATCACCGCTCGAGTTAAAGAACTTACAGACAAGCTACAGTAAGGTATCTCTTTCGCCATTATTTGCGTATCTTTAGGCCGTAATTTTGAATTCAATTTAATATCGCTATCGAAGACGAACGCACGCTTTTAGAGCAAGTCATCAATATTTCCGAAACCGACCCAATTTCACTATTCGGTTTACACGATAAGAATATCCAAGTTTTAGATAAGGCATTTCCTGAAACTCGAATTAATGCTCGTGGCGACCGTGTAAAAGTTACAGGGCCTAGTAGGCAAGTAGCCCTAGTACAAAAGATTATTGAAGGGATGATTGAGGTGGCTGTTCGCAAAGGTTCCATTTCAGAAAATGAAGTCAAAACTCTTATCACCCTAAAAAGTGGAGAACAAAGAGCTCGTGAACCCCGCCCAATGAACGTAGGGGATGGCGAAATCATCATCTATACCCATGATGGTGAAGCTATCTACGCCAAGACTCCAGGCCAGAAGCGTATCATCACTGCTTCCAATCAAAATGATATTTTATTCTCTGTTGGTCCAGCTGGAACAGGTAAAACCTATACATCGGTTGCCCTTGCGGTAAAAGCCTTAAAAGAGCGACGTGTTAAAAAGATTATCTTAGCTCGGCCAGCTGTGGAAGCGGGTGAAAGTTTAGGATTTCTTCCTGGCGACTTAAAAGAGAAAATTGACCCTTATCTACGCCCGCTATACGATGCCTTAGAGGACATGATAGAGCCAGATAAACTTGAACTATACTTAACAAAGAACATCATTGAGATTGCTCCATTGGCTTATATGCGTGGGCGTACATTGAATAATGCTTTCGTAATTCTGGATGAAGCGCAGAATGCAACGAATGCACAGATGAAGATGTTTTTAACTCGTATTGGCTTCAACAGTAGAGCCATTATTACCGGTGACGTTACACAAACTGACTTACCTCGAAAACAAGAATCTGGACTTATCACAGTTCAAAATATTCTTAAAGATGTAGATGGTATCGACTTTGTGTATTTAAGTGAAGAAGATGTAGTGCGTCATAAATTGGTGAAAGACATCATTAAAGCATACGAAAAATTTGAAGAGACGAAGTAACCCAACATACTTCTGTAATCCATTCCATGACTAAAACTAACACGATTTGTGCCGCACTATATGAGGGCACATTCTCCGTAGGGCTCGATAAAAAATTTAATCGCATATCCCGAGAGGACAAGCCTGCTAAAGGAGCGCTTAAAATTTCGCTCAATCCCTTTTTAATTGCCAATGAAGAACGCAATTATCTTTTTGATTGTGGCATTGGCGAATTTGGTGAAGATACTGGACCTCATTTCATTCGTGAAAACTTAGAACGATTCGACCTCACTGAATTCGATATAACCGATGTTGTATGTAGCCACCTACATTATGACCATATCGGTGGACTCGCCCATAAAGAGAATGGATACTGGGAGCTAACCTTTCCTGACGCTAAAATTTGGGTCTCCAAGAAAGGATGGGAAAAGGTGATGAGTAAAAAGGTGTGGTATGATGAAGAAAAAACTGAATTCATATCTTTCATCGATGCAAAAGCTGACCTCCATTTTCTAGAACAAGAAGATCAGCCATATGCAGAATTAAAGGTTGAAAAAATTGGTGGACATACAGAATTTCATCAAGTATTGTTATATAATGATGGGGCTTATAAATTTATGATGGCTGGAGATGTCATCGCTACACGTGGGCAGGTGAATAGAAAGTTTGCCGCTAAATATGATTTTGATCCGAAAGAAAGTCAGAAGCAACGAGAACGATTAGCTAAACTTGCTTTCGATGAAGGATATACAATATTAGGGTATCATGATGATAGCACGCCTATCATAAAACTAACGGGATATGACGACAGAACTGGATACATCACAGAAGCAGTCGAAGGCAATGGCGCTTCCTGAGTATATATTAGAAATTAGGGACTTTTTACTAGATCAGGGTTTTCCAGAAAAGCTTGATGCTACTGTCATTCTCGGGTCTGGCTTAGGCGACTTTGGAAGCCAGATAGAGGACGCTATTACTATTCCCTATGGTCACATCCCAAACTTCCCTCAATCGACCGTTCAAGGGCATTCTGGAGCACTTATATGTGGACATGTAGATGGGAAAAAGACGCTCGCTTTTTCGGGCCGATTCCACTTTTATGAAGGCTATGATTTTTCAACTACAGTAATACCTGTGCATTTAGCAAAGGCATTCGATTCAGAAAAATTGATTGTGTCAAATGCTGCCGGTGGAATCAATCTAGATTTTAGAGTAGGCGATTTAATGGTTATTGAAGATATCATTCGCCAAAATTTTGATCTAAAAGCAGCCCCATCGAAAGGGTTATGGAGTTTAGATCTCAACCCAATTGCTGATCAAGTTCAAAATATAGCCACATCCGTGGGGGTAAATACCAAACGAGGTACCTACTTATATGTTAAGGGGCCTAATTACGAGACTAAAGCGGAGATCAAGGCTTTTAGAATAATGGGTGGCGATGCAGTTGGTATGAGTACGGTTCCTGAACTTATGGAAGCCGCTCGACTAGGCGTAAAATCGGCTGCAATTTCGCTCATAACCAATGCCGCGGCTGGTGTAACCGACCAGAAGCTCGATCATGCGGAAGTTAAAGAAGCCGCTGAGATGAAAAAGAATGAATTCGCCCAATTAGTTAAAGGCCTCATTCAAGCTTTTTAAGCTCCTCTCAACTATAAAAAAAGCCTGAACTATAGAATAATTCAGGCTTTAAATATCTACTTACAGCAACTTTATTACAGCGGTAAGTTATCATGCTTTTTCTTTGGCACTGTATCTACTTTGTGCTCAGCAATTTCTAAAGCTTTTATAAGCTTCTCACGTGTTTCTGATGGAAGAATCACATTGTCGATAAATCCACGAGCTGCGGCACGGTATGGATGTGCGAATTCTTCTGCATATTGTGCTTCTAATTCTTTCTGCTTCGCTTCAGGATCGTCAGCATTAGCAATTTCCTTTCTAAAGATAATTTCTACAGCACCTTTAGAACCCATCACTGCGATTTCAGCTGTTGGCCAAGCTACGTTGTAATCGGCACGGATATGCTTTGAGTTCATTACGTCATAAGCACCACCGTAAGCTTTTCTAGTGATAACCGTCATCTTAGGTACAGTAGCTTCACAGAAAGCATATAATAGCTTAGCACCATCTTTGATGATTCCGCCCCACTCTTGGTCTGTACCTGGTAAGAAGCCTGGCACATCTTCAAATACCACAAGAGGAATATTGAATGCATCACAGAAACGAACGAAACGCGCTCCTTTTTTAGAAGAGCGAATATCTAACACCCCTGCCATCGATAGCGGCTGATTAGCTACAATACCTACACTACGGCCACCCAAACGAGCAAAGCCTACCACAATATTTTCTGCATACTCTTTGTGTACTTCAAAAAACGACTCTTTATCTACTACACCTTCAATTACATCCTTAATATCATAAGGCTTGTTAGGATTCAAAGGCACGATATTTTCAAGAGCTTTAGCTTTTGCAGAGTCAGGTTCTTTCGACTCAATCATTGGCACTTTTTCCTCACAGTTTTGAGGCACATACGACATCAAAGTTCTGATATCTTGCAAACAAACTGCATCATTAGGAGTAGCAAAGTGCGCTACACCTGATTTAGAGTTATGAGTCATCGCTCCACCTAACTCTTCGGAAGTCACTTCTTCATGAGTAACCGTCTTTACAACATTTGGTCCGGTTACAAACATGTAGCTTGTATTTTCAACCATAAAAATGAAATCGGTAAGTGCTGGCGAATAAACCGCTCCACCTGCACATGGCCCCATAATTGCTGAAATCTGAGGCACCACACCTGAAGCCATACTATTTCTCCAGAATACTTCTGCATAGCCCCCTAAAGAAGAAACACCTTCTTGAATACGTGCTCCACCCGAGTCGTTCAAGCCAATTACAGGCACGCCATTCTTTATAGCCAAATCCATAATCTTGCAGATTTTTTCTGCGTGTGTTTCGGATAGTGAACCACCAAACACGGTGAAATCTTGACTAAAAACGTACACTGGTTTGCCGTGAATCTTACCATAACCAGTTACTACGCCGTCACCTAAGAACTTCTGCTTATCTAGCCCAAAAGCGGTACTTCTATGAGTTACGAAAGCATCAATTTCTTCAAATGAACCTTTATCTAAAAGTAGATCAATGCGCTCACGTGCACTCAGCTTTCCTTTCTCATGCTGTTTTTCAATGCGCGCCTTTCCTCCACCTTGTAAAGCTTCTTCGCGTAGTTTTTCTAAACGTTTAATTTTGTCGTTTTTTTCCATAGTTATGTTAAGATTTGTACTCTTTAAAGTAGGTATGTAAGCGATCTGTAAAGTCGATCGCTATTTCTGAAAACATATCTACACTATTTTTTTCAAACACATCATTTTGGAGAAACGCACTCGCTTCATCCCATGTGTTCATTTCTTCTAGTTGGTTTAAGGCTTTTTCGAGCTTAGATTTCGACCCCTTAAAAATTTCTTTTTTCCATTCCTTGAACCTCGGTTCTAAGAAATCGGGTAAAGATACATAGGAAGAACGAGATTCGGCGAATCTATCTAAAATTGAATCCGATGGATCCATAAATAACTCATCGTCTTCATCCTCAACTAATAAGCCTTCATCCTCCTCTTCAACAACTTCCTTTTTAGCAACTTTTTTCGGTGCTTTTGTAGCAGGCTTATCCTTTTTTGTTGCTGTCGTTTTCTTAGCAGGCTTAGGCTTTTCCTTTTCTTCCTTTACTTCTGGTGTTTCGGCTTTATCTTTTCCGTTGCTCTCGCCACTTTCTTCTTCTTCTGCACCTGATCGCTTGCCCATCAATACGGCCATCTGATCTTCGTTTAAGAACTGAGCCCACATTGGTTTTTCTTCCCCTTCGCCCCCCGTTTTCGACTCTTCCTCTATTTCTGCAGACTTATCCTCTTCAACTTCATTATCCGGAGCAGTCTCAACCTGAGCAGGATCAAATAGCTTTTCCTCATCCCCAAAAATGTCATCATCAGTAACCGAAACATCAATCCCTTCTTCATCTTCTTCTTCGGATGAATCATTAACTACATTCTCGAATGAATGCTTTGCTTGATCGAGTATCAACGTGAGGTTATCTCGGAATTCCTTCATCTCCTCATTTTGAACACCCGATTCCGTAGACTCAACTTCCTCAGATTCTGTTTCTGACTCCGTAGATTCGAACAATGCATTGAGTGATTCAGCTTGTTCAATATTATCTACTTCAATCACTCCCCCTAACGCAATATCGCTTAGGATATCATTCATTTCGTCATCACTAATACCTGCTTCCGTCGCATAAATATCAGCCAAATTCATGGGGCGCTCTTCTTCTACTTCCTCTTTCTTTCCCTTCGCTTTTGAGCTTTTCGCCGCAGACTTCTTAGCAGGCTTTGATGTTTTTGGAACTGAAGAAGATTCGGATGTACTTTTCTTAGGAGCAGAGCCGGTTAAATCTACCAAGTCTTTAGAAGACAAAATTTCTATAAAGGTGCTTTTTGTAAGTGGCACGTCAATATGAGAAAAAGCTTCAGCTGCTTTATAAAGGCCTTTATCCTCGAAAAAGATTCTGAGCAGATAGGGCTCTACTTTCCCCCCAAATAAAGTAAATAATAACTCTAGTTTCTGAGCCCAATCTTCTGCTGTATAGTTAGCCACTAATCGCTCATCTAAATTCTTGATGAGTTGTTCGCAACGCTCAATGCTAATTTCCTGCAAGCCTTTCTTCTGCATATATAAAGGCAGCGCTTTCCCAAAGTGCTTATAAATTGTAAGTCGAGCACTTCGCTTTGTAGCTTCTTCAACATCTAAAACTCGGTCTTCTCGAAAAAGATAAGACGCCATTTTTTTTCGTGGCTCTAAAAAGACTGATATGATTTCACCAATTACATGATGCAGCACATTATATAATTGATCATGGGGTACGGTAGAACTACTGGTTGCAGAGATTACAAAATCATCCCAGGAATGCTGTACCAATTCATTTTCAAATGAGAACCATTTAGAGTCTGGTTTTCGTAAATCATCGGCAATACGATCTTCTAGTGTGAGACGTATTCGCTCCACTATATATAGGGGTATTCCGGCCTTCAATAACTCTTTAGGAGTATACGAGGGTTGATCGTTCTTTATTAACCCAACCAGATGATCCGTAATTTGGTCAATGACCTTTTGCATGTAATCCGATGAAGTTTAGAATACGAAAATAATGCCTTAGGGCTGGCATTACAACACGAATCTTACTCTGATAGTATATTTTTGCTTTATACTTTCTACCTTCTGATATGATTAGCCTAGAAGTCGAAAATTTATCTAAAAAGTATACAGGAAAAACAGTCCTAAAAGCACTCAGCTTTTCACATAGCCAAGGAATATTAGGTATTTCAGGGGCCAATGGCAGTGGTAAATCAACTTTACTAAAATGTTTAGCTAAGCTTTTAAAACCTACTGATGGAGCAATACGCTGGGTTGATCAAGGTGAAGAACTTGATCAATCTGAAGTGATAAAGCAGTTAGGTTATGCAGCTCCTTACTTAAACTTGTATGATGAACTCACCGTTTTTGAGAATATTGAGTTTTTAGCCAACCTGAGTAATCCTTTACGAACTCACGATTCTATTCAAGAGCTATTAAGCCGAACTCATATTCTAGAACTTCAAAACAAGCTCTTCAAGACTTTATCTACAGGGCAACGGCAACGTGTTAAATTGGCCGCCTCTCTAGTAAAAGAACCTTCAATATTGTTATTAGATGAACCCGGCTCGAACTTAGACAAAGATGGACATCAGCTGGTTGCCGATTTGGTTCAATCAGAAGTGCAGAATGATACTCTAGTGATCATTGCCTCGAACGATGCCACTGAAATGGCTTTATGTAATCAAGTCATATCCCTATCCTAATCATCTTTAAAATCTATGGCTGAGAATTAGGGAATGGGTGACTTTGCCTTTAGTTCTAAGTATGTTTCACCTCCATTTTGAACTTATAAATACCATACCGTGATTTCACAAAACGACCAAAAATTAGCCACGCTAATCCTTGAGCATAGCACTCAATTACAGAAAGATGAAAACGTCATGGTCCAACTAATTGGGCTGAATGGTATAAATTTGCTGAGAGCATTAGTAGAACAAATAAGAGAGCATGGAGCACATCCTTTTGTTCAAATTGAAGACACTGAAACCCAACGATTACTCATTGAGAATGGGGATGAGAATTTTTGGAAGAATCAGGCAAGCGTTGATCAACTTCCTCTCATGAAACAGATGGATGTATTCATTGGTATTCGTGCCTCAGAAAATATTTATGAAAACTCGCAGGCTACTAAAGACGCGAACAAAGCCTATAGTGAACATTTCTTACACCCAGTACACTTTGAAGAACGTGTAAATAACACCAAGTGGTGTATTATGCGTTATCCTTCTCCTGCATTTGCTATGAATGCAAAATTACCAACTCGTGAGTTCACCGAATTTTATTATGACGCTTGTTTGGTAGATTATGCCAAACTCAAAAAAGCGATGGAGCCACTCGAGGCTCGCCTTAGAAAAACAGATATTATTCACTTAAAAGGTGAAGGAACGGATATTCAATTCTCGGTGAAGGGTCAGAATTGGGTGCCTTGCTATGGAGCTCATAACATCCCTGACGGTGAAATATTCACTTCCCCTATTCTTGATTCTGTAAATGGTCATATCACATATGCTCCATCTGTATATCAAGGCAAGCCATTTGAGTTTGTGAAGCTAGTGGTTGAAAACGGAGTTGTTGTAGATTTCGACTCTTCAAACAATGATGCGCTAAAAGACATCCTTGATACCGATAAAGGAGCTCGCAGGTTTGGTGAATTCAGTTTTGGTACGAATCCAGTTATTGAAAGTCCTATGTACGACATCCTTTTTGATGAGAAGATATATGGGTCTAACCACTTAACCCTTGGTAAGGATTACGAAATTGCACCCAATGGCAATTCAAGTAACATCCACTGGGACTTAGTGTGCATAGGTGCCGATGTGTATCTCGACGGTGAGCTCATCAGAAAAGGACGTGAGTTTGTTGTTGATGACTTGAAAGGGTTAAACCCCGAAAACCTTCGATAAGCTGTTAAAGCTATGATTTTAATGCGGGGCTAATTCAGTTCCGCATTTTTTTTGAATTCTACTATATTCGAGCATGAAGAAAACCGTTGCTATTTATGCACTCTCGTTGGCTCTGCTCGCTTTTGCTTTAAAAGCTATTGAGTATCAATTACTCATTAAAGATGCTTCAACCGAAATATTCGTGACTATTGTAGCTATCGGGTTTCTAATATTTGGTGTTTGGCTGGGCAGAAAACTTACCACCCCTTCACTCCCCACCAACAGTCATGAAATCAATCATGCCGCCATTGCACATCTTCAGCTTAGTGATCGTGAACTCGAAGTACTTCAAGAAGCAGCGACCGGTAAATCCAACCAACAGATTGCCGAATCTTTATTTCTTTCCATTCATACTGTAAAAACACATCTCTCTAATGTATATGAGAAGTTAGAGGTGAAGCGCAGAACAGAAGCAATCATGAAAGCGAAAGAATTGAATATCATTTCTTAAACCAAACCTCATCCAAAAGTACCAAACTACTACATTCATACTTTCGGGTGATTCCATGTTTCTGTTTATTGCTTAAGCTTGAGGCACATCAAAACTCAACTCACTCTTTGTTACTATGAAAAAATACGCTCTGATTTATGGCTTAATTGCTGGAGGCCTCAACATTGGTTTAGCCGCATTTATATTTGTGGGCTTAGGAGATGCCTTCTCTCATTTGAATAATGAGATTTTCGGGTATCTGATCATGATACTTTCGCTTTCAATTATTTTTGTGGCAGTTAAACAGTATCGCGACAAAAAACTGGGTGGGGTCATTAAATTTAAAACCGCCTTCTTACTAGGTCTATATATCTCGATTGTAGCGTCTACGGTTTATGTTGCGAACTGGGAAGTATATATGCAGACATCAGGCAGTGATGCTTTCATCGAAAATTACCAGAGCAGTGTAATGGAACAGATGAAAGAAAATGGCGCAAGTGAAGCTAAATTAACTGAACAAATGGAGAAAAACGAATACTATAAAGAAATGTATTCCAATGTGTTTTTTAGAATTCTCATTACTTATTCTGAAATACTACCCGTTGCCTTACTCATCAGTTTACTTAGTGCTGCCTTATTAAAAAACACCTCCTTCTTAAACACTGAAAGCTCATAATTATGGATATTCGTTCACACTCACTTTCATTAGCTGTAAAAGACATCAAAGCCTCTGTGTCGTTTTATGAAAAATTAGGATTTAAAGCCGTTAACGGAGCTGGGTCCATTTCAGATAAATGGTTGATCATGCAGAATGGGAGCACCAAAATTGGTTTATTCCAAGACATGTTTGAAGAAAACATCATCACCTTTAACCCACAGGATGCAAGAAGTATCTATAAAGATTTAAAGAATAAAGACATTCCTTTTTTAATGGAGTCAGAGAGTATTCAAGAAAAAGAAGGTCCTTGTCATTTTTGCATTGCAGATCCAGACGGCAACCAAATTCTATTTGATCAATTTTAATTTATAAAGCACTACAATGAAGAATCGAGTAAAAGGCATTGGCGGCGTATTTCTAAAAGCCGACGACCCTAAAGCAACAAGCGAATGGTATAAGAAACACCTTGGCATTAAATCGGGACAATGGGGTGGCACCTTCCAATGGAAGAAATCAAATAACCCTTCTCAAAATGGCTATACCGCTTGGAGTATTTTTAAAAGTGATACCGAGTACACTAATCCTAGCACTAAAGATGCTATGATAAATTATAGAGTGGAAGATTTAGAAAGTTTACTGAAAACCTTAAAGGAGGAAGGCGTTGAGGTAATCGGTGAAATGGAATCCTTTGAATATGGAAAATTTGGTTGGATTATGGACCCAAATGGATATAAAATCGAACTTTGGGAGCCTAACGATGAAGAGTATGAAAAGCTGAGTACCGACGACGCTCTCAACCAAATGAATTAAAGTGGAGTTGATGTAGCTCCTTCGCTGGAGCTACATCTCTCTTCCCATTTATTTCAATACTTTAAATATTGGATATTCAACTGGCTTGCTGTCTACCCCATTCGATTTAAAATATTCATCGAAGAAATTCCATGTAACTAAGCCATCATCCGACTGTGGTTCTAACATATAGAATATGAGATTAGTTAATGGCTGGGCCATATCCACATAGTAATCTCCTTTACCGTAGCGCTTTGAAGCAGATTTAAAATCACCTTCTATTTGAACCATATTATGCTTCTCAAACGCACGTTCGTTTTGCGTAAAGTTGGTTACTGTGAAAACTTCACCGCTATATTTCTTTCTTCTACCGAGTTCTTCAACAATTACACCCTGCTTTTCTAGGTGGTCTACAATATGCTTCATCTCTTTTGGGATGATATATGCTCTTGGTAGTGTTGCTTCAACTGTAGCTTCAAACTTGCTGTAGTTTTGAACATTAGGTACATCGATAATCTCGCCTGATCGAACATATCGCTCACGGCCTTCATCGTCTTTATATGGAATGTAGTTGTATGTTCTCAACGTAAAATTCTCATCCGTTGGAATCATTTTATAGCGAACCCCTTTCTTCACTTCACCAGCATTTTCCAACACATTCTCAATTGCTGCTTTTTCAGCCGCTGCATTCGTTGCCATAATCTTATCACCATTCTTATTGGTGTACTCAAGAATTTCTTCAACAAAAGCCTTGGTAGAGTTTATACGCTGATAGAAACGCTCATGAGCAAATGCTTCACTTAGAATCCCAATCTTATTTCTAAGTCCCATCTGATTTACAAGATATCGTGGGTGGTGATTATATGTATAAATCGCTTTTGGCGGCCATCCTTGACGTAGGCTATACCCACCGTAAGGTCCTAAGTAGATACCATATTTCTCTTTTACCTTTCGTGTAACCTCTGGAAGTAATTCATTCCAAGTTAAGTCGTAAGGCGCTTTCTCACCTGCATAATGATAACTTGGCGCCCACGTAAGTGAATAGCCATGCCATGTACCATTCGTTGTATGTAGATCCACAAATACCTCTGGATCCCACTTTAAAATCACATTCTCCATCAAGGCTGCGGTTTCGATGGCATCCATTTTAATACCATCACGGTTTAAATCCCAACCTTGACTATTTGGTCGTAAACCAACTTCCACTGGGCTGTCTTCTTGTGAAGGACGACGACCTTGCTTCATCTTATCATTTGAATCGGAATTGTAGATAGGAGCGAAAACAATAATCTGATTATCTAATAAATACTTTTTATCCCCTAAAAGAATTTCTCTCATTAAGATCTGAAGTACTTCTTTGCCTTCTACTTCACCCGAGTGGATATTGCCTTGAAAGTATACGATGGCTTTACCTGATTCCTTTGCTTCCTGTACACTGCTAACTGCTGGGTTTGCGAGAACCACTACAGGAATATCTTTGCCTTCTAAACTCGTACCCATATACTCTAAATGAACTAAGTCACTTTTACTTTGGATGGTGTTTATAAAAGCCATCACATCCGCATAAGTAGATGTAGCTTGGTAATTCGTTTTTTCTGGTGTGGTTATGAGTGCTTGATCCCATTGTGCCCAAGCCACATTTGATATCGTTAATAGAGTAAGTAGTAGAAATGTTCTTTTCATAAATCCTGAAATTTTATTGAAGTAGATAATAGGCAAAACCATGCATTCAACCATATTTCGAATGCAATTTTTTCGTGTTATTACAGCTTGATTCAAAGCCATAAAAAAACCGCCATTCTAGATAGAAAGGCGGTTTGAAAATATTTAGAAGCCGAACACTATCTGATGATAGTTTCAGTTCTTTTTGGGCCCGTTGAAATGATTGTGAATTTCACACCTAAATATTCTTCTACATAATTAATGTAAGATTTAGCTGCTTCTGGAAGTTCATCCCATTTCGTCATCCCAGAGATATCTTTATCCCAACCTGGAAGTGCAGTATATACGGGCTCAATTTTTTCAATTTCAGTCAAGGAAAGTGGAAATACTTTGGTTTCCTTGCCGTCAATTATATAGCTCGTGCACACTTGGATTTCATCGAAACCATCCATCACATCCATTTTTGTGAGGGTAAGTTCATTGATACCATTGATTCTGCATGCATATTTCAATGCTACTAAATCTAACCAACCACATCTACGTGGGCGACCTGTGGTAGCACCAAACTCATGCCCTTTTTTACGAAGCTCTTCACCCATATCGTCGTGAAGCTCGGTTGGAAATGGACCATTACCTACGCGAGTACAATACGCTTTAGTGATTCCCATCACATGGGTAAGCGCCGTTGGAGGCACTCCAGATCCAGTACAAGCACCACCCGATGTTGGTGACGAAGAAGTTACATAAGGATAGGTACCATGATCTACATCAAGTAAACTACCTTGTGCTCCTTCCAATAGAATCGACTTATTAGCTTCAAGTCCTTCATGTAACATATTTGTGGTGTTACAAATAAATGGAGAGAGTGTATTGATTGAGTCATCAAGTTCAGCCATTAAATCATCTGCTGAAAGTGTAGGCTCTTTGTATAAGTTCTCTAATGCAAAGTTGATATCAGCAATATTCTGTTCAATCTTAGATTTAAGCACTTCTTTATCTAGAAGGTCTACCATTCTAATGCCTACGCGTGATACTTTACTTACATAAGCCGGACCAATACCACGGCCTGTTGTACCAATTGCGTTGCCTGCTCTACGCTTTTCCTTGAGTTGGTCGAGCAATTTATGGTAAGGTAGAATAACATGAGCTGTTTGACTGATGTGAAATCGACCTTCAAGTTGGAAGCCCATTTCCTTCACGCCTTCAATTTCTTTTACTAATGCTATTGGATCAATAACAACACCGTTGCCTATTACACAATGGGCATCTCCGTTGAATATACCTGATGGAATAAGGTGAAGTACAACCGTTTTATCATCGAACTTAAGGGTATGCCCTGCATTTGCCCCTCCTTGGTACCGAACTACGTATTCGGCCTTATCGCTCAAAAGATCAACGATCTTACCTTTACCTTCATCACCCCACTGGGCTCCAATAACTACTCTAACTGACATATTTAAAAATGATTTGCAATAAAAAAGGGGTGTAGTAATCTACACCCCTTTTGAGTTCTATTTGAATACAGTTTTCAACTATCCTTCGTTGAAAGATTCTGCCGCTTCTTCAACCGATTTGTAGTGTTTGAACACCGTGATCAATTTCGTCACGATTAACAAACTTTCAATTTTATCGGTTGCGTTAGCAATGCGAAGGTCTCCACCAGCTTTGCGCATAGTGGTTAGGCCGCCAATTAGCATACCTAGACCCGAAGAGTTCATGAACTTTACTTTACCAAGGTCTACTACAATATTGTTTTTCCCTGCGTCAATTAGCTCATGAAGTTTTTCGTTCAGGCTAACCGCATCGGGTCCACCCATTACGTTACCCTTAAATTCGATAACTACGCTATTGTAGCGTTCTGATGTATTAAAGCTCATAACTACTCTATTTTAAACTTTTTATTTTTTGGTTTTGGCTTCCAGTTCAACCACCAAAGCACTAGCTACAAACAGCGAACTGTACGTACCTAACACAATACCAATTAATAGTGCAAAAGAAAATCCTTTTAACACTTCACCGCCGAAAATAAACAGCACAACAACCACAAACAAGGTCGTAATTGAAGTGATTACTGTTCGGCTTAATGTATCGTTCAAACTTTTGTTCACCATAGGGATGTATTCCATGCCTTTATGAACAATGCTATTCTCACGAATACGGTCAAATACAACCACAGTATCATTCAATGAATAACCAACAATGGTTAAGAATGCTGCGATAATATTTTGATCAATCAATAAGCTAAAGTTTACCCAATCATTCATCAATGTAAAAATACCTAAAGTAATAATTACATCATGGAATAATGCGGCAACGGCCCCAGCAGAGAATGTCCATCTTCTAAAACGAATCAGAATATAAACGAAGATAATAGCCATAGAGTAAATGATAGACTGAAGTCCACCAGATTTTAAATCTTCGGCTACTCTTGGACCTACACTGTCCGATTTCTCAACAAATGCGCTGTTTGATGGGTACGTTTGGCTTACCGTTGAAGTGATGATGTTTTCTACATCGTTGATTGCACTTTCATTATCGGTACGAACTAGAATCTCAGTTTCAGAACCAAAAAGCTTTACTTCTGGGCTTGATCCTAGAGGATCGGTTAAGGCACTTCTTAGTTCCGATACATTTACAGGTTGCTCAAACTTTAAAACGAATTCCTTACCGCCTTTAAAGTCGATGCCATACTGAAGACCTTTCGTGAAAATGGTAGCAATGGATAAAACCAATAGAATACCAGAGATCACATAGGCCACTTTTCGTTTTGAAACGAAATCAAAATTTGGTGTTTCAAACCATCTCATAATGTTTTCCTTTTTCTCTTAAAATTTTTGTGTGGATTATCCAAAGTTTACTGAATCAGACTTAGCACGAGTCAGGTAATCAATCACAACACGTGTGATAATGATCGCACTAAATAGCGAACAACAGATACCTGCTAATAGAGTTACTGCGAAACCTTTAATCGGTCCAACACCAAAACTCAATAGTACTAAAGCAACAAATCCAGTAGTGATGTTGGCATCAATAATGGCACTCATTGCGTTAGAGTAACCTGCTGAAATAGCTGCTTTGATAGTTTTACCCGTTCTTTGCTCTTCACGAATACGATCAAAGATCAGAACATTGGCATCCACGGCCATACCTATGGTTAACACGATACCCGCCATACCAGGCAGTGTAAGTGTTGCTTTGAAACCAGCTAAAATTCCAAGAATAAATATAATGTTTAGTAGTAGTGCTAAATCTGCTACTGCACCACCTGTTCGGTAGTATACAATCATAAAGATGGCAACGATTCCTAAACCGATAAGTACAGAATTTAAACTCGCATCAATAGAAGCTTGTCCAAGAGAAGCCCCAACCGTACGCTCTTCAACAATCTCAAGTGGAGCAGGTAATGCACCAGAAAGTAGAATGTTCACTAAGTCATCGGCTTCGCCAACATTTTCAACGCCCGTAATAGAAGAACGACCGTTGCTAATTTTACTAATTACATTAGGGAAGGTATATACATAACCGTCGAGTACGATAGCTACCGGCTTATTGATATTAGCACCTGTAATACGAGCCCAATCTCTAGCGCCTTCAGCGTTCATAGTCATTGAAACTTCAGGGATGTTTGTAGCTGGGTCGAATTGAACCGTAGCTTCTTCAATAACTTCACCTGTTAACTCAACATCTTCTTTAACACCGTATAGCGAGAATACTTCTTCACCATTCACTCCAAATGGAAGTGAGTTTGCACTCCATAACACAGTAGTGTTACGAGGCATCATGCGCTGGATGTTTTCGTCTGCTAGTAATGCGTTTACTTCTGCAGTGTCTTGCTCGGCTGCGTACCCAAGAACATAAGGACTTTGACCAGGGCTAAGAACTTCAAGAAGTGCATTAGGCTGAATAGTATTTAAGCTATCACCTTCATCTCCAGCGGCTTTCTCATCGAAGTAGTTGTATACCTGCTGAATGAATGAGCTAAACTCGTTGGCATTTGCCGCCACTCTAAATTCAAGGCGAGCAGTTCCCTTCAGAAGGTTTCTAACACGCTGTTTGTCGTCTACACCAGGAAGCTCAACTACAATACGGTCGGTTCCCTGTTTGATGATAGAAGGCTCCGTTACACCGAATCTATCCACACGAGTACGGATAATTTCGATAGCTCTGTCTAAAGCTTCCGTTCTTTGTGCTTTTAGGAAAGTCACAATTTCTTGGTTTGTAGAGCGGCGAGTGATGTCAGCAGCATCGTTTCTGAAATATCTGCTTAAACGAGCACCTTCAGCAGTAGCTTCAAACTCAGCCTGCATTTCATCGATGAAATCAGTGTCGTTTTCTAAAGCACGCTCACGCGCTGTAGCTACTACTTGCTCTAGATTTTCATCTAAATTTTCGCCCGCTAATTCTAGAATCAACTGTGGAGTTCCCACTTCTAGCATAACGTACATTCCACCTTGGAGGTCAAGACCTAAGTTTAGAGTACGTTCTTTTATACTGGCTAATTTTTCGCGGTTTTCATCTACATACTGAAGACTATCAGATGGAGATAACTCGCTAATTTGTTTTTGCTCCAGATTGTACTGGATGGTTGGAAATAGGTACCAAAGCGTCATTGCTAAAAAAGCAGCTATGAGACCGATTTTTAATCCGTTTCCTTGCATGGTTGTAAGATTATAAGTGTTGAATATTAATGGAATGAGTGTGTTCGCCAGGCGAGCACTCAACTTTTTTTAAAAAAACTTTTGAAGTATTAAAGCCTGAAAATGATTGGCTTACAATGGTTTATTAAACCTAGGGTGCGTTTATAGCTACCCCTGAGAGATGAGGAGTTTGGGAAGTGGTAGAGGTAAATGTTTCCCATCCTGCTTCAACTTTAACTAAGTTATTTAAGCATGAAGCGGCTACCGTTTTAACAGACTTAGATAGGTTTTTAGCCTCTGATTGCTGAATAGCTCCAGTTTTGGCTGGCTCCAACAATACGGCCTTACCCATGCCTGCGTTTGAATTCTGATAGTCTTCCCATTCTTTGATAAGTACATCAAAGATATCAGAATGTGAATCATCCGAGAGTGGAAATTCAAAATCATCTGGGTTTTCAGAAATAATCTCAGATGCTTTACGAATTACTTCTTCGAGCTCTGAAGTATCAGAACTTAGGTCACCAATTAATCTTTTTACGTCACTATTCTGCTCGCTAATAACCTTAGCATCTAGCCATGAAGTAAATACATTATGCATCTCCTTCTGCTGAATAGGCTCAACGAGGTGAAGAGATATACTTAATAGCAGAATTGCTATGGTATATACTTGAGTAATATGGATTCTGAATGATTTCACAGAGCATCAATATATAAAACTATGATCTACTCAATCAATTAAGTTTTGCATTCTAACAAATGCAGACTTTTAATCCGTCTCTACAAGCTCACTCGCTTTTTCTAAACGATCGAATTCTTGCTTTAAGAACCTTCCTGTGTGAGAATGCTCAATGTTCGACACCTCTTTAGGAGTACCTTCCGCGATGATTTCACCACCACCTCGGCCTCCTTCAGGACCTAAATCAATTACCCAGTCTGAGGCTTTAATAAGGTCTAAGTTATGCTCTATCACCATCACGGTGTTTCCCTTATCCACAAGCTGTTGTATCACATTCACCAACATTCGAACATCTTGGAAATGAAGCCCTGTAGTAGGCTCATCCATTACATACAGTGTATCTCCTGTACCAATTTTTGATAACTCTCTAGCTAACTTAATGCGCTGTGCTTCCCCACCACTTAAGGTCGTACTCGACTGCCCTAAGGTTAAATACCCTAAGCCTACAGAGGTTAATGTTTTTAATATTCGACTAATAGTTGGTTGTGCACTGAAGAATTCAGCAGCATCAGACACAGGCATTTCAAGTACATCTGAAATGTTTTTACTCTTGTAATAGATTTCCAGAGTTTCACGGTTATAGCGCTTCCCATTACAAGTTTCACACGTCACATAAACATCTGGCAAGAAATTCATTTCAATTTTACGAACACCATCGCCTTGGCAGGTCTCACACCTACCGCCTTTCACATTAAACGAAAAACGACCTTGATCATATCCACGAATCTTTGCCTCCGGTAGTTCGGCAAACAATCTTCTTATGTGATCAAACACTTTAGTATAGGTCCCTGGATTTGAACGAGGAGTTCTACCAATAGGACTCTGATCAATTGAAATAATCTTATCTATGTTATCTAAACCTTCAATCGTGTCGAATGGAAGTGGTACACTTTTCGATTTATAGAAATGATTCGATAGCGTTGGCACCAACGTTTGATTGATAAGTGAACTCTTGCCGCTACCACTTACACCTGTTACTGAAATGAATGTACCCAATGGAATCTCAAGATCTACATTCTTCAGATTATGACCTCGAGCATTCTTAATACTTAGCTTCTTACCACTTCCTTTTCTGTATTCATTTGGAACTTCAATGAGTTCCAAGTCCTTCAAGAAACGAGCCGTCATTGAATCTTCAGTCAATTCTTCTGGCTTCCCAGCTGATACAATATGACCTCCGTTAACACCAGCTCCAGGCCCTAAATCAATCACAAAATCAGCATGCTCAATGGTTTCTCTATCATGCTCCACTACCAATACACTGTTGCCTAAGTCACGAAGCATTTCCAGTGATTTGATGAGCTTAATATTATCTCGCTGATGCAGCCCTATACTTGGTTCATCTAAAATGTAAAGTACGCCTACTAGCTGTGTACCAATTTGAGTAGCTAATCGAATACGTTGCGCTTCTCCACCACTCAATGTCTGTGCTTCTCGATCTAAATTCAGGTAATCAAGCCCCACATTCAGCAAAAAGTCGAGACGGTCTCGTACTTCTTTTAATACTTGGCTACCAATAAGCTGCTGACGCTCTGTTAAATTGATATTGTATAGGGTATTTCGAAGCCCATCAATGTCCATTTTCACTAGGTCATGGATATTGTAATCATCAATTTTGTAGGAAAGAGCTTCTTTATTTAACCTACCACCATTGCAACTAGGGCATACTACTTTACTCATGTATGCTTTTGCTTTCTCCCGTTGCTTGGGCGACTTACTATTCTCGTATTGATCGACAATCATTTTGCGCAAACCTTCAAACTTATGTTTATAGGTTACACTATTGTCTTTAAAATCGTAGCTCACTGAGAATTTGGTATCACCACCACCATTCATCAGTAAGTCAAATACTTCCTCGGGGTATTTTTTTAGAGGAGTTTCAAAGTCTAGATTAACTGATTCTAGAACTGCTTTCAATTGCTTGAATACGAATACATCACGGGGTGCTCCAAGAAACCGAATTCCGCCTTCTGCAACCGATTGATCCCGATTTGGAACTAGGAGGTCCCAACTCACATCATACGTATGGCCTAAACCATCACAACTAGAACAGGCACCATATGGTGAGTTGAAAGAAAAAAGATTGGGTGCAGGGTCTTCGTAGGCTAACCCACTTTCAGCATCAAATAACTTTTGAGAGAATAGCCGATCGTTAAATCCTTCTTTGTCTTTAACGGCGAGTATTACATTTCCATCCGCCATTTCAAGCGCTAAGCGAATACTTTCTGAAATTCTCTTCTCACTTTTCGGTGAAATCACGAATCGATCTACCACCACTTCTATATTGTGGGTTTTATATCGATCTAGTTTCATCCCTTTTTCAAGCTCAACTAGCTCTCCGTCAACACGCGCACTTAAAAAGCCTTGCTTTATAGTTTGCTCAAATAACTCGCGGTAATGCCCTTTTCTACCTCTTACTACCGGGGCTAAACAGTATGCTTTGGTTCCTTCAGGCATGGCCATTACGGCAGCTACCACTTGTTCCGCCGATTGTTTCTCCATCACATTTCCCGAAACATACGAGTATGGCACACCTACACGTGCATAGAGCAATCGAAGGAAGTCATAGATTTCAGTAACGGTTCCAACCGTAGAACGTGGATTTCGATTGGTGGTTTTTTGATCAATGG